>CAYXAU010000010.1:0-48466 GCA_964463045.1 uncultured Candidatus Sumerlaeota bacterium | reverse complement strand
CGCCGGCCGAGCCGACTGCTTTTAGCCGACAGATCCGGCCGATCCTGGCGGAGAATTGTTTCGCCTGCCATGGCCCCGACGCCAATCAACGCAAGGCGGGATTGCGGCTGGACGACGGTGTCCGGGTGTTTGAGCGGCTGGAATCGGGCCGGACGCCGATCGTCCGCGGCGACCGCGCCCGGAGCGAGCTGTGGCGGCGCATCACGGCCGAGGACCCCGCCGATCGGATGCCGCCGGCCTCGACGGGCAAGCGCCTGACGGGGGAGCAAATCGAACGTCTGGGTCAATGGATCGACGCCGGGGCGGGCTACGAGCCGCATTGGAGCTTCGTCGCGCCCCGGCGGCCGAGGCTGCCCGCGCCGCGCCGGGCCGACTGGGCTCGGAACCCGATCGACTTGTTCATTCTGGCTCGGCTGGAGCGCGAGGGTCTGGAGCCTTCGCCCGAAGCCGACGGGCGGACGTTGATCCGGCGCGCGACGCTCGATCTGACCGGCCTGCCGCCGACGATCCCCGAGATCGAGGCCTTCCTCGACGACGAGAGCCCGGAGGCTTATGAGCGTCAGGTGGAGCGCCTCTTGGCCTCGCCGCATTACGGGGAGCAGATGGCGCGTCTGTGGTTGGACTCGGCGCGGTACGCCGACACCAACGGCTATCACATCGACAACGAACGGACGATGTGGCGCTGGCGGGATTGGACGATCGAGGCCATGAACGCCAATCTTCCCTTCGACCGGTTCACGATCGAGCAACTGGCCGGCGACCTGCTGCCCGAGCCGACCGAGGCCCAGCTCATCGCCACCGGTTTCAATCGCAACCACATGATCAATTTCGAAGGGGGGGCGATTCCGGAAGAGTATCAGGTTCAGTACGTCGTCGATCGGCTGACGACGACGGCGACGGTCTGGATGGGGCTCACGATCGGTTGCGCACAGTGCCACGATCACAAGTACGACCCGATCAGCCAGCGGGAGTTCTACGGGCTTTACGCGTTTTTCAATACGATCGCCGAGGAGGGGCTCGACGGGCGCGAGGGAAACGCGGCCCCCCGCATGTCGGCGCCGACGCCGGAGCAGGCCCGCGCGCGCGGGGAGCTTAAGCGCGAAGTCACGGCCCTGCGGGAGCGGCTGGAAGCGCCGCTCCCTTGGACCGACGTCCTGCAAGGCGCTTGGGAGCGGGAAGCGTCGTCGAGGCTGACCCGGCGCTGGCAAACGCTCGCGCCCGCGAGCGCCACGTCGTCGGGTGGGGCGACGCTGACGGTCGAGCCGGACGGTGCCGTCCTGGCGGGCGGCGAGAATCCCGACAGCGACGTCTATGAACTGACGTTCCGGACCGACGCCGAGGACCTGAGGGCGATCCGCCTGACGACGCTCGGGGATTCGTCCCTGCCGGAGGGGGGGCCGGGCCGCGCCGAGAACGCTCAGTTCGTGCTGAGCGAGTTCGAGGTGGAGGCGGCGCCGGCGGGGGCGGCGGATCAGTTCGAGCGGGTTCGGTTCGTCGCCGCCGAAGCCGACGGCGCCCGACAGAACTTCGACGTCGCGCTCGCCATCGACGGCCGGCCCGAGACCGGATGGGCCCCCGACCCGACGCGGAAAGGCGAAGAGGGGACGGCGGTTTTCGTGGCCGAACGTCCGTTCGGGCAGCCGGGGGGCTCGGTGCTGCGCGTCCGGCTGAGGCACGAGAGCAAGGCCGTCGGGCACGGCCTAGGGCGGTTCCGGCTGGCGGCGACCGCGGACCCGGCGCTCCAGCCGACGACATGGGGGCCCTGGCGCCTCAATGGGCCTTATCCGGCGGCCGACGGGCCGACGGCCTATACGACGGCTTATCGGCCGGAGACCGGACCGATCCGGTTGGAGGCGACCGATGAGGACGGGCGGCTGAAGTGGGTGCCGAGGGCCGATCTGGTTGATGGGCGCGTTCATGACCTGCCGGGTGAGATCGCGGCCACTTATCTTTTGCGGACGATCAAGGCGGCGGGCCCGCGGCGGCTCGGGGTGGCGCTCGGGACCAATGACGGCGTCAAGGTCTGGCTCAACGGGCGGGTGATTCTCGACAAGAACGTGCCTCGGCCGTTGAAGGAGGGGGAGGACGTCCTGACGCTGGACCTGCTGGAGGGGGAAAATCGGCTGCTGATGAAGGTCGTCAATTACGGGGCAGCCTATCAGTTTCACTTCAAGAAGACGGCCGAACAGCTCGGGGAGCTGCCGCTCGACGTTGAGCGCCTCCTGCTCAAGGCCGCCCAGGGGCGTTCCGAGGCCGAGCGGCGGCGGCTTCGGGAGCACTTCCGTGGGGAGCACTCGCCGGCGTGGCGGGCCGAGCGCGAGGCGCTGACGGCGGCCGAGGCCCGCGCGGCGGCCTTGGAGGCGTCGCTCCCGACGGCGATGATCATGCGCGAGATGGCCGCCCCGCGGGAGACGCACGTTCTGGTCCGCGGCCAGTATGACCAGCCGGGCGAGCGCGTGGAGGCCGCCGTGCCGGCGTTTCTGCCGCGGCTGCCGCCGGGGGCGCCGGTGGATCGGCTCGGGCTGGCCCGGTGGCTCGTCTCGCCGGAGCATCCGCTGACGGCGCGCGTGATCGTCAATCGCTTTTGGCAGCATTATTTCGGCGTCGGGCTGGTCAAGACGGCCGAGGATTTCGGGATCCAGGGGGAATGGCCGACGCATCCGGACCTGCTGGACTGGTTGGCGACGGAGTTCGTGGCCTCGGGTTGGGACGTGAAGGCGCTCCAGCGGCTGATCGTCACGTCGGCGACGTATCGTCAGAGTTCGCGCCATCGGCCGGACGCGGCCCAGCGCGATCCGGAGAACAGGCTCCTGGCCCAGGGGCCGCGCTTCCGGATGGACGCCGAGATGATCCGGGACAACGCCCTGGCCGTCAGCGGGCTGCTCGTCCCCCGGATCGGGGGGCCGAGCGTCAGGCCGTATCAGCCGGCGGGGTTGTGGGAGGCCGTGGCTTACGGGGCCAACTATACGGCGCAGAAGTTCGTTCAGGATCACGGGGAGAACTTGTATCGCCGATCGATGTACACGTTCTGGAAGCGCCAGAGCCCGCCGCCGACGCTGGTCTTGTTCGACGCGCCGAATCGGGAGACGTGTATCGTTCGCCGCAGCCGGACGAACACGCCGCTTCAGGCCCTCGCCCTCATGAACGACCCGCAGTTTGTCGAGGCCGCCCGCGCGCTCGCTCAGCGAATGCTTCGTGAGCCGGCGACTGAGGCCTCGGCCGAGACGCGCCTGGCCTTCGGATTCGCGCTGGCCACGGCGCGGCCGCCGACGTCGGACGAGCGCGGCGTGCTGCTGGAGACGCTCGCGGCCGAACGAGCGCACTTTGAGACCGACCGGGAAGCGGCGGCGCGGTTGATCGGCGTTGGAGAATCCCCGGCGGACGGTTCGCTCGATCCGGCCGAGCTGGCCGCATGGACTTCGATCGCTTCGATCCTCCTGAACCTCGACGAAACGATCACCCGCGGCTGACCGTGGAGGCGAAGGATTCACCGCCGGGATTCGAAGGCGCGAAGCCCGACACGACCCTTGCGGCCTCTTCTGGGTGCCTTGGCGTCTTGGGGGTGAGAACTTTCATTCCCGTCGCGCCTTCGCCTTCCGGGGTCCCCTCACGCTTTGATGACTCAGGCGTCTGACCCGCGGGGCCGGCGCCTCGCCCGCGAGGCCCGCCTTTTCAGCCGTTACCTGCTCCGGCGGGATCCGCCGCCGGAGATGATCGGGCGGTATCAGGCCGCCTGCGCCCGCCTGTTCCCCACGCCGCCGGAGGCCGAAGCGGCCGCCGTCCTGAGCTTCGTCTCGCGTCACGCCTGGGCGCTCGGGCCCATTGACGCCGTGCTGGCCTGGCGGGAGCCGGAGCACGATCTCCGCCGGCGGCTTCTCGTGATGAGCGCGATCCTGGAGGCGTCGCCCCGGTTCGCCGATCTGTTCCTGCCTCCGGCGTCGATCGGGTTGGGGCGGTTGGCGTGGCGACTGGCGCGGGCGGGTTGCGGCTCGGCCGTGAAGTGCGCCCTCGGGCCGGTCGTGCTGGCCTGGGCGCGCCGGGGGGCGGCATGACGGACGTTCTGATCGTCGGCTCCGGGGCGAGCGCCGTCCACGCGGCCTGGCCGCTCGTCGAGGCCGGGCTCCAGGTCGTGATGGTGGATTATGGCAACGTGGATGAGACTTACGCCCCGCTGATCCCGGATGAGCCGTTCAGCCGCCTGCGTCGGACCGATTGGCGGCAGCACGTCTATTTTCTCGGGCGGGATTTTGAGGGGGTGCCGTTGGGCCGAGTGCGCGTGGGGGCGCAGCTTACGCCGCCGCGGCGTCACGTGACGGCTGACGTGGATCGCCTGCTCCCGCTGCGGTCGGCGACCTTTGAACCGACCGAGAGCCTGGCCCTGGGGGGATTGGCCGCCGCCTGGGGGGCCGGCGTCGCTCCGTTTGGGGACGAGGATTTGCGGGGCCTGCCGATCGGGCGGGCCGATCTGGAGCCGCATTACGCGCGCGTGGCCGAGCGGATCGGCGTCTCGGGCGACGGCGACGATGATCTCCTGCCGTTCATCTGGAACCCGCCGCGGATGCAACCGGCTCTGGAGATCGACGCCGCCGCCGAGGCGATTCTGACCCGATACGCCGGGCGGCGGGATCGCCTCAACGGCCGCGGGTTCTATCTCGGCCGCCCGCGCGCCGCCATCCTGACCCGTCCGCATCGGGGGCGCGAGGCCCAACGCTATCATGACATGGATTTCTGGAGCGACGCGGGCCGCAGCGTCTGGCGGCCGCAATGGGAGGTCCAGGCGCTGCGCGCCCATCCGAACTTCTGTTATCTGCCTCGGCGTCTGGCGCTGCGGTTCGAGGAGCGGGCGGGGGCGGGGGTCCGGCTCCAGACGCGCCACGCCGGCGATGGGGCGATCGAGACGCGCTCGGCCCGTGCGCTCATCCTGGCGGCCGGAACGCTCGCGACGGCCCGGATCGTTCTGCGTTCGCTCGGCCGATACGAGGCGCCTGTGCCCGTGGTGAGCAATCCCTACGTCTATCTCCCGGCCCTCAATCTGGGGATGATCGGGCGGCCGGGGCGGGACCGGCGACACAGTCTGACGCAACTGACGGCCATCTATCGCCCGCCGGGGGCCGAAGGGGCGCCCGTCGTGGCGCAGTATTATTCTTATCGTTCGCTGCTGATGTTCAAATTGCTCAAAGAGGCCCCCCTGCCGTTGCGAGAGGCTTTGCCGCTCATGCGGGACCTCACGCCCCTTTTCGGCATCTGGGGGGTGCACCACCCCGATCTACCCGGCCCGGGCAAGCGTCTGGCGCTGCGGGCCGCGCCGGGCGGCGAGGACGTTCTCGAAGTCGTCTATGAGCCCACGGCGGAGGAATTGGACCGCCGGCGACGCGTCGAACGCCGCCTCGTGGGTTTTCTCCGACGGCTCGGGTGCTGGCCGCTCCGGCGCATCGATCCGGGCCCCGGGGGGAGCATTCACTATGCCGGGACGTTTCCGATGACGGAGCCCTCCGGGGAGTTGACGTGCGACGCGCGGGGTCGGCTTTTCGGGACGGCCGGGGTTTACCTGGCCGATGGCTCCCTGTTCGCGGCGCTTCCGGCCAAGGGGCTCACCTTCACCATGATGGCCAACGCCGACCGGGTGGGGACGGCCCTGGGGCGGCGATTGACGGCCGAGGGCGGCCCCCCCGGGCCCTAGCCGCGGCGGGGGCTTTTCGCTTGACAGGGTGCGCGGGGGCTTCATAAATGGAAACTTAGCCAATTAAGGGGCACTTCGGGACGACATGGCTGTGGCCGGATCGTCGCTCTCGCTGGGGGAGTACCTGGTCCGAGAGGGGATTATCACGTCCGCCCAGTTGACCTCGGCCCAGGAGCGCCAGAAGGAGACGGCGATCTCGCTCGGGCGCGTGCTGGTGGATCTGGGCTATATCAGCGAGGCCACGCGGCTGGCGGTCCTGCAAAAGGCTTTCGGCTTCGACGTGGTTTTGCTCAAGGGGGTGAAGCTGGACCCGACGCTGACGCGGCTCATCCCGCAGATTTTTGCTCAGAAGCATCATATTTTACCCATCCGGCGCGAGGGGGCCCGGGCGATCGCCGTGGCGATGGAGGACCCGTCGGACGTGATGGTCGTCGAGGCCGTTCGAGCGCAGATCGGCCTGGAGGTCAAGGCCTACGCGGCGGCGGCCAGCGAGCTGCGCGAGGCGATTCAGCAGGCTTACGTGGGGGGGCGGGCGGCCGAGCCGGGCGTGGTCGAGCCCGAGCGCGGGGCGTTGTATCGGGCGGTGCGCTACGCGGCGTTTCCGGTGCTGACGTTCCTGCCGTGGCCGGCCTTTATTCTGGCCGTGATGTACATCGACCGGTTTCATCGGTTTTTACTGCAGTTCAGCGGGTTCGACGTGGGGCTGGGGTCGGTGCTGATCTGGGCGCTCTGGACGGTGACGCTCTACGAGATCAATGGGCTCGTTTTTCACCGCCGGCCCCGACGCGAGGCCGAAGAGTCTTCCTGAGCCGGGGCGCGCCGTTGACGCACGGGGGGGAGTTCTCCCGGCGGCGGCCTCCGCCCGTCGCTATCCACGAAAGGTCCGACGCCGATGAAGACGACGACGGTGGGGCGCTATCTGGTCGAGCGGCTGGAGCAATGCGGCCTCAGGCACGTTTTCGGCATCCCTGGGGATTATGTGCTGGGGTTCTGCGACCTGATCGTCGCCAGTCGGCAGCTTCAGTTCGTCGGGGCGTGCACGGAGGCGGGGGCGGCGTTCGCGGCCGACGCCTACGCGCGGGTCAAGGGGCTGGGGGCGATCTGCGTGACGTATTGCGTCGGCGGGTTGAACACGCTGAACGCCGTGGCGGGGGCGTATGCCGAAAAATCCCCGATCGTCGTGATGAGCGGTGCGCCGGGGCTGGGCGAACGCGCGCGCTCGCCCCTCCTGCATCATCGCGTCAAGGACTTCAACACCCAGCGGCTCATCTTCGAGAAGGTGACCGTCGCCGCCGAGGCCCTTGAGGACCCGGCGACCGCCCCGACCCAGATTGAGGAGACGCTGCGAGCCTGCCTGCGCCAGAAGCGGCCCGTCTATCTGGAGCTGCCGCGGGACGTGGTGGATCAGCCGTGCGCCGGGCCGGGTCCGCTCGTGGCTGATCGCCCGGCGAGGGACCCGGCGGCGCTGGCCGAGGCGATCGAGGAGGCGACGGCGATGCTGCGGCGGGCGCGGCGGCCGGCGGTGCTGGCCGGGGTGGAGATTCATCGGTTCGGGTTGCAGGAGTCGCTCCTGGAGCTGGTCCGGCGGAGCGGGTTCCCGGTGGCGGCGACGCTTCTGGGGAAGTCGGTGATCTCCGAGCGTCACCCGAATTACGTGGGCGTTTACGAAGGGGCGATGGGCCGGGGGGACGTGCGGCGGCTGATCGAGGGGTCGGACTGCCTGCTGATTCTGGGGGCGTTCATGACGGACATCAATCTGGGGGTGTTCACGGCGCGGTTAGCGGTGGCGCGGACGATCAACGCCACCTCGGAATCGATTCAGATCAGGCACCACCAGTACAACCACGTGCCCCTGAAGGAGTTCATTGACGGTCTGGCCGGTCGGGCGGGGCGGTTTCGGCGCCCCCGGCGACGACCGCGCCCGGCCTCGACGGCCCGGTTCCGGCCGCAGAAGGGGCGGCGGCTCACGATCCGCCGGTTCTTCGCCCGGATGGATGAGTTTCTGCGGGACGACACGATCGTCATCGCCGACATCGGGGATAGTTTATTCGGGGCGGCCGACCTGACGATCCACCGCCGGACGGAGTTCCTGAGCCCGGCCTACTACACGTCGATGGGGTTCGCCGTTCCGGCCGCCGCCGGGGCGCAGTTGGCCCGGCCCGGGCTGCGCCCGATCGTCTTCGTCGGCGACGGCGCTTTCCAGATGACCGGCCAGGAGCTGTCGATGAGCCTTCGCCACGGGCTCAACCCGATCGTCTTTGTTCTCAACAACGAGGGCTACACGACCGAGCGGTTTATCCACGAGGGCCCCTACAACGACATCCTCAACTGGCGGTATCACCGTTTTATCGAGACGCTCGGCGGCGGCTGGGGCTGCGAAGTGCGGACGGAGGGGGAGCTGGAGGAGGCCCTGGCGACGGCCGAAGGCCACGGGCGCGAGCCCTCGCTCATCAACGTCCGGCTGGATCGGTGGGATCATTCGCTCGCCCTGGAGCGTCTGGGGCGGCGGTTGGCCCGGCAGGGGGGGCTCAAGCCCGGGCGCGGGTAAGAGCATCCACCACCAGGACGCGAAGACATAAAGATACCCCCCGCTCAGGCGCCGTCGGGACCAGGCGCGAAGCGGCTGTTCACGGGATTCTTTGTGTCCTGGTGGCTTGGTGGTTGCGCTTCGGCCCCGCCGCCTTCAACGCGGCTGAACGGGCCCTTCCGTGGAGACCAGAAGGTTAACCGGCGAGCCTGGCGGGACGCCCGTCCCGGCCGGGGGGTCGAGCGCCAGGACGATCTCGTGACCGCGCCCGACCGAGGGGAGATAGGCGACCTTGCCGACCTCCAAGCCGAGTTCGCGCAGCCGGATGCCGGCCTGGAGCCGGGGCAAGCCGATCAATTCTTCGGGCAGCGAAACGAGCCGCATGCCGCTGCTGAGGACGACGCGGACGGTGGCGCGGCGCTTGATGCGTTTTCCCGGCGGCGGTTGCTGGCTCAGGATTTCCCCGGCGGCGAGCAGATCGCTCGGCTCTTCGCGTTCCAGCTCCAGGCTTAGGCCGTGGCGTTTGAGAATCTGGAGCGCGTCGGCCACGGGGCGCCCCATCAGATCGGGGGTTTCGATCTCTTCGCCGCGGATTAAATAGCCGACCAGAAAATAACTGCCGGCGGCAAGGGCCCCGAAGAAGAGCGACGTGGCCAGCACCAGGCGGGCCAACGCCCCGAAGAAACCGCCGATGGCTCTTAAGGGACCCCGCCGAGGCGGCGCGGGGCCGCGAATCGGGGCGCGACCGGGCCGCCGGAGGGCGGCCGCGGGCCGCGCCGGGTCCCTGAGCGACAAAGCGGCCATGCCGGCGTGCATCATGCGCCGGACTTCATGGGTTTGGCAACCCCGGGGCCTGAGACGGGCTTGCCCAAGCGGGGGAACCTCCGTAGGGTGAGTTCCGGGAACCGCCGGGACCGGCGGAACGTTGAGAAGCTTGAGGGGCGGCGCCCGAGTGCCGGCGCGGCCCCCGCCGGGGAAACCTCGCCTTGCCCGTCAGCCCTGCCCCTGAATCGGCTCCTCCGCCGCCACATCGCGCGCGCCGCCTCGGGTTCAGGCTAGCCCTGGGGGCTGTTCTGGCGGGGGCGGTCGTGACGGCGCTGCTCGTTCTGCCGGTAAAGGAGTATCTGGGACGGTTTCTGGAATGGGTCGGCGCCCAGGGGACGTGGGGCCCGGTGATCCTGGGGGCGGTCTATATTCTGGCCACGGTCTTGTTGTTGCCGGGTTGGGTGTTGACGCTGGGGGCGGGGTTTTTGTTCGGCGTGCCGCTGGGGACGGCGACGGTTTCGGCGGGGAGCACGATCGGGGCGACGCTGGCGTTCCTGCTGGGGCGGACGCTCGCGCGAGGCTGGATCGAGGCGCGGGTGGCGCGTCGGCCGCGGTTCCGGGCGATCGATCGGGCCGTGGGGGAGGCGGGGTTCAAGATCGTGTTGCTGGCCCGGCTGTCGCCGGCCTTCCCGTTCAATGTTTCCAATTTCGTCTTCGGGTTGACGCGCGTTCGGCTCGGGCCGTACGTGCTCGCCTCGTGGCTGGGGATGCTGCCGGGGACGATTCTCTATGTGTATGTGGGGTCCACCGTGCGGGGGATCGCCGACATTCTGGCCGGCCGGGTCGGGGCGGGTCCGCTGCGGCAGGCGGCTTTTTTTGTGGGTCTGGCGGCCACGGCGGCGGTGACGGTGCTGGCGACGCGCGTGGCGACGCGAGCGATCGCGCGGGCCGCCCCTGATTTGGGCGACAGGGATTAAGGCCGGGGAATTATTACCACCGAGACACAAAGACATGGAGATAGAAACCGGTATATTATCCGCTAATAGTAACATGATCCGTTCTTTGTGTTTTTGTGTCTTGGGGGTTCTTTGTTATAACCTTTGAGGAGCAGCCCGCATGAGCGGCGCCGTTCGGCTGGAGCCGCTTGACGTTCACAACGAACGCCTGCTGGCGAACGTGCATCCGCCGGATTGGGCGAACCCCCGCCCCGCCGATCGCTATAACCTGGTGGTCATCGGGGCCGGGACGGCGGGGTTGGTCACGGCCGTCGGGGCGGCGGGGCTCGGGGCGCGCGTGGCGATCGTGGATCGCTACCTTTTCGGGGGGGATTGCCTCAATTACGGCTGCGTCCCGTCAAAGGCGCTCATCCGGGCGGCGCGAGCCGCCGCCGAGGTCCGAGCCGCCGGGGAGATGGGCGTGCGGCCGGGGGGGGCTCCGGCGGTGGATTTCCCGGCCGTGATGGAACGGATGCGGCGGTTGCGGGCGGAGATCAGCCGGGGAGATTCGGTTCACCGGCTGCGCCGCCTGGGGATCGACGTCTTCCTCGGCGAGGCCCGATTCGTCGACGGCGGGACGATCGAGGTCGGGGGGGATCGGCTGAGGTTCGCCAAAGCCGCGATCGCCACCGGGGCTCGGGCGGCCGTCCCGCCGATCCCCGGCCTGGCCGAGGCGGGCTTCCTCACCAATGAAACGCTCTTCACGCTGACGGAGCTTCCGGCCCGGATGGCGTTCCTGGGGGCGGGCCCGATCGGTTGCGAGATGGCGCAGACGTTCGCCCGGTTCGGTGCGACGGCCGAGCTGATGGATATGGCCCCGCGGGTGCTCGCTCGCGAGGACGCTGAGGCGGCGTCGGTCGTCGCGCGGGCGCTGACCCGCGATGGGGTCCGGCTCCGATTGGGGGTCAAGGTGAAGGGGGTGGCGCGGGAGGGGGGGGATCGCACGATCGCTCTGGAGACGCCGGGGGGGGAGGAGATTCGGGTGCCCGTCGATGCGATCCTGGTGGGGGCCGGGCGGGCTCCGAACGTGCAGGGGTTGAACCTGGAGGCCGCCGGGGTGGCCTATGACGAGCGGCGCGGCGTCCAGGTGGACGACGGGCTCAAGACGACCAACCCGAACATCTACGCCGCCGGGGACGTCGCCTCGGCGTTCAAGTTCACTCACGTCGCCGATCGGCTGGCGCGGATCGTGATTCGGAACGCGCTTTTTCCGGGTCGCGCGCGAGCTTCGGCGCTCGTCATCCCGTGGTGCACTTACACAAGCCCGGAGGTCGCCCACGTCGGGCTGAACGAGGCCGAGGCGGCGGCGCGCGACCCGCGGGCCCGGACGTTCACGACGCCGCTTGAGGAGGTCGATCGGGCGATCCTGGACGGAGAGACCGAGGGCTTCGTCAAGGTCCACGTGGCCGGGCGGCGGGACCGGATTCTGGGGGGGACGGTCGTCGCGGCCCACGCCGGGGAGATGATCTCCGAGATCACGCTGGCGATGGTGGGGGGGTTAGGGCTACGGGCGATCGGAAGGACGATTCATCCCTATCCCACGCAGGCCGACGCCTTGCGGAAAACGGCCGACGCGATGGAACGGGCGCGGCTACGGCCGTGGGCGACGGGGCTGCTGAGGCGATGGATGGGGTGGCGGCGCTGAGGCCCGGGGAGGGGGGACGGGGGGGGAAGCTCCCCCATGGCGGGGGGTGGCCTCTCGGCGGTAGAAGGGGTACTTCGCCGTTGCCGGGGGCGAAAAGCGCGTGATAAGTTCGGGGGTTCGGACGCTGTTGGCCGAGGTTGGCGGCGGCGAAGGGCCGGCCGGGCAACCTCTCGGCCCGGAGATGGGAACGAGGAGCGTGGCCATGATGGAACCGGGAACGCTGGAGACGATGCGGACGGCCCCGGAGATGGCCGAACTGGCCGAGCGCGCCCATGCCGAACGGAAGCGGCTGCTCGCGCAGCGGGCTCGGCTGAGCAAGGAGATGGCGCTCAAGTTCTGGAACCAGCAGGCGCATTTCACGACGCCGGCCAGCGGGGCGCCGGAGAAGGCGATCCGCGGCCTGGAGGCGGTCGAGAAGCTCCTTAAGCGCTTCGAGATCAGCCCGGAGGAGATCGCCGAGGCGACGGGGGCGCCGCTGGAAACGCTGGTCGATCTGCTCACGTCGGACAACAAGCATTCCCCCTTTGTGATGGTCGACGCCGAGGACGCCGTGGCGCTGACGGAGGAGGCGATCGGGCGGGCGCGTCTGGGGGCCGTCCGGTGCTTCACGCAGGAGAGCTGGGGGCCGACGCTGCCGTTTTTCCGCCCGGCGGGGCTGCGGCTGGAGAGTTGCGTCGAGGACATGCTGACGGTTCTGCCGGAGGTGGCCAAGGGGCGCGCCCCGGCCGATTACCCGATCGCGGGGATCGTCTGGCCGAAGGTCGAGCATCCGGAAGAGATCGGGTGGGTCTGTCGGATTCTGGAGGAGATCGAGCAGCGGGTCGGGCTGGAGGAGGGGCAGATCAAGCTGGAGTTTCTGGTCGAATCAGGTTTTGCGCTCAAGCAGATCGGCGAGATCGGCCGGCTCTGCGCCGACCGATTGGTCGGGATCATCTGGGGGATCGCCGACTATAGCGCCGACACGAACCTGCCCGAGATCCGCAATGATCATCCGGTCTGCGACTGGGCGCGCCACGAGATCGTCAACGTGGCCGGGGCGATGAACGTCCCGGCGATCGACAATATGACGCTCAATTACCCGACGCCGATCCATCGCGAACCCAGACTGACGGCCGAGCAGACGCGGGCCAACAAGGAGAAAATCCTGGCGGCGCTCAAGGAGGTCTATGAGGACGCGCTTCATGGGCTGCGGCTGGGGATGAGCGGCAAGTGGGTGGGCCACCCGTTGCAGCTTCTGATGGTGCTGGCGGCCTATCGGGACGCCATCCCGGCCCGCCAGGTGGAGAAGGACCTCCGGGAGATCGAGGCATACCGCCAGGCCGTGGCTGCCGGATCGGGGGCGACGATGATCGGGGAGGGGGAGAAAGCCTATATGGCCGACCGGGCGACGGACCGGCACCTGCGGGCGCGGCTGCGGCGGGCGACGGCCTGGGGCGTGCTCGATCCGGCCCGCGCGCTGGCTTTGGGGTTGATCACGCCCCAAGAGCGGGCGGAACTGGCGGGCGCGGCCCGGTGAGGGGGCTCGCGATCTTCCCCCCGACGAGGGAGCTCAGACGTGAAGCCGGACGGCAAAACCAACCCCGGCCATTTTTTTGAGGATTTCGAGATCGGGCAGACGTTCGAGCACGCCGTCCCGCGGACGCTGACCGAGGGGGACAACGCCCTCTATATCGCGCTGACGGGGGATCGCTCGCCGCTGTTCTGCGACGGGGAGTTCGCCCGGCGGCTCGGTTATCGGCGGGAGCTGATCAACGATCTCCTGGTTTTTCACACGGTCTTCGGGAAATCCGTGCCGGACATTTCGCTCAACGCCGTGGCCAACCTCGGCTACGCCGAGGTCAAGTTCCTGAAGGCCGTCTATCCGGGCGATACGCTGACGGCCATCTCCAAGGTCCTCGGCAAAAAGGAAAACCGCAGCGGGGAGAACGGCAACGTCTACGTCCGGACCCAGGGGTTCAATCAGGACGGCGAACTGGTGCTGGCGTTCTACCGCTGGGTCATGGTCCGCAAACAGGACCCGCAGAGGGCGACGGGGGAGAATTCGATCCCGAATCTGCCGGCGGAGGTCCCCGCCGGCGAGCTCGTCGTCGGCGAGGAGCTGGACCCGCGGGGCTTTGATCCGAAGGCGACCGGCGGGCGGTGGTTCTGGGAGGATTACGAGCCGGGCGAGCGGATTCACCATGAGGCGGGCATGACGATCGAGGAGGCCGAACACGCCACGGCCACCCGGCTCTATCAGAACACGGCGCGGGTTCATTTCGATCAACGCTACATGAGCGCGAGCGGCGGCGGGCGGCGGCTCATCTATGGGGGGCACGTCATTTCCGTCGCGCGCGCCCTTCAGTTCAACGGGCTGGAAAATCTTCTGCGCATGGCCGCCTGGAACGCCGGCACGCACGCCAACCCGACTTACGCGGGGGACACGCTCTACGCCTGGACGGACGTGCTGGCCCGGCCGGAGCTGCCGGGCCGGCCGGGGCTGGGGGCGCTGCGCCTGCGGCTGATCGCGGTGAAGAATCAGGACCCCCGACGCGAACCGCTCGAACCGACGGGGGTCGAGGCGGCGACCGGCCGGACGCGCTACCATCCCCACGTCGTCCTGGACCTGGACTTCTGGGCCGTGGCGCCGACGCGGGACCGTCGCTGAGGTCGCCGCGGAGACGCCGCCGGTCGATGACGCTTGAGACGCAAAATCTCTCCGGCTCCGTCGTCGCCGCCGGCGAACTGCTGGCCGGGACGCGCCGGCTGGCGGACCGGCTTATCGAGCGCGCGCGGGAGATCACCGAGCGGGGCCGCCGGATCGACGACCACCAGATTCTGACGCGGCGCGTGGCGGGCCTGGCGACGCGGCTGGAGGCGGGCGAGCAACTGCTGGCGGC
The DNA here is from genome assembly GCA_964463045.1 of uncultured Candidatus Sumerlaeota bacterium. GTDB lineage: Bacteria > Sumerlaeota > Sumerlaeia > MVZB01 > JAJFLK01 > CAYXAU01. The sequence goes on along the minus strand of CAYXAU010000010.1, from coordinate 33,975 downwards.
CGCGGCGGCGCACGAACGCCTTTTCGGCCGGCCTGATCCGCATCTTTCGGCCGCCGGCGGGCTCTTCGCCGCCGACGTGGCGCGCGAGCTGGCCGTGGAGGCCGAGACGCATCTGGAGGATTTCGGCCTGACGGAGGCGGAGCTGGCGGCGACGGTCGGGAGCGAGGCGGCCCGACGGGCCCGGCGCGAGGCGCTCCGGGAGGTTCATTATCGGCGTCTGGGGGGGGAGATTCTCGCGGGCGAGGCGGCCAACAATCGGTGGATCTGGACCGACGGGGGCGGGGAGGAAGCGGGAGAGCTGCGGGCGATGACGCGCCGGTTCGCGCGCGACGTCGTCGCCCCCCAGGCTGAGCGCATCCACCGGCAGGACCTCCTCGTCCCGGAGGAGATCATTGCCCAGATGGCGGAGCTGGGCTTCTTCGGGATGTCGATCCCGACCGAATACGGCGGGGTCGGGATGTCCAATCTGATGATGATTCTGGCCACGGAGGAGCTCTCGGCGGCCTCGCTCTCGGCGGCCGGCAGCCTGATCACGCGGCCGGAAATCCTGGCCAAGGCGTTGCTGAAAGGGGGGACCGAGGAGCAGAAGCGGCGCTGGCTGCCGCCGGTGGCGCGTGGGGAGTTGATGGTGGCCGTGGCGGTCACGGAGCCCGACGTGGGCTCCGATGTGGCCGGGCTTAAGTGCCGCGCCGTCCCGAAGCGGCTCGATGGGCGCGAGGGCTACGCGCTGGAAGGGGCCAAGGCCTGGTGCACGTTCGCCGGACGGGCCAACCTTCTATCGCTGCTGGCGCGGACGGAGCCGGACCCGGCCGCGGGCCATCGCGGGCTCTCGCTGTTCATCGTCGAGAAGGACCCGTTCGGCGGCCACGCCTTTGAGATGATGCAGCCCGGCGGGGGGCGGATGACGGGGAAGGCCGACCCGACACCCGGCTATCGCGGAATGCATTCCTTCACGCTTCAGTTTGAGCGGTATTTTGTTCCGACGGAGAACCTCGTCGGGGGTCCGGAGGGGCGCGGCAAAGGGTTTTACCTTCAGATGGGGGGGTTCGCGGCCGGGCGGCTGCAAACGGGCGGGCGGGCGGTCGGGTTGGCGCAGGCGAGCCTGGAGGCGGCGGCCCAGTATGCGCGGGAGCGGCCGCAGTTCGGCCGACCCATCGCCGAGTTCCAGACGACGCAGTACGAGATCGGCTGGATGGCGGTCCAGGTCGAGGCGGCGCGGCAACTGACCTACGCCGCGGCGCGTTCGATGGACCGAGCCGAGCCGCGGGCCGAGCTGATGGCGGCCATGGCCAAGCTTTTCGCCTCGCGCGCGGCCGTCCAGGTGAGCCAGCGGGGCCAGCTCCTTCACGGCGGCTGGGGTTACGCCGAAGAATATCCGATTTCGCGCTACGTGGTGGACGCGCTCGTGCTGCCGATTTTCGAGGGGGTGGAGCCGATCCTGGAGATGAAGGTGATCGGGCGGGGCCTGTTGGGGGGGGGCTAGCGCGGGCGGACGATCGGGCTGCTCCGAAGGGGCGGGCGTCTCAGGTCGGTCCGCTCGAGGGTCTTCAGCCCTCCTTCGGCGTGGGCGCGTCGTTGAGCGTCTCGTCGAGGTTGAGGAATTCAATCCGCGGGGGCCGACGGGCGAACGGCTCGGCGGCCTCAGGGGGGAGGTAGCGCTTGAGGAAGCTCCAGAGCGTCGTGAAATCGCGTTCCAGCTCCTTGCGATAATCGCCGAGGAGGGGGGAGGCCAGAAAGCGCCGCCCCTGGCGTTCGTAGCGGTTGCGTTGGCTGTCCCGGACGAACGCGCGCGTCTGGCGTTCGAGCATCTCCTCGAGATTGGCCGCCGTCACGGGGATATCGGCCAGGGTCGGACAGCCGCGCATCCCCCAGTTCAGAAGGAACAGGGCGCGCGCGTCCCGGAAGCGTTCGCCCAGAATCTCTCGGCGCAGGCGATCGAGCGACCAGCGCCGGTCGAGAAGGAAGATATCGTCCTGATCCAGCGCCGAGCCGAACCGGGCCGTGTCCTGAATCGAACGGATGGGGAAGCGGCGGGCGACACGATGGACGGCGCAGGCGTTGTGGGCGTTGACGAGGAAAGCCATTTGCAGCGCGCGGGGGAAGGCTTCGAACTCCCCCGGTCGGACTCCGCCCAGTTCCGTCAGCGCGCGATCCAGGTCGCTGCGGTCCTGGAGCAGCCGAGCGTAATCGAAGCCGCGGGGGCCCGCGCATCGGGCCAGGACGCGCCCCCAGGCCGCGAAGGCAGGGTCGAACGTCGCCCTCGACTGGACGGCCGGGGCCGGGCCGGGCAATCGCTGAGCCGCCGCCGGGCCGCCGGCCACGGCCAAAATCACCGCGAGGGCCGCCGGCGCGGCCCGTCTGACCGCGCTCACCCACAGCCCGGCAACCTTCAAGGGCGTTCTCCCGATCTCCAGCCGCCGGCGGTGGATTTCACACTCCACGGCGGCGCTCCGTGGGATGATCCTTGAAATCCGGACGGAGAAGGCCGGGGTAAAGGCGCGTGCGCTTGCCCCAGCGGAGCATGAGAAGGTGCCAGAGGACAAGCCCCAGGAGGGCGCCGGCGGCGTCGGCGGCGAGGTCGCGCGGCTGAAACGTCCGATGCGGCGAAACCCACTGAAGCGTTTCGATCATGAGGCCATAGACGAGGCACAGGGCGCCGACGGTCAGGTGCAGCCCGAAGGGGGGCATCTTTTCGCGGTGCCAGCCGCGGATCGTCAGGAGGGCGAGCCCGGCGTAGGCGACCAGATGCTGGAAGACGTCGTTGCCGGGCAATTGAAGGCCGGCGCCGCGCAGATCGGCCAGACTGCCGACGTAAATGGCGACCGCCCAGACCGACGGCGGCGCGATGTAATAGACCTTCGGGCGCTGCGTCCCCCAGCGGTGGAGGCGGACGAGCAGGCCCTTCTCCTCGGCGGCGCCGTGCGTCCCGGCGGCCTCAGGCATGGGCGCCGGCGGCTTTGGTCTTGTCGCGCGGGTGGCCGCGCGATTCGGCCGGCGGGGCGGGGGCGAGCTTCTCGCGCAGCTTGGCCTCGATCTCCCGCAGGGCCTCGGGGTGATCCTTCAACCAGAGGCGGGCGTTCTCGCGGCCCTGGCCGATGCGGTTGGACCCGTAATTGATCCAGGAGCCGCTCTTGGACAGAAGCTGATGCGTGAGGCCGAGATCGAGGAGGTCGCCGCTGAAGCTGATCCCCTCGCCGAAGAGGATGTCGAACTCGGCCTGGCCGAAGGGGGGGGCGCACTTGTTCTTGACGATCTTGGCCCGGACGCGCGAGCCGGTCGTCAGTTCGCCTTCCTTGACTGAGGCGATGCGCCGGATGTCGATCCGGACCGAGGCGTAGAACTTGAGGGCGCGGCCGCCGGGGGTGGTCTCGTTCGGGCCGAACATGACGCCGATCTTTTCGCGGATCTGATTGATGAAGACGAGGGCCGTCTTGCTCTGGGCGACGACGCCGGTGAGTTTGCGCATGGCCTGGGACATGAGCCGGGCCTGAAGGCCGACGAAGGTGTCCCCCATTTCGCCCTCGATTTCGGCGCGAGGGACGAGCGCGGCCACCGAATCGACGACGATCACGTCGAGGGCGTTGGAGCGGCAGAGTTGCTCGGCGATGTCGAGGGCCTGCTCGCCGCTGTCGGGCTGGGAGATCAGCAGGTCGTCCAGATTGACGCCGAGCTTGCGGGTATAGATGGGGTCCATGGCGTGCTCGGCGTCGATGTAGGCGGCCAGGCCGCCGGCGCGTTGAGCGTTGGCGACGACCTGGAGGGCGAGCGTCGTTTTGCCGGAGGATTCGGGGCCGAAGATCTCGGTGATGCGGCCGCGGGGGATGCCGCCGACCCCGAGGGCGAGGTCCAGCGAGATCGAGCCGGTGGGGATGGCGGCGACCGGTTCCATCGGATATTCGCCGAAGCGCATGACGGCCCCGCGGCCGTGATGCTTTTCAATGTGGGCCAGCGCCAGGTCCAGGGCCTTGCCCCGATCTTGAGCGTCCCGTTTGTCCTTCTCCATGCTTCGGGCCATGAGAGCCCCTCCTTGAAGCTGCGCGGCCCGGCCTTTGCGGGGAACCCGCCGTCGCCCCGCGGGCTCAGCCGGTCGGGCTCGCGCGTTCGATGCGGTCGATGAGGTGGCGGATGCGCTCGGCTTGGCGTTCGCCCTGGTCGAGCCGTCGCTGCGCCTCGAAGAGCTCGGTGGCCAGTTGAAAGGCCGTCATGGCCCAGGCGCGGTCGCCGTGGGTCCGGGCCTGGCGGCGGACCTCATCAAAGGCCTCGGCCACGTAGCGGGCGATGGTTTCGTACCGGGCCCGTTCCTGGGCCGGGATCCGGATGCGGAAACGGTGATCCCCGAGCGCAATCTCCAGCGAGACCGTCTCGGCGTCGCTCATGAGGCGGATCACTCGGCCGCGCGGCCGGCGGTGGCCTCCTGCGTGATCGCGTCGAGCCGTCCGAGGATGCGCTGGAGGTGCTCCCGAACGGCTTCTTCGCGACCGCCGCAGGTGGTCAGCTTTTCTTCCTGGGCCCGCAGGTGCTCCTCGAGGCGCGCGTGAGCGACGCCGAGGCGCTCGATTTCGCTTTTCAATTCGGCGTTCTGCCGCGCCAACTCCTCGTTGGCCTGGAGGCTCCGCTCCAGGCGCTGGATCAAGTTTTCCACGCGCTCTTCGAGCTGGGTCAGGTGGTCATCCATCGGACTTCCTTAGAAGCGGACCGGAACGGCAATGCGAGCATGCGCGCCGGGTCGCGTGAGGCCCCGGACGGTGGACCCCTTCATATCGCCGGGGCCGGGCCTTTGCAAGCAAAGACTTGAGCCCCTTTCGTTTTTTTTTCGGGCCGGGCCGAAGGGGGCTCGTCCGGGCGCGTGCCGGGGGTTCAGCCCGACCCCGATGCCGGGACCGGGCCCCCCCCACGGCCCCCGCGCCGCTCTTCAAACTTGACCCGCCGGGCGTAATGACCCATGACGGCCAGGGCCGCCCCCCAGAGGAGGACCCGAACCCAGAGGATCTCCAGGCCCGCGTAAAGCGCTCCCAGAAGGCCGCAAAGGCGAAAGTACGGAAGGTTCAGAAGCACCACCTCCCGGTGCGAATAACCGACGACCAGAAGCCGCTGATAAAGATGCGTCCGATGCGGGCGAAGCAGATTTTCCCCCCGATGCGCCCGCCGCAGCAGCGTCCAGCCGACGTCGAAGATGAACGGCAGAAGGATGATCCAGACGGTCGAGGGGGGAATCCCGCCGCCAAAACCGGCCAGCCCGCGGGTGGAGGCCACATAGTAATGGCCATCGGCCAGCAGGACCTGGACGGCGAGGGCGAAACCGAGCCACAGGGAGCCGCCGTCGCCCATGAAGACCTGAGCCGGGGCTTTGTTGACGTGATAGAAGCCGTTGCAGGCCGCCGCGAGCAACCCCAGAAGCAGGAACTCCAGACGCCAGCCGAGGGCTTCCTTCAGGAGCGCGGCCTTGAACAGCACGGCCAACGTCAGCCACAAGGCCGCCGAGAGCGCGAACCGGGCGGCCAGGCCGTCGATGCCGTCCATGAAGTTGAAGGCGTTGACGAAGAAAAGGACCCAGCCGAAGGCAAGGGCGAGCGTCACGACCGACGGCGGCAGGCCGGGGAACGGCGCCACCAACATGTCCTGAAAGTAAAGGTGCACGCCGGCCAGCGGAGCCAGCGACAACGCCTGGCCCGCGAACTTGACGAGCGGCGGCAAGTCCCAGAAATCATCGGCGAGGCCGACCAGAAACATCCCCGTCCCGGCCAGCCAGAGCCCCCCCAGAAGCTCCAGATTGCCGCCGAAGCCGTACCGTCCGTGCGGGCCCCAACGAACGACCGCCACGAGGGCCGCCGCCGGGAGCGTAAAGCCCAGGTAAAGCGCGAGGCCGCCCAGGCGGGGGGTCGGCCGTTCGTGGGAGCTGCGATCGGTGATGACGCTCACGATCCCCCATCGCCGCCCCAAGCGGGCGCTCAGGAGGGCCAGAGCGCGCGTCAGGCGGAAGGCGACGGCCACGGCCAGGCCGAGGGCCAGCACGCCGTAAAGCGCCGGCATCCAGAGAGGCGGTTCGGTCTCGATCAAACGGGTGGAGCGTCCTTGGGAGGGCCGCGGCGGCGGGCGCCGGCGTTCAATCGCCGCCTCGGATCATGATCGGGGCGAGTTCGACGGTCTGACCGGGCCCGATCTCGATCTCCAGGGGCCCGTCGCGCGCCGAAAGGCGCGGGTGACTGAGCCGCAGCATGTAGCGCCCGGGCGGGATCCCTTCGATGCGAAAGCGCCCCTCGGCGTCACAGACGGCGCCATAGGGGGTGTCGGCGATGACCAGATAGGCGCGCATCCAGGCGTGGAGGTCGCAGAGGATGCGGGCCCGGCCGGCTCGGCGGAAGACGGTCGTCACCTCCTCCCCGCCCTTGAGGTAGTAGTTCCGATCGGTGACGCCGCCTTCGTCCACGCGGACGTTGTGCGTGATGCCGTCCGAATTCTTGAAGGCGAGCGTCCCGCCGCGGGGAAGGATCGTGACATGAGGGATGAAGACCGAGCCGACCTGATCGATCTCGACGCGCGCGGGCGCGGCGGCGGCCAGCCGGGCCCGGGCCTCGGGGCTCTCCAGCAGGACGACCACGTCCCGCACGCCTCCCTCGGCCGTGACGGCGACCGCGCGGGGCGGGGTCATGGCGGCCGGGTTGAGCGCCGCCTCCGAGGCGATCGGGGCGAGCGGCACGGCCGGCTCCGCCTCGGCGCGCCAGCTTCTTGGCAGGTCGCCTTCGAAGCGGACGGCGCCGTAAACGCAGGCCGAGAGGGTCGGCTGGGTTGCCGACGGCGCCGGGGCTCCTCCATCGGCCGGCTCGGCGGCGAGCCACCCGGCCGAGAGGCAGGCGGGGGCGGTCGCCAAGAGGGCGAGTCGTCGCCGGAGGCGGCGGATGTGGCCGCCATGGCCCTGCCGAGCGATCCGGCCGCATGTCAAGTTCAAGGCGTTCGTGATTCTTGCTCCTGGAGGCTTCTTTAGCCCGCCCAACGCCCGTGGGCGCGCCATTGTGGGGGAAGCTGTCGGCGGCTGCCATGGGATTCTGGAGCGGGGCGCGGAGAAAGACTTGACCCCGAACTCTGGGTTTAGCTAGGTTAGCGGCGTTGGGTGGCGCTCGGGGCAGGGGTACGCCTTATACACGCCGCGCGGCACGCCGGCCCGAGGGCAATGACTCGGCCCCCGGAGAGTTGGGCTCCCCCCCCGGGGGCGGAGCACGACGATGAAGCGTCCCCTGCCGCGGGAGCATGATTCCGGGGTAAGGCGGGGGCAAGGGTCAAACATGCGGATACGAAATCGGCTTGGTGGCGCCTTGACGGCGGCGATGTGGATGGGGCTGGCGGCGAGCCGTCTGGGAACGGGCGAGTCGCTGGGGCAGACCGTTGAGGAAACCGTTTATCGCATCACGATCGCCCGCGACCTCAGCGAGAGCGACGCCTTGAACTATAAGCTGCGGCTGGAAGGGCTGGGGTTCCTGCCGATCAACCTGGATTACCGGGGCGATCGGGTCAGCGTGCTCTACGGCAACTTTCCGACGCACGCCCGCGCCATCGTCGAGAAGAGCCGCCTGGCCGAGGAAGGCTTCGACCCGCAGGAGATCGTCGAGATCAAGCGGGGCGGGGCGGCCGGTCAGGCCGCGCGGGAGGCGGGCCTGGCGCCGACGTTCAAGGTTCTGGTGGCCAAGTACTATGACGCGCGCGAGGCCGAGGGGCTGAAGACGCGCCTCCAGCGCGAGGGCTTTACCTACGTCGACGCCGTGGCCAACGCCGGCGTCGTCGAGGTGCGCGCGGGGCAGTACGCCGACCGGAACGACGCCCTGAATCTTCAGGCGCTCCTGCGCGAACGGGGCTACGAGGCGGCCTCGGTCATCGAAGTCGTCGGCGGCCTCACGCGGACGGCCACGCCGCAGATTGAGCCGCAGGGCCGCGCGCCGGGGGAGCCGCCGGCCGCCGGCGAGGAGCCCGCGCTGCGGCCGCCGTCCGTTTTCCCTTCGCCGGCCATCACGCAGAGCGACATCTGGCGGGAGCTGAGCGAGGATCAGAAGCGCAAGGTCATCGAGACCGTGATCATGCAGGAGCGGATCGCGCAGGGGGACGAGGTGATTCAGAAGCTCATCGACCTGGAGAAGCGGCTCAACGGTTTCGACGAGCGGATGCGGTCGGCGCTCGACCAGCTCAACGCCGAGCGACAGGAGACGCTGCGACGCCAGCGCGAGGTGGAGCAGCTCTTCCGAGACGCCAACAACATGGCGCGCGGCGGTCAGTATCAGCAGGCCATTCTCAAGCTGCGCGAGGCCGTCCAGCTCGACCCGGCCAATCAGGCGCTCCAGATGCGGCTGCGCGCGCTGGAAGATCGGACCCGAGGCGATCGCTACGAAGGGCAGACCGAGGAGACCGAGAAGATCGTGGCCAGCCTGAGGACCGAGGCCGGCGCGGCCCGGAACCGCGGCACGGTCGAATCCTTGGAGGAGGCCCGGAGCCTGTGGGTTCAGATCCGGACGCTGGACCCGGCGAAGTACGAACAAGAGGCGGCCAACGAAATCAACGCCATCAACAGTGAGATCCGACGCCTGAACGATGAGGAGGCGACCGTCCGTCAGGAGGCCGAGTCCCGGCGGGCTCAGGTGACCTATGCCCTCATCGGCTCCGTCGGCTTCCTGGCCTTGCTGCTTTCGGTCGTCTACGTCAACAGCGCGCGCCGTCATCGGGACATGATGAAGAAGATCCACGAAATCACGCAGATCCGTCCCATGCGCGAGCTGGAAGGGGCCGCCGTGGCCGGTCACGTCGCCGCCGCCGGCGGCCCGGCCGGGCTCGCGGGCCCGGAGGAATCGGGGCCGTTCGATCCCTTCGGCGGAGTCGAGGCGGCTCAGCCGGGCGATCCGCTGGCCGGCGCGGCCGGGCCGCCCCCGGCGCGCGCCGCCGGACGTCGACCCAGCCCGCCGCCGAGCCCGGAGATCGAGGACGTTTTCGCCCAGGTGGCCGTGCCGGAAACGGGCGGGGGGGGCGAACCGCCGATCACCGAGAGCGGAGGCTTCGACACGGCCGACATCTTCGGCGACGTGAGGCCGACGCCGGCGGCCGGCAGAGCCGCGACGGCGGGCGCCGCCAAGGCCGAAGAGTCCACCGGCGGCTTTGAGGATATCTTCGCCGACCTGCCGACGGTCAGCGAACCGAAGCCGGCCGCGGCCGACGCCTTCGGCGTCGCCGAGGAATCGACGGGGGGCTTCGCCCTGGATGACATTTTCGGCGACGTGGCGGCGGGGCCGGCCGCGCCGCCGCCGAAGCCGGCGGCGGCCGCCGCGCCCGCGCTGGAAGACAGTTTCTCGGCCATCACCTTTGGCGACATCGCCGAAGAATCCACCGCCGCGCGCGAGCCGGCGATGAGCGCGCCTCAGCCCGCCGCCGCGCCCCCCGCTCCCGAAGACGATCCGCTTTCGATCTTCAACGAGCTTTCGTTGGAGCCGCTGGCGGCTCAGCCGAAGGCCGCCGGGGAGAAGGCGTCTCCGGCGACGCCGTCGGGCGCGGGCGGCCTGGAGACGACGCGCAAGACCGAGGAGAGCCTGGATCTGCCGTTGCTGGTGGAAGACGACGCCGAGCTGCCGCCGATCAAGCTGGCGGTGCCGGAGGAAGAGCCGTCGGCGGCCGAGCTCGGCGGCGGCACGACGGCCGAGGCCCCGACGGGTCCGCCTCCCGCCGCCTTCGCGCCGCGTCCGGCCTCGGGTCACGAGGCCACGGCCGTGCCGGACGTTCTGGGGGAGGACGGCGTCGTTTTCCTGGAGCGGTTCGAGCGGGCGCCCCTCGGCGAGCAACCGGCGCCGTGGAAGGGGACGTATCCTTACGCGACGCTGACGGTGGAGAACGACGATCCGCCGCGCGGGACCTCGGCCTACGTCAGCTTCCGGAAGCGCGAAGGGGAAGGCAAAGCCTACTTCTCGATGCAATTCCCGACCGTCTCGGGGGTGATCAGCATCGAGTATGACCTGCGGTGCAACGACAAGAACAAGTATCTGCTGGGGTTTTTCGTCGAGAAGGACGAGGATTTCCAGCAGTCGATCCACACGAAGATTCTCCGTCCTGAGGCCCAGACGACGCCGCAGATTCTGCTCCAGGGAGAGAAGGCCCCCTATCTGCTCGGCTCCTGGGCGCACATCAAGTACGTCGTCAACTTGAACGAGGGGAAGGTCGACGGCTACATCGACGCCACGCACATCGCCCGGGGCCTTCACCTGCCGCAGGCGCCGAAGTACTTGAACACGCTCTCCTTCCGGGATCACAGCCAAACGGTGGGGGACCTGGCGATCGCCAACATCGCCATCCGCAAGATCGCTTGAGACGTCGCTGGCGGCATCGTTGGGACGTGGGCCCGGCCGCAGCCCGGAGGCTCCAACGGGTCGGGCGCGGCCGATTGAATCGCCGGCCGGGGCTCGGCGTGGGGCCGTTTCTGCGTCACGGCCGGTTGGCCGCGGTTGACGTGGCTTATTGCGCTCTCACGGACCGTTGCCATGCCGCCCTGGTCCTGTGGGACGTCGCCGCGCGGCGCGCGCTCGGTCAATGGACCGCTTCGGCGCCGGCGGTTTTCCCCTACGTGCCCGGGTTGCTTTCCTTCCGCGAGATTCCGCCGTTGTTGCCGTTGCTAAGGCGGCTGCCCGAAGGGGCCGTCGATCTGCTGTTGTGCGACGGCCAGGGGATCGCCCATCCGCGACGGTTCGGCCTGGCGGCGCATCTGGGGGTTCTTTACGACCTGCCGTCGCTGGGGTGGGCGAAGACGCGCCTGGTGGGTTGCCACGTCGAGCCCGCGCCGGAGGCCGGCTCGGCCGAGCCGCTCATGGACGGGGCCGAGCAAGTGGGCTGGGCTTTCCGCTCGCGGGAGGGCTGCCGGGCGACGTTCGTTTCTCCCGGCCATCGGCTTTCCCTCGCTGCGGCTCTGGCGTTGGCGCGGGGGCTCGCCGGGCCGTATCGGCTCTGCGAGCCGGCGCGGGCGGCTCACGGGCTGACGCGCCGGGCGATGGCGGAAGCGATGCGGGGCTGAAGGGGGCCGCGCCCGAAAGCCCGGGAGTCGCCGAAAGGGGGGAACGAAGGCTCAGAAGGGGCTGGCGCCGCCGTGGGAGTCGGCGTGGACGTTGACGAACTGGGTATAGGCGCGGCGGAAGAGGACCTCGAAGGTCCCGGTCGGCCCGTTGCGTTGCTTGCCGATGATGACCGTCGCCAGGTCGGGTTCATCCGGCGCGGGGGGAGGTTGATCGGTCCGGGGGTAGATTTCGCGGTGGATGAAGATGACGACGTCGGCGTCCTGCTCGATCGCGCCGGATTCGCGCAGATCGGAGAGCCGGGGGAGCCGATCGCGCCGGCGCGGGCCGGTCCGCTGCTCGCTCTGGCGGCTGAGTTGGGAGAGGGCGAGGACGGGGATTTCCAGCTCGCGGGCGAGGGCCTTGAGCGCCCGGGAGATGAGGGCGACCTCCTGCTGGCGATTGTCATTACGCGAGACGGGGGCCCGCATGAGCTGGAGATAATCGACGACGAGGAGAGCCAGGCCGGGGCAGCGGGCCTTGAGGCGCCGGGCGCGGCTGCGCAGATCGAGGATGGAGAGGTCAGGGGAATCGTCGATGTAGAGGGGGGCCGTGTTGAGCCGTTGGGTTTCGACGTGCATCCGCTCCAGTTCGCGGCGGGCGGCGCGATTGGCCCGCAGTTTGTCCATCGGGACGCCGGCGAGCGCGCAGAGCAGCCGGTGCGTAAGCTCCGCGCGGGACATTTCGAGGGAGAAAACGCCGACGGGACGACTGCGCCGGACGGCGACTTCGGCGGCGATATTGAGGGCGAAGGCCGATTTGCCGACCGAAGGGCGCGCCGCCAGGATCACCAGGTTCGACGGCCGGAGGCCGGTCGTCAGGCGGTCCAGCTCGGTGAAGCCGGTCGGCAGGCCGGCGATCCCCTGAAGGTCCTCGCGGGCGCGGGACTCGATCTGAGCCATCTCGTCGGCGGCGATCTCGCCCACGTGGACGAAGCCGGCGGTCTCGCTCTGGTGCGCCAGCTCGAAGAGCCGTTGCTCGGAGCGTTGGATGACCTCTTCGGCGTCTTCCTCGTTGCCGGCGACGTCCCGCGCGATCGCCTCGGCGGCGCGCAGGAGCGACCGCCGGCGCCACTTTTCGACGAGGATCCGGACGTAGTCCGGCACGTAGAGCGTCGAGGTGACCAGCTCCTCCTCCAGGCTCAGGAGGTAATCCTTGCCGCCGACGGCCTCGTAACGGCCCCGGCGCTCCAGTTCCTCGGCCAGCGTCGTCAGGTCCACCCCCTGATCCCGCCCGTGGAGATGGACGATGACTTCGAAGACTTCCTGGTTGGGCCGATGAGCGAAGAGGGGCTCGGGCTCGTCGCCGGGCCGGGGCCGGGCGGGGGGGGCGTCGAGGGGATAGAGGCCGGCCCGGGCGGCGGCGGGCAGGCTTTCGAGCACCTCGCCGATGAGGGCGTTGCGGATGAGGAGGGCGCCGAGGAGGGCGCGCTCGACCTCAACGTTCTGAGGGGCTTCTCGGAGCGATCCGGAAGTCGAGGGGGCCAGCGCCATGCCGCGAGAGTTGAGGTGAAAGGATAACGTGGCCTCAAGCCACGGGAAGGATGATAAGCCCGGCGGCGCGGCGTTGCCAAGAGGGGGAGAAGAAAAAAAATCGAGCAGGGCGGGGATTCACAGGGGGATGTGGAGGAAGCGGGGCTTGTTCACAGTCGGGACGGCCGGGGCGCGCGCGGGCGCGCGGCGCCGATCGAGATTGTGCATGGCGAAAAAATCAATCGAAATCGATCCGGCATGAAGATCGGCGTCGAAGGAGCCGCCGGCGTGAGGGGATAACGTGGGCGTCCCGGGGCTCTCTCGGCACCATGGCGTCCGGGCGCTTCATCGCCTCCGCCTTGCGCGCTTGACCCGGCCGCCCGCCGCCGGGCCCGGCTTGACTCCCTCCGCCGGACTCCCCGAAAATACGGAAAGCCTCCGGCGGCGGAATGCTTTCTCAAGTGGACGCCAAGACGCGTACGTTCCGGGATCGGTTTTCCTCCAAGCTGGGGAAGATTGACTGGCCGCACATCGAGGATTATCTCTTCCGCCTGCGCGACGATAACAGATTCCTGATCAACGTCCTGGACAGCCTGAACGAGGGGATCATCGTCACCGACGAGGACTTGCGGATCGTTCTCATCAATCGCGTCGGGCGCCGGCTGTTGCGATTGGGGCCGCGGCAACGCCACCTCGGCCATCTGCTGGATCACTGCCCGCCGGGGGAATTGGCCGATCTCCTGGCGAATCTGCGCCGCCGGCCGCGGGAGGTCCAAGCCTATGAGTGCCGCCTGGAGGGGGGGGAGGGGCGGCGGTTGACGTTGACCTCGCTGCCGCTGCGCGCGACGACCGTCGAGACGCCGGAGGCCAGCGAGCAGCGGTGGCTCTATCTTTTGCGGGACGTGACCGAGCGTTATCGGTCGGTCGAGGAGCAAGCCCGGGCCCAGCGGTTGGCCTCGCTGGCGCTCCTGACCTCCGGGATCGCGCACGAGATCAAGAACCCGCTCAATTCGCTCAACATCCACGCGCAGATCCTGGCGCGCGAGGCCGAAGGGAACGAGGAGGGGCTCGATTCGGCGACGGTCCGGCGGGCGGCGAAGGTCATTCTGGAGGAGACGGCGCGGCTGACGCGGATCGTCGACGAGTTCATCCAGGCGGCCCGGCCAACGCGGCCGGTCATGGAACGGCGCTCGCTCAATCCGCTGATCCAGGACGTCGCCGAGCTGTTCGCCTCGGAGTGTCGTCAGGAGGGAATCGAGCTGCGCGTCGAGCCGGACCCGGACCTGCCGCCGATCGACATGGACGCCCACCTGATGTTTCAGGCCCTGCGCAATCTGATCCGCAACGCCATCGAGGCGCACCAGGAGGACCGCCGCTCGGGCCGACGGGAGGCCTCGGCCCCGCCGCCGATGATCGTCGTGCGGACGAAGGTCCACGGGGACGTGGCGGCGATCGAGGTGGCCGACAACGGCCCGGGGATCAGTCAGGAGGACCTCAAGAAGATCTTCGAGGCCTATTACACGACGAAGTTCCGAGGCACGGGGCTGGGGCTGCTCGTCGTGCACCGGGTCGTCACGGAGCATGGGGGGGAGATTCACGTCGAATCCCATCCCGGCGTGGGGACGCGCTTCGTGATCACGCTGCCGCTGGTCGAGCGTCCGGTGCGCCTGTTGGAGGATTCGACGGCCGTCGGCCCGTCAAGCCCCGAGATGAAGCCATGACGCCCCGGCCCCAGATTCTGATCGTCGACGACGAGAAGCACACGCGGGAGGGGCTCAAGTGGGCCCTGGAACGGCAGTGTCCCCAATGGGAGATCGGCGTGGCCGAGACGGCCGAGGCGGCGCTCAGCCGCCTGGCCGCCCGCTCCACCGACGTCGTCGTCACGGACCTCAAGCTGCCGGGCATGGACGGCCTGGCGCTCCTGGAGAAGGTCAAGAGCGAGGACCCCGACATCGCCGTCATTCTCATCACGGCCTGGGGAACCGTCGAGACGGCCGTCGAGGCCATGAAGAAGGGGGCGAGCGACTTCCTGACGAAGCCGGTCCGCAACGATGAGCTGCTGATCCGGATTGAGCAGGCGCTCGGCCGTCAGGGGCTGGCCCGCGAGAACGAGCGGCTGCATCGGGCGGTGGACGAACGTTACGGCTTCAAGAACATCATCGGGCGCTCGCCGGCGATGGATCGCGTCTTTGAGGTCGCCCGGCAGGTCGCCCCGACGCGGGCGACGGTCCTCATTCAGGGGGAAAGCGGGACGGGGAAGGAACTTATCGCGCGGGCGATCCACCAGAATTCGCCGCGGGGGGCCCGTCCGTTCGTGGCGATCAACTGCGGCGCGCTCGCCCCGGGGCTTCTCGAAAGCGAGCTTTTCGGCCACGAGAAGGGAGCTTTCACGCACGCCATCCGCTCCAAGGTCGGCCGATTCGAGATGGCCCATCAGGGGACGATCTTTCTCGACGAGATCAGCGAGACGACCCCGGATTTTCAGGTTCGCCTGTTGCGGGTCTTGCAGGAGCAGGCTTTCGAGCGGGTGGGCGGGACGGAGACGATCCAGGTCGACGTGCGCGTGCTGGCGGCGACCAATCGGGACCTCCTGGCCCGGGTCAAGGAGGGCAAGTTCCGCGAGGATTTGTTTTACCGGCTCAACGTGGTGACGATCGAGCTGCCGCCGCTGCGGGATCGGCCCGAGGACATCCCGCTTCTGGTCGAAGCCTTCTTGCGGGAGTTCGCCGGCCAATACGGCAAGGCCGATCTGAAGGTGAGCCCCCGGACGATGGCGCAGCTTCAGGGGTTCGACTGGCCCGGCAACGTCCGGCAGTTGCGCAACGTGATCGAGGGGCTGGTCGTGATGAGCAACGGGCGGGAGATACCGCCGCGCGCGCTGCCGGAGCCGATCCGGCGCGGCGGACCCAGTCGCGAGACGCTGGCCCTGAGGGTGGGCTCGACGTTGGCCGAGGTCGAGAGCGAGGTGATCCGGGCCACGCTCCTGCATTTCAACGGCAATCGCGCCCGCACGGCCCGCCAACTGGGGATCGGGCGCAAGACGCTCTATCGCAAGATGGATGCGTACGGCATCCAATGACGCCGCCTGAGCCGTCCTCTGGCCCGGCCGAGCCTCAGGACCCGGCCTGGTACCGCCGGGCGTTTCGGGCCCCTTACTTGGACCTTTACGCTCATCGGGACGAGGCGGACGCCGCCCGCGCCGTCGCCTTCATGGAGCGCGCGCTGGGGTTGCCTCGGGGGCTTCGGCTGCTGGACCTGGCCTGCGGAGCCGGGCGGCATCTGGGGCTCTTGTGGCCGCGGGTGGGCTGGGCGGTCGGCGTGGACCTGTCGCGCGCCCTGCTGGCTCAGGCCCGCGAGTACTGCGATGGCCCCGAGGCCGTGGAGGCCTCCGGGCGTCGGCCTTGCGCGCTGGTGCAGGCCGACATGCGGCGCCTGCCGTTCGCCCCCGGCGGGTTCGATCTCGTGATCAATCTGTTCACGAGCTTCGGTTACTTTGAGCCCGAGGAGGAGAACCGAAGCGTGCTGGCGGAGGTCGCGCGCGCGCTGGCCCCCGGCGGGCGGTTCCTGATCGACCACATCAATGGGGCGCATCTGGAGCGATCGCTGCGGCCCGTGACGGAGCGAGTGCTGGCTGGCGGTGTCCGCGTCACCGAGCGCCGGCGGCTGATGCCGAGCCCGCGCCGGGTGGTCAAGGAGGTGCTCTGGATCGACAACGGCGGCGCGCGCGACCGATGGACGGAGTCGGTCCGCGTCTATCGACCCGAGGAACTGGAGGCCCTGATGGCGGCCGCCGGGCTCAGGCCGCTTGAGCGCTTCGGCGATTGGGACGCCTCCCCGCTGGCGACCGATTCCCCGCGCATGATCCTTCTCGCCCGGCGCGAGGATCACGGACGCGCGCCAATGGATACGGAGGGACCCCGAGCCCGGACCCGCCGCCGCTGAGCGCTCTCCCCGCGTGAGGTTCTCCCCCCGGCATGGCCTTCACCGCTCCCCGAGGCGCCCTCATCGTCCGGCCCGCCGAGCCGGCTGACGCACCCGCCCTTAAGGCGCTCGCGCGGGCCTATCCCTTCAAGGGCGCGCAGCGGCGGGTCCAACGCCTGGAGGCCGGCCGGCTGGCCGACTGGCATGCGCGGAACCTTGCCCATGCGGCGAGCCGTCAGCCGCTCTGGGTCGCCGAGGCCGCCGGAGAGATCCTTGCCGTCGGCGGCGCGCAGCCGGACGCCTGGCACAGCGACGTCTATCAGATGAAGATGGCTCGGCTCGTCCCGTGGCTTCACTTTCGGGCTGCGGAAGCCGGGCCGCCGCTGCTGGAGCGATTGCTTGAGGCGGCCTCGGCCGACGGGGTTCGTCACCTGGCGGCGAGATTGGACGGCGACGACGGGCTCGGCTGCCGCCTTTTCGAAGACCACGGTTTTCACGTCATTGATCTCTGGCTCAAGTTCACGCGGCCGTTGCCGCCGGAAGGGCCCCCGCCCGCGGGGCCCGATGCGTCGTGGCGGGTCGAGCCGTTCCGCCCCGAGGACGCCGCCTGGGCGCTCGATCTCGGGGGGCGGCATCACGACCATGCCCATTTCCTCCATGACGCGGCGCTGCCGGCGGAGCGAACCCGGGCGTTGTTCGCCGAATGGGTCCGGCGCTGCGTGGGCGGGCTGGCCTACCGGATTTACGCCTTGAGGGACCCGGCGGGGCGCGGGCGCGGCTTCGTCATTTATCTGGAGCAGCGGGGCTTCGCCGAGGCGATCGGCCGCCGGCCGTTGATTCTGGACTATGTGATCCTGGAGCCGGAGGCGCGGGGCGGCGGCCTGGGCGCGTGGTTAATCGATCAAACGTTGCGCGCGGAGCGGGGGTTCGATTACTGCGAGTTGAGGACGAGCCACCGCAACCTGGCCGCCGTCGCCTGCTACGAGAAGCTGGGCTTCCGGCTCTGCGCGACGGACCTGATGCTGAGCCGATTGATCTGAAGGCGCGGGGGGAGATTCATCGGCGAGGCGCGATGAAGGCGCGCCCGGCGGTTCAACTTGCCCCGCATCGGGCGGTTGTCCTTTCGGGCGTCGGCGCGCTAGGATGGGCCTCTTTGGGGAACGCGCGGATGACGTTGGAGAAGCCTCGCCTGCGGCCGGTGGAGGCCGTTCCCGTCCGGCACGACGGTCAGACGCTCGTGGCGCTGCGGGACCCCGAACGCCTGACCGGGGAGCTGGTGATCGTCCCGGCGGCGACGTTTCTGATCCTCGCCCTGATGGACGGCACGCGGACGCTGCGCGAGGTCCAGGCCGAGATTCAACGGCACTTCCAGCAACTACTCCCCGTGGCCGAGCTGGAGGGGCTGGTCAGCCGCCTGGACGAGCTTTGTCTGTTGGACAACGAACGGGCGCACATCCGGCGCGAGGACCTGATCCGGGAATTCGACCGGTTGCCGGCCCGCCCGGCGGCGCACGCCGGCACGGCCTACCCCGCCGAGCCGGACGAGTTGCGCCGGGTGCTGGAGGGGTTTTTCCATTCGCCCGACGGGCCGGGGGCGGACGGTCGGCCTGAGCCCGGGCGGTCGCCCCGGGGGTTGATCACGCCGCACATCGACCTGAGCCAGGGGGGGCCGACGATGGCCTGGGCGTTCAACGAGCTGCGCGTCCCCGATCCGCCGGAGCTGTACGTCATCCTGGGCGTGGCGCACCGGCCGACGCCGAATCTTTATACGCTGACCGAGAAGGACTTTGAGACGCCGCTGGGCCGCGTTCGAACTCACCGGGAGGCGGCGGCCCGGCTCAAAGCGCTCTATGGCGCCGAGCGGCTGGCCGGCCAATACGCTCATCGCTTCGAGCATAGCATCGAGTTCCAGACGATCTTCCTGCGGCATCTGCACCAGGGGGGGCCGGAGTTCGGCATCCTGCCCATCCTCTGCGGCTCGATGGAAGAAGAGCTGACGCAGCCCGAGGGGAGCCCCCGCGAGCGGCCGGACGTGGCGGGATTCTGCGAGGCGATCCGGCGGTTGATGGAGGAGTTCGGGCCGCGGGTTTGCCTGATCGCCGGGGTGGACCTGAGCCACGTGGGGCTCAAGTTCGGTCATCAGCGGGGCGTGGACGATTTCCAGGCCGAGCTGATCCGGGCGGCCGACCGGCGGATGCTGGAGTGCGTCGAACGGCGGGATAGCGGGGCCTTCTTCAATCACTTCCGCGCCGATCTCAACGCGCGCAACGTGGACGCGGTGACGGCCGTCTATACGCTGCTTGAAATCCTCGGCCCCGGGCCGGCGCGCCTGCTCAAGTACGAGCAGTACCGCGAGGCGGCGACGGAGTCTCTCGTCAGTTATGCCTCAGTGGCGTTGGATTAGGGCCGGGCGAAAGGCGGCGGCGGGCTCAGCCGTTGCGGGCGAGGCCCGCCTCGCGCAGTTTCTTTTGCCAGTCCAGGCGATAAAGCGGACAATGCCCGCCGTTCAGGTAAAAGGGCTTTTCGGCGTGCGTGCAACGACACTTGCGCGGGTCGGCGGGCTCGGGGGTGTAGTAGAGGCAATCCCGCTGACGGCAGACGACGACGGTATAGGAGGTCACGGGTGATCTTTGCTCCTGGAGAGGAAAGGGTACCCGGCGTCGTCAACGACGGCGTGGGCCCGCCCACGAAAGTCGCGCCAGCGGACCCAGTCTATAGCGGTGGGCCGCCCCTGTCACGCCCCAAACGTTGGGCCCGGCCCGGGGAGAGGCCCGGAGGCTCGGCCGGCCAATGAAGCGGGTGATCGTGACGGCTTTCGGCGGACCGGAGGTTCTCCGACTGGGGGAGGTCCCGATACCGGAGCCGGGCCCGAACGAGATGCTGATCCGGGTCAAGGCCGCCGGCGTCAACTACGCCGACATCCTCCGGCGGATCGGCGTCTATCCCGGCGGCCCCAAGCCGCCGTTCGGGGCGGGGTTCGAGGTGGCGGGCGTCATCGAGCGGGTGGGGGAACGGGTGACGGATTACCGGCCGGGGGAGGCCGTGGCGGCGTTCGTCGATAGCGGCTTCAGCGAATACGCCGTGGCCGACGGGCGCTTGATCATCCGCAAGCCGGAGGGGCTCTCCTTTCACGAGGCCGCCGCGCTCCCGTGCCAGTATTTGACGGCCTATCACGCCCTCCGGACGCTCGGGGGTCTTGAGGCCGGGCAGACGATCCTCATCCAGGCGGCGGCCGGGGGTCTGGGGACGATCCTGGTTCAGGTGGCCAAGGCGCTGGGGGCGCGGGTTCTGGGGACGGCCGGTTCGGCCGAGAAGCTGGCGCTGATCGCCTCGCTCGGGTGCGATCATCCGATCAATTATCGAGAGACGGATTTCCGCGAGGTCGTCGGTCAGGTCACGGCGGGGCGGGGCTGCGACCTGGTCGTGGAGTCGGTCGGCGGGGAGGTCTTCACTCGGAGTCTGGACTGCCTGCGGGCGCGGGGGCGGCTCATCACGCTGGGCAACGCCAGCCTGAGCCCGACGCACGTTGACATCCTGACCCTTCTGACCCGCAATCTGACGGTCTCGGGGTTCATGCTGGGGGCGTATCTGGTGGATAAGCCGGCGATGGAAGCCGCCCTGCGGGACATGCATGAGTGGCTCCGGAACGGACGGCTGCGGATCGTCGCCCGTCACGCCTTCCCGTTGGAGCAGGCTGCCGAGGCGCAACGCTTCATTCAGGAGCGGAAGAGCGTCGGGAAGGTCGTCCTGACGGTGGGCGACGGGTGAAGGGCCCGGCCCCGCCGGGAAAATCGTGGTCAGAGCCGGGGGGCTCGCCTATAGTGGAAGCGATCCCCGTCGCGGGGATTTTTTGGACACGGGGCGGCGGGGTCCCCCGTCCGGCGGGCGGGGTCGCGGGTGATGGCAGCGCCTGAACGCATGGTGGGCATCGATCTCGGCACGACCAATTCGGTCGTGGCCGTGATCGAGAATGACGTCCCGAAGATCATTCAGAACGCCGAGGGGCAGCCGAAAACGCCCTCGGTGGTGGCGTTTCTGGAGAGCGGCGACGTCGTCGTCGGCGAGATCGCCCGACGCCAGAGCGCCACGCAGCCGCACCGGACGATCAGCTCGGCTAAACGCCTGCTGGGGCGCTACAAGGCCGAGTTGGAAGCCGAGGATGAGATCTACCCCTTCCCCCTCGGCGAGGACGAAACCGGGCGCGTCACGATCCTCGTCAACGGCCACGTCTATCGACCGGAACAAATCTCCTCCTTGATCCTGAAGAAGCTCAAGGCGGCGGCTGAGGAGTATCTGGGGGAACCGGTCGAGAAGGCGATCATCACCGTCCCGGCCTATTTCGACGACATCCAGCGGCATGCCACTTTGGAGGCCGCGCGCCTGGCCGGCCTGGAGGTCCCGCGGCTGATCAACGAGCCGACGGCGGCGGCGATGGCCTACGGGCTCGACAAGGCCGGCCAGGAGACCGTCGCCATCTACGACTTCGGCGGCGGCACGTTCGACTTTTCGGTCCTCGACATCGATCACAAGACCTTCGAGGTGCTGACCTCGACCGGCAACAGCCGCCTGGGGGGGGACGACCTCGACATGGCGCTCGTCGATTACGCGGCCGAGCGGTTCACCGAGGCCCACGGGATCGACTTGCGGGCCGACGTGCTGACGCTCCGGCGCGTCAAGGACGAGATGGAACGGGTCAAGTGCGAACTCTCGACCGCCACCCGGTCCGTCATCAATCTCCCCTTCATCGCCTACGCCGAGGGGAAGCCGCTGCATCTGCAAGAGACCCTCACGCGCGAGACGCTCGAACAGATCATCGAGCCCTACGTGGCCGAGACGCTGCGTTGCTGCGAACTCGGCCTGCGGGAGGCCAACCTGCGCAAAGGGCAACTGACGAAGGTCATTCTCGTGGGCGGCTCGACGCGCATTCCGCTCGTCCAGGAGATGGTGGAGGAGTTTTTCGGAATGGCGCCGTTCCGGGGCGTCAACCCCGACGAGATCGTGGCCATCGGCGCGGCGACTCAGGCGGCCGTCCTGGGCGGGCAGCTCGAAGAAGTCGTCCTGCTGGACGTGACGCCGCACACCCTGGGGATCGAGGTCAAGGGGGACCGCCGGAGCGTCCTGATCGAGAAGAACGCGACGATCCCGATCAAGGTCGCCAAGACGTTCACGACGACGGAGAACCACCAGAGCTTCGTCAACATCCATTTGCTGCAGGGGGAATCCCCACGGGCGAGCGAGAACCGCAGTCTGGGCAAATTCACGCTTTCGGGGATTCCGGAGGGGCCCGCCGGCGCCGCCCGGATCCGGGTGGAGATTTTCGTCAACGCCGACGGCGTGGTGGAAGTCTCGGCCACGGATTCCGGCTCCGGCGTCGAGAAGCGCCTGACGGCGACGTTCGCTCATCTGAGCGCCGAAGAGCGCCGCGCCCGCCAAGGCGTCAGCGACCCCACCCAGCGGCGGCGACGGCGACGACGCCCGGTCCCCGCCATGGGCCCCGGCCTTGGCGCGCTCGCCGAGACCCCTTCTCAGCCGCGTCCGGCCGCCGCCGCGCCGGAGCCGGACATTACGCCGCTGCCGGCCGAGCCGGCCCCCGCCGCGGCGGCTCGAACGCCGCCGCAGCCGGCCGTGGCGCCCCCGGCAACCGCGGCCGCGACGCCCCCCCCCGCGCCGGCGCCCGCGCCGGCCGCCGCCGGCCAGGCCGTCCTCGCCCCCCTTTCGTTCGAGCCGCCGGCGGCGCTGCGGGAGGTGGTAGGCCTGCTGCTGGAGCAGCGATCCGACGAGGCGGCGACGGCGATTTATGAACGCGATCAGGCCGCGTTTCTGGAGTTCGTTCGCGAACGGACGGACGATCTGAACGCGCGGTGCCTGGCCGCGCGGCTTCTGATTCTCTGCAAGCAACCGGAGGACGCCCGCCGCGAACTGGTCGAGATCGGCGAAGCCTGGCCGGACCGCAAGCGCGAGCTTCTGGACGTCTATGACCTTTTGTGTTCGAAGTACCCCAATTACCTGGCCGCGCGGCGGGATCGGGCCGAACTCGCCTACGCCCTGGGGGAGCTCAAGACGACGATTCAGGATCTGGAGTTCGTCGCCAAGCGGAGCGAAGGGGAGACGCAGGTTTACGGCGAGCTTGCGCGCGTCTATGGCCAGTATCTGGAGACGACGAAGGACGCCACGATCCAGTTCCGCCTGGTCAAGATGCACCTGCGCACGGGCGATCTCGATCAGGCGATCACGCTGCTCCAGCAGCTTGTCCAGGTGCCGGAGTATCGGCAGCGGGCGGATAAAGCCCTGGGGCTATGCTTCTGGCAGAAGGGGTTGCGCTATCTGGCCTTGCAGAAGTTCAAGACGCTGCCGCTGGACGACGAGATGAAGGATCAGCTTTATCGGCTCGCCCAGGAGATGGAGGACAACGACGAGCTGCTGCACGCGCGCTACGCGCTCGAACGCATTTACGAGGTGGACATTAACTATAAGGACGTCGCCGAGCGGCTTCGGAAGCTGACCTTCCGGATCGACGTGATGAAGGACGAGCGATTCGGCGAATCGCCGACGGGGAGCCCGTCGCCGATCGACGTCAATGCGGCCACGATCCGGGAGTCGCTCATCGGGGACCGGTTCGAGCTCCTCGGGGAGATCAACCGGGGTTCGATGGGGATCGTCTATCGGGCGCACGACCGGGTGCTGGACGAGGTCGTGGCCATCAAGGTCCTGAACGACTTTCTCTGCGCCGATCCGCAGGCCGTCGCGCGGTTCAAGCAGGAGTGTCGGTCCGCCCGGCGCCTGACGCACCCGAACATCGTCCGCATCCACGACTTTCTGGACCTGGATTCCAAAAAGCTGATTTCCATGGAGTTCATCAAGGGGGAGGACTTGAAGACGATCCTGGCCCGGAGCGCGCCCCTGCCGGAATCGGCCATCCTCGAATACCTGAAGCAGCTCTGCGACGGGATCGCCTACGCTCATCGGCTCGGCATCGTCCACCGGGACATCAAGCCGGCCAACATCCTCCTCGACGAGGGCCATCACGTTAAGGTCACCGATTTCGGCATCGCCAAGGTCCTGGACGCCGCGGCCACCAAAGCCGGCACCATGATCATGGGGACGCCGCTCTATATGGCCCCGGAACAGATCCAGGGGGAGAAGATCGATCAGCGGGTGGACATTTACGCTCTCGGCATCATGCTCTTTGAGATGGCGACCGGCGCCCCTCCCTTCAACGAAGGGAGCATCGAGTATCACCATCTCAACACGCCCGTGCCGCCGATCGAGGCCGACCTCAGCGAGGATCTCAAGCGGATCATCTATCGGTGCGTGGAGAAGGACCCGGACAAGCGTTACCAATCGATCGAAGAGCTGCTCATGGACCTGCCCGCCATCGGGGCGCTCCCGTGAGCCATTTTGCTTGCGACGGCGGGCCTCGGCGTTTTCCAATGGCTTGGCCTCCGACGACTCCTCTTGATCGAAGGGAGCAAGCCATGAATGGCCCGAATCGGCGCAGGTTCTTGAGCGGCTCCGGCGGGGCGTTGCTCGGCGGACCGGCCTGGAGCGCGCTGGGGGGGCTCCTTCCCGGCCGCCGGGCCGAGGCCGCCGTCGCCCCCGAGCTGGTCCGTCTTCGTCCGGAGATCGAGCCCGTCGTCCGCTGGATCGAGGAGACGCCGCGGGGGGCGATCTTCGACCGCGCCGTCGAGGAGCTGAAGGGGGGCCTGCCGTATCGGGAGCTGCTGGCGGCGCTGTTCCTGGCCGGCGTGCGCAACATTCACCCGCGCCCGGTGGGCTTCAAGTTCCACGCCGTGCTCGTGATCAACTCCGCTCACCAGCTTTCGCTCGACGCCGCCCCGCGGGATCGGCTGCTTCCCTTCTTCTGGGCGTTGGATAACTTCAAGAGTTCCCAGGAGCAGGACGTCCGTCAGGGGGATTGGGCGCTGGGGCCGCCGCCGTCGGAGGCGAGCCTGCCGCGGGCGACCGAGGCCGCGCGCCTCTTCCGCGAGGCCATGGAACGCTGGGACGAGCCCGCCGCCGAGGCCGCCGCGATCCGCCTGGCGCGAACGGCCGGGGCCGAAGCGATCGCCGGGGAGCTCTGGGCTTATGGCGCGCGGAATTACCGCAACATCGGCCACAACATCATCTTCACGGCTCAAGCGTTCCGGACGCTCGACACGATCGGCTGGCAACACGCCGAGCCGGTTCTCCGCTCGCTGGTCTATGGCATCCTGGACGGCGCGCGCGGCGAGGCTTCGGCCGAGCCGTTCGAGCCCAATCGGGAGCTGGCGCGCGGCGTCCGGCCCGATTGGCTGGATGGCTCAAGTCCGGCCCAGGCCGCCGCCGATCTGCTGGGGGCGCTGCGGGAGGGCTCGCCGCGCGAGACGGCGCGGGCCGTCGCCGACGCCCTGAACGCCGGCGTCCCCCCTCAGGCCGTCTGGGATGGGTTGATGCTTCGGGCCAACGAGCTGATGCTTCAACGGCCGGGGATCGTCTCGCTGCACGCGGTGACGGCGCTCAATTCCATGCACTACGCATACCGGGCCGCGGGCCCGCCCGAGACGCGCCTGCTGCTCACGTTGCAGGGGGCCAGTTGGCTGGCGTTCTTCCGCGGCGAAATGGGGCAACGGGGCCAGGCCGCGCCGGCCGACGCGATGGGCATCGACGGCCTGGAGCCCGAGAGGGCCGGCGGGCCGCCGACGCTGGAGGCCGTCTATGAGGCCGTCGGCGTCGATCCGGTCCGGGCCGCCCGCCTGACGCTGGCCTACGCCGAAGGGGGCGGCTCGGCCGAGGCGTTCATGGACCTGGGGCGCGCCCTTCTGTTCCGCAAGGGGACCGACGTGCACGATTACAAATTCTCGGCGGCGGCCTTTGAGGAATTCGCCCTGGCCGACCCGCGCTGGCGGCCGCGCCTGCTGGCCACGAGCGTGTTTCGACTCAAAGGGGCGGGGGATCGGGACTCGCCGCTGGCCCGGCGGGCGGAGGAAGCTCTGGATCGATTACGCGCCTGACGGGGGCGCGGCGCGCCGGGCGAACCGAACGCGCGCGGGCCGGCTCCGAGACTACAAACTCAGCCGAGGGGGACGTCCGGCCGGCTAAATAACTCCCACGTAATTCGGGTGACGTCGAACGGAGCGTTGATGAGCAGGGCGAGCTGGCCGCGATGATGGGCGTCGTGCTGGATGTTGATGAAGATCGCATCCTGCGCGCTGGTTAATCTCCCCTTGAGCGGATCGGGGACGCGGCCTTTGGGCTCGGCCTGGAGGCTGGCCTCGTCGAGGGCGGCGACCGCCTCGGCGAAGGCCGCGCAGACCTCGTCATAGAGGCGGGCGACCTCCTCCCACGGCGGGTAATCCCCCGGCTGCGTGGTGATGGGCTTGCCGCCGAAGGTCTCGGGCGTGAAGCTGGGGGCCCACTCTCGTGGAAAGCGCGAGCTTTCCCCCAGGCCGACCATGAGGCCGATGAAGTTCATCGTGTTGGCCACGTGGCCGACGAGCCAGAGGGGCGTGGCCTTGTTCGGGGCGAGTTGATAGAAGCGCCGGTTCGCCGGGCATTTGTCGATATAGCCGCGCGTGTGCTGGCGGCCGGCCTTGATCAGCCGCGCCAGCGCCGCGCTCGTCGCGTTCTGTTGGGTTTCCGCCATCGGGGTGCTCCTCTCTCTGCGCGCCGCCGACGCGCGGGCGGAGGCGTGGGGGCCGCCTCCGGGCTCGCGCCGCCCGCCGGCCCACCAGAAGAAAACTGGTCGTCAAGAAACGCAAGAACTTAAAGGGACAAACGTGAGTTCCAGCGTGCGGTCCCGGCGCCTCCGGCAGCTCCGCCACTCCTTCTCGAAGATGCAGCGGCCGGTCTGGACCTCCTTCTCGATTCTACCCCGGCCGGGGTGCTCTTCCACCACTCGAATGATCTCGCGGGGGCTTTCGTGGTCGAAATCGACGGCCCAGTCGTCGATCCCGTCGGTCCACTTCTTGGTTAGGACCTTGCGCGTGACCTTGATCTTCTTCTCTTTTATTCGGCGAGCGCGATCGGCGGGCGGGGCTCGGGCCTGGGCTCTCGCGCCTCGGCCCGATTGACACGGCCCCCGCCAGGATCGGAGGATGTCTTTCGATTGCGGCGGGGGCCGCCTCGTGGGGGCGGCCGATCGAGCCCCGCAGGTCCCGGCATGACGCTTCCGCCGCCCATCGGCAAGAACATCCAGCGGTTGCGCAAGGAGAAGGCGTTGAGCCTGGAGGCGCTGGCCGAGCGGTCCGGCGTTTCCAAGGCGATGCTTTCGCAGATCGAGCAGGAGAAGGTCAACCCGACGGTCGGGGTGTTGTGGAAGATCGCCGCCGGGCTGCACGTCCAGCTTCAGGACCTGCTCCTGATGGATCGCCCGCACGTTCACTTTGAGATCAAGGAGAAGGCCAACTCCCCGCTTCTCCTGAGCGACGACGGCTCGTGCGAGATTCAGATCCTCTCCCCGCCGCAGATGATCGAGTCCGTCGAGCTCTATCTCCTGCATTTCAAGCCGCGCGGGATGCTCGAATCCCTGCCGCATTTCCGGCACACGGAGGAAATCTGCACGGCCATCCAGGGGCGGCTCGAAATCCACGCCGGGGAGATGAAGGCCGAGATCGTTCCCTTCCAGAGCGCGCACTACTCGGCCGACGTCCGCCACGCCATCCGAAACGTCACCGCCGGCCCGGCGACGGCTTACCTGGCCGTTCGGTATCAACGTTCCTGAGGGTCGAAGCCTCCGGAGGCTCGCCCGCGGCGATCTCCCGCTGAGACCCTTCCCGCCCGCCAAGTTGCCAGAAGCCGGGGGCCGCCCCATACTGAGATGCCGGTGGTGGGCGAGGGAGAGCGGGGGGGGGAGCCCATGCTTTCAGGGTCGGGGGCCATCGGGTTGTGGATGAAATCTCGGAGAACGCCGAGGGGGCGCTTGAGCTTGCCGCGCTGAAGGCCCGGGGGCGCGAGGCGCTGGAGAGGGCCCGCGCGGCCAAGGCCGAGGCGGCTCGGCTACGGGAGGCGGGCGATCAGCACGCCACGCGCGCCAAGGAGCTTGTGCGGCGGTCCTTCAAGATCGAATCCGACGCGGCCGAACTGGAGGCCCGAGGGGAGGTGGCGGGGGCGCGGGCTCAGCGAGAACTCGTCAGCCGGATGCGCGAAGCGGGCGAGAAGGCCTTCGCGTTGGCCGACCGGCTCGGCGAGAAGGCCGCCGAACTCGAACGCGAACGCTATCGCCAGAAGCGTCTGGCCGAGGAGCTGGCCGACCGCATCCGCGCGATGACGGAGGGCCGGAGGCCTCCGGGCTGAGCCGAGCCCATCGGGGGCGGCGTGTTCTCCTTGCCAAGCTGAAGAGCGCTCCGGACAATGAGACCCCGCCCGCGCCGGGAGCGGACGCGTTGATCCGTGGCGCGCGGGTGCGGCGCCGCCGCGAACGAGGGCGGCCCCGAACGGGAAGGCGACCCATGGACGATCCTCAAGGTCGGGCCGCGCTCAAGGGTTCGGTGCTCGGCCTGATGCCCGAAGCCGATCTGGACGTTCTGATGCGCGACTCGCGGCTGGTGATGTTCACTGCGGGCCAGAAGGTCTTCGCCAAAGGGGACCCGGCCACGCAAGCGTTCTACGTGGTGGTGGAGGGGGCGTTGGAGCCGCGGCGCGCCCCCGGCCAGGCGCTCGCGCGATTGGGGCCGGGCCAGGTCGTCGGCGAGATCGGCGCCGTGAGCCCCTACCAGGTGCGGGTGTGTGACGTGGTGGCCGCCGAGCCGACGACGGCGCTCGAAATCGACTTGAGCAAGGTCATCCTCGACAGCCCCGATCTGGCCAACCGGGTAATGAAACGGCTGGAGACCACCGCCTGGAAACGGATCGTCGAAAACGAGCGGATCGAGGCGCGGGCGCGGGGGGCCACCGGCGGCCGCGCCGGTCCGGCCTGAGCCCCGGGCGCCGAAGCCCCCGCCGCGCCGCCGGGGGGCGCTCCAGGGGAGCGTTAGACCTTTTCCGGAACGACGAAGGGTTTACGATACTCCCGCCTGAGGAGGCGGTTGGCCTCGGCGTCCCCCTTGAAGCGTTCTTTTTCGGCGTCAAAGGCGAGCGAACGCCTCAAGCGATAGGCGATGTTGGCCAGGTGACACAACCCGGCGGAGATCCGCACGTCGTCGACGGGGGCGTTGAGGTCCTCGGCGCGACGGCTCCGCACGGCGTCGGCGAAGTTCTGGAAATGGTTGCCGCCGCGCTCGACCAGCCCCTGCGGCTCGCGCTTGCGGCCGAGGAAAATCTGGTAACTCGAATAACTCGGCATCACCATGTAACCTTCGGTGCCGTAGAAAATATTGCCGACGGTGTTATCCTCGCCTTCGCCCATGCCCCCTTCATGGTTGGTGATCCAGTGCCGCACTTCGAAGACGAGCACCTTGTTCACGTCGGGATAGCGGAAGGTGGCGAGCATCGTGTTGGGGGTTTCCTGGTCATCGTCGAACATGAACTTGCCGCCGGTGGCGTGAATCTCGGCCGGCCAATCGACGCCGAGACCCCACCGGGCTTTGTCCATCTCATGGATCCCCTGGTTGCCGATGTCGCCGTTGCCGTAGTCCCAGAACCAGTGCCAGTCGTAATGAAACTGGCGCCGCTGGACGGGCTTTTTCGGGGCGGGGCCGAGCCACAAATCATAATCGACTTGCGGCGGGGGGTCCTGCGGGCCGTCAACCTTGCCGATCGTGTTGCGCCATTTGTAACACAAACCTTTGGCCATGTAGACGTCGCCGATCGCCCCTTCGTGTAACTTCCGGATGCCTTCGCGCATGCCCTCGTTGGAGCGGCTCTGCGCGCCGACCTGGACGATCTTGCCGTACTTGGCGGCCGCCTCGGCCACCTTGCGCCCCTCGAAGATATTGTGCGAGCCCGGCTTTTCGACGTAGACATCGTGGCCGGCCTGGACGGCCCAGAGGGCCGCGAGCGCGTGCCAGTGATTGGGCGTGGCGATCGAGACGACGTTCACGTCCCGGTCGGCGTAGGCTTCGCGCAGGTCGCGGTAAGTCTTCGGCGCTTTGCCGCTGCGGCGTTGGACCTCCAGGGCCCGGCGGGCGAGCACGTCGCCGTCGGGGTCGCACAAGGCGACGACCTCGCAATCCTTGAGGCCGCCGAACCCGGAGAGATGGCTGGCGCCGCGGCCGTTGAGCCCGACGCAGGCCACGCCGATCCGGTCGTTGGCTCCGGCCCAGGTCTTCGGCCCGATCAGCCCCGACCCCACGGCCAGGAACGTCGTTCCGGAAGCCCCCTTGACAAATCCTCGTCGATTGGTCCGGCTCATCGGTCGCTCTCCTTCGGCCCGCGCGGCCATGGCTTGCTTGAGCGGGCGCGCCCGGCCCTCGCGCGCAAGCCGCGCCCGCGCGGGCGGTCGAGCCCGGCGGGCCGCGGGGACTCGGGCGATTCACCTGGCCTCAGGCTAGAACCGACGCCCGATTCTTGCAACGTTGAAGTGCGCCGGCGGGAGATAAAAATCTT
Source organism: uncultured Candidatus Sumerlaeota bacterium (assembly GCA_964463045.1). Classification (GTDB taxonomy): domain Bacteria; phylum Sumerlaeota; class Sumerlaeia; order MVZB01; family JAJFLK01; genus CAYXAU01. The sequence continues at coordinate 4,055 of CAYXAU010000010.1, read as the reverse complement.
GTGTTCCCGCCGGGCTTTGGCCAGATTAAGCCTGCGGCCCGCGCGACCGGCGAGCGCGCGCCCCGCCGACGGTTCTCCGTTCCCCCTTCGCTGATCGGGTCAATGGCGCTTAAAACGTGCGGCTTCGGCATCCTCGGGGTCGGCAAAGACATCCCCGAAATCGTCGTCACCAACGCCGACATCGAGAAGGTGCTGGACACGTCGGACGAGTGGATCACGACGCGGACGGGCATCAAGGAGCGCCGGCGGGTCGCCGACGGGGAAAACACGACCGACATGGGGACGCGGGCGGCCCGGGCGGCGCTGGCGGCGGCCGGCGTCGAGCCGGGCGAAGTCGACCTGCTGATCTGCTGCACGTGCAGCCCGGACGTGGCCGTGCCGAGCGCGGCCTGCATGATTCAGGACCGGCTGGGGATCGCCGATCGCTGCGCCGCTTTCGATCTGAACGCCGCCTGCACGGGCTTCATTTACGGGCTCTCGGTGGCGACGGCCTTCATGCGGGCCGGGGTCTATCGCAAGGCGCTCGTCGTCGGGGCGGAGACGCTCAGCCGCTGGCTCGACGTCAATGATCGGGGCACGTATGTTCTCTTCGGCGACGGGGCCGGCGCCGCCGTCGTCGGCCCGACGGAGCCCGGCCGCGGCCTCGTCGGGGAGTACCTCCGCGCCGACGGCTCGCTCGGGCCGACGTTGATGGTTCACGAGACGGGGACGCGCGTGCGGACCGAAGCCGAGATGGCCGAGAACCCGTCGCGCATCGTCATGAACGGGCGCGAGGTTTTCAAATTCGCCACGGCTGCTCTGGGGGAGGCGACCGTCGAGGCGCTCAAGGCCGCCGGGGACAATCTGACGCTGGCCGATCTGGACCACGTTTTCCCGCATCAGGCCAACGCCCGGATCATCGAGTCGGCGGCCAAGCGCGTCGGCCTCCCGATGGACAAGGTCTACGTCAACATTCATAAATACGGCAACACCTCCTCGGCCTCGATCCCGATCGCTCTGGCCGAGGCGCTGGAAGAGGGGCGGCTCAAGCCGGGGGATCTTCTGAGTCTGGTGGCCTTCGGCGGGGGTTTGACCTATGGCTCGAGCATCTGGGTCTGGTAGGGCCCGCCGGCGGCGGCTTTGGCGGCCGATCGCGTCGCTGGCGGCCGCGGCGGCCGTGTGGGCCGGCGGTTGCGCGCTCTATCGCCATGACCGCTGCTACGTCGAGGACGCCCAATATCAGCTCGCCTACAACCTTTTCATCGAATCCGGCTCGCTCGACGTCGTCCGGCTGCAGCTTGAGGACCTTCAGTGGTCCCGCTGCAAGGTCAATGAGATCGTCTACCGCCTGACCAAGGAATTCGAGATCGTGGCGGAGTAAGGCCCGGCGGCGGAGGGGGCGGGGGTTGTTGAGTTAAAGATTCACCGCCGAGACGCGGAGACGGGGGAGAAGAATGGGAGAGGGGAACGGGGGAGAAGAACTGAGCAGCCTGAGGGTCGGGAGCGATTCGGTTTAAGCCCCGGCGAAACCATTCGGACTGCTCGCCGCTTTATTCTCGGTTGCGGCTCCTCGTGGCATGCCCTTCCGGCCGGAGGGCGCTGGCGGTCCGGCCGCCCTTCGGCTATGCTGGCGGCGGCCGCCCGAGGCGGCCCCGGGAAGGAACCGCCCGCCCATGGCGACGCCCCGCGTCGGGACGGCTCATCGCGCGACCAAGGAGACCGACCTTGAGGTCCGGATCGATCTGGACGGGCGGGGGGAGCTGCGCGGCTCGATCGGCGTCGGCTTCATGGATCACATGCTCGATCTGCTCTGTCGCCACGGGCGGCTCGATCTGACGCTTTCCGGTCGCGGCGATCTCCACGTCGACCCTCACCACACGATCGAGGACCTGGGGCTGACGCTGGGGGAGGCCTTGGCCGCGGCCGCCGGCGACAAGGTCGGGATGGCGCGGTTCGGCCAGGCCGCCGTGCCGATGGAGGAAACGCTGGCCGAATGCGCCCTGGATTTCTGCGGGCGGCCGCATCTGGAGCTGCGGGGCAGGATTCCCCGGACCCGATTGGGGGAGTTCGACACCGAGCTGGTGGAGGATTTTTTTCGGGCCGTGGCGATGAAGGCCGGGCTGACGCTGCACCTGCGCGTGGCTTATGGCCGCAACGCTCACCATGTCGTCGAGGCCCTGTTCAAGGCCTTCGCCCGCGCGCTCGCCCAGAGCGTGACGCTCGACCCTCGGATCGAGGGGGTGCTCTCGACCAAGGGGAAGCTCTGAGTTTTTTTGGGGCGAGGGAGGGGCAGGAGGGGGAGAAGATCACCGCCGAGGCGCGGAGAAGAGCCGGAGAGAGAGAAAGAGACAGAAGAAAACGAAGTGGAAAGCGAAAAAAGTCGGGGGAGAATGAAGTCAGCTAGGGATGCAATGAGGAACGCATAAAGTCAGGAGAGAAGAGGTTCATCTCCGGTCACTTTCTCCCCGGGTTTTCGCTCCGCGTCCTCCGCGTCTCGGCGGTTTGATTTATTCTTTCGTCGCGCGCGCTTGATCTCCTTCGGGCGGGTTTTCCAGCGCCGATGAACCCAGAAATACTGAGCCGGCGCGCGGCGGATCGCCGCCTCCAGGCAGGCGACGTGGTAGCGCGTCAGGCGGTCGATCTCGGCCTCGGGGTCGGCCCCGGGGTCGGCCTCGATCGGCGGGTCGGCCGTGATGCGCACCTTCCCCGTCTCGGTCCGGTAAGTCCAGACCGGCAGGAGGGGGACGCCCAGCCGGACGGCCAGCCAGGCGGCGCCCGCCGCCGTCGAGGCCTCGCGCCCGAAGAAGGGGACGAATCGCCCGTCGCGGCCGGCGTCCTGATCGGCGACGATCGCCACGGCCCCGCCCTGCCGCACGTGGGAAACCAGCCGGCGGGGATGATCGCCGGTGGAGATGAGCTTCATCCCCAGCCGTTGGCGCGTGGCCTGGATCAACCGGTCGGTCCAGGGGTTATGCTGCCGTTTGACGACGACGGCGAGCGCCTGGCCCGTGGCCGCCAGAAAGGCCCCGCCCCAATCCCAATTGCCGAGGTGGCCGGTGACGGCGACGTAGCCGCGCCCGGCGTGCCAGAGGCGCTCCAGCCAGCCGTCGTCCGACAGGGGCGTCTCGACCAGGCGCATCACGGCCGCCGGCGAGGGGTCCCGGATGAGCGCGCAGAATTCCAGGGCGTAAGCCACCAAGTGGGCGTAAACGTCCGGCAAGAGGGCCCGACGCTCGGCGTCAGTCGCCTCGGGGAAGGCCAGCGCCAGATGCTCCCGCACCTCGTGACGGCGCACCGGGATCAGGCGGGCGGCGATCGCTCCGGCCGAGCGGGCCACGGCGAGCCGCCGCCGAGGGGAAAGCCGGCCGAAAACCGGGACGCTGAGCCGCAGGAGCGCGTATTCCAGAGGGGCCAGCCACCGGCGGCGCCGTCGCCTACGCTTGGGTTTGGAGTTCAAACGGAAGGGGCGCGAGGTGTCGGGCGTCGCGCCGCCGCCGAGGTCCCCGCGGCGCTTGAAGGGCCGCCGCAGGTTGCCCGCCGCGCCCGGGTCCCGATCTCATGACCCCCCCGGCGAAGGCGACGGATCGACCTTGAATTCGGCTCGCCTCAGGGCTTTGAGGGGACCCGCGGCCTCCGGGGCGGTGACGACGCCGATGATAAGGTGCAGCCGCGAGGCGTTCAAGGCTTGGAGGGCGTTGGGCGAGGGATCGTAGATCAGGAGTTCTCGCCCGGCCTTCTTCAGCAGCCCCCGGAGTTGAATCAAGAGACCCATTCCTTGGCTGTCCAGGGCCTCCAGGCCGGCCAGGTCCAGAACCACCCGGCGCGGCGGACCTGCGGCCAGGCGGCGAAGCTGGAGGAGGAGAGGCCCCTGAGTCTGACTCGTCAGGTGGCCCTGGAGGCAGACAAGGCGCGTTTCCGCGTTTTCATAGACCTCGATCTGGAGGCTGGCCTTTGGACTTTCGGGCATGCTCGCCCCGACCGCGCCTCGCCTTCGCACGCCCTGCGGCCCGGAGTCTAAGCCAGAGGCGCCGGTCCCGTCCACCGACGCCGAACGGCGGCCCTCCCGGCCCGGCCGA
>CAYXAU010000009.1:44793-122787 GCA_964463045.1 uncultured Candidatus Sumerlaeota bacterium | reverse complement strand
GCTGAGTCTACTGTGCTTAGAGATCGTGAAAGTTTCTGGTGCCGGGACCGGGACTTGAACCCGGACGGGTTGCCCCACAAGATCCTTAGTCTTGCGCGTATGCCAATTCCGCCATCCCGGCAACGATCAACCTGATGGGAAAGGCCCCGCGGAGTCGCCTCACCCGCCGCCGGACCGCTTCACTCGTCCCCGTCTTCGCCGATGGCCTCGACCGGGCAGCCCTCCATCGCGTCCAGGCAGAGCTGGTACTCATCCTCGCTCTCGGGCTGCTTATCCACGTAGGAATAGCCGCCCCCGTCGTTGCGGGTAAAGTTGCTGGGGGCGGCTTCCCGGCAGGCGTCGCAGTCGATGCACGTGTTGTCGACGTAGAAGACTCCGGGCGCGTTATCGGTGTACTTGACGGCCTTGTCAGCCATGGCGCAACCCCGCGGAGAAAGTGGCTTCAGCCTCGATCCGGCTCTTCGGCGCCGAATCCGACGCCGGCCTTTGGCTCAGTTTAGGAGCCTTCGAGACCGGCTTCAAGCCAATTCGCCCCCGCCGCCGCGCCCACGAGCTTACCGGACCTGGATGGCGCGGCTGGCCGAGTAGGTCTGGCCGAACATGTCCGTCGTCCGGACGTGGATGACGTGCGCCCCGGGGGCGAGATTCTCCGGCAGAAACCCCTGCCAGAGATGCTGGGAGTCCTGAATCGCCGGCAGGCGGCGATAGCCCGTCGAGGGCCCCTCGGCTTCTTCGCGTTGCTTCATGCGCACGAAGAACGGATCGGGCCGGATCGTCCGATGAAGCTCCACCCAGGGACCCGCCTCCCCCACGCGCATCTCCACCTTGGACCTTTCCGACCCCGCGAAGACGTTCACGAGCACCTCGGCCAGGCCCGAATCCCGCGACGGGACGACCTCCGGAGCCCAAACGTGCATCTGATAATCGGCCGGGCGGCGCGCCGCCTTGTAACGGATCGAGTAACTCCCCCCGTCGAACGTAATGATCGAATAGCCGTTGGGCGCGCCCCCCTGCATCGTCGCGTGAGGGATGCCCGTCTCATCGGGTTCCCCGGACCACCAGCTTCCGCAGACCGTCACGTTGATGAGGTGGTGGTGAGGCGCCGGCCCGCGCCAGCCCTGCTCGGCGGTCAGAAACTGATGCGCCTGCCAGTGTGTATGGGCCGAAACCGAAAAGCAGAGCGGACGCCGTTCGATCAGGCCGAAGAGATCGTCCCGGTCGGTCCCCTCCCATCGGGCCGTCAGCGGAATATGCATCATGAGGACGAGCAGTTGATCGCCGGGGATGAGGGCGAGGTCGTTACGGATGAACTCAAGCTGGTCCTCGCCGAGCCCCGGGCGGTAGTGCCCGTCGCGCGTCTCGGTGCGGCCGTACCAGCGCACGTTGTCCAGAACGAGAAAGTGAACGGGCCCGTGATCAAACGAATAATACGGCGGCCCGTAGATGCGCTCGAAGGTTTCGTCCGCCAGGCGGTCCTCCGGCGCGTCGTAATTGAGATCGTGATTGCCGATCACGTTGTACCACGGAAGCCCCATGAGGGCGATCGCCCGATTGAGCGGCTCGAACATCTCCAGATCGTCGAACACGATGTCCCCGAGCGTCACGCCGAAGGCCGCCGGCGTCGCGCCGATCAGTTCGGCGACGACGTCGTGAGCGATATAGCCGATCTCCTTGAGATCGCGGGGCTGGGTGTCGCCGAAGAAAATCGCCTCGAATCGGTCCGGCTCGGCCGAGGGGCGCAGCGGGAAATCGACCGAGGCGGGCAGCGGCCCCGTCGGCCCCACGCCCGGATATCGCGACGGGGGAGAACCGGCCGGCTTGTGCGTGTAGAAGAACCGCGGCAAGAACGTCTCGTTCAGCGGCGGGCTCCAGTTCCGCGGCTTGAGGACGAAGATCGTCGTGTCGTCGGCGACGGCGATCTCGTAGCGCCCCTGGGCGTCCGTCCGCACGATCTCCCGCCCATTGGAAACCTTGATCCCCGCCAGGCCTTCTTCGCCCGCCTCCCGTTGCCCGTTCCCGTCGGCGTCGTGAAAGACGACCCCCCGGGCCGTCTGCGGCTGGGCGGATAGGCCGCGCGGCCCGATGGCCAACGCCAGGAGGGATGCGAGACCGAGTTTTCCCACCTTCAGGGAGCCGGTGAATCGAACCATTTCGCCAGAGGCCTTTCCCTTCGAGAGTGACGAACGGCGGGTGACGGCCCTATCGTATAGCAGCGGGCCGGGAATGCAATCCTCCCCGGCGAGGGTCGCCGGGCGGCTTTGGTCCCCCCGTCGGCCGAGTCCGAGCGGCCCGCGCCCGCCGAGGGGCGGAACCCACCGGGCCGGCCCGATGTCCCTCTCGGGGGGCGACGATACCTTCAGGAGTTCCCGCGCGTGAACTGGAATCTCTCAGCAAGCGTCCCCGCTCGTCGGATCGTCGGGATGATCGCCGTCGGCGCCTGGCTGCTGGCGGCGTGGCCGGGGGGGCACGCCGCGTCCGGCGCATCGGAGACACAATCGGGCCGGCGTCTCGTCCACGGGGCGATCGTGCCGGGGACCGGGGCGGGCGAGACGGCCGGCGGGCAGCGTCTGACGGCGCGGCTGGTCCCGGTCGCCGTTTCACAATCGACCGCCGCCAACGGCACGCGCGCCACGGGGCGATTCACGCTCATCGGCGAGCCCCGCGCCGCGGCCGCCCGGTGGATGCTTTACGAATAAGGAGCGGGTCATGAAGCGCGTCCTGACCGAATGGAGGTTCTGGATCGCCGTCGTCGTCGTGACCCTGACGACGCCTGGGAGCCGAGCCGCCGGACCCGACCGGATTTTGTATCAGGGCAATCTGGTCGGAGCCGACAACCGGCCCGTCCCCAACGGCTTCTATAACATGGAGTTCCGCATCTACGATCAGGAGAACGGCGGGACGCTCCGGTTCGCGCAGGCGCGCCCGGGGGTTCGCCTCCGGGATGGTTTTTTCGCCGTCGAAGTGGGGCCGTTCGGCGATCTCTTCCTCGTGTTTGAAGCCCTCTGGATCGAGCTGGCCGTCGATTTCGACGTCCCCAACGACGGCATTCAGATCGACGAGGTCTACACGCCGCGGCAGGCGTTGCAATCGGTCCCGTACGCCTTCGCCGCCACGCAGGCTGACGAAGCTCTCACGCTCGGCGGCGCCCCGCGCGATCAGTTCGTTGAAATCGACGCCCCTCTCATCGAGACCGTCGGGCCCAACGGCAGCACGAACACCCTCCTGGCGGGCGTCACGGGAGCCCCCAATCACGGCTCGATCGGCGCCTTCAACGCCACGAGCGCCGAGCTGGCCACGATGCAGGTGCTGACCGACGGCTCGGGGGGGATCGGCCTCTCAGGGCCCAACGGGGCGATCCACGCCGGGATTTTCACCTCGAGCAATCTCGGCGCTTTCGAGGCCAACAACGCCTCCGGCGCGCCGCGCGCTGAGCTGTTCGTCGCGCCCGACGGATCGGGCGCCTTGGCCTTGACCGGCCCGGCGGGGCGCGTCGAGGTGCTCGCCCTCAGCTCGAATAACCTGGGCGCGGTTGAAATCCGAGGCACCGACGGCGTCGGCCGGGGTGTGCTGTTCGCCGGATCGGACAACGCCGGGACGCTCGGCCTGGCGGGCCCCAACGGCCGGACGCACGTCGGTCTCTTCACCCAAGGGAACCTGGGGGCGATCGAGCTCCTCAATTCCTCGGGAAATACGCGGATGTTCGCCGAGGTCCACTCCAGCGGAACCGGGATTGTCTCGACGCTGGGGAACAACGGGGCGACCAATTGCCTGTTCTCGACGCCGACCGGTTTCCCCAACAATGGCCTCGTCTCCGTCCACAACTCCCAGGGCGTGGCCCAGGCCGCCCTCTTCGTCGACGACCAGGGCCGAGGCGTTGTCGTGGCCGGTCTTAAAATGTTTCACGCCAAGCATCCCAAAGTCGCCGGGGCGCGGATCGTCTATAGCTCGCTGGAGGGCCCCGAGGCCGGCATCTATCACCGCGGGACGGTCGATCTCGTCGACGGGCGAGCCATTATCCTACTGCCGGAGCACTTCGCGGCCCTCGCCGACCCCAAGTCCATCACCGTCCAGTTGACGCCCGTCTCCCTTGCCTCCCTCGGCGTCGGGATCGCCGGGATCGAAGCCGACCGGATCACGATCGGCGAGCTTCAGGGGGGGCGGGGCTCCTATCCCGTTCAGTTCCTCGTTCAGGCCGCGCGCGCCGAGTTTGCCGACTTCCGCGCCGTCGTCCCCGATGAAGAGTTCGAACGGACTTTCCTGCCCGCCCCGACGCCTTCGCGCCCAATGGAGTTTGCGCCCGACGCTCGCCCCGAACGGGCGCCCCACCCTCCGATCGCCCGGACTGAAGGAGCCCGGCCTTGACCCCGGGCCCCTCAGAAGACGCCGTAGCCACCGTCGATGACGAAGGTGTCCCCCGTGTGATAGCGGCTCGCGTCGCTGGCCAGATAAACGGCGATCCCGGCGAAATCCGCCCCCGTCCCCCATCGCCGCAGCGGGATGCGCCGCAGAACCTGCTGTTCGAACTTTTCCGTGTGGAGGTGCCCTTCAGTCATCGGCGTGTCGATCCAGCCGGGAATGATGGCATTGGCGCGGAGGCCGTGACGGGCGTGCTCGACGGCGAGCGCGCGGGCGATGGCGGTCAGCCCGGCTTTGGTCGCCGCGTAATGCTCGCTGCGCGGCGCGCCGAAGATCGAGGAACCGCTGCTCGTGACCACGAGCGAGCCTCCCCCGCCCCGGCCGACCATGTGCCGGACGGCCTCTTGAAGCGTGTAGAAAGCCCCGTGCATGTTGACGTCGAAGATCCGCCGCCACTCCTCGTCGGTCATGTCCGCAAACGGCGTGCCCCGGCCGCCGGTTCCGGCGTTGGCGAAGCAGGCGTCCACCCGGCCGAACAGGTCGAGCGTCCGGGCGAAGCTCCGGCGGGTGGCCTCCGGATCGCTCACGTCGCACCGGATCGCCTCGACGCGGCCCCCCAGGCCTCGAAGTCGCTCGACGGCCCGCTCGTTTTTTGATTCGTTCGTCCCCCAGATGCAGACGGCGGCTCCCGCCTCGGCGAGGCCTTCGGCCATCCCCAGGCCGATGCCGGAGTTTCCCCCCGTGACGAGCGCCACTTTGCCGGAAAGATCGAACAGGGACGAACCCACGGTCAACGCCTCCCTCGGGATGAATCCTCGGCCCGCTGCGGCGGCGGAGCCCCCCGGCGAGTCCATTGAGGCTATGCCGGAGCCCGCCGATCCGCAATCGCCCCATGGCGGGCCGCCCCGGGTCGCGTCTTGCTGGCAAAGGTCCCCCGCCTTGGTTATTGTCTTCTTTTTGTCCCTTCCCCCGACATGAACCGAGGCGAACCGACTCCCCCGCCCTCATCGCCCGCGGCGAATCCCGGCGGGTCGGCCCCGCCGAGCCGCGAAGAGGGCGGGACGATTGAAGCCCGACGTAAGAAGGCACGATGGCTGATCGATCAGGGGGTGGCCCTCTATCCATATCGGTTCGATCCGACGCATCGGGTCGCCGAAGCGCGCGCCGCCCGCGAGGACCTCCTGCAATCCCGCCGTTGGATCCGGATGGCCGGCCGCATCCTCCTCCTGCGCCCCATGGGCAAGGCCGGCTTCATCACCTTCCTTGACGAGACCGACCGTTTTCAGGCCTACGTCAAGCGGGAGGTCATCGGCCCGGAGGGGTTTGAGCTTTTCAAGCACGGGCTGGACCTGGGCGACCTCATTGGAGTGGAGGGGCCGCTCTTTGTCACGCGGATGGGGGAATTGACGCTCGAAGCCCGGGGGCTCACGCTCCTGGCCAAATCGTTGCGCCCGCTGCCCGAAAAGTGGCATGGGCTTCAGGACGTGGAACTGCGCCATCGCCGGCGGTACGTTGACCTTATCGTCAACCCGGCCGTCCGGCAGGTCTTCCTCCTGCGAAGCCGGACGGTCGCCGCGCTGCGCCGGCTGCTCGACGAGCGGGGCTACCTGGAGGTCGAGACGCCGATGATGCAGCCGATCTATGGGGGGGCCGCGGCGCGCCCCTTCGGCACTCATCTGAACTCCCTCGACCTCGATTTGTTCCTCCGGATCGCTCCGGAGCTTTATCTGAAGCGACTACTCGTCGGCGGGCTCGAACGCGTTTATGAAATCGGCCGCAACTTTCGCAATGAGGGGCTTTCGACGCGCCATAACCCCGAGTTCACGATGCTCGAAGCTTATACGGCCTACTGGGATTATCTCGAGGCGATGGGGTTGGTCGAGACCCTCCTCCGCGAGATAACGCGGGCAACCCTCGGCGGGACCACGGTGCGCTACCAGGGCCACGCGGTCGATCTCGGCGCCCCCTTCCGGCGCGTTCGTCTTCTGGACGTGTTGGGGCAGACCCTGGGCGATCCCCCGCCGGCGCCGGGCCTCGGCTGGGGACGGCAGAGTCGGCAAGAGGCTCTGGCGTGGGCTCAGCCGGCGCTTGGCCGGTTTCGCCTCGGGCCCGATCGACGGCGCGAGATCGAGGGAAAGCTTGATCGCTGCGAGACCGGCGATCAGGTGCTCGTGGACCTGTTCGAGTCGCTCGTCGAGCCCGAGCTGATCGAGCCGACGTTCGTGCATGATTATCCGAAGAGTCTTTGTCCGCTCGCCAAATCCGCCCCCGACGAACCGGCCACCGCCCAGCGGTTCGAACTCTTCATCGCCGGCCTGGAGCTGGCCAACGGTTACAGCGAGCTTAATGACCCCGCCGAACAATACGCGACCTTCGAGGATCAGGTCCGCCGCCGCGCGCGGGGGGACCTCGAAGCCATGAGCGAGATCGATCGCGACTACGTCATGGCGCTGGAGTACGGCATGCCGCCGGCGGCGGGGATCGGCCTGGGCGTGGACCGGCTTGTCATGCTCTTGACGGACAGTCCCTCCATCCGCGAGGTCATTCTCTTTCCGCTGATGCGTCCTCAGCCGCGGGCGTGATCCCCCGATGGGCTTCTTTGAGCGATTCCTCAGCCGGCGCTACCTGTTCAACCGTCGGCAGAAATGGCTTGTCTCGGTCATCACCTTCATTTCGCTGGCGGGGGTTACGGTCGGCGTGGCCGCCCTGATTATCGTCCTGGGGGTCATCGAGGGGTTCGATCGGGATATCTTCGGCAAGATCATCGACATCTATCCCCACGTGAGGATCACGGAGGCCGACTCCCGCCGCGTTTCCGACCCGGAGCCCATTCTGGCCTTCCTTCGAAGCCGCCCGGAGATCGAGCTGGCCGTCCCGGTCCTCAGCCGCCAGGCGCTTCTGGAGCATGGCCAGGGTCGCCAGGCGCGTCACGTCCCGGCTCAACTGATCGGCGTGGCCTCCCTCGGCCCCGGGGAGCTTTACAACATCCCGGCGGCCTCCGACGGCTCCACGATCCGGCTCGGCGACCGGGACCTGCTGCTCGGCCTGCCGCTGGCCTATCGGCTGGAAGCCGGCGGCGGCCAGACGGTTTCGGCCATCACGGGCGTCCTGGCCCTGGCGGGGGGGAGCCGTCACCCCCGCGTCCGGCGGCTCAACGTCATCGGCACCTTCACGACCGGGCATTACGAGTTCGACGAGTTGACGGGCTTCGTGAGCCCCGAGACCGCCCGCCAGGTGTTCGGTTCGGCCGAGGCCGCCGATTATATCCATGTCCGCTCGCGCCGGCCGTTCGCCGTCCGGCGGCTCAAGGCTGAGCTGGTCGAGGCGCTTGGGCCGACCTACCGCGTCACCACCTGGGAAGAGGAAAACGGAGAGTTCTTCCAGGCCTTGAAACTGGAGAAGCTGGGCCTGTGGGTCATTCTCCTGCTTGTCGTCGTCGTGGCCAGCTTCAACATCGCCGGGACTTTGATCCTGATGGTCATGGAGAAGGGGCCCGAGATCGGCATCTTGAAGGCGCTCGGAGCCTCCGAGGGGATGATCCGCGCCACGTTTCTTCAGTCCGGCCTCACCATCGGCGCGCTCGGCACCTCCAGCGGCTTACTCCTGGGGCTGGCCGGCTGCTGGTTCGTCCGCCACGGCCTGCGGCTGGGGCCGCCCGGCAATCCCTACGGCCTGAGCCACCTGCCGGTGGTCATCGAGCCGGCGACCGTGGGATTGATCGTCGCTGCCTCCCTCGGCATCTCCCTTCTGGCGGCTTTTTTCCCGGCGGCCCAGGCCGCGCGGTTGGACCCCGTGGAGGCGCTGCGGCGCGAGTGACCGCGCATCATCCCGAGGCCGCGGGTGGGGTCGCATGAGACGCTTCGAACGCTTCGTCAGCCTGCGTTATCTGTTCAATCGCGATCGTAAGGCGCTCGTAACGGCCATCACCGGCATCGCCATGGCCGCCGTGGCCGTCGGCGTGGCCGCTCTCATCATCGTCATGGGCGTGATGGAAGGCGCCGAAAAGGAGCTCTTCGGCAAGGTCATCGCGATCTATCCTCACCTGACCGTGAGGGGGGCCTTCGAAGAAGCCCTCGACGATCCGACCCCCGTGATGGAGGCCGTCCAGACGCTCGACGGCGTCGCCTTCGCTCAGCCGGTCCTCCGCGAGCAGGCCCTTTTCGCCCCGGCCCTCGGTCTGACGGGCGAACTCGGGGCCGGCGTCATGCTGGCCGTTCCCGATCTCGGGTCGGCCCCGCTGATGGGGTTGGGCGATCGCCTTCGAGCGACGGCGGCGGAGCTCGAAGATCATGAGGTCTTGCTCGGCGCGGACCTGGCCGAGCGGCTCGGCGTCGGCTCGGGGGACCGGATTCTTCTCATCGCCGGCTTCACGCCGGCCACGGCGGCGCGGCGCGAGCCGAGCCTGGCGCTCCGCGTGGCGGGGACGTTCAAGACGGGCTATTACCTCTTTGACGCCTCGACGGCGCTGGTGACGCTCGCCACGGGCCGCCGGGCCGTGGGCGAGGGCGCCGGCCTGAGCTACGTCCAGGTCAATTTCGATGATCCATTCCGCGCGCGCGAGGCCGGCCGTCGGCTGCGACGCGCCCTCGGCCCCCAATACCACGTCCAGACCTGGGAAGACGAGCAGGGTCCCTTCTTCGAGCAGATCCGCCTGCAGAAAGCCATGCTGTTTCTGATCCTGATGCTCATCGTCATCGTCGCCGGCTTCAACGTCATCGGGACGTTGATCCTGATGGTGATCGACAAGACGCGCGAGATCGGCATCTTGAAAGCCTTCGGCTGCTCCCCAGGGATGATCCGGACCGTCTTCGTTCAGGCGGGCGGGCTGATCGGTCTCATGGGGACGACGTTGGGCCTGGCGCTCGGCCTGACCGGCTGTTGGCTCCTCAAGCACGTCATCCGGTTCGAGATGCCCCCTTCGGTTTACAACTTCGAGACGCTGCCGGTCGTCGTCAGAGCCTCGACCACGGGGCTGATCGTCGTCTGCGCCCTGAGCGTCAGCCTCCTGGCGGCGCTCTTCCCGGCGGCGCAGGCGGCCCGCCTGGATCCGGTCGAGGCGCTGCGCCATGAGTGAGCTTCTCCGGGTCGAGAACCTCTGGAAGAGTTACCGTGAGGCTGGCCGGGAGCTGCGCGTCCTCGGCGGCCTCGCCCTCAGCCTCGCCGACGGGGAGGCCGTGGCCATCGTCGGCATGTCGGGGGCCGGCAAATCGACGTTCCTTCATCTGGTGGGCGGGCTCGACCGGCCGGATAAGGGCGCCATCCTGTTCCGCGGGGAGGATATCGCCCGGCTGTCGAAGGCCGAAATGAACCGGTTCCGGAACCGCTCGGTCGGCTTCGTCTTCCAGTTCCATCATCTCCTGCCGGAGTTCTCGGCGCTGGAAAACGTCATGATGCCGGCGCTCGCCGCCCGCGAGCGACCCGCCGCCGCCCGCGACCGCGCCCGGCGTCTCCTGGACGAGGTCGGCCTCGCCGAACGGGAGACTCATCGGCCGGCCAAACTTTCCGGCGGCGAACAACAACGCGTCGCCCTGGCCCGCGCCCTCGTCAACAATCCGGCCCTCCTGCTGGCCGACGAGCCGACGGGCAACCTCGACCTCCAGACGGGGGAAAAGGTCATCGATCTCCTCTGGGAGGAAACCGTCCGACGGGGACGTTCCCTCATGATCGTCACCCATGAGCCGCTTATCGCCCGCCGCGCCGACCGGATCTATCGGTTGACCGGCGGTCGTCTCGAACCGTTGGAAAAGAATCCGGCCTCGGCCGCGGGCGCCTGAGCCGAGCGCTCCCGGGCGGCTACTTGCCGCCGCCGCGGAGCTTCCACAGGTCATAATGCCGGCCGCGCCAGGCGGTTCGCCGGCGCAGCAGAACGTCCCCGGCCGAGTGCGCGCCGATGACCTGACAAAACAAGGCCGAAAAGGGCGTCAGGAGCGGCGCCCACCATGAAGGCGTCCCCACCAGCCTGTCGGTAGCGTAGCGCGCCCCGGTGACGGCGATAATCTGCGCGAGGCCGACGGGGATAAGCCATCCGGGCTCGCCGCCGAGCGCGAGCCCCGCGACGAGCCAGACCCACGGCGTCAACCACAGCGCCGCCACAAGAACCCCGACGGCGATAAAGGCCGTCACGTTCATCCCCACCGCCGCGAACATGTTCTTGCTGAAGCCCTCCCACACCTCCGGCAGCGATCGATACATCCGGCACGAAACATATGACGCCAGATCGGCGACGCCGACCCGGAACCCGGCGGCCTTGACGGCCCGACACAGTTTCAGGTCTTCAACGATTTCACCCCGAATCCCGGCGTGGCCGCCAATGGCCGCATACGTCCCCCGCCGAAAGAACAGAAAAGCGCCCGAACCCCCCGCCGCCAGCCCCAGGCCGGGCCTCTCAATCCACGGGAGCGGCAACAACGATCCCGCCGCCGCCGCCAACAACGGCACGGCCTGATGCTCCCAGAAACCGACGGCAACGAGACGGGGAACCCCCGTGAGGAGATCGGCCCCCTTCGCCTCGGCCACTTCGACGGCGTAACGGATGCACTCGGGATGAAACTCCGTGTCCGCGTCGGTGAAAAGCATCCGCTCGCCGCGGGCGGCCTCGCTGAGCTGATGGCAGGCGTGGACTTTCCCCACCCATCCCTCCGGCAGAGGCCTCCCGCCCATCAGCCGGACCCGCCCCGGGGCCTCTTCGACCAGCCTCCCGACGATCCGGCCCGTCTCATCCTCCGAACAATCATCAAGCACAAGGATTTCCAGCCGGGGATATCGCTGCGCCATGAGGCTCCGGACGCACCGTTCGATGTTCGCCGCCTCGTTGCGCGCCGGGACGCAGATCGAGACGAAGGGGAGCTCCGCCTCTCCGAGCTTCCGCCGGGGGGTCCGCCGCAGGAACCGCAGGTTGACCCACGCCACGAGCGGCAATAGAAAGCAGAGCGCGCTCTGAAGCGCGAGGAGGATCACCCAGCCTGAGGCCATGACGGCTCCCGCCCCGACGACGAACCCCGGCAGCTTGCCTTTGAGGCCGGGAACCCTCAAGGTTGGCCGCGGCGAGCTCTCCCCCGCGGCCGGCCCGCCCGCCTGATGGATTCCCAGGGCGATCGTTTCCTCTCACGCTGGCGGAGCCGAAGCTGGCTTCTGCCGGCCTGCCTTCTGGTGACGCTGATCCTGCTGGCCGCTCTTGCCCCCTGGGTCAGCCCGCAGAATCCGTATGACCTGGCGAGCCTGGACCTCCGGTTCAGCTCACTCCCACCGGCCTGGCGGTTCGGCCCGGCCTCGACGGGCTCGGACCCGAGTCCCGTGACCCCGAGATTCGTCCTCGGGACTGATCGACAGGGCCGGGACCTCTTGTCGGCGATTCTTTTCGGGCTCCGGGTCTCGCTCCTGGTCGGCGTCAGCGCGACGGCGATCGGCCTCCTGCTCGGGGTGGGGCTTGGGCTCGTGGCCGGATATTTCGGAGGCCGCTGGGAGGCGGCCATCATGCGCGCCTGCGACATCCAACTGTCTTTTCCTTCGGTTCTGATCGCCATGTTCCTGATGGCCTTCTGGGGGCAGGGGCTGCTCAAGATCATCGTCGCCGTTGGCGTCGTGCACTGGGTTTTGTACGCCCGTATGGCGCGCGGTCAGATTCTCGTAGAGCGGGAGAAAGACTATATCGCCGCCGTTCGGGCCCTGGGGGCCGGTCCGCCGCGGATCATGCTCTTCCATTTGCTTCCGAATCTGATCACGCCGATTCTGGTCGTCTCGGTCGTCCAGTTCGCCTCGGTCGTCATCCTGGAGGCGACGCTGAGCTTTCTCGGGCTCGGCGCGCCGATCACGCGCCCCTCGCTCGGCATGCTCATCAAATTCGGCCACGACGAATTCTTCAGCGGCCACTGGTGGGTGTGGTTCTTCCCCGGTCTCACGCTGATGATCCTGATGGTGGCCGTGAATTGGCTGGCCGACGCCTTGCGCGATCGGTTCCGCCTCCAGCAGTGAGACCGAGCGCCTGCTTGGCCCGATCGTCCCATCAGGCCGGGGAGGAACTCACCGCCCCGGCCTCGCGCCGACGCAGGCGATTCAGCCGGTGGCGCCAGGCCTCGATGGCCGTGCGGCGGCGGCTCGCCTCGCCGACCTCTCGCCCGGTCCAGGCGGCCGTCTCGGCTTCCGATTCGAGGATCGCCAGCGCCCGCTCCGCCCAGCGGCGCGCCCCCGCCGGGTCCTTCAGATGGTGTTCGTGATGTTTGGCCAGCTCGAGCAGCGGTTCCAGGCCGACGGACGGGCGGGCCTGGCGCGCGCGGGCCTCCCAGATCGCCACGGCCTCGGCGCGGCGGCCCGCCCGAAGGAGCCGTCGCGCCAGACGCATCGACAGGCCGAAGCCGACGGCTTCGTCACGGGCCGCCACGATGGCCCGTTCGAGCGCCGCTATCCCTTCGGCCTCGCGGCCGGCGGCGAAAAACAACGCCGCCAGGCCATGTTGCTCCCCGGCCTCGTCGAAGCGGGGGTCCTCCGGCCGGGCCACGGCGCCGCAGAGACGGCCGAGCAGTCCGCCGAGAGAAAAGATGTCCTGGGCGTGGTGATCCAGAACGCGCAGCATCCGCTCCCGTCGGACGCCGCGGAGATACTCGAAATAAATGCTCGGTATCTCGGCGGACAAGACGTCCGAAACCCGCAAGACGCCGAGCATCTCACGCTCGACCGTCTCCAGCCGACGGTCCGCCAGTCGAAATCTCCAGAGCCGCCGCGCCGTGTGCAACAGGTCCAGGTGCAGCCCCGGGAAACGCGGAACCCGCCGATTCAGACGCCACCGGGCCTCCATCAGCGGCACGTCGAACCCCCGGCCGTTGTAGCTGACGATCGCCTGGGCCGTCTCCAGAGCCTCCTGGACGCACTCGATCAGCGCCGGCTCCTCCGGGTAATCCTCCATGAAGAACTGCCGCAACTCGAAGCTCTCCCCCGTGAGCCGCCCCAGACCGATCAGGAAGACGCACGTGCCGACGCCGCCGGCCAGGCTTGTCGTCTCGCAATCCAGAAAGGCGATCCGCGTCGGGTCAACGTCCCCCCAACGCGCGTCCCGCCCCAGCACGGCCAGGTTCTCCGCCGTCAGGTGCCGGCGGTCCAGCGCCGGGCAAACGTAGCCCTCGGCCGTGCGTTCGCCCGTGAGCGGCGCCGTCGATCGTAGGTGAAGACAGACGCGACCGGCGGCCCGCCGGGCTTCGGCCTGGGGGAGAAGCTCCTTAAGACCCGGCGCTCGCCGGGGCGTCGGCGCCGCGTCTGCCTCCATCCCGAAGTGCCGCGTCGCCGGTTGCACGCGACCCTTCAATAACCGCCGGAGAGCCTCGGCTTCGTTCATGAGCGTGAGGTTACGCGTCCCCTGAGTCGGCGATCAACACCTTCCGCCCGACGACCCGTACCTTCCCCTCCGCGATCAGCCGGACGGCCTCCGGAAGGGCCTGATGCTCCTCGGCCAGGATTCGGGCCGCGAGGGTCTCTTCGGTGTCCCCCGGGCGGCAGGCGACCGCGCGCTGAAGAAGGATGGGGCCGCTGTCGACTCGGGCCTCAACGAAGTGGACCGTGCAACCGGCTACCTTGACGCCGTGCTCGACGGCCTGGCGCTGAGCGTGAAGCCCGGGGAACGCCGGCAGCAGCGAGGGATGAATGTTGATGATCCGTTCCGGAAAAGCGGCGAGCAACGTGGGCCCGACGACCCGCATGTAGCCGGCGAGCACGATCAGCTCGGCCGCCCAGTCGCGCAGTCGCGTGAGCGTCGCGGCCTCGTAGGCGGCCTTGCCGCCGAATTCCGCCGGCGGGAGATGAACCGTGGGGACGCCGTGGGCGCGGGCGTGCTCGAAGGCGGGCGGCTCGGCCACGTCGCTGAAAACGCCGACGATGCGCGCCGGGCCGAGTCGGCCTTGCGCCTGCGCCTCCAGCAGGGCCTTCAGGTTCGAGCCGCGTCCGGAGACGAAGACGACGACCCGGCGCGGCGGCCCGGCGGGCGCCGGAGGCGGGTCGTGTTCGGCATCAGCGGAGGCCATCGCGGTCATGCGCTTCGCTTTTATCAGGTTCGGGCGCCGATATCCGTCGCAAAACCTCGTTTTGCTCGCGCCGCCGATGGGGCCGCTTTCCGTTATCGCCTTGGTTCAGATTCGATTGACCCGAGCCGACGGGACCGTTAGAGTCAACCGTCGGTCGGCCAGCGTGTAACTTTAGAGGCGGGAGTCCTCTACATCAACCCGAGGCCGCCGCTCCGACGCGCTTCCGGCGGCCCATCGTCCCCTGGAAAAGGGAGGCCCGAGAACCATGCCTTCACGTTCCCTGCTGCGTTGGCTGGAGGCCCATGCCCTGAGCCTGCTTATGACCGGCCTTCTGGTTCCTGGCGTCGCGGCGGACGGCTCGGCGCCCGTCGCCGGCGGCGTTCAGCCCCTGGACGAGGAGTATACGGCCGAAATCCGCAAGCATACGACCGAGCCCTTCTTCCTGACCCCCTACATCGACCATTTGCCGGCCTCGGACCTGATTCCCACCCCCAAAGACGTCCTCGGCCATATTGCCGGCGCCCCCGACGTGCTCTCTTACTCCCACGAAGTCTACGCCTACCTGCGCGCCGTGGCCGAGGCCACGCCCCGCGTCGAGGTTTTCAACGCCGGGACGACCGAAGAAGGCCGCGAGATCATCTTCGTGGCCGTCTCCGGCGAGCAGAACATGGCCCGCCTGGCCCGATGGAAGGAAATTACTGCTCGATTGGCCGATCCCCGGACGATCCGGTCCTCGGACGAGGCGCGGGCGCTCATCGCCGAGGGTCGGCTCTTTTACTGGATGACCGGGGCGATGCATTCGCCGGAAACCGGCTCCCCGGAAATGCTCATGGAGCTAGTCTATCGCCTCGCCGCCGACGAATCCGACTTCATCCGGATGATTCGGGACAACGTCGTCGTCCTCGTCACGCCGATCCTGGAAGTGGATGGACGCGACAAGCGGGTCGACCTCCTGAAGCTCAAGCAGGCCGACCCGAAGGCGGCCGTCCCCCGGCTGATTTATTGGGGGCATTACGTCGCTCACGATAATAATCGCGACGCGCTCGCCCTTTCCCTCGCCCTCAGCCGCCACTGCATGCGCACGTTCCTCGAATACCACCCCCAGGTCATGCATGACCTCCACGAGTCGGTCTCCTTCCTTTACACCTCGACCGGGACCGGCCCCTATAACCCCTGGGTGGACCCCATCCTGATCGACGAATGGCACCTCTTGGCCTATGAAGAGATCACCGAGATGACGAAACTCGGCGTCCCGGGCATCTGGACGCACGGGTTCTACGACGGCTGGGCCCCCAATTACGCCTTCTACGCGGCCAACGGTCACAACGCCATCGGCCGCTTCTATGAAACTCAGGGGGCCGGCGACGCCGACACCCGGCGCATCACGACCGGCGCGGCGGCCACCCGAACCTGGTATCGCCCCAACCCCCCCCTGCCGACCGTGATGTGGTCCATCCGCAACAACGTGAACCTTCAGCAAAGCTGCCTGCTGATCGCGCTCAACTACGTGGCGCGACACCGGGAACGGTTCCTCGAAAACTTCTACGTGAAAAACAAGCGGGCGATCGAGAAGGCGACGACCGAGGGCCCGGCGGCTTACGTGCTCCCCGCCGACGACCCACGGCCCGGTCAGGCCGCCGCCCTCCTGAGCATCATCCGCCGTCAGGGGGGGGAGGTACGTCGGGCCGCGCGGGACTTTTCCGTCGGCGATCGCTCCTTCCCCGCCGGCAGCTACATCCTGCGGATGGATCAGCCCTACTCCCGCATGATCGACATGCTGCTCGACCGGGCTTACTTCAACGTCGCCGACCCCCGCCCTTATGACGACACCGGCTGGACGCTCGGCCCCCTCTTCAACGTCCGCACCGAACGCATCGAGGATACGTCGATCCTTTCCGTTCTGGCCGAGGCCGTCCCGGGCGAGGTGATTCGACCCGCCGGCGCCGTCGAAGTTCTGACCGAAGGCCCTCCCCAGGTCTATCTGATCAACCACAACGCCGATAACGCGCTGGCCACGTTCCGCTTCAAGCACGCCGAGCTGCATATGAGCGCCGCCGAGAAGTCGTTTACGGCCGGCGGCGTCAAATTCAACGCCGGGACGTTTTTTTTGCCCGTCGAGGGCAATCCTCCGGATCTGGCCGAGCGGCTGCGTCGAGCCGCCGTGACCCACGGGCTCAGGATTTACTCCGCCGCCGAGGCCCCGGCCGTGGCCACGCACCGCCTCAGCCCCCCGCGCGTCGCCGTCATGCACACCTGGCTTACGACGCAGACGGAGGGCTGGGTGCGGCTGGCGCTCGATGAGATGGAGATTCCGTACGACTATATTTCCGTGCATGAGGTCCGGGACGCACCCGACCTCCGGGCCCGATATGACGCCATCCTCCTGGGGCCGTCGGTCGCCGACGCTCACGCCATCGTCCGCGGGTTGCCGAAGACCGGCAAACCCATCGCCTGGAAAAAAACCGACGTGACGCCCAACCTCGGCCGTCCCGATGAAACCGACGACATGCGCGGGGGCTTGGAACTGGAGGGCGTGCTGCACCTTCGGGATTTTGTCCGGCAGGGCGGCCTCTTCATCGCCCTGACCTCAAGCGTCGCGCTTCCCATTCAATACGGCCTGGCTGAGGGGGTTTCCATCCGGCAGACCCGCGAGCTGAACGTGCGCGGAAGCGTCCTCAGGGCGACGTTCGACGACGAGCAGAGCCCCCTGCGTTACGGCTACGACGACACCCTCGGCGTTTATTTCAGCCAATCTCCGGTCCTGAGGGTTGGGGGAGAAGGGTTCGGCGCGGCATTGGCCGCCGCCCGCGGTGGGGCCGGGTCGTCCGGCCGCCCCTCCGGCCGCGGCGGGGTCGATGATCCGGACATCATTCAGGCCCGCCCCCGCGATTGGGGCAAGGAGAAGCCCGAAGAGCTGGAGGCGACCGGCGCCGAGAGCGGCTCAAGCCTTCGCGAGCGCGCGCTGGCGCGTCTCAGGGCGCGCGGACGCCGGCCGGGCGAGGAGGGCCCCAACGCGCCGCCCGGCGGGGGCGAGGCTGCCTCCGAGCCCGTGGCCCCGCAGGAGCCCTCGTCAACGGCGCCCGCGGCCGAACCCGAGGAGCCGCAGGAGGAACAGGGGCGCCTTCTGCCGCGCGTCATCCTCAAGTTTCAGGGCGAGGCCAAGGATATGCTCGTGAGCGGCATGCTCGAAGGGGCTTCGGAGCTCAACGGCGCCGCGGCCGTCGTGGACGTTCCCCTCGGCGACGGGCACATTGTCCTCTTTGCCATTAACCCGATGTGGCGTCACATCACGCACGGCTCGTTTGCCCTCGTGACCAATGGCTTGATCCACTGGGACGCCCTCAACGTGGGCGCCCGGCGGGAGTCCCGCTCGGAGGAGACTGAGCGTTCCTACGCCGAGGCTGAAGGCTTCTGAGCCGACGCGGGCCGGCCAGGGCCTTCGCTCACACGCCCCTCGCCGTCGATACGACTTCGGCGGCGCCCGTCGGCGCTATAGCCCGGATGGCCTCGGCGGTCGCGTTTCAGCGGGGTGGATCGCTTTGGGCGGCTCCAAGCGGTCGCTTCCACGCCCATCGATTTCGGCGCGCACGCGGGGCAGGCAGGCCGGGTATTGATCCCGAATGAAGTCGAGCAATCTTTCACGGACGTGGGCGCGGAGGTCCCACAGGCGGCCGGAATCGGCCGAGCTGACCAGCGCGCGCAGCTCCACCGTCCGCTCCGAGGTTCCCGTGACCTGAAGGACGCAAACCTTACCGTCCCATTCGGTGCGCTCCCGGACAATCCGCTTCAATTCCTCCCGCAGCGGGTCCACCGGGACGGCGTAATCGACGTAGAGATGGATGGTGCCGAGCATGTCGGCGCTGGTGCGGGTCCAGTTCTCGAAGGGCCGTTCGATGAAATAATTGATGGGGACGACGAGCCGCCTCAGGTCCCAGACGCGGATCACGACATAAGTCAGCGTGATCTCTTCAATCCGTCCCCAGTGCCCCTCGACGATGACGACGTCGTCGATCCGGATCGGTTGCGTGATGGCGATCTGCACGCCGGCCAGCAAGAGGCCCAGGCTGCGCTGGGCGGCAAAGCCCAGAATGACGCCGGCGATCCCGGCCGAGGCCAGCAGGCTCACGCCCAGTTGTCGGATCCGGTCGAAGGTCGTCAGCACGGAGGCGACGGCGATGAGCGCGACGATCAGGATGAGAATCCGTTCCAAAACCCGGATCTGCGTGTGGATCTTCCGCGCCTCCAGGTTGTCCCGCACGTCGAGTCGATACCGCCCTTCGATCAGGTCCGCCCCCGTCCGAATGAAAACCACGGCCAGCCACCCCACCGAGCCGATGATGCCGATGGCCAGAACGTGTCGAACCGCGTCGGCCGCCTCGGGCGGAATGAGAAGAAACGCCAACCCCAGACGCAGCGCGATCAGCGCCCCGACGACCGCCGCCGGAAACCGCCAGCGTCGGATCATGCGGCCGACGGGCCCCGCCCGATCGGACGCCCACGCCCGCCGGATGAGCTCGATGGCCGGAAACGTGAGCCCCCAACCCACGAGGGCGGCTCCGACGAGCCACGCCGCCGTCAGAAGGGCGTCATCCAATTCCCAGAGCCAATTCATCGTTCGATCGGTCGGGATACCATCGCCGGCGTCGCCGGCCAACCTTCATCGACGCCCTGGGCCGTCTTGAAACCCGGCGACGCCTCAAGCAAGATGGCCGCAGGCGGGCCTCGCGCGCTGACGTGGACCGCGGGGCCTTCTTCGCAAAGGGGTGACGGATTGACTATCTCATCTGGGGCGTTGAGCGTCGGCCGCGGCGCCGCGCGATGGGGCGTGGTGCTTCTTTTCATGATCGGGGCTGCCTCGGCCGCCGCTCGCATCCAAATTGGGGCCGAACTGGGCTGGGCGGACACCTTCGTCGCCGGCGGATGGACCCCCCTCCGGCTCATGTTGGAGAACTTCCCCGATCCCCAGGCCCCGGTCGACGATTCTCGGGATTTCAACGGTCAGGTCCGCCTCACCGTCCGCGATCGAGACGGGGCCGGCGTCGTTTATACCCGGCCGATCGAGCTGCCGCGCCACGGCCGCAAAGGCCTCGAGTTCACGATTGCCTTGCCGGACGTCAGCAACCTCCCCGTGTTGATCGAACTGGTCGATCGCCAGGGCGGAATCGTCGCCCGGAGCGAGCTCCAGCGCCCGATGTCGGGCTATGCGACTCCCAATCTGCGTCAGGAGGCTCGCGTTATCCCGACCGTCCTTCTGGCGGCCGATCCCAATGAGACGGTGACTTACCCCACCTGGGTGGCCTCAGCCCTCAATATCAAGCCGGTCCGGCTGGAGGCCCTGCCGTCGGATTACCGCGGCTACGACGGGGTGCGTCTGCTTGTCGCGCGGCATCGGCTGTCCGTCCGCCTGAGCGAGGACCAACTGCGCGCGCTGGAAACCTGGGTCGAACTGGGCGGGCGCCTCCTGATGATTACTCCCCGCGCGCTGGCCGAGCTCAAGCTTGATCCCTGGCTCGCCCCGCGCTGGCCCGCTCCGCCGCAAGACGTCGCCGAGATTCGTTTATCCGAACTCGGGCGGGAGGGGGGGCAGGAGGTTACCCTGGTGACCGTCTGGGGACCTCCGGCCCCTGAATCGCGCATCCTCTGGGCCTCCCGGGCCGGTCCTTTGGCGTTGGAGCGGAGCGTGGGGGCCGGCCAGGTGATCGCCTTGGGAATCGATCCCTCGACGCTGAGTTCGGTCGCCCTCCAGAGTGAGGTCGCCCATCAACTCCGGGGCCTTCTGGAGGCCGTGGCGCTCGGGCCCGATCGCGAGGACCTCCGCGCCCGGCACTATTGGTCCACCGCCGATATCGAGCCCCCCTTCACCAACGTCCTTCTCTTGCCCAACATCTGGGTCGTCACCGGCTTGCTCATCCTGTTTGTTCTCTTCGTGGGTCCGGTCAATTTCTATCTTCTGCGGCGGCGTCGCCGGCTCGAGTTGGCTTGGGTGTCCATCCCCGCGCTCTCGATCTTCTTCTTCATCGCCGTCTATGCCTACGGTCTGGTGGCCAAAGGCGGCCAGCAGCATTACGCCTCGGCCGAAATCGTTCACGTGAGCCCCGGCGGATCGCGCGGGCTCGTCCTCTGGAACAGTATTCAATTCTCCCCCCGCCGGCGCCTTTATCGCTTCACCCCCCCCGAAGGGGGCCTCATGCTTCCCTTCATGGCCTACTACGACAATCCGACCGATCAGCGCCTCCTGATGACGCTCCGTAACCTGCGTCTGGCTCCGGGTCAGACCGGCGTGGCCGGCGAGAGCTCGGCGATCGTTCTAGGGACCGAGGCCGACCGCTACGACCTGCTGCCGACGGTCGAGCAGTGGAAAATCGCCTTTTACCAGGGCGAGCGACCGTTGACGCTCGAAGGCTCGATCCACGGTCGGGTGGTCCTGCGAGCCGGCGGCACGATCGACGTGCAAATCGATAATCAATCCCCCGCCCGGCTCTTCCAGACGACGCTCTGCCTCGGCGAGCGGCGCTATAGTCTGCCCGACGTCGAGCCCGGCCAACGCCTTCGGGTCGCCGATCTGCGGCAGTGGTCCCGCGCCTGGGCCCGGACGAGTCCCGTCATCGGCGAGGACCCCTTTCCCGATGACGCGTCGCGGAAGATTCACGAAGGCGCCTACGTCGTCTATCCCCTCATGCCCGGGCCTCACCCCCAGCGGAGGTCTCGGCTGATCGCTCGACAGGAGCAATGGACCAGCGACGTCCGCATCGAACCCGCGCCGCAGGTCTCCAAGCGGATCGCTCTCGTCGAGTTGGAGCTTCCCGTCCAGATTGAGGGGCGCGTGGACTTTGTATCGGCTTCGCGGGACGTGGGTCAGGAATTCACGCTCCTCAGGCGTCAGATTTATGACTACCATCCCACGGGCGTGACGTTCCCCGCCGGGGAGTTCTGTTCCTTGATCGACGGTTGGGCCGAGACGCTTTTTGCCCCCCCCGATCTCCCGGCCACGGCCAGCCTTCTGGGCGGCGTCCTCCGCGTCGTGTTCACGCCTCAGTTGGATCGGTTCGGGATGAGCGTTTTCAGTTACGCGACGGGGCGTTGGGAAGCCGCCATGGAAGGCGTTGATTCCGGTCCCGGTCAGGCGCTTCAGCAGCATACGCGCGAGATTCCGATCCGCCCGGAATGGGTCAACCCTTTTCGCCCTCTGATTCGCGTTCGCCTGGCGTCGTCGCGAGCCAACGCCCCTGCCCCTCCGGGCGCTCCGGCGCCCCAAGCCCCCGCCGCCTGGAGTCGCTTTACCGGCGTCACCGTTCACGCTCTTGAAGCGACCTTGGCCTATCAGGGCCCCGTCGGGCCCGCCTCGGCCGAGCGCTCGGAGGCCTCCTCATCGGCGTCCCGGCGGGCCGCCCGTGTCGAACCCCCGGCGCCGCGCGAGGAGGCTCGGCCATGATCCGGACCTACGGCCTCACGAAACGCTACGGCAGTCTCACGGCCGTCGATCATCTCGATCTGGCGATCGGCCAGGGAGACATATTCGGCTTCATCGGCCCCAACGGAGCGGGCAAAACGACAACGATCAAGATGCTCTCGACGTTGATCCGGCCGACCGAGGGATTCGCCGAAGTCTGCGGCTACAACATCATCAAGGAAGCCGATGACGTCAAACGTGTCATCGGTTACATGCCGGACTTTTTCGGCGTCTATGACGACATGAAGGTCTGGGAATACCTGGATTTCTTCGCCATGGCCTACGAGATCGAGGCCGCCCGCCGGCCCAGAATCATCAATGACGTGCTCGAGCTGACCGACCTCACCCCCAAACGCGACGCCTACGTCGAATCCCTCTCCCGCGGCATGAAGCAGCGGCTCTGCCTGGCCAAGACGCTTGTCCACGACCCCAAAGTGCTCCTGCTGGACGAGCCGGCCAGCGGCCTCGATCCGCGGGCCCGGATCGAGATGCGCGAGCTCCTCCAGGAGCTTCGCCGGCTGGGGAAAACGATCCTGATCTCCAGTCACATCCTCACCGAGCTGGCCGACTTCTGCAACACGATCGGCATCATCGAGCAGGGGAAGCTCCTCGTGGCCGGGCCGGTCGAGGCCATCATGCGCCAGCTTCACGGCGCGCGCGTCATCGAAGTTCGCGTCAAGGGCGACGTTGAACGGGCCGCCGCCGTCCTGGCCGCTCACGCCGCCGTCCAGCGCGTCGAGCCCGACGGGGAGCTTCTCAAGGCCTTCGTCGCCTTCGAGATCGAGGACCCCAGCGTTCTCATGGAAGAGCTCATCCGCGCGGAAATCCGCGTGGCCTCGTTCCGCGAATGCGAGGTCGACCTCGAAGACATCTTCATGCGGATCACGCGGGGGGCCGTCCAATGATCCGTACCGCCCACCGTGTCCCGCTCCCCGAAGCCATCTTTCCGGCGCCCTCTTCCCGATGATTCGGCCGCTCCGACCGCTCCTGCGCGTCCCGCCCCTTAAGTGGGTTCTGGACAACCCCTTGTTCATCCGAGAAGTCCGCCGCCGCATGCGCGGCCGGCTCTTCGCCTGGTCGCTGATCGGCTACCTGATCGCGCTCGGAGGGGTCTCCTGCGTCCTGATGTTCGTCTCCTATCCGCTTTTCGAGGTTCAAGCGCAATCGGCCCGTGACATGGTCCGCCGGGTCGGTCAGATCGGCAAAACCCTTTTCATCGGCATGCAATTCGTCGAGGGGTTCATCGCCCTGCTGATCGCCCCCATGCTGACGGCGGGCCTGGCCACGCAGGAGAAGGAACGCGACACGTTCGATTTTCTCCGCGTGACGACGCTCGGCTCCTGGAGCTTCGTCGTCGGCTGCCTGTTGACGACGGCCAGTTTCCTCCTGCTCGTCTTCAGTTGCACGCTCCCGATTCTCGGCCTCACGTTCATTTTCGGCGGGGTCTCCATGGAGCAGATTCTGAGTTTTAATCTGACGCTCTTCCTCGCCGCGCTCGCCATCTCTTCCTGGGGAGTCTTCAACTCGACCAGCTATAGCCGCTCGCGCTCGGTCCAGGGCTCGCTCGTCCTCTTGTTATTCATGATCGGCTTCTTCGGCTTTCAGTTGCTGCGGGTCGTTCGGGGCTGGATGACCGGCCCCTGGGGCGGAAGTTCCTGGCCGGCCGCGATTCGCTATCTCCTCGGCGTGGTCGCCCCCCTTCTGGCCGTTACGCTCTTTTTCGCCGCCGCCGCCGCGCGCCGCCTCTATGAGCCGAACAACCGGCTCCTGAGCTATAAACAATTCACCTTCTTTTATCTCCTCAGCCTCGGCGCGATCGCCGGCACGTTCCTCTGGAAGACCTCCTCCCTATCGGCTCAGCCCTTCAGCGCCCCTCAAGCCGAATACGTCCTCGCGATTTATTATTTCGCGGCCTGGGTCCTGATGATCGGAGCGATCCTCCTCTTTTCCACGGGTCGGGTCGAGATGGGGGACGAGGTCTGGAAAATTCGCCTGCGTTGGCCCTGGTTCCGTCGCCTGAATGAAACCGTCTGGCTCTACGCCTTCTATTTCGTGATCTGGCTCCTCCCTCCTTACGTGTTGGCGAGGTATTGGTCCGCGGCCCCGGATTTCCTGATGCGATACTTTTTCTCCATAACCATTCTCGCGGCGGCCCTCGGGCTTGTCTGGGCTGCCTCCGTCGCCTTGAGCCTCTTGACCGAGAATCGAAACCGCTGCGCCGCCGGCGTCATCGCTCTTCTGGCCGTCCTCTGGGGGATCGCTCCGTTACTCGGCTTTACCCTGGCTGAGATGCGGCTCCCCGCCGGCCTCGATCGCCCCCTTTGGATGAGGCTGCTCTCGACGTTCCTGCGGGACGCCTCCCCCTTCTCGGCCGTCTATCGGCTCTGGAAGGAGTCGGCCTCGCCGACGAGTCGCTATATTCTGCCGGACGTGGAGATGGCCCTCCTCGCCCTGCTTTTTCTGCTTCCCTTGGCTTCGCGCCGCTTGAGAGCGCGGTTCAACGTGGCCTACGATTGGCCAACGGGGCCGGAGCCCGGCCCCAAGCCGCGCGCTTGAGCCCCCTGAGAAGTTCTCGCACGCGCCCGGAGGCGGTTGCCCCAGGCAGCCCCCACAAGAGGACAATTCCCCGCTCGATGTCGCTTCGAATTCGTTCCCTCTGCCGCCGGACGGAACGCCGGCGTCGATTGATTTCCGCCCTCCGCCAGGGGTTGATCTGCGGCGCCGCCGCGGCGGCCGCCGCGGCGGCCAGCCTCGCCGTCGCCCGCACTGTCGGCTGGCCTTGGTCCGACCTCTGGGGCCTGACCCTCTCGGCGGGGGGCCTCGGCTTTGGTTTCGTCGCGGCCTACGCCTTTGGGCGGCAACCCCTCGGGCGCGCGGCGTTGGCTCTGGAGGAGCATCACGGCCTCAAGACCCGCCTCTCGACGGCCCTCGCCCTGGCGCCGGCCGCCGCCGGCGGGCCGCCCGATCCGTTCGCGGCGGCGATGATCGCCGAGGCTGAACGTTGGCTGGACCAACTCGATCCCCGGGCCGTCGTTCATTGGCGGTTGGGCCGTCCGGGTGCGATGCTGCTCGCCTCGGGGCTGATCCTGGCCCTCGGGACGTCCTATTTCCCCACGTTGGACGTTCTTGGCCGTCGAGAGGCCCGGCAGCGTCTCGAACGCGAACGCGAACTTCGCCGCCAGGAGGCCCGTCGGCTCGAAGATCTCGCCCGCGAAATCCGGCCCAAACTCCTGACCCCCCAGGCGGCCGTCCAACCCTTGAACCTCGCCCGCGAGCTGGAGCGTCTGGCCGATCAACTCCGCAGCCCGCAAATGGACCGAACGGACGCGATGCTCAAGCTCGCCGACCTCAGGCAGCGGGCCAACGAGGAACGCGAGGCTCTGCGCCGCCAACAGCCTGACCTCGACCCCGCCACGCTGCGCGACCTGGAAACCGAGGTGGGCAAAGCCCTCGCGCGAGCCCTCCTGAACAAGCAATTCGCCGAGGCCGCCGGGATGGCCCGTGGCTTGGCCGAAGGGCTCCGCTCCGGCCAAGTGAGCGCCGAGGATCAGCCTCCCCTGGGGCGCGACTTTAATCGTCTCGCCACGGCCCTGGAGGGCAATGACGCCCTCAGCCGGGGGCTCGCCGCGACGGCCGAAGATTTGACCGGCGTGCGGCCGCAATTGGCGGCTCAGAACCTTGAGACCCTCGCCCATTTGCTCGAAGGGCTGGATGCCCAGGCCGAACGCGCAAGGGTTCTCGCCGAAGCTGCCCGCGCCCTCGAACAGGCCCAGCGTGGGCTCGGTCAAGCCGATGCGTCAGGCGTCGACCGCGGCCTTCCCAGCGATCAGCGGGAAGGGGCGGGCCTGGAGGGCCAATCCGGGGCGGGTCCGCTCGCTGACGGTCAGGACGGCGGCCAACGTCAGGATGGCGCTCCGACCGGGGCAGCGACTTCAGGAGCCGACCAGGGCCAGGCTCCTCAAGCCGGCGATCAGGGGGCCGGGGCCCGAGGTGAGCAACAGGGCGGCGGATGGGGGCAGTTGCCGCCCGGAGGCGGGGCCGCCGACGGCGGAGGTCAGGGCCAGGGTCAAGGGCAAGGTCAGGGGCAGGGTCAGGGCCAGGGCCAGGGCCAGGGCCAGGGCCAAGGCCAAGGCCAAGGCCAAGGCCAAGGTCAAGGCCAAGGTCAAGGCCAAGGTCAAGGCCAAAGTCAGGGCGGGGGAGGGCAGGCTGACCAAGGGGCCGGGCGCGATTGGGGCATCGGGTCCACCAACCTGCAAGGGGGGACCTATCAGATGGGCGCGGACCGAGGCGAGCAGGACCGGCAGGCGGCCCAGGAGCGGGCCCGCTGGGAAGAGCGGTTCATGCGGCTTTACGGCGAACGGTCCATCCGCGCCAACACCTTCGACACGCGCGTCACGGGCCAGCATGGGGAAGGTCCGGACCTCGGCTGGCGCAACGTCGAGGCTCAGCCGGGACGCCAGACGCCGATGACGGCCGACACCGAACTCTTCCTGGAAACGCGGCGCCGCGAGAAGCAGGCGCTTGACCGCCAGGACATCCCCCTGGATTATAAGGACGCCGTGCGCCGCTATTTTGACTCTCTTGAGGCTCCCGCGCCTTGATCGCCAGCGTCGAAGAGCGCTGCGAGCTCTTCCGCCGGCGCTTCCAGCAAGTTTTCCAGGAAATCGGCAAGGCCATCGTCGGCCAGGAGGGTGTCATCCGGCAGACGCTCGTCGCCCTTTTGGCCGGCGGCCACGTCCTCCTGGAAGGCGTCCCCGGCCTCGGCAAGACTTACCTGGTCCGTTGCCTCGCCGACTGTTTTCACCTCAAGTTCTCGCGCATCCAGTTCACGCCGGACCTGATGCCCGCCGACATCATCGGCACCGATCTGATCATGGAAGACGAGCACGGGCGCAAGCGGTTCGAGTTTCACCCCGGCCCGGTCTTCACCCAGATTCTCCTGGCCGACGAGATCAACCGCGCCACGCCCAAAACCCAATCCGCCTTGCTGGAGGCGATGCAGGAGCAGCGCCTGACCGTCGGCGGCCAGACGCGTCCCCTTGGCCCTCCTTTCTTCGTCCTGGCCACGCAAAACCCGCTGGAAATGGAGGGGACCTATCCACTCCCCGAAGCTCAACTGGACCGCTTCTTCTTCAAAATCCTGGTGCCTTACCCCAGTCTGGAAGAGTTGACCGAAATCTCGCGCCGGACGACGGGCGCCTCGACGGCCGCCCTTCAGACGACCGTCGGCGCCCGTGAAATCGAGGAAATGCAGACCCTTGTCCGCGAGGTTCCGGTCGCCCCGCACGTCGAACGCTTCGCTGCCCGGCTCGCCCTGGCCACGCATCCGGAACTCAATGGGGCCACCGAGAGCGTTCGCCGCTACGTCCGCTATGGAGCGAGCCCCCGCGCCTTGCAGGCGATGATCCTCGGCGGCAAGGCCTCGGCCCTCCTCGACGGCCGCTTCCACGTCGCCTTCGATGACGTGGCCTGGGCCGCGCCCCCCGCCCTGCGCCACCGCGTCATTCTGAACTTCGAAGGCGAGGCCGAAGGCGTCCGGTCCGACACGATCGTCGCCGAGGTCGTCGAGCAGACCCCGCGCGACGCCGAGGGCATTGACTGAGCCGGGAAGCCCCCGCTCAGGGAGGCGGCGGGCCGAGAATGCTCACGATCAGGCGCGTGAGCGCCCCCATGTCCTTCAGCGGCTTGGCGATGACCCTTTCCGGCGGCAGCGAGAACCGAAGGAAATCCTGGCTCTCTTCATAGGCGGCCACGCCCGTGAAGAAGATGGCTTCAATATTGGGCCGGATCGATCGCAATCGCGTATAGACCTCTGAGCCGGAAAGGTCCGGCAGGATGACATCGATGATGCAAAGATCAAAGGCCTCGGCGAGGGCAAGCTCGATCGCCTCGCGCCCGTCCGCCGCGGCGCGGACCTCGTAACCCAGACGCCCGGCCAGATAGTCCGCCACCACCTCTCGGACAAGTCCATCATCATCGATTACCAGAATGCGGTGGGGCATGAACCACCCGGAGGGGCCCCTGGCCAGAGGCCCAGACTTGGGTGATTCGCCCTGCGTGGGGTTTCTTTGAGGGAAGCTCCAATCGGGGGATTCTTCCTGGCGTGACGGGCCGGCTTCGTCGGCCGACTCCGGGCTTCCCTCGCGACCCACCCGATCGCGGCTAAGTGAACCATAGGCTGCTCGGCCGGACAACACCAATCCCCAGCGCCGACGACCAATTGCGACTTGCGGATGGCGTGGCCGACGGTCAAGATGCCGGGGCGCGCTTGAGCGCCCGCCGAAACCGCGCCCTCCGAGATCGACGTCCATGGCCGAGTCGCCGCTCAAGGCCCTCTATCCGGGCACCTTCGATGCTTTAACCTACGGTCACCTCGATATCATCAATCGCGCCTCCCGCACGTTCGATCAACTCACCGTGGCGATCGCCCACAACGAGGACAAGGCCCCGATGTTCACGGTGGAGGAGCGCCTGGAGGCTTTGCGCGCCGAGGCCGGTCATCTGGTCAACGTTGAACTCGTCTACTTCACCGGCCTGACGGTCGATTTCGCCGTCAAGATCGGCGCCCGCGTCATCCTCCGCGGCCTGCGCGCCGCCTCCGATTTCGAGTACGAACTTCAGATGGCCATGATGAATCGGACCATGGAGCCCCGAATCGAAACGCTCTTCCTCGCCCCCTCCCCTCAGACGTTCTTCGTCAGCTCCTCCCTGGTTAAGGAAATCCTGCTGCGCGGGGGGGATATCAGTCGATTCGTCCCCCCGGCGACCGAACGGATGCTGCGGGCTCGATTCGCCCTGACCCCCGGCGACCAGGGGTTGAGGCAGAGCAGCCGTCCCGCTTAGCCGAGCTCGCGGGCCAGGCGTTCCACCAATTCATTGGCCTTGGAGGCTGACTCTCTCAGTTCCCGGACTTGAGCCTCCAGCTCGGCGCAGCGCGCCTCGGCCCTGCCGGTCGCCTCGCTTTGCTCCCGAGCCCTGGCTTCCAGTTCGGCGCACTGCGCCTCCAGCCCGCGGACTTTGGCCTCCAGCTCCTGGTTCTGGCGCATCTGTTCGGCGAAGGCTTCATCCTTTTCGGCATTGTCACGCTTGAGTTCCTGTATCTTCTCCAGGATCTGATCCATCGTTAGCGACGCCATAGGGATCGGCCCTCCGCCATTGAAAAATTGAGGAGCGGGATCGAGCCCTCGGGGCCCCGCCCCGGGCAAGCTCGGCGCCCCCGTTGCGCACGGTGCGCCTTGGCCGGTCTTCTCTTATCAGAGTTCGGAGCTTCTGGCGAGTCCGGAATGCGTCCCCGGCCTCCCCGCCGCCTGGCCGGGGCTCGCAAGCCTGTTTGGGATGGACGGCAGACGGGCGGACTAAGGGTTGACGGCCTCGACGCTTCGTAATTGCGGGATCGCCGTCAGCAGACGTTGCTCGATGCCGTCCCGCAGCGTCGTCACGGAACTGGGGCAACCCTGGCAGGCGCCCAGCAGCCGCACGCGGACGACGCCGTCGTCGATCCCGACCAACTCAACGTCGCCCGTGTCTTCCCTCAGGAACGGACGGATCTCCTCAAGGATCATCCGGACGCGTCGTTCGAGCGCCGGCGCTTCGGTCAGAGTCGCGGGCGTCATGGGGGGCCTCCGCCGAAGGGAACTGGGTCCTTGGCGCTCCGCTTTGATGAGCCATGCCCTTGGCCTCTATCAAGGCGAAACCACCTTTTAGACCCGTCTAACTTTTACATGAAGCCCCCCTTGCAGGTCAAGCCCTTCGATAAACGGCGAACCCGGGCGAGCCTCGGCGCCTCAGCCGACCGAGGCCGGCTCCCGCAGTTGACCCAGCGCCTGGCCGCTGGCCGCTTCGACCTCGGCATGTAGGGAGCCGCCGTGGCTGTCCATCGTCACGATGGCCGGAAAGTCCTCCGCCTCCAGCTCCCACATGGCCTCCGGCGCCCCCAGCTCCTCCAGCAGATGCACGCCCCGAACCTTCGGCAACCGCCGGGCGTAGAATTGCGCGGCGCCCCCGATAGCGTTGAGGTAAACTGCGCCCACCTCCTTAAGGGCGGCGCTTGTCCGGGCCCCCATCCCCCCTTTGCCCATGACGGCCCGGATTTTGTGCCGTCGCAGAAGGTCGGCCTCGTACGGTTCCTCGCGCATCGACGTCGTCGGCCCAGCCGCTTTGACCGCCCAGCCTCCCGCCTCGTCCCGGAGCATCACCGGGCCGCAGTGATAGAGGATCGCGCCGGCCAGATCGACGGGTGGCTCGTGCGTCATGAGGTAGTGGTGAAGCTCATCCCGACCCGTCACGAGAGGCCCCGAGATCAGCACCACGTCGCCGACGCGGAGTTTCCGTGCGTCGGCCTCGGCCAACGGGGGGCGCAGGCGAATCTCCCGACCCGAAATGGGGAACCCCTCCTGACGCGCCATCCGAGCCGGCCGGACCGCCCGTAGTTCCCATTCGAGAATCTTGCCGGTGGCCGGGTCGATCCAGACGGTGAGTCGGCGGAACGCCCAGCAATCATAGGCCACCGAGACGAAGAACGAGGCCGGCAGCCGATTGATCGCCCCGATCTTGCATCCCAGGAGCGTCACCCCCCCGCCGAAGCCCATCGTCCCGATCTCAAGCCGGTTGGCCTCGGCCATGATCTCCGCCTCCAGCCGCGCCAGCTCCGGGACCGGGTTGACGTCCTCCACGGGACGGAAAAGCTGCTCCTTGGCGCAGGCGTAGCCGCTGGTACGATCCCCGCCGATCGCCACGCCGATGAACCCCGCCGAGCAGCCTTGGCCCTGGGCCTGCCATACGGCGTGCAAGATGCACTTGCGGACTCCCTCCAGGTCACGATCGGCGCGCCCCAACCGTTCCATCTCCGCCGGCAACGCATACTGGATGTTCTTGTTCTCGCAGCCCCCCCCTTTGAGGATCAGCCGGACGCGGATACGAGGGTCTTCCCATTGCCGGAAGTGGAGAATGGGCATCCCCGGCCCGACGTTGCCCACGTTCTTTCCGCTCAGCGGATCGACGCTGTTCGGCCGGAGCTTGCCGAGACGCGTGGCTTCGGCCAGCGCCGCATGGATGTCGGCTTCCATCCGGATTTGATCGACGCCGACCGGACACTGAATGTCGAACGTCGGCATGCCCGTATCCTGACAGATCGCCCCCTGGACCTCGCACGCCTGATCGATGTTCTGCGCGATGACTTCCAGCGCCTGAGCCGAGCGCGTCCCCTCGGGCTCGCTTCGACTGACCCTGGCGATGGCCGCGCGCACGTCGGCCGGTAGATTCGTCGACGTCTCGACGATCAGTTCCAGCATTGAGGCCCTGAAGTGTTCCATGGGCGCCGCTCCCGGGCTTCATGATACATGGCTCCCGGCCCCGATCAAAGTTCCATCGGGCGAGGTATCCTCCCCACATCCGGCAAGGCGAGGCCCAAGCCCGGACGGGGCGATTCAGATGTCGGATTTCGTAAGACGAGAGCCGAAGTTGAGGAGCCACTCCTTGGCGGCGGCTTCGGCGCTGAGCCGACGCCCTTCAACGTCGGCGACGGTCTGGCGATAAGTCTCGATCTCGCGGATGCGGTCGAAGATCCGGTCCTGCAGGGGCGAAAAACCGGAGTCGAACTCCACCCCGGCTTCGAAGCCGCCGCCTTCGAGCGTCGTGCACCAGACGACGCGACCCCGGATGATGAACTCCGGATCGATGTCGGGGAAGGTAAGCTCGATGACGTCGCCCCGCACGAGCGACTCCTCCGAACGAAGCCGCAGCCCCACGACGCTCAAATCCCTAAGTTTCTTGGGCTTCCGCGCCGTTCCCTGACACGTCACTCGAAGGTCCGTTGCCAGCCGGAACGATCGGCGGCGATTGGCGTCCTGCACCGCGGCGGGCGATCGGGGGGCCGCTTTTCCTGCCTTCGGGGCCGAGCGGGCTTTGCCCCTGACGGCGCCGTTGCGCCGTTCGTCGCCCTGACCGCTTTTCCGGCGTTTGTGAACCATCATGCCTACCGCCGCGCGCCATGCGTCGTCGCCGGGGTGTTGACGCCGTTACCCCCTTGTAAGAGCCTTATATCACGGCACTTGCGTCTAGGCAACTCCAAGAGGCCAAGCCGGGGGGGGGAAATCCCGCCCCCCCTTGAATGAAACGCCTGCGGCGGGGGCATGAGTTCCCGCCTCTTGGGCTTCCTCCAGCGTGGAATCTCGCGGGGGTTCGCCGGTCAATGGGGATTTAGGCGCAGCGTGATCCAGAAAGTCAGGCGCGACCTTGACCTGCTCCATAACGCGTTATAGGATTAGAACGTTCCGCGGCAACTCGAGCAGCGCGATGGTGGTCCCCCCCCAATCCCCTTCAAGAATGGTCTCGATTGGGTCATCCCTCTGTCCCGCCGGCTGCGGCCCTTATCGGCTCCCGGCTGGCCGGCGGAAGGATGCTCCCCCGTCACCTCGTCACGGGGGTCATCCGCGATGAGCTTGTGGGCCGAGCACAAAGAGGAGCGCCGGGAGCATATTCTGGCGACGGCGCGGGACCTGATCCGCGAAGGAGGCGTGGACAATCTCTCCATGCGCCACCTGGCCCGCCGCGCGCGGCTCAGCGTCGCCACGCTTTACAATCTCTGGGGGTCCAAAGCCGAAATCTTGAGCAGCCTTCTGGGGCAACTCGTCGAGCGCTTCGATTCCGAACTGGATGCGATCGCCGAGACCGACCCCATCGACCGGGTCAGCGCCGTCAACGCCGTCATCACCGGGACGATGACGAGCGATACGCCCTACTATCGTCCGCTGGTCCGCGCCTCGATGGAGCTGGCCGATCCGAACTTCCAGCCTCCGATCACCCACCGCCTGGCCCGGATGATCCGGGAGGCGTTCGAGGCCGGTTCGCGCCAGGGCCTGTTCATCGGCGAGGGGCTCCCCCATCTTGTCGCCCGCCACGCCAACCACGGCGCCATCCATGCCATGCGTCTCTGGGCCTGGGGCGCCCTTGACGATTCAACCTTCCAGGCGCAGACCCTCTACGGGCTGACGATCTGCATGCTGGCCCTGGCGACCGAGAAGAGCCGCCCGCGGCTCCTTCGCCAGCTCCGTGATCTTGAGGCGCGGCTGCTGGCCGGCCAACCGGCCGAGGCGGCTTCGCCTCGGCCGGATGAGAAGCTCCCGAAACGCCGAGAGCCGAAGCGCCTGACTCTTGCAACCGGCCCCGGCGGCCGCGCCGGCCGGCGCTCTTCGGCTTCCCGGCGCTGAGCCACCCTGCGGGGGGCCGTAGCCTTGTTCACGTGTCAGTCTCGGCGGAGGGGCCCACGCCGGGTGCGCCGGCGGGTCGCCCGAAGAGATAGAGCGTCGCGGCGATCAGCGCCGTGGCGGCCAGAAGGCCGGCCCACGACGGGATGCCGAAAGCCGCGGGTCCATAGCCGAGCCCCAGGGCGAGGATCGCCACCATGAGGCTATACGGGAGCTGCGTGCGGACGTGGTGAAGGTGGTCGCAGGCGCTTGAAATCGAAGACATGATCGTCGTGTCGGAGATCGGCGAACAATGATCGCCGAAAATCGAGCCGTCGAGCACCGCCCCCAGGCTCATCATCGTCACCAGTCCGTAAGCTCCCCCTTCCAGCCCCAATGCCATCGGGACCGCGATCGGGATCAGGATGGCCATCGTTCCAAAGCTGGTCCCCGTCGAGAAGGAGATGAGGGCGGCCACGGCAAACGTCAGAGCGGGAAACAGCGCCGGCGGCAGCCTCTCCCCCATCAGGGCCACCATGAAGGAACCCGTCCCGAGCCGGTCGCACGCCGCCTTGAGCCCCCAGGCCAGTGACAGAACCACGACCGGCAGGAGCGCGCTCCGCATGCCTTCGACCAGAGCCGCCCTCACCGTTTTCGTGTCCAAACCGGCCCGCGCCCGGGCGAACCCGACGGCCAGAACGAGCCCCGCGGCCGAAGCGAGCGCCAGGAGCGGAATGCTGTTGGAAGCGCTGATGGCGTCCCGCCAGGCGGCGAAGCTGAGGAGGACCGCCGGATTCTGGCCCATGCGGGCGCCGCCGCCGCCGTCGATCCAGAGAGCGGCCATGAGGAAGACGAACAGAGCGAGAATGGGGCCGACGGCGGTGAGCGCTGAAACGCGGGCGCGAGGGTCGGCCGCCGACGTGGCGAACGCGCGTGAGGTCAGCGGGGCGGCCTCAGGCTCCAGGAGCGCTCCGGTCCGGCGAGCACGACGCTCGGCGCGGCTCATCGGGCCAAAGTCCCGTCCCGTGGCGGCGTTGAGCAGGACGAAGGCCAGCGTCAGAACGCAATAGAACCGGAAGACCAGGGCGTCGAACAGCATCGAGTAGCCGTTGCCGGGCAGATGCAAGCTTGTCGCCTGCTCATCGAACAGTCCGACCTCGTAGCCGACCCAGGTGCTGATGACGGCCAGCCCCGCCACGGGGGCGCTGGTGGCGTCGACGAGAAAGGCGAGCTTCTCGCGGCTCACGCGATGAGCATCCGTCACCGACCGCATGGCCGAGCCGACGATCATCGTATTGGCGTAGTCGTCGATAAAGACGGCCAGCCCCATCAGCGCCGTGACCACTTGCGTCGAGCGCGGCCCGCGCGCGAAGCGCTGCAGCCACCGGACAATCCCATGCAGTCCCCCCGCCGTCACCATCACGCCAATCATCCCCATGATCAGCACGACGAAGACCAGAATCAGCAGCGGGTCCCAGCTAGCGACGGTCAGCCTGACGCGGCCGGTATCGTCGGCCGGGAGCCCGAACCCGCCGAGCCCCTC
Source organism: uncultured Candidatus Sumerlaeota bacterium (assembly GCA_964463045.1). Classification (GTDB taxonomy): domain Bacteria; phylum Sumerlaeota; class Sumerlaeia; order MVZB01; family JAJFLK01; genus CAYXAU01. Next base: position 88,248 of record CAYXAU010000009.1, on the reverse strand, counting down.
CTTCAGCATGCCGAGCGCCTGGATCGGTCCGCTCAGCCAGGCGAGCGCCGAGGCCGGGCTCGGCGGAACGGCGGCGAGAAAGCCCCCGAGCAAAATGGCCAGGGCGAGGCTGGGGATGATTCTTCCCGTCGCCACGGCCATCGTGATGGCCAGCAGCGGCGGGGCGACGCCGTACCAGCGTCCCGGGCGCGCCGGATGCTCGGCGGCGGGCTCAAAGACGGCGGCCAGGCCGAGCGCCCCGGCAAAGACGACCAGCGCGATCGTATAGCGCGGCTTCAGCGATGCCGACTCGCAGAGGGACTTCCGGCGCCCGCGGCCAACCCGGCGGCTGCCTCAGTCATCCGCACGAGCCGGGGGATGTCAAGGCTTCTCCCGCCGACCGCCTGCGCTCGCCCCCCTTCACTCGTAGAGCGTCCAGCGACGACGGACCGCGGCGGGCTGAGGCGACGGCGAGGGGAGGGGCGTCTCGCCGGAGCAAAAGTTCGGCAACCCCGGCGACGCCGGCGCCGCGATGAAACCGCGGGTCTGCCGGGCCCCCCCGGAGCCGTTGGGGCAACGCTGGAGGGAATTGATCGTCCCGCGCCCGAGGGCGTCCTCATTGAGCTGGGGCTCGCCGGGCAGGAGGAGCGCGAGCAATTCCGGATCGTCGGGGTCGCTCGTGTCATAGACGACCGCGTCGCGGAGGTTCTCCGTTGTCAGAGGCGCGCCGACGGGAAACTCGGTCGCGCGGCCAAGATACAGCGCCACGGCGTCTGGCCCGTTCTGGAGCCGGCCGTCGGGAAAAATCAACCCGGCCCCGCTCACGGCGGCGTTCCCCAGGATGAAGTAACCTCGGGCGTCCGTGCGGAAACCTTGAAGGTCCCAGGCGGCATAGACCGCGTCGGTCCGGCCGTCGTAGAGCACCAGGGTAAAGCCGTCGAGCGCGATATGGCCGAAACCCCCGTCGTAGAGCTCGATGAACTCCTGGCGATCGGCGCCGGGCGTGTCCGAATCCACCTCGTTGATGATGAGCGTCGGCAGCCGCGGCGTCGGCTGAGGGGTGGGCGTCGGCGTGATGGCTTTGAGCGGTATGCCTTGGACGATCACGTCGTCGATCCGGAACGTCCCTTGCGCCGAGGGGACCCCTTCCCCGTCGGCCTGAATGAATTCCCCGGTTCCGTCTCCCCGGCTGTCGGTCGGGACGAGATGGAGGACGAGGGCCGGGTTGTTGGCGGCCGCGGGGAGAGCGTCCAGATGAAAAATCACCTCCGAGACCCAAACCCCGCCGCGATGCTCGATGATCGGCCCGACGCCGACAAAGGGGCCGGCCCGACCCGCCGTCGAAACTTCGAATCGCCAATACTTGGAGGCCGTGTTGGACGTTCGCGCCGCGTAAATAAACGCGAGAGCGCCATAGCCGGTCGTATCGACCGGGATCTCCACGTAGCTTTGGTTCGCCAGATGAACTTGCGTGAACGAGGCCGCCGTGGCGCTGCCGTTCCCCTGAGGGAAGGTCGGCTGCGCGGCCGAGGAGGAGCCGATCGTTTGAGCCCGATTGACCGGCGTCCCGGCGTCGGCGACAAGATCGGCGTCTTCAAAATCCCAGGCCGCCAGCAGGTCCGCTCGTGACCGGACGCCCATCCCGGCGCAGAGAGCCACGGCCAGCACCGCCTGGAGCGATCGGGCGCCGGCCCTGACCCTCGGCCCGTGACGATACCGATGTTGAACTTCCACCTTCCCCCTCGATGCGGGCTGCGCCGTGAACCCGAAGCCAGCCTCCGAGCCGTGGCCACGGGCGCGGGGATTGTAAGGTGACCTTCCTGCGTCAGACAAGAGGCCCGCCATCGGCGGCCGGCTCAGGCGTCCTCCTCGGCGGGCTTCTCCTGAAAGGCTTCCATGGGGTCCAGCTTGCGGAAGAGGATCGACGGCTCTCCCAGGGGATGACCTTCGGGGAGCGGCTCCGTCGCTTGGGACCAGAGGAGGGGATCGTTGGGCCGACCCAGCATCCGCGCGCAATGGGCCGCCGAGAAGGGGAGGAACGGGCCCATCAGCGTCGCCAGCGCTTTGATCGTCTGAAGGCAGACGTTAAGCGTCGTTGCACAGGCGGCGGGGTCCTCCTTGCGTTCCTTCCAGGGCTGCTTGACGTCGAGGTAGAGGTTGGAGGCCCGGGCCAGCGCCATGATCTCTCCCAGGGCGGCCTTGAACCGGAAGGCTTCCAGATGCTCGGTGACTCGGTGGGCCGCGGCCTCGATCGCGGCCAGGTGCTTGAGATCGGGTTCGCCCCGGCGGCCGGCCGGCGGGACCCGATCCCCGAAGGTCCGGATGGCGAACGTGAGGGAGCGATTCACGAAATTCCCTAGCGCATTCAGGAGCTCGGTGTTGTTCCGATTGATGAAGTCCTCCAGATCAAACGTCGTGCGGGCGGTCTCCGGGGCGATCGCCGTCAGGTAATACCGCAGCGGGTCCGGCTCGAACCGCTTGAGGTATTCCTCGATCCAGATGGCCGTCCCCCGGCTTTTGCTGATCTTTTCCTCCTCGCGCCCGGGAAATTTGATGTTGAGGAAATGATTGACGACGACCTGCCACGGGAGTTGATAGGTCCCCTCGGCCAGGAGCATCGCCGGCCAGATCAGCGCGTGAAAGATCGTGTTGTCCTCGCCGATGAAGTGGACGACGCGGCAATCGGCGTCCTTCCACCACCGTTCGTACTGCCGCCAGTCCCCCTCCCGATCTTGACACAGCCTCGCCGTGAAGGAGACGTAGCCGATCGGCGCGTCGAACCAGACATAAAGCACCTTGCCGCGGGCGTCGAGGTCCTCCAGCGGGACCGGGACCCCCCACGTCAGGTCTCGCGTCATGGCCCGTTCGGGCAACCCTTGGCGGATCTGGCCGAGCGAAAAGTTGAGGACCATCTCACGCCAGGCCGGGCTGTCCTCCGAAGCCGTTCGCTTGCTTTCGAGCCACGCCCGGAGGCGTTCGGCGAAGGGGTCAAGCTTCAGGTACCAGTGCACGGTCGGTCGCGGCTCGGGCCGGGCTCCCGAAACGGCGCTCATGGGATCGATCAGCTTTAAGGGATCGATCGCGTTGCCGCAGGCCTCGCACTGGTCCCCATAAGCCTCCGGATACCCACACGGGGCGCCGTCGCTCTTTACGTGGTAGCAGGTCCCTCGGACGTAGCGGTCCGGCAAGAACTGCCCGGCTACGGGATCGTAAAGCTGAAGGGTCGATCGCTTGGAGAAGTACCCTTTGGCGTGCAGGGCGGCGAAGAACTCCTGGCTGAGGCGCTCGTGCAGCTCGACGAATCCGAGCTGATGCGTTCCGCCGTAAACGTCGAACTCGATGCCCAGCCCGGCGAACGCCTCGGCCTGCAGCCGATGGTAATGCGCCGTCAGCGCCTCGACGGATCGCCCCTCTTTTTGCGCGGCGAGGAGCGCCGTGACGCCGTTGTCGTCGCTGCCGCAGATGAACCGAACGTCGTCCCCCCGGGCCCGACGATAGCGCACGTAGGTGTCCGCCGGGAGGTAAGCCCCCGCAATGTGGCCGACGTGAAGCCTCCCGTTGGAGTACGGGAGGCCGCTCGTGACCAGATACCGGCGGGAGGTCATGATCGACTTGATCTGGCCGCGCCCCCGGGCTTTCCGATCCGGGCCCACCCCGCGTCTGGCGCCCGAAGCCTGCGCCGATGGAAAGCTGGAGGGGATAGGGGCGACGTCGGGCTCGCCTCAGGCGAACCTGCGCATGTCCCGGTGGAGGGCCGGCGGCGTCAATTTGCCAGAATTCATCAGGATGAATCTATCAGTCTCGCGCCGTCGAATCCAGCGGGCTGAGAGATTCGCTCGCGGCCGGAGCCCGCCGCTCCATCGTGCTGGGGCTCCATCAGGCCGACGTGAGCCACGGCCACAGGCCCCCGCCACCCCGACCGATGGCCTCGCGTCCCAGCCGGTCGGCCCACGCGGTTTCGTCGCCGAATTCGCCCCGCCAGGCCCACAGCCGCCGCGTGTAAAAGTGCAGCCGGTGCTCGTAGGTGAAGCCGATCGCGCCATGGACTTGATGAGCGATCGCCGCGCCGCGGGCGGCGGCCTCCCCGACGCGCGCCTTGGCGGCGGCGATCGCGTGGACGTGGTTGAAATCGCCGACGGCTCGCTCAGGGCCAAAGGCCCGCTCGACCTCGCCAAAGGCCGAGACGGCGGCGATCCCCGCGGCGGCGACCTCGCCGGCCATCTGCGCCAGCTCATGCTGAATGACCTGAAATCGGCCGATCGGCCGCCCAAATTGAACCCGCTCGCGGGCGTAACCGACGGCCAGATCCAAAATCGTCTCCAACGCTCCACACATCTGCGCGGCTCGGGCCAGGGCCCCCAGGAGCGTCACCGTCTCCGCCTCCAACGGCGCGGGCCTCACCGCGGCCACGCGCGCGCCGCGCCACTCCAGCCGGTCGCGCGGTTCCCGGGCCAGATTCTCGCCGGTCGTAATCTCAGCCTCGGCCACGGGCGCCAGGCCGATGAGCGTCTCCCCGCCCCGTCGGGCGGCCAGGACGGCGTGAGTCGCCCATCGCCCCCAGGGGGCCTTTTCAAAGGCCCCCGTAAGGCGGTCGCCCTCCAGGGCCTCCGGCGGCGCCGTTTCAGGCAGTAGCGTGAGCGGCCCGGCGGGCGGGTCGATCCCGGCCTGGGTGAGAAGCCAATCGCCGACCAGTGTTTCCGCCAGGGGGATCGGAGCGGCGTGAGCCCCCGCGGCGCGCAGCACGACGAAGGCGTCCAGCCACGAGCCCGCCGCTCCGCCAGCTTCCTCCGGCAAATGAGGCCGGGTAAGACCCGCCGATTCGACGACCTCCCAGAAACGCGCCGGCCACTGCCCCCCCTCAACCTCCACCAGCAACTCCGGCCTCACCTGGTCGGCCAGGAGCCGCTCGGCCGTCGCCTCGACCAGCGAGCCGAGATCGCTCATCGAAGCCCCAGCCCCCGAGCGATGATGCCCCGCAATATCTCGCGCGTCCCCCCCCGCAGCGAGAACGAGGGGGCATGCAGTGTCAGATGGGCGAGCATTCGCTGAAATTCGCTCGCGGCCCCGTCAGCCATGGGCTCAACCTGCGCGAGCGCCTGGGCCAGCGACGGTAAGGATTGCTCAAAGGCCCCGCCCACGTCCTTGACCAGCGCCGCCTCCAGATTCGGCGCCGCCCCGGCCTCCAGCATGCCGGCGACGCTGATCGACATCCCCCGCAACGTCCACAGATGCGCCACCAGCCGGCCCACGACCGCCGCCGCCCGATCGCTCTGCCGATCCGGCAGCGCCTCCACGAGGCTTTCCAGCAGCGGATGACAGGAAAGGTATCGCTCCGGCCCGCTGCGCTCGTAAGCCAGCTCGGCGATGACCTGCTCCCAGCCGCCCCCCTCGACGCCGACGAGCGCGTCCTCCGGGGCGAAAACGTCCTGGAAGATCACCTCATTGAAGTGACGGCCGCCGGCCAGGTCGCGGATCGGCCGGATCGTGATGCCCGGCCACGTGAGATCGATGAGAAACTGGGAGAGCCCGGCGTGCTTGTCAGCCGTCCCTGGCGTCGTCCGGATGAGCGCAATCATGTAATGGGCCAGGTGCGCCCCGCTGGTCCAGAGCTTGACCCCGTTGAGGACCCAGCCCCCCTCAACGCGGTCAGCGCGGCTCCGGATGGCCGCCAGGTCGGAGCCGGCCTCCGGCTCGCTCATGCCGATACAGAAGTACAGCTCGCCGCGACAGATCGCCGGAAGGAATCGACAGCGTTGTTCCTCGGTTCCGTACCTCAGGAGCAGGGGGCCGCTCTGGCGGTCGGCCACCCAATGCGCCCCGACTGGCGCGCCCGCGGCCAACATCTCCTCCAAGACGACGTAGCGCTCCAGGGCCGAGCGTTCCCCCCCGCCGTAGCGCTTGGGCCAGGTCATGCCGATCCAGCCGCGCGCGCCGACTTTGTGGCTGAACTCCGGATCGCGCCCGCCCCACGTTCGCGCCCGCAAGCTTCCGGGATAATCCCGCAGCGCCTCGGCGAGAAAGTCGCGAACCTCTCGGCGAAGCCCACGGGTTCCCGCGGGCAATTCATGGAGCGCAAATCGAAACGGGGGCATGACGAACCCGCGGCCGGCGGGCGCGACGGCTGCCTGCCGGCGCCCTATTGCAGATAACCCAGGCTGCGCAGGCGAGCCAACTCCTCGGCCGACGCCCCCGCCGTGGCCTCGGCGTCAGAGGGAAGCCGCTCGGCCAACACCGTCTCGCGCCATCGCCGCAACGCCTCGGCCAATTCCTGTACAACCTCGGGCTTCTGCTCGGCCAGATCATCCCGATTCAGGGGATCCCGCCGGTGATCGAATAGCTCAAACTCCGGCATCCCCTCCCGCCGCTGGACGTTGTGAATCAGTTTCCACGGGCCCGAGATGATGGCGTAGGACTCCCATTCGCCGTTCGGGGTCGCTCGCCCCGTGACGGCGGCTTTCTCGGCGAAAGCCGGCCGGGCCGACCATCCGGCGGCGGCCGCGTCCCCGCCGTGGGCCAGCAAGGGGCGGAGACTCCCCCCCTGGAGGCCCTCGGGCGCGGGCAGCCCCGCCAGGTCCAGGAGCGTCGGCATGACGTCGATCGTCTGGACGGTCTCCTCGACGACGACCCCCGGCGGGACACGACCGGGCCCCCAGAAGAGCAGGGGCACGTTGGTCAACTCTCCATAGATGCTGTGGCCGTGGAACGACCGACCGTGATCGAGGAACTCTTCCCCGTGGTCGGCGACAAACGCGACCACGGTATCGTCGGCCAGCCCGAGCGTCTCCAGCCGTTGAATCAGACGGCCGATCTCGACGTCCATGGCGCGGATCGACCCGTCGTATTCGTCCCGATAGAGCCCGACAAAGGCCTCCGGATCGACCTCGGCCTTCTCAAGCTCCGTCCGCGCGGGCAGCCCCAACCTCCGGAGAAATTGATCCTCAATCAGAGGCCGGACCTTCTCCAGGTCCTTCCGATGGCGTTCCTTGGCCTCCGGGTCCGCCCATCGGACGTCATACGGGGCGTAGGGCTCGTAGGGGTCGTGCGGGTCGAAGACGTGGAGAAAGACGAAGAAAGGCGTGTCCTGGTGAGCGTCCAGCCAACCGATCAGCCGATCGACGTATTCCCGGGCCGTCTTGCTTCGTTTGGCCCCCCGGACCGACGCCGATTCCTGAAGTTGTTCGAACCCCTGATGCAGATTCGTCTGCTGGCCGGAGAAGGGAACCGAAGAGAAGCTGAGCGTCGCGTAGCCGGCCTCGCGGAAGGCCTCGGCCAGCGTCGTCGCTGAACTGGGCAGCCGATCGGGCAGATTCTGAACCGTGTGCGAGCTCGGATACAGGGAGGAGAGAATCGACGGGGTTGAGACCTTCGTCCAGGTGGCCTGGGCGATGCAGTCGCCGAAGCGCGCCCCCTCGGCGGCCAACCGGCGGAGCGTCGGGGCCGTCGCTCGTCCGTACCCGTAAACGTCGAGATGATCCAACCGGAGCGTGTCGGCCATCACGAGGATCACATTGGGCGCCCTTCGGGATTCCGCCCGGGCCCCCAACCGGGTCGGCTTGGCGGCGGGCCATGCGTTCCGAACGGCCGGGGCGCCCCAGAAGCCGATCGCCCCGGCCTTTTCGGCCGCCAGCGAAAATGTCAGTTCGACCTCCCGATCGGCGAACGCCCCCAGGTCCACCCGCGCCGTGTCCCATCGTTCCGGCGTCGAGACCGTGTGCTCAAAGATGGTTTGAGGAGCCGCTCTACCACCCGGGGCGCCGAGGGCGGCCGCCTCGACTTTGAACGTGACGGGGTCAGATTCGAGGGCGCCGAGCGCCAGATCGAGCCAGGGGCGGGCCGGAAGCAAAAGCTTGAGCCGGATCGATTGCGGGGCGCGCGCGGCGACGGCTTCGTAGTAAATGTCCGAAAGGCCGTGCCAGCCGACCCCCGCCGGAATTTCCGCCAGATGTTCCTTGAGGAAGATGAGCCTCAAGGCGGCGATCTCGAAGCGCGCGTCCGCCGCGTCGGTCGGGCGCAGGAGCACCTGTCGGATATCGGAAGCTTTGCGGGCTTCGGTGGCGCGGATCGTGTACGTCCGCAGGCCGACCTCGGCCAAGACGGGCGTCGTCAACATCCGGTTGAAGGGACCGCGGGCCGCCTCGGTGTTCGCCTGCTCGGAGCTTTGGAACAGGACCCCGATGTTCGACCCCTTCTCGACGCGGGCGGTGATCTCGACGGCGTAAAGCAGGTCCTGATCCTTGCGGTCGCTCACGCGCGCCGCATGGATGATCGGGAAATCCGTCGTCGAGCGCCCGATGAGCCGGCCTTCCTCGATCCTCAGCTCTTCGACCCCGCCGCCGGCTTTCCACCCGCCGGTCTCCCCGGCCTCGCCTTCGAGCTGGAAGAACGTCAATTGGTCGAACCGCCATTCCGTCCGGGGCGGGGCCTCGACCTCGGCCCCGCGCTCCATCTCCGCTGCGGGCAGGAGATCGACGAGCCTGAGCGAGACCGTCTCGGCCGAGGGGAGGACCGACTCGGTGTTGCGCCCGTCGCAGGCGGCAAGCGCCATCAGGAAGGGGCAGAGGCCGATGACCCGGAATCGACTCTCGATCCTCGATAACCCCCGGCGCCTCTGCCGAACCCCCGAACCCCGCCAGGCCTCCAAGCCATGCGTTCCGTGATGATCCATCGGGACCCTCCTTCTCAAGCCGTTCCCGCTCCGCACCAGACGGTCGAACGTCGGCGAATGCTTTCCGGCGGCGGAGGTTTGGCGCACTTCAGGCGACCCATCCATTCAAGTTCCCTGGTAAGATTCTCGCCTTAACCCGCGAAAATTCAACATGCTGAAAGGCGTCCAATCATCCGGGGATGGTCTGGTTAACCTATCTGGGCCCGGCCGTACGGACAGTCGGCCAGCGCCGGACAATTGGCGCATCGGGGAGCCCGCGCCAGACAAAAACGCCGTCCGTGCCAGATCAGCGCATTGCTGAAATCCGTCCATTGCTCGGCAGGCAGAAGGTCGGCCACGGCCATCTCGATTTTCGTCGGATCGAGCGTGGCCGCCAACCCCAGCCGGTTCGCCACGCGGCGAAAGTGCGTATCCACGATGAGCCCCGGCAACCCGAAGGCGAGGCCCCGGACCAGATTGGCCGTCTTGCGCCCGACGCCCGGCAGCGACGTCAGGTCTTCCATCGAAGTCGGGACCCGGCCGTTGAACCGGTCGTCGAGCGCGCGCGCGATCGCTTGAATGCTCCGCGCCTTCTGCCTGAAAAAACCGGTCGAATGAATGATTTGCTCAACCTCGCCGGGCTGAGCCGAAGCGAGGGCCCGCGCGTCCGGAAATCGACCAAACAGCACGGGCGTCACCCGGTTGACCTGATCATCCGTGCACTGCGCCGAGAGGACGGTGGCCACGAGAAGCTGAAACGGCCCATCGTACCGGAGCGCCGTCCCTTGGCCGCTATAGACCTCCCGCAAGAGCCGGCTCAAACGGAGCGCGCGGGACCGGAGTTCATCCGGGCTCTCCAGGGTTTTCGTCCCCGGGCGCGGCGCCCCCCCTTTCGGCCGTCGGTCGCTCGCTGAACCCGCGCTCTTTGTTCCGACCCCTCGTCGAGGGTTCCTCTTTCGATCGGGGCCCCGGCGTCGGGGCCTGGCCTTGGCCGGAGTCTTCATGATTCGGCGCAGCCGGGGGGGGCCGATGAGATGAAGGATACTCTAGGGTGCCGCATCTCGACCGGCCAGCGAATTTACGGCTCCGCCGGTGGTCAAGGGCCCCGGACGCCGGGCGTCGCTTGGTCGCGGGGGGTTGAAAAGGCTGGTCATCGATCGGGTCGTCTCTTAAAATTAAAAGGCACGGACGCGCGGGCATGTTCCTCGGCCACGGGGACGCGATGGGTTCGCGCGGCGGGCTAATGGAGGTCTCGGAAATGGCCGGAGGCTTGAGCGAAAAAGTGGCGGTTTGGGTCGAGCCGACGCCCAACCCGAACAGCCTGAAATTCATCGTCGCCAGGGAATTGATTCCCTCCGGGTCATACGATTTCGCGGACCGGGAGGTCGCGGCCCAATCCCCGTTGGCGCGGAGTCTGTTTGACATTCCCGGCGTTCAGGGCGTGTTCGTCGGGACGGACTTCATCACCCTCCGCAAAGACGCCGCGACGGCCTGGGAGGCGATCGAGCCGCGGGCCGTCGAGGTCATCCAAGCCCTCGCTTCGGCCGAGGGGGCGATCGTCGGCGCGACCGGCCAGGTCGAGCACTCGGCGACGGCGGGAGACGCCGAAAGCCGGATTCGCCGGATTCTGGACGAGGAGATTCGACCCGCGGTTTCGATGGACGGCGGTGACGTGGTGTTCCAAAGCTGGGAGCCCGCCAGGGGCGTTCTTACGCTGCGCCTGGTCGGGGCGTGCAGCGGGTGCCCCAGCTCCATCATGACGCTACGGATGGGGATCGAGCGCCGCCTGAAGGAAGACATCCCGGAGCTGACCGAAGTCGTTTCCACGATGTAACCCGTCGCCGCGGCTTCGAGAGCGGCGAGAGTCCATGCCGGCGAGCCGGCGACGGTCGGATCCCAGTCAACCCATGACCGAGTTCCAGAGCCCAGGCCGCTCCAGGGACGAACCCTGGATCATGCGGACGTACTCGGGCTACAACACGGCCCGGGCCTCCAACGAGCTTTATCGGAAGAATCTGGCCAAGGGGCAGACGGGCCTGAGCGTCGCCTTTGACCTCCCGACGCAGACCGGTTATGACTCCGATCATCCGCTGGCTCTGGGGGAGGTCGGCCGCGTCGGGGTCCCCATCAGCCACGTCGAGGACATGGAACTCTTGCTCGAGGGGATCGCGCTCGACCGGACGAACACGTCGATGACGATCAACGCGACGGCGGCCTGGCTGCTGGCGCTTTACGTCGCCGTCGCCCGACGCCGGGGTTTGGACCCCCGCCAACTGCGCGGCACCACTCAGAACGACGTCTTCAAGGAATACCTTTCCCGCGGAACCTATATCTTTCCTCCGGCGGAATCCCTCCGCCTGACGCGAGACCTGATCCTCTACACCGTCGATCACCTGCCGCAGTGGAACCCGATCAACATCTGCCCGTATCACCTCCAGGAAGCCGGGGCGACCCCCCCCCTCGAGATCGCCTTCTCGCTGGCCAACGCCGTCGCCGTGCTGGATTCGATCCGGACCGAGCCGGGGATGGATCAGGCTCGGTTGGATCGGATCGTCGGGCGGTTCTCCTTCTTCGTCAACGCCGGGATCCGATTCGTCGAGGAGATGTGCAAGATGCGGGCCTTCGTCCGTTTGTGGGATGAGGTTACCCGCGGCCGCTACGGCGTCCGGGACGAGAAGCTCCGGCGTTTCCGTTACGGCGTGCAGGTTAATTCCCTCGGCCTGACGGCGCAGCAACCGGAAAACAACGTCGCGCGGATCATCCTCGAAATGCTGGGCGTCGTCCTTTCCCGGGACGCGCGCGCCCGCTCGGTCCAATTGCCGGCCTGGAACGAGGCCCTTGGCCTTCCCCGGCCGTGGGATCAGCAGTGGTCCCTGCGCATCCAGCAGATCATCGCCGAGGAGACGGACCTTCTCCAATACGAGGACCTTTTCAACGGCTCCCCGGTCATCGAAGCCAAAGTCGCCGAGCTGACCGGCCTGGCCCGCGAGGAAATGGCCCGGATCGAAGCGATGGGCGGCGCCACGGCGGCCATTGAGTCCGGCTACATGAAGCAGCAACTGGTGGCCGCCCATGCCCGCCGGACCGCGGCGATCGAGCAGGGCCGCCAGGTCGTCGTCGGCGTCAATCGCTACACGGAGACGGAGCCTTCGCCGCTGCTGGCCGCCCAGGACGGCGGCTTCTTCAAGCCCGATCCCGAGGCCGAGCGCGAGCAGATCGAGCGGTTGAGGGCCTTCCGAGCGCGCCGCGCGAGTTCGGCCGTCAGCGAGGCGCTGGAGGCGCTCGCGGCGGCCGCCGGCACGGGCGAGAATCTTCTGCCCGCCACCATTCGTTGCGCCGAGGCGGGCCTCACCACCGGCGAATGGGCCGACGCCTTGAGGCGGGTCTTCGGCGAGTATCGTCCCCCCACGGGAATCGCCGGCGTGACGGTCGGGCCCCAGGAGCTCCGCCCGGCGCGCGAAGCGCTACGGCGGCGCGTCGATGCCGTCAGCGAACGGCTGGGCCGGCGGCTCAAGGTCCTGATCGGCAAGCCCGGCCTCGACGGCCACAGCAACGGGGCCGAACAGATCGCCGTCCGGGCCCGCGACGCCGGGATGGAAGTCGTCTATGAGGGGATCCGATTGACGCCGGAACGGATCGTCAACTCCGCGGCCGAGGAAGGGGTCCACGCCGTCGGGCTCAGCATCTTGAGCGGCTCCCATCTGTCCCTCGTGGGGGAGGTCCTCCGCCGGATGGGCGAGGCCGGGCTCGGGCACGTGCCGGTCGTCGTCGGCGGCATCATCCCTCCGTCGGACGCCGAGGCCTTGAAGCGGCTCGGCGTGGCGAGGGTCTTTACCCCCGTCGATTTTCAGATGACGGCGGTGCTTGAGGAAATCGTCCAGGTGGTGGAGGGCGCTCTTGTCCCCGCCGGGTGATCGCGCCCGAGCCGTGCGCCGCGACTCAGCGGCAGGGACGGCGGCCGACGGCTCCCGTCCCCCGATAGAGGCCGAGGAGTTGGCGCGGGGCGTCCTCAGCGGCGAAAAGCCTCAGATCATCGGCCTGTTCAATCTGATCGAGGATCGCCGTCCGGCGCCGGCCCGCCGCGCGGCCGCCTGCCTGGACGCCTTGTTTGCCGCCTCGATCGAGCGGGGCCATACGGTTGGTTTGACGGGGCCTCCAGGCGTGGGCAAATCCAGCCTGCTGGGGCGTCTTCTCAAGCTCCTCCGTCAGCAAGGCCGCCGCGTCGGCGTCATCGCGGTCGATCCCTCAAGCCGCCTCAGCCAGGGCGCGTTGCTGGGGGACCGCCTTCGGTTGGATCACGAGGCCTCGGACGCGGGCGTTTTTGTCCGTTCAATGGCCAACCGAGGCGAGTTCGGCGGCGTCGCCGAGCACACGTTCGCCGGAGTCGTTCTTCTGCGATCGGCCTTTGACGTGGCGGTCGTCGAGACTGTGGGCGTCGGCCAGACCGAAGCCGACGTCGCCGCTCTGGTCGATACGACCGTGCTCGTGTTGCAGCCCGGCGCCGGGGACGTAATCCAGTTCATCAAAGCGGGGATCATGGAAGAGCCCGACGTGATCGTGGTGAACAAGGCCGATCTGGGCGAGGCGGCCCGCCGAACCCTGCACGATCTCCGAGCCGCGCTCGCCTGCCTGCCCGACGAAGGCCCCGACCTCCTCCTGGCGAGCGCCCGCACCGGCCAGGGGCTTGAGGAGTTGGCGGAAACGCTTGACCGGCGGCAGGCGGAGCTTCGCCAGACGGACCGGCTTCTCCAGCTTCGGCGCGAGCAGGCGGCGGGCTGGATCGTCCGCCGCGTCCAAGCCGAATACGGCCGCCACGGCATCCAGGCACTCGGCGGAGCCGAGGCGATCGGCCGGCGCCTCGGGGCCGGTCCGGCCCCTTACGCCGTCCTCAAAACGCTCCTGGCCGAATTGGAGACGCAGATTCCCTGAGCCATGTACGTCGGCATCGATCACCTCGGCGTGGCCACGCGCAGTCTCGACGAAGGTCTGGCCACGCTTGCAAAGCTCGGGCCTCTCACCGTCGGCAAGCGCGAGGAGATCCCCGCCTTTGCCGTCCGGGCCGTGATGGCCGTCGTCGGTCAAGCCCCGATTGAATTGATCGAGCCGACCTCGCCGGAATCCGGCGTGGCTCGATTCATTGAACAGCGCGGCCAAGGGCTGCATCACGTCGCCTATCGCGTTGAGAATATCGAGCGGGCGCTGGCCCACTGCCGAGAGGCCGGGTTCCGCCTGATCGACGAACGCCCGCGGGCCGGCTACGCCGAGAGCCGTGTGGCCTTCCTTCACCCCAAGGGCCTCCTGGGCATCCTCACCGAGCTGGTCGAGCGCCGGCCGGGGCGCGACGTCCCGCCGTACGACCCCGCCTGAAGTTCGCCGCCGGAACGCCGGGCTGGCTTCTCGTCGATCGGGAGCGGTACAATCGTCCGGCTCGGCGAGCGGATCGCGCGGCCCGACCGGAAGGAAAGGACGAAGGAAAGGACGACAGTTTCGTGCTCAAAACCCGCCTCACCGAGAAGCTCGGCCTTCGCCATCCGATCATTCAGGCCGGGATGGGAGGCGTGGCCCGCTGGCGGCTGGTCACGGCGGTATCCAACGCGGGCGGTCTGGGAGTGCTCGGCGTGGGCCTAATGCCGCTGGAGGAAATGCGCCGCGAAATCCGGCAGATCAAAGAGCACACGGATCGGCCCTACGGCGTCGATCTCCTCCTGGCCGAGGGGACGCCCAACATCGAGGCCCTGATGGAGACGCTCTTCGCCGAAGAGGTGCCGATTTTCGTCTCCGGCCTGGGCGATCCCGGCCGCTGGGTCAAGGAAATGCACGCCCGCCGGATGAAAGTCATTGCGCTCGTGGGCAACGTGCAGCAGGCCCGCCGCTGCGCCGATTCCGGCGTGGACATCATCGTCGCTCAGGGGCACGAGGCGGGCGGCCATACGGGCAGGATCGCCACGATGGTGCTGGTTCCGGCCGTCGTGGACGCCGTCGCGCCGATCCCGGTTGTGGCCGCCGGCGGCATTGGCGACGGGCGCGGCTTGGCCGCCGCGCTTATGCTCGGCGCGCAGGGGGCGCTCGTCGGCACCCGCTTTATCGCCACGCCGGAGGCCAACTGTCACGCCGGCTACAAGGATAAGCTCGTCCAGATCGGCGTCGATGGGACCGTCGTCACGCGAGCCTATACGGGCAAGCCCTGCCGCGTCGTCCGGAACCGATACACGGAGCAATGGGAAGGCCGCGAGCGGGAGATCAAGCCCTTTCCCCTTCAGCTTCTGGCCGCGGGCGAGCACGCCGGGGCGGCCATGCAGAAGGGGGAAACCGAATTCGGCTTCACCCCCGCCGGTCAGGTCTCGGGCTTGGTCCACGATCAGCCGGGCGCCGCCGAGCTGGTCGATCGGATCGCCGCCGAGGCCGAGGCGATTCTCGCCGAGGCGCGCGGGCAATACGTCGTCGCCGACGAGGCCCCCGTCCGGTGAGCGAGGCGGATTCCCCTCCGGCCGTGGGGACCTTTCGGTGGATCGAGACTGAGCGCGAAGGCCCCATCGGCTTCCTGACGTTGAATCGACCCGATAAGCGGAACGCGCTCTCGGCGGCCATGCGCCGGGAGATGGTCGAATGCCTCGAAGCCTGGCGGGAGGACGAGGCCGTTGTGGTAGGGGTGATTCTGGCCCGGGGTCCCGTCTTTTGCGCGGGCTTTGACCGTTCGGAGTTTGAGGGCCAATCCGCGGACCGGATGGGCGAGGTTTTCGCCGAGGCCGATCATTATCATCGGGTCCTGGCTGAGTTCGATAAGCCCCTCCTCGCCGGCATTCAGGGCGCGGCGGTCGCCGGCGGCTTCGATCTGGCCGCCCTGTGCGACGTTCGGCTCGCCGCCCCGCAGGCCACCTTCGGTCATCCGGAGATCAAATTCGGCGCGTCGGTCCTCTATGGCCCCTTGAGGGAAGCCATCGGCGGCGGCCGGGCGCGAGAATTGGCTCTGACGGGACGGACGATCGACGCGGCCGAGGCCTATCGTCTCGGGTTCGTCTGCCGGCTGGTTCCCGCCGCGGAATTGCGCGCCGCCTGTCGAACGGCGGCTCGGCAGATCGCCGAGGCTCCGCCGACGACGTTGCGGGCCGTCAAGGGGAGGATCATCGAAGCTTACGGCGGCTGGGAGGGGTTGAGCGGGCGACGGTGATCTCCCGACCAGCCTCGCGCGCCTCCCCCGGGGGCTTATGACCCATGGCCATGGATATCGGTCTCGCTGAAGGCGTATTCCTGGCGCTGATTGCCGTTATCCTGCTAAGGCCGGAGGAGCTGCGCCGGGCCGCCCGAACGGCCGGCCGGTGGATGCGCGACATCCGCAAGCTCAGTCAAGAGTTCACCACCGAGTTGATGCGTGAGGCTCAGGTCGAGGAGTGGCGCGAGGAGATGGCCAAGATCGGCGGTGACATCGAACGCGAGATCAATCTCGATGCCTCGCTCGGGGGCTTCGACCAGCCTTCGGAGCGCCCCCCCTCGCCACGAACGCTCCCCGATGAGCCCAACATCCTGGCAAACGCCCAAGCCTCGGACGAGCCCCCCCCGCCGCCGGAGCCCCTCGGACCGGTGCCGGAGCCGTCCCGGACAGCGACCGCCGAGCCGGAGGGCATTCCCGAACCGGACAGCGAAACGGAACCGCAATAAAGGGACCCCAGGGGCCGCTCCCGGATCGAAGGCCTCCCGAAATCTGCCGTATTCGATCTCGGGTGCCGTATTTGATCTCGGGGGGTAATCCCCGCCCAATCCTTGGCGGGGCGCGGTAGGTCCGTTTGAGTGCCGGAAGTCTAAAGGCGCGCTATTGGCGCTTCTCAAGCGGTCCCCGCGGGCGAGCCCCAATCTCGGCTTGACACCGGACGGCAGGCTCCCCAAGATGTCGCGGTCGGGGCAGTTAGCCAGAGGAAATCGCCGGAGCCGTCCGACGCGGCGCCGAGGTCCGCTCCGCGGGCGCTCGCGTCGGGGACCCGGTCAACGGAGCTTGAGGACCATCACGGGCGAAGGGAGTAAGGTCATCATGTCGTGCGCGCGTGTGTTCGGAGTGAGGAGGTTGAGGGGCTTCGGCGTCTTGATCGCGCTGGCGGCCATCGGGACGGTCGGCGTCGCCGAGGAGATCGTCGGCGAGTGGCAGATCGAGATGGATTTTCAGGGCAACAAGGTTCCGGCGAAGTTGGTCTTCGCGCGCGAGGGGGACGCGCTGAAGGGCAAGTTCATCGGCCAGCGCGGCGAGGAGGAGCTTCAGCAGGTTCAGTTCGACGGCGCGAAGGTCAAGTTCCTCCGGAAAATCAATCGCCAGGGCCAAGAGTTTGAATTGACCTACGAGGGAACCGTCGCCGGCGACAAGCTGACCGGCGCCTTCTCGACGCCCATGGGGGAGATGGAAGCCAACGGTGCCCGCGTCGTGGCCGCGGCGGCCCAGGCTCAGCCGGCCGAAGCGGCCGCAGCCCCCGCTCCGGCCGCCGGCTTGCCCGCCTTGATCGGCGCCTGGAAGATGAGCGTCCAGACGCCCGACGGGACCACCAACGAGAGCCGCTTGACCTTCAGCGACGAGGGGGGAAAGGCCCTGGCCGTCTGGACGACGGACCTGGGCGAGGGCCGATTCGAGAACGTGACCGTTGCCGGCGAATCGATCGAGTTCGCCGCCGATATCGACTTCGGCGGCACGCCCGTCCCCGTCAAGTTCAAGGGCGCCCTGGCGGGCGAACAGATCAAGGGGACCGTGACGCTCACCTTCGACGGCCAGGAGATGCCGATGGAGGTGACCGGGACCCGCGCCGCCGAGGAATCCGCCGCCGCGGCCATCGCGGGCCCCGTCAACCTCCCGGGGACCTGGGAGCTCGTCGCGACGCTCCCCGACGGGACGGAGAGCCATTCGACGCTTCAGGTAACCGACAACGGCGGAGCCCTTTCGGCTCAGCTTTCGACCGAGATCGGCGAGGCCAAGATCGAGGCCATCCACGTCGAGGGCAACAACGTCCACTTCTCGACCAACATCGACTTCGGAGGCGTGGCCGTCCCGCTGGAGTTCAAGGGCCAGAGCGGCGGCGACCGGATCGAGGGCGCGGCCAACCTGACGCTCGAAGGCCAGCCCATGGAAGTCAAGATCAAGGGGATGCGCCAGGCCGCCCCGGCGCTGACGGGCCCCGTCAACCTGCCGGGAGTCTGGCAGTTGGTGGCCACCTTGCCCGACGGCACCGAGAGCATCTCCACGCTGCAACTGGAGGACAACGGCGGGACAATTTCGGGCAAACTTTCGACCGAGATCGGCGAGGCCAAGATCGAAGCCGTCAACGTTGACGGCAACGCCGTTCACTTCAAGACCGAGATCGACTTTGGCGGCGTCCCCGTCCCGCTGGAGTTCAAGGGCTCGACGGGTGGGGATAAGGTTGAAGGCAAGGGGAACCTGACGCTCGAAGGCCAGGCCATGGAGGTCTCCCTCAAGGGGACGCGGCAGGGCGATCTGCCGTTGACCGGCGAGGTGAGTCTTCCGGGGTCCTGGCAGCTCGTGGCGACCCTGCCCGACGGGACCGAGAGCATGGTCCAGTTCACCATTACGGACGAGGGGGGCGCGCTCA
The DNA here is from genome assembly GCA_964463045.1 of uncultured Candidatus Sumerlaeota bacterium. Taxonomy (GTDB): domain Bacteria; phylum Sumerlaeota; class Sumerlaeia; order MVZB01; family JAJFLK01; genus CAYXAU01. The sequence continues at coordinate 70,044 of CAYXAU010000009.1, read as the reverse complement.
AGGGCCAAATGGTCACCGAGATCGGCAATGCCACCGTCAACGCTTTCGATCTCGACGGCAACGGCCTGCACTTCAAGGCCGAGATCGACTTTGGCGGCGTTCCCGTGCCGATCGAGTTCACCGGTTCGACGGGCGGCAATAAAATCCGCGGTAAGGTGCAGTTGACGCTCGAAGGTCAGGCGATGGAAGTCAAGATCGACGGGACGAGGAATTGACCGTCAGTCCCGGCCGCGCGGGCTGAGCGATCCCGGTCGGGTTGATCTCGCGCGCGGCCGATCCCCACCGCCACCGTATCGCCTGGGCGCCGGTCCCGCGACCGGCGCCTTGGCGTTTGCCGCCGGCGCTGGCGGGAGAGGCCGGTCGCGCTTGCTCGCTCTGGCTCAAATCGGTACGCTTTGATCGCCCTTGAGGCCGCCGATCCGGCGGCGGTGACGAGGGCTCAGGCGATGGCGCTGTCTCCTCTGTCCACGGCGGAGCCTTCAGGGGCCGTCTTGCCCGTCCCCCCGATGATCGAGGCCGAGCGGCTCACGAAGGTTTACGGCGATCGGCCCGCCATCGAGGAGGTCTCTTTTACCGTCGGGCGAGGGGAGATTCTCGGTCTTCTGGGGCCCAACGGGGCGGGCAAAACGACCACCATGCGAATCCTGGCCTGCTATACGCCGGCCACGCGCGGGCGGGCCCGGATCGCCGGTCACGACGTCGGCCGGGATTCGCTTCGGGCGCGCCGGCGTCTGGGCTACATGCCGGAGAACGCCCCCCTCTACGATTCGATGACGGTCGAAGCTTACCTGCGATTCTTCGCCGAGATCAAGGGGTACGGCGGGCGGCTGACGCGACGGTTGGTCGATCGAGCGGTCGAAGAGTGCGGTCTCGGCGAAGTGCGTCGGCGGCTCATCGCTGAACTCTCCAAGGGATTCCGCCAGCGGGTGGGTTTGGCCCAGGCGGTCCTGGGGGACCCGCCGGTGATGATCCTCGACGAGCCGACGGTCGGGCTCGATCCGCGGCAGATTACCGAAGTGCGCCGGCTGATCCGCGAAATGGCCGGGCATCGGACCGTTCTGCTCTCGACGCACCTGTTGCAGGAGGTGGGGCTCCTTTGTCAGCAGGTCGTCGTCATGGATCGAGGCCGCGTGGTCGCCGCCGGGACCCCCGACAGTCTTGCCCCCCGCGCGCCCAGCGATTTCTGGATCGAGGCGACGATCGAGGGGGACCCGGCCCGCGCCCAGGAATTGCTCGGTCGGGTCGCCGGCGTCGCCCGTGTCGAGCTGGCGCGGCGCGATTCGGATCGCCTGGCGACCTTTCGGCTGGCCGCCGCGGCGGGGAGGGACTGTCGAGGCGAGGTGGCGCGGGCCGTCGTCGCCGGCGGGTTCGGTCTGGTGAGGCTCGACAGCGCCGGCCAATCGCTCGAAGACATCTTCCTGCGCGTGATCTCTCCTCCCGACGGCGGCTGAGCCCAGATGAGAAGAGTCGGCCCCATTTTCCGACGCGAGCTGGTCGCTTACTTTCAGTCCTCCAGCACCTACGTCGCCCTCTCGCTCCTCTTCCTCATCTCCGGCGTTATTTTCTTCCGGATGTTCGAATTGTTCGTCCACGACTCCGCCCTGGCTCAGGCCGGCGGACCCTTCGGCGCTCCGGGGGAGGCCCCCGACATCAACGTCGCCCTCATCCAGGATTCGTTCCGTCTCCTGTCGGCCATGTTTTTCTTCACGATCCCGATCCTCGCCATGCGGCTGGTCGCCGGCGAGCGCTCGAGCGGCACGTTGGAGGTTCTGCTGACGCAACCCGTGACCGATTGGGAGATTCTTTTGGGCAAGTATCTGGCTTTGCTCGCCGTCGGGGCCGTGATCGTTCTCTTGAGCGCGGTTTATCCCTTGACGGCCTACCTTTACGGCGCCGATCACGGCGTGGCGCCGGAGCCGTCGATCATCTTCGGTTGCCTCTTGGGTCTCTTCCTGATCTTCGCCGCCTATGCGGCCTTCGGTCTGATGGCCTCTTCGCTGAGCGATTCTCAGGTCACGGCGGCGATCGTGACGCTCATCGGCCTGTTCCTCTGGCACGTCATCTCGGAGCTTCGATTTCGGCCGGAAGCCCTGCGACGCTTCGTCGATGAGTTCTCGGCCGCTCGGCATACGGAGAACCTTCTGGCGGGCCTGCTCTCCGTGCGGGACCTCGTCTTCTACGTCCTGGCGGCGTTTTTCTTTTTGTTCCTGGCGGCCCGCGTCGTCGAGTCCAGGCGCTGGAGAGGCTAGACGGTGAGGCGACCGGCACGCGGCCGTTGGCGGGAGTTCCTCGTCGTGGTGCCGCTCGCCGGCGTCTTGCTGGTGGCCGCGGGCTTGGCCTGGGCGATCCGTCAGCGCTATTTCGACGAGCATGCCCTCGGGCTGGCGCTCGTCGGCCTGTTGATGTTCCTGAGCCCGTTCGTCTTTTCGGAGATTCCTCATCTGGCCCACTACGTTCAGGCGGTCCTTTACTCCGGGTTCGTCTTCGGCGCCTGCGTCCTCGTTTACCTCTTTGGACGTGAATACAACGTCAGGCTCGACCTCACTCCTCAGCGGCTTCATTCCCTCTCGGAGCCGACGGCGGCCTATCTCCGCCTGCTTGATCAGGACGTGAAGGCCTGGGTCTTCGACACCGACCGCCGCCCGTACGAAGCGCTCCTCGACCGTTACCGCGAGGCGACGCCCCGGTTTTCATGGTCGTTGCATGATCCCCGCCGGGAGCCCGATCTCGCGCGCCGGTTCGATCCTGAGATCGAAATCGGGACGGTCTACGTGGAGCAGGGTTCGCGACGGCGGCGCCTGGGACGGGACGATCTCGCCGAGGCCGCCCTGACGCAAGCTCTCGTCGAGGTCACGCGCCAGCGGCCCGTTAAGGTTTACTTTCTTACCGGTCATGGGGAACTCTCGATCGCCCCTTCGACGGATCCGAACGCCGCCTCGGCGAGCCGTTCCGCCCGCGGGTTCGCCCATGCCCTCGGCCGCCGCGGAATCGAGACCGGCGAGCTCGACCTCGCCGCTGAGGGAGGGGCGCCGAGAGACGCCGATGCGATCCTCCTGGCGGGGCCCGTGCGCGACCTCTTTGAGGTCGAGGCTCGCCTGTTGGAAGCCTACCTGGAGCGCGGCGGGCGTCTGATGATCCTCCTGGACGTTCCCCCGACGGGCCAAGGGGCCGAGGCCGGGGAGGTGGCGGCCCTGCTTCGCCGCCACGGACTGGCCGACGACGAGAGCGTCATCCTCGACCTCGCAGGCCAGCAATTGATGAACAATCTCCTCCAGGTTCCCCTCGCCGCCTATAATTCAAATCATCCGATCACCAGCGGGCTCGCGCGCACGGCCGGCAACGTCGTTCTCGGCAACCTGCGCTGTCTCGCCCGCGAGGACCCCGCCCCGATCGGCGTTGAAGCCGTGCCGCTCGTCGAGTCGAGCCCGCAGGCCTGGTGCGAATCCCTGAGCCGCGTTTATGGACCCTTGGGCGGGCGCGCGACGCCGCCGGGCGCCGATCGTTTGAATCGCCGGGCCATCGGCTGGGCCGTCCAGGGGCCGGCCGCCGAGGGCCGCCGATGGCGCCTGGCGGCCTTCGGGACCTCGCAACTCCTGTGGGATCGGGTCCTGGAGATCAACCAGACGGCCGCTGACCTCATGATCGGGACCGTGGCCTGGCTGACCGAACAAGAGGACACGATCCTGGTGCCGACCAAAACCCTCCGGGGGACGCCGCTTGTGATCACCGACGCCGAGCTTCGGTTGATCCTGATCGTGCTCGGCCTGGCCTTGCCCGCGGCGATTTTCCTCGGCGGGGTGAGTTACACCCGATTTCTGAGACGAGGTTAGGTCGAGGCGGCTTTCAACTATGGGCTGGCGGCGGACGCTCATCGCGGGGCTCGTCTTCGGCGCGCTGGCGGGGCTTTACGTCGCCGATCAGCGGCGTTTGGAGCGGCGTCGCCAGCAACGCCTGGCTTTCGGGCGGCTCTTGCCGGGGCCGTCGGATGACGTGCGGGAAATTCTGATCACCCGGTTCGCGGAGTCCATCCGTCTCAGGCGCGAAGAAGCGCGCTGGCGCCTGATCGAGCCCGTGAGCGGCGAGGCCGACCCTCAGACGGTCGCCGATCTGTTGTACTATCTGGAACATCAAGAGACTCAACCCTCGGCCCCGGCGGGCGAGGACGAGCTCCTCAACCTCGGCCTGGCGCGGCCGCCTCTGCGCCTGCGGCTCGAGGGCGACGGCTGGTCGAGCGACTTGACGCTCCTCGTCGGCGAAGACGCCCCCGTCCCGGGCGAGGTCTATGCCCGGCTGCAGGGCTCCGACCGCTGGTTCACGATTTCGCGCTCCCTTCGCGACGCCCTGCGTTCACCCGTCCTCGATTTCCGCGACCGATCTCTGCTGGCCTTCAACCCGACGGAGGCCACGCGTCTCGTCGTCTCCAACCAGGGGACGCCGCTGGAAATGGAGAAACGGGAAGACCGATGGTGGATCCTCCGCCCGGCGCCGAGCGAAGCCGAAGGCGAGGTCGTCCGTAACCTCCTTCAGGGACTCCACTCGACGAAGGCGACTGACTTTCTCGACACCGAGACGCTTGAACTGGAACGCTACGGCCTTGCCAGCCCCGACCTGATGGTTCAAGCCTCCCGCGAGGACGGGGATCCCCCCGTGCGATCCACGCTCTTGATCGGACATCGGCGCCTCGGGGAGGGGGGCGGTTATTACGCCCTTCGGCTGGGCCGGGATCTGGTCTTTACGGCGCCGCAATCGCTCGTTGACCTGGCCCGCGTTTCGTTCAATGACGTGCGTTCACGCCGAATCTTCGCTTTGACGCGAGAGCGCGTCCAGCGGCTGACGCTCGAGGTGGCCAACTCTCGGACGGAGTTGATCCGCGATTCCTCCGGCCGTTGGCGATTGACGGATGAGCCGGCCGAACTGGATCAGGAATTTATCGACCGCTTTCTCGCCCAACTGCTGAGCGTTCGCGTCGGGCGCTACCTTGATCTCCAGCCTACCGCCCAGCAGGCGGGCCTCCAGGCGCCGCTCCTCGTCGTGACCCTCGCCGACCGGGAGGGCGCCGTTGAGGGCTTGGAGACCGGCAAGTCGGCCGAGGGGGCTGATCTGGTCTATGCCCGCCGCCGCGGGCAAGATGAAATTTTCGCCCTCCCAGGCGACGTCCCGGGCCAATATTTCAAAACGCGGGTCGATTTCCTGGACAAATCCTTGTTCGCCTTCGCCCCGGAGCTGGTCGGCCTCATCCGCATCGCCGAGGGCGATCGCGCTATCCGCTGCCTCAAGGTCGGTCAGGGGTGGACCGTCTCGGCCGAAGGGGGGGCCGAATCCTTTCAGCTCAATCCCAATCACGTCCGGACGTTGATCATGAGTCTTCTCAACCTCAAATGGAAGGAACGCCTGGACCCTCGGCGCGAGCGCGACCTCGCCATCATCAAGTCCCGCGGCCTGGAGGCCCCGGATCAGACGTTCGCCTTCCTCGACGCCGAGGAGCGGCCGCTGGCCTGGTTCGGGCGCGGGAGGGTTGAGCCGACTGACTCGTTGATCTATATCACCCTCGGCGAGGGACGACACTACGGGCTGGACGTGGCTGATTATCGGCGTTTTCTGGCCGCCCTTGGCAGCGTTTTCCCCCGATCATGAAGCCCTGCGACGCGCGGCGGTGCCGGCAGTCAGCGCCGCATGAGCCACGATAAAAGAAAGGCAACCCCATGAACGTAGCAAAACTCTCGGGCCGGAGGTGGGCGCTCGCCGCCGCCGTCAGCCTGGCGTGGGCGGCCTCGATCGGCTGCGCAAGACTCTTCGGGGCCACGGACCTCGTCAGCGGCCAGTGGGTCGGTCATTGGTACGTCGGCGAGTCCACGACCCCCGCCGGCGGGCTTAAGGCCACGATCACCTCGGCGGGCCGCGACGCCTGGGACGCCGCCTTTGACGCCGAATTCGGCGGCACGGCCCGTTACGAAGTCCAACTCACGGGCCGCCGTCAGGAGGGGCGCGTCCTCTTCGGCGGGCAGGTCGATCTGGGCCGCGCGAGCGGCGGCGTCTTCGAGTGGACAGGCGAAATTATCGGGCGCGAATTCACGGGCCGCTACACCAGCGCCGGCGTCCGCGGAACTTTTCGGCTGGAAAAGGTGGATTGAGCGCCCCCCCGCCGTCACGCTGAGCCGTCGCCGTCGAGCCGCAACGGCGGCTTCGGCTGGCGGATATAGGCGAGCCGGAATCCGGGACCGTGAATCTCGCGGGCGAGCGCGAGCGCCGCTTCGACCGTCGCCGTGGTCTCGAAGCCCAGCCGGCGCGGCAGGGAGGGATCGACCGCCCCGGCCACAATGACTCGGCCGACGTGCCGCAGGCGAGCCAGCGGATAGGTCGCCAGGATCGCGTGGACCGGATGGAAGGCGTAGTCGCGACGGTAGAGTTCGATCAGGTCCGGCGCCGTGGCGAATCGCTCGGCGTGATCCCGGGCGATTGCGTCGGGGTCGCGCGTGCTCGAAAGCACCTCCTCCCAAACGATCGGATAAGCCGGATGTCGGGCGCGATCCCACTGATTCGGGCAAGGGGTGACCATGATGAGCGTGCAGCCGGGTTTCCCGACCGCCTGAACGAGACCTCCCAGATAGCCCAGGCCGGATGAGATGAGCGTCAGGAGTGGATTCATCTTCGAGAATATCGCGTAAGGACTCCAGTCGGGGACGCCGTAGAGCGCCACGTCAAACCGCTCGGCGCTCAACCCCCGCCGAGGGGGATAGAGGGCCTCGAGCGCCTCGATCACAGCCCGCCGCGTTCCCCAGACCGACCCGGCGAACAGACGCGCGGGCCGCCACGGATCGGCCAGCAGTGTGTCCACCTTGAAGATTCTGCCGCCGATGTTGGCCTCCAAATGCCGCCCCATTTCGTCGAGCATGGCGTGCATTCGATTGTTGTGGAGAGACATCGACATCCCGTCGGGCGTATGGTGGTGACGGATCGAGCGATACGTGGAAAGACCGACGCAGATCGATTTCCAGCCCCCCGAGAAACCCCGATTGTGACCCGCGTTGACGTAGATCGTCAGGTCGCTCTCGACCACCGCCCGATGCGTTTCCACGTCGTACCCTTGGGGCGTCCGCCCGAGATGGACCAGGTTCTCCGGGTCCTCGGCGTCGTGGCAGGTCAGGCGCCCGTCAAACGCCGAGACAAGGTCCTGGCCGATCAGACGGGCCAGCTCCGCCGGTCGGAACTTCCGGTGCAGCGCGTTGGCGCAGATGAGGCGGACCCGGTCCGCCGGAACCCCGGCCCGCTTGAGGTCGGCGAGCACGTGGCCGATGACGATGCCGCGCACGGGCCCGTAAGAGGCCACCGTTGCGTCGTCGAAGGCGATCGTCACCCGAGCGCCGGGCCGGACCAGCTCCGGGAGGGCGGGGGAGTCGATCGGGCTGTCGAGCGCCCGCCGCGCGGCTGCGTCGGGATCGGCCAGCGGCTCCATCGTCTCGGCGGGCTCGTTGGCGATGACCGCGGCGTCCTCAGGCAGCTCGGCCGTGACCTCGCCGGGGCCATAGGGGATTTCAACGCGCATGGCGGGGGACCTCTTCCGCCTTAAAGGACCGGTTTCTTCCGGTTCAGGCCTGGGGCGTCTGCAAGGGTATCGCCCTCCGGCGGGTTTCGATACAATAGGACGTTTGCGGCGTCGGACGGACGTCGGCCGCGGGCCTCGACGGCCCGACAACGCTTCTTTCCGGTCGGCCAGCAATGCCCCCGCCCAAAGTTCTCTTCTTCGACCTCGACGGCGTTCTGGTGGATAGCGAGCCGCTTCATCGGGCCACCTGGGGCGAAGCCTTCGCCCGATGCGGGATCGAGCTTGCCGATCGGCGCCTGATGGAACTGCAGGGGCTCCGTGGCGAACAGGTCGCCCGCTGGGTCAAGCAAAACCTCGGCCCCGCCGGCGAGGCGATCGACGTGGAACGTCTGATGGAAATCAAACGCGACCGATTCGAAGCGAGAATGCGCCAGGAGCTGCGCTCCGTCCCCGGCGTTGAGCCCTTCCTTCGCGGGCTCAAAGGGCGCGTGCCGCTGGCTCTGGTCACGTCGTCTCGGCTGAAGGTCGTGGGCCAGATTCTGGCCATCTTCAATTGGCGGAATATTTTCGACGCGCTCGTCGGGGCGGAGCACGTTCAGCATCACAAGCCGCATCCGGAACCTTTCCTCCGCGCCGCCGAGCGCTTTCGTCTTCCCGCCGGCGACGGCTTGGCTTTTGAGGACTCGATTCCCGGCATTGCCGCCGCCCGATCCGCGGGCGCGGCCGTCTGCGGCGTGGCCACGACGCTCTCGCCCGCCGAACTCAGGCGGGCCGGCGCCCGATGGGTCGTCTCGGATTTCCGGGAATCGGCCACCCTGACCGAGGCCCTCGCCGGCCGGGCTCGCCGTCGCCTGTTCGCCTTCCTCGGGCGGGAATAACCTCCGGGCCGAAGGTTTGCTACTCGGCGCGGCCCGCGGCGCGCCGTCGATCCATCAGCTCGGTCCAGTTGGTGAGGATGACGCCCGATTCCTCGACGGCGCGGCGGAGTTCGGACGACATCATGGCCAGGAAGTCGCCGTGACGGACGTCGGTTGAGCTCGTGATGACCGGCAACGTCTCGTCCGGCATGGCGCAATGAATGATGACTTCGGTGATTCCCGGCTCCAGTTGGGCGAGGAGCTCGACGAAGCGCCCGGTTTTCTCTTCCTTGTCTTTCCAGTTGTAGCTGGCCGTGTGAATGTCGTCGATCACGGGCAGGCCGGCGTTCCAGACTTCTTCGGCCAAGGGGGCGAGCAACGTGGCCGGAACCGGATTCTCCCGCCTCGCGTTCGGCGCGCGCCCGCCTGCCATCAGGATCGGCACCTGTTTCTCAATGCCGACCTTCATGTAGCGCTTGAAGTACTCCGGGCTGGCGAAGAGCGTCCCCATGTGCGAATCGAGATGGGTGAAGTTAAACCCCATGCGTTCGGCGCGCTCGATCTGGGCTCGGATCTCGCGCTCGATCTCATCCGGCGTGGCGTGTTGCAGCACGGAGGCGACGTCTTTCCACAGGCAGCCCTCCGGGTCCACGAGGCCGGGCACGGCCGCCGCCCCCGCGAGCGGCCCCCAGCGATAGAGTTTCCATTCCGAAGTGAGCGTCAGGTGCAGGCCGAAATCCGCCCCGGGCCGGGTCCTGAGCCATTCGACCACTTCGGGCACCCAGGGGCACGGCATCATCACACTGGCCGAGGTGGCCAGCCCGTTCTCGTAGGCTTCGAACGCCCCCCGATTCATGCTGTGAGACATGCCGACGTCATCCGTGTGGAAGATGACGACGCGATCCTGCGGGCCCCAGCCCAGTCGTTGCGCGTAAGTCGGAGCCTCTTCGGCGGGGGCGAGCGCGGCGGCCGCCACCACGATCAGAGCGCTGATCCACGAGAGGGGAGTTTTTCTCATCAGGGCGTCCTCCGGTCGCAGGGTTAAGGCTCAGGGCAAGGCGAACGCCAGGAGCTCGTCCGGTTGCCCCATCCCGCCGACGGCCATCACGACGTATTGCTTGCCCTGATGCAGGTAGGTCATCGGCGTCCCGTGGGGCGTGCTCGAAATGCGCTCGGCCCAGACGACCTCCCCGGTCGTCTTGTCGAAGGCGCGCAGCCAACCTTCCCGACCCATGCGCATGATGTTGGAGGGGTCCTCGTCGGCCTGGATCATGAACAGGAGCGTCTTTGTAAGGACCCCGCCGCCGTTGGAAAAGACCCCGTTGGCCGCCGAGCCGAGCGGGCCGAGGTTCAGATGCTTGATCGCCGGGTGATCGCGCGGCCCGTCGCCGTGAGGGGCCTGCCAGAGGATCTCCCCTCGATTCAGGTCGATGGCGGTGACGCGCCCGTAAGGCGGCTTGACGAGCGGCAGGCCGCGCGGCCCGGGGACGAAGAAGTCCCCTGAACGGATGTACTTGAAGTCCGTTCGGTTGGGATCGGCGGGGCTCACCGCCAGCATGATCGCCAGTGTCATCGAGCCCACGTAGAGCACCCCGGTTTCCGGATCGAAGCAGGCCCCGCCCCAATTGGCGCCGCCGGCCGGGCTCGGGAGAACGAGCGTCCCTTTGAGCCCGTTTTCTCCGGCCTCGATCGGCGGAGTGAAGATCGGCCCCATCAGGTGCCGGCGGGCGATTTCCAACGCCTCGGCCCTCAGCTCCGGCGTGAAATCGATCAGGTCGTCCTCGCTCACGCCTTGGCGTTCGAAGGCCGGCGGCTTGGTCGGGAACGGCTGGGTGGGGGAGGTTTTCTCGCTCGGCACGCGGCTTTGAGGGACGGGCCGCTCGACAATGGGCCAGACCGGTTCCCCCGTCGCCCGGTCCAGGACGTAGGTGAAGCCTTGCTTGCTCACCTGGGCGAGGGCCTTGATCCGGCGTCCCTCCACGGTGATGTCGACCAGGTTCGGCGCGCAGGGAAAGTCGTAATCCCACAACCCATGGTGGACCGCCTGGAAATGCCAGACGCGGCGGCCGGTTTCCGCCTCGACGCAGACGATGCTTTCGGCAAAGAGATTATTCCCCGGGCGGTGGCCGCCGTACCAGTCGTTGGTCGGCGTCGACGTCGGCAGATAGACGTAGCCCAGCTCCTCGTCGGCGCTCATGGCCGTCCAGACGTTCGTGTTGCCCGTGTATCGCCAGGATTCGTTCTCCCACGTCTCCACGCCGAACTCCCCTTCCTGCGGGATCGTATGAAAGATCCACTTCATCCGCCCCGTCCGGACGTTGTAGCCGCGCACGTGCCCGGGGGGCATCTGCGTTCCGGGAGGTCCGTCGGAAACGATCATCCCGACGACGATCGTATCCCGGCAGACGATCGTCGGCGCGTTGAAGCCGATCTGCGAGACGTTGATCTCCCGACCGACCCCCTGCGTGAGATCGACAACGCCCCCCTGGCCGAAGTCCGGATAGGGCTTGCCCGTCTTGGCGTTGAGGGCGATCAACTGCCGTCCGCCGGTGGCGATGATGATCCGTTCGTCCTCCCCGTCCGTCCAGTATTCGACCCCTTTGTGCTGGAATCCGGTGTTGGTCGGGCGCGGCAGCTCATAGCTCTTCGGATCGTGGACCCAGATCGTCTGTCCCGTTCCCGCCTCCAGGGCGCAGACCTGGCTCAGGCCCGTGCTCGCGTAGAGCACGCCCTTGATCATGAGCGGCGTCGTTTTGAACTGGCCGGGCCGCAGGCGAGGGTTCGTCTCGGCGATCTTCCCGTCCGGCGATAGCCAGCGCCACGCCAGGCGAAGCTCGCCGACGTTGCCACGGTGGATCTGGTCCAACGGAGAGTAGCGGCTGCTGCCCTGGTCCGCCGCGTAATGAAGCCACTGGCCGTCGGGCGCGCCGTGCTGGGCCGCGGCCGGCCGGGTCCGGAGGCCACTCAGAAGGATCAGCGAACCGATCCACAGGCTTAAAGGAACTCGCATGGGGGGCCTGCCTTGCCGGAGTCGGGCCGGGGCTCACCGGGGGCCAACGCCATCGATGACGACCCCACGCCCAAAAATTTAACTCGATCAAATTTCTACCCCGCCCGCGCGCCATTCACAAACGAAAAGGAGGAGCCCAGGCGGGGCCGATTCGGGCGGGCTCCGACGCGGCCGCCGGTCCCGCGCCGCCTTGCGCGCGGTCCCGCCGGGATGGAAAGATGAGTGGCCATGGACGGCCTCCGGGTCGCTTTCGGGGAGCACGAGGACGCCTGGGAGCACTTCGCCCGCGGCTATGAGCTTCAGATGCAGGGCCGCCTGCGCGATGCCCTGGCCGCTTATCGCCAGTCCCTGGCCCTGCATCCGACGGCCGAGGCGATGACCTTCTACGGCTGGGCGCTCAGCTTCATGGGCCGGGTCGAGGATGCCATTGAAGCCTGCCACAAGGCCATCGCGATCGATCCGGACTTCGGCAACCCCTATAACGACATCGGCGCCTATCTGCTTCAGTTAGGCCGGCCCCTGGAGGCGATCCCCTGGCTGGAGAAAGCCAAGCAGGCCCCTCGCTACGAGTCCCGCCAATTCCCCTGGTGCAATCTCGGCGCGGCCTACGAAGCCCTCGGCCGCCTTCCGGAGGCCATGGAACAGTATCGAGGCGCGCTGGCGATCGAGCCCGATTATGATCACGCGCGCCACCGCCTCTTTCAGCTCCTCGGTCGGATTAACTAAAGGGGATGGTCCAGCCGTCGGCGACGTTAATCCGAGGCGAGGGCTCGCCCGAAGAGCGTATGGCTGTTGGCGTCGATGATCCGGACCATGACGAAGCGCCCGATCCAATGCGCGGGACCGGGAAAGACCACCATTTTATCGCCGCGCGTCCGCCCGAGCAGGTCCCCCGGCGTGCGCGGGGCCGGCTCCTCGATCAGGACCTCGACCGTTCGCCCCACCATCGCCCGATTGATCTCCAGGCTGATCCTCTCCTGGAGCCGGATCAATTCCGCCAGCCGCTCCTTCTTGACCGCAACCGGCAGGTGATCCTCATACGCCTCGGCGGCGCGCGTCCCCGGCCTCGGCGAATAGAGATAAGTATAAGCGGCGTCGAACCGGACGGCCTCCGCCAGGCTCAGCGTCTGGCGGAAATCTTCCTCCGTCTCGCCGGGGAAGCCGACGATGAGGTCGGTCGTGACGGTGCAGCCGGGCACGGCGGCGCGTACCCGCTCGATCAGCCGGAGATAGCGCTCCCGCGAGTAGCCCCGATACATCCGCCGCAAAACGGCGGTTGACCCCGACTGCACGGGCAGGTGGAAGTTCTCGCAGACGTGGGGCGACTCGGCCACGGCGGAAACGTGCGCTTCGTTGCAATCCCGCGGATGGGAGGTGATGTAACGCAGACGAGCCCCCTCGGCCAGAGCGTCCAGCCGCCGCAACAGGCCGCCGAAATCCACGACTCGCCCGCCGCCGTCCACCCCCCGGTAGGCATTGACGTTCTGACCGACAAGCGTGATCTCCCGATAGCCCGCTTCGATCATCCGGCGGGCCTCGGCGGCGATCGCCTCCGGCGGATAGCTCGCCTCCCGCCCCCGCGTTCGCGGCACGATGCAATAGGCGCAATTCTTGTTGCAGCCGAGGATGATGTTGATGAGACCCTTGAGCGGTCGTTGGCGAACCGGCTGGACGTCCGGCGGGAACGGCTCGTCAAGGATCTCAACGCAGACCTGCGGCTGTCCGGTGGCGAGGATTTTGTCCAGCAGCGGGCCCAGCCGCGGGATGGCCCGCGTCCCCAGGACCAGATCGACGTGGGGCAGCCGCCGGCGGAGCGCCTCGGCGTCCTTCTGAGCCATGCAGCCGGTGACGCCGATAATGCGGCCGGGGCGCTCGCGCTTGAGCCGGCCGAGCTGGGTCAAGCGGTTGAGCGCGCGCTCCTCGGCGTGTTCCCGCACGACGCACGTGTTATAGAGGATCAGGTCGGCCGCGGCTTCGTCGGCGGCCCGCCTCCAGCCGCGCCCCGCCAGCGTTCCCTCCATCATCTCGCTGTCATGCTGATTCATCTGACAGCCGAAGGTTGTGATGTGGTAGCTGAGCGTCATCGAAGAGGGCCCGGAGGGCACCGACGCTCCCGTCCTGTCGAGTCAGACCGCCGACTTCTTCGGCAATCCGCCTCGGGAGGCCTTTCGGGCCTCCGGGGCGCGGGCAGGCTCGGGGCCGCGAGCCTTTTCCTTGGCCGCCAGCGCCGCCGCCACGCCGCCGACCCCCACCTTGCGCCGTCGCCGGTCCCATTCGTAAACCAGCGGGGCGGCGATGAAATCCGAAGAGTAAGTCCCGACGATCGATCCGATCAGGAGAATCTTCGCGAAGGGTCGGAGTCCCTCCCCGCCGACGAGGAGCATCGTGACGATGACCAGCACGACGGTCCCCGAGGTGATGAGCGTTCGGGACAACGACTGGTTCATGGAGAGGTTGCAGAGGTCGCGGAACGGACGATCGGGGGAGCGGCGGCTGTTCTCGCGTACCCGATCAAAGATCACGATCGTGTCGTTGACCGAGAAGCCGAGAAGCACCATCAGGGCCGCCACCGCTTCCAACGAAATCTCCACCCCCCAGGCTGAGCCCCACAGGGTCGTGATCAACAGATCATGAACGAGGGCCACGACGGCCGCCACGCCAAAGACCAGCTCAAATCGCACCCACAGATAGATCAGGATGGCGATCGAGGCCAGCACCATCACCGTGATCGCCATCTGGCGGAACCCCTGGCCCGTCTCCGGCCCGAAGGATTGGAAATTCAGGATGTCGTAGCCGGCCTCGCCGTACGTCGTCGCCAGGGCCTCCCGCAGCGCCCGCTCGGTCGCTTGCAGGGGGCCGATGCCGGACTGCGCCAGCGGATGCGTCTCCGGAAGCGTTTTCACGCGGACGATCCAATCCTCCGTTCCGGCAATGCGCTGGACGCGCTGGCCTTCCAGCCCGGCGCCGGCCAGCATCCCGCGCAGGCGAGCTTCGTCCGTGGGCGCGGCGAATCGGACCTCCGTGATGGCGCCGCCGGCGAAATCGACACCGAATTTGAGTCCTCCCCGCGCCACGACGATGCCCAGGGCGGCTGCGATCAGAAGGATCGAGGCCGTCCCGCTTACGAAGCGCAGCCTGATGAAGTCGAAGCGCGTGTCCCGAAACGGCCGCAGGCGGCCGAGGCTCAGCCGGCCGCGCCATTGAAACCACAGGGCGCACAAAGCGTGGGTGACCGTGAGCCCCGTGTAGAGGTTCGCCAGCAGGCCGAACGTCATCGTGAGAGCGAACCCGAAGACGCTTCCCTCCGTGAACTGGAGCAGCACGAGGGCCGTCATCAGGCCGGTGAGGTTGGAGTCGAGGATGACCGTGAAGGCCCGCTCAAAGCCGACCGAGATCGCCTGTTTGAGCGGGCGCCCGGCGTCGGCTTCCTCCCGTACGCGCTCATAAATGAGCACGTTGGCGTCGACGGCCATGCCGACCGTCAGCAAGATGCCGCCGATCCCCGACAGCGTCAGGGTGGCGTCGGCCAGGGCCATGATCCCCAGAATGATGAAGACGTTGAGCGCGAGCGCGACCACCGAGATGACCCCCGCCATGCCGTAGTAGGCGATCATGAAAACGATCACCAGAAGCGTCCCCCAGCCCAGGGCCTGCACGCCGGCGAAGATCGATTCCGTCCCGAGCGAGGCCTCGACGGCGCGTTTGGACTCCGGCACGAGCGGCGCCGGCAGCGAGCCGGCCTTGAGCAGAAGGCTCAGATCCTGCGCCTCCTCGAACGTGAAGCCCCCCTCAATCACCGCGCTCCCGCCGGCGATCACCTCGCGGATGACGGGGGCCGACCGGACGACGCCGTCGAGGATGATGGCGAACTGGCGCCCCTTGTGATCCCGCGTCATCTGGTAAAAGACGTCAGCCCCGACGTTGTCGAACTGGATGGAAACCTTGATCGGGTTCTCGAAGTCGCCCGGGTCGCGGAAGACCGTCGCCGATCGAAGGTTCCCCCCGGTCAAGGGAGGGTCGCCCGATTCGACCAGAATCTTCCCCTCGGTGTAGACCATCTGACTCCGGTCGCGGTCGAACCGGCCGAAACGCGTCGGGAAGGCCATGTAGCCGAGTGGAACGTCCTCCGGTCGGACCTCGCCGTTCTCGTCCAGGATGGAAAACAGCAGGTCGTTGGCCGTCCCCGTGAGTTCGTGGACCAGTCGAAACTCCATCGTGGCCAATTTCGTGATGTTCTCGATGACGCGGTCGGGGTCCTTCTCTCCGGCGATCTGGATGCGGATCTGTTTGTTGCCGAGGACGGAGATGCTCGGTTGGGTCAGACCGAGCTTGTCCAGGCGCTCGCGCAAAACGCGCTCGGCCCCGCGGATGTCGGCGTCGAGCTGTTGGGCCGCCGCGACCGGGTTGAGGCCCAGTCCGAACGGCCGCTGACTTTCGGCGGCGGCCTCGCAACGCCCTTGAGAAAGGTCCCCCTCAAGCTCCTCGTCATAGTTTCTCAGAATGTTGTGCACCTGGCGGCAGTCCGCCCGATCATGAACCAGGATTTCTATCCCTTCCTCGTTCTTCGTCTTCTCAACCACGGCCGAGATTTGCCGGTCTCGGAACTCGTTGGCCAGGCGCGTGGCCACGATATCCACCTGGCGCGCCACCGTCTTCGTTTCGTCGATCATGAGCGTTACGTCGACCCCCCCCTGAAGATCGAGCCCCAACGGAATGGCGCGTCGGCGCAGGCGCTCCAGACGCTCGGCCGTGGCGGCGTCCGAGGGGTCCGCCCCCCGCAGCGTCAGCAGATAGAACGCCGTCGGGAAGACCAGGGCGATCGAGAGCAGACTTACGCCGAGCATCAGGCCAAGTCGCCAGGGAGAAGCCGCTCGCATGGGGGAATCCTTCGAGGGGGGATCGGCCGCGGCCGGCCCCGGTTACAAAACCTGGACGTCGTTCATGACCAGACGGAAATCGCAGTTAAGATAGTTGGCCGATCGGCGGCACATCCGCATCCGGGACATGAAAATCTCAAAGTATTCCATCACTTGGGAAATCTGCGTATCAATCTCGATGTCGAGCGTGATCAGGTGGCGCGCCCTGTCCACTTCGAGCCGGCTCGCCGTGGCCGCGTAATTGACCCGATCGTGAATGTCGAAACTGATCATCCGCGGGTTGCGCACCCGCGATCGATGCACGTCGCTCTTGTCGGCGATGATGAGCGCCGCCGAGGGCTCCGATATCGGGTCCCCGCTCTCGTCGTCATGATTGGCGATCGCCCCTATCACGACGGCGATCTCCGCCGTCGGCAATCCCCGCTCCTTGAGCAACTGGAAAGCCAGCAGCGCCGAGTGATGGGCGTGATTCAGGCGATGGACGACGTTGCCGATATCGTGAAGCAACCCGCTGATGGCCGCCAGCTCCCGCGACCGCGCCGGCGCCTCCAGCGCCTCCAGCAGATGATAGGCCCGGGCGCTGACCCGCCCCAGATGTTGCAGGCCATGGTCGGTGTACCCGATGCCCTCCAAGTAAGCGTCCGACGCATTGACGAGGGCGAGTATCTCCCGGTCGGCGAGCAGGGATTCATACGTCAGCCGCCCGGGGTCAAGCTCCGGCGCCGGGGCCGCCAGCGGGCCGTCCTCGCTGATGGGCACCGGGTCCGGGCTCAAGGGCGTCGGCGAGAGAGGCGGGGCGCTCACGGCATCACTCTTTGGCGGCCTTCGCGGCCTCAGCCGCTTCGTCCTGGGCCTCTTCCCGAGCCTTGGCCCGAGGGGTCACGCTGGCCAGCGCGCTTTTATTGACCCGGATCGTCGTCCGGGGGGCCACTTGCAGCGAGACGATCCCCTTGGTGAGGTCGATGGCCTCGACCGTTCCGTGGATGCCTCCGGCCGTCACGACGTGATCCCCCTTGGTGACGGCGTCCAGCATCGACTGGCGTTGGCGCTGCTCGCGACGTTGGGGGCGGATAATGATGAAGTAGAACAACAACCCCAGCGCCAGAAACATGAACAGCACGGGTCGGAAATCCGACCCCGAGGCCGGCGCGGCCGCCGGAGCCTGCTGCGCCAGCGCGAGCCTCATCCACCCCAGCGCCTCGATCGCGTGCGCCGCTCCCACCGGACCTCGCCTCTCCCGTTATCCCTGCTTCGTCCCGCCCCGGTTCGGCGGCCGCCGCTCGATCGGGACGGGGCGGCCCGAACGCTTACATCTATCACCCCCTCCGAGGTGTGTCAATCTCAGCCCCGATGCACGTAACGCCTCCTCACGAGGTCGCGCCCATCCGCCCGCGCGTTGGCGATCCGCTCTGTCTCCTTTTCTCCCCCTCTGATGGATGTTAGCATGTCGGTTCTGGCCCCGGCCGGAGGATCGGAGACGTGACCACGCCGCCCCCCCGGCGGCCGTTTTTGAGCGGAGCCCTCCTACCATGACCGAAGCGACGCCGATCGTCCTTTTCGGGGCCGCCGGCCGCATGGGGCGGATGATCCTGGAATGCGCCGCCGATGCCGGCGAACCCTATCGTCTGGTCGCGGCGGTCGAGCGCCCCGGCCATGAGCGTCTGGGCGAGCCGCTGCGGGGGTGGTCTCCCGCAGCGCCGGACGGCGTGATTCTGACCGACGCGCCGCCGCTTTCGGTCCCGCCCGGCACGGTCGGGATCGACTTCTCGACGGCCGAAGGGGCCGAAGCCCACGCCGAGTGGGCCGTCGCGGCCCGCGCCGGGCTCGTCATCGGGACGACTGGGCTCGGCGAGGCCGACCGCCGGGCGATCCAGACGCGCGCCGATGCAACGGCGATTCTGATCTCCCCCAATATGAGCGTCGGGGTCAATGTGTTGTTTGAGATCGCCGATCGGGTGGCCCGCCTTCTGGGGCCGGACTTTGACGTCGAGGTCATGGAAACGCATCATCGCTTTAAGCACGATGCGCCGAGCGGCACGGCCATCCGGCTGGTCGAAATCCTCCGCCAGACGCGCGGCTTCCCCCCCGAGGCGGTTCGCCATGGACGGCAAGGGTTGCTCGGCGAGCGGCCCGCCGGCGAGATCGGCGTCCATGCCCTGCGCGGCGGGGACGTGGTCGGGGACCATACGGTTGTCTTCGCCGCCCTGGGGGAGCGCCTGGAGTTGACGCACCGCGCTCACACCCGCCAGACGTTCGCTCGCGGGGCGCTGCGGGCCGCCCGTTGGCTCTCGGGCCGCGCCCCCGGCCTTTATTGTATGAAAGACGTTCTGAATCTCGTGGATCTCCCTCCCATCCCGCGTTGACAGGGATCGTCGGCCTCTCTCAGGAGACTTCCTTCGATGAGCTTCCTCCCCGCGCGGCGGCTCCAGCAATTGCCCCCTTACGTCTTTGTGGCCGTCGATAAGCTCAAGCGCGAGGCGATCGCCCGAGGGGCTGACATCATCGACTTTGGCGTCGGCGATCCCGACCTGGGAACCCCTCGTCTCATCACCCAAGCCCTGGCCCGCGCCGCGCGCGATCCCGCCACGCATCGTTATCCGGACGGGGAGGGTTCCCTGGCTCTCCGAGAAGCCGTGGCGGCCTATTACGGCCGAAGGTTCGGCGTCAGACTGGACCCGCGAACGGAAGTGACCACCCTGATCGGTTCCAAAGAGGGGATCGCCCACGTCGCCGGCGCGGTCGTCAACCCCGGCGAAACCGTCGCCTTCCCCGACCCGGGCTATCCGGTCTACCACGCCGGGACGCTCTTCGCCGGCGGGCGCTCCCGTCGTCTGTACCTCACGGAGGCCAATCGGGGCCTTCCGGACCTGGAGGCGTGGCCCACCTCAGCCCTCTCCCGGCTACGGTTGCTCTGGGTCAACTATCCACACAGTCCGACGGGGACCGTCGCCCCGCTGGATTACCTTGAGAAACTGGTCTGGCTGGCGCGCAAGCATGATTTCTACATCTGTAGCGACGCCGCCTACGTCGACGTCTATTTCGACGGCGTGAAACCGCCGTCCGTGCTGCAGGTCCGGGGCGCGCGCGGACGCGTCCTCGAGTTCTATTCCTGCTCGAAATCCTTCAACATGACCGGCTGGCGGCTGGGTTTCGCGGTCGGTCACGCCGGCATGGTGGCCGCCCTGCGCGCCTTCAAGAACAACGTGGATTCCGGGCAGTTCGCGGCCATCCAACGCGCCGCCGTCGTGGGCTTCGAAAACGCCGAGAAAATCGTCGCGGCCAATAATCGCCTCTATCAGCGCCGGCGGGACACGCTTATCCGGGGTCTCCGGCGGCTCGACTGGGAAGCGGAGCCCCCGCCCGCCACCTTCTACGTTTGGCTCAAGACCCGCCACGGCCTGCGGTCGATGGCCATGGTGAAAGCCCTGCTCGAACGCTGCGCGATCGTCGCTACCCCCGGTTTCGGTCTGGGCCGGCGCTCCGACGACCACGTGCGCCTGGCGCTGACGACCGGCGAGGATCGTATCCGCGCCGCCCTCGGTCGGCTCGCCGCCGCGGGATTGTAGGAGGCCGGCGCCCGACCCATGCGTTCGACGACGGTCCATCCCCTCCTGGCGGCCGCGCCGGTATTGTGGGCCCCGCTCCTGGCCGCCGTCGTCTGCGTGGGGACAATCAATCGTCCGGGATTCGACGCCCCCGATCTGGAGCACGAATTGATCCGGCCGGAGCCCGGCGCGGCCGCGGCCATGAGCTGGGGTCGCGCCCTCGGAGCCTCGTTGCCCCCCGAACGACCCGATCTGGGCGTCTATCGCCCCGCCCATGGGCTCCTGCTCAAACTTCAATACGCTTGGTGGCCCGGTCAGGCCCGTTCCTTCCATGCCCTGAGCGTGGCGATCTTCGTCCTTTTCTGTACGGTGGCCGCCTTTGGATTGCGCGCCGTCGTCGGAGTGGACTCGCCCGCAGCCGCCTGGGGCGTATTGGCTGGCGTGACCGTTGTGGCGCTCCACCCGGCCGCGGCCGACGCCGTCAACCCCGCGGCGGCTCAGGGGATTCTTCTGGCCGGCGTCGGCTGGGTCGCGGCGCACGGTCTCTACGCGCTTGTCCCGAGCGGAAAGATTCGCCCTGCCTGGGGGGCGAGCGGCCTCGCCCTTATCTATCTCATCGCCGCCTCCGCCCATGAAGCCGCCCTCCTGCTGCCCTTGTCGCTTAAGGTCTTCGAGTTCCTGGGGGAGCGCCCGACGCCCAAGGTGGTCGAGACGCGAGCGCGGCGGGGCGGCGGCCGGGCCGGCTCGGTTGAACCGACCGTTCCGGTCGTGTCGCTCGATCGCCTGCGCCGGCTTCTCATTTATGGCTTTCCGCTTCTGGGCGCGGCTCTGCTTTTGATCTTCGCCCGCCGGCAAGCGTTGGACGGCCGATGGGGCCCCGTCGCCGCCTTCCAGTTCATGGGGGAGTCCCCGGTTGTCCAACGCTGGCTGGTCGGTTGGACGGCGATGGGTGAAGGTTGGCTGCGTCTGATTTTTCCGTTTCGTCCGATTTTCTTCCATGAGGTGGGCGCCGGAGAGTTGGGCGTCGCCCTGACTCGCGCCGCCGTGGGCTGGGGCGTTTGGGTCGGCGTCGTCATCCTGGCCTGGCGACGGCTCCCCGGGGTCGTCCTGGGGGCCGCGCTCGCCATGGTTCCGTTGCTGGCCTTCGCCCAGTGGGTTCCGACGACGGTTTATCTGTCTGAGGGAGCGTTGATTCTCGCCCTGGCCGGGCTGGCCCTCATTGCGGCGGGCTTCGTCAAGACCCTGACCGAGAGGTTCGCGGCTCCCCATGCCCCGGGGCTCGCCTTGACGGCAGGGATCGCCCTGGCGCTCATTCTTCCCACGATCGGGCGGAACCGGCTTTGGCGCGAGTCGGAACGCTACTGGAGCCGCGAGGCGAGCCGTCGGCCCCAATCACCCCGACCCCCGACTTATGAATTGATTGATCTGGTCTCCCGCCAAGGCCGCGGCTTGGATCTGGCCCGGGCGACCGCGTTGTTCGACCAAGCCGCCGAACGAGGCTCCCCCCCGGCTACCGACCCGGCCTTTCAGTTCATGGCCCTGGCTTATCTGGCTGGAGGCCAGCCGGAGGCCTTCCAGGCCCTGCTGGAGCGGGCGCTTGCCCAACCTGCGCCCCACGGCCTCGGTTTTTACCGGCATTTGGGCGCCGTCGCGCTGCGGATGGGGCTCCCTCAGCTTGCCGAACAGGCGTTCACGGCCGAGCTTCAGCAGAACCCGGAGGATTTCGAGACGCTCTATTCCCTCGCCGATCTTGCCCTGCGGCGGGAGGATTGGACGTCGGCGCTGGCCCGGGCCCGGCTCGCCACGCAATCGCCGCCGCGTCACCTCGCCGCCCAGGCGTTCGCCCAGCGAGGGAGGGGGGCCGCACGGTTGGGACTCCTCGAGGAAGCGGTCCTTGCCTTGAGGAAGGCCATTGATCTGGACCCGACGTTGGCCGAGCCCTACGTCGAGTTGGCTCGCGCGCTGATCGCCGCCGAGGACTATGCCGCCGCCGAGAGCGTCCTGGTTGAGGGCCGGGACCGTGCGCGTGTCCGGACTCTGGCGCCGCTCTTCGCCGTCCACGTGGAGTCCCTGGAGCGTCAGGGTAAGGCCTCGCAAATTTTCGATTTCCTCCGCGAGATGACGCGCCGTTACAGTTGGGACGAGCCCCTGCTGCTCTACGCGGCGAGTTACTTCGCCGCCAAGGGGCGCTTCCCCGCCGCGCGCGAAGCTTACGCCAGCGTTCTGACGCGGAATCCCACCCAGCCCGATGCGCTCGTGGGCCTGGGAAAACTGACCTTGATCGAAGAGGGCGATTCTTCCAGGGCTTTGGGGTTCTTCCTCGCCGCCCTGCGCTCCGATCCCCGGCATGATGAAGCCCGGCGTATCCTCACCGACCTCGGCCATCTCGTCCCGGAGTCCCCCTCGGACCCCTCCGCCGGCGGAACCCCCTCAGAGACCTCAGCGAGCTCACCGTGACGGCGCCGCCGGCGATCTACATCGACACCTCCGGCTGCGCCTTCAATATTTCTGACGGGGAGGCGATGGCGGGCCTGCTGCGCCGCGAGGGCTATCGCATCGTCGACGACGAGACCGAGGCCGATCTCGTCATCCTGAACACCTGCACCGTTAAGGATCGAACGTTCCGGGAGTTTGAAAAACGATGGGTCAGCCTGCGACGCGCGGCCGGAGCCGCCCGACCGGTCGTCCTGGCCGGCTGCATTCCCAAGGCCTATGAGCGGCTCGGCCGATTCGACGGCGCGGCGGCCGTCGGCCCGGCTTCCCTCTCAAAACTGCCCGAAGTCGTCGCCGGGGCGCTCCAAGGCCGTCCCCTCCGGCGGCTCGCGGCTGCCGACGGGGAGGCGCGGCCGCGGCTTCCCCTCCTTCGCCGCAATCCTTGCGTTCACATTCTCCCGATCGCCCGCGGCTGCCGGAGCGCCTGCGCCTTCTGCCAGACGCGCTTGGCTCGCGGACGGCTGGCCTCCTTCTCACCGCGGGATTTGCTCGATCAGGCCCGAAGAGCGTTGGACGAGGGCGTCGTGGAGATCTGGGTCACGGCGCAGGATACGGGCGCCTATGGTCACGATCTGGGGACGACGCTGCCGGAGCTGCTGGGGCGGCTCCTGGATCTGTCCGGGGAGTTCAAGGTCCGGCTCGGCATGTCGAGCCCGCGATGGGTCCGGGAAGCGCGGGACGCCTATCTCGATCTCCTGGCTCATCCGAAGATGTTTCGATTTCTTCACGTTCCGGTGCAGTCGGGCTCCGAACGCGTCGTGCGCCGGATGCGGCGGGACGGGTCGGTCGAGGATTTCCTCGCCATTCATGAAGCCTTCGCCCGTCGATTTCCCGAGGGCACCTTGCTCACGGACCTGATCGTCGGCTATCCGACGGAGACCGAATCCGACTTTCAGGCGACGCTCGACCTCGTCCAACGGCTGCGTCTGCCGGGGATCAACTGTTCTCGATTCAGCCCGCGGCCCGGCACGCCCGCCGCCGCGCTGCCTCAGTTGCCCCCCTCCGTCGTGGCAGCTCGCTCCAGGCTGTTGACGGCGAGCGTCCGTCGAATCTCCGGCGAGGTTCACCAGGCGTGGGTCGGCCGAAACTGTTGGGCCCTCGTTGATCAACGTCGCGCCGACGGCCGGGCGATCGCCCGCACCGACGCCTATCGGCCGGTTCTGGTGCTGGGGGAGGTTCCCCTCGGCCGGCCCGTCCTGCTGGAAATCGTCCGGGGCGAGCCGTTTCGGTTCGTTGGTCGGCCGATCCGACCGGTTTACTCGTAACGAAGCGCCTCGATGGGGTCCATCAGGGCGGCGCGTCGGGCCGGATAAAGGCCGAAGATGATCCCGACGAGCGCCGAGATGATGAAGGCGAGAGCGAAGGCGCCGGGCGTCAGGATCGTTGACATCCCGCTGAATCGCGTGACGAACCAGGGGATGATCGCCCCGAGACTCATGCCGATGATCCCGCCGCCGACGGACAAGAGCAGGCACTCGATCAGAAACTGGGTCATGATGTCGCGCCGGCGTGCCCCGAGGGCCCGTCGAATCCCAATCTCGCGGGTCCGTTCGCTGACCGAGGCCAGCATGATGTTCATGATCCCGATGCCGCCGACGAGCAGCGATATGCCCGCGATCGAGCCCAGGACGATCGAAAAGATGGCCTGGGTCCGCCGGGCCTGCTCCAACAGCCGCAACGGGACGATCACCTCATAGTCCTGTTTGTTGTGTAATTCCCGAAGCGTGGCCTCGACCAGACCCGCCGTCGGCAGAACGGCGTCCTGCGCGTCGACTGACAGGACCAGCTCGTGCAGCTCGACGTATTCCGATTGCGACGTCCCGGCCTGGACCTGAAAGAAGAGGTCCCCCTCCAGCGCCTTGAGCGTCGTCAACGGCACCACGATGTCGGCGCTTTGGCTGGGGAGCGACGCCCCCCCTTCGGGGCCGACCGGGCCCGAGTCGGCGATCAGGCCGACGACGCGATAAACGTTCCGCCCGACCCGGATCGGCTTCTCCAACGGGTCCTCGAAGAAAAACAGCTTGCGCGCCAGCTTCTCTCCCAGCACGCAGACGTTGGCGAACTCGTTCAGATCGACCCACGAGATGAACCGACCCCGACGCAGCCCGACCGCGATCGCCCGGCCGTGCCAGGGGACCGACCCCAGCACGTTGGCTTGAGCTTCGTTGGGGCCATAGCGCGCCGTGGCGCTGATGGCCTTGATCGGAACCACCAGTTCGACTGAAGGAAGAATCTCCGCCAGATGCTCGGCGTCGCTGTAGCGCAGGCCGTAATCCAAGGCCGTCGGTGGACCCGGACCGCGGCGCCCCATCGCCATCGTGCTGCCGGTCGGGTCCCGCGGCGGTTTGACGCTCCGGGCAATGATGTTCTGGCTGCCGAGCTGTCGAATCTGGTCCAGGACCTCGCGGCTCGCCCCCTCGCCGATGGAGAGCATGCTGATGACCGAGGCGACGCCGAAAACGATGCCAAGGATCGTCAGCACCGACCGAAGCTTGTGGACGCCGACGTTGCGCAGCCCCAGACGCGTCGTGCGGAGGAGTTCGACGAGGATCATCGGGTCGAGCCCCGGCGGGGGCTGAAGCCGAGAGCGCGCCCCTTGCGCGCGGGAGCGCCGCCCTCAAGAGTCTAGGATGGCCCGGCCGGCCGCCGGATCAGTTCTGAGCGCCGTTTGGCGCGACGAATGGGGAGCCGCCGTTCTGGAATTGCTCCATCCGGCGCTGCATCGCCTCTCGCTCCTCCGGGGGGAGCGCGTTCATCCGCTCTTCCATGCGCCGCATCATCTCTTCGCGTTGCTCCGGCGTCATCGCGTTGGGGTCCATGCCGCCCCATGGACCGCCCCGGCCCCGGCCCGAGCGCATCATCTCTTCGCGCTGCTCCGGCGTCATCGCGTTGGGGTCCATGCCGCCCCATGGACCGCCCCGGCCCC
>CAYXAU010000009.1:0-44693 GCA_964463045.1 uncultured Candidatus Sumerlaeota bacterium | reverse complement strand
GGCCCCCTCCGCCCGGAGGACCAACCCCTTGTTGCCCCTCCCCCCGGCCCTCTTGCGGATCGAAGCCCGAGCTGGGGGCAGGGGCAGCGGCCGCTCGATCGGCGGCCTGGGCGGCGGCGTCGCGCTGCTCCGGCGAGGCCCGTTCCGACGGCCGCGGCCCCAGGCCGGATTCGGCCGCCAGGGCCTGCTCCATAATCACGACGTCGCCCTCTTTCAGGCCGGCGACGACCTCGACCAGCCGTCCGTTATTGAGGCCCACCTCGATTTCGCGCAATTGCCCTCCCCGTTCGGCCGCCAACCACACCGCCGGGCGCGCGTTCTTCATCTGCACGGCCTGGATCGGCACGACCAGCACGCCCTTGAGTTCCTGAACGACGATCTCGGCTTTGCCGCTCATGCCGGGCTTATAGCTCGGCTGGCGCCGGCCGATGTCGATTTCGACCAGATACTCCTGCACCTCGCGCATGAAGTTCGTGCTGTCCGGGAGCACGCTGATCTTGCTCACCACCCCCTCGATGATCTGCCCGGACAGGGCGTCCAGCGTGATGAAGGCCGGCTGGCCGAGCCGGATTTTCTGAATCATGGATTCATGCACGCGCGCCTCGACGATCCAGGCTGCGAAATCCGGCAGATCGATAAGCCACTGGCGGGGACTCACCGACGTCCCGACCTGCAGCACGCTGTCGGATTGGCCGAACCGGCCCCGGTCCTTGTGGTAAACGACCAGGCCGTCCTCCGGGGCTTTGACGATCGTCCGATCCAGCTGCTTCTGCAGATTTTCGGTCGTGATCCGCTCCAGTTCGGCTCGCTCCCGGGCCGCGTCCAGCGCCGCTTTGCGCGTCCCGATGTCCCGCTCGCCCGTCAGCCGGACCTCTTCCAGATGCCCGTCGGCCTCGACCACGGCCGTCTGCAGGACGGTCAGCTCCCGCGTATAGGCGAACTGCTCCAGAAGCTTCAAATCTTCCTTGGATTGCTCCACCTGGATGTTGCTCTTCTTGACGGCGAATTCGTCGGCGTCCAGGTCGTTCTTGGTGACGTAAGACTTCTCGTAGAGACGCTGGGTCCATTCCAGCCGATCCATCGCCCGCTTGCGCTCTTCTTCGGCGATGAAGGCCGAGGATTCCTTGTTTCGCTTCTGCTGCTGAAAATCCCCCTCGATGTACTTCTGCAGGTCGATCCTGGCGATCGAAAGTTTGTTCTCCGCCGCTTGAACGTCCGTCTTGAGCTTGCTCTCGGCGATCGCCAGGTTCCCCTCGGCCTCCTGGACGCGCTGCTGGGCTTCCGTCAGCGAGATCTTCTGCTGCAGATAGCGCTCGGTCAGCTCCGAATTGTCCAGCTCGAGGATCGTCTCCCCCTTCGTAACGGCCAGCCCCTCCGGCGCGATCCAGGTGATCTTGAGCGTCCGATCGGTCTCGTTGCGCACCGCCGTCATGTTCTTCGTTTTGAGCTCGCCGGGGGCCAGCGCCGAAATCGTCAGGTTGTGCCGTTGGACCGTCCACCGGACGATTCCCCCCTTGGCCGCCGGGCCTTCTTCACCCCCGGCCAGCGGGGCTCCCCGCCAGGCCAGGTAGCCCCCTACGAGGCCGGCCAAGGCCAGAACTGCCACGCCCACCTTGATAATGACGCCGGCTCGGCGCGCCTGAATCTGCTTGGCCATCGGACGCGATCCTAAACTCATCGGCAGAACCTCTCCACCCTTACAATCAATTTTACACCCGAACCCTTGAACGGTTCCATCCTGTCACCCGGCTCCGGAACTCGCCACAGCCGCTCATCTTCCGGCGCGGCGTCAGGGCGCGGGCATGAGGCCCCCGGCCTTTCCGACCGGGAGCCTCACGCCCGGCCCGTCATCGCTGCTCCAATCTCCCCCTTTACGGTTGCCGCGGCCCGCCCCCGCCCGGGCCACGTCCGCCGCCGCCCCCGCCCGGTCCGCGACCGCCGCCAAAGCCGCCGCCCCCGCCGCGCGGCGCCGTGGCTTCATTCCACTTGGCCACCTGGTCTTCGGACAGGATCGAGGCCAGCGCCTTGTCCAATTTCTCCTTGGCCGTCTGGCGAGCGCCCCGAACCGCCTGGAAATCGAAGCTCGCCATGGCTTCCTGCATGGCTTTATCCACCTCGACCACGTAGGCCACCGTGTGCTTGAGCGCCTCGTCAAGCTTGGCGGCCTCCAGGCCGAAGCCGGCCAGCGTATCGACGTGGCGGTCCCACTCGACGCTGAACGTCCCCAACGAAGCCAGGGCTTGGGTCCGCTGTTCATCGTTGAGGAAGAGCTTGAGCGCGTTATCGAGCTTGCCGCTTTCAGTCTGCCGGATTTCCTGCAGCGCCTGGAAGTTGCCCGGTCCACCGCCGCCGCCCGGCCCGCCCCCGCTGCCGATGACTTCCTGCATCGCCTTCTGGTAGCTTTCGCGGGCGCTCTTGTAGGCGCCGGCCAGCGCTGTGGCCGCCTTCTCCTCCAACGTCAACCCGGCCGCCACGGCCTTGGCCTGCAACGCCCAGGCCGCCTGAGCCTTTTCCGGTTCCAGCGGCGGTCCGCCGCCTCGCCCGAATTGAGCCAGCGCGAATTGACCGCCGGCCGTCAGCCAGAGGGTCGCGACCAAAGCCGCGAGCCCCCACCACGTCCCGAAGGACGGCTTTGCCGATCCTTTCATGGGCTTGACCTCCAAAACGGATGAATTCGTGATCGGGGAAGCCGAAGCCGGTCCGCTTGCGTCATGCGATGAGAAGAGCCGTACCATTTGGTACACCCAAAAACCTTTCTGAACTCGCCTGGCCGCAGCATTGCCTCCCACGGCAACTCCGCAGGGAACCTCAGCTAGGACCCAAGCTCCTCTTACGCCTTGACTTACGCGCTCGGCGACGGCTTCTGTCTGCCCGCACGTCTCCTGATGGGAGCGAGGACTATGCCAGCCTCTCCCGTCTCAGCCCCCTCGCCCCAGCCTCTATAACCCCCCCGCCTCCGAACCGCTCCCCGCGCTCGACGCGGCCGGTTCGGCATCGGCAAAGAAGATGAACCCCAGGTCCATCTCATCGGTCGTCGGGCCGCCAAACCGGACCGGCCGGCTGGGGTCGATCCCCGCCCGTTCGCCCCGTTCGGCCGTGTTCTCGTAAACGAGCGTCACCTCCAGACGGGTCCCGGCCGGCAGCCGCCGCGGCTCCTTGAACTCGTAAACCGTCTGCCAGTTGAAGTCGTACTCGGGGACCTCAAGCAGCGTCTCGGCCCGACCATCAGGGTAAAAGGCCACGAACCGCGCGGCCTTGCCTCGAAGGTGCATGTGGGGCATCAGGCTCAGAAGGATCGTCTCGCGCGGGAACGTGCGCGCCCCGCCAACCTCCCACCGCGGATGGAAGGGGGGAATCTCGAACCCGCCGTTGCCGATCGCGTCGATCCGAACCGGATGCGTCACAGGTCCATCGTGGAACTTGAAGGCCACGGCCGAGACGTCCGGGCGCGCCGTCCCCGGCCCTCTTTCTTTGTGATAGTGCATCTGGAAAACCACCCGTGACCCCTTGCGCAGGAGCATCCCGTAGCCTTCCCGGTAGGTGTGCGGGTCGGTTCCCGGCGCCATCCCGCCGATCATCATCCCGCCGAACTGGGAGCGCCCGCCGGGCGGGATCGCCGAGGCGATGATGTGGTGGACCACCTCACTGCCGGGCTTGAATTCCAGGGCCTGGATGTAGCGGTCTTCCGGCAGCTTGTCCTCCGGAATCTCGATGGCGATGTTCTGATAGAGGTCCTGAACCTCGTCCCGCACGAGGAAGGGTTCGCTGAACGCGACGACCAGATCGGGTTCGAATGACCACCCGCCCGTCTGGGGGAACTTAAGCGCCGGCGGAGCCTCGGCGGCGTCGCCGCGCGGGGCCCCGGCGCCCACCCAATTCACGATCGTGGCGATGTCCCGATCGCTCAGCGTCCGCTCGTTGGCGAAGACGCCGTGAAACTCCGGGGCCGCGTGCCAGGGGGGCATCTGGCGCGTCTGGACGGCGCGGGCGATCGATTTGGCCCACGGCCGCACTTCCTCATAGCTCATGAATGCCATCGGGGCGACCATGCCCGACAGATTGGCCCCCGCCGGGCGATGACACACCTGGCAGTTCTTCTGCAGGATCGGCAGCACGTCCTTGGCGAACGTCGCCCGTGAGCTGCCGGCCTCGTCGGCCGTCGATACCCCCGCCACGAGCGTCAACGCCGCCGACCAGGCCCAAGCCGATGCAATCCGGGTTCTCATGGGATTCTCCCTCGAATGATTTCGGACCTCCCCCGACGTTCCCCCAGGGGGGAACGTCCAATCTTTTTAATACGTTAAAACTTTTGCCGCAACCGGAAACGCATGCGGCGGAGGCAACCGCCCAGGGGGGGACCCTCGTGTCTCCGCTCGCCCCCCGCCGGCACCGATTCTCGTCTATCCTCGGCCGAAAAGCAGGGGGCGAGGGCAGTCCCTAAGGACGGCCCCCCCGGTGACGGTCGGCTGATTCCATCCTCGCGCCGCTACGGGCCCCCGAAAACCGAACCTCGGTCGCTACATCGAGGCTATTTGACGACGATTGTCCGCTCGGTGGCGTTATACGGGCCCGGGACGGCCTTGCCGGCGGGGTCCAGCAACTCGATTTTGACCTTATGTTCGCCGGAGGCCAACCCATGGACATGGTACGGCTGCCATTCATCGACGACGGAGGATTTCCCATCGACCGTGACGCGGACCTTATAGTCCTTGGGGCCGAGCGTCGCGTTGGTCAGGTAGAAGTCGACCATGATCATCTTGGCGTCGTCGCCGACGTATTCGCCCTTGGGGCGACTGAAGCTCAGCAGCGGCGCGCCGGGCGCGACGGGGCTCTCCCCCTTCTTCTCGCCGACGTAAAACGTGATGATCTTGCGCGCGCCCGGTGATTTCACGCTTTCGTGCCAGCTCCGGCTGGCGAAGGCCTCGACCGTGTGGATTCCGGGGGTCAGTTTCCCCAGGTCCACCGGCTTCGAGACATCATAGACGGCAATGTAAGGGCCATTATCGACGATGACGTGGACGTGCTGGCCGTCCTTGGAATAGGCCAGCCCGTTCTGGCCCGAGCCCTCCGTCAGCTTCCCCAACTCGAACTGCTCGACCTTCATCGCCAGCATCACGTTTCTGTCCGCCGGCAGAAGTTCGCCGTCTTTCGGCGAGACGATCGTCAGCACGGCGTGATTGGAAACGGCGCTGTTAGCCTGCGGCATCAAATGAAGTTCCTGAGCCCCCAGGGGAAAGGCCAAAGAAGCCAGGACGAACCCCCTCAGACAAGCCGGCCACCCCGCCCGGCTCCAAGGCGATCGCCGTTGTCGGTCCATCGTTTGATGATCTCCCTTGCTTCAAGTGTCGTTGGACCCTTCTTCCTTATTCGGAAACCGAGCCCGCTCCCGCCGTCTGGCGTCAGTTTGAAAGAGCAGCCTCCCGAAGTCAATTCCCCCCGGCCCGGCCACCGGGCTGGGCTGGCCGAGGCCGGTTTTTTTGTTGACTTGTTCGGGATCGAGAGCCAGCATGCCCACGCTGGACCTTTCGGTCCTGGTTGTCCGGGTGTAAGTGGCCGTGCGAGGCCTGCGAAGGGGAGGAACCCGCGCAAGAGGCCTTTCGAGGACCAGCGGGGGGGAATTGTCCGCTGACGCCCGACCGGCCTGTTCCGGCCGCTGCGGAATTTGAGGCTTGGCGCCCGAGGCCGGGCGCCTCAGGCGCGCGCGCAGGGAAGGAGGTGAATCGGCGCATCGTCGGGCCCACTCCATGCGCGCGGGGCCCAATCGAAAACCGGGGGATGCCTCGGGGGGGCTGAAGACCGATTCTTGGGATGAAAGGGTTGTATCACCGATGAACTTCGCGATCGAACCACGAAAGCCGTTTCGCGCGGCCTTCACCCTGATCGAACTGCTTATCGTCGTTGCCATCATCGCCATCCTGGCGGCTATCGCCGTCCCGAACTTCCTCGAGGCCCAGATCCGTTCCAAGGTAAGCCGGGCCAAGAACGACATTCGGGCGCTGGCCACGGCCGCCGAGGCCTACTACGTCGATCACAACGATTACCCGCCGAACAACGCCGGAGCGGTGGGCGGCGCCCTGGGCGCGCAGACCCGCTACATGGAGCCCCTCAGCACGCCCATTGCCTACATCTCGACGGCCCGCTACACCGACCCCTTCGGCAATGAGAACTTCCTCAGCATCGGCGGAGAGTCCTTCTACTTCTACTACCGCTCCTCGTTCACGGACTTCCTCTCCAACATCGTCGTCGAGGGCGCCTTTACGGGCCCCAACGCCCAGCGCGACAAGGACGCGATCTACGACTACAAGTACGCCATCGGCAGCGCCGGCCCCGACCGGCTCTTCGTCGTCCAGTACGCCCTGGGCCTGAACTTCACCTACCCGCAGTCCTGGCAGGAGTGGATCCGCTGGGCGCGTCGCGCCGATGACATCTATGACCCGACCAACGGGACCATCAGCCAGGGGGACATCTGGCGCACCGCCAAGGGCATCCGCGAGGGGACGAATTAAGGAAGCCCACGAAGCAAGGCCGCGGCCCCCGCTCGGGCGCCGCGACGACGCTCAATCGGCCGCCCCCACCCGGGGCGGCCGGTTGCTTTTCGAGCCGCGGCGGGGCTCGCCCTGAAGCATCCCGGTTGAAATCCGCCGAACCGCTGAACACAATGCGACGGCACGTGGACTGGGCGGTCCCCGCCGAGCTCCGGTCCGTTCTCAAGTTCGATCTCATGAGGTTGGCGGCGATGCCGAAGCTCCGTTGGGCGTGGATGTTCGGCCTGATTCTGGCAGGGTGTTCCGGCCAGACGCTTAAGCCGGTCAAGTTGCTCAAGGGGCACGGCGATTCGGTCCGCGCGATCGCCTTCAGTCCCGATGGCCATCGCATCGTCTCCGGCAGCGGCGACTTCAGCGTTCGCGTCTGGGACGTGGCCACCGGCGAGGCCGTCGACGTCTTTGAGGCCGAACACGACGGCGAGGTCAACGCCGTCGTTTTTTACCCGGACGGGCGGCGCGTGGCCTCGGCCTCCGACGACGGGAGCATCGTCATCTGGGACCTCGAACGGCGCGACGTGGTTAAAGCCGTCTTCGAGCACAAGGACGAAGTCAAGGGCCTCGCCATCACGCCCGACGGCAGGCGCCTCATTTCGGCGAGCGACGACGGGGAAGCCTTGATCCTAGACGCCCAGACCGGGGCCGTCGTGGCTCGATTCAAGGGTCATGAGCGCTCCGTCCGCAGCGTCACCGCCGCGCCGGATGGGCACACCGTCTTCACCGGGGCGAAGGACAATCTCATCCTCGGCTGGGACATCGAGACGCTCGAAATCCGCCATCGCCTGGAGGGACACGAGGACGCCATTTATAGCCTGGCCGTGGCGCCGAACGGCCAATGGCTTGCCTCGGGCGGCGAGGATAAAACGGTCCGCATCTGGGACCTGAGGACCGGGGAGATGCGGTTCACGCTCCTGAAGCATTCCGAGGACGTCAACGGCGTGGCCATCAGCCCGGATGGCGCCTTGCTGGCCACGGCGGGGGGGGACGATCAAGTTCTCCTTCTGGAGACCGGGAACTTTCATCTGAGCCGTCCGGTCAAGCGTTCCCGGCGGGGCGTTTACGCCGTGGCCTTCTCGCCCGACGGGCAGTGGCTGGCCGCCGCCGGCCGTGAGGAATTGATCAAGCTCTATCCGTTGGCCGAAGCCGCGCCCTGAAGCGCGCGGCTTAAGCGGCCCGCCAGGCGTCGATCAGCATCCGGCGCATCGCGATCAGTTCCCGGTCGTGATCCTCGTTGGCGAGGAATTCCATGCCGATCGAGCCGCGATAGCCGGCCGCCCGGATCGCCCGATAGATGTTGGCGTAGTTGAGCTCGCCCG
This sequence comes from uncultured Candidatus Sumerlaeota bacterium, assembly GCA_964463045.1. Taxonomy (GTDB): domain Bacteria; phylum Sumerlaeota; class Sumerlaeia; order MVZB01; family JAJFLK01; genus CAYXAU01. Next base: position 36,835 of record CAYXAU010000009.1, on the reverse strand, counting down.
TGCCCGGGTGGCGTCGGCCGGGGCAATCGGCCACGTGGAAATGGCCGATAACGTCCAGATTATCCCGGATCTGACGGATGAGCCGGCCCTCCTCCATCTGCGTATGATAGATGTCGAAAAGAATCTTGAGGCGCGGACTGCCGACTTCCCGGACGATCTCGCACGCCTCGTACATCGAGGTCAGATAATAACCCTTGTGGTCGAACCGATTGAGCGGCTCGATGATCAGCCGGAGCTGTTCGGCCTCGGCGATCTCGGCCAGCCGCTCTAGTCCCTCGGTCAGGCTCCGGCGCATGGCCTCCCGCGAGCGTCCCTCAATCTGACCGCCGGAAAGCACGAGCAGCGTGTCCGTCCCGAAGGTCCGGGCGTTGGCGATCGCTCGGCGGAAATTCTTGAGGACGGTCGTACGCTCGTTCGGATGTGTCAGCGCCGACGCCGGCCCGTACATGTGCGTCCCGGCGTCAATGTCGCGGACCCGCAAATCCAACTCCCGCAGACGCGCCGCCACGGCTTCATTGTCTTGCGCCTCCAACCGGCCGACCAGCTCGACCGAGGCGTAGCCCAAACCCTTGACCCGCTCCAGTTGCGTCATGAGGTTCGTGCCCGGGGGCCGATAGGTCCACATCATGATTGAGATCTCCAACCCCTCCGGCAGGGCGTCCAGCTCGGGCTGGCCGCCCGCCTTGAGCGTCGGGCCGGCGAGGGCTGCTCCCACCGTCCCGGCCAGTAATCGGCGCCGGGAGAAAGCCGTTCCGAATTTGCGTCCGGGGGACATGGGAGACTCCTTCGGGGCCCAACGCCGGCGCACGCAACGCCCGGGGGGGAGAGAAAATCGACGCGGCCCTTCCGCTGGGATAACGGTTCCAACCGCGCCCCTTATCTTGACAAGGCCCGAGAACCCTTTCTATCGTGATCGCGGCCCCAGCCTCGGCGGTGGCCGCCGGGCCGCGGGCCGGACCCGTCCACGTCGTTTAACCTCGTGCTGACGAGGCGGCCTCTTCAGGCTGAAGCCGCTCCAACCGCTCCCGTGCCCTTTCTCCTCCTCGCCTCTGCGCGCTCTTGTCGCTCGTCGGGGGAAGGAGACCATCGGGCGACGGCCTCTTCCGTCGGTCGAGGCGCATGATGATCGACTATCGCCGCTTCCTGGCCGCACGCCCCACGGAGGACTTCATCGGGCGCGCTTCTGAATTGCGGCGCATCGAATCGACTTTTCAAGAGCGGGCCTCGTCCCCGACGTTGGGGGTCGCCGTGGTCGGATTACCCGGCGTCGGCCGCAGCGAGTTCCTCCGCCAAGCGGCCCTCGGTCTGGCGCGGAGCCCGGCCGAGGGGTTCCCTCTCTATTTCCGATGCGGAGACGTAATCCGGAGCGTGCCCTCGGGCGGGGCTTCGGCCTCGGCCGCGAGCCTCTGGGCGGCGCTCATTCGCCAGACGCTTCTTCAGATCGCCGCCTGGAACCGGGGAGTCTTCCCGCTTGATCCCCCCCTCGTTTACCTCCCGACGATCGACCTTGCCCGGCTGAGCGACCCCGCCGGCGCTTTAGCCTGGATGGAACTTCTTTCGAATCCGCACCTTCTGGAGCCCACGGCCGCGCCCGACTGCTGGGCGGCCCTGGCCTCCCGTGGCGGAGAGCGACGGGGCCGGCCCCCCATCATCGTTCTCGAGGGGTGGACCGACGCCGGGCTGCCCGGATTCGCCGCGGGCGTCCTGGCCGATCTGCTTCGAGCGGCGGTTCTGAGAGGATTACCCTTCCTGATCGAGGGTTCCCCCGGGGACGTGGAGACAACTCTGGAGTTGGCCCAGGCCGAGCCGCTCGACTTGAGCCCGTTGGAGGCGGCCGCCGCGACCGAGTTGGAGCGCCACGTGGCCTCTCTGGCCGCAACGCGTCCCGGACCGAGCCTAAATGAGATATTCCCGTCCGGATTAGCCACTCAGCCGGAGCTGGCCTGGGCATGGGGATCAGCCCTGGCGCGTCAGCCCGGCTCAGCCCCACACGCACGACGCGCTTGGGAGGCCTACCTTGAGGTGTTGACGGTGAGCGCCTGGGCAGCGCGGCGTCGGGCTGCCCTGAACCGGACTTTGCCCGTCCGGGGTCGGCTGGCCTTCCTCCTTACGGTCGCGGCGCTGATTAAGGACGCAGCGTCGGGTCGGCCAGGAGGCGCGTCGATTGACGCTTGGGCCGCCGCTCTGGGAGTCGATCCCCCCCGCGCCTATAGGCTGCTGGTCCGGCTGGAGCGCCACGGCTTTGTGGCCCGGCAGGCCGATGGCTTCGGTCCTCCGGCGCTCGCTCCGCTCAAGGATTGGCTTGAATGGGAAGCCGGCCTCGGGTCGGGGGAATTGGGGCGCGGAACCGGACGTTGGGCCTGGCTCCGGGAGCGCTTGGTCCCGGCCTCGCCCGTTCCTCACGCGGGGCCCGTTGGCTCCGTCGCGGGGCTTCTCATGCGGTTCCGGGCGCAATCCCTGCCGGAGTCCCTGTTTGTCTTCGAGCGTTACCTGGAGTCAGCGGGACGAGTCCCTCCGGAACATCGGCGGGCCGAGTTGCTGAAAGAGCCCCGAACCCTCAGGTTGCCTGAGATTTTGGCCGTCGAGGCGATTCCGCCCCGCCACCCGGCCGAAGGCGGGGCGGCTGCCCTGCCGATATACGTCGCTCATGGATTCAGCAGCGGTGTCTACCAGCGCAGCCACGAAGCCGCCTGGATCGTCGGCGACGGCACGGCGGTCCCGACCCTGACGACGGCCGAGGTCGAAGCCTTTCTTGACACCGCCCGGCGGTTGGAACGCGAGTTCGCGACCGGCCCCTCTCAGCGCTGGATGCTCGCGGGAGAAGCCATCTCGCGCGACGCGCTCAACGTGATGGCTCGCGAACGAGTCCTTTGCTCTGGCCCCGATCAGCTGGCCTTGCTTGAGGAGCTTACCGCCCCCGAGGTCGAGGAAGCCCCGGCGGCCTCCGCGACCGAGCCGGCGGGCCTTTCGCCCCGCCGCGCAAAGGCTGGTCCCCGGCCCACGTCCATTGTGAGCTTCGGCCAGCCCCCCGGCCTGACGCGCACAGAGCTGCGGCTGGCGCCGAGGCCCGACAATGAACTGATCGCGGCGGGCATGGCCGAGACGATCGCCTTGCGCGCCGGTTTTGACGAGGAAGCCTCGGCGCGCGTCAAGATGGCGGTTCTGGAAGGTTGTCTCAACGCCATCGAGCACACGGCGCATCCGGAGAAGGAAATCCGGCTGGCCGTCGAGGAACACCCGGACCGCCTGGAAATCACGATCGACAACGAAGGCGCTCCCTTCGATCCCCGGCTCGTGGATGAGCCCGACCCGGCCGCCAAGCTCCGGGCGCGCGACAGACGCGGCTGGGGGATCAAGCTCATGCGCGAGTTCGTGGACGAGGTGATTTACGAGCCGTGGGCGGGGGGGACCCGGCTCCGGCTGGTCTTGACGCCGGGTCGGCGTCCACGCGCGCGCAAGGCGTCGCCGGAGGCCGCCGGCGAATCCCCTTAACCCGTTCCCCCCGCAGGAGTCCTCGCTGTGAAACGTCCCCCTCGCGGCTCTCCCTCCAAGGACGACCTCCCGTTTGAAGAGCACGCCGATCACGCCATCCTGAGGCCGGCGGGTTATCTCAACGCTCTGGCCGGAGATCGGATCGAGAAGCTCTGCTCGAAGCTTTTCGCCAAAGGCATCCGCTACATCATCATCAACTTCAGTCAGGTGGCGATGGTCAACACGATTGGGATCTCCATTCTGGTGGGGATTCTGGAGCGGGCGATCGCCCAGAATGGCCTGGTCTACTTTACGGAATTGGGCAAGACCGATCGGCAGGTCTTTGAGGTGCTGAATCTGCATACCGTCGCTCCCGTCTTTCCCACTGACGATCAGGCTCGGCGTCACTTGCGTCGCGATCAGGAAGCCGTCCGCCGCGCCAGACCCGCATGAAACGCGAATCCGAAGTCCCAGCCGCCCGCCTGACCTTCTTCCTTCAGGCGGCCGCGGAGTTCCAATCGGAGTTGATCACCCGGCGCGGCCGGCCCCTGGGCGACCGTCCTCTGGCCGAATGCCTCTATCGTCTGATGGGCGTCGTGGCGGCCACGCAGGGGGCGCTGCTGACCTATGACCGGATCGGACGCCGCTTGCTGTTGCGCGCCCGCAAGGGATGGACCCGCCCGGCCCCTCGAGAGGTCCCCCTGCCCGCCGGCGAGGCCCGCCGGCTCGCCGCCGACGGCGATCCGTTCCACGTCCGGCTCGCGGCGGCGCCGGCCAGCGCGATGGCGGCGCGTTTGAGTCGGGCCTTCGGTGGAACTCGCCTCAATCTGGCCTTCCCGCTGCTCGCGGGAGAGGGTCTGGAAGGGGTCGTGCTCCTGGGCCCGAAACTCGGCGGCGAAGGCTTCAGCCGGGACGAACTGACGTTGCTCGCCAACCTGGGGCGCACGCTTGGGGGGGCGCTCCAGGCCGACCGCCATCGCCAGCGCGAGGCCGAGGAAGTTCGAACCCTGCGGCGACAGACGCGCCAGCTACGCGAGATTTACCTGGAAACCGTCCGCGCGCTCGCCGGCTTGTTGGACAGCCAAGGCCCGCCCGGCTCGGCGGGCCATTCGGCGCGCGTGGCCGCGCTGGCCGCCGAGACGGGCCGCCAACTCGGTCTCGCCCGCCCCGTCTGCGAGCGCCTTTACCTGGCGGGGCTCCTGCACGACATCGGCAAATTGGTGATCAGCCGCGACGTGCTCGGTAAGGAAGCGCCCCTCGACCCGGCCGAGACCGAACTCCTGCGCCGGCATCCCCAGGTCGCTTACGAACTTCTGAGCCACATCGAGTTCCCGTGGGGAGACGTGGCCGAGATCATCCGCCACCATCACGAGCGGCTGGACGGGGGCGGCTACCCCGACGGCCTGAAAGAGCCCGAAATCTCCCCCGAGGCGAAGATTCTGATTCTCGCCGAGGCCTTCGACGCCATGACTTCCGATCAGCCCTGGCGACCGCGCCTCTCGTTCGAAAAGGCAGTCGAGGAGATCTCGGTGTTGCTCAAGGTTCAGTTCGCCCCCGAAGTCGTCCGCGGCTTTTGCCTCGCCGTCGAGGAAGCCCTTGCCGGCCGCACGCGCTACGCGGAGTTCGTCCCCAGCCTGACTGCCTCGGCTCGACCCGAGACGATCAAGGAGATCGTCGCCGTCCTGCGCGGCGCGATCGAGGCCACGGCGCGCCGTCCCCCGGCGCGGGTTCTGTCGATCGCCCCCGGCCGGACCGACCGCGCTTAAGGCAGGGCCGAGGCGACACGATCGCGCAGCGCCGCGAGCATCCGCCCGTCTTCCAGGGCGACCCGCAGTTTCCCGGCCTCTTTCCCGCCGGCTTGGGCCAGGAGCGCTTTGCCGCCGCCGCTGCCGTCGAAAAGGGGGGCCAGATGCTCGACAAGCCGGTCGGCCTGCAAGGGCCCCCCCTGAAGCTCCGGCGTGGCGCCAATGATCAGCGTCGCGCGGCTGTTATCGCCCGAGCCGAGCACGGCGACCAGCTTTCGCCCTCGGTGACGCGACCGCAGCCGATCCAGGGCCTCGCGCAACGCTTTGGCGTCGGCCCCTTCGATCCAGGCGACGCAGGCGAGAACGTCCCCGATCTCAACCGTCGGAATCTCCCCGCCGGCCGCCCGCTTGCGTTTCAGTCGGTCCACCTCTCGGCGCAGGGCCTTGAGTTCATCCATGAGGCCGGCGGCGCGTTCGGCCAGACGATCGCGCGGCGCGGTCAGCGTTCGGGCCAGCTCGTCCAGCGCGGACCGGTCGCGGCCGGTCCGGCTGACGGCTTCCAACCCCGTCCAGGCCTCGATCCGGCGGATGCCCGCCGCCACGGAGCCCTCCGAGGCGATCACAAAGGGGCCGATCTCCCCCGTCCGCCGGACATGCGTGCCGCCGCAAAATTCCGTCGAGAACTCGCCCATCCGGACGACCCGGACGCGCGCCCCGTACTTTTCGCCGAACGGCGCGATCGCCCCCGTCCGACGAGCCTCCTCGATCGGCATCTCCTCCCACGTCACCGCCAGATTGTTCTGGATCTGCTCGTTGACAAGAGCCTCAATACGGCGGAGCGCCTCCGCCGGGAGCGGCTCCGGATGAGTGAAATCGAACCGCAGATGGTCCGGCCCCACGTAGGAGCCGGATTGCGTGACGTGAGGCCCCACCAGGCGCTTGAGCGCCCCCTGAAGCAGGTGCGTCACGGAGTGGTTCTTCATCGTGGCCCAACGCCGAGCCGCCTCCACCCGGGCGAGCACCGCTTGGCCGACCTCCAGCCGCCCCTGCGCCTCGCCAAAGTGAAAGACGAAGCCGTCGTCGGTCTTCTGGGTGTCTTCCACGGCGAACAGCAAACTCCCCTCGGGGGCGAGCAGCCCGCCCCGGTCGCCGACCTGCCCCCCGCCTTCGGCGTAAAAGGGAGTCCGATCGAGGACGACCAGGCCGGCCTGGCCTTCCTCCAGGGCCTCCACGCGTTGGTCATCCCGGACGAGCGCAAGAACCCGTCCCTCGGCTTCCAGCGTTTCATAGCCGAGGAAGCGCGATATCGCTCCTTCGGCGCGAAGGTCCTCGACCAGCGGCCCGCGGTCCACGGCACCGGCCCCTTTCCAGGAGGCGCGGGCCTCTCGCCGGGCCTCGGCCAATCGCCGTTCGAAGGCCTCGACGTCGACCGAGAGGCCCCGTTCCTCGGCCATCTCGATCATCAGGTCCAGCGGAAAGCCGTGCGTGTCGTAAAGGTGATAAGCCTCCTCGCCCGTGAGCGTCCGCCCCGCGGCTCGACCTTCCAGCAAGTCCTCAAGCAGGTTCGCCCCCAGATGCAGCGTGCGCGAGAACTGTTCTTCGGCCAGGCGAATCACGCGCCGTATCTGGTTCGGGTGCGCCTTCAGCTCCGGATAGGTCTCCCCCATGACCTCGATGATGGGCTCCACCAATTCGTGCAGAAAGGGTTCTTCCAATCCGATTTTTCTTCCGAACCTGGCGGCCCGGCGCAAAATGCGCCGCACGACGTAGCCCCGGCCTTCATTGGACGGGATCGCTCCCTCGGCCAGGGCGAACGTCAACGCCCGTGCATGATCGGCGCAGGCGTTGATCGCCAGGCGAACCTCGGCGGGCGCAAAGCCTCGCCCCCGAAGGGTCCGCTCGGCGGCGGCCCCTCCCGCCAGCCGGGGGTAAGGCACGCCGGCCAGATCAGCCACGCGCTCGACGATCGGCAACAGCAGGTCCGTCTCGTAGGGAGAGAGCACCCGCCCGTCGCTGGCCACGCGCTGGCAGGCGGTCGTGACCCGTTCCAGGCCCGCGCCCGTGTCGATGCCTCGATTCTTGAGCGGCGGCCGAGAGCCGTCCGGCTGGTGGTCGAACTCCGGAAAGACGAGGTTCCAGATCTCCAGGAAGAGGTCGCCTTCGTTCACCAGGTCCTGGGCCAGACGCGCGAGCCCTTTTTCGCCTTGGCCGGCCAGTTCTCGATAGCGGGCCAGCTCCTCGTCGCTCCCCATGAAGAACTTGATCTCGGAGCATGGACCGCAGGCTCCCGTGCCCCCGGCCGGCCCCCAGAAGTTCTCCGTTTCGTCCAGGCGGACGATGGGATGGACGACGCCGGTTTGATTCTTCCAGGCGGCCTCGGCCTCCTCGTCGTAGGTCCAGCCGCCCGCCGGGTCGCGTCGGCCGAAAACCGTCGGCCAGAGACGTTCCGGCGGGAGCCCGAGGCCCTCGGCCCCCGTGCAGAATTCCCATGCCCAGACGATGGTCTCGCGCTTGAAGTAATCCCCGAACGAAAAATTGCCGAGCATCTCAAAGAAGGTGTGATGCCGCAGCGTTCGCCCGACGTTCTCCAGGTCGGAGCCTTTGCCCCCCGCCCGAAGGCACTTCTGAACGCTCACGGCCCGCCGAAAGGGAGGCGTTACCAGCCCCGAATAATAGGGCTTGAACTGAACCATGCCGGCGGTTGTGAATAAAAGCGTTGGATCATCGGGTGGGATCAACGGGGCCGAGGGGACGTGGCGATGACCGCGGGCGATGAAGAAGTCAACGAATCGCTGGCGAATTTCGGCGCTGGTTAACATAAGTGCAATGATCGCAACACGATGAGCCGCGCGGCGCCTGGATCGGACCCGACGCTCTCGGCCCGGCCGGGCCGCTGTCGGTTGGCCCGCCCCCGAACGTCGCCCGGCTCGCCGGCGCCGAGCCCGTCGCCGATTTTAGCCTAGACTCTTTGCATGCGTTAAATTTATTCTCCCTTGAGATCGGGTCACGGCCCGGACATCGGCGGGTCAACCGGGAGGCGAGGCCCGCTGGAGGGGTTGTAGTTTAACAGGAGGATATGACGGTCATGTGGGTACCGAAGTATGAACGCGACGAACGCAAGGGGGTCGATTCTCCTATCCCCACCCAGGTGATTTCCAACGAGGAAATTCTGCCGCGCCCGATCCGGCGCCAGCAGCTTCAGGTTGAGCAACGGATCAAGGAGATGGGCGAGGCCAACGCCCGGCGCGTCGGCATGGATCGCCGCCGCTTCATGCGGACCTCGATGGGGATGGCGACGGCGGCCATGGCCATGAACGAGGTCTATGGACCTTACTGGGAGGTCGAGGCCGCCGAGATGTTCGAGCCGGAGGCGACCGAAGAGAAGTACCCCAAGGGCGAGTACTTCATCATCGACGCCCAGGCGCACTTCACCAATGGCTACGCCTTGGGGTTTCGCAACGCCGAATTCGTCCGCAACATGGGCTTCCAGCTCACCAACGATCCCGAGGCTTATAGTTTCCGGACGTTCGTCAAAGAGATGTTGTTCGACAGCGAGACGAGCATGGTGATCCTCTCCGGCGTGCCGGATCGGGAGCGCCATCGGGACGCCGAGGGCAACGTCCTGGAGGGCATCCAGCGGAGCCGCGGCGCGCTGCCGAGCTGGCTCATGTCGCGCGCCAAGGCCGAGATCAACGCGCTGGCCGGCGGCACCGACCGCGCCCGCTGCCAGGGCAACTGCGCCCCCAACCATTACTGGAACAGCGCCACGAACGCCCAGGACCTGCCGGCGCTCTATGAGCAGATGGAACGCGAGGTGAAAGTCTACGGCATCGATTCCTGGAAGTGGTATTGCCACACGGACCCCGGCCGCAGCGGCGGCGGGTTTCAGCTTGACGACGAAATGTCGGCCCGGTTCTACGAGAAGTCCCGCGAGCTCGGCATCCGGCTCTTCAGCGTCCACAAGGGCTTCTCCTATCAGTCCCGCACGCTCGGGCACCTGGCCAACCCCAAGGACGTGGAGAAAGCCGCCCTCGATAACCCCGATCTCACGTTCGTCATCTATCACTCGGCGCTCAAGCACGGCCCGAGCGAGCCCGATTACGAGTCGCTCAATCAGTGGGATCCGACCACGGGGGATTTCCTCTGGCACAGCGTCCTGATCGACGTGAAGCGGCGCAATCCGCAGATCGACAACGTCTACTGCGAGATCGGCTCCTCCTTCGGGCTGTTGGCCATCGAGCACCCGGCCATGTGCCAGCATCTGATGGGCAAGAACATCAAGTTCTACGGCGCCGATCACGTCATCTGGGGAACGGATTGCCTCTGGTGGGGCTCCCCCCAGTGGGCGATCGACCTGTTCAAGCGCTTCCAGTTCACCGACGAGATGACCGAGAAGTTCGGCTACGCCAAGCTGACCAAGGAAGATAAGCAGAAGATCTTCGGCGCCAACCTCGCGCGGCTCTATAACATCGATCTCGAAGCCAAGCGCCAGGCCTTGCCGGCGGACGCCTTGTCCAATCTCAAGGTCCGCTATGAGGCCATGGGGGGCGTCGATCTGCGCTCTAACATGGCCCCCGGCTGGGTCAGGGCGGACGCCTGAGCCCCGCTGCTGGGGATTCCGGGGACGTCTCGGCCCGCCGGCCGGCGTTCCCGGGAAACGGCCCCGACTCGCGTGAACGGGAGGCCCTTCCTCCGAGGGGCCCCGTGCGTTTCCGTTCGATCTGATTGCCGTCGAGGGACCCGCGCCGCGATGCCTTCGGGTCGGGACGATCGGGCCGCGATCATCAGGCGGGCGCGATGATCCGGCGTGCTCCGAACCGCCGCCGCCGAATTGGGCCCGGCGGCCGCGGTCGTCCCACGAGCGGTGCGATAACGGGGGGCGGCTAAAGCAGGTTCAGCGCGAGCCGGCGGCGAGACGCTTCCGAAACTCGATGAATTGTTCGAGAACCTCGCGGAATTCGACCACGTCGACTTCGCGTTCGCTGCACGTCAGCATGAGCGTCCCGTCGCTCTTAAAGTCCCCGGCCCACTCCATCACCTGCTCGTTGGTCCACCCCGGGTCGTACTCATCGACTTTGGCGTCGTCCATCCGCGTGATGTAGCACCGCAGGTTGATGTCGGTTTCGTCTTTCGGTTCGTCCGGCGGGTAATTCTCAAAATCGTGCTTCTCCACGGCGCGCCCTCCTGGCTCGCGTCTCCAATCTCCCCGGGCCCGGCTATTCTGAGGGGCTTGAGGCCTCCAGTCAAGGCGAGTCGGCCGCGCCGGGCCCCGCGCGGGGCGATCTGATAAGTCCGCTCGGGCGGCGATCAGCAGAGCAGCTCATAGATCTGGCGGACCTGCCGGGCCGTGTCTTCCCAGGAATAGCCCAGCGCGTTGCGATGGCCTTTCTCGGCCAGATACTGCCGCAAGCCTTCGTCAAAGAGCGCCTGGCCGAGCATAGCCGTCATCTCGTCGGGATCGTCCGGGTCCACGAGCAGCGCTCCGTCCCCGCACACCTCCGGCAGGCCGCCCGCGTCGGCCGCCAGCACGGGGACGCGGCAAAGCTGAGCCTTGAGGACCGGCAGACCGAAGCCTTCCTCCTTGGAGGCGATAAACAAGAGGGCGGCCTCCTCGAAGAGGACGTGGCGTTCGTCGGCGGTCGTCCCCGTGAGCGTGATCACCTTGTCGGCGACGCCGCACCGCTCGACGGTCCGGCGAACGATCCCGACGTCGCGCCGATCGCCGGCAATGTCCAGCACAAAGCGATAGTCCGCCGCCCGCGGGTCGCGCTGAAGCAACTGGGCGAAAGCCCGAATCATCGCCGGGACGTTCTTGGCCTCGCCGGTAGAGCCGGAATAGAGGATGTATCGGTCCGGCAGCCGCAGCCGGGAGCGGATGAGGGCGAGGGCCGTCGGCGCCGTGGGCATCCGATAGAGGTCTTCGACGCCGGACCGGAGAACGATCGTTTTGTGAAAGGCCTCGGGGTAGATTTCGATCAGCCGTTGCCGCGTGGCGTGGGACACGCACACGATCCACCGCGCCCGCCGCATCGTCCGCGGATACAGCACCCAGTGTCCCAGGCGATCCCAGGCCCTGACGCGTCCCTGCGGCGCTCCGACGAACGGGACAACGTCGTGCACCGTGATGACCGTCGGCACCTGGGTCGCGGGCGGGACGAGCGGGAAGTGGACGTGGAGCAGGTCCAGCGGCGTCTGCCGCAGCGCCCACCAGAGCCGGCCCAGCCCGCGGCCGCTTAAGGGGGCCCCGGCGATCGGAACCTGGCGGAAGTTCTCCCCGACCTTAAGTCGGCGTCGCAGCCCGGCGTTGACGAAGATCGTGTAACGATTATCAGGATCGTGGCGCGACAGGGCGACGAGCAGACTTTCGCTGTATTGGGCAAGCCCGTAACTGGCCGCCCCAAGGAACCGCGCGTCAATCCCGATGTGCATGGGGCGGCCGGGCCTCAGAGCGTGTAATTCCGCCGGCGCGCGACCTCTTCCTTCTTCTTCTGATAGAGCGCCTGATAGGCGAAAGAGCCCTCGGGCGGCTTCTTGGTCAGGCCCTTGATATAGTCGCGCACCTCCTGGTCGATCTCGGCCTCGCGGGCCATGTCCTCCAGGATCGGGCGTTCCACCCAGGCTGAGACCTGATCCAGGTTGCGGCTGGTGATGACGTAGCGTTTGCGCACGAGTTGGAAGGCGATTTTGTGAGCGATGGCGTTGATCCGGTTGTGCGAGAGTCGCATCAGAGCACCATGCCCCGATCCCGCGCCAGCTTCTCTTTGGTCTTCCTCAGCAACTGGTCGTAACTGACGTGGCGCATGCGCATCATGTGCTGATGTTCGTCCAGGATGCGCCGCGCTTCGGCCTCGATGTCGTCCTCGGCCTTGAGGTCTTCGGTGATGATCTCCCGAATTAGATGGATGACGTCCTCGCGTTTGGCGTTCAAGCGCACGTCGGCCAGCCGGCTCAAGTGATCGTGGATCAACTCGGCCAGCCGGTCGATTTTTTCCGGATGCAGACGCATGGAGATGTCACCGCTCCCGTCATCCCGGCGGGACTCGGCGTTCCGCCCCAGTATTTTAAGCCACGGAGCGGGCCAGTCAATCAGTCCCTCCGACGCGCGAGGCCGTCGGGCCGCCGGAAAATCGCCATGGGCGGGGACCCGCCCCTTCCGTTTATCCGGACCGTTCGTTAGGCTTCTTCCTCGATTCCCGGGGTTGACGAGCCGTCGGGGAAGCGAGACCTTGCCGGGTCGCGGATTCTCCATGAACGAATTTCAGACCTATCGGATTCAGCCGCGCACCGGCTCCGGCGGCCACGGGCGGTCTCTTGAGGAACTCCCCGCGGAGAGGCGAGAGGCGATCCTCGAGTTCTTTAACGAACAACGCCGATTCTTCAACGCTCATCTCGGCCTCAGGCTTGTGGACGTCAAGCGGGGTTACGCCCGGCTGGAGGTTGAGAACGTCGAGCGGCTCTGCCAACCGGCGATGGTCATGCACGGCGGGGCCAGCTTCGGCCTGGCCGACGCCGCCGTGGCAATGGCCCTGCTCGGCCTCTACGGGCCGGGTCAGTTGATGCTCACGATCGAGATGAAGATCAATTACCTTGAGCCGATCCCCTTGGGGCTCGTGACGGCCGAAGCCTACGTCCTGCGGGCCAGCAAACGCAGCGCCTACGCCGAGGTCGACATCTGGTCCGCCGGCCGCCTGGCGGCCCGCGCCAATTGCACCTACATGATCCGACCCCGCCCCACGCCGACGGAGGCCGCGTGAGGACGATCGTCGGCCTCGGCGAGACGCTCTGGGACCTGTTGCCCACCGGCAAACAACTCGGCGGCGCCCCGGCCAACTTCGCCTTCCACGCCGCTCAGCTCGGCCATCGGGGCGTCGTCGCCAGCGCCGTCGGCCGCGACCCCCTCGGGGCTGAGCTGACCGGCCGATTCGCCGAGCTCGGCCTCACGACCGAGTTTGTCCTCGAGATCGAGGATCGCCCGACGGGGACGGTTCTGGTCGAATTGGACGCGGCGGGGCATCCCGCCTACACGATCGTCGAGGGCGTGGCCTGGGATGCCATGCCGTGGAACGCCGCCTGGGCTCGGCTGGCCGGCCGGACCGACGCGGTGTGTTTCGGCACGCTGGCGCGCCGGAGCCCGCGCTCGCGCGAGGCCATCGAGCGATTCCTTGAGGCCTGTTCGCCGCGCGCCCTCGCCATCTGTGATCTCAACCTTCGAGGTCGTTTTTTCGACGAAGCCCTCGTCCGGCGGAGCTTTGAGCTGGCCCGCGTCGTGAAGCTCAATCAGGAGGAGCTGTGGCTCGTGGCGCCGATGCTGGGCTTGAAACCGGAATCGGAGGAATCGGCGGCCCTGGCCCTCAGGGAGCGCTACGGGCTGGAGCTGATCTGCCTGACCCGTGGGGCCGCCGGTTGTCTGATCGTCGGCCGGGAGGCCGCGGCGGCCCACCCCGGATTTCCCGTCGAAGTGGCCGACACGGTCGGTTCGGGCGACGCCTTCACCGCCGCCGTGGCCCATCACTACCTGGCGGGGAGCCCGCTGGCGGAGATCGCCCGGGCGGCCAATCGTCTCGGCGCCTTCGTCGCCACCCGGCCCGGCGCCACGCCGACGCTCCCCGAGGCCGTCCGAGCCGAGGTTCTGGGATCAACCGTCCATGGGTGAGCCTCGGCGCCCATCGCCGTTGCGACAGCCGAACGAGACCGCTATGGTAGGCGCGCCTTGCGCCGGTGGGCGGGGATTCCCGAGCGCAACGCCGACCCCCGGGGAGCCTTCCCTTCAGAAAGGACCGGCGGCCATGGCCGAAGAACCCTTGATTGCCCAACGCTTCCCCTTCGTGGTTCAGGAAGAGCCCGGCATGAAGTTCTGGTGCGCCTGCGGGAGATCAAAGAGCCAACCCTATTGCGACGGCAGCCACCGGGGGACGGGCCTTTCCCCCATCCGCGTCGAACTGGCCGAAGCGGGACGCGTCGCCTGGTGCGGCTGTAAGCGCTCCGGTAACAAGCCCTACTGCGACGGCACGCATCGGAACCTTCCGTGAGGCCGCCGCAAAGCGCTTCCCCTTCTCGCAGCCCCTGGCCCGAAGCGCTTTAGAAACCGGACGCGAACCGTATCGTTCCCCGCCCCGGAGAGCGCTGGCGATCGGGGCCTCGCCCCCCGAGGAAGCCGTCAATAGCGACACAGCGCCGAATGGCGCTCGTAGGGGATGAGATCGTCCTTGGCCCCTTCGGGCGTCGTATGACAGGTTGCGCACAGGGTCGATCGACGCACGCCGATATGCCGTTCTGAGGAGTTAAGGTGCACCTGGTGACAGTCCAGGCACGTGATTCGATCTCGCCCCAGGATCACGATGTCGCGGATGTTCTGGTAAATGTGCCGGTCGCCGGGGGCGAGCGCGCCGATCGCCTCCTCGGAGAAATCCACCTCGTAATCCTTGAAGAGGTTATCGCCGGGGACAAATTGATCCGGGTAAGGCCGCCCCGTGGACCGGGACGTCCCCCCTCGAAGATGACATTGCCCGCAGATGGAAGCGACCGCCGGAGCCGGGTCCCGACGCTTGCGCGAAAGGAGCATCAGGGCCGTGTCGGCCGTATGGGTCAGCGTGACGGCGCCGTGGCAGGCGTAACAGTCGATGGAGAAAGCCGAGAAGGCGGCCGTGCGGCTCTCGACGGCCGTGGCGTGGCACCCGGCGCAACTCTGCCCGAAGGTTTCGGCTTCCCACCGGGGTTGAGCGGCGTCGCCCAGGCCCCCGGCATCGCCAGGGGCGGGCGGGGTGTAGTGGAACGAGGCCAGATCGAGCGTCCCGTAGCGCCCGCCTCGGCGGAGGTAGCGCACGCGGTCGCGTCGGCCCAGAACGTAATCGATCTCCCGGAGGAACCCCCGCAACTCCTCCGATTGAGCGACCGCTTCGGCTTCCGGCTCCTCATCGTTCTTGAAGCGAATCGTCCGGGCGTGAAAGTTCCGGTCCCACGTCGGCCCGATGTCGTTCCGATGACAGAACAGGCACTCGTCCCCGGTGATATATTCGGGCAAGGGGCGCCCGACGTGATCTTCCCCCCAAGCGGCGGGGTCGAGCTGCTCGGCGGGTCCCTCCGGCTCCTGGGCGCGGGCGACCGCGGCCAGGGTCGCCAGTAGAACCGTGGCGCGAAACCGGCCGCAACTTGCTCTAGGCTGCGTCATCGGCCTCCAGTCTTAGCCCGGGCCGAGGGCATTGTCCACTTTCCGGATCGGAAGCGGGCTTTTCCGTAGGCCGGAAGATGGGCGTGGACTTCCGGCGTCGCTTTGCCACTATCATCACCTCGGAAGGAGGCGTTGGGCGCATGAGAACCCCCCGGTGGGTCGCGATCGCGCTCGCAGGGTCCGCCCTTCTGCCCGCCGCGGCGGCCCAGGATTCCGCCGAGGCGATCATCGAAGCCAGCCTCAAAGCCGCCGGCGGCTATGAGGCGCTCACCAGCATCCGCTCCGTCCGGCGGCACGGCCAGATCACGGTGACCCTCCTGGGCCAGAACCTCGGCGGCAACACCGAGCTCGTCATTCTCCCCTGGCGCAAGGCCCGCCAGGTCTCCGACTTCGGCGTCGAGCGGCAGATTCAGGGCTGGAACGGCCGAGAGGCCTGGGAGGATGGCCGCCGCGGCCTTCGAAAGCTCAATCCGCAGGAAGCCGGAGGCATTCGGCTTCAGGCCATGTTGCATCCCTTGCTCGGCTATCAGATGCTCTCGTTCCTGGGCGTGCCGATCGAACGACAGGCCGATGAGGCGATTGAAAACAAGCCGCATCACGTCCTGGCTTTCAGCTTGGGCGAAAACGTCACCGTGCGGCTCTATGTTGACGCGGCCACCGCGCTGATCTCCCGCACGGTCATCTCCATCGTGAGCCCCCAGCTCGGCGCCACGATCCATCTTGAGCAGGACACCCTGGACTATGCCGACTTCGAGGGGGTCAAATTGCCCCGCCGGACGCGCCTGGCCGTGGGGCAGCTTTTCAAGTTCGAAACGTTTTACACGCGGACAACCATCAACGAGCCGGCGGACGAATCCATTTTCGAAATGCCCGGCTCTGCGGGGTCCGGCCCTCCATGATCCGGTTCGGACAAGGTGAGGCGGAGCCCCGGCTTGAGATGCATCCCTAGCGGGAGGTCGCCGATGACGCCGCACAATCGACGCGAGTTCATACAGGGAACCGGGGCCGCCGCCGTGGCCTCGATCACGGCGGCCTGCGCCACCACGGGCCGCCTCGCCGGCGCCAACGGCCGGCTGGGGATGGGCTTGATCGGTTGCGGCAGCCGCGGCCTGAGCGTGGCCAAAACCTTCAAGGGGACGGCGCGGGTCGATTTCCTTCGGGTCTGCGACGTGTTCGACGAGCGGGCCGATAAAGCACGGACGGAGCTCGAAGTCAAGGCCGAGGCCGCCGGAGATCATCGCCGGGTGCTCGACGACCCGTCTATTGACGCCGTCCTCATCGCCACGCCCGATCACTGGCATTCCCGCATCACGATCGACGCCCTGGACGCCGGCAAGCACGTTTACGTCGAGAAACCCCTTACGTACGCCATCGAGGAAGGCGTGGACATCATCCGCGCCGCCCGCCTCAATGACCGCCTCTGTCAGGTCGGCATGCAGCAGCGCAGCGGCGAGCATTATCGGGAAGCCAAGGAGCGTTTCATCGACGGCGGCCTGATCGGCAAGGTCACGCTCGCCCGGACGTGGTGGCACGGCAACAGCTTCCACTTGCAGAAGGTGCCCGAAGGCCCCCAGCCCCCGGGCCTCGATTGGAAGCGGTTCGTCGGGCCGCGGCCCTGGCGCGATTGGAACCCGGCGCAGTACTACAATTTCCGGGCCTATCTGGACTTCGGCGGCGGCCAGATCACCGACCTCTATACGCACTGGATCGACGTCGTCCAATGGTTCATGGGCGAGGAGCGTCCGAAGGCCGCCGTGGCCTCCGGCGGCGTCTATCACTATAAAGACGGCCGCAATGCGCCCGACACGATCTGCGTCCTGACGGAGTATCCGTCGGGCTGGACGGCGACGTTCGAGGCGACGCTCGCCCCCGGGCTCAAGGGCGCCGGCGTCGAGATCGTCGGCACCGAAGGCAAGCTGGAGATCACGCGGAGCGAATATCGGTTCACGCCCGCCGACGCGAGCAAGCCGGTCATCGCCGGCCGCGCCGCCCGCGACCTGACGCTCGCCCACGTCGAGAATTTCCTGGCCTGTTGCGCCACGGGAGCCCGCCCCAACGGCGACGTCGTCTTCGGCCACAACGCCGCGCTCACCTCCCACCTCGGCAACATCGCCTACCTCGAAAAGCGCCGGATCGAACTCGATCCTCTGGATGATCGCGTGCTGCCGGTATAGGTCGTGACGCCTCGGCCCTTGCCCGTGCTCGAAGACCCCTTCGCCCCGTCGGGGCGTCGCCGAAGACGATCGGCGCGCCTCGGGGCGGCGGCGACGGTCGCCTTCGCCTGGATGGTTCCGCTCGCGATCTTCGCGCAGGAAGGCCCCGGCGTCGCCGCGCCTCAGTCACCTTATGCGGCCTTACAGGCCGAGCTCGCGCGGGCGATCGAGGCGGCCGAAGGCGACTCGGCGGCCCTTAAACGGATTTATGCGGACTTCGCCGCCCGATTCGCCGCCTTCGCCGAGAGTTCGACCGGCGAGGCCGCCGAAATGGCCGCGATCGATGCGGCCGTCTATTTCGAGTTCGGCGGCGATCGCAACCGGGCGATCCGCGCGCTCACGGCCGCGCGCGAACAAGCCTCGACCTGGAAAACGCGGCTCCTCCTGGCTCGCGCGGCCGGCGCCATCGGCGGGGCGGAGCCCGTCGCGGCCAAAGTGGCGCGGGAGCTGGCCGAGGAGGCCGTCGCCGACCCGCAACGGGCGCGCGCGCTCGCCCGTTTCATGGACGAAATAGGCCTGACGCCGGATGCCGTCCGGCTCCTCGAACGAGCCCTTGCGACCTTGGGAGACGATCATCCGGCCCGGCCGGAGCTGGACCTTCTCGCCCGCTCGCTGAAGCTGGAGCCCGGGGTGGAAGCGCTCCCGTTCGAGGCCGAACCGGTTGGGGGGGGCTCCCCGATCACGCTCAAGAGCCTGCGCGGCCGCGTCGTCGTCCTGCACTTCTGGGCCGTCGGCGACGAAACCAGCCGCGCCGGCTTGGCGCGGCTTGAAAGCCTTCGAGTGAGCCTCGGCCGGGAGGGCCTCGCGCTCGTCGGTGTCGCGCTTGATGAAGACGTGGAGGCCCTCACGGCGTTCCTGCGGGTCAACCCCCTCGCCTGGCCGCAGGTGGCCGAGGGTCGGGGGTGGGATTCCGCCCTGGCCGAGCTTTACAACGTGCGCGCCGTTCCGACCTTCTTCATCATCGATCGGCGCGGCCGCGTCGCGGCGTTCGGACGCCGGCTTGAACTCCTGGAGGCCTCCCTCCGGCGCGCCCTCGCCGAGTCGGTTCCTCAGCCCTGAACCTCGGTTCGACGGCCCTTCAGCGGCGAAACTCGATCAGCTCCGCCCGTTGGAGATGGATCCGACGCGTCTGGGCCGTCTCCGGCGGGATGTCATAGCCGAAAATCGGCTCGCGCGAAAAATCCAACCGCGCCGCGAGCGGATCGCCGACGGTCAGCGCCAGGTCAAAGGCGTGCCAGGCGCTATCCGGCCCGACGTAGCCTTTGTCCACCTTCCAGCCGTCGGAAAGTTGGTAGGCGGGGCCGATCCCGTGGGCGCCTTCCCCCTGTAATTTGAGAAGGAGAAGCCGTCCGCCGACGTTTGGCTCCGGCGGCGTCAGTCGCACCGACCAGACCGGCGCCCCGGCCTCAAGCGTGATCGGGCCAGCCTCGAGCAGCGGACGCGCCCGCAGAACGGGGCGCGGCCGGGGAAGGTCGGCTCCCCCTTCGCCGCGGCTAAGGTAGCCCTCCAGCCAGTTCAGCCAGGGTCGATCGGGACCGAGCAGATCCTCGGGCGGTTCCAGGCCGACGGCGCGCCGCGCGAGTTCCCCGCCGAAGAAATCAAGCTCCACCACCGTGGCTCGGGTCGAACGGGGCGACGCCCAGAGGGCTTGCAGAGACTTTTCGATCGGCAGGTCCATCGGTTCGGACAGGTGCCGCATCAATTCCAGGGCGTCCTTGGACCGGCCGGCGTAGATGAGCCGCAGGCATTCCTCCGCCAGTTCCTCGCGCCAGACGTGCAGGGCGTCGGCGGCCGGCCCCGGTCCGAACCGGGCGAGCGCCAGTTCCCGGGCGGCAAGCGCGTAAGCGATCCCCAGCCCCATCTCCTGACGCCGGATGTTGGTGAAGGCGTATTCGTAACAGAAATAGGCTTGCCCCGTGAAACGGCCGACCAGATAGCGAAGGTCGCCGGCGGCCTGGCCGACCTCCCCCGTCTGGGTCATCAGCCGGGCCCCTAGCGAATTGACGATGCCGACGTAGAGCCAGCGTTTCTCAAAGCGTTGCCGGAAGAGCTCGTTCGCCGTCCGGTAGGCCTGAAACGTCGGCGTGGCCAGCAGCTCGGCGAGGGCGCGGGAGTAAGCATCCTCCCCGCGGGCCAGATAGCTCTCGGCTTGCGATCGCCGCGCCCCCAGCACCAGGGCGAGCCCGTAGAGAATTTCATAATCTCCCCCCGGATCAATCCCCGCCCGAGCCAGGTAATCCTCCCAGGTTTGGATCGCCTCGTAGGGGCGGCCCAGTTGGAGCTGGGCGTCCATCTCAAGCGTCGCTCGGCGTCGATCCTGGAAGGCCTTTGGGGGGAGCCCGTCGAGGAGCCGCAGGGCATCCTCCCACCGCGAGAGGTTGTTGTAGTAATTGGCGCGGTTGATCCGCAGAAAGCGCCGCAGCGGCGTTCGCCAGACGAGCGTTCCGATCGCCGCCAGCGCGAGCACGGCCGCCAGCGTCGTCAGCGATCGTCGGAGCAGGCGCGCGGATGGAGGTGGCATGCCGCCCTGATCGGGGCCCGGCCGCCGGGATCAGGCTTCCTCGGCGGCCTCGGCCGAAGCCCTCGGGTGAGTCTTTACCTGCCCCCGGCGGCGACGGGCGTAATCTTCCAATTGACGGCGGGCCGCGCTGAAAGCGTCTCGGATGGCGACGCTCAAGTTCGGTCCCGCCTGGCGCTTGACGATCAGCTCGCGGCCCGGAACCGTCACTTCGACCCGCAGATCGTACATCGATCCCCGGTTCAATCGACGGCGCGGAGCCTCGATCACCACCCGACAACCCGTGATCCGATCATAATACCGCTCCAGCCACCGCGCCTTGCCCTCAATGCGCCGCCGCGCCGCTTCAGAAAGCTCCAACCCGTGCTCGGTGATCTCCAACGGCGTCTGCATTCTTGCTCGTCTCCTTCATTTCGACGTCCCCCGATCTCCAGCCTCAGCCTTTGACGCAAATCATGGGCACGAGCCGCGCCACGCGACGGGCCAGCCCGGCCTTCTCGGCCGCCTCCACCACGGCCGACACGTCTTTATACGCCCCAGGAGCCTCCTCGGCCACTCCCCGGTGCGATCGGCTGCGAATCAGAATCCCCTGCCGGGCCAGCTCGTCAATGACCCGGCGGCCCTGCCAGAGCTTCGTCGCCTGATGCCGACTCATGGCCCGGCCCGCCCCATGGCAGGCCGAGCTGAAAGCGATCCCCGTGCCGGGATGCGTGCCGGCCAGCACGTAGGACGACGTGCCCATCGTGCCGCCGATGAGAACGGGCTGCCCCGCCCGGGCCAGATCGCCTTCCAATTCCGGCGAGCCGGGCCCGAAGGCGCGCGTCGCCCCTTTGCGGTGAACAAAAAGCCGCCGCCGCCGGCCCTCCACGTCGTGCTCCTCAAGCTTGCAAGTATTGTGCGAGACGTCGTAAAGCAAGCTGAGCCGCGCTTCCGGGAACACCTCGGCGAACGCCTGGCGGGCCAGGTGCGTGATCACCTGGCGATTGGCCAGCGCGCAATTGATGCCCGCTCGCATCGCCCCCAGATACTCGCGGCCTAGATCGGATTGGATCGGAGCGCAGGCAAGCTCCCGGTCCGGCAGCTCGATCCCATAGTCGCGCGCCGCCATCGCCATCTTCTTCAAGTACTCGGTTCCGATCTGATGCCCCAGACCACGAGAGCCGCAATGGATGCTGACGATGGCGTCGTCCAGCTTGAGCCCATAGGCCCGCGCCAGCGCGTCGTCGAAAATCTCGGTTACCCGTTGGACCTCCAGATAGTGATTGCCGGAGCCCAGCGTCCCCACCTCGTCACGCTGGCGGAGCTTGGCATGGGCTGAGACGGCTTCCGGGGCGGCTCCGGCCATTGAGCCCCGCTCCTCAATCCGTTCCAGGTCTTCCGCCGCCCCATAGCCTCGCTCGACGGCCCAGCGCGCCCCGCCGGCCAGCATGGCGTCCATGGCCTCGGCTTCGAGGCGGAGATGACCCCGGCTGCCGACGCCGGCTGGGATCGTGGCGAAGAGCGCGTCGGCCAGCCGTTCCTTGAGAGGTTCAATCTCATCGGCGCTGAGCCCCGTGTGAACGTTGCGCACGCCGCAGGAGATGTCGAAACCCACCCCACCGGCCGAGACGACCCCTCCGCGTTCGGCGTCGAAAGCCGCCACGCCCCCGATCGGAAATCCGTAGCCCCAATGAGCGTCCGGCATGGCGTAGGAAGCGATTTCAATGCCGGGCAACGTGGCGACGTTGGCCACCTGCTCAAACACCTTGTCGTCCATTCCCCGGATCAGGTCTTCGGTGGCGAAGATGACGCCGGGGACGCGCATCTTCCCCTCCGGCTTGATGCGCCACTCGTAATCGGAGACGCGTTGGAGGCGACCGGGGTCCATGGGGTTCCTTAGAAGGCCGAGGCCCGCCTCAGACGTCCACGACGCACTGTGCCACCCAGGAGCCGTCCGGCTCCGGGCCGACCTTGGCCGCCGTGTAAGTGGCCCCCTTGACCTCGACGGCCGGAGCGTGCCGGAGGGCATCGACCGGCTCCCCGATCGCCTCGGCCGTCAATCGGTCGCCCTCAATGGCGACTTTGAACTGACCAAAGAGCATCCGGCGCGTGGCCATCTCGTAAACGATGCGGTTCAGCCAGTCCACCAGTAGGAACTCGTCGTCGGGCGCGCGGCATTCGATCTGCACCCGCTGGCCCGTCCCGATCCGGTCCGGGTCGGTCAGGACGGCCGTGAGCGCCCGGGCGGCTTGGGCGAAGGCGTCGGCTTTCGTCGCGCCGCGACCGCGAACGCCGATGTCAGCCTGGTGGTCGAAATGCTCCCACCGGCCGCTGGTCAGGAGGGACTCGGGGGACTCCGACGGGACCGATTGCTCCATCTGCCGGGCCATTTTACCCCCCGGCCCCGCCCGCTTCCAGCGCGGTTGAATGCCTTCAGCCCGCCGAACGCGTCAGGGCCGAGGCCTCCGCCCTCGTCCCCGCCGGCGCGGCGCAAGCCTGGGCCGCCTCCAGGAGACGGATAACCTCGCCATCGGTCGTCTGACGAAAATCGGTATAATAGGCCCCGACGGCGCCGAAGACCTGAGGGGCGTGAAGACAGATCAGGTCGTCCACTTCGGCTTTAAGGGCCTCCAACGTCGAGGCCGGCGCCACCGGGACGGCCAGCACCAGCCGCCGGAGCGGCCGCCGGCGCAGGCCGCGGATCGCCGCCTCGATCGAGGCTCCCGTCGCGATGCCGTCGTCGACGAGGATCACCGTTTTGTCCGCCACCGGCGTCGGAGGACGCCTTCCACGGTAAACCCGTTCCCGGCGCGCGATTTCGGCCAGCTCGTTCTCGGTCTCGCGCCGCAGATACTCCTCCGTCACGCCGAACGCCGCCATCACGTCCCGGTTAAGGACGGTTTCCGGACGGTCCCCATCTACGACGGCCCCGATCGCCAGCTCCGGGTCGTCCGGCGCGCCGAGCTTTCGGGCTACGATGACGTCCAAGGGTGCCCCCAGGGCCTTGGCGATCTCAAACCCCACAACGACGCCCCCACGCGGCAACGCCAGAACGATCGGGTGTTCATCGCGAAGGTGGCCGACTCGGGCGGCCAATTGGCGGCCCGCCTCGCGCCGATCGGCAAACAGGGGATGGCCGAACCGGAATACCATGGCGAAAGCAAGACCTTTGTTTCCCGCCGAATCGGATGGGGCTTCGGCCGTCGCGCCCGCCGCCGGGTCTTACGCGGGTCTTCGTCTCACGCGGCGGCGCCGATCGTAAGAGGGTCGGAATCTCCCTCGATGATGAACTCGGCTCGGACGGGCCAGCCCGCCCCAGCGACCGGCCTCGTTACCCGACCATGTCGTCTGAACCACTGGCCTGATTTGGCGACCAGTTCTTCCAGTGGATACCCGCTCTCCCGCCGTCGCTCGCCTGAAGGAAGAAGTTGAAACTGCCGGATGCAAGTCATGCGATGATAGGCATCCAGGCTCTGACCCAGAACCTCGAGGTTCTCCGGGTCGACCAGGAACAGGGTCGGCGCCCGCACCTGATCCACCAGCCCCGCCATGGGGTCGAGCTTCCCTGCGAAGCAGACGATCGAATCGGTGCGTCCGTTCGACATGACCTCAGCCAGCAGCGCGGCCGCCGCGCCCGATCCGGCGGCCAGGAAATGAATCCCCAGATGCGACGTTTCGGGATTCCGTCGAACGAACTCGTGGGCCCCGATCAGCCGCGCCGCCAACGGCTCGACCTCCGCGTCCTCTCCGGCTTCGCCGGGGCCGAAATGGAGAATCAACGTAGCCCATCCTCGTCGCCGGAAAGCGCGCGCGACGCATTGATTGCGGGCCTCCTGGGGCCCGGAACGTCCATCGACCAGCAAAACGATCCCCACCGCGCCCGGAAAAGTCTCCAGCGTCCCATTCAGGCTCATTGGCGCCCCTGAGTCTCGCTCGGACACGACGACGGCGCTTGGCCCAGTGGTCATCGATCTCCTCCTCCGGGATGCGACTATCCCCTGACC
Source organism: uncultured Candidatus Sumerlaeota bacterium (assembly GCA_964463045.1). GTDB lineage: Bacteria > Sumerlaeota > Sumerlaeia > MVZB01 > JAJFLK01 > CAYXAU01. The sequence goes on along the minus strand of CAYXAU010000009.1, from coordinate 12,737 downwards.
GGCCCCGAGCCTCCGTCTCGAAGCTTCCTCACGCTCGGTTTCAGACCTGGCGTCGGGCCGCGCTCAAGCGATCCGGGCGGCGCCCCGCTCGGCTGGCTTCCAGCCTTCCGTCGAGGGATTCTGGCAGAACCCCTCGCGGCTGGCGGGCTGTTCCGCGGGGAGCGAGCCGCGGCCCGACGGTGACGTCGAAAGAAAGCACCATCCGTGCCGGAGAGCGTTCGGGTCTGATGCAGCCTTGAAGGGGCTTGGTTTAAGTGTCCTTTCAGGCAGGCCGCTCCGGCTCCCCTCCGGTCGCGTTGCGCAACGATCGCGGTCCGAGGGTCGTCCGCAACCCCGCAAGACCCCTCGCCGCAACGCGCCCGGCGGGTCCCAATCTGGACGAGGCCTCCAGGAATGCCTAACGCACAAAAGGGGATGGGCCCTGGCCGCCGCGTTGCCCCAGGTGGGCAAAGGTGATACACTGGAGGGTCTCGTGCCGTCCGATCGATGCGGACTTCTGCATGAGCCCCGACGATTATACGGCCTATCTCGCCCGCCATGCCGAGGTTGGTGGGCGTCGTAAACGACTGGACGGTCCGGGATTCGAACGCCTGAGGCGGGAATACGAACGCTTATTGGCCACGATGGACCCCGCCGACATTCAACTCGACGAGTGGAAGCGGATCGAGGAGTTGCGGTTCCTTCTGATCCTTGAGGACGCCGACGAGGAAACCTCCTGAAAGCCGCCGCGGGACGACCCACGCCAGCGAGCCCGCCCCCCGGGTCCAACGATGGACGTGACGCTCGACACGATCGTTTCCCTCTGTAAGCGCCGGGGCTTCATTTTCCAAGGCTCGGAGATTTACGGGGGCCTTGCGGCCACTTATGACTACGGGCCGCTCGGGGCCGAGCTCAAGCGCAACGTCAAGGAAGCCTGGTGGCGGGCCGTCGTCCATGAACGGGACGATATCGAGGGGCTCGACAGCTCAATTCTGATGCATCCGGAAGTCTGGCGTGCCTCTGGCCACGTCGAATCCTTCGCCGACCCTCTGGTGGATTGCAGAAGTTGTCGCAAGCGCTTCCGGGCGGATCATCTGGAGGGTTATCAGGCCCGCTACTGGCTTCTCGGCGAATTCGTCGACGAGACGGGGGCGCGGCGGGATCAGGTATCGATCGAGCTGGGGGCGGCCATTCCGGCCCCGGATCAGGCGCTCGCGACGAGCCTTCTGCGCGAGCGGGGCGTCACGGTCAAAGCGCTCGACGAGGTGCGGTTCGAGGGGGCGTCGCGCGCTTGCCCCGATTGCGGCGCGCGCGCCCTCAGCGAGCCGCGCATGTTTAATCTCATGTTCCGGACGCACGTCGGGCCCGTTCAGGACGAGGCGTCGGTCGTCTACCTCCGGCCGGAGACGGCCCAGGGGATCTTCGTCAACTTCGACAACGTGTTGACGACGACCCGCCGGAAACTTCCCTTCGGCATCGCCCAGATCGGCAAAAGTTTCCGCAACGAGGTCACGACGAAGGCCTTCATTTTCCGCACGCTCGAATTCGAGCAGATGGAGATCGAATACTTCGTCAAGCCCGGCGAGGACGAGGTCTGGCACGAACGGCTCCTGCGCGATCGATTCAACTGGTACGTCCGTTACGGCATCCAACCGGAGCGGCTGCGCCTGCGGGCCCATACGGCCGGCGAGTTGGCCCATTACGCCAAGGCCTGCTATGACATCGAATACCGGTTCCCGATGGGATGGAGCGAGCTGGAAGGCGTGGCCAATCGGACCGACTACGACCTGCGGCGACACAGGGAGTTCTCCAGGAAGGAGCTCTCGTACTTCGATCCGATCGAAAAGCGGCGCTACGTCCCCTATGTCATCGAGCCTTCGGCGGGGGTGGACCGTTCGGCCATGGCCTTCCTCATGGACGCTTATGACGAGGAGGTCGTCAAGGACCGCACGCGCGTCGTGTTGCGGTTGCATCATGCCCTCGCCCCGATCAAGGTGGCCGTCCTGCCGCTCTTGAAGAATCGGCCCGACGTGGTCGAGGTCGCCCATCGCCTGGCCGACGACCTGAAGCGGCGGTGGCTGACGCGCTATGACGACACGGCCGGGATCGGCAAGCTCTATCGCCGCCAGGACGAGATCGGCACCCCCTTCTGCGTGACGGTCGACGTCGACTCGATGACCGATCAGCGCGTCACCCTCCGTGAGCGGGATTCCATGCGCCAGGATCGCGTGGCGATCGACCGCACGGCGGATTATCTGGCCGAGCATCTGAATCTGGAGCCGGGGCCCATCGAGACCCCGCTGGCCGTCGGCTCGCTCTCCGGGGGCGACCATGCCTGAGGATCGGCCCATCGTCGGCTTCAACGGGACCAGCGACCGCAAAGGGCGCCTTTACGCCGAAGCCATCGAAGCGGCCGGCGGCCGGCCGCGCTACGTCGAGACGGCGACAAGCCTCGAGGCGGCCGCCCGGGCGCTGGAAGGCCTGGACGGATTCGTCATGACGGGCGGTCCCGACGTCTTGATCCGCCGGTATGGCGAGACGGCCGCTCATCCGGAAACCCAGCCGATGCACGCTGAACGGGACCTGACCGATTTCAATCTTCTGACGTTGTTGCTGGAGCGCGGCGTGCCCACGCTTTGCATCTGCCTGGGGATGCAGGAGCTCAACGTGCGTCTGGGGGGGGGATTGACCCAGCACCTTCCCGATGCGCTCGACGAGGCCGCCGTCCGGCATCGCGAGCGGGACGGAGAAGACGCCGACCACCAGGTCGAAATTGTCCCTGATACGCGGCTGGCCACGATCCTGGGCCGCGCCGGTCGCGATCGGGTCAACAGCGCGCATCACCAAGGGGTCTTGGCCTCCCAGGTCAGGCACCCGGACCTTGCCGTCGCCGCCAGCGCCCCCGACGGCGTCGTCGAGGCCCTGGAAGTTCGCGGCCTTCCCTTCTTTATCGGCGTTCAATGGCATCCGGAAAGAATGAAGAACCCGCCGCTGGGGATTAAACTGTTTGAGGGGCTGGTCGAGGCCGCTCGGAATCAGGGACGTCGGGCGGGGCCGGCCGATCCGCTCGCGCGTTCGATCGGCCCGCCTGGTCGCGGCTCGACGCGATCGGCGGCCTGAGCCGCCCAGAGCGATGCCGGCGCTTAAGATTCGTTACTTTGACGATCCCGTTCTTCGCCAGAAGGCCCGGCCCATCGATCGGATCGAGGAACGCCATCATCGGCTGGCTCGGGACCTGACCGACACGATGTATCTGGCCTCGGGGATCGGACTGGCCGCCAATCAGGTGGGCGTTCTCGAACGCATGATCGTCCTGGACGTCCAATGGGCGCGGGCCCCGGAAACCTCCCGGCCGAATCCTCAACCGACGGTGATGCTCAACCCCGAAATCGTTGAGGAATCCGTCGAAGACGCTCAGGCGGAGGAGGGATGTCTGAGTCTTCCCGGGATCGTCGGGGACGTCTGGCGCGCGACGCGCGTGCTCGTTCGCTTCCAGCGGCTTACGGGAGAGACGGTCGAGTTGGAATGCCGGGACCTTCTCGCCCGTTGCGTGCAGCACGAAATCGATCATCTCCATGGCGTATTGTTCATCGACCGGGTGCCCGAGGCGCAGCGCCGCGCCTTGGCGGGGCCCTTGCGCAAGCTGGCCCGGGCGACCGAACGGACGCGCCAACCGGTCCAACCCGCGACGGCCGAATGAGGCCCCGACCGGCGGTTCCGGCCCGTTTTGATGGCGACGATCACCGCCCTGGCCATGTACAATCATGGGCGACGGCCACGGATGCCTGAGGCGGTTCGCACGGCCCGCCTTGCCGAGACGATGGAACCTGAGACCTTGAACGCCCCCGCGCCGGGCACCGCCGCGCTCAACGGCGCCCCGCCTCCGCCGGAAGGCGCCGAAGCGGTGATTGCCGTCCAATCGCGCCCCTATCCGGACGTGCAGACGCTCTTGGCGCGGGTCGAGCCCCCCCTTTCGCCCGTTCACGCCGAACGCGTGCGCGCCGCCTACGCCCTCGCCGAGCGCTCCCACGCCGGCCAGAAGCGTCGCTCGGGCGATCCTTACTTCGCCCATTGCGTCGAGGTGGCCCTGCTGACGGCCGAACAGGTCCGGGATTGGGCGACGCTGGCCGCGGCGCTGTTGCACGACACGATCGAGGATTGCGGGCTCACGACGAAGATCATCCAGGCGCACGTCCCGGACCCGGTGGCTGAGCTCGTTGACGGCGTGACGAAAATATCGTCGCTCAATTTTTCCTCCGATCGCGAGCATCAGGCCACCAACCTGCGCAAGATGATCCTGGCGATGGCGCGGGACGTGCGGGTCGTGATCATCAAGTTGTGCGACCGGCTGCATAACATGCGGACCCTGGAACATCTGGCCCCCGAACGCCAACGCGAGATCGCCACCTCGACCTTGGAGCTTTACGCCCCCCTGGCCACACGCCTCGGCACCGAGCGGATCTGCCACGAGCTTGAGGATCTGGCCCTGCGCTATCTCAACCCGACCTTTTACCGCCAGATCGCCGGTCATCTGGAACGCAATCGGGAACGCTATCAGGCCATCATCGACCGGGCGCGGACGATCCTGGAGACCGAGCTTCGCCGGGCCACCATCCGGGCGGCGGTGACGGGCCGGGTCAAGCATCTCTACAGCATCTACCGCAAGATGTTGCGACAGGGGCTCCGCCTCAATGAGGTTCACGACCTGATCGCCATGCGAATCGTCACGCCGACGCTGTCGGAGGCCTACGAGGCCCTCGGAGTGGTTCACGCCCGATGGAAACCGGTCGAGGGGCGTTTCAAGGACTACATCGCCACCCCGAAACCCAACGGCTACCAGGCGATCCATACGACCGTGCTGGGGCTGGAGGGGGAGTTGACGGAAATCCAGATACGGACCGAGCAGATGCATCGGGCCGCGACCGAGGGGATCGCGGCGCACTGGAATTACAAAGAGGACGGCTCGCTGCGTTCGCCGGCCGCCGTCGAGGCGCAAAAGCTCGCCTGGCTGCGTCAGCTCGTCGAGGCCTTATCGGAAATTCGCGACCCCCAGGAGTTCATGGCCGCCGTCAAGCACGACGTCTTCTCCGATTCGGTTTTCTGCTACACGCCGCAGGGGGACGTGATCGAGCTCCCGCGCGGGTCCAGCGTGCTGGACTTCGCCTTCCGCATTCACAGCGAGGTCGGCTTTCGCTGCGCCGGCGCGCGGATCAATCACAAGATGGCCCCCCTCAAGTCGACGCTCCAGACCGGCCACATCGTTGAAATCCTGACCGCCAAGACGGCCCATCCCACGCGGGACTGGTTGCAGATCGCCCACACGGCTCGCGCTCGCAACAAAATCCGCCACTGGCTGAAGACTCACGACCGGCCCTACTACCTGGATCGCGGCCGCGCCATTTTCATCGAGGAATTGCGTCATCGCGCCCCCGAGATCGCCGAGGCGGCGGCGATCAAACAACTCAACGACGTCGCGCCCGCTTTCTCCCTCGCCGGCGGCGAGGACGTGCTCGTGGAGATCGGATTCGGCGCGATCAAGCCGGGGGCCGTGATTCATCGGCTCGCGCCGGCGCCGACGACGCCGGCCAAGGAGCCCCCGCCGCGCCGGCCGCGGCGGCCCTCCCCGCCGGGGACCATCCTGGTGGAGGGGATGCCGGGGGCGCTCACGCGGATGGCGCGGTGCTGCGGCCCCGGCCCGGGCGATCCCATTCTCGGCTTCGTCACGCAGGGGCGGGGCATTTCCGTGCATCGGACGGACTGCCCCTCGCTCCGGCGCAGCCAGGAGCTGCATGCCGACGCGCCCAATCGAATCGTCCGCGTCGAATGGAGCGACGGCAGCGAGCGGCTCCTGCGCGCCACCATCCGCCTCCTGTGCCAGGATCGCCACGGCCTGTTGAAGGACATCACGCAGACCATCTCGCAGATGGGCATCGGCATCACGCACAGCCACAGCGACTCCAACTTCAAAACCGGAATGGCCATCGTCAAGATGACCGTCATGGTGCGCGACGAGGACCTGCTCAACCGCCTCCTGAAACGCTTGCAGGAAGTTCCCTCCATCCGCTCCGTCACGCGCGTCCTTCATCACGGTTCCCGGCGGGCGTAAGTCCCTGGGGAACCGTTCGAGCATTGATTCGCCCCCCCGAAAGGGATTAAACTGAAGCTGGAGTGGGCCAGGCGATCGCCGGCGCGGGCGCTTCGGCGCCTCGCGCCGGAGGAAAGTCCGAGCACCGCAGGGCAGGATGCTTCCTAACGGGAAGGCGGGGCGACCCGACGGAAAGCGCAACAGAAAACATACCGCCCCGGCGGGCGTCGCTCGCCGAGGTAAGGGTGAAATGGCGAGGTAAGAGCTCACCGGCGCCGCGGCGACGCGGCGGCCTGGCAAGCCCCATCCGGTGCAAGGCCAAATAGGGAGGGATGCGGTGGCCCGCCGCGTTACGACCTCCGGGTAGGCCGCTTGAGTCGCGCCGTGAGGCGCGACCCAGATGAATGATCGCCACGGGCGGCCGGCGTCGGTCCCCCGACCCGGTCCCCGACAGAACTCGGCTTATCGGCCCACTCCCCCTCATCCCTCGCCGTCATCGTCGGCGGGCGAGCAGGCGCGCCCCGACGGCCCCCGCCCCGTAGAGTCCCATCTGATCCCCCAGCGCGGATATCTGGACGAACGTCGCCGCGTCTTTCAACCAAAGGATGGGCCGAAGTTCATCGACGAGAAGCCGCATCAGAAAGTCGCCGGCCTTGGCGATTCCGCCGGAGAGCACGACCACTTCCGGGTCCAGGGCGTTGGCGAAGCCCGAGATCGCCCGCGCAAGATAAAAGACGCCGCGCCGGACGATCGCGAGCGCCTGAGCGTCCCCCCTCTCGGCCAACTGAAACAGACTTTTCACGTCCCCGATCGGCTCTCCGGCTGGACGGGAGCGGTTCGCTTCCTCGATCCGTTTCTCGAAGGCCCGCGACGAGAACTCCCGCTCGACGCAGCCCCAGTTTCCGCAGCCGCAGGGGTCCCCTTCGGGGTTGACCGGAAAGTGGCCCAGATGGCCGGCCATGCCCGTGTGCCCTTTGTAAATCTCGCCGTCCACAATGATGCCGCCGCCGATGCCGGTGCCGAGCGTGAGCAAGATGAAGTGCCGCGCGCGACGCCCGACGCCGTAGAGATTTTCCCCCAACGTGGCGGCCACGGCGTCGTTCTCCACCGCCAGCGGCAGGCCCGGCTCCACCAGTTCCGTGAAGGCGTGCCCCGCGAAGAACTTGAGATCGCCGGATTCATCGATCAGCCGCCGGCTCTCGGCGTCCACAATTCCCCGGCAGCCGACTCCGACCGCGCGGATGCTCCGGCCCGCTCGGCGGCATTCCTCCTGGCGGCGGCGCAGAATGTCGCCGATGGGCCGTCGCAGGCCTTCGACCCCGAGGGCCGGATTAACGGGAAAGGCCTCGATCTCGCTCAGGCGACCGGTTTCATCGACTAGCGCCGTCTTGAACGTCGTCCCCCCGCCGTCGATGGCGAAGATCATCGCCGGCTCTCCTCAGGAACGCCCTCCGGCCGATCGAACGCTTTGGACGTCGTGGCGACGCTCGGCGTCAATCCGCGGCGCGCTTCTTATAGTCTGATTCAGGGTGAAGCGCCAAATCAAATGTCGTAAGGTACGGACGAGGCCGGCGCGAGACGAGGCGTCTCGCCGCGCCGGCCCTCCCGCCGAGGCTCCGTCGGATCGAGCCCAGCCGCGGGGGGCCCATGCAGATACCGCCCCGCCTCAAACAACTGCTTGACACGCTGGGCGTCAACACGACGCGTCTGCAATGGCGGCTTTATCAATGGGAACAACGGAGCGCCGAGCGCCGCGGCCAGAGTTCTCTCCCGCCGGGGCTCCGGTGGATGAAATATGAACACAAGTTCTGCCCCCGCTGCGGCGCGCTCGTGGATCGCCGGACGACCACCTGTCCCCATTGCGGCGCCTCGGTTCCCTCCGTCGGCCTCTATAAGATCATGCGGGCCCTCGGGTTGGTTTTTCCGCGAGAGGGGCTCCTTACCGTGGGCCTGTTCGTTTTTGTGATCATGCTTCTTTATGGGCTCTCGGTGATCACCGGCGAGGGGGAGACGCTGCTTCAGAACCTCCTGGCGCCGACGCGTCGCACGCTTTACCGTTTCGGGCTCATGGACCCCGTCTTCGTCCGGAACGGGGAGTATTGGCGGCTCCTCAGCTTCGGGCTCTTCCACTTCGGCCTCATCCATCTGATGTTCAATACGATCGCGCTCCTGCAGATCGGGCCGATGCTGGAGCAGGAAATCGGTTCGAGGCGTCTGCTCGTCTTAATCACCGTAAGCCAGCTCGCCAGCGCATCGGCCGTTCAGTTCTGGAACCCGATCGGGGCCGTCGGCGCCTCGGGTTGGCTTTTTGGCCTCATCGGCTTCGGCATCTCGTTCTACCATCGCCAGGGCGGACGGCTTCTGCCCCATCGGAACTTCTTCATCCAGTGGGCGATGTACGGTTTCCTCTTCAGTCTCATCTTCCGGTTCAATAACACGGCTCACTTCGGCGGGTTCGCCGGGGGGTTCCTTCTCGGCTGGATCGCCGATCTCTCCCGCGCTCGCCGAACGGTCTGGACTCAGGTCTGGGATTTTCTGACCTGGCCCTCGCTGCTGGCCTGGCTGGTCACGCTAGGATGCCTGGCCCGGGCGATTCTGCGCGGCTAGAACAGGCCGCGCGCCGATTGTTCGGGAGCATGCGGGAACGCTGAAGCGTCTGCTGATCGGCCGCGGCGCCGCCGGCTTTCCGTCAGCTTGCCACGGGCCAGGGGACCGTGCCCGGCGGGTGATCGTACCAGCCGGGATCCTGATCATAACTCGACAGGTTATCCCGGATCTTGATGACGGTGAACATCCCCCCCATCTCGATCGGGCCGAAGGGCCCTTCCCCGGTCATCATCGGCAGCGTGTTGTGCGGGAGAGGGAGGCGTTGGGCGTGGCGGGCGTGCTCGGCCATGCCGCTCTCGCCCATGGCCATGTAATCGGGCAGAAGCCGCCGCACGCGGGTCTCGATCCCGCTCTGGCTCACGCCGACCATCACCGGCAGGTCGTGCCCCATGGGGCCCATGGTGTGATGCGATTTGTGACAGTGAAGCGCCCAGTCCCCGGGCAAGTCGGCGTCGAATTCCACGTCGCGGGTGGCTCCGACGGGGACGTTGACGGTGGTCTCGGGGACCCAGGCCGACGGGGGGATACGCCCCCCATCGCTCCCGGTGATCCAGAACCGGTGGCCGTGGATGTGGATGGGATGCGAATCCATGCTCAGGTTAGCGAACCGGAGGCGAACCCGATCGCCGCGGCGGACGATGAGATGATCAATCGCGGGGAAGACGCGGCTGTTGAAGGTGAAGGTATTAAAGTCGGTCATGACAAAGGGGTTGGGCGTCGCTGATCCCGGCTCGATAAACCATTCGTGCAGCATGATACAGAAATCGCGATCCACCGCGGGCGGCTCCGGTGTCTTCGGATGGATGATGAGAAAACCCATCATTCCAAGGGCTAGTTGCAGCAGCTCATCCGAATGGGGATGATACATAAATGTTCCGTGCTGGCGGAGCGGGAACTCGTAGGCATAGGTCTCGCCCGGCGGGATGTGCGGCTGAGTCAGGCCGCCGACGCCGTCCATGCCGTTAGGCAGGAAAATGCCGTGCCAATGAATGGAGGTGGGCTCGGGAAGGCGGTTGGTAACAAGGATTCGGACGTGATCCCCCTCGACCGCCTCGATCGTCGGGCCCGGCGTGAGTCCATTGTAACCCCAGCAATTGACCGTCATCCCCGGGGCGAATTCGCGCCGAACCGGCTCGGCCGTCAGATGAAACACTTTGACGTCCCCGTCCATTGTCCATGGAAGCGTCGAGCCGTTGGGCGTGATGACGGGAACGCGCGTCGAGCCGGACGCGGCCGATGAGCGAGGCGGGGTCGCTTGGGCCGCCGCCTGACGGGAGCCGCGAAGCAGCGCCCCGATCGAAAGGAAGGCGCTTCCGGAAAGCAACCATTGACGTCGATTGATGTTCATGGGGGGGCATTCCTTTTCAGTGAGTGTGTTCATGATGCGGCGCCGGGGCCGTCTCGGGCTCTTGAGGGCCGGAGGGGACGCTCGCACTCCCGTCCAATCCCCCGGCGGCGGCTCGTTCCAGCTCGACGCGGGCCAGCCAATAATCCATGAGAGCGTCAATGTAGGCGAGTCCGCCGTTGATTTGGTCGCGTCGGGCCTGAAGGAGTTCGTAAACGCCGAGGAGCATGGCGTTGTAGCGGAGCTGGGTTTCCTCCACGACGCGTTCGCGCAGCGGTAAGACGGCTTCCCGATAAAAGGTCACGGCGTCTCGCGCGGCGTGAAGCCGCAGCCGGGCCTCTCGCGCTTCGGAGCGCACGTCCACGGCCAGCTCCGTCAGGCGTTGCTCGCTCCGTCGGAGGCTCGCTTCCAGCCGCGCGAGACGGGCCTGGCGTCGGTCAAAAATCGGCAGATCGAACCCGATGTGCGGCCCGGTCACGGTCTCGCCGTCCGTGTCCCGCTCCGAGCTGACCCCGAACTCGAAGAATCCGAACCAACGAAATCGCCGCGCGAGGCGCAGGGCTTGTTCGGCGGCGTCCCGCTCGCGCCGAGCCGCTTCCAGGTCCAATCGCCGCTCGACGGCGAGGCTTTCCACCCGCTCCACGGTCGGCTCCGTCTCCGGCGGCGAGGGGAGCCGCGGCGAAACCTCCCATCGGACGGCTTCCCCCCAAAGGCCGAGCAGGCGATTAAGCCGCTCTCGGGCGGCCAGCGCCTGAACTTCCGCTCGGGCCAAGATCAGCAGCTCTTCGGCGTGAAAAGCTTCCTGTTGCGCGAGGGCAAGGCCGCCCGTTGCGCCGGCCACGCGTTGTCGGTGAGCCAGTTCCGCCGCCGCGGCTGTGGCTTCGGTCGCCGTGCGCATCAGTTCAACCCTTTCTTCCTGCGCTTGGAACTCGAAGTAGGCGTGCCGGACCTCGGCCACAAACTCCAGTATCTGGTGGCCGAGTCTCGCGCGAGTCGCCTCGAATTCCTGAGCGGCGACTCGCGCGCGAAGCGGCGTGAGTAACGCATCGAGCAGATCAAGCGCGATATCCCATTCGGTGTTGGTGGAGCCGCCCGATCCGGGATCCCAACGAGCGCTGAGCCCCAGCCGCGGGTTGGTGGCCAGCCGGGCCTGTAACAGATCGGCGCGCGCCACGCCGAATTCCTCGACCGTCGCCTGCATCCGGGGGCTCGCCAGCAGCGCGACCTCAACGGCGGTTTCGGGCGTCAAGGGGGCGCCAAGCAATTCCCGAACCCTCTCTCGAACGTCCGCGGTTTCGACCGACGGCGCTGCCTCGGCCAGACCGGCGAGCCGCCACGGCGCCAAAGCGTCCTCGTGCCGGGCCTCCGGGAGCCCCCCAGCGCAACCGACCGCCGACCAGCTCGCCGCGACGAGGATCAGCCCGCACCCCATCGTCCGCAAGCTTGAGCGATTCAACCTCGTGATCATCGGGGCGTCCCTCCCTTCGTCCCGGGCGGGGTGGCCACCAGTTCCATCCCGCAACGCGGGCACCTTCCGGGTTGGGCCGATCGGACTTCAGGGTGCATCGGGCAGGCAAAGAGGGCCGTTTCGTCCGATGTTTCCCCGTCGCCGGTGGTCTCCCCGTGGCCGGCGTGTGGGTCCGCTCTGGGCTCCTCAGGGCCGGGTTCTCCCCCCGGCCTCTCAAAGCTCAAGGGGCGCCAGGCCAGGACGTCGGGGAGACCCGGCGGTTCGGCGAGCGTGGCGGTGGACCGCGCAGGGTGCTCGGGCGGGAGCGGCGTCGGCCCCAACCCCACGCATCCCAGCGTCAAGCCGCCAAGCGCGACCATCAGAGGTCGGAGGACATTCATGGGTAGCCTCCCGTAGAACGTCACGATCGAAAAAGGTCCGCGGGCCGACGGGCGGGTTGGCGCGGCGCGCCTCGGGCCCGAAGCGGCCTCAGGCGAAAGCCCCCTCTTCTCGCCTCAAGGAGTCAGCGCAGGGAGGCGGCCCCAGTCAGCGCAGAAGCGAGCAATGAATAATGAACAGAGGGACCGAGGGAGGATGATCGGCTTTGAGCCGCGCAAGGGGCGTCCCCGGCGTCGGCGCCCACAACTCCGCCGGCGTTTCGGCGCCGGCCCAGCCCGTTCCGTCCGGCCAGCCCTCGCGGGGACGGGACCGTTCCGGCCCGGTGGGCTCCGCGATCTGGAGTGGCGTCGGAAGGGGCAACCTCAGGGGTTCGCAGGAACACGTCCGGTCCCCCCAATGCAAGCCGTCTTGGCCGTGGGGACTTTTCCCGGCAGGGTGGACGTGGCCCTCTCCGGCCGGCCTCGTGGTCGTTCGATTCGAGACCACCGAGCGGCTCGGGAGAGCCTCGGCGTGGGTTCCGCAGCAGGCGTGGGCGGCGCTCGGCGGGGCGTCCCCGCAAGGGTGGAGCAGCGTCGACCAAGCCGGCCGGGCGCTCATCACGGCCCAGGCCACGATGATCGTCGAGGCCGTTCCGGCCCGGAACGCTCGACGCTTCCCTTGGAACGATCGGCTCATGAACGCGACGCCATTTTAGCCCCCCGATCCGGTGGGGTGTCAATCATCAGCTCAATGGACAGATGGGGTCGGGATCAGAGTCCCTCGCCTGTGCGGCCAGGAGGCTTGTTCAGAACCGCATTCGTTTTTGACTCCCTCAGCCTCCTCGCCTTAGACTGCCGCGTCCGACCGTGAACGGTGCTGGGGTTCTCCCACGGGAA
>CAYXAU010000008.1:0-131614 GCA_964463045.1 uncultured Candidatus Sumerlaeota bacterium | reverse complement strand
CCGACGCCCACGCCGACGGATACGCCGACACCCACGCCGACCCCGACGCCGACGCCGGAGCCGAGGCCTCCGAACAAACTGCTTATCGTGGCGGGGGGCGGCGAATTCAACGGAAATATGATCGGCGGGACCGCGCGCGGGGCGGCCGAGGCGGCCTATGGGGCCGCGCTTCAGGCGGGGTTCGAGGCCGGGGAGATTCGTTACCTTTCGGCGTTCGACACGGCCAAATCGAATCCGAACGTGACGGCGGCCGCCACGAAATCCAACGTCGAGGACGCTCTCCGGACCTGGGCCGCCGGCGCGCGGCGGCTGACGGTCATCCTTGTCGGCAATGGCTTCCGTCAATTCATCGTCGGGCCGGTCTGGCTCTATCTGGTTAATGGCGTCTCAACGCCGTTACACCTCCTTGATGCGAAGGAACTCGACGTTTGGCTGGATGAGTTGCAATCGGGCCCGCAGGCGGTCACGGAAGTGCATCTGGTCTTTGACTTCGATTATGCGGGGGGCTTCCTCCGCGAGTGCGCCGAGCCGCCGGCGACCAACCCGAGCGCTGAGCGCGTGCTGATCAGCAGCGCGGGGGCCGACGGGCTCGCCTTCTATGGTCCCGTGGGCCCCACGGCCACGTTTACGCAAAGAGCGCTCGCGAGGTGGCTCGAACGCAAAACGATAGCCGAGGGGTTCGGCTGGACCCGCAATGACATGACCGCGCTTGTCACGGCGGACGGCCAAGCGCCGACGCCCGTCCTGGAGGACGACGGCGACGGTCTCTTCTCGGCGGGCGAAGGGGCCGTGGCGGGTCTGCGGTTCTTCGGGCTTCTCGGATCGGGTGCGCTCGAAGTCGAACCGGCGCAGTTGCAGTTCGGCGCGCACGACGTCCAGGCCGGGCCCACCGCCCCGAGAACGCTGACGCTCATGAACACTCATGCTCAGGAGCCCCTTTATTTCGCTTCTCAGGGAGTTCGCCTGACCGGGCCGGACGCCTCTCAGTTCCGCATCCTGGAGGCGGCCACGACCGGAACGCTCAACGCCGGAGAACCGCGCCCGATCCAGATCGTTTTTGATCCGGACCGGCGCGGGGCGAAGCAGGCCTTGCTGACCGTGATCTCCACCGACCCCGCCGGGCCCCGCCGACAGTTCGCCCTCCTGGGCGAGGCCACCAGCCAGCTCCCGGAACGGACGCGCGATAAGCTGATCCTCCTGGCCGGCGGCGGGCCTTCCTTCGGGTCCTTGCCCAATCCGATCGCCGCGCAGACGCGGGCGCTCGCCGAGCGGGCCTATATCGTCGCCCGCGTCAACAATTACGACGCCGGCGACATCCGATACCTCTCCTCATTCGAGACGCCGCAACAGAACCCGCGGGTGGCCGAGGCGGCCACGCTGCGGGCTATCGAGGGCGCCGTGCTCGAATGGGCCGCCGACGCCGCGCGCCTGACGCTCGTTTTGCTGGACCATGGAGAGCGGGATACAACCCTCGACGAGTGGTTTTTCCTCGTCAATGCCTCCGTTTTCCCCCCCGTGCGGCTCTCGGCGAGGGGGCTGGACGAGATCCTCGACCAGGCGCAGGACGGCAAGGAGCCGCTGCCCGAAATCGTCCTTTACGTCGATACCTGTTTCTCCGGAGGGTTTCTCCGGCGGTGCTCCGGTTCGCCGCCGGGGACGCGCCGCATTGTCATCACGAGTACGACGGACGGCCGCCTGGCCAACTTCGGCGGCCGGATCGGGACGTTTTCCTTCTCGGACATTTTTTTCTCTTCGGCTTTGCTGGGGCAGACCCTCTACGAGGCTTATGATGCCGCCCGCGACGCGCTCCAGGCCAACCCCCTGCCGCCGTTGGCTCCTCAAGTCCCTTGGCTCGACGACGACGGGGACGGCGCCTCCTCCTTCGCCGATGGGGACCTCGCCGTGATCCGCCGTTTCGGTTCGCCGACCTTCTTTGCCACCTCCCCGCCGCAGATCGTGGACGCGCGGCCCGATGCCTCCGTCAACCGATCCCAGATCAACGCCGGGACCGGCTTTGAGATCTGGTGTGACGTGTCCGGCTCCAATTTGCGGCGCGTCGAGGCCTATGTGAGTTATCTCGGCGAGGATTTCGGCGATGACCTGCCGATCACCAGCCACAAATTTGTCCCGCTTTCCCGCCAAGTGGACGCTCAGGGTCAGCCCACGCCGCGCTGGAGCGGTTTGATCCCGGCCGATTTCTTCACCGGCGACGGCGACTACGTCGTACTGTATCTGGCCCTTCAGGACGCGGGCCCCGCCCTCGGCCTGACCGGCGCCGGGCTCGACGTGTTCTCCAACGCTTTCGTTCGAAAGGTGAAATTTCCAAGCCAGGCGCGGCGTACCTGGCGACTGTATGAATGAGTTATGCCCATGACCATAGACCCGACGAGGCCCGATCTGAGGGGCGGCCTTGTTCTGAGGAGGGAACCGACGATGCGATGGATACCGCTAATCGGCTGTTGGATGATCGCCGCGAGCGCGCTCGCCGGCGGTGAAGTCGTTCTGTTTTCGGACGATTTCAGCGCAGACATGGGATGGACGGGCTACGAGGCCGGCTATTGGGAACGGGGTTCGGCCGTGGCCGGCGGCGGGACGCAGTACGGCAATCCCGACCCCGGTCAGGATCACTCGCCGACGAGCGACAACTTTCTCATCGGCATCCGTATCGGGGGGGATTTTTCGACCGCGGTCAACGGGCCTCATTATCTGACCTCGCCGGTCATTGATTGCTCCGGGGCGTCGGCCTGGTTCTGAGTTCTTATGGGAAAGGAGGGCCGACGGGGTAGGGACGCCTCCTCAGACGGAATGCGGCCCCCTTGACTGATTATCCCTTCAAAAGATCGGCGATTGCGCCCTCGAGTTCTTTGATCCGGTCGTCCGTGAAGCCCACGCTGACACGCTGGACCCGCCCGTCTCGCCCAATCAGGATCTTGGTTGGGAAGCCTTCAAAGTTCTGAAGGGCGGGTAGTTTCATGTTGACCTCCCGGCCTCGGCTGCCGCCGTGGAGGACGAGGTAGGGGACCTTCTCGCGCCGGACGAATTCTTTGAGCCGCTCCCGTTGGCTCTCGGGGGGTCCGCTCTCAAAGGCGATCCCCACGATTTCGAGCCCCTGGCCATGGTATTTTTCGTGAATTCGGATGAGGTGAGGGAGCTCCGCGCGGCACGGCCCGCACCAGGTACCCCAGATGTCCACGAGGACGACTTTCCCCTTGAACCGTTCGTCCTCTGACGTAAAGGTGACTCCATCGAGGTCGGGCAACGCGAAGGTCAACCTCTCCCCCTGGACGTGAGTCCCGGCTGCCCAGGCGGCCACGCCCCACGCCGCCGGGCTCAGGAGCAGGGTCGCCATCGGCCACCGTTTCCAGATGCGAGTCATGACGCTTGTCAATCCTCCTTTTCGGATATCCCCCTGGATACGGACCTCATCTTCCCCATAGAGGATAGGCCCGCTGAGCCGGATAAGTCCCTCTCCTCCACACGTGCGGCCCGATCGGCGAGCTTTTCAACTCGCTTCTCGGCCGACGAGATGTGGGCGGGTAGCCCACCTATTCGGTCCCGTCCCACGGGCCCCAGAGTTGGAGGGCAGCCAGGCGGGCCGGAGAAGGGACGCCCAGGCGCGTGGGGTCGAGCCATTCGATCGTGAGCCGGCGCAGCGGGGTCGGGGCGGGAAGGCGAATCGTAGTCGTCGCCGCGGCGTCTTTGACGGCGGCGGTGACGGGTTCGCCGCCGGCGAGGGCCAGCGTGATCCGCAGATCAGCGGGGTTGAAATGCCAGGACCATCCGGCGGCCTCGGCGTGCAGCAGCCGGATCGTGTCAACCGGTTTTGGACTGACGAACTCAAGCTGGAGCCAGGCGGGGGAGCCGCGCGTGGGGGCTAAATTCCCGCCGCCGACGGAATCGCCGGCGCCGGCGGAGGGCCGGCTTATCCAGACCGACGGATGAAGCGGCGCGGGCCAGATGCGTCCCGACAGGACCGTCTCCGGCGTGTAGTCAGCCTCGAACGATGAGACTGTCAATCGGGGTCGGCCGAGCCGCGCCCAGTCCACCGGCTCTCCGGGCCGTCGCTTGCGGAGAGCAAGGGCGACGCCGATGCGAACGAAGTCTTCCCCCCCTTCGGGCGATTCAATTCTCCATTCGCCGAAGCCGATTTTCGCCGCCCCCCCCGTGGCGTGCAGCGCGATCCACGCATGGGGGGCAATCGCGGCGTCGATCCAATCCCCGAGCGGAGCATAATCGCGCAAGGGCCGAGACCGACCTCGAATCCAGAAGAACCGGCTACGTCCCACAGTCGGATCGAGAACGCTGAGGATGAGCGGGTCAGCGGGGGGCGTCGCCGCTGGCGGACGCGTTCGCCAGTCGGCCGGCTGGCCCAGCCAGCGGACGCCCACGGCGGCGCTCCCTTCGGTCCGGCCCGCCGCCGCGGCTGACCCCTCGCGCGCCGAGGGTCCCGCCGGCATCCACGGAAGCCCGTCGCCGAGTCTGACGTGATCAACTTCTGGGCCCGGATCTTGATCCTGGGCCGGCGGATCAACCTCAAAGGGAGGGTGCGCCTGCCTCGTGGGGGGCGCTGGCGCCGGCCGGGTCTCCAACGGCAGGTTCCAGGCAACCCGCCCCTCGACCACGGCCTCGACCGGCTCGACGAGCTGGATGAGGATCTCGGCGGGCCTTCGAGGAGCCGCCTCGGACCAGAGAAGGGGAATCCGCCCGCCGTCAAGGCCAAACACAAGGTCCCAGGCCAGGAGAGGGGCCGTCCAGTCCACCTCGAATCCGCGGACATCGATATCCGGGGGGAGGCGTTCGGGTTGCGGGGGCGAGGGCAGCCACTGGACTCCGGGCGGCAGGGGCCCAGGCGGCCCCCCCAGCGGGGCGCGTTGGCCCGACGCCTCGGCCGCAGCCAGTAGCATGAGCGGCATCAACGCCCAAGCCGAAATGTGGGGGGCGAGGAAAGCGGAATTTTTGGCCATAGCCGAGGCCATCAGGGCTTGACCTCGGCCAGCTTAACGCAAGCATATCAGGGGATGCACGCATGCCGACGCCTGGGCTGGGCGTCTGACCCCCAAACGATCCGGGAAGATTCAACAAGACGCGTGCGGGCAAGCCGCCGATAGCCGATGAGCGAACTGGATCTGACCCGCGCCCGCTTCTTCAAGGAGATTCGCCGACCCGAGGCCCTCCCGCGGCCGGAACGCCCCTCGGTGGCCTTCGCCGGACGCTCCAACGTGGGCAAATCGTCGCTGATCAACGCCTTGGTCCGGCAGAAGGGGTTGGCGCGGACCTCATCGACCCCGGGCCGTACGCAATCGATCGTCTTCTTCGACATCGACGGCCGGGTTTTCTTCGTCGACCTGCCCGGTTACGGCTACGCGCGCGTCCCGCCGGAGGTTCGGGGACGGTGGGGCCCGTTGGTGGAGAGTTTTCTGGAACGGGCTCAAGGGCTGCGGCTGGTCGTGATCGTGCTGGACATCCGGCGCGAGCCGTCCGAAGGCGATCTCCGGCTCCTTGAGCTGCTGAACCGACTCGGCCATCGGTCCTGCTTCGCCTTGACCAAGGCGGATAAACTCCCCCCGGGGCAGCGCGATCGCCGGGCTCGCCTGATCCGCGAGCGGCTTGGTTTGGCCCCGGAGGCGCCGCTCCAACCTTTTTCGGCGCAGACGGGGCTCGGTCGGCCGGAGTTGGTCCGTTTGATTCTGGAGGCGCTCAGATCGAACTCGGCAACATGAGTCTCTCCTCCGAATCGCCCTCTTCGGCGAACTTCCCGCCGGGCGTTCAGGCTCTCGGGGGGGGCCGGGCCGGGAAGGGAGGCCTGTTCATGACCGGCGCGACCAGTCCGACGGGCCGACGGTTGATCCTTCGGTTTCTGGACGACGGATGGTCCATCCGGGCGCTCGTCCGGACGCGCGATGTCGCCGCGACGTTCCTCGCCCATCCCCATCTCCATTGGGTCGAAGGCGATTTGCGGGTCCCGGAAGGCTGGCGGTCGGCGCTTGAGGGATCGGAAGCCGTCGCGCACGTGGCTCCGATCAGCCTGGCGACTCCCCTGCTGAGGGCGTGTGCCGAGGCCCGCCTGAGCCGATTTGTCTGCCTTTCCTCCACGCGCCGGTTCAGTCGATCCCCGGACGCCGTCGCCGAGGCCGTGATCGCCGGGGAAGCGGCCGTGGAACAATCGGGATTGGATTACACCGTCTTGCGTTCGACGATGATCTATGGTCCCGCCGGGGACCGAAACGTCGAACGTCTGGTTGAGTGGCTGCGGCGGCGGCGATGGGCGCCTCTGGTGGCCGGCGGAGCCGGCCTCGTCCAGCCCGTTCACGCCGACGACGTGGCCTCGGCTTTCCTGGCCGCCTTGGCCCACCCCGACGGCGCGCGCCAGCGGACGCTCACCCTGGCCGGACCGGAGCCGATAACCTGGCGGGCGATGGTTGAGACGGTGGGCCGCCTTCTCGGACGGCCCGTTCGCTGGGTCCCTCTGCCGTACCCGATAGCCTTGGCGGGGGCCGCCGCCGTTGACCTGGCCTCCGGCCGCCGATGGACCCGACGGGACCAAGTGCGCCGGCTGCGGGAGGACAAGGCCTTTTCCACCGACGAAACAAGGCGGGCGTTGCCCGGTTGGTCGCCCCGTCCCTTCGAGCGGGGGGTGGCCGAAAAACTGGCTGAGATGGGGCTACTGGTGGCCCCCCCGCCCCGCCCATCCAACGCTGATTGATTTCTGTGGACTTTTCCTGCCGGGGAAGCCAATGATCGAGACCGGTTGGGGCCGATCAAGCGAGTGCCCCAACGCGAGCGTTTCCCTCCTTGTGAAATTTCAAACAAGAGGAGAGCGAATGGTCATGCGAAACAAGTTGATGTCGATGGCTTGGGTCGTGCTCATGACGAGCCCGTGGCTTATCGTCGCTCCGGCGGCGGCCGACGACGACAACGCCACGCCGGACAGGTCCGTGACCTTCTATCGGGACGTTCTGCCCATTCTTCAGGAGAAGTGTCAGGATTGTCACCGGCCCTCCGGCGCCAACTTCTCCGGGATGGTCGCTCCCATGTCGCTCCTGACCTATCAGGAGGTCCGCCCATGGGCCAAGTCCATCGCCGAGCGGGTCCGAGCGCGCGAGATGCCGCCTTGGGACGCCGCTCAGGAGTTCCACGGAATCTTCCTCAACGAGCGGACCCTGAACGATGAGCAGGTCGAGACGGTTGTCCGCTGGGCGCAGAGCGGGGCCCAGGCCGGGAACCCCGCCGAGGGACCCGCCCCTCGCGTATTCCCCGAGATCGAAGGGGGCTGGGCGCTCGGGCAGCCCGATCTGGTCGTCTCGATCCCGGAGCCGTTCCTCCTCAAGGACGAGATCAACGACCTTTACATCACGTTCTTCACCGACATTCCGGAATCCGATCTGGCGGAAGATCGGTTCGTCAAGAGCGTCGAGTTCAAGCCGGGTCCGGCGGTCCATCACATCATTTCCAACGTCGGCGGCCTGGCGCCGGGAACCGACCCGACGGTCTATCCGGAGGGTTTCGCCAGCGTGTTGCGCAAGGGGACCCAGGTCCGATGGCAGATGCATTACCACAAGGAAGCCGGTCCGGGGACGGCCGTCGTCGATGAGACCCAGGTCGGCATCCGGTTCCATCCGAAGGAAATGAAGATCCGCTACACGATCGAGGGAAGCAACATCGGGAACCACACGTTCGAAATTCCGCCCGCGCACGCCCATTGGGAGGTCGGCGCCGCCCGGATCTTCGAGAAGGACACGTTCCTCTACACGCTCCTGCCGCACATGCACCTTCGGGGCAAGGCCGCCGAATACGTCGCCATTTACCCGGACAACACGCGGGAAACCCTCCTGGTCGTTCCCGCCTACGACTTCAACTGGCAGACGCGCTACATCTATCGCGAGCCCAAGTTCATTCCCGGCGGCACGCGGATTGAGGTCCGGATGTGGTTCGACAATTCCCCCGAGCGCTCGCGTCAGTTCCCCGAAGTCGACGCCAACAAGGCCGTCCGGTTCGGCGGGCCGACCACCGATGAAATGATGCTCGGCTGGTACAGCACCATCACGCCGGTCGATCCCCAGGATTGGGCTCAGCCGAATCTGGCGGCTCAGGTGGCGGCTCGCTCGAACCCGTAGCCGTCAGCCGGCAATGGGGGGCCGGTCCCCCGAATGAGCGACCGGCGATACGCCTAACCCCAGATTGCTTCGGAAGCTCGGCGCTCCCGCTCGGGAGCGCCGATTGCTTTGGCCTCGACCGGATTATGGCCGCGGTTTCGTCTCAGCCAGCTCCACGAGCCCAGCGGCGGCGTTCTTCCCGTCGATCGCGCCGTTCCTCCCGAGCCGATCGGCGGGCCCCACGCTCCTCTGGAGGCTCGATCCCCAACGCGGCTTCTTTCTCGGCCAGATAAACCCGCGAACCGTGGCAAGCCAGGCCGATTCCCCACCCGATCATCGGATAAAAGAACCACCAGACCCCGGAGGGTTCGAGGGCGTCGAGGACAAACAACCCGCCCACGACCGAGCCGAAGGCGGCCAGGTGCCGATAAAACCGCAGCCGCCGGAACGCCAGACGGCGCCGACACGACCGTTCGTGAAAGACTTCCTCGCCGGCCCCGCCTTGAGGTGAGCCCGCTCCAGCCCCAGACTCGCCCCGATGGCCTCCATCTCGGTTTCCGAGACCCGATCGTCCTCGGGCGTCCGGCTGGCCATGCGAGCGGCCCGTCGGATGATCTCGGTCAGCTCGTCGCGCGTGTACACATGGTTATCCGTGGAATCGGTCGCGGGCGCGACTTGGGTGATCATGGGATCCAGTCTCCTGTCGCCGTGCCGAAACCATTCAATAGGCCCGGCGAAATTGACCTCGAGATTGCATGCCTCGCCACCCATTAGGCCGAATCGACCAAGAGATGGTCTAATATGGGCATTTAATCACTACTCTCCGGCTCATTTGAGCAAGACGAAGGCCAATCGCCGCCGCCCCGCGCGGTGGGCCTCCTGCGGCTATCAGGCTCAGTTCGAACCGGGTGAGGGGTCGGCAATCCGATAGAGGCGCCGCGCCGACCGGACGATAAGGCTTCCGTCAGCGATGGCCGGCGTCGCCATGCACATCTCGTTCAAGCTGTTAACCGCCAGAACCTCGAAGACCGGGCCCGCCCGGATCACGAACGTATCGCCATCCTCATTGAGGCAGAAGACGCGGTCCCGATAGGACCAGGGGGACGCCGTGAAGCCGACGGCGAAGCTCCCGGAGGCGGCCGAGATGCGCTGGCGTCCGTAGATTTCCCGGCCCGTTCGCGCCTCATGGCAGAGAAAAAAGCCCTGATCGAGCAACGTGTAGAAATAATCCCCGACGACAATCGGCGTCGGATGGTACGGACCGAGCTTCGTCTGCTCCCAGACGACGAAGTCGTTGCTCGTCCGGCCTTCCTCAAGCGAGATATCGCCGGCCGCTCCCGGGCGCACGGCCCGAACGGGACGAAAGTTGTCCATCACCCAGCCGGAAGCGACGTAGAGGAGATCGCCGGCGGCCAACGGCGAGGCGACGACCGGCCACGAGCCGCGTCGGATCTCCCAGAGAAGATTTCCGTCCAGGTCATAGGAGCGAATCTTGCCTTGGCCGTTGGTCACGAGTTCCGTCCTGAGCGGGTTTTCCCAGATGAGCGGCGTCGCCCAGTTGCTCTGCTCTTCCCGTTGAACTTCCCAAATCGGCTCGCCGGTGGCGGCGTTGAGCGCCATGAGATAAGACCGCGTCTCGTTGTCGTGGACGATGAACAGCCGATCTCCGTGCAGCGCCGGGGAGGCCCCCGTCCCCCAGCCGTCGCGGGTGTCGTAGGCGGGCAGCCGCCGCTCCCAGATGAGGCCGCCGTCGAAATCCAGCGTGAAGACCCCGACGTTGCCGAAGCAGGCATAGACGCGCCGGCCGTCGGTGACGGGCGTCTCCGAGGCATAGGTGTTCTTCAAGTGCCGCGCCGTGGGGGGAGTTCCCGCGTGCACTTCCCGCTTCCAGACGATCTGCCCCGTGTCGAGGTCGATCGCCAGGACCCACCAGTGGTGCATCACGCCGGACGGAACCGGACGTTCGCCCCCGAGATAAAGCCCCTTTTTGCGTTCTTCCTCTTCGACGTCGCTGGTGACGGTCGTCACGAAGATTCGGCGGCCCCAGACGATCGGGGAGGACCAGCCCGAGCCCGGAATCTCGGTTTTCCAGACGACGTTCTCGTCGGGGCCCCATCGCACGGGCAGGCGAGGATCATCGGCCACGCCGCCGGCGTCGGGGCCCCGGAATCGAGGCCAGGCGGTCGGCCCGCCGAGGCCGTCAACTCCCGGAACGAAGGTCAAGGTCGCGATCGTGAGAAGCATGCCACAGGGGGGGGTCATCAGGCACCTCGGCCCCCCGAGGCGGGTCGATACGGTTCTCACGGCATGACGAACTCGTGCTCGGGATGCTTGATCGTGAGCACGGGGCAAGGGGCTTTCCGCACGACCCGCTCGGCGGTCGATCCCAGAAGAACCTGCTTGAGCGCGCTTCGACCGTGCGTCGCCATGATGATGAGATCGACCTTGAGTTGGCGGGCGAGTCCAATCACGTCCAGGAAGGGGGTTCCGACGGTCAAATGCGTAACCACCTCCTTGACCCCCTCGGCGCGTAAGTCGGCGGCCTTGGCCTCCAGGCGTTCCCGCGCGTCCTTCTCGGCCAGCTCGCGGGCGGCGACGACGTCGGGGCCGATTTCATAGGCCACGGACATATAAGGGACGTTGACGACGTGCATCAAGTGCAGCGTGGCCCCGAACTGGCGAGCGAAAGCCGTTCCGTAAATCAGCGCGTGATCGGCGTGACTGGAAAAATCCGTCGGGCAGAGGATGTTCCGAATCGCGATCATCGGCTCGAACGAACGCTTCGCCCTCGGCGGCTTGCGTGTGAATCGCCCCTCGGAGCGGACCGGATTCTTCAAGGTCCCCCGCGCAGAGTCAAGCCCGGACGCCCGGCGTGGAAAAAATTGACTCTCGCCCCGCCGGAACCCACGATAGCCGGGCGGGACGCCAATTGCCTTCCGTGTGGGCCTCGGGGCGGATCCCAACCGTCCCGAGGCGACATCCGTCGCCCGACTGCATGATCCTTAACCTATCCGACGAGTTGGAAGCGCTCCGGTCCGCCGTGGCCCGCTTTGCGGCCGAGCGGATCGCCCCCTTCGCGCAGGAGTGGGATCGTCGCGAGGCCTTCCCGGACGATCTCCCGCTTCGTCTCGGGGAGCAAGGGTTCATGGGCGTCCTCGTCCCTGAGGAGTACGGCGGCGCCGGCGGCGGCTACCAGGCGCTGGCCGTCGTTTTGGAGGAGCTGGCCCGCCACGATGGCGGCGTCGCCCTGGCCCTCGAAGCCCACAACGGTCTATGTCTGGAGCATATCCTGCTGGCGGGGACGGAGGAGCAGAAGCGGCGGTTCATCCCGCCGCTGGCTCGCGGGGAAATGATCGGCGCCTGGTGCCTGACCGAGCCCGGCTCCGGCACGGACGCCGCCGCCTTGCGCTGCCGCGCTGAGCGCGACGGCGACCGCTGGATCATCAATGGAGCAAAACAATTCATCACCAATGGCCGCCGGGCCGGTCTTTACGTCCTGATGGCCGCCACGCGGCCTGAAGGCGGCGGCTCCGGCATCAGCGCCTTTCTGATCCCTCGCGGCGTCGCCGGGCTCACCATCGGTCCGCCCGAGGAGAAGCTCGGTATGCGCTCGTCGGACACGGTGCCGCTGACATTGAGTGATGTCCGGGTCCCGGCCGATCATCTCTTGGGAGGGCTCGATCGAGGGTTCGAGGTCGTCAAGCGCGTCCTCGAACGGGGACGCATCATGATCTCGGCCCTCTCGCTGGGGCTGGCGCGGGGCTGCCTTGAGGACAGCCTCCGTTACGCGCACGAGCGCACGAGCTTCGGCCAGCCGATCATTCAGTATCAGGCCATTCAGCACAAGATCGCGGATATGGTCATCCAGGTCGAGGCGGGCCGCTTGTTCCTGTATCACGCCGCCGCGCTTCAGGACGCCGGCGAAGCCACGCCCCTGGAATCGGCCGCCGTCAAGGTTTTCTGCTCGGAGATGGCCACGCGCATCGCGCTTGAAGCCATCCAGATCCACGGCGGTTACGGCTATCTGCGCGACTATAACGTCGAGCGCCGTCTGCGCGACGCAAAACTCTGCGAGATCGGCGAAGGGACGAGCGAGATTCTGCGGGTGCTCATCGCGCGGGCCGCGGCCCGACGTCACGGCCTGGAACTGTCGCGAGCCTCCGAGGCTGAGGAGCGGCCCGGGCGCCGATCATGATTCGGATCGCCAGCGGCCAGGGGTATTGGGGCGATTGGCCGCAGGCGCCCGCCTTGCAGGTTCGTTCCGGCCCGATCGACTACTTGGTGATGGATTACCTGGCCGAGGTCACGATGAGCATTCTTCAGAAGCAACGCCGCCGCGACCCCTCGGCCGGTTACGCCACCGATTTCGTGACCGATCTGGGCGAGTTGCTCCCTGAGATCGCCGACAAGGCAATCAGGGTCATCGCCAGCGCGGGTGGGGTGAATCCCCGTGGCTGCGCCCAGGCCCTGCTGGCGCGCGCGCGGCAGGCCGGGTTGACGGAGCTCAAAGTCGGCATCGTCCGGGGCGATGACGTTCTGGACCGAGCCTTGGGCCGGGCCGAGCCCGCGCTGACGATGACGCCCTTGGAGGCGGAGCTCCCCTTCGAGAGCGTCCGCCAACGGCTCACGAGCGCGAACGTTTACCTCGGGGCGCGGCCGATCGTTGAAGCTCTCCGCCGGGGCGCGCAAATCGTCGTCACCGGCCGCTGCACGGACACCGGGCTTGCCTTGGCTCCGATGATCCACGCCCTGGACGTGGCCGAGGACGACTGGGACGCCCTGGCGCTGGGCACCGTCGTCGGTCACGTCCTCGAATGCGGCGCGCAGGCCTCGGGGGGGAATTTCCTGGCGGACTGGCGCGCCGTTGCCGACGCCGATCGGATCGGCTTTCCCATCGCCGAGGTGCACGACGGCGGTCGGGCCGTCATCACCAAGCACGCGGGTCTCGGCGGTCTCGTCAGCGCCGCGACCATCAAAGAGCAACTTCTCTACGAGATCGGCGATCCGCGCTGCTACGTGACGCCGGATGGCATCGCCGACTTCACCACCATCCGGCTGCGCGAGATCGGACCCGATCGCGTCGAGATCACGGACGTTCGGGGTCGACCCGCCCCTCCGACGCTCAAAGTCTCCTGCGTCTACGAGGCCGGCTGGAAGGTCAGCGGTCAGATCACCTATTGCTGGCCGGAAGCGCGCGCCCGCGCCCAGGCCGCCGGGCAGCTCATCCGCAAGCGGGTCGAAAACCTTCTGGGGGTGGATCGTTTCCAGGAGTGGTTGATCGAGTGCGTGGGGGCCGACGCCTGCCACGACGGGCTCGTCGAACGTCGGGACGAGGCCGAGGAAGTGACGTTGCGCGTCTCGGCGCGCTCGAACGATCGCGCCGCCTGTGACGCGCTCGGTCGCGAGTTGGCCCCGATGGTCCTGACCGGGCCTCCCGGAGCGACGGGCTTCGCCGGCGGACGGCCGCGCGCCTCGGAGGTGATGGCCTACTGGTCGGGCCTTGTCCCCCGGGAAGCGATCACGCCCGAGGTTGAAATCCTGGAAGCTTGATGCCGGCAAAGGCGCCAGGAAAGGGCCTTCATGTTGGGACGACTGATCCTGCTGGCTCACGGACGCTCCGGCGACAAGGGCGACACCTGCAATATCGGCGTCATCGCCCGCCGCGAGGAGTGGTATCCCTTTCTGGCCGAGACGCTGACCGCCGGCCGGGTCGCCGCCTATCTGAGCCCGCTGGCCGAGGGCCCCGTTGAGCGCTACGAGCTACCCAATCTGGCGGCGCTGAATTTCGTCGTTCATCGCGCTCTCGGCGGCGGCGGGTCGGTCTCCCTCCGCCTCGACGCCCAGGGGAAAACCTATGCCCAGGCTCTCCTGCGCATGGCGCTGGAAATTCCGGAGCCGCTGGCCAGGGGCGTGCGTCGCCATTGGGCCGGGCGTCTGCCGCCGGGCCTCATCCTGAAGGACGTCGCCCGGCGAACGCCGCGGCAAGGAGCCCGTCGGTGACCGGCCCCGTCCGCTGTGAGTTGGCGTCGGGTCTTCTCACGCTGACGTTGGCCGAGGCCGAGAGCCGCAACGCGCTCTCGGCCGAGCTCGTCGGCTCATTGAACGAGGCCCTGCGCCAGGCCGCCGACGAACCCGAAGCTCGCGTGGGGCTCCTCCTGGCCGAAGGCCCGGCCTTCAGCGCCGGGATGGACATGAAGCGCGTGGCGTTGGACGATCGCGCCCAGGCGGCCCGATTCGCCGATGCCTTGGCCGAGGCCTACCGCCGGCTCCTGAGGCTGCCCATCCCGCTTCTATGCGCCGTCGACGGTCCGGCCATGGGAGGCGCCGTGGGCCTGGCCCTTTCGGCCGATCTGATTTGGATGGGCCCGAACGGGCGGTTCTCGTTTCCGGAGACGCGCGTGGGGGTCGTTCCGGCCTTGGTTTCGGTCCCGGCCCGACGTCGCCTGCCGGTCGGTCGATTGAGCGGCTTGGCCTTGTCGGGGGCCCTGCTCGAGCCCGACGATGCTCGGCGGATCGGGATGGTCGATTTCATCGCGGCCGAGAGCGCGGCGGCCGAGGCCCGCGCCTTCGCCGCCAATATGATCCGTGAGCGTTCCGACGAAGCGATGCGCCGAACGAAAGCCTTCTTGCAGGCCGAGGGCCTCGCCGATCTGGACCGACAGCTTGAGGCGGCGCGCCTGGAGTTTTGTCAGGCCGTTCAGACGGCCGCGGCCCGACGCGGCGTGGAGGCCTTCCGTCGGAAGCAGCCCCTCGTCTGGGACGAATCGGGCACGGACCCGTCATGAGCGCTTCGGGGTCCAATCGAGCCGTTCACCTGGCCGCCGCCGCCGAGCTCGAGCGGCTTCTCCTCGAAAATGCTCAGGCGGGTTCCCCTTCGGCCATCGAACGCCAACACAAAAAGGGGAAGCTGACCATTCCGGAGCGGCTTGAGCTGCTTTTCGACCCGCAGAGCCCGCGGTTCGAGATCGGCGCCTTCGCCGCGGCAGGAATGTATGAGGAATGGGGGGAGATCACTTCGGCGGCCGTGAGGACCGTCATCGGTCGCGTCAGCGGCCGGGATTGCATCGTCATCGCCAACGATTCGATGGTCAAGAGCGGCACCTGGTTCCCGCTGACGATCAAGAAAATCCTGCGCGCGCAGGAAATCGGCCTGGAGAACCGGCTGCCGCTCATCTATCTGGTCGATTCCGGCGGGCTTTTTCTGCCGCTCCAGGCCGAATCCTTTCCCGACAAGGAGAACGGGGGCCGCATCTTCTTCAATAATGCGCGCCTTTCGGCCGCGGGTGTTCCGCAGATCGCCGCGGTGATGGGTCCGTGCGTCGCCGGCGGGGCTTATATCCCTGCCCTGTGCGATGAACTTTTGATGGTTCGCGGCGCGGGGGGAATTTTTCTCGGCGGCCCACACCTCGTTAAGGCGGCCATTGGCGAGGTGGCCGATATCGAACAATTGGGCGGCGCCTCGACCCACGCTCGTTTGAGCGGCATGGCCGATTATGAGGACGTCAGCGACGCCGCCTCTTTAGAGCGTCTCCGCCGCCGCGCCGCGCAATGGCCCGAACCCCCGCCCTCGAGCTATGCCCACGGGCCGACCGCCCAACCCGAATCGCCGGCCGATGCGATCCTGGACCTCCTTCCGGCCGATCCTCGCGCGGGTTACGACATGCGCGCGGTTCTCCGATGTATCATCGACGCGGGGAGTTGGGAGGAATACAAGACCGCTTACGGCCAGACGTTGCTCACGGCGACGGCGCGCCTGGAGGGCAGAACCATCGGCGTCGTCGCCAACCAGCGTTTGGTCACCCGGTCGGGCCAGGGGGAGATGCAGATCGGCGGCGTTATTTATTCGGATTCCTCCGATAAGGCTGCCCGTTTTATCCTCAACTGCAACCAAAAGCAGATTCCCCTCCTGTTTGTCCAAGATGTAACCGGCTTCATGGTCGGCACGCGCGCCGAGCAGGGAGGGATCATCAAGGACGGGGCCAAGCTCGTCAACGCCGTCAGCAACAGTCGTGTCCCGAAGGTGACGCTGATTGTCGGTAACAGTTATGGGGCCGGCAACTATGCGCTTTGTGGCCGCGCCTTCGGTCCGCGGTTTATGCTCGCCTGGCCGTCCGCCCGGATCGCCGTGATGGGGGGGGATCAAGCCGCCGATACGATCCTGAGCATTGAGAAGAGTAAACTCGGAGATCGGCCGATGCGACCCGATGAGGAGGCGGCCATCCTGGATCGTATCCGAAAGACGTATGAAGCGGCGCTGTCGCCGTATTACGCCGCGGCGCGATTGTGGGTTGACGCGGTGATCGACCCGCGCCACACGCGCGCCGCGTTGGTTCATCTCTTCTCGATCGCCTGCCGTTATGACCCGAGGCCGGAATTCAAGCTGGGCGTGTTCCAGGTCTGAGGCGATCGCCAGATGTGAGCTGCGATTCCGGGGAGGGTGGTGACGTCACGGCGTTGTCTTGCGTGAGGGCGAGGGCCAGGGGGACCCGGCGACCCAGCCGAAAAGCAACCAGAAATAGGGTTCCACGGGGAAGCGGAGACGATTCCCCTCACTGCCGTCAACGAAAAGTATCAGCCCCGTGAGCCACAGGATATTAAAGATTAACGCTGTGGCGAGGCGAGAAGGAGGGCCTATCGTCCGCGTCCGGATAGCCTTGATAAGGGCCAGGACGAGAATGATCGGATACGTAAGATAGAATCCCGATATGCCGCCCCTCGTGATCATGGGGGGTTGCGCCCCGGGGGGGAGAATCCTTGGATCGGCGGATTGTAACTTCCGGGCGGAGCGGAAGTCCTGAAATAAGAGTTGTTCGTAAGCCGACAACCACGGCCGTGCCGGCGAGGGGGGGGGTTGATGAACTCCGAGAGCTCCCGTGAATGGATGACGGCCCGAAAAGCGGGTCATGGAACGATAATTTGCGAGGAGCTTGGGTCCCATTGAACCGGGGTGGTTCCTCATCTCGTCCCATGCGGCCGAGCCGAGGATCTCAAATTCATCGATAACGGAAATGTGATTCATGTTCCGGGACCCCTCCGGCTTGAGGAAGCTGGCCAGGGCAGGGACGCGAGACCAACGGTCCGGGACGTCCCTGTCGGGCGAGGGGAGGGTCTCGAAATCGATCGGCAACCCCTGCGCGATGTTGAACCCCGTCCAGGTGGAGGAGGTGAAGCGGCCGAAGAGGAGCGCGTTTTTGGCGGGCCAGGCGAGTAAGGCGAGAACGGCCCCGGCGAGGAGATAGATTTTCGTACTCGGCCCACGGCCCCCCCCGGACTCCAAGGGCGGTTGTAATGTCATCAACCCGCCGAGAAACGCCAAGCCCCAGATCGGGTGAAACAGAGCGTGAGTGAGGCTGAGCAAGATGACAACGCCGCAGGCGAGGAGGTAGCTCCACGTGGAACCGCTGCGGGAAAAGTGGGCCGTCGCGCCGGCCAGGATCAGCAACCAGCCCGTTTCCTGAAACGTGTAAGTGTAGAGGAACAACATCATCGCCAGGACGGGGTGCGCGGCTATGAGGACCAGGAGGCTCAATCTCATCCATGGCCGGGAGATCAGGACGTGGCCCGCAACGGCGGAGGAAGCCATCGCAAAGGACCCGAGCGCGAGATGGTAGCCCAGGAGTAAAGCTTCGCGCGACGGCCCGAACGCCGCCTCGGACTTGAGCGCGAGGCCCAGCCAGAGGTTGAGCGCGGGCGGCTGGGCGTGTAGATGCCAGAGTGATTCAACGAGCTCTTCGCGCAGCCACTCCTGGGCCAGCAGATGCGGATACTCGTAAGGAATGAGAAAGCGATAACCCAGACCGTAAGCGACGGCTGCGGCGACGCCGAACACGGCGACGGCGAATGCCATCTCGGTCTTGATCCCGACGCGCAACTGCTTTCCTCGGCGAACCCGGCGAGGCCGGGTCGTGTCATCTTACACCGTCGCCACGAACTTCGGAACCGCCTGCCGCAGATCGAACGGGGACGAGTCGGGCCTGAAGGCTGGCCGTGGATCAGCGGGAAGGGGAGGAGAACAGGTAACGGTGACGCTCAAAGTCGAGCGTCCAGACGTAGGCATTGAGGAAGGCGTGGCTGATCAAGCCGTCGATTCGGACGCCGCCGAATTGAGACGCCGGCGCCGGCTCCATCGTCGTGAAATACTGGCGCGTCTGGCGGAGCGGGCCAAGCGAGATGGGGAGATCGGTCTCGAAAAATCGCCTCCCGGCGAGCGCCGGCTCCACGCCCCAGGCTTCGTACTGGCTTGGGGTGGCCACGAAACAGGCCTGCCGCATCCCTTGGGTCGGATCGAGAGCCACCAGCCCCGAGTCGATGAAAAATGTGAGGTCCCGTCGCTCCCCGAAGCCTCCCCGCGCGAACATATAGTGGTCGCCCCAAAGATAGAAGGGGACCTCGAACGTTTCGCCCTGATGAATCTCGGCGTGACGCTTCCGCATCTCGCCGTCGCCTTTGGGCGAGAGCGCCATCTTCGCGCCTGGATAATCGATGGTCGTAAGAAACTGCTCAAGCACGTTTGTTCCGAAAATGATGAAATCCTGAGCCTGCGTCAATGTCGGCAGCGCGATGACGGGCACGTTCTCGAGGAGGGCGTCGCCGAGCCGGAACGTCTGCGCCATCCCCCGCAGGAGATTGACCTCGCGATTGCCGTGTCGCCCCGTCCCCGCCTCGGCGAGCTCGATGCCGAGGCGCCTCGCCCGGTCGGGCCCCATGTGGAGCCATGTCCCGCCGGTGTCCAGGTGAACCGTCTGCGCCTGACCGTTAATGTGAGCCTCGAACGGTGGCAGGTAATCCTGGAGGGGATGCTCAGCGAAAGGTATGTACGTGATACTATCCAGCGTTACCGTGAGCGGGCGTCGAGCCAATTCCTCAGCCGCGGCGAGCGACTCTGGCTCCATCCCACGCTGCCGGGCGAACCGGACGGCTTCGTCGTAAAGGCGCAGGTGAAGGAGGGCGTGAAAGACGGGCTCATCTAGTTCCTTGAGGCGAGGATAGGAGGGGTCCATCTCCCTTTGGAGCGCGATCGCTCGATCGTACTTCCCCTGGACGGAGGCGCACAGGATCAGGAGATGGCGCCCGGGATCGGTCCCGGCGTGTTCGAGAGCGACGGCCTCGGCGGCGGCGATGTCGCCGTTTTGCCAGGCGGTCCAGCCGCCGGCCAGGGCCGGCGTTTGGGCGAGGAGGATGAGGGCGAGCGTCGTCAAGGCCGGCAACAACCATTCGTTCGTTTCATCTCATGCGGGCCGTCGGAGCGCGGGGACCCTCGGCCTGTGAGGAGAGGGTTTCATCGGACGGTCAGCGAAGCCGAGATCGCGGCGCGTGTAAGATACGGCATGAAAATAACATCCGGCTCAGGGGCCGTGCAGAACGACCTCGATCAGGCGGGGACCGGGCTCGGCCAGGGCGCGGGCGAGATCGGCGTGGAAGGCCTCGGCCGAATCAGGCCGCGTCGCCGGGACGCCGAGGCCGCGGGCCAACGCCACCCAATCCAGATCGGGGTGGCCGAGGTCGGTCAAGGCTTCGGCGCGGGGGCCGCGTTCGGTCAGGCCGCAGCGAGCCAATTCAACGCGCAGAATCTGATAGGCTCGGTTGGAGAAAACGATCGTTGTTACGTTGAGCCCTTCGCGGGCCTGGGTCCAGAGGCCCTGGAGCGTATACATTCCCGCCCCATCGGCCTGAAGGGCGATGACGCGCCGGTCCGGGCAGGCCACGGCCGCTCCGGTCGCCGCCGGGATGCCTTGGCCAATGCTGCCGCCGGTGAGGTAGATGACCGAGTGGGGCGGGGAGTTCTGAGTCAGAAAGTAAGCCGGTCCCCCCGAGGTCAGCGCTTCCTCGGAGATGATCGCTCCCTCGGGCAGCAGCGCGGCCAGCGCCAGGCCGACGCCCTTGGTGTCGAGGCGGCCGGTGGGGCTGGGCGGGCGGGAGGCCGGGGCCATTTCTCCGGCTCCGGCGGCGGCGTCGAGCTCCGAGGCGAGGTCCTCCAGGGCTTGCTCAATGTCTTCCCCGGGCTGGGCCAGCTCAAGGGCCTCGCACCCTTCCGGCATCAGCAGGCTGGGCAGGCCGCGATAAGCAAAAAAGGCCACGGGGGCCTTGGCACCGGCCAGCACGAGCGTCCGCGCGCCCTCCAGAGCTTTGAGCGTGTCCTCCGGAAAGTAAGGGAGCCGCCGGACGGCGGGGAGGCCCGCCCCCCGCTCAATCCGCCGCGGAAAAGTTTCGTAAAAGAGGCGACACCCGACAGCAGCGGCCACGCGCGCCGCCGCCCGCTGGCCCCGTTCGCTGCATCCCCGATCCCCGAGAAGGATCGCGCTTCCATTGCTCGATCTGAGCGACTTGGCCGTCCGCTCGACCCGCGTCGGCTCGACGGGCCGAGGCGGCGGCGCGGCGGCGACCTGGACGGGGCCATCAGCCTCGTCCCAAGAGCATTCCGAGGGGATGATCAGCGTGGCGACCTGCCCGGGCGGGGATTGAGCCGCGGCCAGGGCGTCGGCGAAATCCTGGGCGAGGGTTCGAGCCGAAGCCGACGTTCGCTGCCAGGGGGAGACGACGCCGGCGAGGCAGGCAATGTCCGAGGTCAGCGGGGCGTCGTATTTGAGGTGATAGGAAGCGTGATCGCCCACCAGGTTCACGATCGGCGCGCGCGCGCGACGCGCGTTGTGCAGATTGGCGAATCCATTGCCGAGGCCGCAGCCCAGGTGCAGCAGCGTGAGCCCGGGTCGGCCGCTCATCCGGGCGTAGCCATCGGCGGCCCCCGTGCAGACCCCCTCGAAAAGCGCTAGAACGGCCCGCATGCGCGGCACGCGATCGATGGCCGCTACCAGCTCCAGCTCCGACGTGCCGGGATTGGCGAAGATCACGTCGGCGCCGGCTTGCGCCGCCGTCCGGATCAGACTTTCCGCGCCGTTCATAGGCCCTCCTTGAGGTCAGGTCGCTCTCCAGACGCGGGACCCCCCATCCTATCGGCGCCGAGCGAGGGTTCAATGTCGCAACGTGGCGCCGGCCTGGCTCTCAGCGACGGGCGGCGGGGCGACCGGGGCCGCCCGTTCCCGCAGACACAGCCCGAGACCGAGCAGGCCGACGAGACCGAGGAAGATCATCCCCGCCAGGAGATAGACGGACTTGTTGTCCGAGCGCAACCACTGAGGGTCGCGAGCGGCACGCGCCGCCCACCAGACGTCGAGCCGCTCGTCGAAAGGCGAGAGATCGAGCCGGATCGAGGGCGGCGGCTCCGGCGGAGCGTTCCAATCGAGATACTCCGGGCCGATCGTGAGCGCGAGGGAACCCTCGCCCCGCCACCGCGAGACGGAGGAGGCGAAAAGCCACGCCTGGAACCGATAATGCGTCAGCCCGGGGTTCCAGGCGAAATTCTGTTCCGAGGCGAGGCCCGCGGGCGTGAGCGCCCGCGTGTAGGCGGCGTAGTTCATGCTCACGGCGAGGAGCTGCAACGTCACGCCGGCCCCGATCAGCCCCCAATTGAGCATTCGGCGCGTCATGCGCCCGACGGGAACCCCTTCGAAGACGACGCCCACCGGAAGGATCAGCACCGGCAGCAGGTTCAGCAGCCGCCGCGGCCCCCAGGTCTCGTCAGCCCAGGTTCGAAAGTAGGCATGGAAGAGGATTTGAGGCAGGACGACCAATCCCAGGGGCCAGAGATACCATCGCCGCCAGCGGATGAAGCGGCCGAAGCCCAGGAGCCCAAGCAGGAGCGGCGGATTATAGAAAACGAGCCCTTTGCCGGGGCTTATCAACAGGCCGAGAGCGTTCCAGAAGTAACTCCGCGGCGCCCGGAGCTCGTCGGCGAAGCCGTAACTGGGATTGAATAACCAGCGTTCGTGATGGACGACGTTCCCCCAAAAATAGAGGCAGACGCCCAGGACCAGCAATGAGGCGACCGTGATCGATTCGAGCGCGCCGGGACGCCGGAGCTGCCAGGCCCGCCACATCATAAGGACGCTGACGATGAACATCAGAACGACCAGGGGGCCGTGGACCTTCGTGAGCAGCATCAGCGCCAGGCCGAGCGCCAGCAGCAGGTAACCCCCTCGATCCGGATGCTCGGCCTCGCGGACCAGCCCCCAGAAGGCGATCGCCGTCGCGAAGGTCAGGCCCGTTTCCATGCCCATCTTGCTGTAGGGCCAGGCCATGGTCGCCCAGGCGTAAACCATCGCCAGCGCCAGGCCCGTCCGGAACCGCCAGACTTCGATGGCCGTCCAGAAGACGATCAACGCGATGAGGGCCGACTGGAAGGGGAGGGCGAAATTGGAGGTGAACCCCTCGAAGGAGGGGAACCACCCCCGCCTGGAACAATATTGATCCAGCGCGACGAACGGGACGTAGAGGACCACGTCCAGCAAGCCGGCGCGGCCATGAATGGGGCGCTCCCGATTGAGAAAGCTCCGGGCTTGCCGCTGCGTCTCGGCCTCGTATCCCAGGTCGTTCTCCGTCAGGGTCAGGCAGTAAAGACTGCACGCCGTCAGGAAGAGAAGGGCGGAGCCGGCGAACACGCGAGCCGCCGAAGCCGGCGGGGGCTTCGCCGATCTGTCGGCGTCGGGCAGGGAACCCACGGCTTCAGTCTCCTGGATCGACCTTCGCGCCGGCGACCAGGCCCGGTTGGGAGCGCGACTCGGCCGGCGATGGCGCTCGCTCGACGGAGGCTTGAGCGCGACGGAACGCGGGGCCGTCCGAACGCGCGAGGCAATAGACGGCCCCCAACCCCAGAGCCAGATCCAAGATCGCGAGCGTCATGGCCCAGCCGTGAAGGCGACCGAATTCAGCTCGCCGAAAGTCGGCCGCCGGGGCCAGATGATAGCCGCCGAACTCCCGGCCCAGTTCCGCCCGCACCTCGTGAACGCGGGGATTGACCGCCAGACCCACGGTGAACTCTCCGGCCAGCGCGGCCAGTAAGAGCCCCCCAGAGACGAAGATCAGCCTCCTAGCTGGGGAGGCCGTCACACGCAGATAAACGGCATGAAGCGCGAGGGCGAAGCCGATCGCGATCCAGCCGGTCGCGTACATCTTGCTGAAGAGCGGGGCTAGGATGTCGGCCGCGGCCGAACTGTCCGGCACCCGGCCGCTCTCGTTGGCGAACAGCGACGGGGCGACGTAGAAGGTGAGGGCGATGACCAACCCCAGCCACGGCAGCAACGCGGCGATGATCAGGAAGCGGAGCGTCGATCTCATCGGACGTCCGTTCGGCTCCCGGTTGAGGTCCGGCTCACGATACGCCGGCCCCGCGGGATTGGCAATCGCGGCGGCGGCGAGCCTGCAGGCGGGGCCAGGCTCGGGAATGCGGTGGCAAAACAAGGGGGCGCGGGATAAACTTGAATTCGCCGCAATCGCCCCGGCGGGCGCGGAGAAGGACGGCTCGACGATGAAAATCGAACTTGTTTACTGCGCAGTCTGAAACTACGAACCCCAGGCCGTCAGTTTGACGGAAGAAGTACTGTCTCGTTTCAAGCGCCGCATCGCCGCTTGGACGCTGGTCCCTTCCGACGGCGGCCGGTTCGAGGTCTCCCTCGATGGCCGACTCCTTTTCTCCAAACTGGCCGAGGGCCGATTCCCCAAGGCGAACGAAATCATCGACCTGATTGAAAAATCCGCCGTCGGCGCCCGGCGGCGCTGAAAACGCCGCCCGCCGACGGAAGACGCCCGCGCCCCGCGGGAGCGCGCTTTTTCCCCTCAGTCTAGTCCAGATACAGCATCGGATCGAGAGCCTGCCCGTGGAGGTGGATTTCCAGGTGCAGGTGCGGGCCGGTGGCGATGCCGGAGGTTCCGACCCGGCCGATTTCATCTCCCTGGGCGACCCATTGGCCTTCTTTGACCGTCGCCCGCGACAGATGGAAGTACGCCGTCTCGTACCCCCCGGCGTGCTCGATCAGGACGTTCAGCCCCCGCGAGAGCGAGCGCGACACCTTGGAGACGTAGCCCGGCGCCGGGGCGCGGATCGGCGAGTTGAACGGGGCGGCGATATCCACGCCGCGATGGTATTTCCGCGCTCCGCCCTGCGGCTGCCGACGATAGCCGAATCCGGAACTGATCGGTCCGACGACTGGACGGAGGAATCGCGCGGGCGCCGAGAGACGCTCAGCCGGCAGGGATTCCACGATCTCCAGCCTCTGGTTGGCCGCCACGACGGTCTTGATCGTTTGGCTGCGCTTGAGCGTCGGCAGCGAATCGAAGAGCCCCTTCGGTAACGCCGGAGCGACCTTCAGGATCGAACGCTTCAAGTCGGCCAGCAGCCCGCTGGCGACCGGCGCCTCGCCGGGTGTCTTCAACGAAACTTCTCGCCGCTTATGAGCGACGTTGAGGAAGCCCAAGTCCTCCGTTGGGAAAACCGCCTCGTCGGGGCGGGTCGCCTCGCCTAGGGCCAGCCAAAGCTGCACGCCCTCGCGTTCGAAGATCGTATACTGCGGCTGGATGGAGATGATCCGGAAGCCGCCGATTACGTCCCCCTGGGAGTAGACCATCTGCCGGGGGGAGCCGCGATGCTGGAGAAAGGCGGCGCTCCGTCCCTCGAAGGCCGTCATCCCCACCATCTTGAGGCCGAGCTGTTCGAATTCGAGGCGCGTCTGGCGGACGTTCAACCGAGCCGGGTCCTCGAATATCGCGGCGCCTCGACGCTCCTCGATTCCCCCCGACTCGACGCCGGCATCATCCAGCCGGGCGAAGACCCGCGTCGGATACTCGGCCTCGTGGAGCCACCCGACCACGAGGCCCAACAGAAATAACGCCCACCCCCAGTGGGAGAACAGACGCGCCACGCGCGCCTGCAAGGGCGAGGTCTGCCCGGGGGGACCGAAAAGGAACGTTTCTCTCACGCGGCCGGCCCTGTCGCGCCTGACGCCGCGGCGTCGTCCTCGTGGCGCGACGCCGTTGCGCCTTCCCAGGTCTCAGGCCCGCGCGAAAGCCAACCTGCGCGGGCGCGGTTTACCCCCCCTCGTCTCCGCCGCTCCCAAACCCTGAAATCGTGGCCATGGTGTGGATTCCGCCGCTCCCTGTCAACCCCTGATTTTTCTCAAATTGTCATTTTTTTCCGGGCCCTCCTCGCCCTCTTTTCGCCCCGCCGGCCCCAGCCGATCCCTCCTTCGGCCTGGCCGAGAAAGCTCTGGCCAAGCCCGCTCAACGGTCCGATCATGTAAGGCGGGGCACCCCGCGGCGACTCCGCGGTCTCCCTGCCAGAGCCCATGACCGTCGAAAACGTTGACCTTCTGATGATCCTCGTTGCCGTGGCCACGCCTGCTTTGGCGGCGCTCATCGCCTTCCTTGCGCGGTGGGGGCCTCTGCGTCGTTCGCCGGGGCCGACTCGGCTGATCTTGCTGGCGGCGGCCGGGCCGGCCAATCTGGCGGTCTGGTGGGGTTTCGACCGCTTTCTGGACCGGGTGGGGTCCAACTCCGTCTGGGCCTTGGGCGGGGCGGCGTTGGCCGTGCTGGCCGCCTCGTGGTTGGCCGGTCATTGGGCGTCGGCTCGCTCCGGCGCGCAACCGGCCGAGAGCGACGCCCCATCACCTCCCGACCTGCCGGAGATCAAAGAGCGATGAGGGGAGAGATTCAGTCCACTTGGGCCTGGCCGGGCCATTTGCGCCTGGCGGCTTCGGGGGAGCTCAGCCGACGGGCCGAGCGGCTGGAGGCGCGCCTGGCCGCCTGCGACATTTGCCCCCGCGATTGCCGCGTCAACCGTCTGGCGGGAGAGATCGCCGCCTGCTTCTCGGCCGAGCTGCCCATCGTCTCCTCTTACGTGGCGCATTTCGGCGAGGAGCCCTGCCTGACGGGGACGCGGGGGGCCGGCAATATCTTCTTCGGCCTCTGCAATATGCGCTGCGTCTACTGCCAGAACCATCAGATCAGTCAGAATTACAAGGCCGAGCGGCGGAACGAGGTCAGCCTGAGCCGGCTCGCCGACATGATGATCGAGCTCCAGGATCAGGGCTGTCACAACATCAACTTCGTCTCCCCAACGCATTTCACTCCCCAGTTGGTGCGCGGGATCGAACTGGCCGGCCGAAGGGGACTCCGTCTGCCGATCGTTTACAACACCAACGCCTATGATTCCCTGGAGGTGTTGCGCCTGCTCGAAGGCGTCGTCGACGTCTATCTGCCGGACCTCAAGTACGGCTCCGAGGAGGAAGCGCAACGATACAGCCACGTCCGGCGGTACGTCGAACACGCGCGCTCGGCGATCGCTGAGATGTGGCGTCAGGTGGGGCCGCTGGAACGGGACGCATCGGGCCTCGCGCGGCGGGGCTTGATCATCCGCCATCTGGTGCTCCCCAACGGGCTCGCCGATTCGGAGGACTGTCTCAACTGGATCAAATCGGCAATCGGCACCGACGTAACGCTCAGCCTGATGGCGCAATATTATCCGGCCAACAAGGCCGACCGTTGGGTGCTGCTCAATCGCAGGATCACCCCGCGGGAGTATGAGCGCGTCGTCGACTACGCCGAGCGCCTGGGCTTCGGCCATCTCCTGCTTCAGGAGCACGCCTCCGCCGGCGACTTCTACCGGCCCGACTTCGAGCAAGGTCATCCCTTCCATTGGGGGGATACGGCCCGGCAGATGGCCGTCGCGAGCGATTGAGCCATGGCCCCCCGGTCCGGTGAGGGTCGCAAGCTCGTCTGTCAGAATCGCAAGGCCCGTCACCTCTACCACATTGTCGAGACCTTCGAGGCGGGGATCGTGCTCCGCGGCACGGAGGTCAAATCCCTCCGTCAAGGCCACGGCAGCCTGAGCGAGAGTTTCGCCGCCCCCGTCAAGGAAGAGCTCTTCCTGATGAATTTCCACGTCCCGCCTTATGAGCAGGGGAACATCCATAACGTCGATCCGGTCCGGCCGCGCAAGCTGCTGTTGCGCCGACGCGAGCTGGAACGGCTGATCGGCGCCGTCTCCCGCAAAGGGTTCACGCTCGTCCCCCTCTCGGTCTATTTCAAGGACGGTTGGGCCAAAGTCGAATTGGCCGTCGCCCGCGGCAAGAAGCTCCACGACCGGCGCGAGACCCTCAAACGCCGTCAGCAGGAACGCGACATGGAGAGAGCCCGCCGAGGGGCGCGTTCCTAGAGGCGCGTGCCGTTGCCCCTCCAGGTCGAGGATTTACGGGCATCCCGGTAGGGGAGCATCGGCTGCGTCGGCGCTGGGGAAGCGAATCGGGCGTCTTCGGGATCGGTTCTTGCAAGGGCCCAAGGGGGAACCGTCCCGGAGCGGGCGGGCCGAGGAGATCCGAGGTTGGAATTGCGCGAAAATGACGCAAGGGGTGGTCCTTTTTTGCCAGGCTGCCCCGATGGGACCGCAAGGCGGGTGGCCCGCGCGCCCGTCGGCGAAACCTTCAAAACCGAAACTTGCGGGGCGGTCGGCGGGCCGTCCTTCCGCCGGTGATTCCGTTGTCCCAGTGGGCGAGAGGGCGTTCCGGAAAACCGCTTGCGTTTTCAGGGTCAATCGTGATCATACTGCCGACGTTTTTT
This sequence comes from uncultured Candidatus Sumerlaeota bacterium, assembly GCA_964463045.1. Lineage (GTDB taxonomy): Bacteria > Sumerlaeota > Sumerlaeia > MVZB01 > JAJFLK01 > CAYXAU01. The sequence continues at coordinate 104,078 of CAYXAU010000008.1, read as the reverse complement.
CTCTTGAGGACGGCGGCACGGAAGTTGTGTCTCCCCGGGCACGGGCAGGCCCGGGCGCAAATTTTCGGCTCTCTGGAAAGGAGACCTTGACGCGATGGCCTACAAATCGTGTTCCACCCCCCGCGACGTAATGACGCTCGTGAACGAAGCCGGCGTCCGGATCGTCGATCTCCGGTTCACCGATTTCCCCGGCTCGCAGCAGCACTTCTCCATCCCGGCCTCCAAGCTCGACGAGGACACGTTCACCGACGGCGTCGGCTTCGACGGTTCGTCCATCCGCGGCTGGCAGGGGATCGAGGAGTCGGACATGCTGGTCGTGCCGGACCCGACGACGGCCTTCATCGATCCCTTCACCCAGGCCCCCACGCTTGTGCTCAATTGCAGCGTCGTCGATCCGATCACGAAGGAAAAGTACTCCCGCGATCCCCGGAACGTCGCCGTCAAGGCCGAGGCTTATCTGAAGAGCACGGGCGTCGGCGACATCTGCTACGTCGGCCCGGAGGCCGAGTTCTACATCTTCGATGACGTGCGCTTTGAATCCAAAGAGAACAAGCAATACCACGAGGTGGATTCGATCGAGGGCCGCTGGAACACCGGCCGGGACGAAAAACCCAATCTTCAGTACAAACCTCCCTATAAGGGGGGGTATTTCCCCGTCCCGCCGACCGACCATTTGCAGGACCTCCGCAGCGAGATGATCCTCCACATGATCGATTGCGGGATCGAGATCGAAGCCCAGCATCATGAGGTCGGCACGGCCGGCCAGGCCGAGATCGACATGCGGTTCGACTCGCTCCTGCGGATGGGGGACAAGATGATGCTTTACAAATACATTACCAAGAACACGGCCATCAAATGGGGGAAGACCGTGACGTTCATGCCGAAGCCCCTCTACAAGGACAACGGCTCCGGCATGCACACCCACATATCGATATGGAAGGGGGGGAAAAACCTCTTCGCCGGCAAGGGCTACGCGGGCTTGACCGAGCTGGCGCTGCACTTCATCGGCGGGCTGTTGCAACACGCTCCGGCGATCCTTGCCTTTGCGGCCCCGGGGACGAACTCCTATCGCCGCCTCGTCCCCGGTTACGAGGCTCCCGTCAATCTGGCTTACAGCCAGCGCAATCGGTCGGCGGCCTGCCGCATCCCGATGTACAGCCCGGCCGAGGCCGCCCGGCGCGTCGAGTTCCGCCCGCCGGACCCCTCTTGCAATCCTTACTACTGCTTCAGCGCCATGTTGATGGCCGGCTTGGACGGCGTGGAGAACAAGCTCGACCCGGGCGATCCGCTCGACAAGAACCTCTATGACCTGCCGCCGGAGGAGGCCAAGCTCGTCAAACAGGTACCGGGCTCGCTTTCGGAGTCGCTCCGCGCCCTCGAGCAGGACCATGATTTCCTGCTCAAGGGCAACGTCTTCACGCAGGACGTGATCGAAGGCTGGATCGCCTACAAGCATCAGAACGAGGTCGAGCCGGTCCGCCTGCAACCGCATCCCTATGAGTTCTCGCTCTATTTCGAGTGCTGAGCGGTCCCGGCGCGCCGTCGCCGCTCGGCGCTGATCCGCGAGGTCCCCGCCGCTCCAGGAGCGGCGGGGACCTTTTGTTCCTCTCGCCGCTGCTCAGCCTCGGGGCCGTCCATGGAGCGCTCCTTCGCCTTATGCTATGAATTCGATCCTCGATCGGCCGCCTGGACGGCCGGCGTCGCGGAGAACGTCAGCCGTCGGGCCCCCCGCTCATGGTCCTCCGGAAGGCTTGTCGGTCCGTGAACCCCCGAAGGTGCTGGCCTGGCCAGGCGGCGCTACGCCTGCTGGCCCTCCTGCTGGCGCTGCTCTCTTTGGCCCTCGCCCTGCAGTACCTGTTGGGGCGCCGGGGGCTCTGGCGACCGCGGCCCACGCCGCGGATCATCTCGCCCCGGGGGGACCTGGCCGAGGACGAGAAGACGACCATCGAGCTGTTTCGGACGGCCTCTCCCTCTGTCGTCAATGTCGTGAATCTCAACGTCCGGCGGGACTGGTTCAGTCGCAATCTGTTCGAAATTCCTCAGGGGACCGGCTCCGGACTCATCTGGGACGCCGGCGGCCACGTCGTCACGAATTTCCACGTCGTCGAGGGCGGCGAGACCTGGCAGGTGACGCTGGCGGACCAGACATCCTGGCGAGCGCGGCTGGCTGGCGCCGCGCCGGATCAGGACCTGGCCGTCCTGGCCATCGATGCCCCCGCCGGGCTTCTTCAACCCATCTCGATCGGGACATCCTCGGACCTCCAGGTCGGTCAGAAAGTCTTCGCGATCGGTAATCCCTTCGGCCTGGACCTCTCGCTCACCACCGGCATCATCAGCGGGCTGGGGCGGGAAATCCTGTCCCCCTCGGGGCGGCGCATCCGCAACATGATCCAGACTGACGCCGCCATCAACCCCGGCAATTCCGGCGGCCCGCTCCTGGACAGCGCCGGCCGTCTTATCGGGATCAACTCGGCGATCGTGAGCCCGTCGGGCGTCTATGCCGGCATCGGATTCGCTGTCCCCGTCGATACGATTCAGGAAATCGTCCCTCAGCTCATTGAGCACGGCAAGATCGTCCGACCGGGCCTGGGGGTGATCCTGGAGGCCGACGAAGTGGTCGCCCGGCTCGGACGCCAGGGGGCGCTCATTCGCGAGGTCATCCCCGGCTCGGCCGCCGAAGCCGCCGGCCTGCTCCCGGTCAGGCGGGACCCGGCCACGGGCCGTTTTCTGCCGGGGGACCTGATCATCGCCGTCGAGGGCGTCCCCGTCGGCGAGGCGAGCGATTTGATCGAGGCGCTGCGGGCGCGCCGGGTGGGGGAGACCGTCGGCCTGACCGTCGTGCGTCAGGACAGCCAGCTCGAAATCTCCGTGACGCTGCAAGGTTTGGATTGAGGCCTCGCCGGTCTCCGGCCCACGGAGAAAGGGCTTTACTCCATCGGGCCGACTTTCTAGCCTCGGAGCTTTCCTCAGCTTCCGGCCCGCCTGAGGATGGCCACCCGGAGGAAATTCGACATGGGTAAGCTCTACTTTGACAAGGATGCCGATCTCAAGGCCCTCAAGGGCAAGGTCTTCGGAATCATCGGCTACGGCAGCCAAGGGCACGCTCAGGCGCTCAACCTCCGCGACAGCGGCGTCGAGGTCCTGATCGGTCAACGCAAGGGGGGGGCCAACTACGCCCAGGCGGTCAAGGACGGATTCCACCCCGTCACGGCCGCCGAGGTCGCCCGCCGCGCCGACGTCATTCAGATTCTGGTGCCCGACGAGCTTCACGGCCCGCTCTACGAACGCGAGATTGCTCCGCATTTGCGCAAGGGTCAGGCCCTCGTCTTCTCTCACGGCTTCTCGATCCACTTCGGACAGATCATTCCTCCCCGCGACGTCGATGTTTGGATGGTGGCCCCGAAGGGCCCGGGCCATCTGGTGCGGCGCATCTTCACCGAGGGAGGGGGGGTCCCGTGCCTGCTGGCCGTGCATCAGGACGCCACGGGCAAGGCCCGTCGCCTCGGGCTGGCTCACGCCAAGGGGATCGGCGGCACGCGCGCCGGCGTCTTCGAGACGACCTTCCGGGAAGAGACCGAGACCGACCTTTTCGGCGAGCAGGTGATTCTCTGCGGCGGGACGACCGCGTTGATCCTGGCCGCCTTCGAGACGCTCGTCGAGGCCGGCTATAGCGCCGAGATGGCCTATTTTGAATGCCTGCATGAGCTTAAACTGATCGTGGACCTGATTTATGAGGGAGGGATCCGGAACATGCGTTATTCGATCAGCAACACGGCCGAGTACGGCGACATGACCCGCGGGCCTCGCATCGTCACCGATTCGACGCGCGCCGAAATGAAGCGCATTCTGGGCGAAATTCAGCGGGGGGATTTCGCGCAAGAGTGGATCACGGAGAACTTGGTGGGACGGCCTCGGATGAACCGCCTTCGGGCCCTGGCCGCCGAACATCCGATTGAACGGGTCGGCGAGCAGATCCGCGCGCGCATGTCCTGGCTCAAGGGCAAATCCGTCGTCCGGAAGTAGGCCGCCCCGCCCTCGACTGCCCCCAGGTCGTGGATCCGCGGTGACTCTGGCCCGCGAGCTCAAGCGCAAGTCCATTCACCTGACGACGAGCGTCGTCCCGCTCGCCTACGCCGCCGGCCTGCCGCGCGGATGGACGATCGCCCTCCTCGGCGGCGCATCCGGCGTGATGCTGCTCGTCGAGGCCCTCCGCCATGACGACCATCCGCCGGGCCGTCTTTTCCGCCGGCTCTTCGAGCCCATCCTGCGCGACAAGGAGAAGCGTCGGAGCATGATCCCCGGCGCGGCCTCGGCTCCCCCTCGCTGGCTCGGCGCGACGCCCTATTGCCTGGCCTCGTTGTTCTGCGTGGTTTCGTTCCCGAAACCGATCGCCGTGCTGGCCCTTCTTTACCTGGCCATCGGGGACACCGCCGCCTCCTTCGTCGGTATGACGTGGGGCCGGAGGCGCGTCGGCGAGAAATCCCTGGAAGGGACAGCGGCCTTGGTCCTGGCGGCGGGGTTCGTGGCACTGCTGGCCCGGAGCCTCTCCCCGGCCTATCCGCCCCTCCTGGTGGCATGGGCGGGCGGGGTCGCGGCGGCTCTGGCCGAGCTGTTTCTTATCGCCTGGGACGACAACCTCTCGATCCCCGTCACGGCGGCCGTTACGATGTCCCTCCTCATGTGACCGATGGAGCGGGGGCTTTTCCCTTGAGGGGGTTCGAGGGTTGAATTAGCTTCGGGGCGGCGGAACGAGGGGTCGTCGTCTCCAATCTCACGCGGGAAGGATGGCTTTCCATGAGAGAGGCCGTGGTGGTCGCCAGTTCGCGCACGCCGCTCGCCAAGTCATTCCGGGGCGCCTTTAACCTGACGCGCCCGGATGATTTCACGGCCCATTGCATCCGCGACGTGCTCCGTAAGGTTCCTCAGGTGGCCCCTGAGGAAATCGAGGACGTGATCATCGGCTGCGGCCTGCCCGAAGGCGCGCAGGGGAGCAACGTGGCGCGGATCGCCTCGGTGCTGGCGGGGCTGCCGGTTTCGGTGGCCGCCACGACCGTCAATCGGTTCTGCTCGTCGGGGCTTCAATCGGTCGCCATGGCCGCTCACCAGATCGTCGACGAAGGGGCCGTGGCCGCGGTCGGCGGCGGCTGCGAGAGCATCACGATGACAGCGAACATGAAACCGGCGCCTAACCCCTGGGTGATCGAACACAAGCCGGGGCTTTACATGGTCATGGGCAATACGGCCGAGGTGGTCGCCAAGCGTTACGGCGTGACCCGCGAGGCCCAAGACGAGTACGCGCTCGAAAGTCAGCGCCGGACGGCCCGGGCCCAGGAGGCGGGGCTGCTGGATGAGGAGCTCGCTCCCATGACCGTCACGCGCGGCATCATCGACAAGGCCACGCAAAAGATCGTCGCCCAGGAGGAGCATCGCTTCGAACGGGACGAGTGCAATCGCCCCGATACGACGCTCGAAGGTCTCGCCGCCCTCAAGCCCTATTTCGATCCGACGAGCGGCCGGGGAACGGTCACGGCCGGCAACGCTTCCCAGCTTTCCGACGGGGCCTCGGCCACGCTGCTCATGGAGCGAGGCGAGGCCCAGCGTCGGGGCGTGAAGGCGAAGGTCGTCTTTCGCGGCTTTGCCGTCGCCGGCTGCGAGCCGGACGAAATGGGGATCGGCCCCGTTTTCGCCGTCCCCAAGCTCTTGAAGCGTCACGGCCTCAAGATCGAGGACATCGACCTCTGGGAGCTGAACGAGGCCTTTGCCGTCCAGGTGATCTATTGCCGGGATCGGCTGGGGATTCCGGGCGACCGGCTCAATGTCAACGGCGGCTCGATCTCGATCGGCCACCCCTACGGCATGACCGGCTCCCGCATGGTCGGGCACCTGGCCAATGAGATGGTGCGTCGGCGGGCGCGCTATGGGGTCGTGACGATGTGCGTCGGCGGCGGCCAGGGCGCCGCCGGGCTGTTCGAGTTGTGCGACTGACCCCCCGACGGAAACCCAGTCGCGGCAGCCGGTGCGTTGCCCGATCGGGGGTCGCGCAAGGGGCCGTCCCCAGGACCCCGAGCGAGCGTCAAAAATCCTCAAGTCGCGATGCGAGAAGAACTGACTCTGGCGGCGGGACGTGTAATCGGTCGGGGCTCAATCAACGATGGCGCTTGATCTGGAAAGCATCGTGAGGGGCGTCGACGCCTTGAGGCGCGCCATGGCCGCCGCCGAGCGGGATCTGGCCCGGGCGAAGCCGGATCTGCAGGAAACAATCCGGGCGGGCGTCGTCCAGAACTTCGAGGTGGCTTACGAACTGTGCTGGAAATTTATGCAGCGTTGGCTGCGCGAGAACCGCGGCGCCCAGGAAACCGACTCCCTCCGAACGCGCAAGGACGTTTTCCGGATGGCGGCGCGGTTCGGCCTGATCCCGGACCCCACACCCTGGTTTGAGTTCGCCGAGGCTCGGAACCTTACGACGCTTACCGATGATGCCGAGCAGGCGGTCGCCGCCTACGAGACGGCCCGGCGGTTTCTGCCGCACGCCGAGCAGTTGCTCCAGCGACTGGAATCGAAAAATGATTGATCTCGCCGATGAGCACCTCGCGGCCGTCAAGGAAATCCTGGCTGAGCGCATGCCTGAGGTCGAGGTCCGCGTCTTCGGGTCGCGGATTGCCGGTACGGCCGAGCGGTTCTCCGATCTGGACCTTGTGCTCGTCGGGGATGGTCGTCTCGATGCGGATGGAACTGAGGATCTGAAGGACGCCTTCGCCGAGTCCGATCTGCCGTTCCGCGTCGATGTGCTGGATTGGCACCTCCTTTCCGAGAATTTTCGCCGCCTGATCGATCGCCGATTCGAGGTCATTCAGCGTCGGTGCCCAGCCGAGGAGCTTGACGCGGGGGGATGAGCGGCTCGGCGAGGAGCGCGGCCTCCATCCCCTGACCCTTTTGAGTTCTGGGACGCTCCTCCCGGACCTTCAACGACGGACCGTGCGGCCGAGCGGCCCGGCCCGCCGCTCGGCCGGAGCGACTTGAAGCCCCGGACCGACAAAGCTAGGCTTTTCCGGTCCGAACGGGCCGCCAGACGCCAGGTCGAGCGGACCTCGTGGCGAGCGACGGGTCGCCGGCGCCTGCGGCCTCTCGCAGCCGCGGTTCCGCATGGGCTCATCAAGAGCGCGCACGGCAGGCGGACCCGCCGGGAGGAGAGCCTTGATGGAACGTCCGGCCAATTATCGTCCCCTCTCCCCGATCTCATTCCTGGAGCGTTCGGCCTGGGTCTTCCGCGACAAACAGGCCGTCGTCTACGAAGACTTCGAGCTGACTTATTCGGAGTTCGCGGCGCGCATCTATCGGCTGGCTGACGCGCTCCGCGGCGTCGGCGTCGGCCGGGGTGACTGCGTCGCCTATCTCTGCCCGAACACACCGCCGATGCTGGAGGCTCACTATGGCGTCCCGCTCGCGGGCGCGATGCTCTGCGCGATCAACATCCGGCTCGCGCCACGAGAGATCGAGTACATCATTAATCATTGCGGGGCCAAGGCTGTCTTCGTCGATTCGGAATTCGCCCATCTCATCGAGCCGATCCGGCCTCGCCTCAAGGGGGTCAAGACTTACGTTAATCTGCTCGATCCCGCCGCCGCCACGGGCCGGCCGTTGCCCGACGCCCCCGCCTATGAGGAGTTCCTCAAGCGCGGCTCGCCCGACGTGATCGAAAATCCCCTCGAAGACGAAAACGATCCGATCGCCGTCAACTATACGAGCGGGACGACGGGCAACCCCAAAGGCGTCCTCTACACTCACCGGGGCGCCTATCTGAACTGTCTGGGGGGGGCGCTTGAGGCGGGGCTCTCGAAGGCTTCCCGTTATCTCTGGACCGTTCCCATGTTCCATTGCAACGGCTGGTGCTTCACGTGGGGGGTGACGGCCGTCGGGGGGACTCACCTCTGCCTGCGCAAGGTGGATCCGGAGAAAATCTTCCATCTGATCGAAGCCGAGCGGGTGACGATGTTCTGCGGCGCGCCCACGGTCTTGATCTCGCTCTACAGCCACCCACACGCCCGCGAGGTCAAGATCGACTGGCCGATCCGCGTCTTCACCGGCGGCGCTCCCCCTTCGCCGACGGTCATCAGGGAGATGGAGAAGCTCAACATCGAGGTTGTTCACATCTACGGCCTGACGGAGACCTACGGCCCGCACACGATCTGCGAATGGCAGGACCCCTTCGACGCCCAAGGCGAAGAACATCGCTTCCGCATGAAGGCCCGTCAGGGGGTGGCCAACATCACGGCCCACGAGCAGCGGGTCGTCGACGAACAGATGAACGACGTGACGCCGGACGCCAGCCAGATGGGCGAGGTCGTCATGCGCGGCAACAACGTGATGAAAGGCTATTACCAGGACCCCGAGGCGACGGCCAAGGCCTTCCGCGGCGGCTGGTTCCACAGCGGCGATATCGGCGTCCTGCACGCCGACGGTTACATCGAGCTGCGCGACCGCTCCAAGGACATCATCATTAGCGGCGGCGAGAACATCTCCTCGATCGAGGTCGAGAACACCCTCTATCGCCATCCGGACGTCCTGGAGGCCGCCGTGATCGCCGTCCCGGACGCCAAGTGGGGCGAAGTCCCCAAGGCCTTCATTGTTCCGAAGCCTGGCCGCACCCCCAGCGAAGAGGAGATCATCGAGTTCTGCCGCCGGGAAATGGCCCATTTCAAGGCGCCCAAGCAGGTGGAGTTCGGCGAACTGCCGAAGACCTCGACGGGCAAGATCAAGAAGTTCGTCCTGCGCGAGAAAGAATGGGCCGGTCAGGAGAAGCGAATCCACTGAGGTTTGTCCCCTGCGCGGCCGGACCGGCCGCGCGGCGGCCCCAAGCGACGGCGACCCCTCCTCAGCTCGGGCCCCTCCGGCTCCGCTCCCGGCTGATCCCGACGCGGGTTTTTGCATGTCGAACGATTCCCCCTCCCCTGATCGCCCCCGAAGCGCCGAGTACGCCGGCCAAAGAGACCCCGAGGCCTTCTGGCGGGACGTTCGGCCCCGGCGCGAGCCGATGCAACGGCGCTGGTTCCTGCCGCTGATCCTGTTGCTGCTCGGCGTCAGCGTCCCCTGGTATTTGCCTGAGGGCTTTATGGGCCCTCGATTCCACGGGCTGCCGATCTGGATGTGGGTGGCCCTCCTCTGTTCGGTGCTCGTGGCGATCGTCACGGCGGTCATGGCGCTGGCCTGCTGGGACGACGACGAGTTCAAGAACGACTGAGGCGGCCCGACGCGCATGCGCCCCGGCGAAGTCCACCTCGGCAACGACGCGCTCATCGTGATGGGGATTTATCTTCTCATCATGTTGGGCCTGGGCTGGCTGGGGCGCGTCCGCATGCGCGAGAATTCGTTCCGGGATTTCTATCTCGGCGGCTCCTCCCTCGGCCTGACCGTCCTCTTCCTGACGCTCTTCGCCACGCAATACAGCGGCAATACGCTGCTGGGTTTCGCCGGGCGAGCTTACCAGGAGGGGGGGACCTATATCTCCAGCGTCACCTTCATGATCCTCGTCATCACGACGTTCATGGTTTACGCCCCGCGCCTGTTTCGGCTTTCGCGTCGGTACGGCTATATCACGCCGGCTGATTTCGTGTTCCACCGCTATGGGTCTCACGCGCTCCGGATCTGCACCGTCGGCCTGCTCTGCTGGGGATTGGCCAACTATATCCTTGAACAACTGGTGGCGATGGGGCACGCCGTCGTCGCCATCAGCGACGGCCGCATCCCCTTCATGGCCGGCGTCATCCTGCTGGTGATCGTGATGCTCGTCTATGAGTCGCTCGGCGGGATGCGTTCGGTGGCCTGGACCGACGTCGTTCAGGGCTCGCTCCTGCTCGTCGGTCTGGCGTGCATCTTTTACCTGCTGCTGACGTACCAGGGGGGGCTCACGGCGGCCTCGGCCGCGATCGAGGCGGCCGAGCCCGCTAAACTTGAGGTGCCGGGGCCCGAGGGCCTTCGCACCTGGGCCAGCAATCTGGTGCTGTTGGGGCTCGGCGTGGCGATCTATCCTCACGCCATCCAGCGGATTTTCGCCGCGCGTTCGCTCGGCGTCTTGCGCCGCTCGCTGGCGCTCATGGCCTTCATGCCCCTGGTGACGACGCTGCTGGCGTTCCTCATCGGCCTCGTCGGGCTGAGCCGCTTTCCCGGTCTGAATAACCTCGAAAGCGACCGGATCACGATCTACGTCCTGACCAGCCTCGGCGAGTCGCGCGTGGTCCATTGGATGGTCATCATCGTCTTCTCGGCCGTCGTCGCCGCGATCATGTCCACGGCGGATTCCGCCCTCCTGTCCCTGGGCTCAATGTTCACCAAGGACATTTATCAGGTCTATCTCCGGCGCGGGGCGAGCCCGGGCCATTATCTCCTCGTGGGGAAGCTTTTCGGCTGGGGGTTGATGGTCGTGCTGGTGGCCAGCGCCTGGCTGTCGGTGGAGACCCAGAGTTCCATCTGGCGTCTCATCCGTTTGAAGCTCGAATTCATGGTTCAGCTTTCGCCCGCCATCATGCTCGGGTTGTTCTGGCGGCGACTGCCCGCCGGTCCGACGCTGCTCGGGTTGACGTTGGGGGCCGTCCTCACCCTCATTATCTGGGTCGGCTGGATCCTGCGCTGGTGGGACACGAACCTCCCTTGGGGGGTGAGCGCCGGCGTTTGGGGCTTGTCCCTGAACTATGGCGTGTGCCTCGTCGGGGCGTTGCTCGTCCGGGAGCCGGTCCCGACGGCGGCGTGGCGGCCGGCCCTGCGGACGGAGGATTGAGGCGAGCGCCGCGCCGGATGGAGAATTCGCTTGTCAGGTCGAGCTCGCCGGGCGTTAAATGAGCGCGGTGGTCGGTCCAGACGGCGCTCGAGGGGCCGTTGCGGCCCAATTCCATCGCGGAGGAGGAGTGTAACTCCATGGCCGGTCAAGTGATGGGCATGATGGAAACCATTTCCACCGGGCGCGGCGCGGGCAGCCGCATCACGCTCGGGACCGATCGTTACGAGATGACGGATATCCTGCGGGTGGCCATCGAGCACAACGCCTCCGATATCCACATCGCCGTCGGCCGTCCCCCCTGTTTCCGCGTCAACGGTTCCCTCGTGGACGTCGACGGCCCTGATCTCACGGGTCAGGAAACCCGCCGCCTGATCTACGGCATCCTCAGCGACCACCAGAAGCAGAAGTTCGAGGAGCAGAAGGACCTCGACTTTTCGCTCTCGATCGCCAACGCCTATCGCTTCCGCGTCAACGTCCACATGCAGCGGAGCACCGTGGCCGCGGCTTTCCGCGTGATCGCCGCCCACATCAAGTCCTTCCAGGAGCTCCATCTGCCGGCCAAAGTGCTCGAATACCTGGCCCGTCGGCCCAATGGGTTCGTCCTGGTGACGGGACCCACGGGGTCCGGAAAATCGACGACCCTGGCCGCCGTCATCGACATGATCAACGACGAGCGCTCCGTTCACATCATCACGGTCGAGGACCCGATCGAGTACTTGCACCATCACAAGAAAGCCCTCATCGAGCAGCGCGAACTGGATCAGGACACCTTCTCCTTCAAATCAGCCCTCAAATTCGCCATGCGGCAGGACCCCGACGTGATCATGATCGGCGAGATGCGCGACCTGGATACGATCTCGGCCGCCATCACGGCGGCGGAGACCGGCCACCTCGTCTTCTCCACGCTTCACACCTCCGACGTCGTCCAGACCGTCGACCGCATCATCGACGTCTTCCCGCCGCACCAGCAGGATCAGATCCGCATCCAGCTCTCGTCAGTTATCCAGGGCGTCATGTGCCAGAAACTGATCCCCTCGTTGCGCGGCGGGCGCGAGATCGCCGTCGAGGTCATGATCGCCACCGACGCCGTCCGCAATCAGATTCGCGAGGGCTCCACGCACCAGATCGTCACCACGATCGAATCCTCGGGGCGGCTCGGCATGCAGACTATGGATCGCTCGATCGCCGAACTCATCAAGGCAGGTCGTATCTCGCGCGAGCTCGGCCTCCTGAACGCGCAAAAGCCCGATGACGTCCGCCGTCTGATCGGGGCGTGAGGACGGCCACAGCGGCTCGGAATCGGCGGGACCACCGGCCTGGGGTCTCCGCCTCGCTTCGCCGCGGGCCTTCAATGGGAAGTCCTCGTTGGGCGCCTTGAATTATCTTCTCTCGGCGCCTGCCTTCTTCCTTGATTTGTGGGATTAGAGGGTTTTGAGCCGCGCCCCGGTCGGCTCAGAGACTCGGGGGATAAATCTCGATCGTCGCCTTGGCCCGCAGGGATTCGATCAGCCGGGCCCGTTCATCCTCGAACTTTTCGGCGAAGAGCAGGTCCCGCGGGCCTCGCCGGTCCAGCAGCAGCAGAATATGAAAGCCCTGTTCGGTCGTCACCGGTTCCGAAATCTCATTGGGGCGCATTGTCTCCACGCGTCGGCGGAGCCCTTGGCGTAGTTTCGTCGGGTCGATCCACCCGAGGACGCCGTCCCGCTCGCGTTCGACGGCTTCGGCGCTGTTCTCGCGCGCCAGCGCGCCGAATCGCTCGGGTTCTCGCCCAGCCTCTTGGGCGATCCGCAAGGCTCGCTGATATTGTTCGGCTCCCAGGGAAGTCGTCTGTTCCTCCGCCGGGCACGCGATCAGAATCTGGGCCAGCAGGACTTCCTCGTAGGGGCGGCCTTCGGCTTGCCGCCGGCGCTTGAAACCTTCGATGTCCTCGTTGCCGAGGGTGATGCGGCGGGCGACGATGGCCGTCGCCTGGTCCTTGCGCCGTTCGCGTTTGGTCAGAAGCGACCGGAGGGATTCCACGTCCAGGTGGCGACTCTTGAGAAATCGAGCCAGGTCTTCATCGCCGCCGATCTGGTCGGCCAGCCGACGGATCATGCGATCCACGCGGCGCGCAATCTCCTCCTCCTCGATTTTGATTTCCTGAAGCGTGGCCTCTTGAACGAGAAGCGTCTCATCGATCAGCAGCGTGATCGCCTGACGAAAGCCTTGCCCCCGCAATCCCTGGGCCGTGAGCGCCGCCAGCGGCAGGTCCAGATCGAGCGCGGCGTCCCCGAGATCCGAGAGGAGAATCGCCTGCCCATTGACCCGGCCGACGACGGCGTCGCTCAGGCGACGGAACGCGTCGACCTCCTGGGCGGGGGCCATGGCCGACCAGGCGGCCAGAAACAGGCCGACCCCGACGCCGCCGGACGCCGCCGCCCGAAGCCGGGCTCCCGGGGCCCGAGCCGACGGTCGAGCCGGCGACTCTGCCGCGCGTCTCAGGGTCCGCCCTCTCGTCGCTTGAGAATATAGTGTCGGTGGCGCACGTCGGGGATGGGGACGGGAATGATCTCGGCCACAAGGTCCATCGGCATCAGGAACCACGGCCGGGTCCGGAAGCGCTCGATCACCTGAATCGACTCGTAGCCCTCCTTCTCGACCTTCACGTCGTAATACCAGTACCAGATGATGGGAATCTCGATCGGCGTGGCGCCCCGCGGCCGACCGTTAAACGTCACTTCGGCCTGGTTGGGTTCGCTCGTGATCACCACCCGCGACCGGATGCAACCGGCGGCCATCAGCGCCAGCAGGCTGAGCGCGCCGGCCCCGGCCGCTCGGAACGCCCGCTCCCGATAGCCGGCCGGCCCGGCGGCTTGGCCTCGGTAATGGGCCGCGGCGGCGCTCATGGAGAGAGCGTCGCCGGCGCCGGAGGGGGGGCTTCGGGAGTTCCTTCCCGAGGGAGCGGCTGGTCGGGAGGGCTGAACCGGTAAGCCTCGGCGATGCGTTCCCGCTCGTCGAAGCGACTCACCTGATAAGAGATCTGATCGGCCAGGAATTGAAGACAGGGGTAGAGGTCTCCCTCGCGCTGGGCGAAGTTGGTGAACGTCGTGCCGGGGACGGGCTCGCCCGTAGCCACGGAGTAAAGATAGACGCTCAGAACGAAATCGCCTTCAAGGGGGGTAACCGAGCCGATGACGAGATAGTCGGCTCCGACCCGGCGGCCCACCTGCTTCAGCCCCGAGCGGCTCATCTGGAAAAGGTCCGTTACCCGCCCGAGGGCCGAGGTTCGCCGGAATTCCTGCCGTTCGACGACGACCACGCGCGGATACTGCCGTGGGTTCTCCCGCAGCGCGATCGACATCTGTTCGGCCAGGGTCGCCGAAAGATGCGCGTAGCGCTCCTCGGGCAGCGAGTTTTCGAAATCCGGAACGGCCACGCGACGATAGCCCCGGGGCGCCTGGCAGCCTCCGATCCAGACCCCCACGCCGACGGCCAGCGCAATCCCCAGGCGGCGAAGGTAACGGTGGCGAGAGTTCATCGGCCGATTTGCGTCGCCGACGGCAAGGGAGGGTTAGCGCGCCGCCGCCTCTGTTCCCAGAACTGACCGTTGAACGCCGATCAAGTCCTCAACGCCGACGCGCGCCAAGTCCAGCATTTGGTTCATCCGCTCAGCGTCGAACGGCTGAGTCTCGGCCGCGCCCTGAATCTCAACAAAATTGCCGGAGCCGGTCAAGACCACGTTCATGTCCACCTCGGCCTGCGCGTCCTCCAGGTAGCAAAGGTCCAACACCGCCACGCCCTCAACGATGCCGACGCTGACGGCGGCCACGTGATCCCGCAACAGGTTCGCGCTGAGTTTCCCCTCCTGCCTCAGCCGCGCCAACGCCAGCCCGAGGGCGACGAAGCCGCCGGTGATCGCCGCCGCCCGCGTCCCCCCGTCGGCCTGCAAGACGTCGCAGTCGATCAGGATCGTCCGCTCGCCGAAGCGATCCCGATCGAAGACCGCCCGGAGCGACCGTCCGATCAGGCGCTGGATTTCCTGACTCCGGCCGGAGAGCTGCCCCCGGACGCTCTCGCGAGGGATGCGTTGCGGGGAGGAGCGGGGCAGCATGGCGTATTCGGCCGTGAGCCAACCCTTGCCCGTCCCGTAAACGTGCGGCGGGACGCGATTCTCCACCGTCGCCGCGCAGACGACGCGCGTCTTCCCGATCTCAATGAGCGCCGAACCCTCGGCGTATTCGAGAAAGTTCGGCTCGATCCGCACGGGGCGCATCTGATGCGGCTGGCGGCCGTCCACGCGGATCATCGGGCGCGGGGTCCTTCCGCCCCCTCCAATAGATTTGCTCGGCGCGGACGGGCGATCATCGGCGCGCCCGGGAGCCGCTCCGCCCGCGAACGGGCTTGCGCCCAAGGATTGACCGCGTGCGCAGCCGGAGGCCCTGCAGCCGGATGAATCCGGTGGCGTCGGCGGGGTCATAGGCGCCGGCGTCGTCCTCCATGCTGGCCACCGCCGCCTGGTAGAGCGAGACGCGCGAGCGTCGCCCCAGCGTGATCACGTTGCCCTTGTAGAGTTTGAGCCGCGCCACGCCCGTTACGTCCCTCTCGGTTTCGTCGATCAACGTCTGAAGGGCTTCCCGTTCGGGGCTGAACCAGAAGCCGTTGTACACCAGAGCCGCATAGCGGGGGGCCAGTTCATCCCTGAGCCGCATCACTTCCCGATCCATCGTGATGGACTCGACCTGCCGCCGCGCGTAGTGAAGGATCGTTCCGCCGGGCGTTTCATAGACGCCGCGGGATTTGATGCCGACGAACCGGTTCTCCACCATATCGACTCGCCCGACGCCGTGGCGACCCCCCAGGCGATTCAGGGCCGCGAGCATCCGGGCGGGGGTTAAGCGCCGCGTGGGACCGCGCCCGACCTTCAGGCCGACGGCGTCCCCCCGCTCGAACTCAAGCTCGATGATCTCGGCCCGGTCCGGCGCCTGCTCCGGCGCGACCGTCAATTTGAACATCGCCTCCGGCGGCGCGCGCCAGGGGTCCTCCAGCACGCCGGATTCGAAGGAAATGTGAAGGAGGTTCCGATCCGTGGAATAAGGTCGCGCCCGCGTGACGGGAACCGGGATCCCGTGAGCTCGGGCGTAGGCAATGAGATCGGCGCGTCCTCTGAAGCTCCATTGACGCCAGGGGGCGATGACGTTCAGGTCCGGCGCCAGCGCCGCATAGGCCAGTTCGAATCGGACCTGATCGTTCCCCTTGCCGGTGGCGCCGTGAGCCAGCGTGTCGGCCCCTTCCTGCCGCGCAACGCGCACCTGGACTTGGGCGATCAGCGGCCGGGCGATCGACGTCCCCATCAGATACTGTCCCTCATAGAGCGCCCCCGCTCGCATCATCGGGTAGACGAAATCCCGTGTGAATTCCTCAACGACGTCAATCACCTGACATCGGCTCGCCCCCGTCCGCAGCGCCTTCCGGCGGAGCGCCGCCATGGAATCCCCCTGCCCCACGTCGGCGCAGACGGCGACGACCTCGGCCCGATAGGTTTCAGCCAGCCAAGCCAGGATGACCGAAGTATCCAATCCCCCCGAATAGGCCAGGACGATCTTCACGGGTTCGCTCGGCGGCAACGTTCCGGCTTTCGGGGAGCTTTCCGCCCGCGCGCGGCCTCGGGACCCTCTCGGCCCCGCGTCGGGCCGAATCCGCCGATTCTAGGTCCGTTCCGATTGGGGTTTCCACTTCAAACCTGACGAGCAAAGGTGGGGCCGCGGCGATAGGGGCGCTGCTCTCGGCGACGGCCGCCTGCCTTGTCCGTTGTGGCCCGCTTCGTGTATTGTCCCGCGGCCGGGCCCCAGCCGACCGGCGAAGCCGCGGAGGAAAGGATTTCACCGACCATGGAGACGGGACTTTCGGGCAAAGCGGCTGTGATCACGGGCGGCGCCTCGGGCCTGGGTCTGGAGACGGCCCGTTACCTGGTCCGCGAAGGGACTGGCGTCCTGATCGCCGACATCGATGAGAAGGGTTTGCAGGCCGCCGAGGCCGAACTCCGCGCGGCGGGCGGGAAGGCCATCCCCCTGCGGGTCGATGTGCGATCTCCCGAGGAGTGCCGGCGGATGGCCGATCGCGCCCGCCAGGCCTTCGGGCGCATCGACGTCTGCGTGGCCGCCGCCGGCGTCGGGGACGCCGGGTTGTTCCTCGAAACCCGGCCCGAGGACTGGAACCGGTTGATCGACATCAATTTGAAGGGGGTGCTCAACACCAATCACGCCGTGGCCCCGGCGATGGTCGCGCAACGCGGAGGCTCCATTATCAACATCGCCTCCGAGGCGGGCAAAGTCGGCGAGAAGCGGATCAGCGTCTATTCGGCGACCAAAGGGGGCGTCATCGCCTTCTCCAAGGCCTTCGCCCTGGAGATGGGGCGCTTCAACGTCCGCGTCAACGCCCTCTGCCCCGGCGTCACCCTGACCCCCATGACCGCCGACTACACGCCCGATCGGATCGCCAAGGCCGTCAAGTTCTATCCCCTGGGCCGCCTGGGGCGTCCCCGGGACGTGGCCGCCTTCATCACCTTCCTGGCCTCGGACGAAAGCTCCTGGGTCACCGGTCAGGCCCTGAGCGTCAACGGCGGATTCGCCCGTTCCTGAAGAGGGCCTCGCGCGTCTTGCGCCGCCACGGCCCGGTTCACCGCGCCGGCCAGGGGAGGGACCACGTCGGTTCGGGGGCGCAGCCGGTCTCGGCCAGCAGCGCCTTGAGCCGGTCGTTCAGGTCCAGGAACAATTCCCGGACCGGTTCCCCGGCGGTTCGAGCAATCAGGGAATCCAGGCTTCCCCCCTCGTGAAGGATTCTCACGTCGCCCAGAAGATTGTTCATCTCCATCGGGTCGGCCTCGAGGTCGTAGAGTTCATACCTGTCCCAAACCCCGTGGTATTGCATGAACTTGTATCGATCGGTCCTGACGCCCAGGACGGTGGGCGTCTGCGGAAAGGCGCGCTCCCAGAAGTACTCGTAGAGAAAGGCCTCTCGCCAGGCAGGCGCCGCCGGCTCGGTCAGCAGCGGGAGGAAGGAGCGTCCCTGCATGGATTCGGGAATGGCGACGCCGGCGACCTCGAGCAGCGTCGGGCCCAGATCCAGCGTGAGCACCATGGGGCGCAGACGACGTCCCCCCGCGACCAGCTCCGGGCAATGAACGATGAGCGGAACGCGAATGGAGGCTTCGTACATCGTGCGCTTGTCGATCAGGCCGTGCTCGCCGAACAAGAAGCCGTTGTCCGAGGTGAAGACGATGAGCGTCGACTCCAGCAGGCCCAGTTCGCGCAAGGTCCCGACGATCCGGCCCACGCTTTCGTCGATGCCCAACAGGCATTCGGCGTAGTCCTGGACGAACTGATCGAACGTCGTCGAACCGTTGTACATCCCGTCGACGCCGTGCCAGCTCCCGCGTTGCGCTCGAACCCACGCCGGCTTGCCTTTGTAATTTTCGTCCGTGTCGGTCATCGAGTCGGGCCGGGGATAGGGGCGCTCGGCGTAGAGGCCTTCGTGCCGTTCGGCGGGCTCAAAGGGAGCGTGGACGGCCTTATGAGAGACGTAGAGGAAGAAGGGGCGCTCGTGACGCCCTCGAAGGAACTCGACGGCAGAGTCGGTAATGAGGTCGGTCGTGTGACCCGTCAGCTTGAGGCGCTCGCCGTCGATATTGAACGTCGGGTCTCGATAAACCCCCTGGCCCCGGAAGGAGACCCAGCGCTCAAACCCGGGCTGCGGGGAGTCCTCGGCCCCGCCCATGTGCCACTTGCCGATGAAAGCCGTCTCATAACCCCGCTGCTGGAGCAGCAGCGGAAAGGTCGTCAGGCCCCGGTCCAGCGGCGTCGTGTTGTCGAGCACGCGATGCCGATGGGCATACAGGCCCGTCAGGATCGAGGCCCGGCTGGGGGAGCAAAGCGATGTCGTCACGAAAGCGTTCTCGAACAGGACGCCGGCCGCGGCCAGCGCGTCCAGGTTCGGCGTCGTGAAGAAGGGGTTCAGCGCGCCGAGGGCGTCGAACCGTTGATCGTCGGTCAGGATGAGGATCAGGTTGCGGTGAGGGGGGGCCTCGGCGGCGCAAACCGCCGCCCGGACGTTCAGCCCGAGCGCGCATGCCACCGCCGCCCACGCCGCCCACCCGAGCGCCGGAGCGCCGCGGGGCTTCATGGTTGAGGCGCCGAGACGGCGCAGCGGAACCCGACGTTGTCCAAGCCGGAATCCGGCGTGGCTTTGTTCCGGTGGGCGACGCGATAGCCGATGCAGTACTGCGCCGAACAAAGGAACGACCCGCCGCGGAGGACCTTTTCCTCCCCGGCGGGCGGGCCCTGCGGATTCTTCGGCGGACTCGTCGCGTAATAACTCGGGCCATACCAGTCGGCGCACCATTCCCACACGTTTCCGGCCATGTCGTGGAGGCCATAACCGTTGGGCGAGTAAGAACCGACCGAGGCCAGGCCGGCGTGACCGTCCTTAGGATCGCTCTCCCCCGGAAAAAACCCTTGCCAGATATTGGCCATCCAGCGCCCGTCGGGCGTCAGGTCGTCCCCCCAGGGGTATGGCGACCCTTCCAGCCCGCCTCGGGCTGCGAACTCCCACTCGGCTTCCGTGGGGAGCCGCTTGCCCGCCCAGCGGCAGTAGGCCTCGGCGTCATGCCAACTGACCTGAACCACCGGGTTACTCTCCCGCCCGTCGATGGTCGATCCGGGCCCGCTCGGGTGGCGCCAGTCGGCCCCCTCGACCTTTGCCCACCAGGGGGCTTCGGCGGCCCGTTCCCGTTCGTCGGTATCTGGAGAGAAAACAACCGACCACCCCCAGCGCTCGGCTTCGGTCCGATAGCCGGTCGCTTGGACGAAGGCGGCGAACTGGGCGTTGGTGACTTCGTGGAGGTCAAGAAAATAGGGCTCCAGAAGAACTTCATGCGGCGGAGCCTCGTGCGAGAAGCCGTCGCCGGCGCCCATCACGAAGCGCCCGCCCGGGATGAGCGCCATCTCCGCCGGGATTTCAAGAGGCCTGGCCGGGGATGACGTGGCGGCGGCGGCAGATTCCGCACGGGCCGCCGGGGGGGCCGTTGAGGCGGCGTCCTCTCGGCTGCCGCAGGATATCAACACGAGACTCAGCCCCGTCGCCCAACCCGCCATGCCCCCGGGCGGCCGCAGCTTCAGCCGCTCCGAGGCGATCTCATGGAATCTCCTCAAATGGGGACCTCTACCTCTTCGAGAATCGCTTCGATATGACGGCGCCCGTGGCCGACCCCATCGGCCCCGTCGAGAAACCGCCGCGACGGGGTGATCCGGTGAGCCAAGACGGGGACCGCCATGGCCTTGACGTCGTCGGGAACGCAGTAGTCGCGCCCCAGGCTATAGGCCCGCGCCTGAGCGCAACGTCGCAAGGCGAGGGCGCCGCGCGTCGAGACGCCCACCTCCAGCAACTCCGACTGCCGAGTCGCCCCGACGAACCGGACGATGTAATCGATCAGGCCTTCATCCACGCGAACCTGAAGGACTCCGGCCTGCATAGCGGCCAGCTCTTCGCCGCTCAAGACCGGCTGGACGCCCGACAGATCGTTCGGAGCCCGCACCGACTTGAGAATCTCCCGTTCGAAGTCGGCCTCCGGATAGCCCAGATGCAGCCGCATCATGAACCGATCGAGCTGGCTCTGCGGCAGCGGAAACGTGCCGTGGACTTCGACCGGGTTCTGCGTTGCAATCAGGAAGAACGGGCTGGGCAGATCATAGGTCACTTTCTCGATGCTGACCTTGGCCGTGTTCATGGCCTCCAGGAGCGCCGATTGCGTTTTGGGCGTCGTTCGATTGATTTCGTCGACCAGAACGACGTTGGCGAAGATCGGCCCGGGCCGGAACTCGAACTCCCGCTTCTCCGGATCATAGACCGTGACGCCCAGAATGTCCGACGGCATCAGGTCCGACGTGAATTGGATGCGCTGAAACCGCAGCCCGAGGGACCGCGCGATGCAGTGAGCCAACGTCGTCTTGCCGACGCCGGGAACGTCCTCAAAAAGGATGTGACCGTGCGCCAGAAGGCCGATGATGGCCAGACGCACCACCTCGCTCTTGCCCCGGATGATCTGCTCGACGTTGGCCTCGAGCCGGGCCAGGGCGCCCTCGGCTTGCGCTGCCGGAATCGTTGCCGTCGTCATGGGAACGCCGCGGAGATGAACTCCGCGCGCGTATTGTAGAGCCCGGCCTCGGCCCGAGCAACGGCCGAGGTATTGCAATCGGTTCGGGCCTTGGCGATGCTCGGAAGTCCCCTGCGTGCGGCCGGTTGAAGCCGCGGGGGCGTCCGCCCCGGATGATCGCCCTGACCCGATCGCTCTGGCATTCCCGCAATCTGCTCTTGAATCTGGTCCGGCGGGACCTGACCGTCCGCTACCGGTCCACGGTCCTCGGTTTTTTCTGGTCCTTCGCCAAGCCGCTGGCCTATATGGGCATCTACCACGTGATTTTCGGGGAGATGCTCGACCTTCGCGTTCGCCAACCCGAGATCCCGTATGCCCTGCACGTCCTGGCTGGCATCCTCCCGTGGACGTTTTTCATCGGGGCCAGCGGTGAGGCCATGGGGTCCATCCTCGCCAGCGCCAACGTGGTGAAGAAGGTCAAGCTCCCCCTGGAGGTGTTCCCCGCCGCCGCCGTCTGTTCGCACGCCGTGCACTTCTTTCTGGCCATGACCGTCCTCGTCGGCGGGATGGTCGTCGTTGGGCTCGCTCCGGGCCCGGCGTTTCTCCTCTTCCCGCTGATCGCGTTGCTGCAACTGCTTCTGGTGGCCGCCGTGGCGCTTTTCCTGGCCGCGCTCAACGTCTTCTTTCGCGACGTGGCCTCGCTGTGGGAGGTCATTGCCACGGGCTGGCTTTACGCCACGCCGATCATCTACCCGGCCTACGTCGCCACGGAGGAGTTTCAACGGCGCGGCTGGGACTGGGCTTATTGGGCCTTCCTCGCCAATCCGATGACGCCCATTACGATCGCTTATCGACGGGTGATGCTCTACGGCGCCCTCTCGCCCGGCGAGGCCCAGGGTTCGGCCCTGCACCTGGAAATGGACGACGCGCAGCTTTTGGGAACGCTGGGCATGGCGGGCCTGGTTTCGCTGGTTCTGCTGGCCGTCGCCTACCGCGTCTTCACTCGCCTTTCCCGTCGTTTTGCCGATGAATTGTGAGACCCGCCAGCCCGAAAAATTGGTTGTTGAAGCTGGTTTCCGCCGGGCCTATACTTCAAACGTGGATCTTTTGATTGAGGATGACTTTTGTTCGATGTGGGGGGCGCGTAGGTGGATGCTTCCATCCCTCCCGATGGATCCCAATTCTCCGTGGGGAGTCTGATACGCCCTGAGTTCTGAAGCGCGGGTGGTCGGGGGCCGATTAGCGGTGACGTTCGGGGCCAGGCTCCTGGAGCCGGGGGCGGAGGGGGCATGAAGCGTCGGGTTGGGGTTCTGAGCTCCGGCCGACACTGAGCGACCGGCATGGCTTATTCGGCAATGGATGACGAGGTCGAACGGTATAAGCAGCTCCTGGAAGACTGGAGCGCGCGCCGCGTCCCCCAGCCCTCGGATACCCCCACCCCCGCCCCCCCGCGCCCGGCCGGCCCCACCGGCGGCGCCCCCGAGCCCCCCCGGGCCAAACTGATCCGCCCCGCCGACGAGGCCGAAGAGGGGGGCCGTTTCCCCAAGGGGACAATCCTCTGTCTGGACGAGGAGGAACTGGTCATTTATCGGCGTCCCGTCCATGGCCAGTCCTATGACATGGTTTACTCCCTTCTCGCCGACGGTCTGGTCAAAATCGAAGGGGTGGACTTGAACCAACATCAAATCGTCGAACTGGGTCAGCTTTCCCCCACCCACCTGAAGCAACTCCAGACCGACATGCGCTGGACCCGCGACTTGATCGCCTATAACTGCTACCGCCTAGAAGACGGCCAGCGCATTCCCGAGCCGACCGGGACGGTCCCGGCCGAGGGCTACGCCCATCCCCCCCAGCTTCAAGCGCGTGTGGGGGCGGCGCGCCCCGCCGCGGCGGGCGCGCCGGTCGCAGCGGCCCGAGCAACCGAGTCCGGCCCCGCGCCAGTCACGCCGTCCCCCCTTCCGCCGAAGAAGAAGACGATCCGTCGAGGCCAGCGGATCACGATCAAGTTCGGCGACCGGACCTGGGACGCCGTTTACTGGGGGATGGACTCCAAGGGAACCGTCGTCGCCCACAGGACGCCGCAGCGGTGGACGCTCGTCCACCTCGACTTGAACCGGTTTAAGGAGTCGATGGCGGTGGCCCCCGAGGTTGACGCCGGCCTCATCGAGCAGATCGGCCAGGACCTTCGGCGCTTGGATCAGGCCTGACGCGCGGCGCTTTCCGCCGCTCCCGGCGGCCGGCAAACCCCCTGCCCTCGCCACGATCTCACTTGAGCTGCTGCAGGAAGGCCAGCAGGTCTCGCGTTTCGTCGTCGGCGAGCCCTTTGAGCAAGCCTTCCGGCATGAGGGACCCCTCCGCCGATTTGATCGACCGGAGTTCAGCCTTCCGATAAGTCGTCCAGAGTTCTCCCGTGGCGTCCAGTAATTGGATCGTCGACTCGCTCTCGCGACGGTAGCGGCCTCGGATCGTCCGGCCGTCCGCCGTCGTGATTTCCTTGAGCGCGTAACCCGGCGTGACCCGCTGCGACGGGAAGACGATGGCCTCGTAAATCTCTCCCGGCTTCAATCGTTCGGCCAGCCCGGTCAGATGGGGCCCGATGACCCCGCCGGCGTCGAAAACCGAGTGGCACTCGGCGCAGCGGGCCTTGCCTCGGAACAGCCGTTCCCCTTGCGAGGGTTCGCCCCCCGCCGGAGCCGGCGATTCCGCCGCCGGAGCCGAGGCTCCCCCGCCTTGAGCCGCCTCGCGCTGGATCTGTCGAAGGTAGGCCACCACGGCGTCGATCTCGGCCGGACGCAGACCGCGGCCGAAGGCCGGCATCCCCTTATCGACCCGACCCGACGAGATGGTCGTCGCCAGTTCCCTCGGGGATTGCCGCGCGACCGACGGCGCGGCCAGCGTCGACCCCATCTCGCTGCCTTCGCCAGCCGCCCCGTGACAACTCACGCAGAAGTTCTGGTAAAGCGTCCGGCCGAGCGTCGGATCGGGCGTCTCTTGGCCGACCGAGAGCCGAGGCGCGAGGGTGAGGACCGCCAGCGTCACGATGGAACGCCACGGACCGACGGGCAGTCCTCCGAAAAGAGTTGGGGGGGAAGAGTCTCGGCTCACCCTCTTGGCGGACCGCCTCCCCGAGACCGAGCCGGAACGAGCGCCGCCGTGTCCCATCATGGCTTGGAGGTTCCTTCCTCGGGTTCGAAGAACGGCACGTGATACCGCGCAAACAGCCGGGCGAAGGCTCCCTGGCGGGATAACTCACCGATCGCCGCGTTAAACCGACCGACGAGCTCGCCGTGGCCCGGCGCCAGCGCCACGGCCAACCCCCACGTCATCTCGGCGGCGTCGATCGGTGCCGGCTGAACCTTCAGCCTCTCAACGTAGGCCGGTTCCTGGTGAATAAGCCAGCCTGAATTCATCCAGAGGACCCCATAGCGCAGCCCCCCGTCGACGAGCGTCCGCAGAACGCGATCCTGATCCCCAAACCGCCGCAACAGGTAGCCCTGGTTCCACAACTCATGCTCGGCCACGGACCCCGCCTCGACCCCCAACGGCTCTCGCCCGACCTCGCTGAACGCCAAGAGATCGCGTTCCTCCCGGCGCGAGACCAAAACGTAGCGCGCCGTGGCGTACGGCTGTGAGTAAAGCACCTGATCGCCGACCCGGCCCGACTCTTCCACCGATCGGGGCTCGATCGGCGCCCCCACGGCGAAATCCGCCGCCTCGGCCCGCGCCAGAAGAAAACTCAGCCAGCCCTCCTCCAGCGTATTCGCCCACCGGATCGCCAGCTCGACCCCCACCACCTGAGCCAACGCTTGGGCCACTTCGGCGTCCAGACCCGGCGGCGAGCCCCTCCGGCTGGAGTAGGGGAGGTTCTCCTTATCCAGGACGACGGTTAGACGTTCGGCCGTCGCGCGCCGACCGGCCTCCGGGAATGCCCCAATGGCCGTCGCCGTGAGGATCAGAGCCAGGCGGCCGATCGCGCTCCGCATCCGGTTACGGCTCCATCAGGCCGAAGAGGAAGTAGGCGCAACCGCGTTGCTGATCGGGCCTTCGCATCATGAAGTCTCCCATTTGGCTCCATCCGGAGGCCAGGCCGATGACCTGTCGCCCGTCGAGCATAAACGTCGTGGGCGGGGCGAAGACGCCATTGCCGGTTTGAAACTCCCACAGGACCTCACCGGTCTCGTCATCAAAAGCTCGCAGATAGCCGTCCGGAGCGCCGCCGAAGACGACGCCCCCCGCGGTCGCCAGCAGGCCCGCCCAGTTGGGCGCTTTCATCCCATAGCTCCACTTGATCTCGCCCGTGGCGACCTCCACGGCTCGGATGCCCCCGTCGATCGTCGACGGCGGATCATTGATGACCATGCCCCCGAGATAGGGAAGCCCTCGCCGGAAGACGATGTCCATCGACGAAAACGTCGAGCAGAGGTTCATGTCGGGAATGTAAATCAGGCCCGTTCGCGGGCTGTACGCCGTCGGCGGCCAGTTCTTGCCTCCCAGAACGCCTGGGCAGACGTGTTTGCTCCGTCGGGCGAGCAAGTCCGGCTTGACGACCGGCTTGCCTTGCGCGTCCAGGTCGGCCCAATTGACCTTCGAATAGGGGCTCGCGTAGAGGAACTGGCCGTTGGTCCGGTCCAGGGCGTAGAGATAGCCGTTGCGATTGGCCTGGAGGAGCGCCTTGACCGGCCGGCCCCGGATCGTCGCGTCGATAAGGACGGGCTCGCTGACGGCGTCCCAGTCGAAAATGTCATGCGGCGTCGCCTGAAAGTGCCAGACCAGCCGGCCCGTCTCCGGGTCGAGCGCCACGACGCAATCGGTGTAGAGGTTATCCCCCGGCCGGACGTCGCCATTAAAGTCCGGCGCCGGATTGCCGATGCCCCAGTAAAGCAGATTCAGCTCCGGGTCATAGGTTCCGGTCAACCACGTCGAGCCACCGCCGTTCATCCAGGAATCGCCCCCCCACGTCTCGCGTCCGGGCTCGCCGGGGCCGGGGATCGCATAGAAGCGCCAGAGGCGCTCCCCCGTCTCCGCGTCGTAAGCGTCGATGAACCCCCGGACGCCGTACTCGGCCCCGCCCACGCCCACGATGACTTTATTGCCGACGATCAGCGGCGCCAACGTCAGCGAATAGGCTTCCCGAAAATCCCCGACCATGCGATCCCAGAGCTGCAGCCCGGTCTCGGCCTCGAAACACATGAGCCGCGCGTCCAGCGTGCCGTAGTAAATCTTCTTCCCCCGAATGGCCACACCCCGGTTCACCGGCCCGCAGCAGAGGTTGACGCCTTCCGGCATCACGTGGTCATAGCGCCAGAGCACGCCCCCCGTCCGGGCGTCCACGCAGAAGAGATGGCTGTTGGCCGTCGTGATGAACAGTCTCCCATCGTGGGCCAGCGCCGTGACCTCAAATCCCCCGCCCACGATGCCCGTCTGGAGAACCCAGCGAGGGGCCAGGCGCTTGACCGTCTGGCGATTGATCTGCTCAAGCGGCGCGTATCGCCACCCCTGATAGTTGCGGTGATAGTGGACCCACCCCTCCGGCCATGCCTGGGCCCGGAGGAGCATCTCGTCGGTGACGCCCTCGGTCGGGCCCGAGTCGTCAGCCGGCCGGCCGGCGATCGCCGAGCCTAGAACGCCGGCGATGCAGATGAGGCTGATCCTCACGCCGCCGCGCGATCGTTTCCCCGCCCTGGATTCATGCCCTTTGATCATCTCCTCAGCCTTTCGCCTCGGCCGCCGGCGGACCCGGCCCGATTGCCTCGACGCGCCTCGATGCGAGCGTCGAATCGAGAGATACTCGAAGGTTTAAGCGTTTTCAACCGCGCCGGACGCCCCGCCAGGACGAATCGGGAAAGCCGAGAAATTTAGGGATGTCCAGCCCCCTCCTTCCAGCTAGATTGAAACGTGGGGCCGAGGCTACTTGGAGTTGATCGGGCCGCAGGCCCATCCACGGCCGAAAGGGAGTAACGGCGATGAACCTTACTTTGAGACGGGGGGCGCTAGGGTCCTGGCGATCGATCGTCGGGGTCGCGGTTTGGGGGAGCGTCCTTCTGACCGCGGCGCGGGCTCAGGAGGCGACCTACGTCCATCCCAAAACCCGGCGCCAGCCGGCGCGGCCCATGCCGGCCTCCATGTATCGGCTGCTGGAGCGCGAAGGTCGCGAAGCCTCCGAAAAGCCCGACGAGGTCATCGCCCGAATGGCCCTCAAGGACGGCGACGTTGTCGCCGACGTCGGGACCGGTATCGGGTACTTTGCCCGGCGGCTGGCCCGCCGCGTCGGTCCCTCAGGCAAGGTGCTGGCCGTCGATATTCAGCAGGCAATGCTGGATATCCTGGCCGAACGGACGCACGCCGAGGGGATCACCAACATTGAACTCATCCTGGGCGAGCCCGACGATCCCAAATTGCCGGAGGGCCGCGTCGATTGGGTGCTGCTCGTGGACGCCTACCACGAGTTCAGCGATCCCGTCGGAATGCTGGAAAAGATCAAGGCGGCCATGAAACCCGGGACGGGGCGCGTCGCTCTGCTGGAATACCGCGGTGAATCCGCCCTCGACAACTTCCGAATGATCCCTCGCGACCACAAAATGACGTTTGAGGAGGTCATGATCGAGTGGCAGGACGCCGGCTTCGAGCTCGACGTGCTTTACGGCTTCCTCCCCCTCCAGCATTTCTTTGTCTTCAAGGTCAAGGACGAATTCGCCTGGCATGAATCGGCCCGGATCGAGGCCGATCCGGCCGTTCGGGCGCGCAACGCCACCCGCTTCGGCAACTACGTCTATTTCGCCGCCCAACCGGAAGAATCGGATTTCAAGCTCTACGCCGACCGGGGCGTCAAGACCGTCATCAATCTCCGCACCCCCGAAGAGATGGCCTCGCTCGGCTTCGATGAAAAGGCCGCCGTCGAGGCCGCCGGAATGGCCTACGTCCAGGTCCCCATCGGCGCCGACGGTCTGGACCGCGCCGGTCTCCAGGAGATCGCCCTTCGACTTGAAAACGCGGGCTCGGCGCCGGCGCTCCTCCACTGCGCCAGCTCTAACCGGGTCGGCTACGTTTGGTCGATCTTCCGGGCCACGCGCCACGGCCTCGACGAGGAGGCGGCCGTGGCCGAGGGCAAGCAAGCCGGGTTGAGGGCCCCCGCGCTGGAGACCTCGGCGCGCGAGTGGATCCGACAGATGAGTCCTTGAAGCCGACGCGGCTCAGGTTTTCCCTGAGATCGGCCTAAGGAATTCACGGAGATGGCCGCCGGGGTTTCCCTTAACAGTCTGATTAAGATTTTGCTTGTCATTTTAGCGCTGCCCGGCTAACGTGGCGTGAATCAAGGCCCGACGGAGGGGTCGCGTCCCTGGCCGGGGGCCACACCAAGCCCAGTCACCGATGTCGTCGACAAACGGAGCGCGCGACCTGACATGACCCCAGGAGAATTGATCGCGAAGAAGCTCGATCCCGGTCCCTATAAACGGGCTCACGATCGCTTCGCCATCGAATTCAACCTCTCCCTTCAAGTCCTGATTCCGGAGGAAACGCTGACGCCCAAAGGCCTCAATGGGCGGGCCCTGGACGTTTCAGCCCGCGGCATGCGGGTTGCCATCGATGCCATGCCCGCCGAGATCTACAGGAAGCTCATCCGCCACAAACGCCTCGGCCGCATCGTCTTCAGCCATCCCGCCACGGGAGATCAACTCAAACTGACGGGCCGAATCCGCTGGGTGGATTTCCACCAGACCGCCGCCGAAGGCGCCTCGGGGTCCTGTTTCATGGGCCTCGCTTTTGAGGAAGAGGAAACCGACCTCTCGAACTATGAGAAGTTCGTCCGGAGCCTCAAGGTGAAGTAAATCCCCGACCGGGATTGACCCTCGCGCGCCGAGGGGGCTCCGGCCGAGGCCGGGCCTCGACCACGAGCCCCCGTCGAAGCTGGGGTCCATCGGCCGGGCCAGGACGAAGAAATTCCTTGGCTTTGCCGCTCGAAACGGTATGCTGACGGCGAAGCGTGTTTCCCGGCGAAGCTCCCGCAGGCGTTCTGGCCGGAGGGCTGCGCCCGTGGCGCTATGGGCAATTATCCTTTCCATCACGAAGGAGTGAAGGCGATGGGCCGAAAACTGTGGCGACCAGCCTTGATCGGAATGTGGGCCGCGGCGGGCTGGCTGGCCGTAGCTGACGACAACGCGGCGGTGAGTTTGCTTCGGGGCCGGGTGACG
Source organism: uncultured Candidatus Sumerlaeota bacterium (assembly GCA_964463045.1). Taxonomy (GTDB): domain Bacteria; phylum Sumerlaeota; class Sumerlaeia; order MVZB01; family JAJFLK01; genus CAYXAU01. The sequence goes on along the minus strand of CAYXAU010000008.1, from coordinate 74,992 downwards.
GACGAGAGCGGCAAGCCCCTGCCTGGGGCCACCCTCACGGCCATCGACCCCGAGCTTCAGATGACCATATCGGTCTATTCCCATCCTGACGGGTCGTTCGAATTGGACGGCATCCCCCCCAACGCTGCTCAACTTCGCGCCCGACTCCTGGGCCTGCAGGATCAGGTGATCGATCTCCAGAACGTGAGCGGGCCCGTGGAACTGAAGCTGACCGCGGCCTCAGGGGTCGATCTTCAGTTGCAGCGGCCGGCCGTGGATCGGCTGGGGCTGCTCCAGTGGGACAACGAAGCCGACGCCCTCAATTTCAAAATGATGTGCGCTTATTGCCACCAAGTCGGGACTCAGGGCTTCCGCACGCCGGAAGAACCGGTCGACTGGGAGGTCATGGTTACGCGCATGGACGGCTTCGGCGGACTCTTCCGCCACACGCAGGAGACCCTTGTCGGCCGTCTGATCGAGACCTACGGGCCCGAGGCCGAAGCGAAATGGCCGGAATGGAAGCCCTGGGCGGCTCCATCGGAGGACGCCACGCGGGCCCGAGTCACCGAGTGGTCGATGGGGAAAAAAGACGACGCGATGATCCATGACCTGGAGGTGGGCAAGGACGGTCGGGTCTACGTCGTCGACATGACCAACGACGCGGTGATCTCGCTCAATCCGTCGACGGGCGAGCGGGTCGTCCACAGCATCCCCGGCGGCAAGCAATTCGACTCCGAAGACGTCCCGATTAAGGGCCCTCACTCGATCGAGGGCGACGCCGAAGGGAACATGTGGATCACCCTGGCCTTGAGCGGGCAGATGGCCAAGTTCGACGTCAAGACCTTCGAGTGGACGGTCGTCTCCGGCCATGAGGCCCCCCGCCCCCGCGGCGGTTATCCCCACACGCTGCGCGTCGATCAGAAGGGCCGCGTTTGGTACACCGACGCCGGCATGGGGGTCTTCGTTCTCGATCCCGCTGAGGACAACAAGGTCAAGTTCTATCGCCTGCCGGCGGCCAATCAGGTCCGCGGCGGCGGGCGCGGCGAATCCCGCGGCGTTACCCCCTACGGGCTTGACGTCGCCCCCGACGGCAAGATCTGGTACACGAAGCTCAACGGCCAGCGCGTCGGCCGGATCGACCCCGAATTGCCCGACGATCATCCGGATAAGATCGTCGAGTGGCAGCCCCCCGTCTTCGGGCCGCGCCGTCTGGAAGTCGGTCCGGATGGAAAAGTCTGGATCCCCGGTTGGGCCAGCGGCAACTTCTGCAGCTTCGACCCCGTGACCGAGGAGTGGAAGGTCTACGATCTGCCCCACGGGCCGGATTCGCTCCCCTACGCCCTCGGCGTCAATCGTCAGACCGGCGAAGTCTGGATCTGCGGCACCGGGACGGACTCGATGATTCGGTTCAATCCCAAATCCGACGAGTTGACAGAATACCGCATGCCCTCGCGCGTCACCTACACCCGCGAGGTGGAGTTCGACGCCCAGGGCAACGTCTGGGTCTGCAACTCCAACTATCCGGTCCGCCACGTCGAGAACGGCCACGGCTCCATCATCAAGATCGAGGTGAAGTGAGCCCGGCCGGGCCGGACTTTCCCAGGCCGGTTCACCTGCGCGGGCCCTCCCTGAGCGGAGGGCCCGCCTTCGTTGGGGCGCACCCCCCGGGCGCGGATTGCCCCCCCATGTTTGGGCTTGATCTTCCGGCCCGCCCCGCCTTTACTGGCGCATTGACCCGGGGCAAGGGCGGTTCTCACACGCATATGACCCGCCAACGCGGACGGTGGCGCGACGCAGCCTTCGGCTTGACCGTTTTCCTGGCGGCGATCGCGCCGGTCGAGCGGGCCGGCGCTCAGGACGAGCCGGCGCATTTCCACCACGTCCACCTGAACGTCGTCGATCCGGACGCGACGATTCAGTTCTACCGCCGTTACTTCAGCGCCGTCCCGATTCAATACCGACAGCGAGCCCCGGCCCTCCTGACCGACCGATCGTTCCTTCTGCTGACGAAAGTCGAAACGCGCGCCCCCAAACTGGAGCGCACGGCCCTCTGGCATATCGGGTGGGGAGGCGTCGATGGCCCGGCGGAGTTCGAGTACCGCCAGAAGGCGGGGCTTCGATTCGAGACCCCGGTCACGCCTCTCGGCAATCAGTATTATTTCTACGTCTATGGCCCCGACGACGAGGTCGTCGAGGTCTGGACCGGCTTTCATCACAACCGGTTCGGCCACGTCCATCTCTTCGCCGATGACGTCAACGCCACGGCCCGTTGGTACAAGGAATGGCTTCTCCTGGAGGGCCATCGCCGCGACGTTCCGAAGCCGACGGCCACCCCGTCGCCGGACTGGCGGCCCGGCGACATGAGCATCTTCGCCACGCTCTGGACCACGCAGGTCATGACGCCCAATTGCACGATCAACATCTTCGGCAAGCCGGGGCCGGAGAAGGTCGTCTGGTGGCCGTACGAGCCGATTGTCGATTTTGAACCCACCGACGGCCACGTCATCGATCACATCGCCTTCTCGTTCCGAAAGATCGATCCCGTCCTCGCCCGGATGCGCCAGGCGGGCGTCGAGATCGTCGATGAGCCCCGGCTGCGGTCCGAATACGGGATGAGAAGTTTCTTCGTCCGGGGCCCGGATAAAGTCCTCGTCGAGATCGTCGAGGAACGACCCTTGCCCGATGGCGTCTGGGACGAGTGACCCCGGCCCGCGGAGGCAGCCGCCGATGCTATTGAAACTCACGTTTCCGGCAGGGATGGTTCTCGCGGCCGTCGCCGGCTCGGTTTCAGCGCAGGAGGTCGAGCCGGCCCGCTTTCACCATGTTCATCTCAACAGCGTGGACCTGGAGGCGACGTTCAACTTCTACCAGCGGATGCTCGGGGCGATCGAGGTTTCTTACCGCAGCCTCACGCCGGCTCTCTACACCGAACGCTCGTTCATTCTGGTCACGCAGGTCGATGCTCCCCCCCGGTGGGAGCCCGAGACCGCCATATGGCACATCGGCTGGGGGGGGAAGGACGGCCCCACCGAATACGAATGGTTCAAGCAGCGGGGGGTCGAGTTCTACATTCCGCTGACCGCGCTGGGCCGGTTCCATTACATGTACCTCCACGGGCCGGATAAGGAACTCGTCGAGGTCTTCACGGGCTCGCAGAACTATCGCTTCAATCACGTCCATCTCTTCTGCGAGAACGTCGAGGAGACCGTGGCCTGGTACCAGCGTCACCTCGGCCTCAAGCCGCGCCGGGCCGTCCTGCCCGCCTCGGAACTTCGTCGCGACGAGCGCGGCCGCTTCCCCGGCAATTCCATCCAGGTCGATAACGTCGGGATGATCTTCTATAGCCTGCCCGACACGGAGGCCACGCGGGCGTGGTTCCCTTCCGGTCCGCTGACGAAGCTGGCCCCGACCGACGGGCGCGCGATCGATCACCTCGGGTTCTCTTATCGCCGGATCGACCCCGTCCATGAACGCATGAAAGCCGCCGGCGTTGAGATCGTCGAGCCCCCGGCCCTGCGGCCGGATTTCGGCTTCCGGAGCTTCTTCGTTCGAGGCCCCGACGGGCTCCTGATCGAGTTCGTCGAGGAGAAACCGATGCCCGAAGGGTTGTGGGATTGAAGCGAGGCCGCGGGGGATCGGGAGGGGGGCGGGCATGCGCATCGCAATTTCACCGGGCCGTCGGCGTGCCAGTTTTCTCAGAGTCCTCGGCATCGGGTGCGGCGTCGTTGCCCTGCTGCTCATCGGCTCCTGCGTCTACCTGGCCCTCAACTTCCGGCGCCTCTCGGCGGAAATGGCCCGGGAGATGATCATGGCGGTCATCGAAGCGTCGGACCTGCCCGCCGACCAGCAGGCTCGGCTGACCGCTCAGGTGGATCGAGTCGTTGAGGACTTCAAGGCGCGGCGGGTTTCCTTCGTCCAATTGGGCGAGATCGCGCGCCATCTGGCCGAGGGCCCCTTCATGCCGCTGGCTGAGCTTGAGGCGGCCCATCGTCACTTCGTAGGGGATTCGGGCATGACCGTCGAGGAGAAGGAAACCGCCGCCTTGGAGTTTCAGCGTTTTTCCCGGGCCGTCGCTGAAGGGCGCGTTTCCCATGAGGACGTCCGGATTGTTCTTAGGCCCTACGTCTCGAATGCCCAGGCTTACGGCTCTCCATTATCGACCTCCTCGCGGAGCGACTGGGAGCCGCCGGTCTTTCGGATAGACGTGACGGCCGAGGAGCGGGCGGCCCTGATCGCGTCGCTTGAGGCGCGGGCCTCCGCCGTGGGGGTCCCCGCCGAGCCTTATCAAGTCGATTACGCCGTCCTTTTGAGCCGGAGCATCGACGACGTGCTGGCGGGGCGGGCTGCGCCGAGCTCAGTTTCCCCTGCGGTCGATTTCGCCGAGCCGACCCAGGCGCCCGAGCCGGTCGAGGAAGTCGTGGGATGGGATCCCGGCGACGCTGATCCGACCGAACGGTGACGGCGGGCGGGGCCGATGCCGATTGAAGGGCTGAATGGCCGGTGAGCGTATGATGCGACGACGCGCGCTACGTGTGGGGATCGTCTCGATGCTCGGCGCGAGCGTTCTGAGCCCCTTGGCCGCCCGCGCCGTCGAGCCGGCGCGCTTTCACCACGTTCATCTCAACGTTGTCGATCCGGCGGGGAGCCTCAAGTTCTACGCCGACACCTTCGGCGCCGTCCCGGTCAAGTTCGCCGGCGTCGCCGACGCCGCCTTCACTGAACGTTCGTTCATCCTCTTCAATCAGGTGGGCTCGCCGGCTCCCGCGGCGCTGGCGAGCGGGATTTGGCACATCGGCTGGGGCGGCGTCGACGTGCCGAAGGAATATGAGTGGTTTCGCGCCAAAGGCGTGAAAATCCACACGCCGCTTTATGCGCTCGGCCGCGGTCACGTCGTCTACCTCCAGGGTCTCGACGATGAAGTCATCGAGGTCAACACGATGGGGCATCATCGGTTTGGCCACGTTCACCTGTTGGCCGCCGACGTGAACGCCGCCTGTCAATGGTACGCCGATCACTTGGGCGTCGACCTGCCGCGACGCGTCGTCCCGAAGCCGCCTGACATGACCCAGGTCCGCGCCTGGTCCAATTCCTTCCGTTGCGATAACGTGAGCTTCGTCGTCTATGGCCGGCCTGATTACGAACCCATCCCTCCCTGGTGGAAAGACGAAAAGTTGACGAGCCTGGCGCCGACGCGCGGCCGCGTCATCGATCACGTCGCGTTTTCCTATCGCGAGATCGAGCCCGTCCTCGCGCGGCTTCAGGCATCCGGCGTCGTCATCGTCGAACCCCTCGCCCTCCGGCCGGAGTTCAAATTCAGAAGCTTCTACGTTCTCGCTCCTGACGACGTCTTGATCGAGATCGTTGAGGCCCGCCCCGTCCCGGAGGGGATTTGGGATTGACCCCCGGCGGCTAAGGCCCCCCCTTTTTCTTTCGGCGCGCCGCGGCGATCAGCGTCGGCAGCGTCCGCCGAAGATGCTGGTCCGCCTGGCGCGAGAACTCTTCGTGCTCCCGGACGACGGCCACGCTCGTCTCATGCAGATCACGCAGGGCGAGCCCCAGCGCCGCCAGCGTCAGGATCAGGCTGAGGCCGTACCAGACTAAGTTCCCGCGGGCCCCCAAGTCCGACGGCTTGAGGACCAGCCCCGCCAGGATCAGCCCGATCAAGACGGCGATGGTCAGACGTCGCGCCAGTCGCCGCCGGGGGTAGGGGAGGTCTCGGCCCGAAGTATTGGCGCGGCGATAGCGTCCGAATTCGGCCAGCGCCAGCAGCGCCAACAAAATCGTCAACACCCCGAAGCCGACCCACCGCATCATACGACCGGGGCTCCGTGCCTTGCCCGTTCCGGACGCTCCTTCGCCGCCGGGGCCGCGGCTCGTTCGCCCGGCGCCGGCGAAGCTTCGGCCGGGAGACGCAGGGTGAACGTCGTTGGGCCCCCGGGTCGGGATCGCGCCTCGATGCTTCCGCCAAGCTCCTCCATGATGAGCCGACTGATGGCCAGCCCGAGCCCCGATCCCTGCGGTTCCGCTTTTGTCGTAAAGAAGGGTTCAAAAACGTGGGGAAGAAGCTCATCGGGGATGCCCGGCCCGGAGTCGCTGACGGCGACCTCGACGCCGTCGGCGGCGCGCCGAGTCTCCAAAGTGAGCCGGCCGCCCCCCCCCATGGCCTGATAAGCGTTGAGGATCAGGTTGGAGAACACCTGCAGCAGCCGGATCGGATGGGCGAGCGCGGGGGGCAAATCCGCCGCCAGGCGGAGTTCCACCTGAACCGAGCCGCGCTCGTAACGGACGAGGCTCAAGGCCTGCTCGATCACGTCATTGACGTGAACGAATTCCTCACGCACCCGGTCCGAGCGCACAAATCGTTCGAGCTGGCTCTCGTTCACCAGCTCGAAAAAGAGCCGGACCTGTTCCTCGATCTCCTTAAAGGCGGGCCCGAAGGTTGATCCCTCCGGGCATGTCCGTTGGGCCTCCTCGACGCCTTGCCGGATATTGAGAAGCGGCTTCTTGAGATCGTGGAGCAAATGAGCGCTCAGTTGACCGGCGAGCGCCAGCCGCTCCAGTCGAATCAATTCCCGCCGTCGCGCTTCGAGCTCGATGACCGCCCGCCTCAGGCTGGATTGCTGTAGATGAACTCGGCCCAGCAGCGTGGCCAGAGCGGCCGCCAGCGCCAGGGCGGCCGCCCCGATCGCCCACGTCACGCTGCGGATCGCCGAGCGGTCGAGGTCAAAGTAGAGGTAACCGTATGTCTCGCCGTCGACGCCGAGGTCCACCCGGCGCAGGGGCTCCAGCCGCTGCTTCCAGGAAACGCCCGTCATGAGCGAGCGGGCGAGGAGATCGTAAGGGACGATGGGGAATTCCCGTTCGGCCCCGAGCCGATCGACCACTCGTTTGGTGAGCACCACGTCGCGAATGGCCGGGTTGACCTTCGCCACCGCCATCAGATTCTCGGCCAGCGAAAAATCCGCTCTCAGGTCGGTCGGCGCGCGCAGGACGACGACGGGATCGATCGACCGCACGGCCGCCGTCACCCCTTCTTCCAGACCGCGCGAGACGCGCTCCCTCAGCCAGAGCAGGATCGAGATCGTCACGATCAGGACCAGGACGCCCAACAGCGTCAGCGCCCAATTGAGTCGGTTCAAGGTCGCGCGGCTCCTTGCGCCTCCGCCGCGGGCAGGATGGGCTCGGCCGCGGGGCCGGAGCCCCCGGCGGGGACGCCGACGCGCGGCCCTGCGTCCGCGCCGCGGGAGGCGCTCGGAGATCGCGACGCGCCGAATTGGCGCGGGTCGAACGTTTCCAGCGCGCGCGCGAGCGATTCAAAGGCCCGGGGGTCGGCGTTCTCGACCCAGAGACCTTTTACCGGCTGGCCGAGCGGGTTGTTGAAAAACGAACGCAAGGCCACTTTCAACTCTCGGCCCAGCTCGGAACGTTCCGGCGCCAGATCGGCGCGCAGGAGCAGCGGATCCGTCGGGATGCGCTGCGTTTCGAAGAGCACCTGATACAGGGGAACGCGCGGGCCGGCCTCCGACGGCTGAGTCCCCAAGGCCCGCAGCGTCCGCATGTCGCTGGCGCCAATCGGGATGAGCCCCGAAACCACGTGTTTGACCACGCTCGCGCTCGAGCCGCAAAACTCCGGGCTTCGGGGTCGAACGCCGCCGTAGGCCTCCTCCATCGCCAAGAGCGGATAGATGTAGCCCGCCGCCGATCGCGCGTTCGAAAACGCCATCGGATGGTCTTCGATCTCCTCCCGAATCTCCTCGGCCGTGAGGGACGTCTTTCCCCACAGCCGGCTCCCCGGCCCGATGAAGACCGCGCTGGCGCGCTCGACCCCGTCCCCTCGCTCGCTGCGCAGGTCCTCCTCCATGCGGAACTGCAGGATCGGGAGGTAGGGAACGGGCCGGAAACGCTCGCTGTCCTGAATGTCGCGGCGGAACTGCCGGGCGTAGATGAAAGCAGTCGCAAAAGCCAGGTCGAACTCGCCCGTCCCCAGGCGCTGAGCCATGTCTTCGGCGCCGTCGCACGCCCGCGGCCAGATGTCGCTGTAGGCCAGCCTATCCATCGCCGCTTTCACCCGCGCCTCCCCGAGCAGCGCCTCGCGCAACCGTTGCGTCACCTCCCGGGCCCGTTCCAGGTCCGAACCTTCCTCCAGATAACCGATGACGAGCGCGCCCTCGGCCAGCGTGAGCGCCTCCGCGGCCGGATGCGCCGATCGGCTCGGCGGCGCCTCCAGCGGTAGCGAGGCCCCCCTGCCCCCCGCGGCGAATCGACCCCCTTGACCGGATTCAGGCTGGGCCCAGGGGGAACGCGATGGACGCGCCGCCATCCCCAGGCTTAGAATCAAAAAAGCCAGTTGCCGGAGGGGCAGGATCAAGGCGCCCCGGAAGCGGTTGGCGGCGATCTTCGCTGCCGTGGCCGGCCGCCCTCCCTGCGTCCCCACCGCGCGCCTGTTCGATGGATGATCGCGCATGCCGGATCGACGGCCTCGGCTGTCGGGCCGCCTCCTCCGCATCGTAACCCATTGCGCCGCGTGAAGCAAAACCCCCGGGTCGGGGGGAGGCAGCCGCCTCCGGCGGGCGATCGCCTTGCCCGGTGGAGGGCCTGGCCGCGGCCGAGTTGGGTCGGGATGGGAACGGCGACGTTGACGGTCGTCATCGGCCTGGCGGCTTTCAATACCGGCACCAACCTTCTCTACCTGATGGGTTCGATGCTCCTGAGCCTTTTCACGATCGGGCTCATCGGCGGATGGCTGAACCTCCGAGGCATCTCCGTCGTTCGATCCGCTCCGGGAGAAGTCCACGCGGGTCAGACGGGCGAATTGGAATTGACGGTATCCAAGCCGGGGGGGTGGATCGGCTCTTATGGCCTCAGCGTTCCACGGCCGCTGGAGGGGATGGACGCTTGGGCGGCGGCCGCTTACGTTCTGGCGGCGCCGCCCCGTCGGACGGCGCGGTTCCGCTTGCGGGCGGAATTCCCCCGGCGCGGGCGGTTCGCCTTGGAACGTGTGACCGTCTTCTCCTGGTTCCCCTTTGGGTTCTTCAGATTTTCCCGGCGGTTCGCCGCTCCCGCCGAGGTGATCGTTTACCCGCGCCTGATCCCCGTTTCGGATTTCCTGGGGCGGCGGCTGGGGCGGGCCGGCGTGCGCGAAGCCTCCGTCAAGGGCCACGGCGTAAGCCTCTTCACCATTCGCGACTTTGTCCCGGGCGACCCCGCCCGCGCCATCCACTGGAAGCTCTCGGCCAAGGGGGGCGGCATCAAGGTCCGTGAGTACGAGCGCGAGGAATCGGGTAAAATCCTGCTCCGGCTGGACTTTCTAGCGTCGGCGCCGAATTCAAGCCACCTGCACGATCGCTTCGAGCAAGCCGTCAGCGTGACGGCCTCTCTCGCCGCCGAATTGATCCCTCTCAACTTCGAGGTCGGCCTGGACCTTCCTCACCTGGCCATTGAGTTCGGCGCCGGCCCTCGGCACCTTCAGGCGATCATGAAGGCGCTGGCCCTGATCCAGATCGAGGCCCCTGAGCCCGGCCCGTCCCGACTCCCGGTCCGCGAGGCGGACGCTTTGGAATTGCGCGTGGCTTACCGTGAAGGGCCCGGCGCGGCTCCGCCGTTGCCCGATACGGAGCGCCGCCTGACGGTCGATCCCGACGATGTCGTTCGAAAAAAGCCGGTCGAGGCGCCCCTCAGGCCAGCGACCCGCGAGGGCCAACGAAGATGAAGATCGAAGAAATCCTCGCCGAGGTCGTCGCCCTCGGCGCCTCGGACCTGCACCTGGTCTCCTGGAGCCCGCCGATCGTCCGGCTCCACGGACGCCTGGAGCCGTTGGACATGCCGCGGTTCTCCGCCAAGGAGGTCCACGAGTTGATCATGGGCTTCCTGAGCGAAGCCCAGCAGAAGCGCTTCGCCCAGGACCTCGAATTGGACCTCTCGGTCAGCATCCGCGAGGCCGGGCGTTTTCGCGTCAACGTTCATCGTCAGCGCGGCTGCACGGAAGCCGCCTTTCGCGTCGTCACGGATCAGATCCGCTCCATCCGCCAGTTGGGCCTGCCGCCCGTGCTGGAGGAAATCGCGCGCAGGGATCAGGGCCTGGTCCTCGTGACGGGGCCGACCGGCTCGGGCAAAAGCACGACTCTGGCGGCGATGACCGATCAGATCAACCGCGAGCGCCAATGCATGATCGTGACCATCGAGGATCCCATCGAATACGTGCATCAGAACAAGCAGAGCATCGTCAAGCAGCGCGAGGTCGGCCACGATACGCGCGCCTTCGCCTCGGCCCTCCGCCACGCCCTGCGCCAGGACCCCGACGTGATCATCGTCGGCGAGATGCGCGACCTGGAGACGATCTCCACGGCCCTCACGGCCGCCGAAACGGGTCACCTCGTCCTGACGACGCTTCACACCCCTGACGTTGTCCAGACCGTCGATCGCGTCATCGACGTTTTTCCGCCGCACCAGCAGAGCCAGGTCCGTCTCATGTTCGCCAACACGATGCAGGCCATCGTCGCTCAGCAGCTCCTGCCGGTTCCCGGCGGCCGCGGCCGCGTCGTCGCCGTCGAGGTGCTGATCGGCACGATCGCCGTCCGTCAGATTCTCCGCAACGCCAAGACCGAACAACTGGCCACCGTCATGCAGACGGCGACCGAGCAGGGGATGATTACGATGGACAAGTCCCTCAAGCTGCTCTATCAGCGTGGCCTGATTTCCTACGAGGACGCGATCGCTAAAGCCCGTTATCCGGAAGCCTTCGAGCACATCTGAGGCCCCACGGGACCGGGCCGATCTCAGGGGCGGACCGGCGTCAGCGGCGGGTGCCCCGAAAGCGCCCGCGTCAGATTCTCAACCGCCAAGAGGCCCATCGCCTCTCGCGTCTGGCGCGTCGCCGAACCCAGATGCGGCGCCAGCACGACGTTGGGGAGATCCACAAGACCCGGCGCCAGGGCCGGCTCGTTCTCGTAAACGTCCAGCCCCGCATAGGCCAATTGCCCCGCTCGCAGGGCCTCGACGAGCGCCGTCTCGTCCACGACGGCCCCCCGCGCCGTGTTGATCAGCACGGCCGTCGGCTTGAGCCGGGCGAGTTCGCCGCGGCCGATCAGGTGGCGCGTCTGGCTCGTGAGCGGCACGTGGAGCGAGACGAAATCGGCCTCGGCCAGCAAGGCCTCCAGCGAAAGCCGCCTCGCCGCCAGCTCCCGCTCCAAACGCTCGTTCGGCCTCGGGCTCGTGTAGATGATCTGCATCTCGAAGCCCCGGGACTTAAGCGCCATGGCCGTCCCGATTCGACCCGCGCCGACAAGGCCGAGCGTCTTGCCGGTCACCCCGACGCCCAGCATCTGATCCGGTCGCCACCCGCGCCATTGGCCCGCGCGCAGAATGCGTTCCCCCTCCGTCAGCCGGCGGGCCGCCGCCAGCAGAAGCGCCCAGGCCATCTCGGCCGTGGCGTCGGTGAGCACGTCCGGGGTGTTGGTCACGACGATGCCCCGCCCCGTCGCGGCCCGCAGATCGATATTGTCGTAACCGACGCCGAATTGGGCCACGACCCGGAGCCGCGTCCCGGCCGCCAGCGCCTCGGCGTCGATCCGGTCAAAGAGGCTGCATAAAAGGCCGTCGCATCCCCCCAGAGCGGCCAATAGCCGCGGTCTGGGCTCGGGCGGATCCCCCGGGTAGACATCCAGCTCCAATCCCGCCTCGGCCAGCCGCTCAAACGGCGCACCGGCCAGCGGAAACGTCACGTGGACTGCCGGAGGGCGGGCCGAAGGCGGGGTCGTCGTTTGCATGCTCGGCGCGGATCAGGGTCCGATGGAGACGGGGCTCTTCCGAGCCCGCCGCCCTCCCCTGGATCATCCTTACTGCGCGGTCCGATGGACGCCCTCAGCGCGGCGGACCTCCGGCCAACCTTAAGTTTCGCTCTCAACCTTGGGCTCGTCGGCATCGGCGGCCGCCGTCGTGGGTTTGAGTTTGGCGGGGGCGAACCGCGCGAGCGCGTTCCACCCGGCGTAGCGGGCCGAGCCCCCGAGCTGCTCTTCGATGCGCAGGAGTTGATTGTATTTGGCCGTCCGATCCGTCCGACAGAGCGATCCGGTTTTGATCTGGCGCGCGTTGACGGCCACGGCCAGGTCGGCGATCGTCGAATCCTCGGTTTCGCCGGACCGGTGAGAAATCACGGTCCCGAAGCCCGCCCGCTTGGCCTTCTCGATCGTCTCCAACGTCTCCGTCAGGGTTCCGATCTGGTTCAATTTGATCAGGATTGCGTTGCACGCCCCTGCCGCGATCCCCCGTTCGAGGTGTTTCGGATGCGTCACGAAGAGGTCGTCGCCCACGAGCTGGATGCGGTCGCCCAGCGTCCGCGTCAGCCGCGCGAACCCCTCCCAATCGTCCTCATGGAGCCCGTCCTCGATCGAGATGACGGGATAGCGCTTGCAGAGCCTCTCGTAGTGCTCGATCAGCTCGTCGGCGGTCTTCTTGGGGGTCTTTTCCGAGGCCAGGACGTAGAGCTTTTCCTTCGCGTCCCAGAAGCCGCTGGCCGCGGCGTCGAGCGCCAGGAAAATGTCTTTGCCGGGGGCGTAACCGGTCCGCGCGATCGCTTCCAGCAGCCGCTCGATCGCCTCGCTGTTGTTCTTGAAGTTCGGCGCGAATCCGCCTTCATCGCCGACGGCCGTGGCCAGCTTCTTCTCCGATAGCAGCCGCTTGAGCTGGTGAAAGACCTCTGAGCCCACCCGCACGGCTTCGGCCAGGCTGGGCGCCCCCACCGGCATGATCATGAATTCCTGAAAGTCGAGGTTATTGTCGGCGTGCGCCCCGCCGTTGATGAGGTTCATCATCGGCACGGGCAACTCTCGCCCTCCGACCCCTCCCAGATATTGAAACAGCGGCAACCCGAGGGCGTCGGCGGCGGCCCGCGCGCAGGCCAGGGAAACGCCGAGGATCGCGTTCGCCCCCAGGGCCGACTTGTTCTCGGTCCCGTCGAGCTCGATCAAGAGCCGATCGATCGCCGCCTGATCCGTCGCGTCTCTCCCGGTCAGCTCCGGGGCGATCTTCTCCATGACGTTGCGGACGGCCTGACGAACCCCTCGGCCGCCGTAGCGGGTCGCTTCACCGTCGCGCAGCTCCAGCGCCTCGCGAGTGCCCGTCGAGGCCCCCGAAGGCACGATCGCCCGGCCCGTGGCTCCCTCCTCGGTGGTGACTTCGGCTTCCAACGTGGGATGACCGCGCGAATCGAGGACTTCGCGGGCCTGAACCTGTACGATGATCGTCATAAACGCTAAGGCATCCTCTCCTGCATCAGATTCACCAGGCGGACCCCGCGCCGGGCGCGCCAATCGGATTGCGGCGCGCTATTGTTGGGGGTCAACTTTCAATTATCAAGGTTCCCCTTCTCGGCCGCATTGACCCCGCGCGCCGCGGGCGCATCGAGGATCCAGAGCAGCCTTCCCTCCGTCGGGCGAACCTGAGCTGCCGGGAGGGATTCGCCGCCGCCGCCCCGATTGAGGATGGAAGCCACGCGGTGGGCCTTGCTCGCCCCCAGAATCAGAAACACCGCGACGCGGGCGGCGTTGATCGCCGAGAGCGTGAGCGTCAGCCGCCGCACCCCGCCGGGGGGACCTCCGACCGCCCTCACGAGGGGATCGCCTTCCCCCTCGGGCGCGCCGGGAAACAACGACGCCGTGTGACCATCCTCGCCTATGCCCAGCAGAACCAGGTCCAAGCGCGGGCGCCCGTCGCCGTCGGCGGCCAATCGTGACCGTATGGCGTCGGCGTAAGCCCGGGCCGCGCCCGCCAGATCGGGGCTTTCCCCCATCATCCGATGGATGCTCTCCGCCGGGAGCGGGACCCGGCCGAGCAGAGCCTCCCAGGCCATTCGGTAATTTGAGTCCGGGTGTTGCGGGCCCACGGCCCTCTCGTCGCCAAAGAAAATCTCGGTCCGGCCCCAATCCAGTTGGTCTCGAAAGGCCGGTGTGGCCAGCAACTCGTATAAGGCCCGCGGGGTCGAGCCGCCCGAAAGGGCGACGGCGAACCGGCCGCTCCGGGCGATCGCCTCGGCGGCCGCGCTCCGCCAAACCTCGGCGGCGGCGGCGACGGCCCCCTCAGCCGTGGGGTAAACCGCGTAGGGGATGCCCGCCGACGAATTCCTGGCGCAGACCTCCTCCCGGAAGTTCTTCAGATGGATCCCCCCTGCTCACCCTCAGCCTTTCGCCCCGCCGGCCCCTGAGACACCGAGCCGGCCAGCGCCACGGCTTGCGCCAGCGCCCGTGCGTAAACCGCATCCTCTCTCGATGGGGACTCAAGCGCCCCCCCGATGATCTCCTCCGGACCTTGGCCCGTTCGGGCCAGCCGTTGCGGCAACGGGCAGGCCTCCCGCTGCTGCACGCGGATCTCAAACGAGGAGCTTCCAGGGAGGGACGTGACCGTTATAAGGCCATCCTCGGCGGCTTCCAGCCGAACGCCGACCAGTTCAGCGCCGGCGGGCTCCACGGCGGGATCGCGGGGTTCTCCTCTGAGCTTGACCGACAAACGAACCCTGCCCTGCCTGGATCGGGCCGTGCCGCTCCATCCCGTCGATGAGCGTTCCAGGGGAGCCTCGATCTCCCAGCCAAGCTGGCCCGCGAGCCATCCGTGATAAAGGAGAGCCTGGGCTGGGGGCGACGGCCGAGCAGGGGCCAAATTCTCGATCTCCACCGCTCGAAGCGACGAGAGCAGGCCGAGCGTCAGGGGATCGTCAAAGACGGCCGCCAGGTGGCGCCGCCAAGGCGTCAGCCGAGCCCAGGCCAGGTCGTGGACCCCCCCCGGCAAGTCGCCCAATACCGTCTGAAGGGCGGCCGTCGGCCCCGCAAGCTCCGAATCGATGACAATTGTATCGACCTCGCGTCCCAGTCGGGCCAGCGTCGCCGCCCGACCTCCCCAGGCGGCGTCCCACCAGAGCAGGGAGGGCAGATCAGCCTCCAGGAGGGATGCAACCACGCCCGGCAGGAGCTTCAACGAGGGTGGGCCGAGCTGGAGATGCACGTGCTCGCAACAGATCTGAGGCGTATCGGGAGCGGGCCGGTGGCAGACGGCGCGGACATAGCCTTGGATCGGCGCCTCGCCGAGACGGGGATCGATCCCGGCGATCAGCACCCTCGCCGGACGATGCAGGCTCAGTCGATCCAGCGTCTCCGAAAGGGTTCCCGTCCGCTCCATGTCCGTCACGGCGATAACGTTGGCCAGGCTGACCCTGACCAGAGGTTTCCCGTTGTCCGCCTCTCCGGCGGCGGATTCGGCGGCCACGCGCCACATTTCGGCCAGAACCGCCTCAACGTGGCTGAGGTCATTCAGCGGTATCGGTTCCCCCGCCGGGATCGGCGCTTCGGCTGTCCCCATCGTCCTCGTTCACCGGCCTCCCGCGTCCTCTGTTGCCCCTCTTCGGCGCCGAGCGGCTGAGCCCGGCCTAGCCGTAAGGCCCCAGCACCACCATCGAGAGCCACCGACGGATCGGTTCCCAGTACATGTAGACGATCACGCCGGCGGCCGCAAGCGACGGCCCGAACGGAAGGTGATGCCTCACGGGCCCCATGGGGCCGGGTGAACTCAGGGCCCGCATAAGCGCCAGCCGTTCCTCCCGACCGAGTTCCCTCGCCTGAAGCAGCCGTTCCAGCCGGGACGGGTCGGGTTGGAGCCCTGCGACCGCGGGCCGGGCGGACGGGGGCGGCGTCAGACGATCCCACAGAAGCTGGGCGCTCCCGATCAGACTCCCGAGAACGCTCGCGATCATCAGCGCAAAGACGCAATGCAGCGGGCCGATGAAGGTCCCCATCATGGCCATGAGCTTCATGTCTCCCCGTCCCATCGCTTCCTTGCGAAAGATCAATGTCCCGGCGGCCCCCACGAGCCACAGCAGACCGAAGCCGAACAGCCCCCCGGCAAGGGCGTTCAGCGGGGGGAGCGCCGCCGCAGGAAGTTCCAACGCGGGTAGCGGGCGGTTCAACGGATTGCCCGCGGCCGAGCCAATGGGGGGGATAGCTGCCAACGTCAATCCGGCCAGCGCACCCCCCAGGCTCGTTCGGTCCGGAATGATCCAATGGTCCAGATCGGTGAAGGTGGAGATGATCAACAGCGAAACGAGGACCCAGCCGGGCAGGATCACCCAGCTACAGCCCTCCAGGGGTTCGCAGTAGCGAACAAAGACCCCGGCGAAGAGCGAGGCCGTCAAGAGCTCGACGGCGAAATACCGCATCGTGAAAGCCGCCCCGCAATAGCGACAGCGGCCCCTTCGAATCCAATAACTTAGGAGCGGGACGTTATCGCGCCACTTGAGGGGTTCGCCGCACTGGTAGCAGTGCGAGGGGGGGGAGATGAGCGAGAGCCGCCGGGGGACGCGGTAGATGCAGACGTTGAAGAATGACCCGAAGCAAGCCCCTATAACGAAGACCACGAAGAGATCGAACGGGTAAAGCGCGCTGTCGATAAGGGAAACGATGGGTTGGGCCTGAGGGGTGACCGGACCTGGGCAGGCGGGGCCCGGCGCCTGGAGGGGCGACCCGGCGCGGCATCAACTCTGGCGCGCAACCCGAACCAGGGCCGGGCGGAGCAGTTTGCCTCGCAGAAGATAACCTTCCTGCAGCACTTCGGCAATCTGGTTGTCCGGCAATTGTCCGCTGCCATCAACGGAGACGGCCTCGTGGAGGTGAGGATCGAACGACTGACCGACGGCCCCCAGGCGTTCCAACCCGGCCTCCCCCAGCAGCTTTTCCAACATGTCATGAATGAGACGGATCCCCTCGCCGAAGGACTCCAGGGAGGCGGGGGGAACGGCCAGCGCCCGGCCGAAATTATCCAGCACCGGCAGCAGGCTCGTGATCAGCTCGGCCGAGGCCGTTTCCTTGAGATCCTCGGTCTCCTTTTTCGACCGGCGCCGGAAGTTTTCGAATTCGGCTTGGAGTCGGGCCGTTTGATCGCGCTGGCGATGCAGCAGTTCCTCAGCCTGCGCGGCGGCTCTGGTCGCCGCTTCCAGTTTCGGCAGCAACGCTGCGGCGTCCCCCTCGGCCGGCAGCGTCGCCGGGAACGTCGCCGGCTCGCGTCGCCGGAGCCTCCGTCGCCGCAGTCTCAGGGCCAGTCGGCGGTCGTTCTGGAGCGATCGAGCCGGAATTGCGCGGCCTCTCATGGTGAAGACTCTTCCCTAATCGCGGCCATCCGAGAGGGGCGCCCGCCCGGCTCAGCCGTTTGGCCTGGCGTCGGGGGAAGTCCCTCCCGAAGCGGAACATTCCTCTAGCAGAATCCGAGTCAAGGATCAAACGGGGCCGCGCCGCGGCCGACGGCGGGGCTGGACCCTTTGACCAGGGCGTCGGCCAGCTTCAATTCCTCGGGGATGAACCGGATGAGGACCTCCCCAAGCTGGGCCATCACTTCGGCGTCACACTGATCGGGGGCGTCCCCCAGACGGTGCCAGTAAGGGTAGGGGAGACCGATGAGATCGATATACGGGAAGCCCGCCTGAAGAAACGGGACGTGATCGTCGAGCATGGGCCCGATCGTCTCTCGGCTGAAGATCGATGGGGCATGGCGGCGGCCCAGCGTCCATAGCCGGCCGACCGGCCCCGGTTGCGATCGCAGACTGTGAAGCTCCCGCGACAGGCGAAGCCCCTTTCCGCCGACCATGTCCAGATTGACGCCCAGGTGCAGACGGCTCAACCAGGCAGGCGGGTGGTTCGCGGCGTGGCGCGAGCCCAGGCACCAGCTCGCCTCGTCGCCGGCGACCCCGCTGTCCTCGGCGTCCCAGAAGGCCAGCACCACGCGGTCGGCCCACGACTCGTCCCGGACGGCGCGGGCGAGCTCCAGGATCACGGCGACGCCGGACCCTCCGTCATTAGCTCCGGGGAAGGGGAGCCGTCGGCTCTCAAACAGCTCATTGTCGGCCGAAGGCCGCGTATCCCAATGGCCGGAGAGGAGGATGAGCGGCGGTCCCTCCCTCAGATCGGGGTCCTGGGCGTCCCAGCCGGCCGGCAGGCCCCAGAGGTTCCAGCCCTGGATCGACGCCCCCGTCAGCGCCAGACGGGCGGCAAACGGCTGCTCCCAGACGACGCGTCCCACGGCTTCGAGTTCGGCCTTGATCCAGAGGCGCGTCCGTTCATGCGCCGCCGTGCCGGGGATGCGCGGGCCGAACCCGCACTGGGCTTCGATCGACTTTAACGCTCGCTCCCCGTCGAACCGCTCGGCGGCCTCGCCTGAGGTCCCCAGCATCGCCGAAACCGCCAAGCCGACGGCGAGCGAACCGGTGAGCGGCTTGAGCCGAGGCGGCGCCGGGCGTAGAATGTTCGATTTTCCTGGTCTGGAGCGACGGACCCACATGACTTCCACCCGGCCATTATGGCACAACCCCGACCCCATTGTGAGGGAGACCTACCGGGCTCAGACGTGGCTCTATCTCCTCTCGGCGCCGTTCCTGGCGATGATTCAGTACGCGCCGTTCCTGGCGGTCAAGACCTTCGACGCCGCGGCTTGGGTTCCCGCCCTGGCGGCGATCATCCCAGCCTCGCATTTATTGGCTCTTTTCTTTGCCGGGCCCATCCAGCGCAGCGACAAGACGGCCTGGGTGGTTCGCCCGATGGTCATCTCCAGCGCCCTGTTCGGGCTCCTGTTCTTCGTTGATCGGACCGCCGGGTGGATGTTCGCTCTCGTGATCATCCTGGCTCAATCCCTCCGCGCCCCGATCATCTCGGCGCAATCGGCCATCTTCAGGGCCAATTACCCTCCGGCCATTCGCTCCTTCGCCATGTCGATCCCGATGGCCGTCCAGTTCCTGGCCGT
Organism: uncultured Candidatus Sumerlaeota bacterium; assembly: GCA_964463045.1. Lineage (GTDB taxonomy): Bacteria > Sumerlaeota > Sumerlaeia > MVZB01 > JAJFLK01 > CAYXAU01. The sequence continues at coordinate 56,245 of CAYXAU010000008.1, read as the reverse complement.
GGCGGCTTACTCCGGCCTGGGAGGCCGCCTGTTCGACCGCTCCGAAGACTGGGTGATCCCGTACTTTGCCGTCGCCGGCGCCCTCGGCATCGGCGCGGCCTGGGCGTTTCGGGGCGTTCGCGTCCGCGCCTGGCCGGCCCGCGCCGTGCCCCCCCCGACGGAAGCCAGCGTGGTGACGCGCCCGGCGGCCGGCACGATGGTCTCTCAATGGGCCGCAATGCGACGCAACCGGGGCTTCGCTCTCTTTCAGTGGTCCTATATGTTCTTCGGGGCGGGGGCGGTCGCCATCACCGCCGTCATGCCGCACTACCTCAACGAGGAATTCCAGACGGGCCACGAAAGCGCCGCCCTGGCGATTAACACGATCCCCATGCTCGCCGCGGCCGTCACATTCCCGCTCTGGGGTCTCATCCTCGACCGCGGCAACCCTCTTATCATGCGGACCGTCATCAACGGCGTCTGGTCGCTGACCCCCCTTCTGTTGTTCTTCGCCCGATCGCTGCCGGGGGTCTACGCGGCCCAATTGATCCAGGGGCTCGTTTTCAGCGGGAGCGTGTTGATCTGGTGGTTGGGCGTCAACTACTTCGCCCGGCGGGAGGACGTGGCCCTCTTCATGGCGCTCCATCAGACTCTGACGGGCGTGCGCGGAATCCTGACCCCCTTCATCGGCGTCGGTCTGGCTCACCAGATCGGCTACCGGCGGTCGATGATCTTCTGGTTCGCCCTGATGGTCATCGGCTTCGGGATCATGTTGTATGAGGTGATCCGGGAACGTCGGGCCGGCGCGCTGAAAACCTTCTCGGAAACCGAGGCTGGATTAGACGCGGCGACGCCCGTCGTGACGGACCGTCGCGCTGAAATCGGTTGACTTAAAGAAGGAGGGCTGGCGCAATCGCCCGCGTTCACTCTTATCCCCGCCGCCTCCGAAGGAGCCTCATCGCCCCGTGAAGCGAGCCCTGATCACCGGCGTGACGGGCCAGGACGGTTCCTACCTGGCCGAATTGCTCCTCGGCAATGGCTACGAGGTGTTCGGGATGGTCCGGCGGACGAGCTCGCTCGGCCGGAGCCGGATCGATCCGATCGCCGCCACGGCGGCCTTCCACGACCGATTTCACCTCGTCTATGGCGACCTCGGGGACGGCAGCTCGCTGGCCAAGCTGATACGGACCATCCGTCCGGAGGAGATTTACAACCTCGGCGCGCAAAGCCACGTCCGCGTCAGCTTCGACATTCCGGAGTACACGGCCGATGTCAATTTCCTCGGCACGGTCCGGCTGTTGGAGGCGCTGCGCGAGACCGGCATCGAAGCCCGATTTTATCAGGCCTCCAGCAGCGAGATGTTCGGCCAGGCCGTCGACGTCCCGCAGACCGAAAAAACGCCGTTTCATCCGCGCAGCCCCTACGCCGTCGCCAAGGTCGCGGCGCATCACCTGGCCGTCAATTACCGCGAGAGTTACGGCATGTTCGTCTGCACGGGGATTCTTTTCAATCACGAGTCCCCCCGGCGTGGCGAAAACTTCGTGACGCGGAAAATCACGCGCGCGGCCGCCGAGATCAAGCTCGGGCGGCGCGAAAAATTCGCCCTCGGCAATCTCGAAGCCCGGCGCGATTGGGGATTTGCCGGCGATTACGTCCGCGCCATGTGGATGATCGTGCAACACGCCGCGCCGGACGATTTCGTCATCGCCACCGGCGAGTCCCATTCCGTTCGCGAGTTTCTCGACGAAGCCTTTGGCCACCTGGACCTGGATTGGACCCGGCACGTCGAGCTCGATCCTAGGCTCCTTCGCCCGGCCGAGGTGGATTACCTCAAAGGCGATGCGAGCAAGGCCCGCCGCCTGCTGGGCTGGGCCCCGGAAGTCGACTTTCGGGGTCTGGTGGCGATGATGGTCGAGGCCGATCTGGCCGCGCTGGTGAAGGGGACCGGCGACGCTTCGGCGTAACCCCCCGCCCGCTCAACCGCCCGGGCCGTCGGCGTGAATAAAGGCGTCCAGGCTCCGCAGTTCCTCGAAAAGTTCTTCCAGCCGGTCGTGGAGAAGGTATCGCAGCGAAACCATGCCCAGGAGATTGCCTTCGGCGTCCACCAGAGGCAGATGACGGATACGGTGCTGGCTCATCAGATTGATCGCTTCGTTGATCGGCGTGCTCTCCGTGGCCGTGATGATCTGGGTCGTCATCACGTCGGCCAGCCGGGTCGTCTTCGGGTCCATCCCCTCGATCACGACGCGCTTCATCACGTCCCGTTCGCTGAAGATCCCGACCAGCTTCTGGCCTTCGGTAACGGCCAACGCCCCAGCTCGATGCTCCACCAGAAGCCCTACGGCGTCGGCGATCGTCCGCTCCGGCGCAATGGTCAGGAGCGGCTTGCGCGTCAGACGGGTTAGCGACATGCCCGCACCTCCTGGGGTCGCTTGACCCGCGGGAGTCCAAGGTTATTGAATTGATCCTAGCCTCGCGGACCCGCCCGCGCCAATGAAATTGTCCGGGGGCGAGGCAAAAAACTTTTTAACGGGTTAAGGAATGAGAACTCGGCCGCGCGCCCCGTCTTCCTTCAATGAAGCGTCCCGGAAACGCTCCGATCGCCCCGGCCGACGCTCCCGGCGGCACCGGCCTGAATCATCGCCCTGGTTGATGACGCCCGGCCCGACGAACATCCCCCCTGCCGTCAGGCGTGCCCTCGCGCGACCGGCGATCCATCACCGCTCCGAGGCCTTTAGTCCGGTGCTCGACCAGTGCATTGCCGGGCTGCGGGGGGTCTTCCGAACGAACGAGCCGGTGCTCATCCTCGCCGGCTCCGGCACGGCGGGCATGGATGCGTCGATCGCCGGGGCTTTCTCTCCCGGCGAGAAAATCATCACGCTCGAAGCGGGCAAATTCGGCCGTCGCTGGGGCGAGATCGCCCGCGTTTACGGCCTTGAGGTCATTTCGCTGGAGGCTCCGTGGGGACGTGAGATCCAGCCGGCAGAGGTGGAGTTCACGCTGGCCAAGAACGCCGGCGTCAAGGCCGTCCTGGCCACGCTGTGCGAGACCTCGACCGGCGTCTTGACCGACGTCGCCGCCTTGGGAGAGATCGTCGCCGAGACCGACGCCTTGCTCGTCGTTGACGCCGTCAGCGGCCTCGCTGTCGATCGGCTGGAAACCGAGGCCTGGAGGGTCGATATCGCCGTCGGCGCCTCGCAGAAGGGGCTGATGCTCCCCCCGGGTCTGGCCTTCGTGAGCCTGAGCGAGAAGGCCCGCGACCGTGTGGCGGCAAGCCGCTGCCCGTCCTACTATCTTTCGCTCCGGCGGGCCCTCGAGGGTTTTGAAGCCCGGCGGCCTCCCTTCACGCCCGCCGTCTCCCTCATGCAAGGCCTCACGGTCGCCTTGGACATGATTCTCGCGGAGGGTCTGGAGAACGTCTGGGAGCGACATCGGCGGCTGGCGGGCGCGCTCCGCGCGGCGGGCGAGGCCCTGGGGCTTCAGCCGTTGGCCTCGGTCCCCGCGAGCGCCGTCACCGCCCTGTCGTTGCCCGATCGGCTTGCCGCTTCCCGGATCATCGACGTTCTCCGCCGCGAGCATGGGCTGGTGATCGCCAATGGCCAGGAGCACCTCCGGGATCGTATCATTCGTATCGCCGCGATGGGCTGGGTTAAGGCCGGCGACGTTCTTCGAACCGTCGAGGCTCTTGAGGACGTTCTGAGCCGATCGGATTGGACCCCCGGCCCGCCGGGAGGCGCCGTCGCGGCCGCGCGGGAGGCGTTGGCCGCGCGGCCATCCTGACACTGACATCCCCGCGTCAGGCGTCCCCGTGATACGGCGGAGGCATGAAGTTGGCGGAAGAGGGTCCCGTGATCACATCTATTCGCATAGCGGAAGCCCCTTCCAGACGCTCTCGGCGGCCCCGCGTGCGTTGCGCGATCGAGCTGGACGGTCGGCCCTGGGCCGTGCTTGACGGCGAGACGGTGCTGCGGGAGGGCCTCAAGGCCGGCGCACGGCTCGACCCCGACGGCCTGGCCGCCCTTTTGCGAAGGGATGAGGTGATTCGAGCCCGCGCCGCGGCGCTCAGGCGGCTCGCCCTCCAGCCTCGGAGCGCGATGGAGGCCAGACGGTGCCTCCTTGCGTCCGGATTTGGCGAGGCGGTCGTGGACGAAGCCATCGCCGCCCTTGAGAGCGAGGGCGCCCTGGACGACGCCGCCCTGGCCCGGCGTTGGGCCGCTCGGCGGCGGCGGCAAGGCGACTTTGCCCCGGCTCGGATCGAAGCTGAATTGATCGCCCGCGGCATCGAGCCTACGGTCGCCCAGCGCGTAGCCACGGGTTCCGCCGAGCCGGACCTCATCGGCGATTGCGCCCGGCTCCTCCTGCGTCGGCGTTCTCGCTTTGAGCCGCTGGCGGAGGCCCCCAATCTCGACCGGGTAAGGGCTTTTCTTGCGCGCCGAGGCTTCGAGCCCGAGGTGATCGAAGCCGCTCTCGCCCGAGTGTTGGGCGAGGCCTACGTCGAGCCGGACGCCCCGTCGGATTGAGCCCCCCCTGCCCGGAACGAAACGTTTCGATGCCCGTCGATTATCACAATCACACCCCGCTCTGCGGCCACGCCGCCGGCTCGATGGAGGAATACGTCGAGCGCGCCCGGGCCCTGGGGCTCGTCGAATATGGCTTCTCCGAGCATTCCCCCTGGATGATTCAGCATCCCGGCCAATGGTTGGCGATGACGGCGGAGGACTTGCCCCGCTACGTCGAGGCCGTCCGCCACCTTCAGGCCCGCTATGAGCGCGAAGGGTCCCATCCCTTTCACGTCCGCCTGGGGATCGAGATGGACTTTGTCCCGAGTCGATTGGCCATCGCCGAGAAAGTTTCCTCCGACTACGACTGGGACTATCGGATCGGGTCCATTCATCACATCGGGCTTTGGGGATTCGACGACCCGGATCGCCGGGAGGACTGGGGCCAGCATCATCCGGAAGACGTCTTCGAGAGTTATTTCGAGCTCCTGAGGCGCCTGATCGAGGCGCGCTTCTGCGAAATCCTCGGCCATCTCGATCTGCCCAAGAAATTCGGTCACCGCCCGCCGGGGGGAATTCTCCGATGGGTCGAGCCCCTCGTGCCGCTGATCCGCGAGGCCGGCATGGCCGTCGAAATCAACACCGCCGGCCGAGACAAGCCCGTCGGCGAGTTCTATCCCTCCTGGGACATCGTCGAGCGCCTGATCGAAGCCGGCATTCCCATCACGCTCGGAGCCGACGCCCACCGTCCGGAGGAGGTGGGCCGCTATCTGCCCGAAGCCACGGCCGGCCTGCGGGACCGCGGCCGAACCTGGGTCGCCCGATTCGAGAAGCGCCGCATGATTCCGATTGAAATCTGAGATCTCCCTCTCTCATACTCCAATCGCGTCTCCGAGACATGGGGAGCGAGGGGCGGCGAATCGGCCGGAAAGGGCCCGGAACCGGCGGGCGCGAGTCAAGAGGTGGGGGCCCAGCAATGGGGCTCAGTTTTTACTTCGACCTGACGACGCTGGAAAAATTCTTCTTTTTCTGCGCCGTCACGGGGGGGATTGTCTTCCTCGTCCGCATTCTCCTGTTCGCCTTGCTGGGGGGGGACCATGACGCCAGCCCCGGACCCGACGCCGACGTGGCTCATCTGGAGGTCCTCGGCGACTCCGACACCAGCTTTCGGCTCGTCTCGATCCAGGGCCTCGCCTCCTTCTTCATCATGTTCGGCCTGGTCGGCCTGGCCTTGAGCCGCCAGGGGGAGGCGGCGGCGGCCTGGGCCGTCGTCGGGGGCCTCGTCGCCGGCGCCGCCACGCTGCTCATCATCGCCCAGGTGGCCGTCGCCATGCGGAAGCTGCAGTCCACGGGCAATCTCGATAACCGGCTGGCGATCGGCCAGGAAGGACGCGTCTATCTGACCATCCCGGCCGAGGGAACGGGCCAGGCCGAGGTGAGAATCCAGAACCGGCTGCGGGTCATGGACGCGGTGTCGCGCGATCATCAGACGATCAAGACCGGCGAACGCGTGCGCGTGGTCGATGTCGTCGGCGGCAGCACGCTTGTCGTCGAAATCCTCAAATAGAGGAGAGCCGTCGCATGGAAATGTCGCTGACTCTCTGGGCGCTGGCGATGATCGCCTTCATCGTCCTGATCGTGACCCCGACCGTCGTTATGGCCCGGCGCTATAAGCGGTGCCCGTCGGACATGATCCTGGTCGTCTATGGGCGCGTGGGCCACGGTCAATCCGCCAGGTGCATCCACGGCGGCGGGACGCTCGTCTGGCCGCTGATTCAGGATTGCGCGTTCCTCTCCCTGAGGCCCATCACGATCAGCATCCCGCTCAAGAACGCCCTCTCCATTCAGAACATCCGGATCAACGTCCCGAGCACCTTCACCGTGGCCGTCAGCACGGACCCGGCCATCATGAACAACGCCGCCGAGCGCCTGCTCGGGACGAGCTTGCGCGAAATCGAAGAGATGGCCCGCGAGATCATTTTCGGCCAGCTCCGGCTGACGGTCGCCTCCCTCACGATCGAGCAGATCAATCAGGACCGCGAACGCTTCCTGGAGGCGATCCGCAACAACGTCGAGCCGGAGCTCAACAAGATCGGGCTTTACCTGATCAACGTCAACATCACCGACATCACGGATGAGTCCGAGTACATCGACAACATCGGCAAAAAGGCCGCCGCCGAAGCGATCAACCGCGCACGCGTCGAAGTGGCGATGCAGGAAAAGTCCGGCGCCATCGGTCAGGCCGAGGCCAACCGCGAAAAACAAATCCGCGTCGCCGAGAACGAGGCCGGCGCCGAAAAGGGTCGCAAGCAGGCCGACGCCGATCGGCGCATCTTCGTCCAGCAACAGGAGGCTCACGCGACGATCGGCGAGGCGGGGGCCGATCGCGAGAAGGCCATTCGCGTGGCCGAAAACCGCGCCGAGGCCGATAAGGGGCAGAAGAAAGCCGAGGCCGATCGCCGCATCTACGTCCAGGCGCGGGAGGCCGAGGCCGTCCAGGGCGAGAACGCCGCCAAGGCCAATATCGCCGCCGCCAACGCCGAGCTGGCCATCCGCGAGGCCGAAGCCATGCAGCGCGCCGAGGTCGCCCGTCGCCAGGCGATCGCCGAGGTTCAGAAGGCCGAATACCTCGCCGAGACCGAACGCCTGACGGCCGAGGAAATCGTGCGCCAGGAGATCGAGAAACGGCGGGTCGAGATCGCCGCCGAGGCCGAGGCCGAACGGCTCCGTCGCGAGGCGCGCGGCCACGCCGACGCCGTCCTGATGAAATACCAGGCCGAGGCCCAGGGAATCCGCCAGGTGCTCGAAGCCAAGGCCCTCGGTTACGCCTCGCTCATTCAGAGCTGCCGCGGCAATTCCAAGGAGGCGGCCACGCTCCTGATGATCGAGAAGATCGAGGAGATTGTCGCCCGGCAGGTCGAGGCCATTCAGAACCTCAAGATCGATAAGGTGACCGTGTGGGACTCCGGCAACGGCGTCGGCGGCTCCTCGACGGCCAATTTCCTGGCCGGTATGATCAAGAGCCTCCCGCCGTTGCAGGATATCGCCCGAATGGCCGGCATCGAGTTGCCGGCCTATCTGGGGCGGATGGTCGAGACCCCGGGCCGAGTCGAGCCGGGGGCGGCGGCCGAGGCGACGAAGCCGAAGGACGCCTGAGGCTCGATCGTTCCCTCGACGCCCCCGGCGTTCCCGGTTCGCCGGCCGGACGAGCCTGACCCTTTGATCCGAAGGAATCGACGCCCATGAAACCTGATCCGCTTGTCCGTCGCGTGCTTCTCCACGGCCTCTCGATCGTCGGGCTGGGATGGTCCCTGTTGGGGGGCTCCTTCGCTTTCGGCCAGGTGGCGCTGGCCGAGCCCCCTTACGACGGCCCGGACCGAATTGAGGACTGGCGCGGGCGGACAATCCTCGTCGTCACGCCTCACCCGGACGACGAGACCTTCACTTCGGGCGGGACGCTCGCCCGGCTGGCCCGTAACGGCAACGCCATCCATATCCTGATCTATACGACCGACAACGCCGGCTCCAACGATCCGCATATGACCAAGGAGCGCCTGGCCGCGATTCGACGGCAGGAGGAAGAGGACGCCTGCGAAATCCTCGGCATCCCCAAGGAGAACATCATCTGGATGGGCTACGACGACGGGATGCTCGAATACGTGGACCGGAGGGAACTGACCAAGCGCGTGGCGCGCGTCATCCGCCGGTTCCGCCCCGACGCCCTCTTCACCATCGATCCGGGCGCCCCTTACCAGCAATGGCACAAAAGCGATCACCGCACGGGGGCTTACCTCACCGTTGACGCCATGCGCGCGGCCGGCTGGAGGCTCTACTTCCCCGAATTGGAGGAAGAGGGCTTCCTCCCCTGGAGCGTTCCCGTGGCGTTCCTCTATTATTCGGCTCAACCCAATTACGTTGTGGACATCGAGGACGTGGCCGAGCTCAAGGCCCGCGCCGCCGCCGCCCACACCAGCCAGTTCGGCGAGATGATCGAAAACTATGACCCCGCGGACCTGGAGCGTCGCCGCGCCGACCTCGCCCGACAAATCCTCGGCGAGGGTCGTCTGGTCCAACGCGAGAACGGCCGCGCCGTCGAACGGTTCCGCCGTTCGGAACGCTACGGGGGTTGAGGCCGAGGTCGATGCCCGAGCCGCGCCGTTTACTTCCGTTGCTGGGGGTGCTCGTTCTGGCTTTCGGCGGCTTCGAGGCGCGGCCGCTTGAGATCGCCCTGGGCGAGATTGACATCACGCCCCCCGTCGGCTCTCCCATGGCCGGCTATTCGGCCCGGCGGGGCGTCGCCGAGTCGATCCATGATCCGCTCTCGGCTCGGCTGCTGCTTCTCAAGGACGGCGAGACGTCGCTCGCGCTGCTCACGTTCGACCTGCGTCGGCTCGCTTCGCCCCGCCTCATCGAGGCCGTTAAATCCCTCGGGGTCGCTCACGTGGTTCTGGCCAGCTCGCATACCCATTCGGGGCCGGACGCCGACAGGGAGGACTTCCCCGCCGGTGGCTCCTCGTGGCGTCGTTCCATGGAGGCGGCGGTCCTGGAGATGGTCCGCCAGGCCCAGGGGCGGACCTTTCCCGCTCGCTTGGCCGTCGGGAAGGGGAGCCTCAACCTCGGCCACAACCGCCGACTCGTCGATGAGGCGGGTCGAGTCACGATGCTCTGGCGCAACGCCGAAGCCCGCCCGACCCATCCGATCGATCCCACCGTCGGCGTCATCCGCGTTGACGATCTCGAGGGCCGCCCCCGCGCGGTTCTGGTGCACTATGCCTGCCATGCCGTCGTTCTGGGCCCGGACAATCTGGCCCTCTCGGCCGATTATCCGGGGGCCATGCGCCGCCGGCTCGCCGGAAAAATTTCAAGCGGCGGTGGGGACGCTCCCCTGGTCTTCTTCCTCCAAGGCGCCGCCGGCGATATCAACCCTTACCGGGACAAGCAACCGGTGGCCGAAGGGGGCTTTGACGAGGCCGAGCGCGTCGGGGCCGATCTGGCCGAGGCCGCCTTCAATGTCTTCGAGGCCCTGGGGAGTCGGACTCGCCCGGAGGTCACCCTGCGCGTTCTCGAGGACGACTTTGACTTCGAGGACCGATGGGACCGCGCCAAGCGAGTCCCCGTTCGATTGCTGACGGTGCTGGTCGGGCCGGACCTGGCTCTGGTCGCCCTTGCCGGCGAGCCGTTCGTCGAGTTCCAACTGGAATTGACGGCTCGTTCGCCCGTGGCCGACGCCTTCGTCCTCGGGTACGCCGTTGCCGGCCCGCATCCGTGGCCGGGTTACATCCCCACGATCCAGGCGGCGACCGAGGGGGGGTACGGAGCCGGCTATAACACGCAGATCGAGGTCGGGGCCGGCGAAACGCTGATCGATCGGGCCGTGATCCGCCTCTATCAACTCTCCGGACGTCTGGGCCCCGCGATCGCCGGCCATTGAAGTCATGAGTCCCCGATCCATCGTCCTCGGTTATTTCGCGGCCGTGGGTCTGATCACCACCTGTCTGACGGGCATCGCCACGGCGCAGACGTTCACCGTCGGCGTCGGACAGGTGCAGCTCGACGTCCCGGCGGGTGTGGACATGTGGGGCTATCTCCCCCCGCGGAAGAGCCAGGGGACGCTCGATCCGCTCATGGCGCGCATTTTCGTCTTCGGGGATGGGCAGTCCCGCGCGGTGCTGGTGACGCTGGACCTGGGCCGAACGCCCAATCAGCGTCAAATGGACCGGGCGCGCCGGATGGTTCGGGACCGCGCGGGCATCCAAACCGTCATCTTTACGGCTTCGCACACGCATTCCGGCCCCTACCTGCTGGATCAATACCCCGACGATCGTCCTCCTGAGTGGGAATCCCGCATGATCGAGGCGATCGCCGAGGGGATCATCCACGCGGCCGAGTCGGCCGCTCCCGCCCGGCTCGGCTCTGGCCGCGGCTGGGTTCAGATAGGCCACAATCGCCGCTACGTGAACCCGGACGGCTCGGTCCGCATGCTCTGGGAGAATCCCACCCGGATCAGCACGCATCCGGTGGACCCCGAGGTGTTGGTGCTGCGCATCGATGATCTCGAAGGGCGCCCCCGGGGGCTTATCGTCGGCTACGCCTGCCATCCCGTGGTTTTCGGCCCTGACAACGCGCTGTATTCGGCGGATTTCCCCGGCGCGATGAGCCGCTACGTCAGCGACCGTCTGGACGGTTCCCCCGTCGTCGCGTTCGTCCAGGGCGGATGCGGGGACATCAACCCCTTCATGGACAAGCGACGGCTGGAGGAGGACGCTCGCGAGCTCATGCGCCGCGTCGGGGAGGAACTCGGGCGCGAAGCCCTGCGGGTCGCCGAGGCCACGCCGACCCTGGCTCCCGCCGCCCCTTCCGTGCAATCGGCGATCGAGACGCTGACGTTGCAGGACCGCCGCGCTGAAGGGACGTCCTACGAGGCCCCCGTCACCGTCCTCCTCCTTAACGGCCGTCACGCCTTCGTCGGCCTGCCGGGCGAGCCGTTTGTCGAGTTCCAACTCGAGCTTAAACGTCGGGCGGGGACGGAGACCGCCTTCTTCTTGGGCTACACGAACGGCTATCTGCGCTATTTCCCGACCATCCGGGCCGCCGTCGAGGGGGGCTATGGCGCCGCCGAAATGGCCATGACGGAAGTCGGAGCCGGCGAACGCCTGCTGCGCCGCGGGACGGTGATACTCTATCGGATGCTGGGTCGGCTTTCGGAATCGCCCGAGACCGAGTGAGTTGATGAGGCTTGACCCCGTTTCGGGCTAGCCGCTCCCCCTGGAATAAGGAAGGGGCGCTCTCAAGCGAGCGCCCCTTCAGAGCCTTGATTCAACTGTAGTTAACCGCTCAACCTTCGAGCGGCGTCTGCGGCCTCAGGGATTTGACGGCGCCGCGCCCGCCGGCGCGCTCGGTGCGGCCGCGGCCGGCGTCGGCATCTCGAAAATCGACTGGTCCACCTCGCCGTTGACGGAGGTTTCGCTATACGTCGTCGTCAACGTGAGATCCCCCATCGGCCCGCCGACCAATTCGATGACCACCTTGCCCGGCAACTTGACCCCGCCGTAGTCGGCGAAGTCCGACTCCTTGATTGTGACGTCCATTTCGGCGCCGCTCAGGTCATCGGTTTGCTTGAGCTTGGTCTGCGCGATCAAATGCGTGGCCTTGTCGACGTAAATCTTGAGCTTCGGCCCTCCGTCTGGAGGGGTGATCTCGAGCACGTGATGATCCGTCTCCCCTACCTTTTCGTCGTCCAACTTGGCGATCGATCCCTCTTGACCGAGGACTCTCGATGAGACCAGGGCGTTCAACCAGGCTTGGCTGCGAATCTGATCAGCCTGGCGCCCTTCCAGCTTCTGAAGCCCCATCATCCCATTCTGCCAGGCCACGTCCCCGTTCCAACCCCCGCTCTGGATGAAGACCCCCAGGTCCATCTTCTGGTAAGCCTTCCTTCCGGGAATCAGGACAAGCTCCATAACCCCCGCCATCTCCCCGATGGTAGCGCTGGTGACGGCCACCCCCCCCTTGCGCGATACCGATTTGAGCGCTTTGATGGCCTCCACTCCCCCCATCGCCTTCACATGAGCGTCGATAATCTCCTCGGCGGACTGGGATCGCGCCGCGCGGGGGGCGAAAAGCCCCAGCGCCAGGGCCGACGCCATCAGGCCCGCCATGCTCATCCGTGGCTTGCTCATTGGCTCTTACCTTCCTTCTTGCCGAAACCGTTGAGGGAAATCCCGCCTTGCAGGCTTGGACCCGCGAGGGCCCGCGGGCGACCGTCGTCGATCGCCCGGCCCTCGGGCCGAATCCACGGCTTTGTCGCCGCCTGAAGCGCCGCTATAGTAGGCGTCGTCGCCGTCGGGGTCAACGTTGTTGAGTCTCGCCTCCGCCCCTGCCCCAAGAACGCGTTCTTCCATTGACCCAGTTGACTCTTCTGTTCCCCGCCCGCCGCGTCTTTCAGTCTCCACGAAGCTGGCTCTCCTGATCGGCCCGGCGGCCGTTGTTCTCACCCGCCTGCCTCAATTCCTCTCCGGCCGCCTGAGCGTGGACCCGGACGAATCCGTCCTGGGACTGATGGCGGTGCATCTTCTCCGGGGGGAGGCGTTCCCGATCTTCTTCTACGGTCAACGTTACGGCCTCTCCACGATTGAAGTCTTCGCCTCGGCGGCCGGGTTCATTCCCTGGGGCGTCTCGGCCGTCTCGCTCAAAGCGGCGATGCTCCTCCTCTGGATCCTCGGCTGGGCCTTTTTTTTCCTCTCGGTTCAGGCCTTCGGTGGAGCCCGGGCGGCCTGGATCGGCGGCGGCCTGCTCATCCTCTGCCCGGCTTGGGCGGCTTGGTCGCTCAAGGCCCGGGGAGGTTACCTGACCGCCTTTTGCCTCTTCAACCTCGGCCTCTGGCTCGTCGCCCGGCGCCGCGATGAGCTTCGCCGTCCGTGGCCGTTCTGGCTCTCGATGGGGACCCTCGGCGGCTTCCTCTTTCTGAGCCATCGGCTTTGGCTGATGACCTTTCTCCCGTTCGCGCTCCTGCGGTGGCGGCGCGGCCAGTGGCCGATGGCCCTGGCTGGGGGAGCCGTCGGAGCCGCCTGGGCGTTCGCGGTCGGTCGCCTCGGCCGTCGTGAAGGCTCGGACTTCTGGTCCCCCCACTGGTTGGATCAGTCCGATGTCGCCGAGGGGCTTCTACGCCTGCCGTTTCGGCTTTGGGAACTCTGGACGGGGGCCTTCTATCTCTGGCACGCCGCCGACGTGAGTCTCGCTGGAGCGTTGGCGGGACTGGTCTGGGCCGTCGCCTTTCTCGGCGTACTTGCCGTCTCCTTGGTAAGGCTCGGCGGTCGTCCGCCGTTCGGACCGCCGGCGGCGGCCGTTCTGGCGATGGCCATTCCGGCGGCCCTGAGCCTCTTGTCCAGCCCGACGCTCTTTATGGTTCGTTACCTTTTGCCGGCGGCGGTCCCCTTCGTCCTGGCCGTGAGTCTGGCGAGCGGGAAAGCCCTGAAGGCGGGCCGGCCTCGCGCGATCGCCTGCGGCTGGGGCCTCGTCCTTCTCGGCTTGGCCGGAGCGGCCGGCCTCGCCGAGGTCGCCCGGCACGGTCTGACTGACGTGACCTTGCCGCCCGGCGCGAGCGACGGCCAGGCGCTCGAGCGGTTGACCCGAGAACTTCAGGCTCGGCGTCTGGCTCACGTTTACAGCCTCGACGCGTTTCTCCAATGGAAGCTCATGTTTGCTTCCGAGGGGCGGATCGAGGCCCGATGGGTGGACCCCGGCGACCGTTACCCGCCGATCCCGCGCTCCGTCGACCGCGCCCGGGCCGCTGAGGAGCCGGTCGCCCTGATCGGACGCCTGGAGGACGTGGCGCGCCTGCGCGCGGCCCAGCGCGGCCTGGGCGATCCCCTCGGGGAGCTGATTCCGGTCGAAGGGCTCTACTTCATCCTGCCGTCGCCTTCGGTCGATTTGCTCCGTGCGTTGGGTTTCATTCTGAACAACGAAGGGTCACGATCCGTTCTCGACGAGGGCTCTCCCAGCGCTCTCGACGTTCCGATTACACGGGCTGATTCGCCCCCTGCCTTCAAGGAGCGCGGCTCGTGAGCAAGGGGCGATCGGGGCCGTCCGTGTTGTTCCTGGCCGGGGTCGGTCTGATCCTCGTTACCCGCCTGCCTCAGTTTCTTGGCGGCAATCTCGTCCCCGACGGAGACGAGGCCATTGTCGGTTTGATGGCCAAGCACATGAGCGAAGGCCGCGGCTTCCCCCTTTTTTTCTACGGCCAGCGCTATGGGCTATCCCTTTTCGAGGCCGGCTCGGCGGCGATCTTCTTCACAATCTTTGGCGTTTCGACGTGGGGTCTCAAAGCCGCCACGCTCCTGCTCTGGTCGGTCGGTTGGGCGGGGCATGTGGCGGCGGCCCAGAGGTGGCTCGGCCGTCGCGCCGCCGTCGTCTGCGGCCTCCTGCTGACGTTCTGCCCCGCCTGGTTCGCCTGGTCGATGAAGGCCCGTGGGGGGTACGTCACGGCCTTCGCCCTGAGCGGCTGGCTCCTGTGGCGCCTTGCCGGCTTGCGGAGCGGGCCCTCGCGACCTGCGTCGGCGTTCGTTGTCGGGGCCGGATTGGCGCTGGTCTTTTTCGCCCAACCCACTTGGCTGGTGGGGCTCGTATTCTTCTTGCCGCTCCTGGATTTGAAGGTCCGCCGCCGGGGCGAATACTGGGGAGCCGCCGCCGGCGCGGGGCTTACGGCCGCGCTCGTGCTTGGAGTTTCGTCGGTTCAGTCCACCGGGGATTGGCGGCCTCTTCTTTTCGACAGCAATCGCATTATTGAAGGGCTGATGCTCCTGCCCGGGCGCCTCTGGGTCCATCTGACGGGCGCCTACTACATGAAGGTCCGGACGCCCGTGGGTCGCGCCGATGATCTCAGCGGATGGGTCTGGTGCGCCCTGCTGGCGTGGGCGCTCTTCGCCGTGGCGTGGGCCCGCGGTTCCCGACGGCGCTACGATTTCGGCCAGGCCGCCGCGTTGGCCTCGGCCGCCGTCCTGGGCTTCGCCGCCTTCATCAGCCTCACGTGGTTCGGTCATCGGCATCTGCTCCCCTTATCGGGTTTTATGGTCCTCGCCGTCGCGGGGGAGATGGATCGCCTTTGGGACAAGGGCCCTTTCTGGCGCCGGAGCTTATCGTTGGGTCTGATCCTCGTGGTCGGTCTCGCCTCGGTTGCCGCCTGGGAGTTTCGCCGCCTCTCGTTCTTCTCTCCGCGGCTCGAATCCGTGCGAGGGGAAGAGCGAGCCCTGGAGGGGCTCCTGAGTGAACTTGAGGCCAAGGGAGTCAACCACGTCTACAGTCTGGGTCCCTTGCTCCAATGGATTATTACTTTCTCAAGCGGGGAGCGGGTCATCGCCCGATGGGTCGCTCCCCGTGACCGCTACCCGGCTTACCCGGCGGCGGTGGACGCGGCCCTGCGCGACGGCGCGCCCGTCGCCCTGATCGGCGAGGGGTTTCAACGGGCCTCCGTGGAGCCTCTGTTGAGGCGCCGCGGCCAGGAGGACGCGCCTCCTCGATCGGTTGCAAATCGCTACTTCGTGGTGCATGATCCCCCCGCCGAGCTCATTCGAGCCCTCGGCTTTCAATTGAACGAGCCGACCCCGCGCGAGAACTGAGGCGACGCCGCCAGGGAGGCCGAGGCGGGCTTTCCCGCATCGACGCGCTGAGGAGGCTCGAACCTCGGAACAACTCCCGGATGACCGGGCACCCTCTTTGCGCGCTCTTTGACGTCAAGGCCGGGGACATCGAGGAATTGCGCCGTCGGTTCGGGCTCGGCTCGGCCGACGAGCCGTCCCTGCACGAGATCCGGCAGGCCCTTCGTCCCCGCCTCGACGCCGCCACCGATGCCTTTCTGGCTTACCTTTCCAGCTTCAAACCCCTCGACATCTGGCTGCGGCACCCAGGCCGCGCCGACCAGATCACGCAAGCTCTCAGGCAATACCTGGCCGAACTGGGCCGTTTCGCCGATCCTCTGGATTACGCCGAGGAACGCCTGAGCCTGGCCGTCGATCACGAAGCCCTCGACCTGCGGCATCATTGGCTCCTGACCGGCTCAACCGTCCTGTTCGGCATCATCGCCCAGCTTCTGGCGGCGGCTGAGGACGAACGCGGCCGCCTCTCGAGCCACCTGAGGACGCTCCAGCGGACACTCGCCTTTGACACGGCCATCATCCTGGAAACGGCCCACCGGGCCGCCGATCAGCGCGCCCAGCGGATTCTTCAGGAACTGGCCGCGGCCCAGGAAAAACTGCGGGAGGTCTCGCGGACCGACGGACTCACGGGGGTTTTCAATCGGCGATATCTGGAGGACCTCTTAAGCCGCGAGCTGGACCGCAGCCGGCGCTTCGGTCACCCCTTCAGCCTCCTGTTCGTCGACGTCGATCACTTCAAACAACTCAACGATCGGCTCGGGCACGCCTTTGGAGATGAAGTCCTCATTCGAACGGCCGACGTCATCCGTCGCCTTCTGCGTCAGGCCGACGTTATCGGCCGATACGGCGGCGAGGAATTCGTCATCGGCCTCAGCGAGGCTTCGGCCGGCGTCGCCGGCCAGGTGGCCGAGCGCATCCGTCGGGCCGTCGAGGCGATTGAACTGACGCACGAGGGCGAGCGCGTCCCCGTAACGATCAGCGTCGGCGTGGCCACGCTTTCGGATCCCGCTACCGACCTGAAGGCCCTGCTGGTCGTGGCCGACCGGGAGCTTTACCGTGCCAAGGCCGAAGGGCGAAATCGTGTTTGTTCCACCCCCGCGCTCCCTCAGGGCTGCGGGCTGGACCCTGAAGGGGAGCCTCCGGACCGGGCTCCGGGCTGCTGAAAGGCCTTGCAATCCCCGGGGGGCTCAAGTTTACTCGGCGTCGGCCGCGATTGCGGGCGCGCGGGGGAGGATCGCGCCCCGCGGCCCCAACGGCTTGAGCGAGCTTCAGGCCGAATGGCCGGCTTAGGAGCCAGGCGACATAAGGAGATCGGGCGATGAAAAGACGGCCGATGGTTCTGGGGTTGGGTCTGGCCTCGATGTTTGGGGCGCTGGCATGGACGTCCCATGTCCAAGCGGACGATGCCGCCCCGTCGGGAGCCCCGACGTTTTACAAGGACGTCCTGCCGATCCTGCAAACGAACTGCCAGGTCTGCCATCGTCCCTCCGGGGCGAACATGGGCGGGATGGTGGCCCCGATGGCTTTCACGAGCTACGCCGAGGTGCGCCCCTGGGCCAAGTCGATTGCCTTGCAAGTCAGTCAGCGCACGATGCCGCCCTGGCATGCCGCGGCGGAGTTCAACGGCATTTTCGCCAATGAGCGCACGCTGACCGACGCCGAGATCGGCACGATCGTTCGCTGGGTCGAAACCGGCGCGCTGCCGGGCAACCCCGCCGACGCCCCGGCCCCGCTGGCCTTCTCGGAGTCCGAATGGGGCCTGGGCGAGCCGGACCTGGTTCTGGAGATGCCGGAGCCGTTCTTCGTCGCCGATGAAGTCGAGGACGTCCAGCCCAACATCTCGATGGTGATCCCCGAGGAGCTCCTGCCGGAGGACCGCTGGATCAAGGCCATGGAGTTCAAGCCCGGTAGCCCCGTCGTCCATCACATCATCGGCTACGCCTATCTCGGGCAGGGGGACGGCCTGAATACGCGCGGTCACTTGGGCGGGATCGCGCCGGGCAATGATCCGGAAAGCTGGCCGGAGGGCTACGGCATCCTTCTCCCCAAGGGGTCCACGTTCACTTTCGCCATGCATTACCACAAGGAGAAAGGGCCCGGGACGGGCACCTGGGATCGCTCCCGCGTGGCCTTCCAGTTTTATCCCAAGGGGGCCAAGGTTAGACCCGTTCAGACCAATCCGATCGGCAATCGGGCCTTCGAGATCCCCCCGCATCATCCGGATTGGACGGTCGGGATGGCCCGCGTCTTTGAGAAGGACACCGAAATCCTTTTCCTCATGCCGCACATGCACATGCGCGGCAAGGCGGCCCAGTACGTGGCTTACTACCCCGACGGGACCTCCGAGACGCTCCTGCGCGTGGATCGCTACGACTTCAATTGGCAGACGAGCTACGCTTACCGCGAGCCGAAGTTGATCCCGGCGGGGACGCGCCTTGAAGTGACGATGCGGTTTGACAACTCAACGGCCAACCCCAGCAATCCTGACCCCGAAAAGGCCGTGCGATTCGGCGGGCCGACAACCGACGAAATGGCTCTCGGCTGGCTGTCTTACGTTGAGCGGGACCTGGCCTCGGCTTCAGAATAAGCCGGCCATCCCGGAAGCGGGGGGGCGCGCTGTCAGGGGCGGCGCAGATCGGGTGGGCCATCGCCACGAGCGTTGGCCCCCTTCTTCTCCATTCGGGTCCACGGGTCGAGGGGGCCTTCCCTCTCCGATCGCGTCGTTTTGGGTGTCATTCTTTGGTCAGATGACTATATTTTCTGGGGTTGCATTGCCCCGACGGGGTTCATAGGATTCAGCCCCTCGCAGGTGAGGCAGGCCCAGACCTTCCCCCGGGTCCCGCGGGCTCCAGCTCCGGCATGGCCGACCTTTCGCCACCGACAAGCAGAATCCTCAAATCCGGAGCCAGGGTCGGGGCGGTGTCGTCCGCTCTGCTCAAATTTTTGAACCCTGGGGGCCGCGGTTGGGGCCTGCTCGCGGAAAGCGCATTCTGGACGGTTACGCTTCTCGCCGGAGCCCTCACTCCGACCTGGGGGGCCGAGGCCGTCCCGCCTCTCCCCATCGGCTCCACGGACGGACGAATCCAGATCGTTCCCTTTCTCTCGGGTGACTCCCTCAAGAACGGCGAGTGGTTGACGATCAGCGCCCTCGTCACTGCCGAGGCCGGGGTGGCGCGTGTGACCGCCGAGATCGAAGACATCGAAGAATCCGTCGAGCTTGAGCCCGAGCCGCTCTCGGCGGCCGGGGCTCGGCCGGGAGGATCGCGCCAGGGCTTATGGCGGAGCCGGTGGCGCGCGCACTCGCTGGAGGAGCGGCGCTACGTCGTCCGGATCGACGTTGAGGACGCGGCGGGTCATCGTTTCTCCGACGCCTCCCTCAGCTTTTCCGATCCCGTCGTCGGCGTGACGGAGATCGGCGGCCAGGCCTATCCGGCCGGCGGCCTTCGACTTCTCGAACGCGGCGACGCCGGCTCCCTGCCGATCGGCAGCGCCGTTTTCAATCCTCAAACGAGCTTTCTTTACCTGGGGACGGACACCCTGCCCGGCAGCATCATCAAGGTCAAGGTAACGTCGGCGGGATCGTTCTTCTCCAGCGCGCTTGAGTTGCCGGCCACCGAAGGGCGTCTCCGCGAGGCCGCCCTCCAACTCGATCCCACCAACGATTTGAGTTTCGCCTATTTCGGGGCTTACACGTCCCCCGGTAAGATCATCAAGGTATGGCTCAATGATAATCCCGTCCCCGGCGGCGGCTCGCAGGCCCCGGTGCGGATCGGCACCCTCTCGTTCCAGACCGGGGAGGATTTCGTCACCGCCCTGGCCCTCGATACCGCTCAAGGGTTCGGCTACGCCGGGACTCAGAACTTTCCCGCCCGCGTCGTCAAGTTCGGTCTCGGGCTCAACTTCGCTCATCCCTTCCGCATCGGAGCGGCCCCCCTAGCTTCCGGCGAGAACATGATCGGCAGCGGCGTGATCGACCCCGCCCGTGGTTACGGGCTTTTCGGGACCTCCACCTCGCCGGGCCGCGTGATCAAAGTGGCCCTCGGCCAGGGGGCTGATCCGCCTCGCCGGGTGGGGGGGATTGTCTTACCGGAGGGGGAGAACTCTCTGGAGGCGGCGACGATCGACCTCACCCAGGGTTTCGCTTATTTCGGGACTTCCACCTCCCCCGGCAAACTGATCAAGATCGGCTTCGGGACCGGGGAATCGCCTCCGGAGCGTGTCGGCGCAGTGACGTTGATCTCGACCCAGCCGGGCGGAACGAGCGAGCACTTCCTCGAGCAGGTCGCGACCGATCCGATCGGCGGTCGGGCTTTTTTTATCGCTCAGAATCCTACGGAATCGCGCGTCGTCAAAATTGGGTTCACGCCGGGCGGAGCGGCTCCCGAGTGGCTGGGGAGCTTTGGACTCGGCCCGACCGACGGCCGGGCCAAGGGGATCGCGATCGACCCCGTCAAGAAAGAGCTCTATATCGGCACCGGGGGCCTGACTCAAGACCCCGAATTCTTCCGCCTCAGTTACAGCCTGCGCGGCTTCATTCACGGGACGCGCGTGACCTTGGACGAGCCGGCGGAGGTTCAGACCGCTCACTTCTTCTCTCACGTCGCCTCCGGTAGCGTCCGCCTGGGAGTCTATGAGCTGGATCGCGTCTCCAACGTGGTCCTTCGCCGGCTCTGGGTTTCAAATTTTGTGCCCAACACGGCTGCGGGGGATTGGCTGACGGTTCCGATCGCCGACGGCGATCCGAATCTTCTTGTCCTGCAGCCGGGGACGTTCTACCTGGCTTGGCAGATCGATGCTCACGACGATGTCCCCAGCTTCTCCTCGGCCCTCGCCCTCCCCAACTTTCGCGTCTCGCCGGGGACTGATGGGGACTTTCCGCGCAACATCCTGCTCACAGGGGCCAACCAGGGCGTCGGCGCTTGGAGCATGTACCTCAGCTTCACGACGCCGATCCCCAATGTGGAGGTGACCGGCGGCCCCGAGATCGATTTCGGCATCCGCGACGTTGACGCCGGCCCCACGTCGGCCCGGACCGTCCGTGTCATCAACACCGGGACGGCCACACTCTTCTTCACCGGCCCGGGCGTCCAATTCCTCGGGCCCGACGCCGGCCAATTCAGAATCTCCACCGACACGGGCCAATCCAGCCTCGACCGCTTGTCGAGCCGGACCCTGAATCTGGTTTTCGACCCGACCTCCGAAGGCCCCAAGAGTGCCTCGTTGCGAATCACCACCAACGACCCTGACACTCCTACGGTTGACATCTCGTTGGCCGGCGTCGGCGTCCGGGCCGAAATCGACGTGACCCCCCTGGCCATCGCCTTCGGCGAGCAGGATGTCCAGGCGGGCCCGACGGCCCCCCGGACGGTGCTGATCACCAACGTCGGCACGGCCCCGTTAGCTTTCACGGGCGACGGCTTTTTGGGGGACGACAAGAAGGAGCCGCCGCTGGGCTCGGTGCATCTGTCGGGCGCCGGCGCGGCTCATTTCAGGATCACCTCCGATACGCGTCAGCTTTCGCTCCTGCCCGGCCAGACGCGCACGGTCATGGTCGCCTTCGATCCGGCGACGACGGGCACGCTTCAGGCCAATCTCACCATTACCTCGCGCGATTTCGACGAGTCCACGGTCAACGTCGCTCTCAGCGGCGTCGGGATAGATGAACGCGTTTTCGTTTCGCCGTCGCCGGGGTTCCCGGTGGCCTTCGCCCCGCGCGCCGTCGGGGGAGACGCCTCCGATCCCGTCGTCGTGACGATCGCCAACGTTGGAACGGCCCCGATGACTTTCGGGAGCCCCGCCCTTGAGTTCGTCGGCGATCGGCCGGAGAACTTTGCCTTAGTGGCCGATAGCGGCCTTAATCCCGTGCTGCCGAACCAGGCGCGGACCGCGGCGCTGGTCTTTCGGCCTCGACAGCGCGGCCCGTCCGGCCTGACCTTCCTTTCGATTCGCACGAGCGACTCCCGCACGCCCCAGGTGCTGCTCCAATTGACCGGCGAAGGGCGCGCGCCGGTCGCCTCATTGGCCCCATCCTCGCTCGACTTCGGCACGCTGGATTTGTTGATCCAGACGGTTAAGAGCTCCGGACCCCTGAACATCAACAACACCGGCGACCTCCCCCTCCGAATCCTCAACGGTGGCATCGAGATCGTCGGCCCTGACGCCGACGACTTCTTGATTATCCCCGGTTCCGACACCGGCGAAGAGGAACTCGAGCCTCTTCAATCGCGAACGTTTCGACTGCGTTTCCGACCCACGACCGGCGGCCCGAAATCGGCCGCGGCTCGCATCCGGACCAGCGACCCCGCGCGCCCGGTGCTTGATCTTCCCCTGAAAGGTTTCGCCATCCAGCGCGGGCTCGAGGCGGCCCCCCCGGCGCTGGATTTCGGTGAGATCGACCTCAGACAGGGGAGCTCTCCCCAATCGGTCGTCGTCACCAATCGGGGCAATGTGGACCTGAATTTCACCGGACCCGGGGTCCAGATTGATTCTTCAAACTTTCGGTTCGTTCAGGCGCCGGACGTGAGCCCCATCTCTCCAGGCGCCAGCCGTAGTTTCAGTATCCGCCTCGGGCCGGTCGACGCCGTCGGAGACGTATCCGCCAACCTCACTATTTCTTCAGACGCGACGACCGCGCCCGCGCTCGTCAATCTGACGGGCACCATCACGAACGCTCCGCTCCGATTGACGCAGATGCCCGTCATTTTCGGGCCCCACGGCGTCGACGACGGCCCTTCGAACCCGACCACCGTGACGCTCCGGAACAAACGTTCCTCGACGCAGACGTTCGCCCCCGGCGCGCTCTCGCTCGCCGGGCTCAACCCCGGTGACTTTCTGGTGCTTGATGATCCGACGACGGTCGCCCTGGCCCCGATGGAGACGCGCCTGTTTAGCGTGGCATTTGATCCCTCGGCCGCCGGCTCGCGGTCCGCGGTCCTCAGCATCACGAGCAATCTGGGCTCCGTGACGGGCTCCTTGCTGGGCGTCGGGTTGGACGAGACCGTGACCTTCGCCGCGGCGACCTCCAGCGACGTTGAAAGCGCCCCGTCGATTGTCGTCCCCGTCCGGCTGGATGAGCCTGCTCATGCCCCGGGTGTTACCGTGGATTTTCGAATCGTCGGCGGAACGGCGGTTAACGGCGTCGATTATGACGCCCCGACGACCGGCCGGCTCACCTTCCCGGAGGGCGCCCTCGTTCAGACGATCGTCTTCACCCCCCGCGCGGATCAGACCCTCGGCGAGGATAAGACCGTGTTGCTCAATCTCTCCAACGCCATCGGCGCCGTCCTCGGCGAGCCCTCCGCCCATACGCTGACGATCCTCGACGATAGCCCTCGTCCGACGATTGGCTTCCTGAGCAGCGGGGCCATCTTCAACGAGCGGGCCACAACCGCCACCCTCCCGGTCCGAATTCTGGGGAACACGACGCGCACGGCCACCGTCAAATTCGCCACGTTCGGCGGGACCGCCATCGAGGGATTCGATTTTCGCGCTGCCGGCGGGACCTTAAGCTTCCCGCCGGGCGAGACGGGCAGAACGATTACCATCGAGCTGCGCGATAACGCCCTCGCCGACGGTCTCAAGACCCTCACGGTCCGGCTCAGCGACCCCGTCAATGCCGTGCTGGGCTTGAGCGACTTGACCCTCGTCATCGCCGACGACGAATCCCCCTCGGCCGTCCGCGATTGGCGGCTTTACGAGGATTCCCCCCCGAAGGCCGGCGCCCCTTCTCATCCGCCCGTCACGCCGGGAGCGAGTCGAGGAAATCGACCAGCGCCCGATTGAACCGCTCCGGCTGATCCAGGTTCGAGGCATGCCCCGCCCCGGGGATGATCTCCAGCCGAGCCCCTGGAATTTTATCGGCCATATACCGGCAGGGAGCCAGGAACGCTTCGTCCCGGTCGCCGACGATGACGAGCGTCGGAACCTTGACCGACGGGAGGAGGTCGATGACCCGGGAGTCGAATTGTTTGAGGAGCCCGCGCGCCGCTCGGGCCAATCCCTCGGCCGACCGATGCCTTGCAATGGCCTGGGCCATCTCCGGCGAGCGACCTTCGAGCGAAGCGAGCCCGCGACGTTCAAAATCCTCGGCTTGGCGTTCGGCGCGGTCGTTCCAGGCCTCCCGCGACGCCGGGTTGCGATAGCCGGGGCCGGAGTCGCAGATCACGAGGGCCCGGACGCGTTGAGGATAGGTCGCGTAAAGGCGCAGCGAAAGGTAGCCCCCCAGCGAAAGCCCGCCGATCACCGCTCGTCTCTCGCCGACGTGATCGAGTAAGGCCGCCATGTCCCCCACGGCCAGATCATGGCCGTAGCGATCAGGCTCCGCCGGGGCCTCCGTCTGACCATGCCCCCGAAGGTCCCAGGTGATCAGGCGGAAACGAGCCTCCACCGCAGGGCGTTGCGGCCGCCACATCCAGCCGGTCGCCGAAAAACCGTGGGTGAGCAAAATCGCCGGCCCCTCGCCGCCGACCTCGTAATCGATCTCGATGCCGTTGAGTTTCGCTCGGGCCATATCGACCCCCGCCGGCGGCCGCGGTTGCCTTCCGCTCGCGGGACACGTTGCGCGAAGCCGGGGCGCAAGTCCAGTCCGAAGGTGGGCCTGAGGCCACGGCGGCGGACGGCCGATGTCGGTTGCGCCGGCGTCCCGAGGACGATTCGCCGCCCGATCCCGGCTGGGGGGAAGGAGCCCTCCTCGCCGTACCGCCCTGACCCGCGGTCGAGAACTTGACGCGCGCGAGCGTTCATGAAAAAAGGGGTTCTTGCTTGAGCGGGCCGCCCTCGCGCGCGATAGCCTGTTCCCCCTTCTCATCCCATGGGCAAAGAACTTCCCCCGGAAAGCCGCCGCCGTTTCATCCGCCAATCCATTCGGCGCCTGGCGCGCTGGGGCGCGGACGTATCGGAGAGTGCGGCCACCGCGGCCCGCTCCGCCTTGGGCCCTCGTCTCGCCGGTGTTCGGCCCGACGAACCTACGCCGGTCGTGAAGCGGCCCGTCGGCCCGATCTGGCTGAATCGCGCCCCCGAAATGGCCTATTCGCGGCTCGGCAGGACCGACTTCATGGTCAGCCGCGTGGTCCTCGGCGGGGGTTCGCTCCGTCTGGACCGCTTGGACCTTATCCGAGAAGCCGTCGACCGCGGCATTAACTCAATTGATACGGCGCTCAACTATGGAGAGTCCGAGCTGGCCCTGGCCCGCGCGCTGCCCGAACTGCGGGACCGGATTTGGATCTTTTCGAAAATGCCCCCCTTCCGCCCCATCGAGGCCGAAGGGGCCGCCCAGCGGAGCCCCTGCGCGGAGTCGGCCTTCTGGGAATTCCTCGATTCGACGCTCGCCCGTCTCGGAACGGATCATCTCGACGGCTACCTCCTTCAGGCCATCGACGAACCCTGGCGGCTGACTGACGAAGCGCTCCTGGCCTCGATCTCGCGCGCGCGCCAGGATGGACGTATCCGCCACGCCGGAGTTTCCACCCATCGCAACGTCAAAGCCGTCGTCGAGGCCGCTCTCCAAGCCGAGGTCTTCGACTTCATGATGTTGCCGGTCAACCCATGGACCCTGAATCGAATGCAGCCCCTTCTGGAGAAACTCCGAGAACGGGACGTGGGCGTGCTGGCGATGCGGGTCGCCGCCGGGTTGGAGTTTCTTCCCCCCCAAAGGCGTCCGCCGCTCCATGAATTGCCCGAGGCCTTGACCGCGAGGCAATTGGTTCAGCTTTACATGCTTGAGTTCAGCTCCTGCCCCGGGTTCTTGATCGACGTCGAATCCAGGGCTCAACTGGCTGAGGCCATCGGCGTGGCCGCCTGTCAGCCGAGCTTCATTGAGATGAATGAGCTGCAAGCCGTGGTGGAACAGGAATTGCAGCCCAACTGCGCCGTCTGCGGCGAGCTCCGCCCGCCGAGTCTCAAAAGTTTCGAGAGGGCGGCGGACCGCCACTTCCGCCGCCGGCTTGACGCCCCCTATTTCGAGGGGGAGGCGGGCTTGGGGGCGGGACGCGAGGCTTCTACCGGCGGAAGCCTCTTCGAGGCCATCTGCGAACGCTGCGAGGCGGCGCGGGCGCCTTCCTGCGGCGAGGATGAGCCTCCACCGGGCTCGGAGCGGCTGGCGCCATGAAGCCGGAGCGGCGTCGTCCCTTTGGCGATCCCAAGATCGAGGCCTCGTTGCGCGACGCCGCCGAGCTCGCCGCGGCCTCTTTGCTCAGGCATCACGGGCGGCGCCTCCGCATCTCCTACAAGGGGGCGATTGATCTGGTGACCCGGGCCGACACGGAAACCGAGGAACGTGTCCTCAAATTTCTTCGCCGCCGTCATCCCGATCATGACTTCATCGCCGAGGAAAGTTCCAGCCGCCGGGCCGCCTGCGGATCCGGTTATACGTGGTTCATCGACCCGTTGGATGGAACGACCAATTTCGCCCACGGCCTGGAGCATTTCGCCTTCTCGCTCGCCGTCGCCTGGGACGGCCAGGTCGTCGGCGGGATCGTTGCCGATCCGTGTCGGGGCCGCCTGTATCATGCCCTCCGAGGCCGCGGCGCCTATTGTGACGGCCGTCGCCTTCGGGTTTCGCGCCGGCGACGGCTGGCCGAATGCATCCTCGCCACCGGCTTTCCCTACGACCGCCGCCGCCGCCTGCCCCAGCTCATGGCCCTCTTCGGCGCCTTTGTCCGTCGCGTCCAGGGGATGCGCCGCTTCGGCGTGGCTTCCCTCGATCTCGCCCTGGTCGCCGCCGGCCAGTTTGACGGCTTCTACGAAGCTTCCCTCCATGCTTGGGACGTGGCCGCGGGCATGTTGCTCGTCACGGAGGCCGGCGGCGTGATCACGGATTACGAGGGACGCCCCTTTCACCCCTTCAGCCCTTCGGTTCTCGCCGCCGGGCCCGATGCGCATCGCGCCATGCTGGGCGTGATCCGACGGGTTCTGACCGATGATGCCGCCTGAAGGCTTCTCATCGGCGTCGAGACCGCCGGATTGGACTTTCGAATCCGCCTCGCCCGAGGCGACCGAGGCCCTGGCCAACAGGCTCGCCCGAACGCTCCTTGGTGGGGAGATTATCCTTCTGCGCGGACCGCTCGGAGCGGGGAAGACTTTCTTCGCCTCAGCGTTGGGGGCGGCCCTGGGCGCGACGGAACCCCTCACCAGCCCCAGTTTCGTTCTGTGGCGAACCTATCCCCTGAAGAACGATCTGACGCTCCATCACCTGGATTTCTATCGACTTGAGGGCCCGGAGGACGTGCTCCCGCTGGGCGTGGAGGAAGCCGCGGGACCGCGCAACATCGTCCTGGTCGAATGGCCCGAGCGGCACCCGGAGGCTTTTGCCGAACCGACGTTGGAACTCGACTTCGTCCTCACGGGAGAGTCCACGCGAAGGATCGAAGGTCGTTGGAGTCTCGCGCGCGGGGCAGGGGAGCGATGGAAGCCGACCGAAGCCATCGGGCCGGGGCAAGGCGATCGGCCGTAAAAGTAATGGGAGCCCGGGGGACCGGGCTCCCTTGGGGTATGCGGTTTTGGACGGCTTCGTGCCCGCGAACCCACCTTCGCGACTTCGCCGGCCCTCTTCGGCGGTGGCGTGACCCCACGGACGCCGATGCGCCGGGGGGTCTTGAAACCTTTGCGAGTGCGAAGCGCCAACCGGGCTGGGGGTTACCAGCGAGAGCTACGACCTCCCTGGCGGTGACCCCCGCCACGTTCGCCGTAGCCGCCGCCCCCGGAGCCTCGCTCGGCGCGAGGTCGGGCCTCGTTGACTCGGATGCGACGTCCTGCGATTTCCGCCCCGTCCAGCCGACTGATGGCCTCGCGGGCTTCCTGATCGCTGGCCATCTCCACAAAGCCGAAGCCTTTGGATTTCCCGGTCACCCGGTCCGTGATGATGGCCACGGAATTCACCTTTCCATGATTGCCGAAGGCGGCGCGCAGCTCCTCTTCGGTCGTCTGATAGGAAAGGTTGCCGACGTAAATGTTCATCTCCTTGTCCGATCCTTTCATGGTCCGCTCGCTTTCCGGAGCGAACCGAGCATGTTGCATTCACCCATCGTTACGCTGGAGGGCCGCGAATCCGAAGGGAGGCAGCGTGAATCCTGACCGAGCCCGTCGGTGAAGTCAATCGGGAACATGGAAATCTTCGCCGCCGGGGATCAGCGCGCCCGCTCAAGCGTCCGCAGGGCCAGGGCGTCCAGCGCCCTCAACCGCGCCTGGCCCTCAGGCTTGGCCGGGTCCCCGTCCCGTTCCGCCGCGCGGGCATAGGCGGCTCGGGCCTGGTCGACCCACTGCGCCCAGCGTTCGGTCTCGAAGTCCGATCCGGTCGGATCGCGCAGCGCCAGATAGTCCGTCGCGATCCCCTCGTACATGGCCCCCAGGAGCAGCCAATGCTCCCCGGCCCGTCGGCTTTCGGCGTGCTCCTCGGCCAGTTTCTGGGCCGCCTGTAGGGCCTGGTTCAGGCCGTCGGGCAGCACCATCCGCAGATCGAAGAGCGATTTGGCCTTCGTCTGCAGGGCTCGCTCGATCTCGACCTGGACATAGGCGTCATACGGCGCCGGCGGCGCCTCGGCGGCGATCTGCTGGAGCCGCCTCAGCCGAACATCGAGTCCATTGAGATACGTCTGAAGCGATCCGCCTTCGCTTCGTGGCTCCGTGGCTTCGCCCAGACGGCGGGCCCACAAGCCTCGGGCCCCGGCCTCGCTCGAAAGCGACGTCCCGGCCACGGAGACCGCCTCGAACGCCCGCGCCGCCGAGTCCCATTGGCCCAGCCGCTCGTGGCATTCGGCTCGCGCGAACCCGATCACGTCGGCCATTCCCGGCCCCAGCAGGCCCTCGAGTTCGTCCAGCCGTCGTAGCGTCACCCGGTAAACGTTCTGACCTTCAGCATCCCGGCCCGGCTCGGCCCGGTAGGGGTCCCCGGCCCGAAGGAAAATCTTAAGCTCGGCCAGCACGGCGAGGACGGATTCGTGGGGATAGGCGGGGGCCGTCGGTCGACCGGTTTGACATCCCGCGAGGACGCTGAGGCCGAGTCCGAGGACGAGGCCCCCGAGGGCCCACCGGCGGCGGCATCGGGCGCCCCCGGGCTCCGGCCGCCGGCGAGCCCCCCCTCTTTCGGTTCGAAAGTCGAGCCCGTTCAAGAGGCTTCGGGAGGGACCCCGCCGCATTCAATAATCCAATCCCTGACGTTGGGGTCCGTCCCGCCCAATTCGAAGTACGTGAGGTAATAGGGAAGAGCCCGCGCCGTATCCTTGAGGAATTGATGAAAGAGAACGCCCATGTTCAGCGAATACTCCGGATTCTGGGGGTCGCGGCTGAGCGCTTCCTCGTAATATCGCTGCGCCTTGTCCAGTTCGCCCAGCTCCCGGTGGGTTAGCCCTTTGCCGGCGAGCGCCGGAGCGTATCCCTCGTCGAGCGCGAGCGCCTCGTCAAAGGCCTCGAGGGCTTCATAATAGCTGCGTTGGGCCAGCGTGGCGAGCCCGAGCCGATAGCGCGTGTCGATCAACAGGGCCATCAGCTTCGGGTCGCTCTCGGCCCGCGGCGAGATCAATTCGATAACGCGACTGAAATTGCGCGACGCGTCAGAGTGGCGCCCCATCGCGTGATAGATCAGCCCCATCTCATAGAGGTACTCCGGTTCGTCGGCTCGAAACTCCTGAAGCGTCTCGTATTGCTTGAGGGCCTCGGCGTATCGCTTCATCTGGTAAAGCGTTCGTCCCGCCCCCAGGTAGGCGCGATAGCTCGCCGGCTCGATCCGGATCGCCGATTCGAACCGTTGCAGCGCCCGCGAGTAATCCAGCGAATCCAGGTATAGCTCTCCCAGCTCGCAGATGGCCGCATAGCGGTCAGGCTGGGTCTCCAGCAACAAGAGCAACTGCTGAATGGCCTCGGCGGACCGTTCCAGGGCCCGGTAACAAAGCGCCAGAAGGAACCGAGCCTCCCCGATGTCCCCCCGTGCGGCCCCCGCGCTGGTCAATTGAACGAGCGCCGACTCCAGCCGCGGCGCCGCTTCAGCCCATCGTTCGCGGCCGTGATATATCCGGCCCAGCAGATAAAGGGCCCGCCCGTGCGTCGGATTCCGTTCGAGGATTCCCTCCAACGTCCTCAGCGCTTCGGCGTTTTCCTCGGTCTCGGAAATCAGTTGCGGGACCATGGACCCATAGGCCTGGAGAATGAGATCGGCGTAGCGCGTGAATTGACCGGGAGCGTCGTGCTCGGCCACCCACCAGAGGAGCGTCGCCGCGCGCCGGTAGTCCCCCGTTTTGAGATAGAGCCGCCCGCAGTTATAGCGATAGCGGATCAGATCCTGGGCGGGAACGAGCGAAGGGTCCTGATCGGCCAGGGCCAGGCCTTCACGATAAAGCTGAAACGCTTCGGCCTCACGAGCCGGGTAAACCGCCAGCAGGTCGGCCAGCTCCAATTGGGCCAGCGCGCCGCCGGGGAGCGCGGCGATCGCCCGCCGGTAGGCTTGCTCCGAGCCCAGGTAATTGACCGTGTCCCGGTAGTTCCTCGCCTGCGCGATGTAAATCTCGGCCAGCTTCTCCTGGACGCGTTGCTGGACGCCGGCCTCGGGCGCCTTGGCCAGCAGCTCCTCGGCCAGGGCGATCGCGGGGCCATACTGCCGGGCGTCCAATTCATCCTGGACCCGGCGGAAATCCCGCTCGAAGCGCTTCTCATCGCGTTCCCGGATGCGCCCCTTGACTTCGGCGATTTTGACCGCCAGAGCGTCGCTGCGGGGGTTGGCCGCATAAGCCCGGAGATAAAGGCTCAAGGCGCGATCCAGGTCCCCCTCGCGCGCCGCCAGGTCCGCCCGCGTCTCTTCAGGGCCGGCGTCTTCCCGAAGTTCGAGCCGGCGGATCCGGGACCGGTTGATCTGCACCAATCCCGTCGACGTGCGAATGAACACCCGCGTCTCATCGGATTGAGTCCGGTCCACCACCCCTTCGATGACCTGCCCGTTGGTCAACTCAATGGTGTCGGCCCGGATCATCGAGGGGAGAAGGCTGAGGACAAGCGCCAGCAGGGCCACGATCGGCGGGGCCTGGCGCCGCCGGTCGGCGTGAACCCCCTGCGGGGAAACACGATGCGTGATCATGATCAAGACGAAGGAAGGCGCTCGCGTCAAACCCCACCCGGGCGACGCCCGGCGAGCCCCCGCTCTTGTCTCAGCGGCAGTATACGGGCCCCTTCTTCGGCGTGTCAACCTGACCCGCTTCTCGCTGCGGCCGACGCTAGACGATCGTTGCCATCCACCTCGAACTTGAGCACACTCAATGGGGTCGCTCAAGTGCTGAGCCCCATCCCCCGGCGTTAAGCGGGAACGGACGGAAACGGATCGGGCGCGCCTGCGTCAGGCAAGAGAGGTTTGGCGGATGTTTTGCAGTTGGCGGCGACCGGTTTCAGGCCTTGCGTTCTTGACGATCATTTCGATAGGGGGCTGCTCGTTCTGGCATCGGCGGACCGGCCCCCCCGTTGAAACGGGCTTGGTCATTCGCGAATTTCAGAGTCAATTGACGCATCGGCCCCGCCAGTACGCGCTTTACGTCCCCCCCGACTATAACGACTCCCCTAGGCGATGGCCGCTGATTCTCTTTCTCCACGGCGCCGGCGAGCGGGGCGACGACGTCCAGCTTCTCCTCAAGCACGGCCCCCTCAAGGAAGCCCTTCTGCGGAAGGACTTCCCCTTCCTCGTCGTGGCCCCGCACTGTCCAGCGCCCCAGGCCGGGGCGCCTTCCTTGTCCATCACCTGGACCGACGCCGCGGGCGACGCCCTGGCCGCGCTGGCCGACGTCGAAGCCCACTATCGCGTCGATCCGACGCGCATTTATCTGACGGGGCTCAGTCTGGGCGGCTTCGGGAGCTTTTATCTGGCCGCCGAGCATCCCGGCCGATTTGCCGCCGTTGCCCCCATCTGCGGCGGTGGTGAGGCGGCCCGCGTCAAGGCCTACGAGGGAACTCCTTTCTGGATCTTTCACGGCATGCAGGATCGCGTCGTGCCGCCGAATCGCTCGGTCGAGATGGCCGACACCATGCGGGCTTTCGGTCAGGACGTGAAACTGACAACCTACCCCGATCTCGGACATGACGCCTGGACGGTGACCTACGAGAACGATGAGTTATACGCCTGGTTCCTGAGCCACCGTCGGCCGAAGAAGGATTGATCCCCCATGCCGGGGCGAACGCCCCCACGGCCGTCGCACTCGCCGAGACGCGCCAGAGAGGAGTTCCTGCGATGACTTCGATCACGAAACGGTTTCGGCGGGCCACGGCCCCCCGTCTCCTCTTTGCCCTCCGCCCCCCGGCGCCTCGATCCGCCCTCTTTCTGGCCTGTCTCTGGTTTTACCCCCTCGCGCCTCAGGCGTGGCAGGCCGCTCCGGCGGTTGCGACCCCGCCCAGGACCGAGGAGGCTCGCGTCCCCATGCGGGACGGCGTTTATCTGGCCGCGACCGTCTATTTCCCCTCCGGGGACGGCCCCTGGCCGACGCTTCTGGCGCGCACGCCGTATAACAGGAACGGCTTGCGCGGCCAGGGGACGGAGCTTGCCCGCCAGGGATACGCCGTCGTCGCCCAGGACGTCCGTGGACGATTCGCCTCCGACGGCGACTACGTCCCCTTCTTTCATGATCGCGAGGACGGCTACGACACGGTCGAGTGGGCGGCGGCCCAGCCCTGGTCCACGGGCAAGGTCGGCGTTTTCGGCGGCTCGGCCGTCGGCGTGACGGCCAACATGGCCGCGGCGGCGGCCCCGCCCCATCTGGTCTGCGCCTACGTCATCGTGGCCCCCTCCTCGTGGCGGACCCAGTCGCTCTGGATGGGAGGCCTCTGGCGCAAGGAGATGATCGACGGCTGGATGGCCAATCAAGGCGCGACCGAGGTCCGCAAGCTCTGGGAGCGGACGCCCATCGCCGACCCCTACTTCGACCGCTTCGAGATCGGCCTGGCCCATGAGCGGATCGCCATCCCGATGTACAACGTGGCTGGCTGGTTCGACATCTTCCTCCAGGGCGGCATCGATAATTTCGTCGGCCTTCAGAGCCGCGGGGCCGGCCAGGCCCGCGGCCATCAGAAAATCCTCATCGGGCCCTTCGCCCACGGCCAGTTGACTTCGCGCCTCCAATTTCCCGCCGGCGCCAATATCCGTCGAGCCGACATGCTTGAGTGGTTCGACTATTGGCTCAAGGGCGAGCCCAACGGCGTCATGGACGAGCCGCCGATCCGGTACTACCTGATGGGGGACGCCGAGGACCCTTCCGCCCCCGGCAACGTCTGGCTGACGGCGGCGAGCTGGCCTCCCCCCGCCGAGCCCCGATCCTTCTACTTTCAGCCCGGCGGCGCCCTCGCTGAGACTCCTCCCGTCGAATCGGCCTCCGCCAGCGCCTACGTTTACGATCCCGACCATCCCGTCCCGACGGTCGGCGGGGCCAATCTCGTCTTTCGGAGCAAGGGACCCGAGGATCAGCGGAAGATCGGCGAGCGGGCCGATTATCTTCGGTTTGTGACGCCCTCTCTGGAAGAACCGCTGGCCGTCGTCGGCCCCCTTTCGGCCGAACTCTTCGTCTCGACCGACGCGCCGGACACGGACTTCCTCGTCAAGCTCATCGACGTTTACCCCGATGGCTACGAGGCCCTGATCCAGGATTCGGGCGTCCGGCTCCGTTACCGGCAAGGCTTCGAGCGCGAGCATCCCATGACGCCGGGCGAAGTGGCCCGCGTCGCGATCGATCTCTGGTCGACCGCCTACGTTTTCAATCGCGGTCATCGCCTCTCGGCGCACGTCACCAGCAGCAGCGATCCCCGGTTCGACCCCAATCCGAACACGGGCGCTCCCCTGCGGGCCGAAGATGGCCCGCCGGCGCGTCCCGCCCGCAACACCGTCCATCATGACCGGCCTCGGCCTTCGCGCCTGATCCTGCCGGTCGTCGACCTGACGCGGCTGGACCCCACGCCCCGCTGATGCCCGCGGAGCCGCTTACGCTCCCGAACTTTCTCCTCATCGGCGCTCAGCGATCGGGGACGACCTGGCTCTATCAGGTCCTCCGGCGGCATCCTCAGATTTACATGCCCGAGACCAAAGAGGTCGAGTACTTCTCCCGCCTGCGCGTGCGGGAGCGATTGGGGTTGGCCGGCTACGCCCGGACGCACTTCAGCGGCGTCCGCCGTCAGCGCGCCATCGGCGAAGCCTCCCCCAGCTATCTCTGGACCTCACGGGCGCACGCCGAATGGCTGCGCAAGCCGCCCGACCTCGCCGATGACATCCCCGACAAGGTCCGCGAGGAACTCGGCCCGGCGACGAAACTGGTCGTGATCCTGCGGGACCCCGCCCGTCGCGCCATCTCGGCCTTTCTTCACCATGTCGCCCGCGGTCGCCTCGACAAGTCCAAGGGTTTGCTCGCCCAGGGTCACGCCGGCGGCATCATCCACATGGGGTTTTACTTTGCCCACCTTGAGGAATGGCTCCGACGGTTCCCCCGGGAGAACTTTCACGTCCTCATTTTCGAGGAAGCCATGCGCGAGCCGCCGGCGCATCTCCCGGGTCTCTTCCGTTTCCTGGGGGTCGACTCGGTGGAGAGTCCCGCCGCCCATCGCCGCTTCAACCGGGGCCCGACGGCCGTCGAGGTCGCCGGCGAGGTCTATCTGGAGCCCGACGGCTCGGGCGAAGGTCAGGCGCGGCCCTCCGAGGGGGCGGGCAGAGAACTGCTTGTGTCCCGTGACGAGATGGATCGTTTGCGAGAAATCTACCGGTCCGACGTGCAGGACCTTTCAGCCCGGCTGGGCTTGAAGCTGGACGCCTGGCTTGGCTGAACGCGCGGCCGGCCCCCGGGCCCCCCCTCCAGCCGTTCAATGGAATCGGGGCGGCCCGGAGAGCCGCCCCGACCGTCGATTAATGAGCCGCCCCACCCGGTGAGGCTCGACGCCGGCGGGCGGGTCGGATCGATATCGGGCTTTCCCTACTGAAGACTGATCAGGACCATCACCAGCCCCGTCGTGTCGGCCTCCAGGGCGGTCATCGCTTTGCCGATGATCGCGCCTTGGGCGCGGTCATGATCGGTGGCGCGCATCGCGTGGCCGGGTCGGTCCGACGTGGTCAGCAGATCGCCCGGGGCGATCGCGCTGCCCGTGGCGTCGGCCCAGCAATAGACGCGGCCCGTCAGCGCGATCGGATGGCCTCCCTCGGCGGCGGTCCCCGCCTGACCCATTCTCATGCCGGGCCGCAGGCCGCCGGCCCCGCTGATGACGCCGGCGACGGTGCGATCATAAGCGTTGCGGCTGATCGTCAGCGCGCCCGGATTGGCCGGGTCGATGCAGACGAGCATCCCCGGCTCGATCGCCCGGCCCTCGGCGGCCCGAACGTCGAACGTTTCCGCCAGATCGGCTCCGCCGGTGATCTGCAACACGCCGGTCGTCGTCTGGCCGGTCACCGTGGCGTTGCTGGCGACGCTCAGGTTGTTGTTGACGATCGCATCCACGAATTTGGCCTCGCCATTGACGTGCAACAGCGACTGCGGGTTGGTCAGGCCGATCCCCAGCTTGACGCCGCCCGTGATGAAGCTGTTGGCCGAAGGGTCCCCCGTCAAACGGATCGTTTGAGTGTTGCTCGCGTTCTTGACCGCCAGAAGGCCGAAGCCCTGAGCTGTCACGGTCATCGTGAAGACCTCCGACGTGTTGCCGGCGTTCTTGACCGACACGGCGTTCACGCCGTTCGAAAGCGCCTGGATCGTGATGGGCCGGTTCGGGCTGGCCGTGCCGACGCCCAGGTTTCCAAACGTCGATCCCTGGCGGATGATCAGGTTGGGGTCCCCGGCGTCGGCAGCCATCGCCAGCCGAACCAGACACACCGTCAGCGCCAGGGCGCCCCCCAGCGTGAGCACGAGAAATCGGCGCGAGATCATGATAGCCTCTCCTTTCCTCCATGCGTTGATCGTGTGCCCGCGAGTCCTTTTATCGTCGCGGGGTCAAAGAATCCGTAAGCCGCAAAAACTCATTTTACCGCAAATATCCGAGCGCGCGTAGTTGATCAAGTATCTTTCCATCCATCCGCTGCTGATCGACAAGCTCGCCGGACTCTGCGACTTCGTCGCCCATAGCGCGGACATGCTCTCTCGCGGCGTCGGCGCTGCGCACGAATGCAATTACCTCCTCTCGGAACGACTGAATCTGGCCGGGCGGTTCGCCCGACGCGATATCCTCGGTTGCATACCCCCGGGGCTCAGCCCGGTTCGGGTAGAGCTTCGCTTTGCCGCCGGCCGTCTCCAGTATGAAGTACCATTCCGATGAAACCAGTGCCGCGGCGCTCATGCGCTCGTCAAGGTAGGCATAGAGCCGGTCGGGTTCTCGGGGTCCCCCGCGGCCCGATCCCATGAATTCGATAAGATTGCGACCTTCAAGGAGAGAATCCGGGGAGTATCCGGCGAGCGCGAGCAGGGTCGGCGCCAGGTCGATCAAGCCGACGATTTCCTGGACGCGAGGCCTCGCATCGGTGAGCGGGGGAAAGGATATGAGGAGTGGAACGCGCAGCATCTCCATCTCCAACGTCTTCCCGTGACCGAGCCCCCCGTGCTCCATGAATTCATCGCCATGGTCGGCCGTAACGACAAAAACAGTGTTCTCATGAATGCCCGTCCGAACGAGGGCCTCGTACAGCTCGGAGAGCAACGTGTCGACGTAGAGGACGCCGGCATCGTACAACGCCTGCATATAGCGCAGGTCATCCTCGTTCGGTGTGTTAGTGGGATCGGGCTTACCGTTTGTATAAAAGTATCGGCCTTGCCGTGTAACGAACCGATCTCTGTAGGCCGGGGGCGGGTCATAGGGCGAATGAACGTCCATGTAATGCAAATACGCGAAGAAGGGGGCGTCCGCGGAACGTTCTTCGAGCCACGAAACAAACGATTGATTGACGGCCTCGCCGTCCGCGTAGGGAAGGCTCGTGGACCCCTCGTTGTGAAGATATATATAACGATCGAACCCTTGTGAAAAACCTGATGTCTTGTGATGGTGAGGGTTCGTTGCTATCATCAGGGTTTCGTATCCGAGCCGCTCCAGCCGCTCGGATAGCGTCAGGTTCTCCCTGGCAAGCGAGGGAATGCTTGCAAGCCGAGCCTGGCGGCCGGCGGGCATCCCGGGGATTTCCTCAAACTTGTCGTTCTCGATGAGAAGGGGAAAATAACGCCCCGTGAGGAGAATGGCGGTAGAGAGAAGCGTGCCCGGGGCGTGGGCGTAGGCGCGTTCGAACACGGTGCCGCGCTCGGCGAGCGCGTCCAGAAATGGGGTCGTCTTGCGTTCATAGCCGTTAAAGCTGACGTGATCGGCCCGTAGAGCATCGACGAGCACCAGGATAATGTTTGGGCGCGGGGATGGGGCCTCCGGCGGGCTTACCTGGGGTTTCTCCTCGGGCGAGCACGCGCACAAGGCGCTGACGGCAAAAAGAAGGCCGCTGCGCCGTAAAGCGGCGGTTGCGGCCGGACGTGGCTTCGTCCCCGCCGCGTGCATCGGAGCAGATGCGTCTTCGGAAGCCGACGGCGTCATGCAAGGGCTCTCACGTGGGACGGATTCGCTCCCGGGGTTCACTTCTCCCCGATCCGGACGGGACCGCCCGCCGAAACGAGCGTCAGGGCCTTTGAAACGCGGAGGCGCTCTCTCGA
Source organism: uncultured Candidatus Sumerlaeota bacterium (assembly GCA_964463045.1). GTDB lineage: Bacteria > Sumerlaeota > Sumerlaeia > MVZB01 > JAJFLK01 > CAYXAU01. The sequence continues at coordinate 19,012 of CAYXAU010000008.1, read as the reverse complement.
TACGCCCCCCCTCAGGATCACCGTCGTCCCGGGGGGACTCGCCGCCACGGCCTCGGCCAGCGAGCCGAAAGGCTCGGCCTCCGTACCCGCCCCCCTTCGGTCGGCATCGAAGGCCACATAGAGCGTCTCGGGTGCCCCCGGCGCCAACCTCGGGGGCAGCGTCTCATCCGCCCGTCCGCCCGGCGAGGCGGCCTCCGCGAACTCGCCCCCGCCAGAGGTCCCGAGGTCCGTCCCGCGATCGGTCGGGCGGGTCAGCATCAGCGCCGATAGCCCCACGATCGTGAGCCCTACGCCCGAAGCGGCCGCCAGCCCCCAGCCCCAGGCCGGCCGACCGCTCAAGCGCGCCCGCCTGAACCAGGCCCACGCCCTGGAGGGGACCTGTTGAAGCGGCGACGCCGACCGTCCAGCCGCCGCCGAAGATCGCCCTTCGGCCGAAGCTGAGGCTCTGGCCAGCGCTCCCTCGGTGGCCCGCCGAAGGATGCATCGTTCCTTCTCGCGGGCCGACCGCAGGATGGGGGCCAGGCGAGTCCAGAATTCCCGAAGGTCGGAAGGCTCGGCCGGCCCGGCTCGAGCGCGAGACCCTTCATCGGTCCGCGCCAGGGCATCGAGGATTTCCACCTCCCCGCTCCTGGGCGTCTTCCGATGCTTCTTGGATCGGGCCATGCCAGCGAACCCTCCGCCCTTAATGACGGAGATTCCCCCGGGCCGCGTCACCTCGTTTTTTTCGGAGCCAAGAGGCGCCGATGCCGCGCGAACCTCGTCCAAACCCCCGATAGACCGCCCGACCCCTTGAATTCATTGGATTTAACTTAACGAAGCCGCCTCAGATACCCGCCACCGGCAAGGGCAAGCCTCAGCCGGCCGCGGCGCGGGCCAAACGTCCCAGTAGGAAGGCAAATCGGACGGTATAGACGACCTCCGTCACGGCATGGGGAACCATGTAAAGGTGCCACCGGTACGCCCAGGGATTGAAGAGGAGCCCCCAGCGGTGGCGGGCGTACTCGAGCCAGAAGCGGTTGAGCCACTGGCGGCTGACGGCCCGGCCGAACGTGCGGCGGAGCCAGTCTCCCAAGCCGCGCAGGCGGCCGGTCAGCTCCTCGCGCTTCTCGGCGATCAAGGGGGCGTATTCGGTCTCGAAGACGACGTGCTGGAAACGGTAAAACTCGGCGAGGAACCGACCCAGATAACGAAGATGCCGCCCGATCTCGCGCGCCCGGAAGAATCGCGGCGCGGGCGAACCCGGTCGCCGGTCCCACCAATCCCGGAACCGATAAAAGCCGGCGATCATCGGGTGCGTGCCTTCGGTGGCGAACGACCAGCGATACCAGAAAAAGTTCCGCAGGAGGTTCCGCCGGGCCTCCCGCGTCAGCGCCCGCCGCAGCGCCGTGATCATGTGACCGACCCGATAAAATTGGCGCCAGGCCCGCTGATAGGCGGCGAACCATTCGGCGCGCGACATCCGCGGGTGATCAACGATGGCGTGAAAGGAGTCGCACTTGTTGAAATCCGGATCGATCGGCGTCCCGGCGGCGACGGCGCGGACGTGGTCCTCGCTGCCCGGCAGCGGCGTCAGCATGAAGAAGGAAGCTTGGTCGGCCCCCAACGCCATCAGTCGCTCCACGTCCTCGGCGACCGATTCCGGCGTGTCGTGAGGAAAGCCGATGATGTAACCGGCGTGAACCATGATGCCGTGCCGGTGACAGAGCGCCCAAAGCCGCTCGAATTCCTCAACCTTGTTCTGCCACTTATTGGCGTCGGCCAAGTTGGCCGGATTCATGGACTCCACGCCCATGAAAATCTGGCTGCATCCGGCTTCGGCGAGCATGGGGATGAAATCCTTCATCTTGTGGCAGGCCAGATCGGCTTCGATCATGAAACTGATCCGCCGCCCCTGCCGGCGCAGGTCGATGAGCCCGGCCAGAATCCGCCGCCAGAGCGGATTGCGGGCGAAGTTGTCGTCGGTGAAGAAGAAATCGGCCCGGCCCGCCTGCCGGCACATCGCGTCGATCGTCCCCACGATCGCCTCCGGCGTCCGGTAGCGGGTTTTGCGCCCCTGCACGTTGATGATCGTGCAGAAGCTGCATTCAAAGGGGCAGCCGCGTCCCGTGTCGAAGGTCCCGATGCGCGTCGCGAAGCTCCCCTCGAAATAATCATCGGGGTAACACGGCAGCGGGGCGCCTTCAAGGCCGGGCAAGCCGCCTCGATAGAGCGGCCGCGGGCGCCCGCGCAGGATGTCGACGATCGCTTCCGGCCACACGTCCTCCGCCTCGCCGTGAAAGACGATCACCCCCTTGTCCATGAGCGCCTGGATTTCTTCCGGCATCCGGCCCGGACACGGGATGCCCGGTCGATGGGGATCGTCGATCCCATCGAGCAGCGTGCTGATGGAGCCGGAGACGTGAAAGCCGCCGATCACGCAGGTGGCGCCGTGGGCTCGCCAGCGATCGATCAAGTCGCAGGCGCGCGGAAACTGGGCCGTCTGGACGGCCGTGAGCCCGACGATCAGCCGCGTCCCCGGCTCCGGGAATCGCTGGAGCAGGGCCTCCAGCCGCAACGCATGGCTCTTGATGCCGTCCTCGTACATGTAGAGTTCGGTCGGAACGTCGTCGGGCAGGACGCGGGCAAGCGCCTCCCGCGTCAGCGCATGCACCGCCGCCAGGCTGTTCGTCGGCAGCACCCCCCGCAGAAACCGGAAGGGAAAGCCCTGATCGTCGTACGACGTCGGCTTGATCAGGACGACGACGACCCGGCGCGTCTCCGGATCAAGAGCCTGGTCGGCTTCGACGCCAACCGCCGCTTCCAAAGTCTCCGGCATCAGACCTGCTCTCCTTTGTGCGGGCTCGCGTCCCTCGGGCCGCGCCCTCGCTTCATCCGACCCATTCCCTCAGGCGCTCGATCACCTCGCCGACGACCTTGTTCGGCGTCGAGGCTCCGGCGGTCAGGCCCAGTCGGATGGGCCGCCGCGTCGGCCACCATCCCTCGCTCCATCTCGGCTCCGAGCACAGGCCCGGGGGCTTATGACGGATGCGGTCGCGTGAGATCAGGTCGGCCGCCGACTCGACATGGTAGGCGGGGCAATGGGCCGAGGCAATCTCGCACAGATGGCGCGTGTTGGAACTGTTGAAGCCGCCGAGAACGATCATCACGTCCGGCGGGTCCTCCATCATCTCGATGACGGCGTCCTGGCGCTCCTGCGTGGCGTTGCAGATTGTGTCGAACGAACGGAATCGCCCGCTCAGCTCGGCCTCCCCATAGCGTTGGAGGATGGCCTGGCGAAACATCTCGGCGATGGCAAGGGATTCCGAGGAGAGCATCGTCGTCTGATTGGCCACGCCGATGCGTTCCAGATCGCGCGCGAAGTCGAATCCGGGCGAAGTCCGCCCGGCGAAGCGCTCGGCCGGCGCCGCGGCCGCCGGGCCGTCCCGGATGAAATCGCACACGAGCTCGGCGTCGGCCCCGTCGAGCACGATGAGATAACGCCCCCGGCCGCCCAGATAAGCCCGTGAAGCCGTGGCGATGGTTTCCTCGTGATCGTGCTTGCCGTGGACGATCGACGTGAAGCCCTCGCGCGCGTATTGCTCGACCCGCTTCCAGACGTGGACGACCGACCCGCACGTCGTATCGACGAGGACGCAGCCCGTCCGCTTGAGCCGGTCCAGCTCCTCCATCCCCACGCCGAAGGCGGGCAGCAGAACGACGTCCTCCGGTTGAAGGTCCTCGATCCGGCCGCCGGCGGCGTATTGGCCGCTCAAGAATTCGATGCCCATATCGGCCAGGCGGCGGTTCACCCCTGGATTGTGGATGATCTCCGCCGTCAGGAAGATTCGCCGCTGCGGAAACTTGCGGCGCGTCTCATAGGCAAAATCGATCGCCTTGTCCACCCCGTAACAAAAACCGAATTCCCGCGCGAGCCGGATTTCCCCCCCAGGCAACTGCAACACGCAGCCCTCGGCCCGCACCCGCTCCACCAGCTCCGAGTAATAGTCCGCCGTCAGCTGCTCGGCAATCTCGGCCTTGAGCCCGAACCCGCGGCGGTAGACGCCGTCGCGGGCGTCGATCGAGCCGGGTCGAGTCAAGCTCATGGCGATTCGGCGGCGGCGAGGCGCGTTCGACCGCTGGCCTCGCCGGCGCGCCGCATCAGTTTACACGCTGAAGGACGTCCCGCAAGAGCACGTCCGCGTCGCGTTGGGGTTGACGAACTTGAACCCCCCTCCGATGAGCTCGTTGGTGTAGTCCAGCGTCAGGCCGTTCAGGTAGAGATAGCTCTTCGGATCAACGAAAACGCGGATGCCGTCGATCTCGTTGATCTTGTCGTGTTCCTTGGGTTGCTCCTCCATTTCCATCACGTACGTGAGGCCGGAGCACCCCCCTCCCTTGACCCCCAGGCGGACCCCCCAACCTTCCTTGCCTTGCTCCTTCATGAGGCCGCGAATGCGGTCGATCGCTATGGGCGACAGCGTGATGGGCATGACGAATAACCTTCGTTCGGATCGGGAATCCGGGCGGGGGATGATCCCACGGGCATCTCGCGCAGTCCCGCCCCGCGGGTCAAGGTCTTCCCTTTAACCGCTCGGCGCGGGCGCGGAGCCCGTCCCTTCACCGATTTTGAACCCGGCTCGTCGGATATGTCAATCTCCGACGGGCTCAAATCCTCGTTCCCGTCCGGCGACTATCCCAGATCGTTCCCTCGACTCAACTTACGGGGGTCGCCGCCCGAATTTTCGCCGGCGGCCTGAGGCCGATTACGACGAGAGCGCCCCCCGAACCTCCGCGGCGGCTCTGAGATTTCTCACTGCGGCGATCGTCACCTCGGCGGCTCGGTCAATCTCGGCCTCCGTATTGGAACGGCCCAGCCCGAACCGCAACGACGCCTGGATGAGGTCATCGGCCACGCCCAAGGCCCGGAGGACGTGCGAAGGTTCTCGCGTGGCCGAGGCGCAGGCCGCCCCCGACGAAACCGCAATTTCCCGCAGACTGGTCAACAGGGCGTCTCCGTCGACGCCGGGAAACGAAACGTTCAGGTTATTGGGCAGCCGGTGCTCCAGGCAGCCGTGGACGATCAGCTCCGGCAGGCCCTCGCGCAGCCGGGCCAGCAGCCGGTCCCGCAGGTTCGCCAGCCGCTCGGCATCGGCCGGGCGGCGTCGGCCGATCAATTCGCACGCGGCCCCAAGCCCGACGATCCCGGGGACGTTCAGCGTGCCGGAGCGCAGACCCCGCTCATGGCCGCCGCCGTCGATCAGCGGCTCGAGGCTGACTCTCGGATTTCGCCGCCGGACGTAAAGCGCCCCTACTCCCTTCGGCCCGTACATCTTGTGGCCCGAGATCGAGAGCAGATCGATTCCATACGTCTCCACGGGGCAGGGGAGATAGGCCAATGACTGGGCCGCGTCGCAATGAAACAGAATCTTCCGACGTTTGCAGATCCGCCCGACGGCTTCGATCGGATTCACGACGCCGATCTCGTTGTTGGCGTGCATCAGCGAGACGAGGAACGTTTGCGGCCGAATCGCCGCCTCCACGGCCTCGGGCCGGATCAGCCCTTCGGCGTCCACCGGCAGACGGGTGACCTCGAACCCGTCCCCCTCCAACCGGCCGCAGACATCCAGGACGGCCTTGTGCTCGATGGCGGAGGTGATGACGTGGCGGTCTCGCCCCTCCCGCCGACGGGCCAGCCCCTTGATGGCCAGGTTGTTGGACTCGGTCGCCCCCGAGGTGAAGATGATTTCGACGGGATGGGCGCCGATGAGCTCAGCCACCTGTTCCCGCGCTCGCTCGACGAGCGCCTCGGCCTGCCAGCCATAGGCGTGCTGGCGGCTGGCCGCGTTGCCGAAAATCTCGCCGAAGGTCGGCAACATGGCCTCGATCACCTGCGGATCGCAGGGCGTCGTGGCATGGTGATCCAGGTAGATGGGCGTGCTTGAAGTCATGGCCGAGCGTTCAGAGACGAGGTCCCCCGACCGCCATTGTAGCCCTCCGGCCGACCGGCATCAATTCGCGCTCCGATCCTCACGCCCCCCCGACGCGCCGAGCCCCGGCCGTTCGAGAGGTCAAGCCGCATTGACTCCAGCCCGCCCGGTCTTCAGACTACGCGCGAAGCGGTCTACGGGCCGACGGCGACTTGGACGAGGTTCAACCCCGAACCGGTTTCATGCATCCCTCTGCTGGAGAGTTCGACGTGGGCACGACCCGAACGGCGAGAAAGGGAAGGACGCCCCGATGGCGCGCGACGCTCGCCGCGCTCTGTCTGAGCGCCGCGCTGGCGGCCGCCGGTCAAACGGCCCCTCAAGGCAAGTATGGCCTCTACTGGGCCCGGCTCGACAATGGGCTTGAGGTGATCGCGATCGAGAACCCGGCCCAACCCCTCGTCACGGTCGAGATCGCGGTCAAGAACGGCGCTTACACCGAACCGCCGGAATGGGACGGCCTCTCTCACCTCTACGAGCACATGTTCTTCAAGGGCAACGAGGTGATCCCCGATCAGGAGCGCTACAACGCCCGGCTTCGGGAATTGGGGGGAAGCTTCAACGGGACGACGGGAGACGAGCGCGTCAATTACTTCCTCACGCTGCACCGGCGACATCTCTGGGAAGGGATGGCGTTCATGCGCGACGCGCTGCGCTACCCGCTTTTCAGCCAGGAGGAACTTGCCCGGGAGGCCCCGGTCGTGCTCGGCGAGTTCGACCGCAACGAGGCCGACCCGGACTTTCATCTGCGCCGGGAGATCGACCGCAGGCTCTGGTTCCGGCATTTCAGCCGCAAGAACCCGCTCGGCAGCCGCGAGGTCATCGTCAACGTCACGCGCGAACAAATGCGCGAGATTCAACGCCGGTATTACGTCCCGAACAACAGCGCCCTGATCGTCGGGGGCGACGTCGATCACGACGAAGTCTTCGACTTCGCCGAAAGGCTCTTCGGGGATTGGCCCGCCTCCGCTGATCCGCACCGGAAGTGGCCCGTCCCGAAGCATCCCCCTCTGCCGGCCACGCGCCGCCTCGCCGTCGAGGGTCCCGTTCAGACGGCGACCCTCGAACTCGCCTGGCACGGACCGGGCATGAAGGATGACACTCCGTCGACTTTCGCCGCCGACGTTTTCTCCTTTATCCTGGCCCAGCCGGACTCAGCCTTTCAGAAAGCCCTCGTCGATTCGGGCCTGTTCGACGCCGTCGAGCTTTCCTACTACTCGCTCGTCCATACCGGCCCGATCACGCTGCGGGCCGTCACCTCCCCCGAGCGCTTGGATCGGGCCTGGGCCGCCCTCGAGGCCGAGCTAGCGCGATTCGTGGAGCCCGATTACGTCACCGAGGATCAGATCGAATCGGCCAAGAACACCCTTGAAGTGAATGAAATCTACGGGCGGGAGCAGACAACCGCCTTCTGTCACACGATCTCCTTCTGGTGGTGCACGGGCGGGCTCGATTATTACCTGAATTACATCGAGAACCTGCGTCGGGTCGGCCGGCCCGACATTCGGCGCTACGTGAGGCGGTATATCTTGGAACGGCCGCGCGTCGAGGCCGTGCTGGCCTCGACCGAGAGCCTCGATCAACTTGAATTCGCCCGAACCGCCGAACGCGTCCGCTCTCTCGCCGGCGCCCCGGCCGACGCCGCCCCCTCCGACGAATCGGCAACCGCCCTGGAAACACGCCCCTTCGAGGTCGACGGCCTCAAGGTCGTTCTCCGGCGCAACCCGCGCAGCGAGGTCATCGTCGCTCAGATGGTCCTCCTCGGTGGCGTCGTCTTCTCCGGGCCTGAGGCCGCCGGAAGGGAATTGGTCGTCCTGGAGACGCTCGACAAGGGGAGCCGCCGATTCTCCAAGGATGAGATCAGCCGGCAATTGGCGCGCACCGGCGCCCAGGTTCTGACCGAGGCCCGACACGATTATTCGACCTTCGGCCTTCGGACCCTTCGGCGCGATTGGGACACCAATTTTCCGCTTTTCGCCGACGCGCTCGTGGCCCCGACGCTCGATGATGAGGAGATCAAGCTGGCCCTCGAACGGCGTCTGAACGCCGTCCGCCGCCAGCAGCAATCTCCCGACGCCTACATCAGCCTGCTCGCCAGCCGGAACTTTTATCGCGGCCACCCCTATGCCGTTCCGCCGACGGGGACCGAGGCCAGCCTCGGCGATCTCACGCCGTCGATGGCTCGGCGTCTGCACGAGGCCACGTTCACGCGGGCGAGAATGATGCTCTTCGTCGTGGGAGACGTGACGGAGGAGGTCCTGAGGCAACAGATCCGGCGGGAGCTGGCCGATCTGCCGCCGGGCCAGTTCGTCCGGCAGGAAACGCTCCGCCCGACGGACCTGCCGCCCCGTCTCCTGACCGAATCCCGCAATCTGCCGACCAACTATATCTTCGGCTGCTTTGAGGCCCCCAATCAGGCTCATCCGGACTTTCCGGCCCTCCAGATCGCCGTCTCGATCCTGAGCGACCGCCTCTTCGAGGAGGTGAGGACGAAACGCAATCTTTCCTACGCCGTCGCTGCGCTGGTTTCCAGCCGCCGGGCGAACTATGGCGTGCTTTACGTCACGGCCGTCCAACCGAACCCGACTGTGGCCGTCATGCTGGAGGAAGTGCGGCGGTTGAGGGAGGAGGGCATCGACGAGAAGGTCCTCCGCGACAAGATCGAAGAGATGATTACGGAGGACCTCGTCGCCACGCAGTCCAACCTGACCCAGGCGGCCCGTCTGATTCTCTACGAAGTCAACGGCGGGGGGTGGTCCGAGGCCGACGGAGCGATCGATAAACTGCGGGAGGTCACGCCGGATCGCGTCCGCCAAGCGGCCGAGCGTTACCTCAAGGATTTCAGTTTCGCCCTGCTGGGCCCGGTCCAGGGGCTCGATTCGGCCATCTTCGGCCAGGCGGCACCCCCCCCTTGAGGCCGGGCGCCCCCCCGAGGCCACGGCCTCCGGGAGTTGCAGGTTCCGGGGGACCGGGCTAGACTCTTTTGGGTTGGCGGCGGCGGCGCAGGGCCACGGGGCGGCTCGGCCGGCGGGTGAACGTCGCTGGACGACCCCAAAACGCCGAACACTGTTGAAGCGGACGCCCCGAAGATGACCGAAAAGACGATCATCGATGAGTCCCAGAGCCGTCTCATCGAAGCTACGCGTCGTCAGGCCGAACGGCCCGTCCTGATACTGCTGGAGGGGGGCGATCCCAAGGACCGTTACAGGCTCGCCCAGCGAGAGTTCACGATCGGGCGCGACCTGGGTTGCGATCTGGTCCTTTCCGACTCCAAGGCCTCGCGGACGCACGCTCGCTTGCATTACGAGAACTTCGACGAGGCCGGCGATCCGCCTCGCGTCTCCTTGACCGACCTTGAAAGCACCAACGGCACCTTCGTCAACGGCAAGAAGATCGACAAGGTCGAGCTGCGCGATCGCGACAAAATCATGATCGGCTCGACCCTTTTCGGCTTCTTTCTTCATGACGAGACGACGGTCCGCGCCGATGAATCGCTCATCCATCTGGCCAGCTTCGACGCGCTCACCGGCCTCCGCAACCGCGGCGTCTTCGACCTGGATCTCGTCCGCGAGTTCGAACGCGCCCGGCGCTACCGCCGTCCTCTCTCGCTCATCATGTTCGACATCGACCATTTCAAACTCTTTAACGACGACCATGGGCATCCGGTGGGGGACCGCGTCCTGCGTGAAATCGGCGCCTTGGTCAACGCCGGTTGTCGCCGTAACGACCTGGCCGCCCGCTATGGAGGCGAGGAATTCGCCGTTCTCCTGCCCGAAACGACCCTGGAACACGCCCTCGTCCAGGGCGAGCGCCTCCGTCGCGCCGTCGTCGGTCACTCCGTCTCCGGATGCGGCCAGCAGCCGCTTTCCATCACCGTCAGCGTCGGCCTGGCCGAACTGGAGCCGGACATGAAGGAGCCGCGCGAACTCGTGGAGGCCGCCGATCGCGCTCTCTATCAAGCCAAGCAGGCCGGGCGGAATCGCGTTTGCTGGAGCCGTCCCACCCCGGTGCCTCACCTCGAAACGGCCACGCCCCCGCCCGAGGACTGATTCGCAGCGTTACTCTTCAGCCGGTTCGACCGGCGACGAACCCACCCCCTCGGGGCCGGTGGCCGGCAGATAAAGCGCGAAAACCGCCGGTTGATAGGGCTCCGAAGCCAGTTCGAGGGCGCCGCCGTGCTCCTCGGCGATCTTGCGCGCGACCGCCAGGCCTAGCCCCGTTCCCTTCGCCCCCTTGGTGCTGTAGAAAGCCTCGAAGACGTGAGGATGATGCGCCGGTTCTATCCCCGGCCCGGTGTCGCTGACCTCGATGACGATGGCCGCCGTGTCCGGCCGTCGCAGTCGGGCCAGGGCGCCGGGGGCCGTTGAACGTCGAGCCCGGACCCAGACCCGACCCCCCTCGCCCGCCGCTTCCAGCGAGTTCTCGATCAGGTTGAGTAGACAGCGGAAAAGCTGATGCTCGTCGGCGGGCGCCTTTCGCGCCTCTTCATCAATCTCGACCTCGAGTTCCAGGCTCAGCTCGCCGGCCTTCTTGCGCGTCACGCCCCGAATCTCCCGCAAAAGGGCATCGAGATCGACCTCCTGCCACTGGGGAACCCGATCCTTGCAGTAATCCAACATGTCGAGCACGAGACTGGAAATCCGCGTGACGCTGTTCTCCATCACACTGACCGCCTGCTCCTCGACCTCCCAATCCTGGTTCTGGCGCGACAGGCGGCACAAGGCGATGCCCCCCTTCATCCCCGTCAGCAGGTTCTTGATGCAGTGGCTGACGCCGGCCACGGTCTGGCCGATCGCCGCCAGCCGTTCCTGCTGGAGGCTCAACTCATGCAACCGGGCGTACTCGATGTAAATGGCCGCCTGGCCGGCCAGGATCGTCATCCCCCGCAGGTCCTCAGCCTCGAAGCGCCCGGCCTCGGGGTCGGTTCGATTCAAATTGATCGTCCCCAGGACTCGGCCTTCGGCCCGCAAGGGGACGCACAAGGCCGAGACGATCGGGCGCTCATCCCCCAACGTCACGAAACCGCGGCCCTCGGGCTCGCCGGTGAGGATCAGCGGCTCGTCGTGATCGATCACCCATTCGGCGATGCTTCCCCGCCGGACGATATAGCCCTTGGCGACGATCTCATGCGGCAAGCCCAGCGAGGCCAGCATCTTCAGCCGGTCGCCGTGGCGGTCGAAGAGCAGGATCGACCCCTGCTGAGCGCGCGTGTGGCGCAGGGAGATCAGAAGGATCGTGTCCAGGACCTCGCGCAGGGCGAGACCCGCCCCCATGGCATGACAGATTTCCAGGAGCGAGGCGTCGAAAAGGCCGCCGCCCGCCGGGTCCGACGCCGCCGGGGGAACGGAAGAGGGATCGCGCTGCATCCGGGCGCCCTTCGGGACCGGGGCCTCCTTGGGCGCCCTCGGAGCGCGACCTTCCTCGGCGTCAGCCGTTGAGGGCGCAGGCCAATCGGCCCCGGAGCCGCAGGATCGCTTTGGTGTGAATCTGCGAAACGCGGCTCTCGGTAACGTCCATCATTTCGCCGATCTCCTTCATCGTCAATCCCTCATAGTAGTAGAGGGAGAGCACAAGCCGCTCCTTGGGAGGAAGCTGGTCGATCGCCTCGGCCACGATGGCCTGAATCTGCGCCAGGTTGAGCGTCTCGGCGGCGCCGGGGGATTCCTCGTCGGCCAGATAGTCCAGCAGCGTGCGATCCACGTTTTCGTCGCTCTCCAGCCGCAGATCGTCCAGGCTCAACAGCGCGATCCCCCGGCTCTCTCGCAGAAGGGCTTCGAACTCCACGGGCCCCAGACCCAGGTGCTCCATCATCTCGGCGTCGGAAGCCGCGCGCCCCAGACGCTGGTCCACCTCGGCGTAGGCGCGCTCCAAGGCCGTGGCCTTCTGCCGGGTCGACCGCGGCACCCAGTCCAGCGACCGGAGCTCATCCAGGATCGATCCCTTGATCCGGAACTCGGCGTAGGTTTTGAATTTCGTGTTGTGGGCGGGGTCGAACTTCTTCAGGGCGTCGATCAGGCCGATGATCCCCGCGTCGATCAGATCATCGACCTCAACGTGGCTCGGAAGCCGCGAGGCGATCCGACTGGCGATGAACTTGACCAGGGGAAGGTATTCCAGCACACGGTCGTTCCGTTCCTTCAGCTCCGTGGCCTCAACGGCCGGCGGCAGGCCATGGCGCGAGGGGCGGCGCACGGGGCCCTCCCGCAGTCCCAGACCCGGCGGCGGCCCCTGCGGCAACGCGGGGGTCATCCCCCCCAGCTCCGAGAATGGCATCGTGGCGCTCAGCCCGGTCATCATCCTTCCTCCTGCGCCGGTAACCCCCGGTTCCGAAGCGGTTCTCTCCGAACCGGTCGAGGTCGAACAGTGCAACGCCAGAATATAGAACCGCTGCTAACCGGGCGTCTGACTGACGCTCCCTTCCCCTCGTTCCTCCACCACAGCAAGTCCGGAACCAAATCCGGCTGTTCCGTCCATCGGAGGCCGGCGGCTTAGCCTACCGGGCCGCGAGGGGCTCCGGAGGCCCCGTCGGATTGAATCTATAGGATACTGATAATAATAGGCTTGTGTGAATATGATCGGGCCCCCTCGGTAACAGGAAATAGCGCGGCGCAGAGGGGATCGCGGCGCAAATCTGTATGAGCGGGCCCGCGTTTTTATTCCCTTTTGGCGACATGTTTTTGACGATTCGTCTCCTGGCGTCGGATTATTGACAGGCAAGTGATCCTTCAAGACAGGCTACCCCTCCGGGCGAGAAAGTCATTCAAGGCGACCCTCTCACTTCGGCCAACCCCTCGCGGAGCGATTTAACCCCGCTTCGACTTCAAACTTCGAATCCTGGCCAGTTCAGCTCAATGCGTTGGCCTTCGTGGAACCTGGGGAAATGGCGCGGTTGTCAAGCGCGCCGGCTCCAGGCACTCTGAGCCTGCCGACGACTGATCCGAATTGATTTATATGGTCGAGGGCGATCCGATGAGTGTTAGACGATTGGGGGTACGAACGTTTTCACAAAGGATGGCATGTCAATTGTTTGACAGCCGAATCAAAATTGAATGGGGGCTGATGTGAGGATCGAGCCTGAGTGGGCTGCCGTCTCCCCCAAATCCGCTCCCCCGCTTGTCCATCAGGGCTCCAGCCGCAGCGCCCAACGTATACCGCCGATCAGGTGGTCTCGGAAGAGAGGATTATCGGTCCAGAGGTCCGATCGGTGACCGAGCGCCGTGTAGAAGGATCGCCCCTCGCCGTACGGGCGGCACCATGCCTGGGGATAGTCGCCCCCGGGCCGAACGTGAGCCAGCCCCTCAGCCGAGGGATCGGCCGCGTCGAGGCTCAGGAGCACCGTCACGCGTTGGCGCGAAAACCCAACGGGAATCCGGTGACCAAAAAGGGCGTCGACGTTCTCCTCGGGTCGGGCGGCGTCCCACGCCGCTGTCCCGAAGAGATAGAACTCATCGATGAGCGACCAGCTCGGCCCGAGCATGCGCGTCGCCGGATGCGTCGAGTCCTCGACTTTGAGCACGAAGCGACGATTCTGCGCGACCGGCCGTAGAAAGTAGCCGCCGAGCATCTCTCCGAAGGCCGGGTCGTTGTAGAACGTGAGACTCGCGCAATGGATGCCGATGAACCCGCCCCCCTGACGAACGAATTCGAGGAGCCCCCGGCGCTGGCCGTCCTCCATCGGTAAATTCCCGTTGGTCATCATGGCGAGACCGTCAAATCCCGAGAGGTAATCCCGCGTGACGAAGGTAAAGTCGAGCCGTTCGCGCGCCTGCCCATAGCCCTGGAGAGCCGTCACCTCGAAGCCGCTCGCCGGTCCCCATCGAGTCAGCGCTTCTTCGGCGGGCCGGAGGCTCTCATGTTTGTAAAGGCCCGCGTGCGTGAGAAACAAGAGTCGCTTGGCCGCCGCGGCCGGCTCGGCCGCGACGCCGGGCGCGACCTGAACGAGCGCAATCGTGATCGCCGAAACGAAGAGGGCTCTTCTCATTCACGTCGCCTCCCTGCGCCCTGGGTCTTCCAGACTCGAAGAGCGTCCCGTGCGATCCTATCTCGCCGCTTCGGCCGGCCGAAGCCCGCAAAGCGCCTCGTAAACGGTCGTCCAGCGTTCAACCATCGTCTCGACTCGGAACGCGGTCTCGTACCGCCGGCGAGCCGCCTCTCCCCAGCGGCCCCGCCCGGCCGAGTCGCCCCAAGTCCGTTCGATCGCTTCGGCCAGCGCTTCCGGGTCCCGGGGAGGAACGAGCCGCCCCTCCTGGCCATCGCGAACGATCTCCTGGACGCCCCCGACCCGCGTGGCCACGCTCGGCAGTCCCGCGCGGAGGGCCTCGATCAGCCCCAACGGCAATCCTTCCCAACGGGACGGCAGGATCATAAAGTCGGCGGCGTCGTAAACGGGGCCGGAATCGCGCAGGGGTCCAAGCCAGCGGATGAGGCCATCGACCCTGCGACGTTGGGCCAGCTCGCGCAGCCGGCCCGCGGCGTCGTCACGACCGGCGCAGAGACAGACGAGGCCGGGCATCCGATCCTTCAACCGAGCTAGCGCCTCGATCAGATCCTCGTGCCCCTTGGCCCGGGTCAGATGGGCGACCATCCCCAAAACGGGGCCGGCGCTCTCGGCCAGCTCGAATCGTTTGCGAGCGTTGAGCCGCTCGGCCGGGCCCGCCGGCGGTCGATCGGGAATTCCGGAACGGACCACGAAAATGCGATGGGCCGGGAAGCCCTCGCGTTCGACCCGGGAGCTCTTGCCCGCCTCGGAGTTGCTGATCCAGGCCGTGACGGCGTCGGCGGTCAGCCGATCCAAAGCGACCTCCAGCCGTCCCCTCCAGGCGTCGACGGAACGGATGGCGGAGACGACCTTGATACCCAACCTCTGGGCGACCCATCGGGTCAACAGATCGGCGCGCAAGCCGAAACAGTGGACGAGGTCATAGCGTTGCTGCATCAGTTCATGCCGCATCCGACGCAGGAGCCCCGGGCTCCGCATCCCCTTCAAACCCCACGAGACCCCGCCGCCGCCGGCCTGTTGAACCAACAGCGCCAGGGGCCCGGACCCCAGAAGCGTCAGGACGGTGGGGTAAACCCGTTCGGGGTCGGCGTAACGGACAAAATTAAGGATTGAACGTTCGGCGCCGCCGAGCTCGGAGGAGGACGCGACCAGAAGCGTGCGCAGAACGCGGGGGGCCATGCCGACGGGGGCGGCCGACGGGCGCTCCGAGGCCGCCGCGGCCGTCGGACGAGCCTACCATCCGAACTTCGCCTTTGGAATGCGTCGTTGATTTTCCGGCTTCGGCGGGTTAATGATACCGTTTGATGGAAGTGGTCGGCGCTTCCGACGCGCCCGTCGCGGCTAACGTCACCGCTCCGGCGGCGACGGCGGCCTCGCTTTCCTCTCCCCACCTGCTCGACCTGGAATCCCTCTCGCCTCACGAAATCCGTCTGATCCTGGATCAGGCAAGGGCCTTTAAGGACGTCCTGGCTCGGACGATCAAGAAGATCCCCACCCTGCGGGGGAAAACCGTCGTCAGCATTTTCTATGAGAACTCGACCCGGACGCGCACGTCGTTCGAGCTGGCCGCCAAGCGGCTCTCGGCCGACGTGATCAATTTCTCGGTGGCCACCTCGAGCGTCCACAAGGGCGAATCGCTCTACGACACGGCTCGGACGATCGAGGCCATGGGAGCCGACTTCATGGTCATCCGGCACCCGGCCTCGGGCGCGCCGCACCTCCTGGCGCGAAAGGTCCGGGCCGGCGTCATCAACGCCGGCGACGGCACCCACGAGCATCCGACCCAGGGCCTGCTCGACGCCTTCACCATTCTGGAGCGATGCGGTCGCATCGAGGGGCTCAAGGTCGCCATCGTCGGCGATATTCTGCACAGTCGGGTGGCGCGCTCCAATCTTCACGCCCTCAAACGGCTCGGCGCCGACGTCGTCTTCGTGGGTCCCCGAACGCTCGTCCCGCCCGCCTTCGAACGGCTCGGCGCCCGCGTCTGCCATGACCTGGTCGAGGGCATCCGCGGGGCCGACGTGATCAATCTTCTGCGCATTCAGCTCGAACGAATGGAGAAGAACTTCTTCCCCTCAATTCGCGAGTACAAGCTGCTCTATGGCCTGACGAGCGAGCGTCTGCGCGCCGCTTCTCCCGACGTGATTGTCATGCACCCCGGTCCGATCAACCGCGGCGTCGAAATCGATCAGGATGTGGCTGACGGCCCCCACTCGGTCATTCAACAGCAGGTCACCAATGGGATCGCCGTCCGGATGGCCGTGCTTTACCTGCTGGCGGGCGTCCGCGAGGGTCGGGCTCGTCCGGCCATGCCAGGCTGATCCCCCCGTCGGTTCTCAGGGTCCCTGCGTAGGGGGGGGTGACGGGGCCGGCGCCTCGCCGAAAGAGGCCCGGAACCCGACGCCGAGGAGGCCCCGCGCTAGAGGGCGCTCTCGCCGGTTTCGCCGGTGCGGATGCGGATCGCTTTGCCCACGTCGAGAACGAAGATCTTCCCGTCGCCGATGTTGCCGGAGCGGGCGCTGTCAGCGATCGTCTTGCAGGCGGCCTCCACCTCGGCGTCTTCGACGACGATCTCGAGGGCCACCTTCGGAACGAAATGCAATTCATACTCCGCCCCCCGATAGACTTCCTTGTGCCCTTTCTGACGCCCGAAGCCGCGGGCTTCGTAGGTCGTCATCCCCCGAATCCCCTTCTGTTGCAGCGCGTCCCGCACCGTCTCCAGCCGATGCGGTTGGATGATCGCGCGAATCATCTTCATCGAGAAGCTTCCTTTCTACGCGGTCTAGTATTCTAGCGGCCCATCATCGGATTGATCGACGCGAACACGGCTTCCCGTCGTTCGGGACCCGGCCCGGGCAACGAGGCCGCCCGGCCGTTCACTTGATCGGATCGGTCGCGTAGGCCTCCATGCCCATCTCTCCAAGGTCGAGGCCCATGGATTCCTCTTCGGGGCTCACGCGCATGCCCAGCGTCGTCTTGATCACCTGCCAGATGATGAAGGAGCCGACGAAAGTGAAGGCCCCGACGGCCACGACGCCGATCACCTGGGCGACAAACAGACTGCCGCCGCCGTAGAGCAACCCGTCGGCCCCGATGCCGCCAGGCGCCGACGTCGTGGCGAAGATGCCGAGCGCGAGCGTCCCCCAGATGCCGTTGACCAGGTGCACCGACAGCGCGCCGACCGGGTCGTCCACCTTCAACCGATCAAAGGCCACGACGGCGAACACGACCAGCACCCCCGCTACCGCCCCGATCACGATCGAGGAGGGCACCGTGACGAAAGCGCACGGAGCCGTAATTGCCACCAGCCCCGCCAGGGCTCCATTGACGGTCATTGTGAAATCGGGCTTGCCGAGCCAGAACCACGCCGTCAATGTCGAAGCCAATAGCCCCGCCGCGCAGGCCGAGTTCGTCGTCACCACGATGTGGGCGATCGCCGAGCCGTCGCCCACCCCCATCGTCGAGCCGGGGTTGAACCCGAACCATCCCAGCCACAGAATCATCCCTCCGATGAAAACCAATCCCATGGAGTGACCCGGGATGGGTTGGACGCCCCCGTCGGCGCGGAACTTCCCCAGCCGGGGCCCCAGCACGATGATCCCGGCAAGCCCGGCCCATCCCCCGACCGAATGAACCACCGTCGAGCCGGCGAAATCCCAGAAGCCGGCCTCATTGACGCTCGATAACCACCCCCCTCCCCAGATCCAGTGCCCCGTGATCGGATAGAAAAGGGCCACGAGGGCCACGGAAAACAGCATGAAAGCGCGATAGTGAATCCGCTCGGCGACGCAGCCGGAGACGATCGTGGCCGCCGTCCCGGCGAAGACGGCCTGGAAGAAATACTTGGCCGTCAGGGGGATTCCGGTCCAGCTCAGCGCGTTGAAGACGCCCTGGTAGGCGTCCCCGGACGCCGGGCTGTTGTCCGCCCCGCCGAGGAACCATCCCTTCCACCCCAGAAAGTCGTTGCCGTCGCCGAACATGATGGCGAAGCCGGTGACCCAGAAGGCGAGGGCGCTGATGCCGAAAACGACGAAGTTCTTCCCCAGAATGTTGACGGCGTTCTTGGCCCGACAGAAACCGGCCTCCAGACAACCAAAGCCCGCATTCATGAAAAAGACTAAAAAGGCCGTGGCGAGCGTCCAGACGGTGTCCAGCCCGACCTGAAGCGAAGCCATCGCGTCGGGGTCGGACGCCGGTTCGCCGTCCTCCCCGAACGCCGCGAGCGAAACGCCGGCCACCATGAAGGCGGCCGTCCAGAGGGCCCATCGAGAGGCGAGCGACTTCCGGGCGAACATCGATCCATGTCTCCTTATTGGCAGAGTCCTTGGGTGGGATGCTCAGGGGGCCTCAAGGCGCGCGAGGACACCCCGGCGGAATGGCCGCGACCCATGCTCTCCCCCTCGGCCATAGGCCTCGGCTGACCTTCGCTGGCGCGTTGCTGCCAGATGCGCGCCAGAGGTCGGGCGTCGCCGAAAGGCCTGCCGCCGGGTCCGCGCGAGGCCCTCAAATGCCTTGCCTTAGGCTGTGAAGAATTGCCCGCGATTGAGGTTGCTTGGCGCTGAGGGACCCCTCGCCGACCATGGCCCGATCCACGCCCCCTGGCCGAGAAGTGCCAGGACCGTGTTCAGCTTCCGCCCGCAGAAGCCATCGGAGCCCGTCAGCCGGGCTTCCATCCGGCGGAACCCGAGCGCGGGGAGGTCTCGTGGCCCCGCCAGCGCCCGCGACCTGAGATGGGGCCGACCTCCTCCGGGCGTCTCCTTGACTCGATCGGCGGGCCTGTGAGACAAACGAGGCTTCCGGGACCGAGAAGCGGCCCGACGGTGAATTGTGCCCGCTCGCCCCGCATTCCCTGCGTCCCTGACGGCTCCGTTCCGGCGTAGCTCAACCGGTAGAGCAGCGGACTGTTAATCCGTGGGTTGTAGGTTCGAGTCCTACCGCCGGAGCCATCTTCCAGTGGCCGCGGGCGAGGCGGCTGCCAGACTGACGGAGGCCCTCGCCCGGGGCCGGTGGACGGCTTCCACTTTTGTGGCCACGTGGCGCATGCTTGCGC
>CAYXAU010000007.1:0-166303 GCA_964463045.1 uncultured Candidatus Sumerlaeota bacterium | reverse complement strand
TCTTCCGCGTGCTGGCGATCCAGGGGGATACTCACCTGGGCGGGGACGATTTTGATCGTCTCATTGTCGAGCGGCTGGCGGCGGACTTTCAGGCGGGCACGGGGATCGACCTGCGGGAGGACCCGGTGGCGATGGCGCGGCTGCGCGACGCGGCCGAGGAGGCGAAGATTGAACTGTCGGAGGTTCGCGAAACCACGGTCACGGTCGAGGCGATCGCCCTCGGCCCCAAGGGCCCGGTTTCGCTCGAATCGCGGCTGACGCGCGAGGACCTCGAATCCCTCATCGAGCCGTTGGTCACGAAGACGGTGGCGCCGATGCGGCGAGCCCTCGCCGACGCGGGCCTCGAACGGACGGGGATCGACACGATCCTCCTGGTCGGCGGCTCGACGCGCATCCCGCTGGTCCAGCGCGTCGTGAAGGAGACGCTGGGACGGACGCCGACGCGGGATATTTCGCCTGAAGAGGTCGTGGCTCTGGGGGCCGCCGTGCAGACGATGGTGCTGGCCCCGCTGACGGCCGAGCTCGAAGGCACATTGGCGACGCGCTACGGCAAGGAGAAGCCGGTCATCATTCACATGACGCCGTTTTCCCTCGGCGTCGGGCTTCAGAACGATCAGTTCGCCCCGATCATCGAGCGCAACTCGACGTACCCGACGGAGGCGAAGGATATCTTCACGACGACGCGCGACTTTCAGGAAACGATTTCGTTCCCGATTTATGAGGGGGAAGAGCCGATCGCCTCGGAAAACACGTTTCTGGACCTCTTGCGGATCGAGGGGATCACGCCGGCCCCGCGGGGCGTGCCGCGCATCGAGGTGACGTTCCGGGTGAACCCGGATCGGATTCTGGAGGTGCGGGGGGAGGATCTGGCCACCGGCGTGCAGAAGCGGATCACGATCGGCTCAACGTCCAATCGTCTGACGGATGCCGAAAAGTTGCGGATGGTGCGCGAGGCGCGCGAGCGCGTGGCCCGCGAGCTGCGGGAGAAAATCAAACGCAACGTTCAGGACGAAGCCCAGGAACTCGTCGAGCGGGCCGAACAGTTGTTGCGGACGCTGAACAATCATCCCCGCCAGAAGGAATTGAAGGCCAAGCTGGGCGAGGTCCGGGCGAATCTGGGGACGGCCAACGCCAACGTGCTTGAAGACAAAGTTTTTGAGCTGATGGCGGTGGTCAACGAGCTGGAATCATCGGCGATGTGAGCAGGGTGGGAGCGGCTTGAGGGCTCGGGCCCGACGTGTTGGGGTCCCGGGGAGGGGCCGGAGTCTTCCGCGGTCGAGGGCAGAGCGGGAGCGGCGGCGGCGAGGTGGCCCGGGCGCGGGGATGTTGCGAGCCAGGCAGAAGCTGGGGAAATTCCGGATCGAGCGGCGTCTGGCCGAGGGGGGCTTCGCGACGGTTTACAAAGCCTATGACACGGTGGAGGGGATCCACGTCGCGCTCAAGGTGCCGCATCTGCTTTCACGCATCCGGATGGAGGATTTTCGCCGCGAGGCCCGTCTGACCGCGGGGCTCGATCATCCGAACATCCTGCCGATCAAGTACGCCGGGGAGATCGAGGGGACCTTTGTGATCGTGTATCCGCTGGGGGAGGAGTCGCTCGATGAGCGCCTGAAGCGTCGGATGTCGGTCAGGAGGGCGCTGGATTACGGCGAGCAAATGCTGCAGGCGTTGGCCCACGCTCACGCGCAGAGGGTCATTCACTGTGACGTGAAGCCGGAGAACCTGGTGATCTTTTCGGGTGATCGGCTGCGGTTGACCGATTTCGGCATCGCGCGGGTCGCGCTTCGGACCGTGAGCGCCTCTGGGGCGGGGACGGTCGGCTACGTGGCCCCGGAACAGGCGATGGGGAAGCCCTCGCTGCGGTCGGACGTCTTCTCGGCGGGGCTGATCATGTACGAGATGCTGACGCGCGAGTTGCCGGAGTGGCCCTTCGACTGGCCGCCGCCGGGGATCGAGCGTCTGCGGCGGAAGGTCCATCCGTCGCTGGCGGCCTGGCTGCGCCGGGCGCTTGATCCCGACGAGCGCAAGCGATTTGAGAGCGCCGTTCAGATGCTTCAGGCCTTCAGGAAGGCCAAGCCTCGGACGATCAAATTGGCGCGGGCGCGGCGGCGGGCGCGGCGGGAAGAACCGGCCGAGCCCCCCTGGCGGCAGATTCGGCACCGGGACTTTCAACGGGCGTTCGGCCGGGAACTGGCCACGGGCGCGGTCTGTCCGAAGTGCGCGGGCCCGATCGCCGAAACGATGAGTTTCTGCCCCTGGTGCGGGTCCGAATGGAAGGTGTTTCGCGGGCCGAGCCGGTTCCCGCGCCGCTGCCCCCGGTGCCGGCGCGGGCGGAAGCTGGATTGGCGTTTCTGCGCCTGGTGCTTCGGGCCGGGCCTGGCGCGCGACGCGGCGCGCGAGTATGGGGACGTGCGCTATGTGGCCCGCTGCCCCAATCCGCAATGTGAGCGAAAGGACCTGATGGCGTTCATGCGGTATTGTCCCTGGTGCCGGACGAAGGTGCGCCGGGCCTGGAAAGTGCCCGGGTCGGAGGAACGTTGTGGCCGGTGCGGCTGGGGAATCGTCGGCGATTATTGGGACTTTTGCCCCTGGTGCGGAAGGGGGAAACTCAGCCCATGAGGGGCGGTTGGGCGTCGGCTGGGGGATGAGACGGCGAGAAGAGAATTTGCCTGTCCGAAACAGGCGTTCGCCGGAGACGGCGGCGTCGATCCCGGAGCGCCGGGCCGAGGCGAGCGAGGGCCGCCACGAAGGCGCGCGCCCACGTCGCGCTCGAAGGTTCGGGGGAGGGTTCAGGTCTGAGGATCAAGCGTGGGAGCCCCAGCAGATGGCGCGCGAGGAGGGTGGGGTCGTCCAGGTTGACCCAATTGAAGAGGAGTTGATTGCGGCGGATGAGGAGGGCGACGCGCTCGGCCCCGAGCCGGGCGACCATGGAGCGCTTTCCCCAGTGGAAGGCGATCGCCTGGGGGACGTGAAAGCACCGCCAGCCGCGACGGCGGGCCCGATAGGCGAGGTCGTAATCCTCCCAATAGCCCGGGTGAAAAAGGGGGTCGAAGCCGCCGAGTTCAAGAAACTTCTCGCGGGAAACGAGACAGGCCCCCGCCTGAAAGAAATCGGCCGGGACGGTGCGGGTGGCCTCAAAGGGCTCCTGGACGATCATGCCGCGGGCCCACCGGGCTCGCATGGCGCCGTGGTTGGGGCGGCCGTCGTCCCAGGCCAGCGTCAACGCTCCCAAGGCGAAGAGGTCCTCTTCGGGCAGACCACGCCGGACCTCGAGCAAGATGGAAAGAAAATCGGGCGGCAGGACCAGGTCGTTGTTAAGCAGGAAGACCCAGGGAGCATCGGCGGCGCCGATGCCCTGATTGACGGCCTGGGCAAAGCCGACGTTCCGGGGCAGCCGGAGCAGCCGGACCGACGGGAAGCGGCGCTCGGCGACGTCAGCCGACCCATCCTCACTGGCGTCGTCGACCAGAAGGACGGGGATCTCGCACCCGGCGCGGCGGACGGCGGCCGCGACCGAGCTGAGGCAACGCGTCAGGAGAGGCCCCCCGTTCCAGTTGGCGATGACGACGGCGGCTGAGGGGGACGTGGGCACGCGGGAAAGGGGGCGGCGGGAAGCGCGCGCGAGGGGGAAAGGCCCGCGAGCGAGGGCCGCACGATGATAGATGATAGACGAGACGAGGGGGTTAGTTTAAGATCAAACCCCCTGGTTTGAATGCCGCCCCGCGATGCGGGAGAGGATCGGGCGTCGCCGGGGTCGAGCGTGATGAGCGACGTGACGCAGCGGCTGGTCCTGGTCCTGAACCGTCACTGGTTGGCCGTGCACATCTGCACGGTCCGGCGGGCGCTGTCGTTGCTGTACCGAGGGTGGGCGAAAGTCGTGACGTCGGACTATCAGACCTATGATTTCGACGGCTGGCGATTGCTGGCGGAGATCGAGGATGAGCCGGGGGAGCTGCTGATCCGGACGCCGAATTTCAACATCCGCGCGCCGCGCGTGATCGTGCTGCATCAATATCAGAATCTGCCGCCGCGGACGATTCGGTTCAATCGCCGGAACATCTATCTTCGCGATCGACATCGGTGCCAGTACTGCGGCGGGCGCCCGCCGCGGGATGAGCTGACGGTGGACCACGTCGTCCCGCGCAGCCGGGGGGGGAGCTCCGTCTGGGAGAACGTCGTCGTGGCCTGCATCCGCTGCAATGCGATCAAGGGGGATCGGCTGCCGCGCGAGTGCGGCATGCAGCCGTTGGCTCCGCCGAAGCGCCCTTCCTGGATGTCGGCGATCCGGGTGATCCCGGATGAGGCCGAGCGTCTGGCCTGGGAACCCTTCGTTCGCGCCAGCCTAGCTCAGGCGGCGCTGGCGGAATGAAACGCCGGCCCCGCCGGTGGAGGCGAGGGCTGGCGGCGGCTGCCCTCCTGGTCGTGATCGGGGGGGGGCTCTGGATCAGGGCGAGTCGGCGGCGGCCGGCGCCGATCGAGGCGCTGTTGCCGGACGCCTACTCGCTGGCCGTCCGGGTTTCCGGCTTCGAGCGGGGGTTTTTGCGTCATTGGGCGCTGCGCGGCCGGGATCAGACGACTGAGGCCGTCATCGAAGTCCTCAGGAGCCTGGAGCTCTGGCCGCAGTGGGAGCTCAAGTACGGGCCGGACGGGGCGCGGACGCGGATCGAGGCCTATCGACGGGCGCTCTTTGAGCTGGCCGGCGAGGAGACCTGGCTCGTCTTCGGGGCGTGGCCGGGGCCGGAGGGCTCCGAGGAGCCGGCCTTGATGCTCTATAGCCGGGAGGATTCGTTCCTCAAGGCGCGGCTGGGGCCGTTGGCCGAGCTGTGGTTTCCGGGGCACAAGGTCCGGTCGTCGACCTATCGGGGCCGTCGCGTCTACGAGTACCTGGATGAGCGGGACAGTCGGGCGATCACCGCAGCCAGCGTCGATGGGTGGATTTGCGCCTCGTTGAGGAATCCGAGGACGACGGCCGTCTGGCAGGTGATCGACCAGGTCGAGGCGGCCGGGGCTTCGGAGCCGACGAGGGCTGTGCCGGCGGACTGGGAAACCGGGTCGAGCGTGATCACGGGGGTTTTCCATCCGGCCCGGTTCTGGGAGGACCTTGAGCGATTTGACGCGGCCCGGGGCAAGTCCCCGTCCGAGGATCGGGAGCGGCGTCTGGCCAAGTGGTCGGAGCGTCTGGGCGGGATCGAATCGGTGCATTTACGTCAGACAGGGGGCTCGCTGCTCAATTTCGATCTGACGTTGCGAGGCGATCGCGTGGCCGAGCTGACCGAGGCGTTTCAAGTGGCATTCCGTGACGAACCGGCTCAAGGATTCGGAGACACCCCGGCGGGCCTGCCGGCCCCCCTGGTCCAATTCGATTTTTATCATCCCTTCGCCATCGACGGGATGCCGGTCCTCGGCCTGCGGTGGGAAGGATTGCTGGCGGATCTGGACAAGGCGCGCTGGTTCAATGCCCCGCTGGTCAATGACCTGGAGCGGATGTTCCTGGCGAAAGCGGCCTCCGAACCCAGTCGCGTTGGGGTGGCGCTGTTTCGCGAGGCGCGCTTGCCGATCCCCGCCGCGGCCACGTGGCAGGACCGCGCCGAGCCCTTCCGGACGAACCTGGCTCCAGCCGACGCCTGGCGGCTCGCGACGCCCGCCAGCGTCGAGGCGATGGGGGATACGTTTCGGCTTTACGGGATTCCCCGCGACACGCTGCCGACGACCGACACCTTGGCGGCGGCCAAACGGCAGCTCGGCGACGGGCTCTGGTCGGCGCGAGAGACGCCCCCCTTGGGTTTCGTCGTGGCGCACTTCGACGAACTGGCCGGCTGGATGCGGTCGATGCCGCTGATTTTCCTCTCCAGCAAGTCGCGCGATCGATGGGTGCGGTATCGTTCGCTGATGGAAGGTTTGAACCTGGCGCTGGGCTCGGTGGCGGCGCGCCTGGACCGTCGAGACCGCGAGCTCACGCTTTCGATCCGCACGCTGGAACTGTCATCCTAGGCCGGCTTCAGCTTCGAGAATCCGAGCGGCGACCCACTGGGCGGCCTCGCGCGGGCGCGAGTGAAAGATGGCGTGAGTGGCCCCGGGCACGATGTGGCTGCGAAAGCGGCAGGCGGGCGGCAGGCGTCGGAGCAGCCGACCGATCTCCCGCCGGACGGGAACGACCTGATCCCGCGAGCCGCCGAGGTAGCTCACCGGCGAGCGCAAGTGCCTCAGCCAGGGCTTGAGGTCCGTGGTCTCGATGATCCTGAGGCGGGCCGCGGCCGCCAGGCGCCCGCGTCGGGAGCGACGCGTCAGATCGAGGAAGGCGCTCTCCTCCAACTGGGCCAGCGGGGAACGCCGCCCACGGGCATAGGCCGAGACCAGACCCAGGCCGCGCTCCAGGACGGTTCCCGGCAGCAGACGCAAGGCCCGGTGGGCGAGCCCGATCGTGTCCGGCTGAGGCGAGCGGGTCAGGCCGGCCACGAGGGCGATCGATCGGACGCGCTCCGGGCGGCGCGCCGCGTAAACCACCGTCGGCAGCGACCCGAACGACTCGGCGATCAAATGGGCCGAGCGGAGTTCGAGCACGTCCAACAGGTCGTCGAGCGCCTCAACGTATTGGTCGAGGTTCCAATGCTCGGCCCGCGGGTAGGTCACCTCGAAGAGGCGGAGTTGATCGGTGAGGATCGCCCGCGCCCGTTCCAGCCGCGAGGGGTCGCCATGAACGCCGGGGAGATAGACGACCGGCGGGCCCTCGATGGGGCCGTGCGCATCGTGGATGAGCCCCTGGAAGGCCTCGATGCCGCGCCATTCGGGGAGAGAAGCTCTCATGGTCCCTCCGCAGATTTGGACCCGGCCGGGGCCGTCAAAGATTGGCCGCGGGGCCGCCGGGGGAAACGTCAGGCCTGGGCCGCCAGGGCGGTCAGGCGAATGAGCGGCCCGCCCGGCGGGAGGACCCGCCCGATGCGCCGTGAGACTTCCGACCCTTCGCCGAGTCGCTCAAGGGCTTGGGCGAAGGCCGGCAGAGCCGCCTCCGGCAGAGCGATCAGCAGCCCGCCGGAAGTCTGGGCATCCAGAAGCAGTCGCAAGAGGGCCGGTTCGAGGTTCGGGGCGGTTTCCAAGCGCCCGGCGAGGTAGTCCTGATTGGTTGAGGCGGCGCGCGTAATGAAGTTGCGGCGCGAAAGATCGAGGGCGCCATCGAGCAGAGGGACGGCTGCCGGGTCGATCTCCAGCGTCACGCCCGAGGCTTCGGCCATTTCAGCGGCATGGCCGAGGAGGCCGAACCCCGTGATATCGGTCGCCGCATGGGCGCCGACCTCGACCATGGCTTCGGAGGCGGCCCGGTTCAGTCGACGCATCATCGCGCAACAGGCGTCCCAAACCTGGGCTTCGATCCGGTCCTTTTGATAGGCGGCCGTCATGGCCCCCGTGCCGATGGGTTTGGTCAACACGAGGGCGTCGCCGGGCCGGGCGTCGGCGTTGGTTATCAGACGATGGGAATCCACGACGCCGGTCACCGCCAGGCCGTATTTGATCTCGGCGTCACGCACCGAATGGCCGCCGACGATGACGGCCCCCGCCTCGGTCGTTTTATCGGCTCCGCCGCGCAGGATTTCGTTGAGGACGGCCAGGGGGAGCTCGTCATCGGGGAAGCCGACGATATTCAGGGCCGTCAGCGGCCGGCCGCCCATGGCATAGATGTCGCTCAGGCTGTTGGCGGCGGCGATCTGGCCGTAAAGATAAGGGTCATCGACGAGCGGCGGAAAGAAGTCGACCGTTTGCAGGAGGACGAGGTCCTCCCGGAGGCGGTAAGCCCCGGCGTCGCCGTGACGGTCGGGGCCGACCAGCAAGTTCGGGTCGTGCATGGCCGGCAACGCTCGCAGCACCTGCGAGATCTCCCCAAGGGGGAGCTTGCCGGCTCAACCGGCGCAGGAGGCGTAGTCAATGAGCCGCTTCTTGCGGCCGAACAACGCCACGGCTGAGTTCCCTCCGGGGGAAACGCGTTTCGGCGGGGCGGACAACGGCGAGGGCACGATCGAGTTTCCCGAACGGTGGATGGGGAGGCGGTGAGCCAAACCGCCGAGCGATTGTAGCGGAAAGGCGCCGGCGGGGCGCACGGGTTTTTGCCGGCTGAATTTCCTGTTGGAACTTGTAAATTCGGATGATAAGATCGATGCGTTTTGCGTGGGCGCGGCCTTGGAAGAGTCGCCCGCGATTGTTCCGGCGGCATGACGCTGCGCGTTGCCTGATGAAAGGCTTCCCTAGTCTCTCCTCGGCCCGGTCCAGACACACGATACTGAATTTGTTGGGGTTAGTGATGAGCCGCGCGGACCGACCGGGCGGTCGAAGCCGCTCGGCGCCGGTCCGCGCCCCGGCCCCGGGGTCGGGGTTGGATTCGCGGGTCGCGCGGGAGATTGCGCCGGAAGTTCCCGGCGGTTGAGGGTCGTTTTTCCCGCTCAGGCCGGGCTGATCCGCCATCGGGGCCGGTCCGCCGACGCGCCGAAGCGGGAGGTTGAAGACGGAGGCAAAGGATGAGTCTGGCCGTCACCGCACCAGAGCGAGAACCGCGGGCCAAGGCCCCGCAGCCGATCCTCAACGACGTCGTTATCAAGGTCGCCACGGTCAATGGGTCGGGGAGCCAATCGGCCAACCTGATTCTGATGCGGTCGATTTTTTACATGGGAGTCCCGGTGAGCGGGAAGAACATGTTCCCGTCCAATATCGCGGGGCTGCCGACCTGGTTCACGATCCGGGCCAATCAGGAGGGCTGGCTCGCCCGCCGGCCGGACACGGACATCATGATCGCCATGAACGCGCAGACGGCCGCCGAAGACATCGCCGAACTGCGTCCGGGGGCCATCCTCCTCCTGAACGAGTCGCTCAAGGGCTTTCTGCAACGGGAGGACCTGACGACCTACGTGGTTCCCTTCGATGAGATGGTCAAGGAGGCCTGTTCGGAAGGGCGCCTGCGCAAGATGGTCGTCAATATCCTCTACGTCGGGGTCATGGCGCATCTGCTCGGCATCGAGATGACGTGCGTCGAGAAGGCCATCCAGCGCCAGTTCCGGGGCAAGGCCAAGGCGGCGGAGTTGAACCTTTCGGCGGCCCGCTACGGGTTCGAGTGGGCTCAGAATCACCTGAAAAAGCAGGAACGGTTCCGGTTGGAGCCTTCGCGCGCTACCGAAGGCAAGTTGATCATCGAGGGCAACCAGGCGGCGGCGATCGGGGCCGTTTTCGGCGGGGCGATGCTCTGCGCCTGGTATCCCATCACCCCTTCCAGCAGCCTGTGCGAAGCTTTTATCGACTACGCGCGACGCTATCGCCACGACGCCCAGACCGGCCAGGCCACCTATGCCGTCGTGCAGGCCGAGGACGAGCTGGCCTCGATGGCGCTGGTCGTCGGGGCCGGCTGGGCGGGGGCGCGGGCCTTCACGGCCACCGCCGGCCCGGGCATCTCGCTCATGGCCGAACTGGCGGGGCTGGCCTATTTCGCCGAGATTCCGGCGGTCATCATCGACGTCCAGAGGATGGGGCCGAGCACCGGCCTGCCGACCCGAACCTCTCAGGGAGATATGCTCAAGGCTTATCACCTCTCCCACGGGGATTGCCGGCACGTGCTGCTGATCCCGGCTTCGATGAGCGAATGCTATGAGTTCACAATGGCGGCGCTTAATCTGGCCGAACGGCTGCAGACGCTCGTCTTCGTGATGACGGACCTGGACCTGGGGATGAACAGTTGGATGTGCGACCCGCTACCGGAGCCGTCGATCCCGATCGAACGGGGCAAGGTCCTGAGCGTGGAGGCTCTGGAGCGGCTCGGGGGTCGATTCATGCGCTACAAAGACGTCGATGGGGACGGGATCGCCTGGCGAACGCTGCCGGGGACGGCGCACCCCGGGGCGGCGTATTTCACGCGCGGGACGGGCCATACCGAGGCCGCCACGTACTCCGAGAAGAACACCGATTGGAAGGAGAACATGGACCGGCTGGCCCGGAAGTTTGAAACGGCCCGGCAGTTGGTTCCACCGCCGATCATCGAGACCGAGCCCGGGGCGGAGATCGGGCTCCTGGCTTTCGGTTCGACGGACGGGGCGTTGAGGGAGGCCCGGCATCTGCTGGAGAGCCTCCAGGGCCTCCCGACCGATTACCTTCGGCTGAGAGGGCTGCCGGTGAATGAGGCGGTGCGGGGTTTCATCGAGAGGCACCGGGTGACCTACGTGGTCGAGCAGAACCGTGACGGCCAGGTGGCGGCCCTGCTCCACGACGAGTTCCCGGACCTGGCCGATCGTATCCAGAGCATCCTGCACTATGACGGGCTGCCGATTTATGCGCAGACGATCATCGACCAACTCCTGATTCAGGAGAAGGAGAACGGACGATCATGACGACGACGGCCCCGGCCCCGGCGCGCCCGGCTCCTCGCGAGCCGGAGGTCAATCGGATCGGGCTCGGTCGCGATTACTATAAGGGGCTGGAATCGACGCTCTGCCCCGGCTGCGGTCACGATTCGATCACCAAGTCCATCATCGACGCGTTTTTCGATATGGGCGTGGAGCCGCACGTGGTGGCCAAACTGAGCGGCATCGGCTGCTCCAGCAAGACCAACGCCTACTTTCTCGGTCAGTCCCACGGGTTCAACGCCGTCCACGGCCGGATGGCCGCCATCGCCACGGGGGTCTCCGTGGCCAACCGCAAGCTCCTGAACATCGGCGTCAGCGGAGATGGGGACACCGTCTCGATCGGCCTGGGCAATTTTCTGCACATGGTCCGGCGCAACGTTCCCCTCCTTTACATCATCGAGAATAACGGCTGCTACGGCCTGACGAAGGGACAATTCTCGGCGACGGCGGATAAGGGGTCCACGCTCAAGACCGGCGTGCCCAACGAGATGCCCCCGATCGACTGCTGCGCACTGGCCATCCAGATGGGCTGCGGCTACGTCGCGCGTTCCTTCTCGGGGGATTTCAAGCAGGTCAAGGCGTTGATCGAGGGAGCCCTCGCGCATCCGGGGACCTCGATCCTCGACATCGTTTCCCCGTGCATCACCTTCAACAATCATGAGGGTTCAACGAAGAGCTATCGGTATGCCAAGACGCACGAGGACCCGCTGCACGAGATCGGCTTTATCCCCTTCTTCGAGCCAATCCGGGTGGAGTACGACCCCGGCGAGGTCCGCGTCATCGATCTGCCCGACGGCTCCAGGATCACGCTCAAAAAGCTCTCCCATGACTATGATCCGACCAACCGGACGCAGGCCCTTGAACTTCTGCACAAGGCCGAGAAGGAAATGCTCTTCTATACGGGCCTCATCTATTACGAGCGCGAAAGCCGCCCGATGCCGGATCAGGTCAACCTGATCGACGAGCCGCTCGCCACGCTCCCCGCCGAGCGCCTCCGCCCCTCCAACGCCGATTTCGCCGAGATCATGGAGACGTTTCAGTGAGGGCAGCCGGCCGGCGAGCCGGCTCACTTGCCCGGGAGCGATCGGGACTATTCATCGTCCTCATCATTTGGGTCGTCACGGATTGAAGCCGGGGACCTCAGCTCGTCGGCCTGAGGGGGTCGCGGGGCCTGATCGAGCGGCTCGATGACCTCGATCCCCGTCAGGGCGGGGCCGGAAAGGCCGAGGTCCTTGAATTTACGGGCCGTCACCAGGACGCGCGTTTCGAGGGAAGCAATCAAGGAATTATAGGCATCGACGGCCCCGCCGAGTTTCTTGCCGAGGCCCCCGGCCAACTCGCCGAGCTTGGCGATCCGGCCGTGGAGTTCCCGGCCCAGCTCGCCGATGCGAAGGGCGTTCTCCGTCAGTTCTCTTTCGCGCCAACCGACGGCGATTGCGCGCAGGAGCGCGATGAGCGTCGTCGGCGTGGCGATGATGACGTTCTTATCCACGCCGGCCTCGATGAGGGAGGGGTCCTGTTGGAGGGCGGCGCTGAAGAAATGCTCCCCGGGCAGGAACAGCAGAACAAAATCGGGCGAGGACTTGAATTGGTCCATGTAAGCCCGGCTGCTGAGGGTGGCCATATGACTGCGGATACTGCGAGCCAGCTCGGCCAGCTTGCGCCGCCGATCCTCTTCGCTCGCAGCTTCGTGGGCTTCGACGTAGGGGTGGACCGGCGCCTTGGCGTCCACGACGATCTGGCGATCGCCCGGCAGCCGCACGACGAGGTCCGGCCGCAGGCGTCCGGCTTCGCCCGCTCCGCTCTTCTGCTCGAGGAAGTCGCAATGGCTGAGCATACCCGCCAGTTCGACGACGCGGCGAAGCTGGATTTCTCCCCAACGGCCTCGGATGGCAGGGTTCTTGAGCGCTTCAACGAGCCGGGCCGTCTCCCGGCCCAAGGTGTCGCCGCGTTGTCTGAGGTCCTCCAGGGTCTGACGCAGCGCTCCCTCGGCCTGGCCGCGCACTCGATCGAAGGCCACTAGCCGGTCATCCATCTCCTTGAGACGCGTCGCGATATCCTGGGCCGAATGATCAAATTTTTCCTGGCGTTGTTGGAGATCGCCGCGGGCACCCTCCTGAAACGTCTCAAGCGTCTGGCGCGCGAGCGTGAGGAACGCCTCGGCGTTCTTCTGAAGCGCCTCGTGAGACAGCGCCTGAAAGGCCTCTCGCAGGTGCGCTTGATCCTGTCGAACGCGCTCGCGCTCCTCGGCAAGGCCCCGGCGTTCGGCTTCGAGCGTGGCTTCCAGAGTTGCGGCCCGCTCAACCTGTTCGGTCAGGGACTGGTTGAGACGATGGATCTCCTGATCCCGATCCGCCACGGAGTTCTGAAGGCTCCGGACTTGCTCCTCTGAGGCTCGGGCCCGGGCGCGTTCCTCCGCCAGGCGTTGGATTTCGCCCATCCTCCGGCGCGTCGCCAGCGCCCAGGCCAGGGTCCCGCCGGCGGCTCCCCCCGCGACCAGGGCTAACGCAATCAACAAGGCATTCATCCGCGGATTCCTCCCTGAAGGGGCCGAAGCCTAACCGATAGGCGTAAACGGCAACGAGGCCGAGGGGTTGAGCCCCAGGGCCGCAGCGGGCTCCAACGGGCGCAGATGCCAGGCGAGGCCGGCGATCATCGCCGCGTTATCCGTGCAGAGCGACAGATGTGGGAACCAGACCCGAAGCCCCGGCGGGGAGCCGGCGGCCGCCGCCCGCCGCAACCCTTGATTGGCGGCCACGCCTCCGACGATGACCAGGTCCCGAACGCTGGCGCTCTCCGCCTCCCGGAAGGCCTTGCCCAGAAGGGTGTTTACAGCCACGCGCTGGAAGGAGGCGCAGAGGTCCCGCACGGCGGCCGTGTCCGGCACCGCGGCCGGCTCGGCGTTTCCGTTGCCGCCGGTCAGAGCGTCGACCGCGCGGGCCACGGCGGTTTTGAGCCCGCTGAAGGAAAAGTCGCGCGTATCGCGCCGCCAGAGGGGCGCCGTAAAGGCGAACCTCGAGGCGTCCCCCTCGGCCGCCAGCCGATCGATGACGGGTCCGCCGGGGTAGCCCAAGCCAAGCAGCCGAGCGACCTTGTCGTAGGCCTCTCCCACGGCGTCGTCGCGCGTCTGCGCCAGGGGGCGGCAGCGGCCCGGCGCCTCGACGCGCACGAGCGACGTATGCCCGCCGGAGATGATCAGGCCGACATGCGGGAAATCGGGCTGGGCGCCGACGGCGTCGTCGGTTGGCCGGTCGTCGGCGAATGGAATCGCCGGGCCTGCTCGGCCGTCCTCGATGAGCAAGTGAGCCGCGTCGGCCGCCTCGGGCAGAAGAAACGGCGCCTGGAGATGGGCTTCCAGATGGTGGACCGCGATGAGGGGTTTCTCGTGTCGCCAGGCCAGCGCCTTGGCCGTCTCGACGCCGATCAGGAGGCAGCCGACCAGACCGGGTCCCTGCGTGACGGCGAGCGCCTCAATGTCCTCCCAACCGACGGGTCCGGAGTCGATCAGGACCGAATCGACGAGCGGCAGGCAAACCTCCAGGTGACGGCGAGAGGCGACCTCCGGGACGACGCCCCCAAAGCGCGCGTGAAGCGAAGCCTGCGAAGCCACGACGTTGGCGCGGACGGCCCCGTGGGCGTCCACGAGCGCCACGGCCGTTTCATCGCAGGAGGTCTCGATCCCCAGGATATAAGGCGGCTTGGGCATGGGGTTCGGGGGAGGTTGCGTTCTGTCGCGGCTTCGGCGGCGGCGCCGCCGGGCCGCTGCCCCCAGGCGAATGTTACCGGTCTTGTCACCCCCCCGGCAATGTCGGATAATCCCGGGCAAGGGAGCCGTCGTCTCGGACCCCCCGGCCGGGGGTCGGCGGCGACCCTGGGGGCGGGAGGTCAGTTGCCCATGGCCGAAGGCATCGATCCGTTGAGAGCGTTTCGCCGGTCGCGGGCCGAGCGGGGATTTTACCTGATCGGCTTGCTGATCGTGCTGATCATCATCGCCGTGGTCCTGGGGAAGGGATATTTTCGCCAGGACCCGACGACGGGAGCCACGCAGGCTCAGATGTACATCGAGCGGTCGAAGGACACTGCTTGCACCGCCGATCGGTTGGCCATGCAGGCCGACATCACCCAGATCGGGCTTTTGAGCGGGGGGGGCCCCCCTTCCATTCAAGCGCTGCGGGCGAGGTTGGGGCCGCGACGGTGCCAGGCCGGGGGAGAGTTTCTTCTGGACGCCAAGGGGAACGTTTACTGCACGGTTCACGCCCCGCCGCCGGAGGGGCTCGAAGTTTTCAAGCTCATCGAATGAGCGGCGATCGCGGGTCGGACGGGCGGCCGAGGCGAAAAATCAACCCGCTTGGGCGTGGGCGGGAGCCGTCCGGATTTGCAAGGCCGATGCGCGTGGAGCGGTCGTGATGAACTCCGGCAAATCTTCCGCCCCTGAAGGGGCGCGCTGGGTCATGAGCGCGGCTGGGCGCGGGGTCGTGGCGCTCGCCCTGGTCGCGTCCTTCGGAGCCGGCCTGAGCTTGGGCCACGTCCGGTTGACCCCGACGGCTCGGCCCAGGACGCCCGTCGCCGGGGAAGCCCAGGCGGCGGCGCCGGCCGGGTCGGTCCGTCGCAGCGCGGTCGTGGATATCGCCGAGCGGGTCAGCCCGGCGGTGGTGACGATCGGGCTCACGGTCCGGCGTCCGGCCCGATCCCCGCGGGACCCCTTCGGGCTGTTCAGTCCTTTACTGGAGGAGTTCTGGGGCTTGCAGGGTCCCGGTCGAGCGCGTGATGAGGACGTGCCTTACGTGGGCTCGGGTTTCATCGTGGCTCAGAGCAGCGTGCTCGGCGCCGGTCAGCGGGCGAGGATCGGCAACCCGCGGGCGCGCTACGTCGTGACGAACTATCACGTTGTCCAGGGGGCGCGCGAGGTTTTCGTGACGTTGACCAATGGGGATCGCTATGCGGCGGAGTTCCTGGACGCTGATCCGGTCGTGGACGTGGCGCTTCTGAGGATCGACGTTCCCGACGGGCGGGAGATCCCGACGGTGCGGCTGGGGGACTCCGACGACATCATGATCGGGGAAACGGTCGTGGCCCTCGGTAATCCTTTCGGGCCGCTGATCGAGGACCCGCACCCGACGGTGACCGTCGGCGTGGTGAGCGCCGTCGATCGGTCCTTTCAGCTTGAGGTGGACGAGCGCAGCCGATCGTATCGAGTTTACCGGAACATGATCCAGACCGACGCTTCGGTCAATCCGGGCAACAGCGGCGGGCCGCTGGTCAATCTGGACGGGGAGGTCATCGGCATCAACACGTTCATCATCTCGCCGGGGCGGGGGGGGTCGGCCGGGGTCAATTTCGCCATTCCGATCAATCGGGCCGTTCGGGTCGCTCAAGAGATCCTCCAGTACGGGGAGATTCGTTCGATCTATCTGGATTTCGACGTGCGCGAGCTGGGGCGTTATCGGCGTGAACTTCTTCTCCAGTATGGCATTCAGGACGCCCAGGGGCTGCTGGTCGCGAGCCTTCTGGAGACGGAGGGGCCGGCAGTGCGGGCGGGGCTCGAGGTCGGCGACGTGATCGTGGCCATCGAGGGGAGGCCGGTGACGAAAAAGGAAGATCTCTTCGCGCAATTCATCTCGCGGACGGCGGGAGAAAAGCTGCGGTTTACCGTCTCGCGGGAGGGCCGGCGCCTCGAGGTCGAATATGAAATCCCCGCCGGTCCGGCCCCATGAAGGCTCGCCCGGGCTCGGCCGAGCGCGCCGAGGGGCGGCGGCGGCTGCGTCGGCTTCAGGCCGGGCTCCGGCGGCGCCGGTTGGACGCGACGATCGTGTTCGACCGGACCAACGTCGTCTATCTGACCGGGTTCCGCAGTTCGCTTTCCTATCTGATCGTGACGCCGCGCGAGGCGGTCCTCTTCGTCGACGGGCGCTACATTGAGGCGGCCCGCGCGACGGTGCGTCATTGCGAGGTCGAGCTGTTCAAAAAAATCGGGGAGACGCTGGCGCGCTGGCGGCGGCGCATCCGACCCTCGCGCGTCGGGTTGGAAGGCTCGATCCCGTGGAGCCAATGGCGAGAATTCGGCTCGCATCTGCCGGGCGTAGAGCTGGTCGAGGCCGAAGAGCTGATTCTCCGGGCGCGGCTGATCAAATCGTCGAGCGAGATCAGGTCCATCCAGGCGAGCGCCCGGCTCAACGACGCCGTCTATGAATCAACGCTCCAGGCGCTGCGACCGGGGATGACCGAACTGGACGTGCGTCGTCACCTTCGGGCCGAGGTTGACCGCCTCGGGGTCGAGGGCCAATCCTTTGATTGCATCATCGCCTCGGGCCCGGCCGCCTCTCGGCCGCATTATGTCCCGTCAGCCAATCGACTTCGGCGGGGCGATCTGTTCCTCATCGACATGGGGATGCTGGTCGATGGCTATTGTTCGGACATGACGCGGGTCGTCGCCTTGGGGTCGCCGCCGAAGGCCCGCTTGCGGCGGGCCTTCGACGCCGTGCTGGAAGCCGAGGAAGCAGCCTTGCGCGAGGTCGGCCCGGGCGTCAAAGCCGCCGATCTGCACCGGCTGGCCGTGGAGAAGCTGCGGCGCCGCGGCCTGGCCGGGCGGTTCACCCACGGGCTCGGGCACGGCGTCGGGCTCCAGATCCACGAAGCCCCGGTGCTCAACGCTTACTCGACCGACGTGTTGCGCGCCGGGATGGTGATCACGATCGAACCCGGCGTTTATTTGCCGGGCCAGGGGGGAGTCCGGATCGAGGACCTGGTGCTGGTCACCTCCACCGGCCACCGGGTGCTGTCCGGCGCGACGAAGACGTTCCGGATGGTCCCGTTCGAGGCATGATCTTTCTCATCCAATCGCCTCACGGATGGCGAGGCGTCTGGCAACGGCCGCACCACCTGGCCCGGCGATTCGCCGAGGCCGGGCACGAGGTTCGCTGGGTGGAGCCGCGTTACCTTCGGTGGGTTCTGCAGGAGCCGGTCCGGTTCTTCCGTCCGCGACGCGAGCGTCCGTGCGATCGATTGGAGGTTCTCCCCGTGACTCTCCTCAACGGTGAACGGCTGCCACTGGTGCGACGGTTCAATCAGGGGCGGCTGGCCGCCGCGCTCAATTTTCCGTTGGCCGAGACGGGCGCGAGCCCCCGCGTCCTCTGGCTCTACAATCCTCACGAGGCGCATCTGGCCGATTCGGTGGCCCACGAGCTGCTCGTTTACGACGTGATGGACGAATACGCCGCATTTCCGTGGTTCGGCCCCGCCGTTCGAGCGTCGGAAGCCCGACTTCTCAAGCGGGCCGACTGGGTTTTCGCCGGAACGCAAGCCCTCTTTGCGGCCAAAGCTCCGCAGGCGGAGGGACGGATCGAGTTGGTCCTTTCCGGCGTGGATGAGGCGCATTTCCGACCCCGGGCGGCCTCCAGCCCGCCGGAGGACCTGGCGCCGTTGCGCGCCCGGTATCGCCGCCTCATCGGCTACGCGGGCATGATCGACATGCGCATCGATACGGGGCTCATCATCGACGGCGCGCGAAGGCATCCCGAATGGGGGTGGGTTCTGCTGGGGCCGACGCTCGGAAGCCTCGGCGAACTGCGCGCCGCGGCCAACGTGCATCTCCTCGGACAGAAAGCCTATGCCGAGCTGCCCGCCTATTATCAGGCCTGGGACTGCGCCCTCGTTCCCTTCGTCGATAGCCCGCTGACCCGACACGTCAACCCGACGAAGATGCTCGAATACGCCGCGGCCGGGCTGCCGATCCTCGCCCGGGCCCTGCCCGACGTCGCCCGATTCTACGCCGAGGGGGCGTTTCTTTACCGGACGGCCGAGGAGTTCGAGGCTCACCTGCGCCAAATCCTCGACGGGCCGGAGGAAGTCCCCGGCCGCCGCGTCGTCGCCGATGCCGTCGCCGCGAGTCGGCGCTGGCTCGACGGACGCAGTTGGGATTCGATCGCCTCGGCCATGATCCAGCGGCTCGGGACGCTCGCGGCCGGCCGGACGATGGCCGTCGCGGCGGGCCGGTCATGAATCCTCAGCCCGCGCCGGCTCGCCCGCGCGAAGTCCGCCTCGCGCTCCAACTCTATACACTGCGGCGGGCCTGCCGGGCCGATCTGACGGGGACTCTGCGCGCCGTCGCCGAGATCGGCTATCGGTGGGTCGAGCCCTATGAATTTTTCGGCCTCACGGCCCGGGCCTTTGCCCGGCTGCTCGAACGGTCCGGCCTGCGGGTCGCCTCCTGTCACGTGGGCCTCGACCGGCTGGAAGGCGACCTTGAGGGCGTGCTACGGGAGCAGGCGGCGATCGGATGCCGAGCGATCGTCTGCCCCTGGGTCGAACCTTCGCGCCGAAGGGGACCCGGAGCTTTCGAGCGATTGGGCCGTGAGCTTAATGCCGTTGGTCGGCGCTTGCGCGGCCGTGGGTTCCGGCTCTTGTATCACAATCATGATTTTGAGTTCCTGGCCGCGCGGCGGCCCGACGGGTTGAAGCGACTTCTCCAGGCCGCCGCCGCCGCCAACTTGGCGGCGCAGCTCGACACGTACTGGCTGGCTCATGCCGGGCTCGATCCGGTCGGCTACCTTCGGCGGCTGGGGGGTCGCGTTCGCTCGGTTCATTTGAAGGATCGAGCCCGTGGGGGCCGAGGATTCGCCCCGGTGGGCCAGGGCGACCTCGATATGCCGGGGATCATCGCCGCGGCGCGTCGGGCCGGCGTGCGGGATTTCGTCGTCGAACAGGATGAATGCCGCGGCGATCCGCTGCGGGCCGTCGCGGCCAGCCTGGCCTATTTGAGACGCCTCGGTTTGGCGAGCTGAGGGACTTATCCGCCGAGACTCCCGGACGCCAGGCCCGGGCCCCCTTGGGGCATGGGAGAGAATCGAGGTCGTGGTCGTCTTCTTCAACCGCCCCGCGTCTTCTGGCGGATCAGTTCGTTGACGGTCTGGGGATTGGCCTTCCCCTGCATGGCCTTCATGACCTGGCCGACGAGGAAGCCGAGCGCGCGTTCCTTGCCCTGGCGGTAATCCTCGGCGGGGCCCGGATGCTCCCGGAGGACGGCGTCGACGACGGCCTCGATCTGGCCGGCGTCGGTGATCTGCGCCAGCCCCTGAGCGCGGACGATGACCTCGGGGTCCCCCTCGCCGGCGAGCATGCGTCGGAAGACCGTCTTGGCGATCTTGCCGCTGATCGTGCCGGCGTCGATGAGGCGGACGAGCCGGCCCAGCCCCGAGGGGGAGATCGGGAAAGCGGCCACGTCAATCTCCTCCTCGCGGTTCAGAATGCCGAGCACCTCGGTCATGATCCAATTGGCGATGGCCTTGGCGTTGCCGTGTTCGGCGACGGCGGTCTCATAGTAGTCGGCGAGGGCCTTGTCGGCGGTGATCACGTGGGCGTCGTACTCGGGCAGGCCGTAGTGCTCGATGAAGCGTCGGCGGCGGGCGAGCGGCAGCTCGGGCATTTCCGCCCTCACGCGCTCGATCCAGGCGTCGTCCAGGACGACCTCGACGAGGTCCGGATCGGGGAAGTAACGGTAATCCTGAGCTTCCTCCTTGGAGCGCATGGCGACCGTAACGTTACGGGCCTCGTCCCAGAGTCGCGTTTCCTGAACGACCTGCCCGCCCGAGGCCAACGCGTCGGCCTGACGGATGGCTTCGTGATCGATGCAGCGGGCGACGATCTTCGTCGAGGCCAGGTTCTTGATCTCAACCTTCGTCCCCAGGCGGTCGCTGCCGGCCGGCCGCACCGAGACGTTGGCTTCGAACCGAAGCCGTCCCTCGTGCATGTTGCAGTCGCTGACCTCGATGTACTGGAGAAGGCTTTTGAGGCCGTTCATGAAGGCGAGGGCTTCCTCTGAGGAGCGGAGGTCAGGGCGGGTGACGATCTCGATTAACGGGGTGCCGGCGCGATTCAGGTCCACCAGGCTATAGGCCGCCCCGGGCGTCTCCGGATGGATGTTCTTGCCGGCGTCTTCTTCCAGGTGCAGGTTTTCGATGCCGACGCGCTTGGGCCGGCCGTTGAGCTCGATTTCGAGCCAACCATCGGTCGCCAGATGCTTGCGGAGCTGGGAGATCTGATAGTTCTTCGGCAGATCGGGGTAATAGTAATTCTTGCGTTCGAACTCGGTCCGACGCGCGAGCCGGCAGTTGAGCGCGAGGGCCGCCCGCATGGCCAGCTCGAGGGCCCGCCGGTTGAGCACGGGCAGCGCCCCCGGCAGCCCGAGGCAGACGGGGCAGACCTGACTGTTGGGCGGCTGACCGAATCGCGTGGAGCAGCCACACCAGACTTTGGTCCGCGTGGCCAGCTCCACGTGGACTTCCATGCCGACGACGGTTTCATAGGGACCGGTCATGATCGCCTCGGAAGGCGCGGCCTCTAAAGCGGCGGGCGAAGCCGGTGATGGTCGGTGGCCTGCTCGTAGGCGTGGGCGGCCCGCAGCAGGGTGGCCTCGGCGAAGGGGCGAGCGAGCAATTGAAGCCCGATCGGGAGCCGATGCTCGCGGGTCAAGCCGCACGGCAGGCTGATCCCCGGCAGCCCGACCAGGTTGCACGGGATCGTGAACACGTCGCAGAGATACATCTGGAGGGGATCGTCGATCTTATCGCCCAGCCGGAAGGCGGGCATGGGCGAAGTCGGCGTGACGACCAGATCGACGTGGCGAAAGGCCTCCTCGAAATCGCGCCGCATCAACGTGCGTACCTTGAGCGCCTTGAGATAATAAGCGTCGTAAAACCCCGCCGAGAGAGCGTACGTCCCGAGCATGATCCGACGCTTGACCTCCGCGCCGAAGCCTTCGGTGCGCGTCCGCGTGAACATGTCGATGATGTTGGTCGTGCCGCGCGCTCGATACCCGTATTGGGCCCCGTCGTATCGGGCGAGGTTAGAGGAGGCTTCGGCCGTGGCGCAGAGATAATACGTCGCCACGGCGTACTCGGTGTGCGGGAGCGAGATCTCGGCCGGTTCGGCCCCCAGGTCGGCCAGCGTCCCGGCCGCGGCCCTGACCGCCGCCTCGACCTCCGGGTCGATGCCTTCGATGAAGTATTCCTTTGGCAGGCCGAACCGCAGGCCCCGGAGATCGCCGTCGAACGAAGCGGCAAAATCCGGCGCCGGCTCCGGCGCGGAGGTCGTATCCAACGGATCGTGCCCGCAGATCGTCTGAAGGATCGGCGCGCAATCGGCGACGGCGCGGGCGAAACACCCGATCTGATCCAGCGAGGAGGCGAACGCCACCAGCCCATAGCGCGAAACCCGGCCGTAAGTCGGCTTGACGCCGACCACGCCGCACATCGCCGCCGGCTGTCGGATGGAACCGCCCGTGTCGGTCCCGAGCGCCGCCGTACACATGCCGGCGGCGACGGCCGCGGCCGAGCCGCCGGAGGAGCCGCCGGGAATGCGTTCCAGGTCCCAAGGGTTCCGCGTGACCTGAAAGGCCGAGTTCTCGGTCGAGGAGCCCATGGCAAACTCGTCCATGTTGAGCTTGCCGAGGAAAACCGCCCCAGCCTCCCGCAATCGGGCCACGGCCGTGGCCTCGTAGGGGGGAATGAAATGCTCCAGGATGCGGGAGCCGCAAGTCGTTCGGAGCCCCTGGGTGCAGAGAACGTCCTTGAGGCCGATCGGCACGCCCAGGAGCGGCCCACGTTCCCCCGCGCGTCTGCGGGCGTCGGCCGCTTCGGCCATGGCGAGAGCCGCCTCCGGCGTCAAGGTGATGAAGGCCCGGACGCGCGCCTCAACCGCTTCGATTCGCTCGAGGCTGGCGCGCGTCACTTCGACGCTCGTGGTCTCGGCGCGATCCAACGCCTCGCGGAGCTGGCCGATCGTCCGATCGTAAAGCGGAATGGGGGGTGGCGGCGTCATGGGTCGCGGCCGGGCGGGCTCGATTGCCGACGGCCCAGGGGAGCCGCCAGTCTCGAGCAGCCCGAGCCTCGTCGGCTCAGCCCATCTCCTGAATAATGGGCGGGACCTTAAAACACTGGGCTTCGGTCTCGGGAGCGTTGGCCAGGGCCTCGTCGGGGGTCAGCCCCGGTCGAGGTTCGTCGGGGCGAAAGACGTTGGCCAGGGTCAGGCCGTGAGCGGTCGGTTCGATATCGTCGGTCGGCAGGGCGTTGATTTTGTCGGCGTATTCGAGAATGGAGTTAAGCTGGGCGGCGAAACGCTCGGATTCCTCGGGGGAGAACGCCAGGCGCGAGAGTCGGGCCACCTTCTCGATGTCCTGCCGCGAGACCTTACTCATCACTCTCCTCCTCAAGCGATTCCTCGTAATCCTTCTTCTCCTCCTCCTCCTCCTCTTCCGCCTCGTAGTTTTCGGAATCCAGATCCTGAGCCTCCGGGTCCTTCCCCGTCTCGGGTTCCTCCGATACGAAGCCTTCGTCTTCGACCGGCTCGACCTCCTGGATTGGGGGGGCGATCTGCGGCCGGGCCGGCGGACGGAGGGCGGCTTTGGCCTTGGCCAACTCGCTCTTCGGGGCGGCGCCGATCCGTTTGAGCTTGGCGTACTTGAGCATCAGCTTCACCTGGCCTTGTTCGGGGAAGACGACGACGGCCTTGGCGGTCTCGCCGGCGCCGGAGCGGAAAAGCACCGTTCCCAGGCCCCACTTCGGGTGCTCCACTTGATCTCCGATCCCCACCTCTTCCCATTCAAAGGCCGGC
Source organism: uncultured Candidatus Sumerlaeota bacterium (assembly GCA_964463045.1). Classification (GTDB taxonomy): domain Bacteria; phylum Sumerlaeota; class Sumerlaeia; order MVZB01; family JAJFLK01; genus CAYXAU01. The sequence goes on along the minus strand of CAYXAU010000007.1, from coordinate 143,324 downwards.
TCAGTCTTGGATTTGGCCATCGTTAAAGGTCCTCCGCCGCCTCAATGAGTCTGCGGCTGCCGGCGACGAAAGCCGGAGCTTCAGGTTTTGTTCCCCAGGCCTTGATTCGGCAGGGGTTATCGTGTTCACTTCGCCCGTTGTCTCTATACGGGCGGGCGCGCTGAAACCGAGAGTCTCTCAGAGCCGGGTTGATCGGCGCAATCCAAAAATCAGTCGATTCGACCCTCGACCGTCCGCCGGGAGGCGGGACGATCGCAGAAGCCCGTATATCGTTGTCACGATTTGGCTTGCGGGTTGGTCGGCCTTGGGCTACAGTTTGCCCGCGTTCGTTGGGCTGGGCAGAGCCCGCCCAGGGAGCAGTGGTTCTTTGACAACTCGCCGTTAGATCGCCCCAGGGGCGATCGGCTCCGTCGCCGAGATTCCATCGTTCAGTATCGGCCGCGCGACCGAGGCGAGAGCGCGCCTCTCGCCCGAAGGGGGAGATTTCCGATCACGCTGATAGCAGGTTGACGTCCCGATCCCGATCTAAGGCCGGGCCGCCCGAGGCCCGGCCGGGTTCCCGCACCCGAGGCCGGCTAGAGGAGGTTGATGAGGTTCATGAGGAGAAAGCTCACGATCCGTCAGGCGGCGGAGCTGACGGGCCTGGAAGAGAGCGAGATTCGCTTCTACGAACAGGTCTTCGGCGAGTTTCTTACCTTCAGCCGCCTCGATCCCGACAAAACCGAGTTCACGCAGGATCATATCGACATCCTGGCGCGGATCAAAGCGTTGATCCACGATCAGGGGCTCTCGATCGAGGAGGTCAAGCGCCGGCTCAAGGTGGCGCTTGATCCGAGGGACCCCACGCGCGGCGTGGTGATCGATCTGCCGGCGGGAGAGCTACCGGTCAGCCCGGCCTCGCGCCGTCGCTGCGCGCGGGTCATCGCCGTCACGAGCGGCAAGGGGGGCGTGGGGAAGACGACGCTCGCGGTCAATCTGGCCATCACGTTTGGCCAGATGGGCAAGCGCGTGGCGCTGTTCGACGCCGACCTGGGGCTCGCCAACGTGCATATCCTGATGGGGCTCAAGCCCCGCTACAACATGCGGCACGTCATAGAGGACAACTTCGCCCTGGAGGACGTGATCCTGGAAGGGCCGGCGGGGATCAAGGTCATCAGCGGCGGCCAGGGGGTTCGAGAAATGGCCAACCTGACGCCGGAGCAGCGCCGCGTGATGCTGCGGCAGTTGGATCGGTTGGAGCGGGAGGTGGACATTCTGCTGATCGACACGGGGGCGGGCATATCCGAGAACGTTCTCAAGTTCGCCACGTTCGCCGACGAAATCATTCTGGTGACGACGCCCAACATCGCCGCCGCGGCCGACGGCTATTCCGTGGCCAAGATTCTCTGGGAGATGGAGCCCAACGCCAAAATCGGCGTCGTCGCCAACCAGGTCAAGAACATGTACCACAGCAAGAACGTGTTCAATCGACTGAACGCGGCGACGACGAAGTATTTGCGGCGCGAGCTGGGCGATCTCGGTTTCGTCGTCGAGGACCCGCATGTGCCGGCCGCCAATCAGACGCGCAAGCCCTTCAAGCTCGAATACGGCTTCTGCGAAGCTTCCCAGTGCTTGGAGGCGATCGCCGATACGATCCTCAACTCCAGCGTCTTCCGAAACAACAAGAAGCAATCCTCATTCGAGGACCTGATGGGGGCGCTCAAGCGCACCGTCGTCGGCGTCTGAGCGCGTCGCCCGGAAAGGGTTCCAGGAGGCCAGAGATGAACCCGTCGCCAGAACCGGAAGTGGAGATCATCGATCTCGTCGATCGGGCCGCCGGCGGAGGCCGCCGCGAGGCGATCGCCGAGGATTCCGTCCTCCCCCTCAAGCACTTCAAGCTCTCGGCGCAGCCGTTCGCCGACAGCGTCAACCCGCAGTTCTTCTATCGCACGGAAGCCCACGAAGAAGCTTTCCTGGCGATGAAGCAGTGCGTGGAGGATCACGTTTCGCTCGGGCTGACCACCGCCGTCAGCGGCACCGGCAAGACCCTGCTCACGCAGGTGCTCCTTCAGGAGTTGGACCCTCAACGCTACCACGCCATTCTCGTGTTGGCTTATCCGGGTATGGCACGGACGGCCCTTCTCAAGGAGATTCTCGCCGAGCTGGGCGTGAAGGAGGGCGCGGAGCGGGCGGGCATTCACCGGCTGATCGACGCCATCCAACGCCGGATCGTCGAGCTCTTCCAACGCGGCGTCCGGCTGGTGATCATTATCGATGAAGTCCATTTCCTGAACGTGGAGGCGCTCCACCTGCTCCGGACGCTCAGCAATATCGAGATTCCGGAGCGCAAACTCGTCACGGTCCTCCTGTTCGGCGAGCAGGTCTTCCTCACGAAAATGGAGCATCCGACCTATCGATCGATTTTCAGCCGGATGTTCGCCCGGACGGAGATCCGCCCCCTTCGGCGGGACGAGGTCGAACAATACGTCAAATTCCGTTTGCTCGTCGCCGGGGGCCGGCCCGGTCTGATCAGCCCCGAGGCCTTGGACCCCTTGACCGAAGCCTCGCGCGGCATCCCGCGGGAGATCAACCGCATCTGCCATAATGCGCTCGCCTTGGCCGCCCGGCGCGGCGCCTCCGGCATCGGTCCCGAATTGATCGGGCTCATCCCGCCCGCGATGCCTTTGGAGCGACGCCGATGAGCGAGCCGCGCGACGCAGGATGGGAAGGCTCGGCACGGCTGAGGCTGCGACGCGGCGGCCTGGCCCGCGCCGAGCGGCCCGACCCGTCGGGCCCCGTCGAGATTCGCGAGCCTGAGGAGCTGCTCCGTCTGTGCGAGGATGACGTGGGGAAGGCCGCGGGGGGGCCGGACGCCGCCTCGCCGGCGCCTCAGTCGGATCCGTGAAGTCTCAGGAAGATGTCGGCTCCAGAGACGGGCGTCAGGCAGCCGTCGGAGGGAGCGTCGATGGAGCGGGCCGGCGCGCCGCTGCGGGTGGCGCTCGACGTGCGCCTGATCGATCACACGGGCCTCGGCGTCTACGTCGCCGGTCTCCTGGAGGGCCTCTGGCGTCTCCGGGCGCCGATCCGCTGGACGTTCGTCGGACCCGTCTGCACGATCCCGCCGGGGCTGGACGTGGAGGGGTGGATCGCCTTCGACGCCCCGCTCTATAGCTTCAGAGAGCACTTCCGATATCCCCGGCTTCCCGACGTGGACGTGTTTCATTATCCTCATTACAATCTGCCGCGCGTCAGGGCACGGCGTCGAATCGCCAACGTCCACGACCTTTTTCACCTGCGCTACGGTTCCCTTCCCAAGCGTGCCTATCAACGTTACTTTCTGGCCCGGCTGGCCTGGACGCGGACGGTCGTCCTTACGGGATCGGAGAAATCGCGCGAAGATTTGAGCCGCGCGTGGCCCGCCCCATCCCGCGTCCAAGTCGTTCCGCTGGGGCCGGGCCGGCCCGCCCCGCCCGAGCCACCGCCGCCTCAGCCGGTGACCGTCGGGGGGAAGAAGGTCCGTCCGCCGTGGCTCCTCGTGGTGGGGATCGATCAGGCGCACAAGAACATCGACTTTCTGATCCCCGCCATGGCGCATTGGTACCTCCGGAGGCCGACGGGCCCGCCGATGGTCTGGGTGGGGGCCTCGCCGAAGGACGCCGCCCGCCGAGCCGAGAGCATTCCGGCCTCGGCCCGCCCGAAGATCCATGTCCTCGCCCATCAGGCGAGCTCCGTGATCGAGGGCCTTTACGCGGGGGCGCTCGCCCTTGTCGTCCCCTCGTTGGACGAAGGATTCGGGTTCCCGGCGCTGGAGGCCATGGCGCGGGGGGTCCCCGTCATCTGCTCCCGGCGGCGTCCGATGACCGACCTGCTCGGCGAGGCCCCGCTGTGGTTCGATCCGCCGGACACGGCCGCGCTCTGGCGCGCGCTGGATCGGCTGCTGGACGAGCGAGGGCTCCGACCGGCGGTCATCGAGGGGGGGCTGCGTCAGGCGGCGCGATACGACTGGACGGCCACGGCGGCGGCGACGTGGGCGCTTTACCGTCGCGTAACCGCCGGAACGTTATGACGCGGCCGGGGCCCCGGGAAGGAATCGGCCGAGAAACAGTGAGGCGGAGATGATCAGGGGGAGGCGAATCCGCGATGAGGTGAACGCCTCAGTGGGCCGGCGCGCTCCCATCAGGATTCCCGTCGGCCATCCTGACCTTATTGTAGCTTTCGAGAGCTATTTCACCCGCCGGCTCGCCGGCCGGCCAGGGACGTTCAAGGCGTGAAGATCGCTCTTGTCGGCATGCGCGGGATTCCCGCCCGTTACGGCGGATTCGAGACCTTCGCCGAGGAGCTATCGACGCGCCTGGCCGAGCGCGGGCACGAGGTTACCGTGTATTGTCGCAGCTACAATGCACCCGACCGCCCCCCGAACTATCGCGGCGTCCGGCTGATTCACCGGCCGACCGTCCGCCGGAAATATCTGGACACCGTAGCGCACACTTTCATCTGCGCGATCGATGCGCTGTGTCGCCGATTTGACGTTATTCTTCTCTGCAACGCGGCCAACAGTATTTTCATTCCACTTTTCAGGCTGCGGGGGCGTTCTCTGGCGATCAACGTGGACGGGATCGAGCGACGGCGAAGGAAATGGAGCATTTTCGGCCGGGGGTGGTACCGTCTGGGAGAGCGTCTCGCGGCCCGTCTGCCGGACCGAATCGTCGCCGACGCCGAGGTCATTCGGGATTATTACCGGCAACGGTACGGCGTCGAGTCCGTCGTCATCGCCTATGGGGCCCCGGCCGAGGCCGTCGAGGGGAAGGAGGAGCTGCGGCGTTGGGGGTTGAGCGAGGGCAACTATGTGCTTTACGTGAGCCGACTGGAGCCTGAAAACAACGCTCATCTTGTGATCGAAGCTTACGAAGGCGTGCGAACGGAGAAGCGACTTGTAATCGTGGGAGACGCCCCGTATGCCAAGGGTTATATTGCCCGGTTGAAGCACACCCATGATCCACGCGTTCTCTTCACCGGAGCGATCTATGGCATGGGGTATCGGGAGTTGCTCGCGCACGCTTATTGTTACGTACAGGCGACCGAGGTGGGGGGAACGCATCCGGCGTTAATCGAAGCGATGGGGGCGGGGAGATGCGTCCTCGCCAACGGGACGCCTGAGAACCTCGAAGTGGTCGGCGAGGCCGGCCTCATTTACGCCCCGGGCGACGTGGAGGCGCTCCGAAAAAGGCTGCAGGAAGTTATCGATCAGCCCGAGCTGGCCAGGAAGTATGGCCCGGCGGCTCAGGAGCGCGTGCGCCGGCGTTATGATTGGGAGCGGATCGCCGATCGATATGAAGCGCTTTTTGGGGAGATGACCGCGGAACGAAGGGGGCGGGGCCGGTAACGGGGCCGGCGAGCTCAGCGGCGGAGCTGGCCGGCGCCGAGCGCGATGTATTTGAGCGTCGTCAGGTCGGCGAGGCCCATGGGCCCGCGGGCGTGTAACTTGTCGGTCGAGATGCCGATCTCGCAGCCGAGACCGAACTCGCCGCCGTCGGCCAGCCGCGTTGAAGCGTTGACGAAGACGCAGGCCGAATCCACGGCCGAAAGAAACGCGATCGCGTTGCCATGGTCGCGGGTCAGGATGGCGTCCGTGTGGTGGCTGGAGTGGACGTTGATGAAATCGATGGCCGCTTGAAGCGACGGGGTGAGGCCGACGGTGAGGATCAAGTCCAGGTATTCGGTGCGCCAGTCTTCCTCGGTGGCAGGTTTGAGCGGCGTGGGGCTCATGCGCCGGACCGCTTCGTCGGCCCGGAGTTCCACGCCCTGGTCCAGGAGGGCGGGCAGCAGCTTCGGCAGGAGGCGCGGGGCGACGGCTTCGTGGACGAGGAGGGATTCGAGGGCGTTGCAGACCGCCGGTCGCTGCGTTTTGGCGTTGAGAATGATCCGGACGGCCTCGTCCACGTCGGCCGATTCATCCACGAAAATGTAACAATTTCCGTCCAGGTGTTTGATGACGGGGACGCGCGATTGATTCACGATCGACTCGATCAGGCTGCGTCCGCCCCGGGGGATGATGAGATCGACGTAGTCATCGCACCGGGCCAGCGCGGGGACGGCCGCTCGATCCGTCGTCGGGATGAACTGGACGCAACCGTCGGGCAGTCCGGCCTCCTGCGCGGCGGCCGCCATCAGCCGGGCGATCGCTCCGTTGGAGTGGAAAGCTTCGGAGCCTCCACGCAGGATGACGGCGTTGCCCGATTTGATGCAGAGGCAGCCGGCGTCGGCGGTGACGTTCGGGCGCGATTCATAGATGACGGCAATGACGCCGATCGGGGCGCGCATCCGCCCCACGCGCAAGCCGTTGGGACGCGTCCGAACGTCGAGAATCTCGCCGACGGGGTCGTCGAGGACGGCCACCTGCTCGACGGCGGCGGCCATCGCCTCGATGCGCTCGCGGCCCAAGTCCAACCGGTCGATCATGGCGCCGCCGAGGCCGGCCTGACGGGCCGCCTCCAGGTCCAGCCGGTTGGCTTCAAGCAGCGAGGATTGATGGCGGCGGAAGGCTTGGGCCATCCCGTTCAGGGCCGAGTTTTTGGCCGCCGTCGGGGCGAGCGCGAGCCGTCGCGCCGCCTGGCGGGCGCGGGCTGCCATTTCGCGGACAAGGCCGTCTACGTCGGAGGCGGTCGGCGCGTCGGGGGATTGAAGCGTGGGGTCGGTGTGGATGGCCATGATCGAGGAAGCCGCGCGAGACGTCCCGACGGCCGGGCCTCACGGATCTCTCATCGGAAAATCTGCGATTCGGTTCTGAAGGGGCCGCGCCGGGGGCTCAGCGGGGGCTCCTGCACGGTCGGAATCTCGACCCCCGGCGGCAGATTGCGCAACGAGGTCGGGAATCCATAGATCGTCCGGTTGACGATCTGGCGCGCCAGCAGGCGGAGCGCCCGCTCCTTGAGGTCCGGCTCCGGCGTGTAGCCGATCGAACGCGGGTCGCTGTTGTAAAGCATGATGGTTTCGATCTGGCCGAGGTCGGCCAGCGGGACCTCCGGGTTCATCGGGTCATAGAGCTTGAGCCCCGTAAGGATCGTCAGCTCCTCGATTTCGGGGATGTCATCGCTGTCGGTGCGGTCGATCCGGATGAAATAATCCTTGATGATCGCCACGAGTTGAAGATCGGCCTCGGCCTTTCGGACGATGCGCAACTGGCCGTTGGCGAGGAACTCCTCCTGCGTCAGTCGCGTCGCCAACTCCTCCAGACCCGGCTCGAACGTCTCATTGCCCACCATCGGAATGTAAACGCCCCGGACCCACGCCGGGAGCGTTCTCACCGGGAGCACGCGTTGGCAGGCGCCGAGGCCCAGGCCGCCGGCCAAAACCAAGCCGGCCAGGGGGACGAGGCGCCTCTGGAAGGGAAGCTTCATGGCAAGGGGGGGGCTCCCGGGGGCGTTTTGTCGATGATTTCGGTGCCGCGGGGCCAGACGGGCCGGAAGATCCCCTCCGGCGGCGGAAGGTTCAAGTCGATTTTTTCAATCCGGATCATGGTCGTTTCGCCATTGTAATCCTCAAACCATACTCTTTGCGGGAGAAGGCCGGCCGTGTCAACCCAAAGCTTAAGCTCGACGAAAGGGGAGGTCTCCATCACCGCCGGGCGAGGCGACAGGTCCAACAGGGCGATGGGTTCGCCGGTGGGGCCGGCGACGCCGGTCTGGGCCGCCAGGTCCCCGACCTCCAGGGAGGATCGGATGATGTAATCCCGAACCAGATCATCGGCTTTGAAGCCGAAGCCGAGGACGAGGCTGTGGAGTTGCTGGTCCCGCTCTTGCCGAGAGGCGAATCGATAGACTTCGACCTGCTCGATGGCCGGCACGTAAACGTAAATGGCTTCCTCGACGATCAGGTTGGTGAGAGCGTCCGGCGGCGTGTACTCGACGCGGAACCGATCGGGCTTCTCGAACCAGAAGCGCGCGCGCGAGCGCGTCTCCTCCAGGAAAATCTCGCTCACCTTGAGCTGCTCGAACTCGCCATAGACCGTCCGGGCTTCGGCGTGTCGGGCCTCCAGCGCGCGAAGGAGAACGAGCGTGGCCGTGCCGGGTTCATCGGCGAGGGCGGCGATCGGGCGGCCGTCCTCGGCAATGTCGATCGAGGCCGGGGCGGGGCGGGGGGCCTCCTGAGCCGCCGCCGATCGAAGCGCCAGGCCGAGGGCCACGCAGGCTACGGCGAAGGGTCGGCCCATCAGAGGCGGCGCTTCCGGTTGCGCACGTAGTCGGTCAGGATAAAGGACCCCAGCGTGTCGATCGACGTATAGAAGGCGCGGCCTTTGTTCGCTTTCGTCATCCGATCGACGAAATCCCGAAGATGGGGATCGGAGGTGATCATGAAGGTCGTGATGACGATCCCCTTGCGGCGGCACTGGACGGCGCTGTTGATCGTCTGATTGACGATCTTGGGGTCGAGGTACCAGGAGGGGTTCTTGTAGATGCGTCCGGATTCGTTGACGGCGGTCGGCTTGCCGTCGGTGATGAGGACGATCTGCCTGTTGATCTGACGCTTGCGGGAGAGCAGGCGCTGCGCCAGATCGATCCCCGCCTTGGTGTTCGTGTGAAAGGGACCATTGGTGATGTAAGGGACTTTCTGATGGGGCACGATGAAGGCTTCATCGCCGAAGAGGACGACATCGAGGCTATCCTTCCGATAGCGGCGCGTGATGAGCTCGATGAGCGCCATGGCCACTTTCTTGGCCGGCGTGATCCGATCCTCGCCGTACATCGTCATCGAGTGGCTCACGTCGATGCAGATGACCGTGGCCGACGAGGTCAAATGCTCCCGCTCGTAGACTTCGAGGTCCTCCTCGGCCAGGGCGATCTCATCCCGGCCGGTTCTCAGAAGGCCGTTCTGGATGGAGCGGTTGAAGTCGATGTCGGTTACGAGATCGCCGAACTGGTAGGGGCGGGTTTCGGGCAGAAGGTCGCCCCCGAAGCCCGGTCGCGCCGTCGGGTGATTGCCGAGCGCGTCGTTCCGGAGGGTGGAGAAAATCTCTTCGAAGGCGTCCTGCCGGATGCGCATTTCCCCCTTGGGCGTGAGCTTCATGCGTCCGGAGGCGACGCGCTCGACGTGACCCGATCGCTCAAGATACTTCTTGAATTCCTCGATGCCGATCTGGCCATCGAAGAACTTGTAGCGCTCCCAGAGGTATTCGAGCCACTGGAGGGCTTGCTCGACGTCGCCGCCCGTCTGGCTCAGGAGCTGGAGAAAGAGCTTCATCACCTGCTCCATTCCCATCCGCTTGAGCTCTTCGGGGTCGAAGGGGGCGTAACGGAATTCCATGGGGAAACCTCGGCGGCGGCGGGCCTGCGGGCGCCTTCAGGCGGATTTTACCGTATCGGCCGCGCCGGCGAAAGGGTTCGCGCCGGCCGCGGCGGGCGCCTCGCCGTGGGTTATCGGGGTCGGCGACCCCACGTGGCTCGCGAACCAGGCCTCCCAGGCGCGCCCCGCCTCGCTCAGGTGACTGAAACGCGCCTCGGGCAGGCGGGTCAGACAGAACAGAACGAAAGCGTAGAAGGTCTGGAACATCCAGCGCCGACGGCCGTTGCGGTGAAAATTGTACGGATGGACGAAAGTCGCGATCAGGAGGGGCTCCCCGGGACGCAACGCCGAGATCAGGCCGCGAAGATTGGGGATTTGGCTGCTGACGGGGATTTCGACAAGGGGCGTGGGATCGGAGGATTCACGCGTCGGATCGGCGGGCGAAAGATAGAACGCACGCCCGGGGGTAAGGCCGTCTTGGAGTCGATGACCCTGGAGCTCTCGAACCTGCCGGCGATGCGCCAGCGTCGAATCGTACCGAAGCCCGAGCCGCGCGAGCGCCTCGAAGAGCGCGGGCGAGAATGCCCGGCTGCCGGAACGAAAGGTTTGAACGCTGAAGGCCGGGGTCCAACGCCTGAAAAAGCTCTCGACGGCGGCCTTTTCGGCCTCGATGGCCGCCTCGATGTCGGCTGCGTCGCCGGCCAGAACCCAGGCCTCTTGATGGCAATGCAGGCCGATTTCGTTTCCGTCGCGGGCGAGCTGCTCCAGCGTCGCCGCGCACCGTTCGAGCCCGCAGCAGGGGTTGATCAGATAGGTGACACGGCCGGAAAGACCTCGCCGGGCGAGCGCCATCTCGATCGCCTCGCAGCCGTGGATCGGCGGCTCCTCCAGCCAGGGGTCCACGTCGACGGAGAGACAGACGTGGACGGGGTGATGGACCCGCTTCCGAAGCCACCAGAATTCGGCGAACAATCGCCCATAGCGGAGCAGGTTGGCGAGGGCGCGGCCCCCCCTCATGACGAATCGAGGGAGCATTCGATCTGCAGGCCTTCCGGGGGGGTGATCTCGCCGGCCAGGTCGCGGGTCAGGCGCAGCGTTTCGCCCTGGCCTTCGATGAGCGAGAACGCCAGGTCGTCGAAGACGCGGCCCGCCGGCGCGTTGCGGGGGGTTCGGCGATAGTCGACCTCCAGGCGACGGGCCCCGCGCCCGCGATAAACTCGCATGAGGGTCGTCAGCAGGCCGTGCTCGACGCGCTTGGCCATGACGCGGCAGGAGAGGGCCATGTCGATCAGCCGCGGGGCCTCGCCGTCGGTTTGAACCACGGCCAGGCCGACAAGCCCATAGTCGCCGTAACGGTCTTCGACGTGAAGAATGAAGACTTCTTTGGAAGGGTCGTTCAGGAGATGGGCAAGGTCATCGCGCGTGTAGCGGTTGCCGGAGAAGTTCAGTTGATTGGTCCGCTGGATCAGTTCGTGAAGCCGCTCAAAGTAGGCGACCTCGGGCCGGCCGATGCGGACTCGGATCCCGCAGGAACGCAGGAAGGCCTCGTAGTCGGTGTGGGCCTCGGCCTGATCGGCGCGGCGATTCAGGTCCTGGCGATAGAGTTCGCGCCGTCGCCGGCTCTCCGGGGAGTGCGCCCCTTGAAACAACGGATGGCGATGGAGCAGCGGGAGGTCGGTAGGCTCCAGAAGAAGGACATCCGGACAATGGCGGACGACTTCGGCGCGCTCGAAGGCCGAGTCATCGACGAAGGCCAGCGTGTCCAGACCGATATTGAGGCTCTCGGCAATCGCCCGCAGACTGCCGCTTTTCGGCTCCCAAGTGATCTGGGGATGGAGAAACAGTTCCTCCACCCCGAGCCGTCGCAAGGCTGCGACGGCCTGCTCAGCGGGGTTCTTGCTCGCGACGCTGAGCAGGATGCCGCGTTCATCCAGCCGGCGCAGCAGCCATTCGACGCCCGGGCGCAATCGGCGACCGCCCGCGCCTTCGACCAGCGTCCCTTCCCAGAGCGTGTTGTCGAGATCGAAGACGAGGCATTTGATCGGCGGGCGATCGGCGGGGGCCGCCTGAGGAGCGGCCTCCAGGCCGACCAGATCCGCCGCCAGGATCAAAAGGACGCGGCCGCCGTCGCCTGAGGGATAAAGGCTGATCCGGGCGGGACGTTGGAGATCGACCCGTTCGCCGATTCGCTCGATCGGGATCAGCAGCTCGTTGAATCCCTCGCGGAGGAGGAGCGTTTCCTGGAAAATCGGGTCGGTCGAGCCGCGTGGGTCGTTATAGATCGTGACGAGGAACGGCACGGGTTCGACGTAGGGGCTTATCGCCTGAAGGAGGAACCCGTCGGGCTCGCCCCGGCGCCGGCGTTCCAGCCGATAAAGGAGTTGCGTCCAGGCCCACGTGGAGGCCCGTTGGGCCAAAGAGCGGAGTCCGGCGCGCCGCAGCGGAAAGTCGATGAGGCGCAGCGTGGGCTCCAGCCACCGGGCGTGGAGGCGTTCGGCCCGCCGAAGGCTCAGCAGGCTGAATTGCGGGAGCGTCAGGTGCGTGAACAGGTGAGCGTGGCCCTTGAAGGCGCATTCGATCGCCGAGTCGTGAAAGCTCGTGAGCCCGCGGTTCCGTCCCAGACCGAAGACGAACGTCTGGCACCGATGATCGGCCGCCCGCTCGTAGAGCCCACACGTGCGATAGCAGGCCGGGGCCGCGCATTCGTGGCAATGCTGACCCCAGAAGAGGAACGAGGCCGTTCGAACCGCGTAAGCCGACGAAACGGGCCCACGGGCGACCATCCCGGCCACGGTCTCGGCATAGGCCGCGCGCTCGGCCCGATTGAGATTCAGCGCATCAAAAAACATCTCGGGCAGGCGTCTCCGCGGTCGGACGCCCGTTCACTATAACATAGGCCCGGCTGTGGATCCCGCCTCCAGCGGCGCCGAGAACTCTTCTGCCGCGGCCCCTCAGCCCCCTATCGGAGTCGGCAGAGCCGAGGGCCTCTGGCCGGTCGACGGGGGCCTCTTTGCTCTGGCCTTCGCGCTACGACTGGTTCTCTTTCTGGCCATGCTTGCGCGGCATCCCGATGGCTTTTTCCAGATCGATTCGTCGGGTTACTGGCAGTTGGCCGGCAATCTGCTTGAGGGCCACGGTTTCAGCGCCTCCGAGGAGGCCCCGCGGGTTCCCGAGCACTCCCGTACGCCCGGTTATCCAGTCTTTCTAGCCGTGTTCAGGAAGCTCGGGCTCCCTCCGGCGGGCGTCGTTTTCGCTCAGCTTCTTCTGAGTTCGCTCGCGGCGCCGCTCACGTCCCGGCTTGCGCGTCGGTTGGGAGCTTCGGCCGCGGGCGGGCGGCTGGCGGGAGGTCTCGTGGCTCTTGATGTTCCTTCGATCTCGCTCGCCAACGCCCTCGTGAGCGAGACGTTGTTCGCCGTGCTTCTGCTTGGGATGGCGCTGGTTCTGGCGGGGGGGCCCGGGCCCGGGTTTTTCAGAGCCGCCTTGGCCGGTTTCGCGCTGGGGCTGGCCATCCTGGTCCGGCCTATCGCGGCTCTCTTGCCGGCCGTCATCTGGATCTGCCTGGCGATCGGGCGCGCAAGGCGCGCGAGGCTGATCGCCCTGGGTTTCTTCTTCCTCGGTTGCGCGCTGCCGCTGACGCCGTGGCTGGCGCGAAACGCGAGGGTCTTCGGCCGACCCTTCTTGAGCACGATCGGCCATCACAACCTGCTCTATTATCGCGCGGCGGGGACGCTGGCCTGGGCCGAGCAAATCTCTCTGGTGGAGGCTCAGGGGAGGCTGGGTCGCCGGGCGGCCGAGACGATCCCGTTCACCCCCGCCGAGGACCCCGTCAGCTTTAAGCGGCGTGAGGGGGCCCTCGGGCTGCGCCTGCTGGCCGAACGGCCCGCGCTTTCCGCGTGGATTCAGGCGACCTCGAGCCTGAGCCTCCTGGTTCGGCCCCTCCGCAGCACGCTCGACCTTCAGCTCGGATGGGCCCCTCAGGGGACGACGCTCAGTCGATGGGGCGACCCGGCTCGGGCCCGCCGATGGCGTCGGCTGCTGGAATCGACGAGCCCGACGACGCTGGCCCTGGTGGGCTTTCAGCTCGCCGTGGCCCCCGCGGTCGTCACGCTATTCCTGATCGGCGTGATCCGCCAGGCCCGACGGGGCTCCAAGGTAGGGGTCGCTCTCGTGGTGATTCTCGTGGCTTATTTCGCCCTGATCTCCGGCGGCGCTGAGGCCTATGCCCGATTCCGCGCGCCGATCGTTCCCTTTCTGGCGATCGGGGCCGCATGGGGGCTCGAAGCCGTTGGAGACCGCTGGAAACGCCTGTCCAGGACCCCATCATGCTGAGCGCATGAGGGCATGGCTGCGGCCGGACCGACCCTCCTTCAGGTGGACAGCGTCCCATCCCGAAAATAGGAGCCGGTCCCCTGGGAGGCGACCGCCTCGCCGATCCGGCCCAAAGCGTGGACGTAGGCTGCCGTCCTCAGGTCGAGCCGCTTCTCCTCGGCCAGGTCGACCAGCGCGTTGAACTCCCGCGCCATGATTCGCCGGAGGCGATCCTGCACCTCGGCGAGCGTCCAATAGAAGCCCGCCTTGTTCTGGACCCATTCGAAGTAGCTGACGGTGACGCCGCCGGCGTTGGCCAGGATGTCCGGGATGACGAAGGTCCCGCGGGTCCGGAGCGTTTCGTCGGCGTCGCTGGTCGTGGGTCCATTGGCGATCTCCACGATCACCGGAGCGCGCAGGCGAGCCGCGTTCTCGGCCGTGATCTGGTTCTCCAGCGCCGCCGGGATCAGGAGGTCCACGTCCAGCTCGAGCAGCTCGGCGTTGGTGATGCGCTCGGCCGGGATGGCGTGGCAGACCGTGCCCTCGCAATAGACCGCCTCCAGCCGACGGGTCCTGTTCTTGGCTTGGATAAGGCTGGGGATATCGAACCCCTCGGGGCGGAAGATTCCCCCTTGAGAGTCGCTCACGGCGACGATCCGGTAGCCGTCGGCGTGCAGCAGGGCCGCCACGTGCTGGCCGGCGTTGCCAAAGCCCTGGACGGCCACGCGAATCGCTTCGGGCCGCCAGCCGCGCCGCGCCTCCAGTTCCTTGATGCAGTGAAAGGCGCCGCGGCCCGTGGCGTCCTCCCGGCCCAGGCTTCCGCCGAGCGGGATCGGCTTGCCCGTGATCACGGCGGGCGTGTGCTGGCGTCGGATTTTGGAGTATTGATCCATCATCCAGCCCATGATCATGGCGTTGGTATAGACGTCCGGGGCGGGGATGTCGGTCTCGGGGCCGATGAAGTCGGCCATCTGGTCGATGAACCCACGGCTCAATCGCTCGACTTCCAGCCTGGAAAGCTCCTTGGGATTGACGACGACGCCCCCCTTGGCTCCGCCGTAAGGGAGCCCCATGACGGCGCACTTGCAGGTCATCCAGAAAGCCAGTGCCTTGATCTCTTCCAGGTCAACGCTGGGATGATAGCGGATGCCCCCTTTGGTGGGGCCGCGGGTGTCGTCGTGTCGGACGCGGTAACCCTCGAAGATGCGCAGCGACCCGTCGTCCATGCGGACCGGGATGGCGACTTGTAGCGTGGCACGCGGATGCCGGAGCTTCTCCAGCGCCTCCGGATCGATCGCGGCGTGTTGACTGGCGGCGTCCAGCCGTCGGAGCGCGTCCTGAAAAAGACCGGCGCCGGTTGACTCGCCCACCCGCGAGCCTCCTTGAGGGAAGGTAGCCGAGACGGCGCTCTCGCGCGCCTTCGCCGGGATTGTCTCAAGTTCGAGGCGAGACTTCAAACGGGCGCCGCTCGTCCGTCCCTGACCGGCTTTCAGCCTTCATCTTCGGCGAGCGTCGGTTATCCTGGGGTCGGCCGGACGGCCCTTTTTCCCGTCCTGCCGTTGCGGGTCATTGGCCCGCCGATGGCGCATGATCACCCGCTATGACGCGATCTATCTGGCGGCGGCCCCCGTCGGATTGCCCTATCTAGCCTGGCGTTGGGCCCGGCGCGGGAAGTATCGCCGCAGCGCGCCGGGGATGCTGGGGCGCCATCTGCCGCGGGGCGAGGCGGCGCGTCCCTTCCAGGCCGGCTCGGTCTGGATCCATGCCGTTTCCGTCGGAGAGGTGGCCGCGGCGCGGGCGATCGAGCCGGGTCTGCGGGGATTGTTCCCGCGGTGGCCGTTCGTCGTGAGCACGGTGACCGAGACGGGCCAGGAGGCGGCGCGGCGCTCGCTGCCGGGCGTGGAAGCTTTTACGTACTTTCCCGCCGATCTTTCCTGGAACGTCGCCCGGTATCATCGAGCGTTCCGGCCGCGCGTCATCTTCATCCTCGAATCGGAGATCTGGCCGAATTTTCTGCTCGTCTCGCGGCGGGCCGGAACCCCCGTCTTCCTCGTCAACGGTCGCCTCTCCGATCGCTCGTTTCCCCGGTATCGGCGCTTCCGGGATTGGTTTCGTCCGGCCTTCGAGGCTTTTGCCGGTTTGTGCGTCCAGACGGAGGAAGACGCCCGGGGGTTCCGCGCTCTGGGCTTCCCGGAGGAAAAGGTGCGCGTCACGGGCAACGTGAAGTTCGACCTGCCGACGCCGACGCTCACCGACGAAGAACGCCGGGCCGCCCGTCGCGCTTTCGGCATCAACGCGGCCGATCCGGTCATCGTCGCCGGCTCGACGCATCCCGGGGAGGAAGAGACCGTCCTCAACGCCTTTCAACGCCTGCGCGAGGACCACCCCCAGGCTCGCTTGATCCTCGTCCCCCGGCATCCGGAACGGTTCGAGCCGGTGGCCGAGCTCTGCCGGGCGTGGGGGTTCGCCACGGAACCGGCCAGCCGTCTGAGTTCCGGATCGCCCGTCGATCGCGGGCCGGAGATCGTCGTCTTGGATCGGATGGGGGAGCTCGCCCGGGCTTACGGGCTGGGCGACGTGGCGATCGTGGCGGGGAGCTTCGGCAACGTCGGGGGCCACAATTTGCTCGAAGCCGCGGCGCACGCGATCCCGGTTGTGTATGGCCCGAACATGGCAAATCAGCGGGAGATGGCCGCGTTATTCGCTGCGGCCGCGGCGGGCACGCAGGTCCGCGCCGCAGAGCTGGGGGCCACGCTCCTCCGGCTGCTGAACGACCCGGAACTGCGCCGCGCCGAGGGGCTCAAGGCGCGCCGGGTCGTTGAGATCAATCAGGGAAGCGCCGGCCGGGCGATCGAGGCCGTTCGGGGCTGGCTCAGAGCCTCCGGCGCGCTTCCGGCGGCCGAGGCGGGGTCGGCTTAGGCGAAGTCGGAGGCCGGGGGTCAATTGACTTCCGATGACGAGAACGGGATTCTCGTCCCGAACCTAACGCGTAGCCGGGACGCTTCCGTGGCCTTCTAGACTAACGTTTTTGAAAGGTTCCCGGAGGGGGGTTCCGCCTCCAGGGAGGAGCTTGCGATGCTTGTCTCGCCAAGAACGCGACGCGGGCGAAATCTGTTGCGCGTCTGGGCCTTGACCGGGCTGATCGCCGGGACGGCCCTCCTCGCCCGCGCCGAATGTCGTGGCGCAAGAGGTGGTCTATATCGTGGAACGCGGCGCTTTTTCCGATGCGTGGGGCGCGGCGTCGGCCGCGCGGAGAGCGACGACACTGGCCGATCCCAAGTCGGTCATCCTCGAGGTGTCGAACACGATCGAAGGGCCGATCTAGGCGTCGAACGGACGGATCCGATGCCATCATCTTTAGCTATCAAGTCAAGGAGGTCGTTTACGATGACGAAGATATGGTGTGCCCTTATGTTGATCGCCTTCTCCCCGGCGGTCCGCGCGCGCGGAGAGGGCTCCGCTCCCGCCCTCAAGGTTGATCTCAAGGTCTATCGCGTGATGACGAGCGTCAGCGGGACCAGTTCCCAGCGGCTTGAGGCCCCGCCCGGTGTGTTCCATGAGGCGGACCTTCAGTTCGGCCTCTCGCGTGGAGCACACGACGCCTATGACGTGCATCTGGTCATGAAGGGGGATCAACTGACCTGGGACGGGGAAGCCGAGCCCGACCACGAGGCCATCAAGCGACTCGCGGCGGGATCGATGACGATCGGCCCGGCGGCGCCCGGCGCGATCAAGATCGTGGAAGCCGATCCGCCGGAGTATTTCGAGCGCGCGCCGGACGGGTCTTATAAGCTCAAGACGATCGAGCGCGAGACCGGCGTGCGGCTGACGCTTAAGTGGGACCCCGAACGCGGGCCGTCCACCATCGGCTTCAGCGATTTCGTCTTTGAGAGCGTGATCGCGACCGGGCGCAAGCCGCTTGCCGGCGTTTCGCTCGACGTCGGCGAGCCGATCCTCGACGTTCGCCGCATCCAGGGGCCGTTGGCGTGCCGCCCGGACGAGTGGTTCGGCATGGCCTATGAGGTCCCCTCGCAGGGAAGGCTTTACGTGTTCCTGAAGGCCGCGCGGAGCGGGCCGATGCCGCCTTCGGAGTCGGCCGGACGATTCAGATGAAGTCATTGATGAGGTTTTCGAGCATCTCCTGGCGTCCGCTGGGGTTGAATTCCGGCGTCGAGCCCAGCCGGAGGGCATGGGCCTCGACCTCTTCGAGCGTCGCCTTGCCCGATTCGATTTTCCGGCCCAGCTCCGCATCCCACGAGGCGTAGCGTCGCCGGCGGAATTCCTCCAGCCGGCCATCCTCGCGGAGGCGCCAAGCGACCTTGAGCCCGCGCGCGAAGGCGTCCATCGCGCCGATATGGGCGTGGAACAGGTCCTCCGGCTCGAGCGATTCCCGACGGACGCGCGCGTCGAAATTAAGCCCGCCCGGAGCGATCCCGCCGTTGCTCAGCACGGCCATCATGATGAACGTCGTCTCGTAGAGATTGGTCGGGAATTCGTCGGTGTCCCAGCCCAGGAGCAGGTCGCCGACGTTGGCGTCGATCGAGCCGAGCATGCCTCGCGCGAGGGACCATTCGAGTTCGTGGCGCATCGAGTGGCCGGCGAGCGTGGCATGGTTGGTTTCGAGGTTCAGTTTGAACTCCCGTTCCAGGCCGTATTCGCGGAGAAAGCCGACGGCCGCCGCGGCGTCGTAATCGTACTGATGCTTCATCGGCTCGCAGGGTTTGGGTTCGATCAGCAGTTGCCCCTGAAAACCCAGGCGCCGCTTGTAATCGACGGCCATGCGCAAGAGCTGGGCCATGTGATCCTGTTCCCGCTTCAGGTCGGTGTTGTTGAGGTTCATGTATCCTTCGCGGCCTCCCCAGAAGACGTAACCCGCCCCGCCCAGCCGATGCGTGACCTCCATCGTCTTGCGGATCTGGGCCGCCGCGAAGGCGAAGCTGTCGAGGAAGGGCGAGGTCCCCGCCCCTTGGTTGTAGCGCGGATGGGAAAAAAGGTTGGCCGTCCCCCAGAGAAGCCGGACGCCCGTTTCCTTCTGCCATCGGGCCAGATGTTCGGCCATTTGATCCAGGCGCTCGTGGGATTCGGCGAGCGTGCGGCCTTCCGGAGCCACGTCCCGGTCGTGGAAGCAATAGAACGGCGCGCCGAGCTTGTCGCAGAACTCAAAGAGCGCCTCGGCCCGATCCACGTGGGCTTTTATCGAGAGGTCCGTCAGCGACCAGGGGCGGCGATGGCAGCCGGGCCCGAACGGATCGGCGCCGGAGCCGCGGATCGTGTGCCAGAAACAGACGGCGAACCGCAGATGCTCGCGTAGCGTCCGATCGCCAAGGACTTCATCCGGGTCATAGTGGTGAAAGGCAAGGGGGTTGCGGCTGGTTCGTCCCTCGTAGGCGACTCTTTTGATTTGCGGGAAGAAACGGTCCATCGGGATAATCCCTCGCTCAGGAAGTCAGGCGCGCCGGGCCGGCGGAACGTTTCGGCCGGGCGCTCGCCTGTCGAGCGAAGCCCGGACGATTCGGGGCCGGCGGCGCCGATTATCCCAGGCCGAGCCCCTCGGGCAAGGGAGTCATCGCCGTGAGCGCGGGAACCGACGAAGCAGCGACCTGGGCGGACCTTCAGCCCATCATGCAGTTTTCGATGTCGTACGCGCCGTCGCGCTGCCTGACGGCGGCGACGCAACTGGACGTCTTCTCGCGCATGGCCGAGGGTCACGCCACGGCCGAAGCCATCGCGCGGGCCGCGGGCGTTTCCCCACGGGGGGGGCGGATGTTGCTCGACGCCCTGGCCGCCTTTGGGGTTATCCGCAAAGCCGACGGGCGCTACCGATTGACGCCCGCCGCCGAGCGATTTCTCGTGCGCGGCCGGCCCGATTACGTCGGCTCGATGTGGGAGGCCGACGGCCTCTGGGAGGCGTGGGGCCACCTCGCCGAGGCCGTCCGGACGGGGCGGCCGCGCGTGGCCGTCGAACAGAAGGACAAGGCCGAGCAGTTTTTCCCGGCGCTTGTTCGCAGCCTGCACGTTATGAATCGGCCGATCGCCGAACGCGCGGCCGAGGTTCTGCTCCCGGGCTCCGCGGGCCGCGGGTCGCGGATCATCGACGTGGCGTGCGGCTCAGGCGTATGGGGGATCGCGCTGGCCGAAGCCGACCCCCAGGCGAAGGTCACGTTTCAAGATTTTCCCGGGATTCTGGCGATCACGCGGGAATATGCGGCCCGACACGGCGTGACGAACCGGAGCGAATTTGCCGCGGGCGATTTGCGGGCGTTTGACTTCGGCGAGGGCCGATTTGACCTCGCCATCCTCGGCAATATCGTCCATTCGGAGGGGGAACGCTCTTCGCGCGAGCTTCTCGGCCGGCTCCGCCGGGGGCTTCGGTCCGGCGGGCGTGTCGCCATTATCGACATGGTGCCGGACGAGGCGCGGACCGGCCCCCCCTTCGCCCTCGTGTTCGCCGTCAATATGCTGGTTCACACCACCGAGGGAGACACGTTCACGCTCGGCGAGTACACCGCCTGGCTCAAAGCCGCCGGATTCGCAACCGTGGAGACGGCCGACATCGGCTCGCATTCGCCGATGATCATTGGCCGCGTCGATCGATGAATCGAGAAGACAGCCACCAAGGCGCAAAGACTTGTAGAGACTCAGCCAGGGGGCGCGCCTGACGGGATCGCGATGACGGTCCCGGCGCTCGTTCGGGTGCTCGTTACTTCGTATCCGCGCGCCTTCGTGATGAGGCTTTAATTCTCCCCTACGGAGACGCGGGGCGATCCGGAGCGGCGGCGGCGCCGGCGGCGGTCTGTGAGCGCTGAAACTCGCTCGAACTCGGCAACGTCTGCAGAAAGAACGGATGGCCGTGGGGCTGGGCGTCGTCGAACTTGCCGACGAGGCGCCCCTTCTCGATTTTGTACCCGAGGCGTTCGTCGGCGATGACGACGTGAGTCCAGCCGAGCAGCATCTCGTCATCGGTCCAGGGACCGTAACGCACCCAGGCGCGCGCGTCGGGGTTGGCTGGGTTCTTGTCGGAGTTGTCCCAATGGGCCGTGACGTGAATCTTCGTCCCCTTGGGCAGGAAGATCGGCTCGGCCAGCACGTAGTTGGATTGCCAATTGAAATCGTAACGGGGGATGGCGGTGATCAGTTTGCGGGAGCCGTCGGGCAGGATGCCTTCCATCGTGAAGTCTTTCCCCCGCAGGTGCATGTGAACGCCGCTGGTCATCGCCACGAGGTCGTGCAGGATCGTCACCTCATCCTCCAGCCCCCAATTCGGATCCCCGGGGGGGATGGCGATGGCGTTGGTGTCGGTGCCGACGACGCGGACCAGCTTGTCGATTCGCCCCTCGGCGAACCTGACGCCGAACATCAAATGATCGGTCGCCTCTTCCTCCAAACCGACGTAATGGACCTGGATCGCGAGGCTTGAGCCGGCGGGGATGCGATAGGCCATCGCCTCGGGGTAGGTCATGGGCCGGCTGCCCGGCAGGTAGCTGCCGATGTAATCGCCCCCTTGCAGGACCGCGCGCGCGATCAGGCCGCCGGCCGGAGCGTCCTCCAGCGATTGCGGCGAGCGAACCAGATTGGCGTGATGAAACGCTTTCGGGACGCGCGGACGAATCTCCCAACCGGAGATGTAGAGGTCGTCCTTCAGATCGACGTGGAAGGTAATGCACTGATAGGGAACCTCGGCCTGGTTGGCGGGGATGGTGAAGTCCCGCTTGGCGTGAAAGATGAGGTCCGGCTCGCCCATCGCCCAGCCTTCAATGAACCGCGGAGCGGCGGGAAGGTCCGCGGGATCCCCCGCCGGGGCGCCTTGATCGACCCAGCGAACGATCGTGGCGATCTCGGCGCGCGTGAGGCTCCGGTCGTTGGCGTAGCGCACAAGGGAGGAATCGGCGTGCCAGGGGGGCATCTTGCGCGTGGCGACGACCTCTTTGATCGACTTCGCCCAGGGTCGCGCCGAGGCGTAATCCAGGAGCGACATCGGCGCGATCTCCCCGGGCCGATGACAGCTCACGCACCGAGCGTAGAAGATCGGAGCGACGTCCCGGCTGAACGTCGGGCGATCGACTTCAGCGCCGATGGCCGAGAGGGCGACGGCCGCCGTCGCCAAGGCCGGCAATCGAAAACGCATCGCGCGTTCTCCTTTCTTGAGAGCCCATCGACGCCTTCGGCCTCCGCCGTTTAAGGGCCGGGGGCCTCGGCCGCCGTCCGTCAACATTGAAAGGCCGTCGCCCCCTGGATTTTTTGCCGGGGGGCGGCGGCCTCGGCGCCGTGGCCGTTGCCGTCCGCCGGGGATGGAGGCCGCCGGCCGTTTCCACCGCGCCGGGGCGTCCCGGCGGACGGCTGGCTCGAGGAGGGGGTTGAAAGGCCCAGCCAGCGTTTGAGGTTGAAATAGAAACGGACGGCGCGGCTGCCCTGAAAACGAGCCACCTGACCCTTGAGCGCGGCGATTTCGTGGGCCATTTGCTCCTCGCGCGCGCGCCGGAAGATGCGCGTGCCCGGCAGATAGGTGGCTTCGATGAGCGAATCCGAGATCGATTCGAGGATTTCCGGATGTTCGCGCAGGAACGAGTCCCGCGCCATCGCCCGGATCGAATCCTTGCCGAGCTTGTGATGGAACTGCGTCAGCGAATGCACGGCCATCCAGAAGCGCTGCGCGGGCGATTGCTCTACGACGGCGGCGTTGCGGCCCTGGAGGAGGTGCGTGAGGACGCCTTCGCGCTGGGCGCGGTCTGTGATGGGGTAATTGCGATAAAACGTGAGCGGATTGACCGTTTGCAGGGCGAAGCCGGGCGGCAGCGCCAACAAAAGCTCCAGCGTCTCCAGGTTATCGGCTTCGGTCTCGAAGGGGTTGGCCCCGATCAGGTCGAGGATGAGCGGAATGCCGGCCCCCATGATGAGCTCGGCGGCCTCGGTGACGCGCCGGGTCGGCGAGTTCCGATGGTAATCCTCCTGAAGCGTGCGCTGGCTGCCGCTCTGGAGACCCATGACGATGAAGTCCACGCCGGCGCGCTTGAGATCGGCCACCAGCTCCGGCTTGCAGAAGGCCGGGTAGGTGTAACACCAGAAGGGCAAGCCGACGCGCTCGGGGTACTTGTCGGCGAACTCGCGGACCCAATCCCGCCGCGTGCCGAAGACGTCGTCGAAGAACTCGATCGCGCGGACGCCCGGCTGCCGCTCCAGATGGCGCTCGATCTCGGCCAGAACGTTGTCGACTGACCGCATCCGGACGTAATCCTTGTTGCCGTAGAGGTCCCGATACATGGCGTTACAGCAGAAGGTGCAGGCGTAGGGGCAGCCGCGCGTGGCCATGATCGGGAAGTTGCGTTCCAGATGGCTGCCGGTCGGGATCGCTCCGGCGTGAACTCGCCCGCCGCTGATCCAGTACTTGTCCCGCGGCTCGAAGTCGCCCCAGGCAAGCGCGTCGAGGTCCTGAATCAACGGCCGGACGTCGTTGCGATGGATCGCCTCTCCCTCGCGCACCCAGAGGTTCGGCACGTCGGTGAAAGTCTGGCCGCCCGCCAGCCGACGCGTCAGATCGAGCATCGCCCCTTCCCCCTCGCCGACGCAGACGATGTCGGCCGAGGCGATGGCGAGGTCCGGGTTGGCCGTCACGTCCACGCCCCCCCAGATGATGCGCGCCGGGGTCGCCTTGCGGAGAAGCGCCGTCACGCGCTCGGCCAGACCGAAGAAATTCGACGTGTAGCCGAGACCGATCAGATCAGGTTGAAGCTCGGCCACCAGACGGAGCAGCGCGCTGAAGTCGCGCGCGGGAACGCTCGCCGGAGGGACGTGATAGCCGTCGGGGTCTCCCTCGCCCGCGCTGCCGTGCATTTCCGGAAGCGAATGCAGGTAAGCAATGCCGACCTGGTGCCCTTCGGCCTTGAGCGTGGCCGAGAGGCTGCGAATGCCCAGGCACCATTCGTCATAGAGCGAAACAAAAATCACGCGCATGGCGGGGGGAGCCTCGACCGGTCAGCTTACGGCTCCTCCGGCGGAGGGTCAAGCCTGAACCCCCCCGCCCGTCCTTCCTTGAGCCGGGCGCCGGCGGCGCGTCGGGCGGCTCAGGTGAACATCCCCTTGACCGGATGGGGACGATAAGGCTCTTCCAGGGCGGCGATCTCGTCGGGGGAAAGTTGGATGTCGACGGCGGCGAGGGCCTCCCGAAGATGCTCCGGCCGCGTGGCGCCGATGATGGGGGCGACGACGGCGGGCTTGGACAAGAGCCAGGCGAGCGCCACGGCCGCCGGAGGCTCGCCGCGCTGAGCCGCCACCGTCCGGACGGCCTCGACCACGTCCCAATCGCCGGGCTGGTCGTAGAGGGCGGGCGTAAAATCGTCGCTGGCGGCTCGTGGCGTCGAGGCGCGGTCGTCGAGCCGTTGCCGCGCGCCCGCCAGCAAGCCGCGGGCGAGCGGCGACCACGGAATCACGCCGATCCCTTCCTCTTCGCAGAGCGGCATCATCTCCCGCTCTTCCTCGCGGTAGATGAGGTTGTAGTGGTTCTGCATGGTGACGAATCGGGCCCAGCCGTGGCCCTCCGAGAGGCCGAGCGCCTTGGCGAATTTCCAGGCGGGCATCGAGCTGGCCCCGATGAACCGCACTTTGCCCTGACGCACCAACTGATCCAGGGCGGCGAGCGTTTCCTCCAGCGGCGTTCGCGGGTCCGCCCGATGAATCTGATAGAGATCGATCGTCTCGACGCCCAGCCGTTTGAGGCTCGCCTCGCAGCCTTGAACGACGTGCTTGCGTGAGAGGCCCCCCATGTTTGGCCCCTCGGCCATGGGGAAGCGGACCTTGGTCGCCAGGACGATCTCCTCCAGGCGGCCGAATTCTCGCAGCGCCTTGCCGGTGACCTCTTCGCTGACGCCGAGGGAATAGATGTCGGCCGTGTCGAAGAAGTTAATTCCGCCTTCAATGGCCAGCCGAAAGAAGGGGAGCGCATCGGCTTCGTCCAGCACCCAAGGCCGCCAGCGAGAGCTGCCATAGCTCATGCACCCCAGACAAATCCGCGAGACCCGGACGCCGGTCCGGCCCAGCATGGCGAACTTCATTTTTGACCTCCGTTGCCGCCTCGGAATCCCCGGCCAAAGGCCCCGCGCGGGCCAGCCAGCGTACTCCGCTCCTCCGGGGCCGTAAAGCGCCGCCTGAGCGCGGCCGGTCCCGGTTGACACGGTTTCGGGGGGTCTGGCAGAATGCCTCAGGTTGGTCAGGGCGCGTGGATTGTGTTCCATGGGCCGAGGTCACGGGCGCGTGTTGGCCGGGAGGGGCAGGGGTGCTTGCCTCAGATGTAGTCCGCCGCAATAACCGTTCCGTTGTCACGATCGAACCCGATCGGACGGTGCTGGAGGCCATCCAGCTTCTGGTCAAGGAGCGGATCGGGGCGTTGCTCGTTCGGGGGCCCGATGGGGAGATCGCGGGGATTATCACCGAGCGGGACATTCTGAGGGAATCGGCCGACGCGAACAAGCGACTGGGGGAAACCCGGGTGGCCGAGGTGATGACGACCCGGTTATTGACCGCCGGGCCCGGCCAGACGATCACGGAGCTTTTGTCGGTCATGACCCGTCATCGCGTTCGCCATCTGCCGATCCTGGAGGCGCAGAACCTGGTCGGCATGGTCTCGATCGGCGATCTGGTGAAGGCGCAACTGGATCAAATGGCCGACGAAAATCGCCATCTGCGCCAATATATCCAAGGGGAACGCGCTTGAGGGGCTATCCCCCGGTTTATTCCTGAGGGTCGGTCACCGCGGCCTCAGCCGGTCGCGGACGTCGAGCGGCGCCTCAGTCGACGCGTCGTTTCTCCTTATGTCGGGTTGGGGATCGCTCGCTCGGCGGCGGCGCTCACGGGAGACGGCGGCGACTTAGGCGATGAAACTCATGACGTTCCGGCGCGGGGCGGAGGTTCGCGCGGGCGCCGTCGTCGACATTCACGTCATCGATCTGGTCCAGGCGGCCAAGGCCCTCGGCGTGGGCGCCCTTCCGGCCTCCCTTCGCCTGATCCTTGAGGGGGGAGCCCCCGCCTTGGGCCGGGCGGCCAAGACCGTGCGACGGGCCCAGGGTCGGCTGGGACAATCGGCCCGCGGCGGCCAACGCCGCCCCGCCTGGGCCATCCCGTTGCAGGAGGCGGAGCTGGCCCCGCCGATCCCGGACCCGGAGAAGATCATCTGCATCGGCCAGAATTACCGGGATCATTGTCAGGAACATGGGGTCGAACCCCCCAAGACGCCGATCTTCTTCACCAAGTTCGCCTCGACGCTGACCGGCCCCGCGTCGCCGATCCTCCTGCCGCCGGAGAATCTCTCGCGCCAGGTGGACTTCGAGGTCGAGCTGGCTTTCGTCATCGGCCGGGGCGGAAAACGCATCAGCCGCCAGACGGCGCTCGGCCACGTCGCCGGCTATATGGTGCTCAATGACGTTTCGGCCCGCGACCTGCAATTCGCCGACCGGCAGTGGACGCGCGGCAAGTCGCTCGACTCGTTCGCTCCCTGCGGCCCCTGGCTCACGACCGCCGACGAGGCGCCCGACCCCCATCGGCTGCGGCTCTGGCTCAAGCTCAACGGTCGGACCATGCAGGAGAGCACCACGGCCAATCTGATTTTCGATATCCCCTATCTCATCGAATACATCTCCCGTGGCCTGACGTTCCGCCCGGGGGACATCGTCTCGACGGGAACGCCCGCCGGGGTCGGAATCTTTCGCAAGCCCCCCGTGTCGCTCAAGCCCGGCGACCTGGTCGAGGCGGGCGTCGAGGGCTTGGGAGAACTGCGCAACCCCTGCCGTCGGGACCGGCGTTAGACCGGAGGGGGGAGACCCCGCGCCGACATGCGCGGACGGGCGCGGACTTCGGGGGGGTTATGGTAAAATCACGAGGTTTCGGCCGTGGCGGGCGGCCGGTCGAGGCCGAGGATGATCGTCATCGTCGATTACGGCTCCGGCAATCTCCGGAGCGTCTCCAAGGCGCTCGATCATCTGGGCGCGCCTAATGAAGTCTCGGCCGACCCGCGGCGGATCGAGCGCGCCGACCGATTGATCCTCCCCGGCGTCGGCGCCTTCGGCGCCTGCGTTGAGGGCGTCCGCGCCGGCGGCTTCGAGCCCGCGCTCCGGCAGTTTCTCGCGACGGGCCGGCCGTTCCTGGGCATCTGCGTCGGCATGCAGATTCTGGTCGAGACGAGCGAAGAATCCCCCGAAGCGCGCGGGCTTGCGGTGCTCCGGGGTCATTGCCCTCGATTTCGGGGCGAGCTCAAGGTGCCCCACATGGGATGGAACGAGGTCAGGCGTAACGGTCGGGCCTCGCGACTCCTGGCCGGCGTCCCCGATGGGGCTTACTTCTATTTTGTTCATTCCTATCATATCGAACCCGCCGCCGACGAGAGGGGGCACGTCGTCGCCTGGTGCCACTATGGCCGCGCCTTCCCCGCGGTCTATGAGCGCGAGCACGTCTTCGCCACTCAATTCCACCCCGAAAAGAGTCAGGAGTGGGGGCTCAAGCTCCTCAATAACTTTGCTCGCCTTTAAATCCCGACCCGGGGGCGGCGGCCGAGCGCGGGCGAGGACCGGCTTGAGGAGGGCCCCGTGAAGCGCCCCCCCGCCGCAGCCCGGCTCCGGATCCTGACGCCCGCCACCACGGCCAATCTGGGGCCGGGATTTGACTGCCTGGGCCTGGCGCTCGATCTCTTCAACGAGTTCCGCCTGGCGCGACGATCGGGGCGCGGCCATCGATGGATCGGCCGGGGGACCTGCGCTCATTTGACGACGGGGACGACCTTCTTTCGGGCCTATCGTCGAGTCTGCCGCCTGGCCGAGGCGCCGATGCCGGCCCTGGAGGTCGAGGTGATCGGCCGGATCCCGGTCGGGCGCGGACTCGGGTCTTCGGCCACGGCCATCGTTGCCGGCGCGCTTGCCGCCAACCTTCATCTTGGAGGGCCGCTCTCTCCGGAGGAGCTGCTCTTGACCATGGCCCGGCTGGAGGGGCATCCCGACAACGTCGCGGCCGCCTTTCTGGGGGGATTGACGGCGGCCAGCCTGGACGGCCCGTCGCTGATGGTCCACGCCTATCGGCCGCACCCCGTCTGGCGCGTCGTCGTTCACGCCCCGGATTATGCGCTGCCCACGGAGCAAGCGCGGCGGGCCTTGCCCGCTCAGGTTCCCCATCGAGACGCCGTCTTCAATTTGAGCCGCGTCCCGCTTCTGATCGATGCGATCGTGGCGGGCGAGGCCGAACCCTTGCGGTGGTTGATGACGGACCGCCTCCACGAGCCTTACCGCCGTCGGTTCGTCCGAGACTACGCCCGGCTGAGGGCACGGGCCGTGGAGGCGGGGGCCGCCGGAGTTTTCCTCAGCGGGGCCGGCCCCAGTTTGGCCGCCTTCTGCCATGGAGAATCGACGGCGCGGAAGGTGGCGGCGGCGATGTCGGCGGGCGGGAGAAAACGCGCCGGCCACGCTCAGACGCTGCTGCTCAGGCTCGCGCGGGGCGGGACGGCCGTCCGAGGCTGACGCTCCCCCTGAGCTGGCTCAACTCGCGGCGGCTTCGATCGCGGAGCCTTCCGACGGCCGGATCAGGTTCATGAAGTAGCGTTCCAGCGTCATGGGAGCGCCGCTCGGGGCTGCTCCGATCTGGCGGAGCCGATTCAACAGGGGAGCGAGGGGCTCATCGGCGATCTTGCGCCCCTGGTGAATGACGAGTATCCGATCGCACAGCTCCTCAACCTCGTGGAGCTCGTGCGAAGAAAAGAAGATCGTTTTGCCCCGGCGTTTCAGGTCCAGGAGCGTCTCTCGCAGATCGTAACGGCCTACGGGATCAAGCCCGGAGGAAAGCTCATCGAAAATCAGCAGGTCGGGATCGCTGATGATGGCCTGGGCGATGCCGACGCGCTGCTGCATCCCCTTGGAGAAGTTCTTGATGAGTTTCTCCCCCTGGCCTTCCAGCCCCACGCGGGCCAACAGCTCCGGAATCCGCCGTTTGAGTTCGCGGCGGCTCAGGCCGTGGAGCCCGCCATAGAGTTCCAACACCTCGCGCGCCTTCATGAAGGGATAATAGAGCGTCACTTCGGGCAGATAACCGATCCGCCGGCGGGATTGAACGCTGCCGGCGGGCAGGCCAAAGACGCTCACACTCCCGGCCGACGGGAACACGAACCCCATCAAGACCTTGATGGTGGAACTTTTGCCGGCGCCGTTGGGGCCGATGAACCCGACGGTCTCCCCTTCGGCGACGGTGAAGCCCAGCCCCCGGACGGCCTCGGTGCGTCGCGGGCCTCGACCGTAGGCCACGCAGAGATCCGAGACGGCAATGATCGTCGAGCTCATGGCTCAAGCGTCTGGAGAAGGGGGGCCCGGCTCAGACAAGGTGTTTCCTCTCCCAGGCTTTGAGCGTGTTCCGCATCAGCATGGCGATCGTCATGGGGCCGACCCCACCCGGCACCGGCGTGATCGCCCCGGCCTTCTCCTTGACCGCTTCAAAGTCAACGTCGCCCACGATCCGGTAGCCGCGCGCGGCCTTGGGGTCCTCGACCCGATTGATCCCGACGTCGATGACCGTGGCCCCCGGTTTCACCATATCGGCCGTGACGAAGCGCGGCTGACCGATGGCGACGATCAGAATATCGGCCGTCGAGCATTCAGCGGCCAGGTCCCACGTCCGCGAGTGGCAGACCTTGACCGTGGCGTCCCCGCCCGGCCCTTTCTGAAGGAGCAGGAGCGCCATCGGCGTCCCGACGATATTGGAGCGCCCGACAACGACCGCCTTGCGCCCCTCGGTGGGGATGTCGTAGCGGAGCAACAGCTCCCGGCAGCCGAGCGGCGTGCAGGGGATGAAGTCCGGCATCCCGATCGCCAGCCGACCCATGTTGATCGGGTGGAAGCCGTCGACGTCCTTCTCGGCCCGGACGCGCAGGAGGACCTCCATCTCGTCCAGATGCGGCGGCAACGGAAGCTGGCAGAGAATGCCGTCGATCCGCGGGTCGGCGTTGAGCTCATCGATCAGGAACATCAACTCCTCGCGCGTCACCGTGGCCGGGACCTGATGAACGACCGAGTGAAAACCCGCCCCACGCGCGGCTTCCCGCTTGCCGCGGACGTAGCTCTGACTGGCCGCGTTATCCCCCACCGTCATGAGCGCGAGTCCCGGCGGCCGCAGCCCCGTCGCCGTCAATCGTCGGACCCGATCGGCGACTTCGGCACGAATCGATTCGGCCGTGGCCTTACCGTCCAGGATGCGGGCCGTCATCCCACCATGGCGGCCAACAGCCTCCGGGCCGCCTCCTTTTCCAGGGGGCTCGCGCCCGCGGTCGGGCCGACGCACGAAGGGCAGCCCGCCGCGCACGGACAGCGCTCCACGATCTCCAGGGCGGCGCGCCAGATCTGCCGGTCCAGGCCGAAGGCCCGCCGCGCCAGGCCGATCCCGCCGCGAGAGCGGTCGTAGAGGTAAATCGTCGGGCGGCCGTCGTGAGGCGCGCGGACCATGGGCAGCGTGGCGAGGTCGCGCGGGTCGCTCATCACGTGGAACGCGACGACGTTGTGCAGCAACCAGGCCAGTCCGTGCAACGCCCCGCCCATTTCCAGCCGTTCGCTCAAGGTCGGCTGGCCGCGGAGCCAGGCTTCCGTCTCCGGCCGGAACGTCCACCAGGCGGACTCGGTCTGGATCTCGTTCTCCTCCAGGTTGATGTCGCCGTAGCCGATGCTTTCGTGGGTTTCGAACTTCACTTTCTTGAATTTGGGGACGATCGTCGTGACGCGGACGGCGCCGAAACAGCGGGCCTCCAGCGGGGCGAAAGCCTCGCCGCCCGGGCCCATTGGGTCCGGCTCGACGTGATCGACGTGAAGAACCTTGAGATCGGATTTGGCGATTGCCTCAGTATAGTAGTCGGCCTCGATTTCCCGCACGTAAGCCCGCCGCCGATTCCAGTCCAGCTTGTCCACGTAATAAGTGCGTCCCTGATGCAGATAAATGGCCTGCTCATGGATGAGGAGCTGAGCCGAGTCGAAATCCACCTCGGCGAGGGCGCGCCCTTCGTCGCTCGTATTGTGGACGATGAAGTTTTCCGGCGTGGCCGTCCTGAGAGGGACGCCTTCGGCCGGATAGGCCTCGGCGGACCAGTAAACCCGACCTTCGCTGCGCCGGGCGATGTTCTTCTCGACCAGGTTATCCACCAGCGCCGTCGGCGGACGCGCTCCGAAGGGTTCGCCTTCTTCCATCGGCAGCTCGTGGAGGGCGCACATCAGGTGGCTGGCCAGAATGACCACGTTGTCGGGGTTCAGGATGCCTTCCTCGGGCGTCGAGCCGAAGAAGAACTCCGGGTGCGCCATCAGGTACTGATTGAGCGGAGAGGAGTCCGCGACCAGGATGGTGACCGCCGTTTGAAGCTGACGGCCCGCGCGGCCGGCCTGCTGCCAGGTGGAGGCGATCGTACCGGGATAGCCGGTCAGGATCGCCACTTGAAGCGCGCCGATGTCGATCCCCAGCTCCAAGGCGTTAGTCGAGACCACGCCCAGCACGTCGCCTCGCTTGATCCCTTGCTCGATGCGGCGGCGCTCCTGCGGCAGATAGCCGCCGCGATAAGCGGCGATCCGACCCGGGTCGCGATGCAGGCGCGCCTGACCCCGCTTGAGGTAATTGGCGAGGATTTCCACCCGATTGCGCGACCGCGCGAAGACGATCGTCTGAACCTCCCGCTCCAGAAAGCGCATCGCCAGCCGCCGGGCCTCGTTGATCGAAGACGCCCGGATGCCCAGCTCCGCATTGACCACCGGCGGGTTGTAAAAGATGAACACCCGCTCGCCCCGGGGGGCGCCGTTGGCGTCAATGACGCGGAATGGGGCCTCGACCAGCCGCTCGGCCATCGGCCCGGGGTTGGCGATCGTCGCCGAGCAACAAACGAACGTCGGCCGGGACCCGTAAAAGGCGCAGAGCCGCTTCAAGCGCCGCATGACGTTGGCCACGTGCGAGCCGAAGACGCCGCCGTAATGGTGCATCTCGTCGATGACGACCGTCTCTAGGTTCTCGAACAGCCGAATCCATTTGGTGTGATGCGGCAGGATGCCCGCATGCAGCATGTCGGGGTTGGTGAGGACGACCTGGCCGGCGGCGCGGATGGCGGCCCGCGCCGAGGTCGGCGTATCCCCGTCGAACGTGTAAACCTTGATCTCCCGATTCAGCGCCCGGCTGAGATCATAGAGGTTTCCATATTGATCGTGGCCGAGGGCTTTGGTCGGAAACAGGTAGAGGGCCCGGGCCGATGGGTTGCGGATCAAGCGCTCCAGCACCGGCACGTTGTAACAAAGCGTCTTGCCGGAAGCCGTCGGCGTAACGACGACCACGTTCTCTCCCCGCAGATGGGCCGCGACCGCCTCGGCCTGATGCGTATAGAGTTGCTCGATCCCCCGCGCTCGAAGCGCTTGGACCAGCGTGGAGTCCAGCTCGGCCGGGAAGGAGGCGTAGCGCGCCGGTCGAGCCGGGAGCGTCTCCACGTGAACGATCTGGCGGCGCAGCCGGGGATGGGCGCGAAGTTGGTCCAGGACGTCCTGGATCGCGGTCGAGGCGGAAAGCGTCGTCATCTCTGGAGGCGAAAGGGTCGGAGCCAGGCGCGGGTCCGACGGCTCGGATTGTAGCCGCTCACCCGATGCTCCGCTAGGCCTATCCCCTCGTGGGAAAAGGGCTTGAACGGACGGGCGAGTCCGCCTAAAGTGCCTGGCGAAACGAAACCTGCTTCCGACCCCGCGGAGGGTCGGCATGGCTGCCCCCCACCCCTCTGTGCCCCCTTCTCAAGGTTTGATCCGTCAATCGGGCGTTCTTCTCCTCGTTGCGGGGCTCGCCTTCATCTTTGCGGCGCCCTACTTTCACACGCATAAAGAACCGCAGTTCCATTCGACGCCGTGTGCGATTTGTCAGGCGGTGGGTTTCGCCAAGGCCCTCCCGCCCGCTGAGGGTTGGCCCGCCGTTAAGCCGGCTCCGGCCGCGGCGCCGGTCGTCGGCGTCGTCTTCTCGCCTCATCACGATTACCGCCAGGCTCCTTCAGGGCGCAGCCCCCCCGCCCTCGTCTGAATCACTCTGTCGAGGTCCGATCCGCGCCGCCCCTGGGCGGACCGACGGCCGGCCGGCGGTCCGGTCCGCCGGGACGGCGCGACGAATCGGGTCCGAAGCGGCCCCTTCCCCCCCATGGAAGGGGGGCCCTGTCGATTCGGCCGACGAGGGAGGCGACAGATGATCCGAAATCGCATCACGGCGTTTCCCAAACCATGGATCCGGTGGGCGGCCTTGAGTTTGCTTGCACCGCTGAACGCCGCGCCACAAGACC
Source organism: uncultured Candidatus Sumerlaeota bacterium (assembly GCA_964463045.1). GTDB lineage: Bacteria > Sumerlaeota > Sumerlaeia > MVZB01 > JAJFLK01 > CAYXAU01. The sequence continues at coordinate 110,470 of CAYXAU010000007.1, read as the reverse complement.
CCATGAGCCCCGATGGCCTGGGCGACGCTTCGCTCCGTGCCCGGGTCCCCGATCCGGGCGTTCGTGAGCGCGCCGTCGCCAACGTCCGGCGGGAGCTGGTCCCCGCGTTGCCCCTGGTGGCGGCGGCGGCGCTCGCCCAGGACCCCCGTGAGGAAGCCATCGCGGCCGCGCGGCGCTCTCCCTGGGGATGGTTCCGCGAAGAGTTCATTGATCGGTTCAATCTGAAGGCCAGTCTCAATCTGGATTTCGTGGCGGGGTTCCTGGACGCTCGCGAGAAGGCGCACGAGGACGCCAAGCGGGCCTTCCTCCGCGAAGCGGAGCTGGCCCTTTCAGCCGACCTCACGCCGACCATCTGGCTGGACCTGTTCCTGGCTACCGAACGCGAGGGGGACGAATTCTTCTATGACCTGGAAGAGGGTTACCTGACGTTTCTCGCCCTGCCGTTGGGGCTTCAGGCCAAAGCGGGCAAGTTTCTGGCGGCCTTCGGCAAGGCCAACACGTACCATACCCACCAGCGGCCCTGGGTGGACTCGCCGCTGGCGTTGGAGGTCATGTTCGGCGAGGAGGGCCTGGCCGGGACGGGCGTCAGCGTCACCCGCCTCATTCCCAATCCCTGGAACGTTTTCAGCGAGCTAACGGTCGAAATCTTCGGGCTGGACAAGGACACGGCGCTGGCCGAGTTGCCCGGCCGCGGCGATGGGCAGGTGCTCCACTGGCGCAACGTCTTCGAACTGAACCCCGCGACGACCTTGGACCTGGGGCTCTCGGCGGCGCGGCTTTCCCTGCGCGAAGGGGGCCACGGCAAACTCATCGGGGCCGACGCCACGCTGCGCTGGCGGCCGCTGGATCAGGCGCTCTATCGCTCCCTCACGTGGCAAAACGAGTTTTACTTCCTCCGAAACGACCCCGACGACGTTGAGGATGAAGAGTTCTGGGGGGCCTATACGAGCCTTGAATATCAATTCTCGCGCCGGTGGTACGCCGGGCTGCGGCTGGACGCGGCGGAAATCCCGGAGCAGATCGACACGGCCTGGGCCATCGTCCCCTTCCTCACGTTCCGCCAGACTGAGCGCATCTACTGGCGGCTTCAATTCAATCACACCCGCCACGATCCTGAGATGGGGGATCGGGCGTCCAACGAGCTGCGGCTGCAAATGAATCTGAGCCTGGGCGTTCATCGCCCCCATCCGTATTGAGGCGGGTCAAGGAGGAGCGCTGATGGCCGATATCTCTCAAAAAGACGCCCGCCGCCGGGGCCGGGGCGGCCGGCGCCGGCTGCTGGGGGCCATCGTCGTCGGGCTGCCGGTTCTGGCCGCGGCTCGAACGATCAACATCGTCGCCACGACGCCCGATCTGGCGGCGATTGCGCGGGAAGTGGGGGGGGATCGGGTGAGCGTCTCGGCGATCGCGCGTGGCGATCAGAACCTTCACGCCATTGAGGCCAAGCCGAGCTACATGATGCAGGCCCGCAACGCCGACCTTTGGATTCGGGTCGGGCTTCAGCAAGAGGCCGGCTACGAACGTCCCATTCTTCAAGGAACGCGCAATCCCAAGATTCTGCCCGGCCAGCCGGGGCACCTGGACGCCTCGGTCGACATCGACCCACTGGAGAAACCATCGGACTTTCGCGCCGCCGCCGGCCTGACGCTCAGCGACGTCCATCCGCTGGGCAACCCCCATTACTGGCTCGATCCCTATAATGCTCGGGTGATCGCCCGGACGATCGCCGGCCGGCTCACCGAACTCGACCCCGAGGGCCGCTCAACCTATGAGACACACCTGGCCGACTTCCTCAAGCGCCTGGACGAGCGAACCTTCGGCGCCGAACTCGTCGAGGCCGTCGGGGGGGATCGACTCTGGGAAATGGCCGATAGCGGACTGTTGGAGGCGTATCTGGCCGAGCATCCGACCCCGGCGCTCGGCGGTTGGCTGGGTCGAATGCGGGCGCTCCGGGGGGCTCGCGTCGTGACCTACCATCGGAGTTGGTCCTACTTCTTGCGCCGCTTCGGCCTGGAGACGATCGGCGAGATCGAGCCCAAGCCGGGCATCCCCCCCAGCCCCGGCCACGTCGTCGAGGTGATCGAGGCCATGAGGGCTCAGCGGGTCAAGCTGATCCTGATGGAGCCGTATTACAGCCGCCAGGCGCCCGACCGGATCGCCCGCGAGACCGGCGCCGTCGTGGTCGTGGCGGCCCTTTCCGTCGGCGGCCAGCCGGAGGCTCCGGATTATTTCGGGCTGATCGACAATCTGATCACTCGCCTCGCGGCAGCGGCTGAGGCCCAGGGGTTGATTCCATGATGGGACGCCGGCGCTCCTCGGCCCCTCTCCTCGGTTAGCCATGCTTCAAATTCTTGTGGCCCCGTTCGCGGCCTGCGTCGTTCTGGCGGCGTTGCATTGCTACATGGGTCTGCATATTCTCCGCCGGGGGGTGATTTTCGTCGATCTGGCTCTGGCGCAGATGGCGGCCCTGGGGGCCGCGGTAGCCGTCGTCCTGGCCCCCGTCATGCTGCCGCGGGAACACGGTGAGGCTGCCGGGCCGGCCTCTGCCGTCGTCGAAGCCGCCGATCCGTGGCTGGAGGAACCGTCCGATCCGGCCACAGAGGCGCTGACTTACGGGTTCTCGCTTCTGTTTGCCTTCGCCGGGGCCGGGCTGATCGCCGTCGGCCGGCTCAAGGATAACCGCGTCCCGCACGAGGCTTTCATCGGCATCGTTTACGTCGTCTCGGCGGCGTTGGCGATGCTCGCGCTGAACAAGGCCCCCCACGGCTCGGAAAAAATGGAGGCGATGTTATTGGGGAGCATCCTGTTCGTCGGTTGGCGGGAGGTGGGCCGGACGGCCGCTCTTTACGCGGTGATCGCGGTCCTTCACGTGGTTTGGGGTCGGCGGTTTCTGAGCATCACCGAGTCGCCGGAGGGGGCCGAGGCTCAAGGGCTCAAGGTGCGCTTGTGGGACTTCCTCTTTTACGTCACGTTTGGGCTGATGGTGACGCAATCCGTCAAGATCGGAGGCGTCCTGGTCGTCTTCAGCTTTCTCATCATCCCCGCCGCCTGCGCGACGTTGTTGCTGCGGGGCTTCTGGCCGCGGCTCTTAGCCGCCTGGGCCCTGGCCCTCGTCGCCAGCGTCGCCGGCTTGTGGTTTTCGGCCGCCGGGGACATGCCGACGGGGGCTTCGCTGGTGGCGGCTTTTGGCGCGATGCTCGCCGTGTGCGCCGCTGTTGCCGGCTTCCGTGGGGGAGGTGAGCCTTCGGCGGCTCCGTGATTGCCATTGAGCCTTCTGGCATGGAAGATGCCCTTATTCTTCGGAGCCTCAGCCGGGCGTTTCAATCCCGCAACATTCGGAGACGGCCAACGTGAGAATTCAGGACATCATGAGTCGCCGGGTCGCCAGCGTGACCTCCGAGACGGCGGCCGAGACAGCGTGGAACCTCATGCAATCCCGGAGCATCCATCATCTGGTCGTGACGGACGGCGGGCGGCCGGTGGGGGTGGTTTCGGCGAGGGATCTGGGTGGGCGGCGAGGCTCGGGGACGCGGAAGGGACAGACGGTCGCCGAGTTAATGTCGGCCTCGCCCGTGACGGCCCGGCCGGAGACGACGCTCCGCCAGGCGGCGAACCTCATGCGCGGCCGCGCCATCGGCTGTCTGCCCGTCCTTGACCGGGGCAAGCTCGTCGGGATTGTCACGGTGACCGATCTTCTGGAATTGATCGGCCGCGGTCACGACCGCCCCCCCACGCGGGCGCAACGGGGTTTGATGCGGGGCCGTCCGCCGGGGCTCCGTTGGCGCGGCGGGCGATAAATCGCTTCGCGCGGCAGAGCCAAATCCCGGCGATCAGTAGCGATACCAGTCGGTCTTGTAGGGGCCTTCGATCGGGACGTTGATATAGGCCGCCTGTTCCGGTCTGAGCGTCGTCAGCCTGGCTCCCAGTTTCTTGAGATGGAGCCGGGCCACGCGCTCGTCCAGGATTTTCGGCAGGACGTAAACGCGCTTTTCATACTTCCCCGTGGCGCGGTTTTCCCACAGGTCCAACTGCGCGATGCACTGGTTGGTGAAGCTCGTGCTCATGACGTAGCTGGGGTGGCCCGTCGCGCAGCCCAGGTTGACCAGGCGCCCCTTGGCCAGCAGGATGATGCGCTTGCCGTCGGGCCAGATGACGTGATCGACCTGGGGCTTGATCTCTTCCCAGCGGAGATCGCTCAGCCGGTCCACTTCGATCTCGGAATCAAAGTGGCCGATGTTGCAGACGATGGCTTCATGCTTCATCCGGTCCATTTGCGCGCGTGTGATGACGGAGACGTTGCCCGTGGCCGTGATGAAGATATCCCCCCAGGCGCAGGCGTCGTCCATCGTGACGACCTGATAACCCTCCATGGCGGCCTGAAGGGCGTTGATGGGGTCGATCTCGGTCACGGAAACGATGGCCCCCAGGCCGCGCAGGGCCTGGGCGCAACCTTTGCCGACCTCCCCATAGCCGCAAACGATGCATCTTTTGCCGGCGATCATCACGTCGGTGGCCCGTTTGATCCCGTCCACGAGCGACTCCCGACAGCCATAGATGTTGTCGAACTTGGATTTGGTCACCGAGTCGTTGACGTTGATGGCCGGGAAGAGGAGCCGCCCTTCCTCGGCCATTTTGTAGAGCCGGTGAACCCCGGTCGTCGTTTCCTCGCTGACGCCGACGACGCCGGCGGCGATCCGTCGCCAGGTGCGCGGGTCTTCGTCCAGGGTTTCGTTCAAGAGCCGATCCACGACGGCCAGCTCCTTATGGGCCGAGGAGAGGGCCGGCTTTCGCCCCGTCCGCTCAAACTCGAGCTCCCGCTCGACCCCTCGATGAACCAGCAGCGTCGCGTCGCCCCCGTCGTCGATGATCGCGGTCGGCCCGGCGGCATGCGCCAGCGCCTGCTTCGTGCACCACCAGTACTCTTCCAGTGTTTCTCCCTTCCAGGCGAAGACGGGGACGCCGGTCTGGGCGATCGCCGCCGCGGCGTGGTCCTGCGTGGAGAAGATGTTGCAGGAGGCCCAGCGGACCTCGGCCCCCAGCTCCACGAGCGTCTCGATCAGCACGGCCGTCTGGATCGTCATGTGGAGCGAACCGCTGATCCGGGCGCCGGCCAGCGGCCGCCGCCCCCGGTATTCCTCCCGCAACGCCATCAGGCCCGGCATTTCGCTCTCGGCGACGGCGATCTCGCGCCGGCCCCAATCGGCCAAGCCGATATCGCGCACGCAGTAGCTCCGGGAAGTGTCGCCTTTGAGCTGCTCCAGGGGGGCGATCGACATGCGGGGTCTCCCTTTCCGTCTCAATCGAGGTTCCGGAAGACATCGGCCATCGACGGGTCTTCCCACGTGAATCCGTTGCCGCGGCGGCCGAAGTGGCCGTAGGCCGCCGTCTCTTCGTAGATCGGCCGCCGGAGGTTCAAGGCTCGTATGATGCCCGCCGGCGTCAGATCAAAGTTCTCTCGAATGGCCCGAACGAGCTTCTGCTCGTTCACCTGGCTGGTGCAGAAGGTCTCGACGTTGATCGAGACCGGGTCGGCGACGCCGATGGCGTAGCTGAGCTGAACCTCGCAGCGCCGAGCCGCCCCCGCCGCGACGATATTCTTGGCGATCCATCGGGCCGCGTAGGAGGCCGAACGGTCCACTTTGCTGGGGTCCTTGCCGCTGAAGGCCCCTCCCCCGTGACGGCCCATCCCGCCGTAGGTGTCCACAATGATCTTGCGCCCGGTGAGGCCGGAGTCGCCGTGAGGCCCGCCGACGACGAACCGCCCGGTGGGGTTGACGTGGATGATCGTTTTGCCATCGAAGAGTCCCGCCGGCATCGATGGGCGAATGATGTGCTCGATGACCTCTTCCCGGATCTGTTGCTGGCTGACGTCGGGAGCGTGTTGGGTGGAGAGGACGACCGTGTGGATGCGGACGGGCCGCTGATCGTCGTATTCGACCGTGACCTGGCTTTTGGCGTCGGGCCGGAGATAGGGGAGCGTTCCCTGGCGGCGGATTTCCGCCTGGCGCTGAACGAGCCGATGGGCCAGCATGATCGGCAGCGGCATCAATTCCTCGGTTTCGTCGCAGGCGAAGCCGAACATCATCCCCTGGTCGCCGGCCCCGAGGGGTTTATCGGGCCGGGCGTCCACCCCGAGGGCGATGTCGGGGGACTGGGCATGGACGGCGACCACCACGCCGCAGCCGTCGGCGTTGAAGCCCAGATCGTCGTGGGTGTAGCCGATGTCGCGGATCGTCCGGCGGGCGATCTCGCTGATCTCGACCCGCCCGCGCGAGGTGATCTCCCCGCAGATGAGCACGAGCCCCGTCGTCACCGCCGTCTCGCAGGCCACGCGCGCTTCGGGGTCCTGAGCCAGAAAGGCGTCGAGCACGGCGTCGGAGACCTGATCGCAGATCTTGTCCGGATGACCTTCGGAGACGGATTCGGAGGTGAAAAGCGGGCGCCCCATCGCGGCAATGTCCTTTCACTCGGCTTGTCCGCCCCCCCGGCCGTGGACGGGTTCTCGTCGGCCAAGCGCGCCAATCGCCGGTAATATACCCGACCCGTCTTCTGGGTGGCATCGAAATAATCCGATTCGCGCCGCCGACGGGGCGACGCCCGGGGGCGGGTCGGCCGCCGAGGCCGCTCGGTCGCGCCGCGGGCTTGAACCCTCTCCGGCTTTTTGGTACGGTTCCCGCCGGCCCATCGACAGGCGTGACGGGCGGACCGGGCCGACCGGCCGCGGGCCCGTCCCTCGAACCGAACCTGACAGAGCCTCACCCATGAGCCCCGATTCGGTACCGAATACCTTTATCGAAGACCTTCTGCGGGAGACGCGGATTTTTGAGCCCCCCCGGCAATTCCGGGCCCAGGCCAACGTCGCTGATCCCGAAGTCTATGAATGGGCACGCCGCGATCCGGAGGCCTTCTGGGCCGGTTTCGCGGCCGAGCTGGATTGGCGCGAGAAGTGGCGTCAGGTGCTGGACTGGAAGCCTCCCTTCGCCCAGTGGTTCGTCGGCGGCCGCCTCAACGCTTGCCATAATTGCGTCGATCGTCACGCCGCCGGGCCCCGCCGGGATAAAATCGCCCTTCTCTGGGAGGGCGAACCGGGCGACGTCCGGGCGCTGACCTACGAGGCTCTGGCGCGCGAGGTCAGCCGCGCGGCCAACGCGCTGCGGCGGCTCGGCGTCGGCAAGGGGGACCGCGTGGCGATCTATATGCCGATGATCCCGGAGTCGGCCATCGCCATGTTGGCCTGCGCGCGGATCGGCGCCCCCCATTCGGTCGTCTTTGGGGGGTTCTCGCCTGATTCGCTGGCCGACCGCATCGACGACGCTCAGGCGAAGGCCCTCATCACGGCTGACGGCGGCTACCGCCGGGGAGCGTTCTTTCCCCTCAAGGTTCAGGCGGACCGGGCCGTGCAACGTTGCCCGAGCGTCGAGCGCGTGCTCGTCGTCCAGCGTGGCGACGGCGCCTGCGCCATGACCCCCGGCCGTGACCATTGGTGGCACGAGCTCGTCAGCCAGGCGCCCGAGGATTGCCCGCCGGAGTGGGTCGACAGCGAGGATGTGCTCTACATTCTTTACACGTCGGGCACGACGGGCAAGCCCAAGGGGATCGTCCACACGACCGGCGGTTACCTGACGCACGTTTACGCCACCAGCAAATGGGTCTTTGACCTCAAGGACGAGGACCTGTTCTGGTGCACGGCCGATGTCGGGTGGGTCACCGGGCACTCTTACATCATCTACGGTCCGCTGGCGCTGGGGGCCACCGTTCTGATGTACGAGGGCGTGCCGAATTACCCGGCCCAGGATCGGTTCTGGCGGATCATCGAGCGGCACCGGGTGACGGTCTTTTACACGGCCCCGACGGCGATTCGATCCTTCATGCGATGGGGCGACGCCTGGCCCGCCGGCTGCGATCTGAGCTCCCTGCGCCTGCTCGGTACGGTCGGCGAGCCCATCAATCCGGAGGCCTGGATGTGGTATCACGAGCGCATCGGCCGGGAGCGTTGCCCGATCGTCGACACGTGGTGGCAAACCGAAACCGGCGGCATCATGATCACGCCGCTGCCGGGGATCGTCGCCACGCGACCGGGTCTGGCGACGCTTCCCTTTCCGGGCATCGAGGCCGACGTGCTCGACGAGGCGGGGCGGCGGGTCGAGACCGGCGGCGGCTACCTGGCGATTCGTCGCCCCTGGCCCGGGATGCTTCGGGGCATCTACGGCGATCCGGACCGCTACGTGAATACGTATTGGACCAAATGGGATCGGGAGACCTATTTCGCCGGCGACGGGGCCAAGCGCGACGCGCAGGGGTACTTCTGGCTGCTCGGTCGCGTCGATGACGTGCTCAACGTTTCGGGCCATCGGATCGGCACGATGGAGGTCGAGGGGGCTCTCGTCGATCATCACGACGTGGCCGAGGCCGCCGTCGTCGGCGTCCCCCACGAGATCAAGGGCCAGGCGATCGCCGCCTTCGTCACGCTGAAGGAAGGGGTGGCCGCCACGCCGGCCAAGATCGCCGAGCTGACCGCTCACGTCGGGGAGAAGATCGGACACCTGGCGAAACCGGAGAAGCTGCTCTTCGCCGCCGAGCTGCCCAAGACCCGCTCCGGCAAGATCATGCGGCGGCTCCTGCGCGACATCGCCGAGGGCCATGCCCTGGGGGACACGACGACGCTGACGGACCCCGCCGTCGTCGAGATGCTCAAAACCCAATACGAGGGGACGGAGTAGCCCCGAGCGCCGCTCGGACGTGTAGGCCATGAGGAGGAGCCAGTTCACGGGGGGCGGGCCCGGCCGCCGGGACCAGGCCATCCCGAAGGACCGGAGTCCCTTTAGCCCGGGGCGGCCGGTCCCACCCGAGCTCTTCGTGGGGCGAGAGGCCGAAGTCGAGATGATCATGCGGGCGGCTCGGCAGGTCGCTCTCCGCAAGCAAGAGAACGTTTTCATCACCGGCGAGTACGGGATCGGCAAGAGCTCGGTGGCCGCGTTTGTGCGCGAAGCGGCCGAGCGCGAATGCCAATTGACGGGCTTTCACGTCTTCCTGGGGGGCGTTGCGACCCTTGAGGAAATGATCGGCCAGGTCGTCTCCAGCGTCGTCCAGCAGGCGCATTCCCGGGGGCAGTTCGATCGACTTCGCGGCTTGTTGGGTCGCTACGTCAAAGAACTCACCCTATTCGGCGTGACGCTGAACCTGGAGGCCGTTCGCCGCGACGCCGCCGAAATGTCCCGCGGTTTCCTCGGGTTTCTTCGTCAGATCCATCTCTCCTTGGCTGAGCATCATGCCGGTATGATTCTGGTCCTGGATGACTTGAATGGAATTACCTCCGAACCGCGATTCGCAAGTCTCCTGAAAAGCACGGTTGCCGAGATCGCGGTCGGCGGCCGGCCCCTGCCGCTCCTGTTGATCCTCACGGGCGCCCCCGAGCGGCGCGAAGAGATGATTCGTCATCAGCCTTCGATCGCCCGCATCTTCCAGATCGCCGAGATCAGCCCCTTGGAGGAGGTCCAGGTCAAGGCGTTCTACGTCAAAGCCTTCCAGAGCGTCGGTTTCAGGGTGGAAAAGAAGGCCTTGGGGCTCATGGCGCGCTGGGCGGGTGGCCAGCCCAAGCTGATGCATGAGATCGGGGAGCAGACCTTTTGGCGATCCCAGGCCCATCTAATTACGCCGGAGGTGGCCCAATTGGGCATCCTGGCGGCGGCCGACGCCGTCGGACGAAAATACTTTGCGTCCATTCAACACGCCCTGCGGAGCGCGGATTATCATTCCATCCTGAAGAAGATCGGCGCGATGGACGTCGGTCTCTCTTTCAGCAAAGCCGACGTCGAGAGGCGGCTGAGCGAGAGCGAAAAGCGCAAACTCAATAGCTTCCTTCAACGGATGAAGAAATTGGGTGGGCTGCGGCCCGGTGCCTCCCGGGGAGAATGGGTTTTCCCCAACGAGCTCCTTCGGCTCTATCTGTTGATGGAGGCCGGGTGAGGAAGGCCGCCTGAACGCCCCTCGCCGCCGCGTCAAAGCCCCTTAACGGAGGAGAACTGATGTCACGCGCCCGGATGGTTCGTGGGTTCTTGCCTTGGGCCGTGAGCTTGGGCCTGGGCGGTTGCGCCGTCCCCCCTCATGGGCAGAGTTACGTTGAAGAACCTTACCGGCTCGAGGCCCGCGCCTTCTCCCGGTCGATTTCCTTCGAGAATCCGACCGGTGAGCCGGGCATGGGCGGGCGCGCCGCCAGCCGGCTGGGGGTCGGCCGCAAGGGGGCCCCGAACCGGCGCTTCGAGCCGGGCGAGACCGTCGACTTGGTCGATATCCAGGGCCCCGGGACGATCCGGCACATCTGGCTCACCCTCGGCGATCGCCGGCCCCAAACCCTCCGGTCTTTCGTGATTCGCGCCTACTGGGACGATCAGGCCCACCCGAGCGTCGAATGCCCCCTGGGGGACTTCTTCGGCTTTGCTCACGGGAAGGTCATGGCCTATCAATCGGCCGCGCATTCGGTCGGCGAGCGCGCCGGCCTCAACATCTGGCTCCCCATGCCGTTCCGACGCCGAGCGCGCCTGACGCTGACCAACGAGACTGAGGCGCCGGTCACGATCTACTATCAGATCGATTACACGCTCGGCGACCGTCATCCCCGGCGCGTCGGCCGGCTCCACGTCCGCTTCGACCGGCAGAATCCGACGACGCCCAAGGAGGATTTCGTCCTTCTGCCTCAACGCCGCGGCCCGGGCCGATTCCTTGGCGCCGTCGTTGGCGTGCGCGCACTCGACGACGACTGGTGGGGCGAAGGGGAAATCAAGGTCTATATGGACGGCGACACGGACTTCCCCACCCTCTGCGGAACCGGCACGGAAGATTGGGTCGGCCTATCCTACGGTTTGCAACAAACGCCGTTCCTCTATCATGGCGCCAGCCTCAGCCAGGGCCGGTTCCACTCCATGTACCGCTGGCACCTGCCCGACCCGATCCTCTGGCGTCGGGAATGCCGTGTCACGATCCAGCAAATCGCCTGGCGCCAGGGGCTCGCCGAAACGCAGGCCGATTGGTCGGCGGCGACCTTCTGGTACGAACCGATTCCCAGCGCGCCGCTCCCTCCCATGTCGGACCCGACCGCTCGGACCGCCGATCTGCCGAGCGAATAGGGCTTCGGCTCAGTATTCCCCGACGATGGCGACTTCGAGGACCTTGTAGCCCTTGCCCTCGTAGATGCGCCCCTGTGCGGCGACTTTCTTGCCGACAAACGGGAGCAACGTCTTATTGGCCGTCTCCAGATGCGCCGCCGGGGCCGGGTCCCGGTAAACGACCAGATAGACCGCCCCCGATTCTTCTTCGATCAGGCCGACGGGAAACCCGTGCTCGACGCGGAACTTCATCGCCTCGGCCGTGTAATCCCCCCCCTGGCCGCGCATGGCCAGGCCGACCAGGTCGACCACGTCACCCACGACCGTGACGCGCTGCTGACGTTGCGCCAGCGCGGCCGACCCCAGGATCATCCCGACGCCGATCAGGGCGGCGACGATCGCCCCCGAAAGCCACTTCCTCATGATGCCCTCCTACAACCGTGGGGCGGCCTCAGGGCGCCCCTGGCAGATTTCCCGCCCGCTTCTCGCGCGTCATTTTCGTTTGCGCCCCGCGCGCTTTCAATGAAATTGGGCTGCCCCCGGCGAGGGAAAGCCCTTGCCGCCGGTCGGCACGGTGCCTAGACTGGCGGCTCGGCGACCGCGCGGCGACGGGGGAGGCCGCCCTCGGCCTCCGAGCCTGCCCGCGCGTCCCGGCCAACCGGCTCCGATGCCCCCCAAGTATTACGTTCCCGAGCTTTCGCGGCATCTCCTTGAGCGCCTCACGTTGCGGCATCTCAAGCGGCGCGAGCCGATGCCGGACGCCCCTAAAGCCGTCCAGATCCAGACCGTCTCCGGCTGCAACGCCAACTGCGTCTTCTGCCCGAACAAGAAGACGGAGCTGGAGATCCCCATGGGACGCCGGATGGATTGGAATCTTTACCGCTCGATCGTCGATCAGTGCGTCGATCTGGGCGTCCGGCGGTTCTCCCCTTACTTGATGAACGAATCGATGCTCGATCCGGAACTCCCCGAACGGGTCGCCTACATCACGCGCCGCAAGCAGCCGTGGCAGTTCACCAAGATCAACACCCACGGAGGGCTCCTGACCGAACGGATGGCCAAGGGGCTTCTGGAGGCGGGGCTGGACCGGCTCAACTTCTCGGTCCAGGGGATCGATCCGGTCGTCTACGAGAAGATCATGGGGATCAAGCTGGACCGTGTGCTCCGGAACATCGAGCGGTTTCTGGAGATGGCCCGATCGGGCGGCTACAAGATCCGCGTGCGCGTGGTCATGCTCGATACGACGGACATTCACGATCGGCTGGGCGAGATTCGCGCCTTCTGGGCGGCCCGCGGGGTCAAGATCAACGTCAATCAATTGGAAAACCGAGGCCATCATCGCGGCATCAAAGCCGACGAGATCGCCGTCCACGCCCTCCAGACGTTCGACTGGTGCAATCGGCTCTTCGAACAGATTTACGTCCTCTACGACGGCCGGCTCGTCCAATGCTGCGCCGATTGGGAACAGACCGGCGTCGTCGGCGACCTCTCGAAGGAGCCGCTGGACCGCCTCTGGCGAGGTCCGGTCTACACCGACTATCGACGTCGCTTTCTCAACGGCGACGTGAAGGGTCTGATCTGCGATGGCTGCACGAAAGACGCCGCCGGCCCCGATGATCCGCTGGATTGATCGGTTCGGCGCGCAAGGCCCCGGCCTTCCCCTCCCCCACCGATGGGCCTGAAACATCCGTGGATCCTTTTCTGCGGCAAGCATCGCGTCAATTTCGCGATGTTTGAGCCGGTCTATCAGCTTTTGAGGCGCGTTCCCGGCCTTGGGCTCGGCTTGAGCTCCGGGCGATACCGGCGCCGGCCGCTGATCGGATGGTTGCGCCCCAAGCGGGTCCAGTACTGGAACGAACGGCTCTTCGGCGAGTTCGACGTCGATCCGGCTCATCTGGTTCGTACGAGCGGCGCCGATCCCTACCCCTACGACGTTTTCGTCACCTCCAATCGAGACCGGAAGATTCATCCGCGCCGAGCCCGCCTCGCCGTCCAGATCTTCCACGGCGTCTCCTTCCGCAATTTCGCCGTCTCGGCCGAATATCGAGCTTTTGACAAACTCTTCTTCCCCGGCCGCTACATGATGGAGCAATACCTCGAACGGGGAATCCTCGAACCCGGCGATCCGCGCATGGAGCTCATCGGCATGCCGAAGCTCGATCGACTCGTCAACGGCGCCTTCCGCCGCGACGAGGTTCTCTCGACGTTTGGCCTCGATCCGGGCCGCCCGACGATCCTCTGGTGCCCGACCGGCGCGCGTCACAACAGCTTCGAGCTGCTGGGCCTGGCGGGGGTTCGAGCCCTGGAGGCCACGGGCTTCAACCTCATCCTCAAGCTCCACGATCACCCGCACCTGCCGCGGGGAATCACGCTGGAGGCGCTCTGGACGGAAATCGGTCCGGCGTTGGGCGCACGGTCCCGCCTGGCGACGCGAAGCGACGTGACGCCGCTTCTGGCCGCCGCCGACCTGCTCGTGACCGACGCCAGCTCCGTCGCCTACGAGTACTGCCTGCTGGATCGGCCGATCATCTTCGTCGACGTCCCCAAACTGCTCGCCCAGCGGGACCGGATGCCCGGCTCGGCGATGGATACCCGGACGCACGGCCGCCGGATGGGGCGCATCATCGGCGAAGCCGACGAGCTTGGCCCGGCCGTCCGGGAGGAGTTGGCCGAGCCCGGGCGCCTGTCGGCCGAGCGACAGGCCACCGCCGCCCATATTTTTCACGATCCCGGCCGCGCCACCGAACGCATGGCCCGCCGGTTGCTCGAATTGGCGGGCCATGCGGCGCCCTCGATTCCCTTGGCCAACGCCGCCTAGACCCAGGGGCAGCGGGCGCCCATATGCGCATTGTTCACGTGGCGAGTCATTTTGGCGTTCATCGAGGCGGGGCCGTCCAACTGATCCGGATGGCGACGGCTCAGGTCCGCCTGGGCCACCAAGTCCGCGTCGTCGTCAATCTCGACCCCAAGGCTTCGCTCAAGCGACGGCGGCAGGATTGGGATAGCTGGGAGCCGCTCCGGGAGGGCGGGATCGAGGTGGGGGCTGTGGATCTGGCGCATCCGCGGGGTTGGTGGAAACTGCGCGCCGAGGCCCGACGGGTCCGGGCCGACGTTCTCCATGCCCATCGGGACGAAGCCTTGTGGGCGGCCTGGTGGGCCCTGTGGGGGCTTCGGCGTCCGACCTTAGTGGCGCAGCGGGGCACCGAGAAGCCGCTTGAAGGGCGGATGCGGCGGGTCTTCGCCTCCTCGCGCACGCGCGCCATCGTCGCCGTGGCCGAGGCCGTGCGGGAGTCCCTGGAACGGGCTGTCCCGGGCCTGGGTCGGAAGACGAAAGTCGTCTATGGTAGCGTCGACCCGGAACGGTTCGCCCCCCGTCCGCCCGATGTGACCCTCAGGGGCGAGTTGGGGCTGCCCGACGATGCCCGACTGCTCGTCAGCCTGTCGGCTTATCGAAAGGCCAAGGGTTTGGGGTGCCTGCTGAAGGCCATGGCCGAGGTCATGGCCGCGCGCCCCGCCGTCTACGCGATCTTTCTCGGTCGGGGGGTGCCCGAACGGATTGGCCCGATTGCCCAGATGTTCGGGATCGCCGATCGGTGTCGGTTCGTGGGCCACCAGACGGATGTCCCCCGTTTCGTTTCGATCGCCGAGTTCACCGTCGTTGCGGCCGTCGAACGCGAGGGGCTTTCCGGCGTCTTGCGCGAATCTCTCGCCATGGAGGTTCCCGTCATCTCGACCGATTGCGCGGGCAATCGTGAGATCGTCGAGGATCGGCGCACGGGGCTGCTCGTCCCGGTCAACGACGCTCCGGCGCTCCACTCGGCTCTGGTCTGGGCGCTCGATCATCGGCAGGAGATGAAGACGATGGCCGCCGAGGGGCGCCGATGGGTGCTGACCCACTGCGACCCCCGCCGGCAGGCTGACCAACTGATCGAAGTCTACGATGCCGCCGCGGGGCCAGGCTCGCCGCAGTCATCGACCGCCCCAGGCGCGTAGTCCACCAGCCCCGGCGGGCTGAGCGCCGGGTCTTCAAGCAGTTTGAGGGCCGCCTCAATGACCGCCCGTTGGCGGGCCGGATCGCCGGGACTATCCAATGGATAACCGTGACGAAAGGGAACGAAGAGAGCCCGCGGGGGACGCACGCGCTCGGCAACCTCGCGCAGGAGCTGAAGGGTCACGGTCGAGATGCCGCGGCGTTCCAGTTCGGCGGCGGCCAGGCCGACGGCCTGGTTGCACATCGGTCAGACCGGTACGAGCAGCGCGGCATCGACCTGGTCGGTAACCAGCCAGCCGGCCGCCTCCGGCAGCGTCTCCTTGATGAAGGGTCCTACGACGGTGAGGGACCCCATGAAGGAAAGATGCCGCCCGTTGAGCGATCCGATCCGCCCTGCCTCGACCAACTCGCGCAGCCGGTCCAGCGGGAAGGCCAGGTTGGGGTCCTCCCGCAGCCCCTTGTGATCGAAGGCCTTGCTCCGGTGGCAGTCGATGAGCGTCGAAACGTCGGTCTCGGCGGGGATCTGGCGGAAGGTGGGGTCCCCGCCTCGACGGGAGTCGTCGAAAGGGGGCTGACCGGGCCGGACAAAGCCGGCGCTCGAAACCAGCGCCAAGCGGCACCGCGCCAGCGGCTTGCCCAGCGGCGCCCAAGGCACCGGGTCGACTCGCCGCCACGGATACGCCTTCAGAAAAACGCGAAGGCTTAGGGGGAACTCGCTCAGGTCGCCCATCGTTGAGAGGCCTCAAGGGTGATCGCCGACGATAGGCTGCCCAGGGGAAGCAAGAGCGACCGCCGCGGCGAGCCGCGCGTCGGCCGCCCGGCCGGAACGCCGCCCTTGAACGCCTTGCGCCCGGCGCGGGGTCAATTCTCCGGCGCCTCGGCGGGTTTGGGTTCGGCTCCCTCACGGCTTTGGGCGTACTTGAGGAACGGGACGCAGGTTTGTTCTCGCAGGGCCGGGGGATTGGCCTTGACGCACTCGTTGCAGAAGCCGAGGAATTTGATCTGCGCCGAGAGCGGCAGGAACTGGTGACTGACGGAGGCCTCGTGGACGAATCGTTCCAGCGTCGGCCCGCCAAACTCGATCAGCCGGTGACAGTGCTGGCAGACCATGTGGCCATGATAATGGCCGGCGTCGGCCAGCTCGTAGACCCCCTGGCGCGCCCCCAGAGGCGTCTCGCGGATGATCCGGCATTCCAGGAGCAACTGGACGGTGCGGTAGATGGTGGCTTTGCTGATGCGTCTGCCGGCGGCATGAAGGGCGAAGAACAGGTCATCAACCGTAAACCGCCCGGAAAGGTCGCAAATCTTCTCCAGGATCTGCTGGCGTTCTCTGGTCAGGCTTAGACCTCGCAGTTTCAGAAAATAGCCAAAACGCTTTAGAAACTGGGCGAAGCCCTGAATCCCAAGTCGACGCGACTCAGCCGTCTGGGTTCCTGAGTTTTGCTCTTCTTCCAACATGGCCTAAACGCCTCTGTTTCAAGGTTACGCGCCAACGGACCCGTTCGCAAGCGCTTTCGTTGGACCCCATATCATTTACGAAAACTGAGTCTCAAATTGGTTCCAGACTTCTATGGCCGATCTCATTGGGTGAGGCTTCTCCCCCCCTGCTGAAGGCGTATTGACAGTGGCTGTCGCCCCGCCCCAAAGTGCCTCTGTCATGCACCCCCGACGGCGCTCGCTTCGGAAGGACCTGACGATGCGGGCCACATTTTCGGCCCTGGGTCTCCTCCCGCTTGTTGCGCCCGCTGAGGAGCCTCTCCGGCTGATGCCAGAACCGACTCCCCGCCTTTGGGATGGTCCGGCCCTGAGGCCGCTCGTCCATCCGCCCGGATGGCCGCATCCCACGCATCCCGTTCAGCGGGGCCTCCGCCTGGCGGCCGAGGATCAGACGATCGCCCTTCCCCTCCCCGAAGCCATGCGATCGCGATATACCGTCATCTTCCTGGGGCTTCACCTGTCTGAGCCGGCCGAGGGAGAAGTCATCGAGTACGCCGTGGCGGGCGGACCGACGCTTCGGGCTCCCGCGCGGTCCGGCGAGAGGCTGCTGGGCGCTCTTGCGCCCCCAGGCCGGGACGAGGCCGGCGTGACCCTCCGGTTGCCCTCACGTTACGTCCCCTCTCCGGGGCAAGATTGGGAGGCCGGACCTCGAGTGGCCGTGGTGTGGGTCAGCGCTCAGCCGGCGAACGCGGAGCGGCTGAGCCTGGCCGTGCTCGGCTCGTTGTTCCTCGACGTTGGGGCAGCTGGGGATCAACACTTCCTTCGGTCGGGGTTTTTCCGGGCCGAAGGACCTCCGTCGGCCGATTATCGATGGACGGAGCGGGTCTTTGAGATCGAACTCCCTCTACCGGAGCATCAACGCTACAGTGGGCTCCGGTTGCATGGGTTTCTGCCCCAGGCCATTGCATCTCGCGTGGTGCGGCTGACGATCGCGGGCCCTGCTGGGGCTCAACAGACGCGCTTCACGGTCGAGCCGTTCGAGCACGCGACCATCGATGTTGCCCTGCCTCGCGTTCTTGACGGCGGGATTTATCTGTTCCGCTTCGAACTTGAGGCGATCTGGAACCCCAAGCTCGAGGCCGGGCTCGACGATCCGCGCGATCTTGGCTTCTTCCTGAACGCCTTCGAGCTCAAGACTGTCGAGGAGTGAGGCGCTCCGCGGACGATGAAACCGCCTTCTCCCGCCAGGGCCGCCCCAATGCCTGGGGCACCGCGCCGAGGGGGGCGTGGTCTCGTCCGCCGAAAGGCCCTGCTGGGCCTGGGGGCAGCGGCCCTGGGTTGGGGGAGCGGTGCCTGTGCCCCTTCGCGGCGGCGGCGTGGACCGCGGGTCGTCGAGTTCTGGCATGCGATGGGAGAACGTGGTCATCAAGAGCTCCTGACCGATTTCGCCGATGAATTCAACGCCGGGCGTTCCGACGCGCGAGTGTTGCCGGTCTTCCAGGGCGTCTACGGAACCCTCTACCAGAAACTGATCGCGGCCTTGACGGCCCGTCGGCCTCCCCCGCTCTCGATGATGTATGAGGGCTGGACGACGCGGTTTTACGATCGCGGACGCCTCGACGCCGTGGAGAGCCATCTCAGCGGCCCCACGGGGTGGGACGCCACCGACCGGGCGGATTTTTTCCCCCGCTTCCTCGAAAACAATCGATGGGGCGGGTCCCTCCTCACGCTCCCCATGAACAAAAGCGCCTATGTGCTTCAATATAACGTCGATCTCTTCCGTCGGGCCGGGTTCGGCGAAGCCCCGCGCACCTGGGAAGAATTGCGCGAGATCGCCCGCGCCGTCGCCTCGCTCCGGGCTGAGGATGGCCGCCCCTGCCGCGGCATGATCGTTCGTCCCCAGCTTGAATCCTTCGCCACGCTCCTCTTCAGCGCGGGGGGGAGCTTCCTCGACGCGCGTTGGGAACCGACGCTTTTGAGACCGGAAGCCCGCCGTGCGCTGGCTTTCCTGAGCGATCTGATTCATCGGGACGGCGCGGCGCGTTTGGAGGCCGCCTATCCGGCGAGCGTCTTCGGCACGGGGCTCGTCGGCATGTTCATCTACTCCTCGGCGGCGTTCCCGTTCAACGATCGCTTCGCCGCGGGGCGCTTTCAGTGGCGCGCCGCCCCGACCCCGCGGCCGGAGGCCGGTTCGCCCGAGGCGCGCCGAACGCTGTTTCAGGGGATGAACGTCGGCATTTTCGCCGATCGGGAGCCCGAGGAGCGGGCCGTCGCCTGGGATTTCATGAAGTTTATTCTGGAGCCCGATCGAGCGGCCCGGTGGGCGATCCGGACCGGTTATTGTCCCGTTCGCCGCTCCGCCGTCGCCCAGCCCGCTTATCGGGCCTTCCTGGACGAACACCCCGCCTACGCCGTTCCGGTGGGAGAAGTTCCTTCGGCGCAGTTCGAGCCCAAGCCCGATTTCTGGGAGGCTTGGCGGACGGATGTCGGGGACGAAGTCGTGGCGGCGCTCGAAGGCCTGAAGCGCCCCGAGGAGGCTCTCCAGGGCGCGCAGCGGGCCGGGGCCGAGGCCCGTCGATTCGACAGCAAGTTCCCGCCTCGGTCTTAGCCGCCTCTGGGTCGGGGCTTGCGCCAGCCCCCGGCGGTGTGGTCTATTCGGTCCCAGTCGTTAACCGATGAAACCTGCGTCGTGCGCCTTCGTCCTCCTTGGCGGACTGATCGGTTGTCTGACCGCCGGGTCCCGGCCCGGCCGGGCCCAGCGCGCCCCGTCAGCGGCCGTGGAGGATTTTGACGTCGCCCCCGGCCTGGGCGTGACGCTCTTCGCCGCCGAGCCCGATCTGGTGAACCCGACCTCGATCGACGTGGACCCGCGAGGCCGGGTCTGGGTCGCTGAGGCGGCCAACTATCGAATCTGGAAGAATCCAACCCCTCACCCCGATGGGGATCGCATTCGGGTTCTGGAAGACACCGACGGTGACGGCCGCTGCGACCGGGCCTGGACCTACTATCAGGATCGGTCGCTTCAGGCCCCGCTCGGCATCGCCGTCGTCGGCGCGCGGGTTTACGTCTGTCAGTCGCCCGACCTTTTCTATCTGGAAGACACCGACGGGGACGGGCGGGCCGATCGGCGCACCGTCATCCTGACCGGCTTCGGCGGCATCGACAACGATCACGGCCTCCATGGGGTCATGATAGGGCCCGATGGCCTCCTCTACATGAGCAATGGCGATCAGGGCCTCGACGTGACCGACGGGGAGGGCCGGCGGGCGTGGGTGGGCCGCAACGCCCCTTTTCCAGCGGGAAGCGTACTGAGGACCGATCTGGATGGGCGGCGTCTGGACCTGTTGGCCTGGAACTTCCGCAATCCCTATGAGCCCGCCGTCGATCCCTTCGGCGAAGTCTTCATCTCCGACAACGACGACGACGGCAACGAGCAGACCCGGCTGCTCCATGTTCTGGAAGGGGGTGACTACGGCTACTGGCCGCGCCGGGAGGGCGATCGCCGACGCGACGAGGTCCACTGGAACGAGGATCGGCCGGGGGTGATCCCGAAAATCCTAAGGACGGGCTTCGGCTCGCCGACCGGCATGGCGTTCTACTGGGGCAGCCTCTTGCCCGAACGAATTCGGGGGGCGTTGCTCCACGCTGACGCCGGGCCGCGCCTCCTCCGGGCTTATCATCTCTCGCCGGAGGGGGCTTCCTATCACGTCGAGCCCGAAGTGCTCCTGGCGGCCCGGGAAGATACCTGGTTCCGCCCCACCGACGTAGCGGTGGCCCCGGATGGGTCCGTGCTGGTGGCCGATTGGTACGATCCCGGCGTCGGCGGCCATGATATCGGCGACTTCACGCGCGGGCGGATTTACCGCCTTGCCCCGCCGGGGGCGCCTTACCGTTCGCTGGCCCTGGACCCGACCTCGATCGAGGGAGCTTTCCGCGCTTTCCGGTCGCCGAACGCCGCCGCCCACCATCAGGGGGCTGAGGCCCTCGCCGTCCTCGCCGATCCCGAAGTGGATGCGCGGCTGGAGAAGTTGCTGGCGGCGGCGGACCCTTTGATGCGCGCCCGGGCCGCATGGTTGGCCTGGCGGCGGCCCTCCATGCGGGAACGGGCGGCGGCCGCGATGCTTGGCGACCCCGACGCTCGGCTGCGAACGCTCGCCGTGCGGCTCCTCACGCCGTCCGGTCCCGAAGGGGTTGAACGGGCGCTGAAGCTTCTGGAAGACGCCGATCCGCGCCCTCGGCGTCAGCTCCTGTTGGCGTTGGCCGGCTCCTCCGAAGCGCGGGGGAAACGGGCGACGCTTGAGTTGACCGCTCAATGGGATGGCCAGGATCCGTTTTATCGTCTGGCGGCCGGTATCGCTCTCAAGGGACGTGCCGCCGAAGCCTTCGCCCAACTGGCCGACCGGTGGGGTCGCCGGTGGGACGCCCGTACGGCCGGCCTGGCCTTCGAACTTCATCCCCCGGCCGCCCTCGCCTGGGCGCGGGAGATTCTGGCCAGTTCGGATCGACCGACTGAGGAGCGCCGCACGGCGATTCGCGTGTTGGGGGCCGTCCCTTCAGAAACTTCCGCGGGGGCGTTGATCGGCGTTCTGGCTGGGCCCGCCCCCGAAGAGCTGACGACCGCCGCCTTGGCCGAATTAGCGCGGGATCGGGGGCGACCGTGGGGGGCGGCGCTGGACGATCCCAAGTTGGAGCGGGCGCTTCGGGCCGCGTTCGAGACCGAGTCTCTGCGCTCCGGCGCGATCGGGTTTATCCGGGAAACCCGCCGCGTCGCTTTCGCAGCGACACTGATGGAAGTGGCTCGCGATCCGGCGAGCGATCTTTCGGTCCGGCGCGAAGCCCTGGAATCCGCCGGGACGCTCGTGGCCGCTCCGGGGCTCGACCCCACGGCGAGTTCGGCGCTGATCGAGGCTCTGGAGGCGACCGTCCGCGAGCGTCCGCCGGCCCTGTCGCGCGTCGCGCTGGAAGCCCTGGGCCGCCTGCGGGGGGAAGCCGGGCAGCACGCCTTGCGGCGGGTCATGTTGGATCAATACAACGATCGGGAGATTCAGATCGAAGCGGCCCATCTGCTGGCCGCCTCCCGTCCGGGAGCGCTCCTCCTGCTGTCGATGATCGAAGAGAATGAGATGCGCCCCAGTATTTTGTTTGACGTGATGCCGGCGCTCTACCGGAGCCCCCACGAGGAAATCCGAACCATGGCCGAGCAGCTTGTGCCGCGGCCCCGAACCGGCGAGGGGGCCGCCCTGCCGGAGAAGGCCGCCTTCGTCGATCTGGCGGGCGATCCGGTTCGAGGGCGCGAGGTCTTCTTCCGGTCTGAAGGGGCGCAGTGCGCCCGATGCCACCGAATCGACGGCGACGGAGGGGAGATTGGGCCGGAGTTAACGCGCATCGGGGCCAAGCTCGGCCTCGACGGCCTTTTCGACTCGATCGTCAACCCCAGCGCCGCGATCGCCCCCGAATACGAAGTCTGGGTCTTTCGAGCCCGCGGGCAGGGCTATCTGAGCGGCTATCTGCGCCGCCAGAGCGAAGAGGAGGTGGAGATCGTCGAGGCGACGGGAGCGATGATCAAGCTTAAATCCGAAGAGGTTCTGGAAC
The DNA here is from genome assembly GCA_964463045.1 of uncultured Candidatus Sumerlaeota bacterium. Classification (GTDB taxonomy): domain Bacteria; phylum Sumerlaeota; class Sumerlaeia; order MVZB01; family JAJFLK01; genus CAYXAU01. Next base: position 88,348 of record CAYXAU010000007.1, on the reverse strand, counting down.
GGCGCAAAAGCGCCGTCTCCCTGATGCCCACGGGGCTGACCGAGGCGATCAACGTCCAGGAGCTGGCCGATCTGGTGGCCTTCCTGGCCACGCTCAAGTGACCCCTTGAGGGGTCCGGCCGCCCGATCGGGCCCGTGCCGGAGACGAAAGGAGGAAGCGCCATGCCTTATGGGATCTCGAAGGTGACCGTCTGGGTCGGGGAGATCGCCGACCGCAAAGGAGGGCTGGCCCAGGTGCTCGAACCGCTGGCCGCCGCCGGGGTCAACCTGGAATTCGTCATCGCGCGCCGGCAGGAAGCCAAACCGGGCCTGGGGTTGGTCTTCGTGTCGCCGATCCGGGGGGCGGCGCAGATCCGAGCCGCCCGGCAGGCGGGCTTATGGCAGGCCGAGTCGATGCACTCGCTTCGTCTGATCGGGCCGGACCGGCCGGGTCTTGGGGCGCGGATCGCCAGCGCGGTGGCCGCGGCGGGCGTCAACATGCGAGGCTTCTCGGCGGCTTCGATCGGCAAGCAGTGCGTCGCCTATTTCGCCTTCGACACGGCGGACGATCAGACCAAGGCCGCCCGCGCCCTGAAGAAGGCGCTGGCAAAGTAAGGCCCGCCGGTCACGGGGCCTCGGCGGCTTTTTTCCACCGGCGATATTCGTCCAGGGAGTAAAACGCCCACTCGCTGTACAGGGCGCGGTTGCTTTCCAGGAACTCATCCTCGTTGAGCTCCCAGGCGTCGAGCGCCACGCGCATTGCCCGCGTCAGAAGCTGTTGCATCTGGCTCCTGATCCCCGCGGCCTCGGGTCGCGCGACTAGATTCGTCAGCTCATACGGATCGTTGCTCAGGTCGTAGAGGAGCCACGGGCCGTCGGCTCGCTCGGCGTAGAGATGAGTCGGCGTCCGGACGGCCCGCCACGGGCGTTCGAGGCCCGTCGTGGGTTCCGGCGTGAATTGCTGAAGCAGGACGTAATCGGGGGCATGGTCGGTCAGGCCGCGGAGATGATGGCTCAGGTCCCAGCCCTGGACGGCCGACGGAATCTCCAGGCCGCAGAATCCCAGGAGCGTCGGCGCCATATCGACGTGGGAGACGAAGCCGGCCAGGCGGCGGCCGCCCGGGACTTGAGCGGGATAGCGCACGATGCCCGGGACGCGTATCGATTCCTCCCACGGTTTGCGTTTGAGCCGCATCCCATGAGCGCCCAGCATGTCGCCGTGATCGGAGGTGAACCAGACGATGGTCGTTTCGGCCAGCCCGCGCTCGTCCAGCGCCGCCATCAATCGGCCCACCTGAGCGTCCAGGTCGCTGATCATGCCGTAATAATGAGCGAGCTGATCCCGCGTGACGGCGCCCTCCTGCCAGTTGGGCGGGAGCGTGAGTCGCTCAGCGTCATAAAGAGCGCGGAAGTCCTCCGGGGCGCGGTACGGGTCGTGCGGCGGCCCATAGGCCACGACCAGAAGGAAAGGTTCCCGCCCGGCGCGGCCGATGAACTCGATGGCCCGGTCGGTCCAGACGCGCGTTTCGTAATCCTCCATGACGATCGGGGTCGGCTCGTCCCGAAAGTATTGGTTGCGGAAGTGGGCGTGGCTGCACTCGTTGGCCGCCCAGAAGTCAAACCCCTGCCGTCGCGGCCCGGGCGGGATGAAGCCCGGCTGTCGCGGACCGCCGTCGAGGTGCCATTTGCCGACGAAGCCGGTCCGGTAGCCGCGGGCCTTGAGATGCTCGGCCAGCGTGATCTCGCTTTCGCGCAGCCGCAGGTCGTTGCAGATCATCCCGTGCTCATTGGGATACCGGCCGGTCAGGATCGTCGCCCGCGCCGGGGAGCAGACCGGGGCGTTGGCGAACATGTTCGGCACTAGAATTCCCTGCGCGGCCAGACGGTCCAGGTGGGGCGTTTTCACGTCCGGATGGCCGGCGCATCCCATCGCGTCCCCGCGCATCTGATCGGCCAGGAGGATCACGATGTTGGGCGTCGGGGATTGCGCCCGGGCGGGCCCGGCGCCCGAGATCAACGCCGGGATCGTCGCCAGAACGAGGATGAGGACGTCCCGGAGGTCGGTTCTCGACCGGGTCGGGAACACGCCCTGCGCCGCTGGAATCCGTTCGCTCCTCACGTTTCGCCTCCTCTAGCCGGGGTTCGTTCTTTGGCCGAAAGGGGGGCGGCGGGCCGATGGTAACCTTTGCTCTGGCTGGGGACAAGGTCCGGGCGCGGCAGGGCGGGGTCGGAAGTGCTTGACGTTCCGCTCGCCGTTGAGTTTTTCTAGCGGTCGCTGAACAACGATTTCAGGCAAGTCGGACGGAGCAGACCGAAGGGACGTTTAGCGGCCCGCCGACGGGCGGGCTCAAGGTAAGAGCCGCGGCGATTCCGGCCTTCGGGGGCGGAGGCTCGCTCGGCTGCCGGCGCCGAAACGTGCCCGCGGTGGATGATCCTCGGGAGGAACATGGTGGCGATCTCCCCGGAACAGCGTCGCGAAGAACCCCCCTCGGCCGAAGCGCCGCCGGCGGCTCCAGCCGAGGTCCCCTATCCGCCGCTCCTCTACGCCTGGTACGTCGTGGGCGTCTTGATGGTGGTGTACATTTTTTCCTTCGCCGACCGCCAGCTCATGAATCTTCTGGTCGACGATCTGAAGCAGGGGCTCTCGTTGGAGCACGATTGGCAGGTGAGCATCCTTATGGGGCCGATGTTCGCCGTCTTTTACGCGATCTTCGGTTTTCCGCTCGGCTGGCTGGCCGACGTGATGAGCCGGCGAACGTTGATCGCGGCCGGATTGGCCGCCTGGAGCCTGATGGCCGCCGGCTGCGGCGTGGCCAAGAATTATTTCCAGATGGCGCTTTATCGGATCGGTGTCGGCGTCGGGGAGGCGTCGCTTTCCCCGGCGGCCTATTCGCTGATCACGGACTATTTCCGCCGCGAGAGGCTCGCCACCGCCATCAGCGTCTACGGCACCGGCATTTACATCGGCTCCGGCCTCGCGCTGATCGTCGGCGGCGTGGCCGTCGCCCTGGTGAAAGAGGGGCCCGATTGGACGCTTCCTTTGGTGGGGACCATCCCCGCCTGGCAAAAGGTGTTCATCATCGTCGGCCTGCCCGGCCTGCTTGTCGTCCCCTTGCTTTACACCTTCGCCGAGCCCGTCCGGCGCGCCCTCGTGAGCGGCCGCGGGGCGGCCGCGCGCCAAGTCCCCGTGGGGGAGGTCCTGCGCTACTTCCGGGCCAATGGGCGGACGATCCTCTGCCACAACTTCGGGTTCTCGCTCCTGTCGTTTTCGGCTTACGGCAGCTCGGCGTGGATCCCCGCCTTCTTCATTCGTGAGTACGGGTGGACCCAACGCCAGGCCGGCATCTGGTACGGGACCATCATCGCCGTGTCCGGCACGCTCGGCATCGCAGCGGGCGGCTATCTGGCCGACTGGCTCGCCAAGCGAGGTTACACGGACTCCAAAATGCGCTCCGGCTTTATCGCCTCCTGGATCTGGGCTCCGTTCGGCATGTTCTACCCGCTGGTGCCGACGGCCGAGCTGGCCATCGTGTTCCTCATCCCGTCGGTGTTCATGGCGAGCATGCCGTTCGGCGTCGCGCCGGCGGCGATTCAGGAGATGATGCCGGTTCGCATGCGCGGCCAGGCCTCGGCGCTTTACCTTTTCGTGGTCAATATCGTCGGCCTGGCGATCGGCCCGACGGCCGTCGCCCTGGCGACCGACTACATCTTCCGAGACGGTCTGGGCCTTGAACGACCCCTCCGATATTCGCTCTTCTCGGTGGCGACCACGGCCCATCTCCTCGCGGCCATCCTGCTTTATCTGGGGCTCCCGTCTTTCAAGCGCAGCATGGACTATCTGACGGTCTGGCAGGATGCCCAGGCCCCCAAGCCCTCGACGGCCCGGACCGTCTCTTGAAGGCCGATCTTGGAACCGAATCCCCCCCCGATCGGCGCAGGATCGCCCGCTCAGCCTTCGGCGCGACGGGCTGGCCCGCCCTCATCCTTGCCCTATGCCTGATCTACCTGGCCCCCACGTTCGGGCGATACGGCTGGACCGGCCACGAAGGTTACGCCCCTCAGGAACGCGTGACCGCCATGAGCGAGGTCTGGCGCGCGCAAGGGCCGTTCCACGTCCCCTGGTTGCCCCAGGTCGCCCATGGCTACGGTTGGCCGTTTTTCACGTTCTACGCCCCGCTCGGGTATTACGTCGCGGCGACCATGGTCGTCGGTTTGGGGAGCGGAACGGGGCCGGCGACGCGAATGAGTTTCTATCTGGCCTTCGTCCTGAGCGGAATCGCGGCCTATGGCTTCGGGCTGCTTTTGGGCCGCCGATACGGCTCCCCCCGACCGCGAGCCTGGGCCTTCGTCGCCGCCGTCGTTTATGGCCTCAATCCCTATCATCTGACGGATTTGTTCGTTCGCGTGAGCCTGGCCGAATGTTGGGCTTGGGCGACCCTCGGCGGGGCCTTCGTGGCGCTGGAATGGAGCCGTGGCGGCGGGGCCGGCCGACAGCTCCTCGTTGCCCCCGCCTATGCGCTCCTCGTCCTGAGCCATAACGCTCTGGCCCTCTTCGGCACGATCCTGATCGCGCTCTACGCCGTTCTGACGGCGAGTTCCGTCCGTTGGCTGCTGAGCGTCGCCGGGAGCGCCCTGCTCGGGCTCGCCCTCTCGGCGTATTTCTGGTATCCGGCCCTCGCGCTCCGCGGGCTCGTCGATGCCGGGGACGCGAGCTGGATGACCGGAGGCGCTCGGGCCCTGCACGGCCATTCCCTCTATCCGATTCAATTCTTCATGGAAGCCTACGGACGCGGGCTGAGCCTGGGCGGCGTGGAGCGGGATTTCGCCGTCAATCCGGGTCTGGCGCTCATGACGGGGGCTCTTCTGGCTGCCGTGGCCCTGATTCGGCCCGGTCTCGGTCGCGCCGCGCGGTATCGGCTCGGCGTCTTGCTCGCTTTGTTCGCGCTATCGCTGCTGATGGTCTCCCGCTGGATGCCTTGGGGGCGAGTTCCTGAACTTTTCCTCTACATCCAATTTCCCTGGCGACTTCTAATCCTGACCGCTTGGTTCGGAGCGGCCGCGACGGCGCTGGCCGGGCCGGTGGTCGCCCGCTGGATCCATCCTCTGGTTCTGGCGGCCCTGGCCGTGGCCCTCTCTCTGCCGCCCGCCAGGACGGGGCTCATTGAGGGGCCTCCCGCTGATCTGCCCGATCCGGAAGGGACGATCGGCGTCTGGACCGAGGCGAAAGGGCCCTTGGACGGTTTCATCGGGTCAGTGATTCGGGAGTATCGCCCCGTCGCTTCTCATTATGCCCTCGTCACGCCGACGTTCTGGGAGGCTTATCCGGCGCCGCCGCACCGCCTGACGTTGGTCGAGGGAAGCCTGACGTTGCTCGAGCATTCCCGCCGGGGGACCCGTTACCGTTGGCGATATCAGGCGGCGCCCGCCGCCCGCGCGCGCGTCCACGCGTTCTATTTTCCCGGTTGGTCGTTTGCGCTGGACGGTCGGCGGGCCCCGGAGGCCATCCGCCCGGATGCCGACGGCCTGATCGAGTTGGCGCTCCCCGCCGGCGAGCACCTGGCCGAGTTGCGGTATGAGCATTCGCCGCCGGGCCGGCGCGGGCTCGCGGTTTCCTACGGCGCCTGGGGTTTCTGGGCCTTTGCGGGGCTCGTCGCGCTCAGCCGCGGAAGGTTCCGCTCATCGGCGCCAGCCGGGGCGGCGGAAGGGCCGAGCCGCCAATGACGAACGCGGGCCACCCATCGGAGGAAGAGTCTTGGCTGACGGTTCCCGACGGGCTCGGCCTGGCCTGGGGATGCTGGCCGGTCGAGCGGCCAGCGGCCTGGATAGCGATCATTCACGGCTACGCCGAACATGCGGGCCGTTACGGGCTGACGGCGGCGGACTTCAACGCGCGCGGGTGGGGCGTGGCGGGGCTCGACCTGCGCGGGCATGGCCGCTCCGGCGGGGCACGCGGTCACGTGCGCCGGTTTGAGGACTATCGATCCGATCTGGACGCCTGGCTGGCGGCCCTGGGGGCGCGTATCGATTCGGAGCCGCTGTTCGTTCTGGGGCACAGCTTCGGCGGTCTGGTGGCCGCCGATTATGCATGGCGACGAAGCCCCCCCTGGCGCGGTCTGATTCTGTCCTCCCCGTTTTTCGGCGTGGCTCGGCCCGTCCCGCCCTGGAAAAGGGCTTTGGGGCGCCTCGCCTCGATCGTTCTTCCCTCATTGGCGTTTGCCTCGGGGATTCGCCCGGAGGAGCTCTCGCACGATCCCGAGGTCGGGCGGGCCTACGCCGCGGATCCCCTGGTTTTCCGGACGGCGACGGCCGGTTGGTTTTTCGAGACGAGCCGGGCGATCGCCGCGGCGTTCGATGCGGCCGCCGAATTGCGATTGCCGACGCTCATTCTGTCAGCCGCCGAGGACCGAGTGGCCGACCCCAGTCGGGCGCGTGACTTTTTCGAGCGTTTGGGGTCGCCGGATAAGGAGTTCATCTCCTTCCCCGAGATGTATCACGAGATTCTGAACGAGACGGGCCGGAGGGGGGTGATTGAGCGGATCAGTCGATGGATCGAGCGTCGGCTCTGAACGTCCGGAATCAATCTCCGGCGCGAGGGTTCACATCGTAGAAGGCCGAGAGCGGCGGTTTTGAGGCGGGCGAGGCGTCGTGGGAGGGAGTCCCGCCTTGTGGATTTCCTGTGGAAAATTCTGTGGATAACCCTGTGAAAATGTCTGTGAAACTTGCTGTGAACAAGTTTTTGATTCCCCCGGTCTCCTGTGCTTCGAATCGATATCTCCGGCGGCCGGGTCCGCACGCTCCGTCGGGCCGGCGCAAGCCCATGATTGACAAGCCCGCGCGGGATGTGGTCCGATGAGGTTCGGAGCTTCTCGGGGCGCTCAAGGGCGTACGTGAAAGCCTGAGCGCGGCTCTTACGGTTTCAGGCCGGAGAGATCACCGCTCAACGCTTTTAGGCAAGGCTGCGGGAGTGTTCACGCTCGACATCGGGATCGACCTGGGGACGGCGACGACGCTTGTCTACGTCCGGGGGGAGGGGATCGTCCTTTCCGAGCCGTCGGTCGTCGCCATCAACAGCGAGACGCGCAAGGTGCTGGCCGTCGGCTCCGAAGCCAAGCGGATGCTGGGGCGGACACCGGCTTACATCACGGCGATCCGGCCGATGAAGGACGGCGTCATCGCCGATTTCGGCATCACGCGGACGATGATCTCATACTTTCTGCGCCGGGCGCGGGCCGTCCGGCCGACGCTGCCGACGGTTCGCCCGCGGGTCGTGATCGCCGTCCCTTCCGGCATTACCGAGGTCGAGCGTCGGGCCGTTGAGGAATCGGCCCAACAGGCCGGCGCTCACCGGGTCTATCTGATCGAGGAGCCGTTCGCCGCGGCGATCGGCGCCGGGCTGCCGGTGACCGAGCCCGCCGGCTCGATGATCATCGACGTCGGCGGCGGGACGACCGAGATGGCCGTCATCTCGCTCGGCGGGATCGTCGTCAGCAAATCCGAGCGGATCGCGGGCGACCGGATGGACGACGCCATCGTCCAGCACATCAAGCGCAAGTATAATCTCTTGATCGGCGACCGGACGGCCGAGGAAATCAAAATCAAGATCGGCTCGGCCGATTGCCTGCCGCACGAGACGAAGATGGTGATCAAGGGGCGCGACATGGTCGCCGGGATGCCGCGGACGCTGGAAATCTCAAGCGAGGAAATCCGGGAGGCTCTCACCGAGCCGGTCATGGCCATCGTCAACGCCGTCAAATCGACGCTGGAGCGCACGCCGCCGGAGCTGGCCGCTGATATCGTCGATTCCGGCATCGTGCTGGCCGGCGGCGGGGCGCAACTGCGCGGGCTGGATCGGCTGCTCCGCTCCGAGACGGGGCTCAACGTCCGCCTGGCCGACAATCCGGAAACGGCGATCGTGCTCGGCACGGGCAAATCGCTGGAATCCATCGAAATCTTTAAGAGCCTCAACGGATCGGTCGGCTACTAGGCCGCCCTTTGTTCGTTGAGGTCTTCCCGTCGTCGGGCCGCCCGGCCCGGCCAGTCAGTGCCATGGCCGTTCAGCCGCTCAAAGTCCTGATCGACCATCTCCGCGAAGGTCCGAAGACCCTCCCTCTGGACCATCGGCCGGAGTGGTTCGATCTCAAAGACGACGCCTACGCCTTCGTCGGGGCGGTGACGGGGGCCGTCACGTTCGCGCTCGTGGGCCGTGACGTCCAGGGCCACGGCGGGCTGAAGGTAACGGTGGAGACTCCCTGCGTTCGATGTCTGGCTCCGGTCCGTCTGGAGTTGCGCGTGCCCGTCGATGAGGTCTGGCTCTGGCGCTCGGCCGAGCGGGAGGTCTCGCCGCTCGATCCGGCCGGCGTCGAAGATATCGTCTCCTATTACGAAGGGGAGGAGCTCGACGTGGCGGAAACGCTGCGAGAGCTGATCATGGCCGCTTTGCCCGATTACCCGCGGTGCCGGGCCGATTGCAAAGGTTTGTGTCCGGGCTGCGGCGCCAACCTCAACGTGGAAACGTGTCGCTGCCGAGGCGCGGCCTCGCCCGAGGCCGCCGACGTCCCGGAGTGGAAGCGCGCCCTCCGCCGGTTCGGAGAGCATCCCGCCTCATGAACGAGCCCTCGATTTCAGATCGGGCCCGGGTGGCTGAACCCCGCAAGGCGGCTGCCGCCATTATTCTCGACGACGCCCGCCGGGACGAACTGTTGCTCGTCCGGCGCAGCGACAAGCTCCGCTTCATGGGGGGGTATCACGCCTTTCCCGGCGGCAGCATTCACGATGCCGAAGGGGCGGCCCATATCACCGGGGCGGAGGACGCCGAGACGGCGGCGGCGATCCACGCTCTCGTCCGCGAGGTGTTCGAGGAGACGGGCTTGCTGCTTGGCGTCGAACGGGCGCCGTCAGCGGACATTCTGCGGCAGGCGCGTCGCGCCGTCCTGGGCGAGGAGTCGGCCTTCGATGTCTTTCTCCGTCGTCACGCGCTGCGGATTGACGCCCGACGGTTCGAACCCGCGGGGCTCTGGATCACCCCTCGGATGAGCCCGATCCGTTTCCACACGCGTTATTTCCTTTACCGGCACCTGGGGCCCCGTTCCGAAGAGCTCATCGAGGGGGAACTCGACGAACTCCTCTGGATCAACCCGGCCGAGGCGCGTCGGCGCTGGCGTCAGGGGGACATCCTCCTGCCGGCCCCCGTGGCTTACGCCCTTCAGCAATTAAGCGACTTCGGTTATCCGGCGGCGCTCGCGCCGCTGCGACGGACGACCCATCTGGAGCCGGCCGAACCGGGCCGCATCGAATATCGGGCGGGAATCTACGTTTTCCCCCTGCGCACGCCAACGCTCCCCCCGGCGACGCACACCAACATGATCGCCGTCGGCGAGCGTCGGATTTTCCTGATCGACCCCGGGACGCCTTACGAAACCGATCAAGCGCTCTTGCGCCGGCAACTCGAGCATCTGTTGGAAGCGGGGGGGCGGCTTGAGGCCGTCCTTCTGACGCACTCGCATCCCGATCACGTCGGCGCCGCCGATTTCGTGCGGCAGGTCTTCGGCGCTCCCGTCTGGGCGCACGCGCGGACCGCCGAGCGCGTCCGGTTCGCCGTGGATCGCCTGCTGGAGGACGACGAAATCCTGATCGTTCCCGGCGGCCCCGATTGGCGACTCCGATGCCTGCACACCCCCGGCCACGATCCCGGTCACCTGTGTTTCTTTGAGGAGACCTCGAGGACGCTCATCTGCGGCGACATGGTCGCCCAGGGGAGCACCATCGTCGTCTCACCCCGCCATGGCGGCGACATGACCGACTACCTTCGGAGTCTGGAGCGGCTGACCCGTCTGGAAGCCACGCTCATGATTCCGGCGCACGGCGCGCCGCTCCACGACCCCGCGTCCGTCCTCCGTCAGTACATCGACCATCGCCTCTGGCGCGAAGAGCGCATCCGGGCCGCCCTGGCCGACGGCCCTCGGACCCGGCAGGAATTGATGTCGGCGGCCTATGACGACGTGCCGCGGGAGATGTGGCGCTGGGCCGAGCACTCGCTGGAGGCTCATCTTCGGCGTCTCGGGCATTCGATCCCGGACGCCTCCGACGCCAACGCTTCAAGGGACTGACCGGCGCCTCGCCGGCCGGAGCGCCTCATCGCAGCGGCCGCGAGCGCGGAGGCGGCGTCCGGTCCCGCAAGCGCTCGAGCGCCCCCGGCAGCTCCTCGATCGCCTCGATTACGACATCGCACCCCGCCGCCAGCAGGCGTTGCCGTGGGGTCGTTCCCCACGCGCAACCGATCATGGCGATCCCGGCGGCCTTGGCCAAGGCGAGATCGGCGGGGCCGTCGCCGACCATCACCGTGCCGGCGGGGGTGGCCTTCAGGCGGCGGATCAGGCGGCGGGCCGATCGGGGGTCGGGTTTCAGGGGGGCCCCGGAGGTTTCTCCCTGGATCGCGTCGACCAAGGGGGTCAGCCCCAGACGATCGCAGCTCGTTAGCGCCACGTCGTGCGGCTTGTTGGTGAGGATAGCTTGCCTCAGTCCGGAGACGCGCAGACGACGGAGCGTCGCCTTGACGCCCGGATAAAGTCGAGCGGTTCGGGTCGCGTGGGCGTTGTAGTAAGCCCGCACGGCGGGGACGATCTCCCGAGCGCGATTGCGGTTCCCCGGCCCGGCGGCGCGTTCGACCAGGCGAAGGATTCCGTCGCCGACCCAGGCCCGGACGCGCTCGATCGGCTGTTCGTCCAGGCCTGCTTCGCGAAGCCCGTGGTTCAAGGCCGCCGCGATGTCCTCAAAGGCGTCCACCAGGGTTCCGTCGAGATCGTAAAGCACAAGGCTCAAGCCGCCGGCCACCGTCCGGGAGGCATCGGCTCCCCTCCGGCGCGCGCCGAAGCGTCGGGGCCTTCGCTCGCCCATCAGGCGTGAGGCCCCCCGGCGGCCGACTGCAGGCACTCGCGGTAAAGCGCCTCATGAGCCGCCAGCATGCGATCGAGGGAGAACTCGCCCGAGGCGCGTTCGCGCGCGGCCATCCCCAGCCGCGCCCGCAGCCCGGCCTCCCGCAAGGCTTCAATGATGGCGCGGGCGAGGCTCGTCGGATCATGGGGGGGGACGAGCAACCCCTGGCGACCGTGCTCGATCGCTTCGGGGACGCCGCCGACCGCCGTGGCGACGATGGCCCGGCCTGCCGCCATGGCTTCCAGAATCACATTGGAGAAGCCTTCTTCATCCGACGCAAGGACGACCAGATCGGCGGCGGCGTAAACGGGTCGAAGCGCCGACTGGGGCCCCGCAAAGATGACCGCGCGCTCCAAGTTCAACTCGGTCACGCGGCGGCGCAGAGCCGCCTCCATCCCGCCGTCCCGCCCGACGAGGATCAGTCGGGCGTTCGGGAGGGCTTGGACCACCTCGGCCATCGCCTCGATCAGCGTCTGATGCCCTTTATAATGGATGAGGTTGGCGACGCAGACGATCAGACTCAGCCCGGCCCGGCTTTCAGGCGAAAGGCCCAGGTTCCGGAGGAAGGGGGCGATTTCCTCCGGACGCGGCGTCGCTTCAACGGCGACCCCGTTGTGAATGAGGCGGATTTTCTCGCTCCGGATCCGCTCGCGGGCGAGCACGTCCTCCAGCACCGCCTTCGAATTGACCGTTACGCGATGGACGCGGCCGTTCGCCCAGTTCTCCAGGCTTTGGAGCCAGGGCCGGCCGTCCTTGAAAAAACCCAGACTCCGTCGGCTCGCGATGACGCAGGGAACGCGCGCCCGGGAGGCCGCCCACGCCCCCAGGACGTTGGCCCAGTAAAGGAAGGCGTGAAAGATCTGGGGCTGGTCCTCGCCGAGGGCGGCTTCAATGCGCCGGACGGTCTTGAAGACGTGCCAACCGAGCCGAGGATCATACCAACGGTGGCGGCGCTCGAAGTCGAAGCCGCGGACGCGCGCGCCGATCGCGCGGACCGTCTCCAGATGTTCTCCCGCTTCGGCCAGCAGATAGAGCGAGGCCCTGAAGTCGCCCTGGTTGAAATGCCGCAGCAGCTCGACGACCTGGCCTTCGGCGCCGCCGCGTCGCATGGAACCGATCATATAGGCGATGCGGATGGGTTCACCCACGGGCTGCGCGGCTGGGGCCGGGGCCGCGGAGGCCCTGCGGCGGTGGATCGGGAGAAATCTGAGGCAGGCCGCCCGGGCTCAAGCCGCGCGGCCTCGGGGGCGGTCCAGGGCCGCGCCGCCGGGTCCGTCCGTGAGACGGCGCGTCCTTGGCCGCCGGACCGGACGCACGCACACTCCCCGGCGGGCCAGGTAGCGTTTGGCCTCGACGATGGTGAATTGCCCGAAGTGAAAGATCGAAGCCGCCAGCACGGCGTCGGCCTTTCCGCGGGTCAGCCCCTCGTAGAGATGCTCCAGATTCCCGACGCCGCCGGAGGCGATAACGGGGATGGAGACGGCGTCGGCCACGGCGGCCGTCAGTTCGAGGTCATAGCCCGCCTGTGTGCCGTCGCAATCCATGCTGGTCAGGAGGACTTCGCCGGCGCCCAGCCGCTCGGCCTCTCGGGCCCATTCGAGCGCCGAGAGCCCCGTCGGCGTGCGTCCTCCGTGCGTGAACACCTCCCAGCCGCGGGTCGGGTCGGCGGCGTCCCGCCGCCGGGCGTCGATGGCGACGACGATGCACTGCGAGCCGAACCGGCGCGCGGCCTCGCCGATCAACGCCGGTCGTTGGACGGCCGCCGTGTTGAGCGAGACCTTGTCGGCCCCGGCCCGTAACATGGCGTTAACGTCCTCGACGGTGCGGAGCCCTCCCCCGACGGTCGTCGGCATGAAGACGCGATCGGCGGTGCGGCGGACGACGTCGGCCATGATCTCTCGGCCGTCGCTGGAGGCGGTGATGTCGAGGAAGACGAGCTCATCGGCCCCGGCGGCGTCATAGGCGGCCGCTGCTTCCACGGGATCGCCCGCGTCGATCAGATCGACGAAGCGGACGCCCTTGACGACCCGGCCGTCTTTGACATCGAGGCAAGGGATGATCCGTTTGGCCAACATTTCGCCTGATTTGAGTCTCCGCTGCGGCCCCGTCCGGCTTCCGGAGAATGAACACGCCCGCCCCAGGGTCCATCCTATCGAATTGGAAATCCCCGCTTCCATAAGGGAATGGCCCGCCTCGCCCGCCGGTCGCCGGACCCGTCGAGGGCGAAGATTCCGCTGGCGGGCTCGGCGGCGTCAGGGTTAAACTCTCCGGTTGATGAGGCGCCTCACCTCCGAATTCACGTGGAGCGGTCGCCCGGCCGGCTGGGTGGCTCTGGCGAGCCTTCTCGCTGTCGCCCTGAACGCCTCGGCCTGGGCTGCCGTGCTGGGGCCGTGCGATCCTCGTCCGGCTGATTGTCAGGCGGTCGCCCGGGCCGGCGCTGATTGTTGCGGCGGACAACGCGCCCGGAAGGACGCCGACGCCCCCTGTCACCCCCAGCCTCTAACGGAGTTGCGTTGCGATTGCTCGGCCAAAGGCGCCCCCGCCCGGCCCGGCCCGAATCCCACGACGCTAGCCGCGGCGGATCCGGGCAAGGTCAAAGTCGGCAAATCGGGGGTGATTCTGGGGTTGGGTTATCACGCGACGATGATCCACGCGACGCCGCTGCCCTCCGTGATTGGCTTTCACCACTCTGTTCGTGACCCATCGCCTCCTCGCTTTCTTCTTCATCGCGCCCTTCTGATCTGAAACCGTAACAAACGGTATCTGCGCGGCCGCGCCTGAGGGGAGACCTCGCTCGCGCGCGGGGCCTGGCTTGGCCGATTCCCGGTAGCAGGGACGAGTTCTCTCCGGCGGCGGGGCTGCCGATGAGCCAGGCCGTCGGCGGCGATGCCCTCGGGCGTCGGCGCCGCGTCGCCGAGCCCGATCGCTTCAGCGGATTGAGGGCGCCACGTCGTTGCAACGAAGGATGAGGAAGGGCGAGATGCGGAACGCCAAACGCGGACAACAAGTTCCTTGGGTTTTAGCCGGTTTATTGATGGCCACCGGTTGCGCGCGGCCGGATGGACGTTACGAGACCCTGCGAGCCCGTGCCTGGGAGGAGCCGGGTTCGGCCACGTGGGCTGAGACCCGGCCGCTCGGGTCCAGCCCCTCGCCCGGGCAGAGCGAGCCGGCCCTGGCCGGGTCGGCTCTTCGCCTCGACGGGCTGATCGAGACGGTCCTGGCGCGCAACGGATCGCTCGAAGCCATGCGTCAGGCCTGGCGCGAGGCGGTGGCCCGTTATCCGCAGGTGATTTCTTTGGAGGACCCCATGATCTCCGGCATGGTCGGGCCGAAGACGTTGGATCGGCCACGGACGGAAATGGGGGAACGATTGGACGTGGCCTATCGGCTGGACCTTTCCCAACGGGTGCCCTGGCCGGGGAAGCTGCGGCTGCGCGGGCGCTCGGCCCTGGAGGAAGCTGAAGCGGCGGGAGAGGACGTGGAGACCGCCCGCCAGAAGCTCATCCACGAGACTAAACTCGCCTATTTCGAGTTGGCGTTCGTCCACGAAGCCGAGGCCATCAATCAGAGGGAATCGGCGCTGGCGCAGGAGCTGCTGGCCAATGCCCGGAGCCGCTATGAGACCGGGCTGGGCTCGAAGGAAGACGCTTTGGAGGCCGAGATCGAGCTGGCCCATGTTCGCCACCGGAGCCTGTCGCTGGATCGCCTCCGCAAAAATGCGGAGGCCCGCCTGAGCGCCCTGCTGAATCAATCGCCGGAGCTTGCGTTCCCGCCCCCACCGCCCTTGGTGGAGATCCCGGAGGCCGAATCTCCGGCGGCCGAAGCGCTGCGGGCCGTGGCCCTGAGCCGCCGCCCGGAGTTGAGCGCGCTGGAAGCGCGGCTCCGGGCCGCAGAGGCTGACGTCGCGCTCGCGCGCAAGGAATACTTTCCTGATCTCACGTTGATGGCCGCTTATGACGCTTTCTGGGACGTGCGGGAGCTGCGGCCCATGATTGGGCTCGGCTTCAACATTCCGATCCAGCGGCGGCGCCGGCGCGCCGCTGAGGAAGAGGCTCACGCCCGGCTCGAACGCCTGACCGCCGAACTTGAGCAGATGCGCCGGGAGCTGGAGGCGGAGGTGCAACTGGCGTTCGATCAGCTCCAGGAGAGCCGCCACGTGATTCACCTGTATGACGCTCAATTTCTGCCCCCGGCGCGCGAGGCCCTGGCCACGGCGCGATCCAACTATGAGGCGGGCCGGAGCGACCGGGCCACGCTGATCGAGGCCGAGCGCAAGCTTCTCACCCTTGAACTGAATCGACGTCAGGCCCTGGCCGAGTATTTCCAACGCGAGGCGGACCTTGAGCGGGCCGTCGGCGGGCCCATTGAGGCGCGTCCGTCTCAGGAAGGAGATTAACCATGAAACGACTGATCGGATCGATCCCCTCGTTGCTGGTGATCGTCGCGTTGCTCGTCGCTGGGGCCGTCTATCGGTCGCAGCTTGCCGACTGGTTCTCGGTCCTGCCTCTGGAATGGGCCGGCCTCGGCGGCCGTTCAGCCTCTGAGGCCATCGGCGAGGCCCAGACCATCCCGGCCGGCCCGTTCGTAATCGAGGCCGCCTTGGCGCCCGACCCTCCGGTCGTGGGCGAGAACGCGCTCGTCCTGACCGTGCGTGATGGGGCGGGGTCACCTCTGGCCGGCGTACGGGTCGAATTCCAGGCCGTGATGGCGGCCATGGGGAGCATGCCGGAGATGCGATCGGCCGCCGAGATTGAGGAGACCCCCCCCGGCCGATACCGGGCCGCCTTCGAGCTTTCCATGCGGGGAACCTGGAATCTCAGGGGGCGCGTCGAGCACCCCGAGCAGGGTCACGCCGACCTGGATATGACGCTCGCTCCCCGGCTCAAGGGGCTGACGGTCATCTCGGCCACGGGTTCCGGCGGGGAGGGGGCCGAGGGCGGCGTCGCTTACTACACGTGTTCGATGCATCCCTCAGTCAAATCCGCCGAGCCCGGCACGTGCCCCATCTGCCGCATGGACCTGACCCCCGTCACGCGCGAAGAGCTGCGCGTCGGGGCGATCGTCGTCGAGGAAGGCCGCCGCCAATTGATTGGCGTCAAAACCGCCTCCGCGCGACGCGAAGAGCTCACCGCCGTGATCCGCGCCGTGGGCCGCGTCGCCTACGACGAGACCCGGCTAGCCGATGTGACGCTCAAGTTCGGCGGTTGGATCGGCGCAGTCGAGGCCGATTACACGGGCAAGCGCGTCGAGGCCGGCTCCACGCTTTTCACGATCTATAGTCCAGAGCTTCTGGCCGCCCAAGAGGAATATCTGCGCGCGCTGGGCGAGGCGAGGGAGAACGCAGCCCGCGGATCCCGGCTGGTCGAGGCCTCGCGCCGCCGCCTGCGCCTGTGGGACATCGGCGAAGACGTGCTGGAGGAGATTGCGCGCGCCGGTCGGGCCTGGGAATACGTCCCGATCCGCGCGCCCGTCGGCGGCGTGGTCATCGAGAAGAATATCGTCCAGGGGAGCGCCGTTGAGCCGGGCCGGTTGCTTTATCGGTTGGCCGATCTGTCCGTCGTCTGGGTCGAAGCCGACGTTTATGAGTTCGAGGTGCCGCTCGTCAAGCCCGGGCTGGGGGCGCAGATCACGCTTTCCTATCTACCCGACCGTCGCTTCGCGGGCGAAGTCGCCTATATCTACCCGTATCTGGACCCCACGACGCGCACGGGACGGGTACGGCTGATCACCCCCAACCCCGATGGGGCGCTTAAGCCGGCCATGTACGCCAATGTGGAGCTGGCCCGGCCCCTCGGGGAGCGCCTGGTCGTGCCGGAAAGCGCCGTCGTTTACGCCGGCCAGACCCGGCTCGTCTTCGTCGATCTGGGCGGCGGCCGGCTCAAACCCCGCCCCATCCGCGTCGGTGTCCGGACGGCGGACCGCGTCGAGGCGCTCGAAGGGCTGGAGGAGGGAGAGGTCGTCGTCACGTCGGCCAACTTCCTGATCGCAGCCGAGAGCAAGCTCAAGGCGGCGGTGGAGGCCTGGTGAGGATGTCTTCAACCTGGGAACCTCCGCTCGGGCCGATTCAGAAACTGATCGGCCATTGCGCCCGGAATCCCTTTCTGACGCTCTTTACCGTCGGCGGGCTCGTGCTCTGGGGCTGGCTGTCGGTCGGCCGCGTGGCGTTGGACGCCATTCCCGATCTCTCCGACACGCAAGTCATCATCTTCACCGCGTGGCCCGGCCGGAGCCCGGACCTCGTCGAGGACCAGATCACCTATCCGATCGCCTCGTCGCTGTTGGCGGCCCCGCGCGTCAGTTACGTCCGAGGGCAATCGGCGTTCGGCCTTTCCTTCATTTACGTCATCTTCGAGGACGGAACGGACGTTTACTGGGCGCGGAGCCGCGTCTTGGAATACCTGAGCGCCCTGGCCGGCCGGCTGCCCGAAGGCGTGACGCCCACCCTCGGGCCGGACGCCACCGGCGTCGGGTGGGTCTTCCAATACGCGCTGGTGGACAAGACGGGCCGCCACGACCTGGCCGAGCTGCGGGCCCTTCAGGATTGGCGCCTGCGCTACTGGCTCGAAAGCGTCGAGGGGGTGGCCGAGGTCGCCTCCGTCGGCGGATTCGTCAAGCAGTATCAGGTGACCGTCGACCCGAACAAGCTCCTGGCCTTGGACATTCCGTTGCAAGAGGTGATCCACGCCATCCGCCGGTCGAATCAGGACGTCGGGGGGCACGTTCTGGAGCTGGCGGGACACGAGCAGATGGTGCGCGGCCGCGGCTATATCC
Source organism: uncultured Candidatus Sumerlaeota bacterium (assembly GCA_964463045.1). GTDB lineage: Bacteria > Sumerlaeota > Sumerlaeia > MVZB01 > JAJFLK01 > CAYXAU01. Next base: position 70,667 of record CAYXAU010000007.1, on the reverse strand, counting down.
GGTCCCGGGAGGATCTGGAACTGATCCCCTTGATGACCGGCGAAGGGGGCGTGCCCGTCTATCTGAAGGACGTGGCCACGGTGCAGATCGGCCCCGAGACGCGGCGGGGCATCGCCGAGCTGAACGGCGAAGGGGAAACCGTCGGCGGGATCGTCGTCATGCGCTACGGGGAGAACGCGCTGCGCGTGATCGAGCGCGTGAAGGCGCGGCTGGAAGAGGCGCGCGCCTCGATGCCGGAGGGCGTGGAGGTGGTGATTGTCTACGACCGCTCCGAGCTGATTCGGCGGTCGATCCACACGCTCCGGCGCGCGCTGCTGGAAGAAATGCTCGTCGTCAGCCTGGTGATCATCGTTTTTCTGATGCACGCCCGCTCGGCGCTCATCCCGATCGTCGCCCTGCCGATCGCCGTCCTCCTGGCCTTCATCCCGATGGTCGAGCAGCGGCTGACGGCCAACATCATGTCCCTGGCGGGCATCGCCGTCGCGATCGGGGCGATGGTGGACGCCTCGATCATCATGGTCGAGAACATCCATAAGCGCTTGGAGACGGCCGCCCCGGCCGCCGGACCGCGCCGGGAGGTCGTGATCGGGGCCATGCAGGAGGTCGGCCCCACGATCTTCTTCTCCCTCCTGGTCATCACGATCGCCTTCCTGCCGGTTTTCACGCTGGAGGGAACCGAGGGCCGGCTGTTCCGGCCGCTTGCCTTTACCAAGACTTACTCGATGGCGTTCGCGGCGGGGCTCGCCGTCACGTTGACCCCGGCGCTGGCCGCCCTGATGATCCGCGGCCGCGTCCGCCGCGAGGAGCGCAACCCGCTCAACCGTCTCCTGATCTGGCTTTATTCGCCGGTCGTCCGTCTCGTCGTCCGCCATCGGTGGCTCGTGATCGCGCTCTCCCTCACGGCGATGGGGTTGACCGTCCCGGCCTTCATGCGGCTGGGCAACGAGTTCATGCCGCCGCTTAACGAGGGTTCCATCCTCTACATGCCGACGGCCCTGCCGGGCGTCTCCGCCACCGAAGCGACGGCCATCCTGCAATCCATGGATGAGCGGCTGCGGCGCTTCCCGGAGGTGCAGTCGGTCTTCGGGAAGATCGGCCGCGCCGAGACCTCCACGGACCCCGCCCCGATGTCCATGGTCGAGACCGTCGTCACGCTCAAGCCCCCGGAGGCCTGGCGGCCCGGCCTGACCTGGGACAGCATCATTCAGGAAATGGACGAGGAATTGCGCTATCCCGGCATGCCGAACATCTGGTGGATGCCGATCCAAACGCGGACGGAGATGCTCGCCACGGGCATCCGGAGCCCGCTGGGGGTCAAAGTGTTCGGCCCGGACCTGGAATCGATCGAGGCGACGGCCGTCGGCGTCGAGCGGGCCTTGCTCGAAGACGCGAGGACGCGGCCTTTCACGCGCAGCGCCTTCGCCGAAAGGGTCACCGGCGGCTATTACCTGGATTTCGACGTGGACCGGCGGGAAGCGGCCCGCCACGGCCTCACCGTCGGCGACGTGAACGACGTCATCCTGGCCGCCATCGGCGGGGAGAACGTCAGCGAAACGATTGAAGGACGCGAGCGTTTCCCGATCAACGTCCGCTACGCGCGCGATTTCCGCGAGGACCCGGAGGCGCTCAAGCGCGTGCTGGTCGCCTCGCCTTCGGGGGCGCAAGTGCCGCTGGCGCAACTGGCGCGGATGGAGTTCCGCGTCGGGCCGCCGATGATCGGCAGCGAGGACGGCCAGCTTCTGGGGTACGTCTTCGTCGACGTCGTGAGGATGGGTATCGCCGACTATGTGGACGTGGCCCGCCGGGTCGTGACCGAGCGCGTCGCGCTGCCGCCGGGGACGCGCCTGGAGTGGTCCGGCCAGTTCAAATACTTCGAGCGCGCCAAGGCCCGGCTCCAAATCGTCGTCCCGGCCACCCTGCTAGTCGTTTTCTTTCTCCTCTACCTCAACACGCGATCGGTCGTCGAGACGTTCATCGTTCTGCTCGCCGTTCCCTTCTCGCTCATCGGCGCCGTCTGGCTTTTGTATCTGCTGAATTACAATCTGAGCGTGGCCGTCTGGGTGGGGCTGATCGCCCTGGCCGGTCTGGACGCCGAGACGGGCGTCGTCATGCTCCTCTATCTGACGCTGGCTCATCGGCGCCGCGCGGCCGAGGGGACCCTGCGGACGTTCGCCGATCTGGAAGCGGCCATCGTCGAGGGGGCCGCCGGCCGGATCCGCCCGAAGCTCATGACGGTGCTGACGAGTTTTATCGGTCTTCTGCCGGTGATGTGGAGCACCGGGACGGGAGCCGACGTCATGAAGCGCATCGCGGCCCCGATGGTCGGCGGCCTGCTCACCTCGTTCTTACTCGAACTGACCGTTTATCCGGCCATCTTCGCCGTCTGGAAGCGCGGGGGGCTCGGTCGCGACCGGCCCGACGTGAACGGAGCCGTCAACGCCGATTAACAAGAGAGAACCCAGAAGACGCGAAGACAAGGTTGGACTCAGTTCCGCTCCGTGTCGTGGCGTCTTCGAGGTCGTTTTTTCCCTGTCCGCCCTTAGAAGCTCGGCCGATAGCGGCGCAGAAGCTGGGCTTCGATTTCGGCCTCGGTGAAGGCGGCGCGCTTCATTTTGTTGGCCGCGAACAGCTCCCCTTGATCATCGTAATGGGGCGAGTCGGGGACTTCGCTCTCGCTATAGCCGACGACGGTATAGGCCCGCGGCGTATCGCCGAACTCGACGGCGAAAATCCAGCTATCTCCGCCGCGGACGACGAGCTTGCCGTCGGTCTCGTCCCGCCGGAAATCGAGAACGCGAAAGGAGCCGATCGCCCCCCCGCCGCCGCTCACCGGCGCCTCCACCTTCCCCTTGCGCAGACGATGGACCTCCCCCCATGTCGCGTCCCACGCGCCATACAGGCGGGAAGTTTCACCCAGCGCCCAGGCGAAGGCTTGCGCCGCCCGCTCGGCGTCGGCCAGGCCGCGCGGCGTCGTGATCGGGGCCTCCGGACTCCACGGGACGGCGTAGGGCTCGATGCCGGCCCGGCGGCACTCGGTCTGATAGCGGGTCCACCAGATTTCAAAGAGCACGCTCCCTCGGCTGTCCATTTCGGTCGTGTTGTTCCAGCGTTCGAGCATCTCGCGGGCGCGCAGAGTCTCCGCCTCGGCCGCCTTGAGCTTGAGCGCCGCGATCAGATCGTCCTTCACCCGGTCGGCCAGCAGCATCCGGGGGCTGAACTTGAGATCGACCACGTCCTCCAGGCTGAAGCGCTTGCGGTTGTGAATCAGCTCGAGGCTGTGTTGGGTGCGGAGGCTCAGCCGATGCGGCGGGAAATAAGGGGGGAAGGATCGAATGTCGAGCGGCTCGTTCAAGTTCGTGAAGTAGGGCGGATCATTGGAGTTCTGCACGTAGCCTCCCTTGGGGTTGAGCAACTGCGGCAACTCCTTGAGCGGCAGGAAATGGGTCCAGATATCGGCCGAACGGGCGGCGGGGACGGCGCGGGCGTCCTGATTCTCGTGCGGGATCACGGGGACCGTCCCGTTCCACAGGTAATAAATGTTCCCTTCGCGGTCGGCGTAGCCGGTGTTGAACATCGGGACGGCGCCAAGGGCGAGCGCCGCCTGAAACTCGGCGAAATTGCGCGCCTGGCTCATCCGGAACCATTGCTGATAGAACCGGAACTCCTCGTAGCTGGCCGAACGGAGAACGTAAATCCGGTCGTCGGTCCGGTGAATAACGGGTCCGAGGGCCGTGTGAAAGAAGGCGCGCGTTTGCGGCGCGAGCCCCTTGTCGGTCTTGACCTCGATCGTGACGTCGTCGCGTTGGATCGGCAGCGCGTCCCCGTCAAAGAGGAAATGTTCCGGCCGCGTCGGGTCCAGCTTGAGCTCATAGATTTCCTCGAGATCGGGGTAATTGACCGTGTGCGTCCAGCCCAGGTGAGCGTTAAAGCCGGTGGTCAGGACGGGCCGGCCGACGAACGTCGAGCCGTAGAAATCGATCACGCCTGGGACGGTCAAATGGGCCTCGTAGTAGGTCGCCACCTCGGACCACGGCTGGTGCGGGTTGCCCATCAGAATCGCCTTGCGCGAGCGGGTGCGGCTGGGGCCGAAGGCCCAGAGGTTGGAGCCGACGACGGCCTCCTCGGCCTGGAGCGCCGCGGTCTCCTCGGATTCGGCCTCCCCCCGCTGCGCGCGCAGGAAGCGTTCGATGATCCGGTTGCGATTAAAGGCGAAGCGCATGACGCCCGTCATGCCGTGGGCGGCCACGTCATGCGCCGTCACCGGCCGGACCCACGCCGGCAGCCCCTCGCGATGGGCGTGGATATAGGCGTTCATCCCTTCGGCGAAGCCTTCGATGAGATCGCGGAAATCGGGATCAAGCTTGTGGTAGGTCGCGACGGCTCGCTCTCGGACGCGGAATTGCCGGACGTAGAAATCGGACTCCACGTCGGCGGCCCGGCCAAAGGTCCGGGCCAGCTCGCCCCGCGCCGTCAGAACGAGCCGCTGGATGCTCAGCAGATGATCCTCGGCCTGGCAGTAGCCGAAACCGAAACCGAGGGCGCGCTCGTTCTCGGCCTTGATGTGCGGGACGCCGTAGGCCGTTCGCCGGATTTCGACCTGTGCGGCCAGGTCAGCCCATTCCGGTTTCGGAGCCGACGCCGCCGCGGCGTCCAACGCCAGCGGCAGCGCCGCGCCGATCAGCATCCATCGAAAGCTCCTCGCGCCGGATCGCATGACGCTTCGCCTCCTTCGCCCTGGGGGGGCGGTTGGGGATAGGGGGGCTCGTTCCGGCCGATTCTGGGGCCGCCACCGGCCGGTCGCAAGCCTATTCCCGCCGGCGAAGCGGGGCAACCTCACGCCTGCACGGCGTAGGGATGGAACAACGAGAGATAGGCGTAATAGAAGATGGTCGTGAAGAGCAGGCTGTCGACGATGTCGAGCATGCCGCCGTGGCCGGTGAACGTCCGGCCCGAATCCTTGACGTGCGCCTCGCGCTTGAGCAGGCTCTCGGAGAGATCCCCTAGCGGCCCCAGGAGGCTGAAGACGAGGGCCAGGGCCACGACGTCGACCCACGAGAACAGGGCGTCGATGTTGTTCCAGGCTTGTTTGGCGGCGATGGCCACGGCGAAGGTGAAGGCCATGCCCCCGATGAAGCCTTCGAGGGACTTGCCGGGGCTCACCTGTGGGGCCAGCTTGTGCCGGCCGAAAGCCCGGCCGATGAAGTAGCCCCCTACGTCGCTCGCCCACGTGACGATGACGAGGAAAATGAGGTAATGAGCCCCGGCGTTGGGAAAGGGCGAGCCGGGAATCAGGTTCCCCTGCCAGATGGCCATCATGAGGGCGAACGGGAGGGCGACGTAGATCGGCCCGGCAATCGTCCGGCCGGCGAGCGCGGCCGCCTCGGGCGGCCCCACGGCCAGCACGGCCACCAGGGCGACGACCACCAGACAGGCGATGATCGCCACGCCGTGCTCCAGGGCATAGAAGTAGCCGTCCAGCAGCAAGGCGGCCGCCCCGGCCAGCGAGACGGCCAGTTGCCCCGCCGGCGGGCGTCTTCGCCCCAGGTGCATGAATTCCCAAACCCCCATGGCGGCCGAGGCGGCGATGATCAGCGCCGGGATCCAGAACAACGGCCGGACGAAAAGGCCGGTCAGGAAGACCACGGCAAAGATCACGCCGGAAGCGATCCGCGTCGATGTCATGGCCGGTTCCGCGGGCCCGCCAGCCAGCGCGGCAGAGCGGTCCCCACTCCTCCGAACCGACGTTCCCGCCGCTGGAAATCGAGGATCGATTCCAGCAGGTGCCGCCGCCGGAAGTCCGGCCAGAGGACCGGTGAGACGTGGATCTCGGCGTAAGCGATCTGCCAGAGGAGAAAATTGCTGACCCGCATCTCGCCGCTGGTGCGGATCAGGAGGTCCGGGTCGGGAACGCCCGCCGTATCCAGCCGCGCGGCGAAGCCGGCTTCATTGATTTGCGCGGGGTCGATCTCTCCGGCGGCGGCCGCTTCGGCCAGGGCGCGCGCCGCCCGAAGGATTTCGTCCCGCCCCCCGTAGCTCAAGGCCAGCGTGAGCGTCGTCGCCTTGTTGGCCGCCGTCAACCGCACGGTTTCCAGGAGGGCGTCGCGGGCGTAAGCCGGAAGATCGGCCAGCTGCCCGATCACGCGCAGCCGGATGCCGCTCTCCATCAATTCGGGGCGTTCATCGACGGCGAAGCGTTGCAGAAGGCGCATGAGCGCCAGGACCTCCCGCCGGGGGCGTTGCCAGTTCTCCTTCGAGAAGGAGAAAAGCGTGAGAAAGTCCACGCCCAGGGAGGCGCAGGTCCGGGTGGTCTGGCGGACGGCCTCGATGCCGGCCTCGTGGCCGCGGATGCGATCGCGGTAGCCGTGTTGGCGGGCCCAGCGGCCGTTGCCGTCCATGATGATGGCGATGTGCCGCGGCAGGTCGGCCGGGCGCAGGGCTTCGGCCAGGCGGCGATCGGCGGGCGTCCAGCGCTCAACGGCAACCGGCGGCCACTCGATGACCTTCCTCGATGCGCGCGTCATCGGGCGTGTTCCCGGGGGAGGGCGGCCGGGCGGGGCCGGAAAACCCTCCAGATCGCTCAGACCTGAAGGATCTCCCTTTCTTTCCTCTGGAGCAGTTCGTCGATCCGCGTCACTTGCTGATCGGTCTTCTTCTGAACCTGGTCAAGGAGGCGCTTTTTATCGTCCTCGCCGATGGAATGATCCCGCTCCCTGCGCTTGATCTCGTCGTTGACGTGCCGGCGGACGTTGCGGACGGCCACGCGCCCCTGCTCGGCGATCAGGTGAGCCTTGCGGACGATCTCGCGGCGCGTCTCTTCGGTCAGCGCGGGCACGTGCAGCCGCACGACCTTGCCGTCGTTCTGGGGGGTCATCCCCAGATTGGCCGCCAGGAGCGCCTTCTCGATGGCCCCGACCAGATGCGGGTCCCACGGCTGAATGGCCAGCGTCGTCGCGTCCGGCGTCGTCACGGTGGCGATCTGATTGAGCGGGCTCTCCCCGCCGTAAGCCGGCACCCGGATCCCTTCGAGCGCCGCCGTTGAGGCTCGCCCCGTTCTCAACCCCCGCAATTCGTGTTCGACCTGTTCGACGGCCTTGCGCATCCGTTCTTCGGCGTCCTTGAGCAGCGCCTCGGCCATGGGGTTCGCCTGCTCCTCAGTCCACCAGCGTGCCGATCTTCTCCCCCATGACGGCCTTCCATATATTGCCGGTTCGCTTCAGATTGAAAACCAAAATCGGGAGGCGGTTATCCCGGCAAAGCGAGACCGCGCTCGTGTCCATGATCCCCAGATTCCCGGTCACCATCTCCTGATAGGAGAGGTGATCGAGTTTGACGGCCTGGGCGTCCCGGCGCGGGTCGGCGGAGTAGACGCCGTCGACCTGCGTGGCCTTCATCAGCACTTCGGCCTCGATTTCGTTCGCCCGCAAGGCCGCCGCCGTGTCGGTCGTGAAGTAGGGATTGCCCGTCCCACAGCCGAAAATCACGATCCGTTGGCGCTCGAGGTGACGGATCGCGCGCCGGCGGATGTAAGGCTCGGCCACCTCGCGCATCTCGATCGCGCTCATGACGCGCGTCTCCAGCCCCAGGCCTTCCAGGGCCGCCTGAAGCGTAAGCGCGTTGATCATCGTCGCGATCATCCCGATGTAGTCCCCCGCCGCCCGGTTGATGTTGAGGGCCCCCGCCCCCCGGAAGATGTTCCCCCCGCCGATCACGACGCCGATCTGGACCTCCTTGACCGCCACGTCCCGAATCTCGCCGGCCACCCACTTGAACGTCTCGGCGTCCAGCCCGAACGCTTGATCCCCCTTCATGAACTGACCGCTGATCTTGAGAAGGATTCGCCGGTAGCGGGGTTGGGCCGATGCCGTCGTCATGGGCGCCTCAACCGACCCCCCGGCTCGCGCCGCCGCTTCGCCGGAGGGCTTCACCCGCCGACCTTGAACCGCTCGAACCGTCGGAGGGCGACCGGGTCGCCGAGCGCCTGGCCGGCTTTCGCCAGCCACTGCTCGATCGTGACCTCCGGGTCCTTGACGAAATCCTGCTCCAGGAGGCAACTCGTCCGGTAGAACTTGCCGAGCTTTCCCTCGGCAATCTTGTCCAGCATTTTCTCCGGCTTCCCCTCGTTGCGCCCCTGCTCCCGGTAGATGCGCTTTTCCCGTTCGATGACCTCGGCCGGAACCTCGGCCCGGCTCAGATAGTCCGGCGCCGCCGCCGCCACGTGCATCGCCAGGTCCTGCGTCAGCTCGCCGAAGGCGGGGTTCTCCAGAGTCTCGCGACGCCCGGCCCGGAGCTCGACCAGCACGCCGAGTTTCCCCGGCGGGTGGATGTAACTGTCGAAGCGCGATCGATCGTCCGGGGCCGTCCAACGGACGAAGCGCCGCAGCTCGATGTTCTCGCCGAGCACGGCGATCGCCTCGCCAATCCTCTCGCGCAGCGTCGTTGAGCCCTCCGGAGCCGACCTCCGGTTAAGCAACCCCTCGACGTCCCCCTCGGCGATCTGCGCCCCGCCGTCAAGCACGTGGGCCATCAGCTCCTCCACCAGACGGCCGAAGCCTTCGTTGCGCGCGACGAAGTCGGTTTCGCAGTTGAGCTCGACGATGGCGGCGGTCCGCCCGTCGGGGCTGATCCTGGCGCGGATCAACCCTTCCGAGGCCGTGCGCGAGGCCTTTTTCTCGGCGATCGCCCGGCCCTTCTCCCTCAGCCATTGCTTGGCTTTCTCCACGTCGCCGTCGGACTCGGCGAGCGCCCGCTTGCAGTCCATCATCCCGGCTCCGGTCAGTTCGCGCAGCTCCTTGACCTGAGCCGGAGTTATCGTCGTCACCTTCTGGAACCCTCTTCCATCAGTTTTCCCCCGACGGGCCTGAGCACGCCCGCCCGGGGCAATCGCGCCTCCGCTCGCCCGCGGCCCCTCCCGGATGCCGACCTGGGCAATCTAGCGGTTCCCCCTCCGTTAGGACCCCTCGGACGGGGGTCCCCCAAACGGCGGGGCCGCCCAAGGAGCCGGCACGCCCGCGGCCGCTCCGCCGGCTTCGGCGTCGCCCGGCACGGGAGCCATCAGACCGGCCGGACGGGCCGTCGGCGAGGCCGGCGCCGGAGCGGCGCCGGCCAGGTTTGTTTCTTCGGGGGCGCCGGCCCGCTCGGCTTCCTGTTGGGCCAGGAATTGGCGGGCGGCCTCGGGCAACGAATCGTACGGCTCCAGACCCTGATCAACGCGCGAGAGCTTCCCCTCGATGCAGGCTTCGGCCATTTTCTCGCAGCTCAAATTGATCGAACGGATGGCGTCGTCGTTGCCGGGGATCACGTAGTCGATCGGATCGGGATCGCAATTGGTGTCGACGACGGCGACCACCGGGATGCCCATGATGTTGGCTTCATGGACGGCTATCTGCTCCTTGGACGGGTCGATCACGAAGATAAAGGCCGGCAGACGATCCATGTCCCGGATGCCCTGGAGATTCTTCTCCAGCTTCTCCTTCTCCTTGAGCAGGCGGCTCTGCTCCTTCTTCGAGTAGCGTTCGATCGAGCCGTCGGCGACCATGGCCTGGAGCTCGATCATCCGGTTGATGGACTTCCGCACGGTCGCGAAATTCGTCAGCGTGCCTCCCAGCCAGCGGTTATTGACGTAATACATCCCGCAGTAGTGCGCCCACCGCTCGATCGCGTCCTTGGCCTGCTTCTTCGTCCCGATGAACACCCCCATCCCCCCATCGCCCACGGCGTCCCTGACGAAGGAATAGGCTTCCCTCAACAGGCGCAGCGTCTTCTTCAGATCGATGATGTAGATCTGGTTCCGTTCCGTGTAGATGTACTTCTTCATCTTGGGGTTCCAGCGCCGGCTCTGGTGGCCGAAGTGGACCCCCGCCTCCAACAACTGCTTCATGGTGATCTGACCGAGAAGCATACGCTCGCCGTCACCTCCCAGGCGTTCGTTCCGGCTGCGGTTCCCCCCTCTCCCGCTCAGCCACGCGGCCCGTCAGGCGACGGGCGCGTTCGGGAATGTTCGCTGCGTGCAGGGAAAAGCCCGATGCCGGACCGGACGCGACTATCCGCCCGCCGCCGCCCCCGTCCAGCCGGCAAGAAACCCTTGTCGCCGACGAACCGCCGGACCGGGGCGCCCCCCGGAACCCGAACGCGCAATCCTACAGGAGCCCGCGCCGCCCCTCAAGGCGAAAAAATGGTGCCGACCGTTCCGGCGGCGACTCTCGGCGGCTGGGCCGGGCGCCCCCGCCTCCGCTTCGGCCTCGGGCGACCCTCAGTCCGCCGGCTCAAGCACGTAGTCGATCCACCCCTCGGCCGATTCCCCTGATGGGTCTGAGGAAACGGCCACGTCGGGGTTGGGGTTGCGGACGTTGAGCTTGGAATTGTCGTAAACGGCCGTCATCTCGATGACCGCTCCCTCCGGCAGGACCGGTGGCTCGGCCAACTGATAGTGCAGTTTCCAGTTCGGATCCCAATGGGGGATCGAGAGAAGAGGCTGGTGCTTGCCGTCGGGCAGGATCGCGCGGAAAAGAACGCTTTTGCCGCGTTGCATCAGGATGGGCGTCAGCGAGACGATCCGGCTGGCCTGAGGCAACTCGAAGCGGGCGGTGATCTGGAAATCAGCGGCCCCGGCGGGGATGGCGAACTCTCCCGGAGTCATGCGGTGGCTCAGAATCGGCGAGCGGATCGCCGCGGCGTCCTCAGCGAAGCGGACGGCGATCTTGGTCCCCGGGTCGGTGATCGAATAACCGGCTTCCTTCAGGTAATGCACGTGGACGGGAACTTTCTCCCCGGCTTTGAGCAGCCGACCCGTCCCCGGAAGATGGCGCACGACGCGCGCCCCCGGATAAAACGCCCCCAGCGGCCCGGCCTCCACCCCCAGGATCGTGAATTCGTCGCCCAGCCTGACCTCGGCGGCCACGACCCATCGGTCCTCATCCCACGCCGTTTCCAGGCTGAACGTCTGAACCTCGCCGACGACGTTCTCGCCGACTGTCGCTTCCGGAAGCTGGAAGACGTGATCAGGCTCGCCGATCGTCCAGGCTTCGGCAGCGGTCCGGCTGGGGGCATACTGGCCCTCCCCCGGGGGATAGCCCGCCTCAATCCACTGGACCAGCAGATCGATCTCCTGCCGCGTGAGCCTCCGGTCGTTGGCGAATCGTCCGATGCCGGGCTCGGCCGGCCAGGGGGGCATCGCCCGATTGACGATGGTTTCCTTGAGCGACTTCGTCCATTTTTTGATTTCGCCGAGGGAGGCGAAACTCATGGGGGCCAGGCCACCCGGTCGGTGACATTCGACGCAACGGTTCTCGAAGATCAGCCCGATCCCTTCGGCGTAGGTCGGCTTGAGCGTCCGGCCCGCGAGATAGGCGGGTTCGTCCGGCTCGGTCGCGGCGGCCGGGGCGGCGCCCTCCCCGTCGATCTTGGCGATCCCCTTGACGGCCCCTTCGACGGGCGATGAGGCCCCTTCGGTGTATATGCCCCCCGTGAGCCGGTAGCTGATCCGGGCGCGTTCGATGAGCCGGTCCAGCGCGCCCTCGAAGTCCTGATCCGTCACCTGGCTTTCGCAGAACTCACAGCAGGCTTCCCACTTGATCCCGAGGGCCGTCCACGCGGCCAAGCCCCCCGGGCTGACCTCATCGGTCACCGGGCACCAGATGATGCTCATGGCCTGGACGAAATTGTCGATGTAGCGCTTTTCGGCGTGCTTGGCGGCGTAACCGTCCGGGTCCTGGAAGAACTTCTCCCTGGCGTCGGGCTTCGCTCCGCGATAGCCAACCCCCTGGTATTCCCAGGTCGGTCCGTCGGGAGCCGAGGGCTCCAGATAGACCGGACAGAGGTCCTCGGATTTGATCTTTTCCGGGATTTTGACCTTGTCGAGCATGACCGCGTCGGCGGGAAGTTGCGCCCCCGCCCGAACGGCGAACGCCGCCCCCGCGATCAATGCCGCTGCCCAAAACCACCCTCTCCAGCGCATGAGGCTTCGCCTCCTCCCGTCCCCCTGGATGCCAATCAACCCTTATTCTGCCTCAGCGCGGCTCTCAGGGCAAGGCCAGGCCGATCAGACCGGCGTTGGTCCCTCCGCCGACCGCCAGCGCGATGTACTGCTTGCCCTGCCACATGTACGTCATCGGCGTCCCGGCGGGCGGCGCCGGCACGGACACGGCATGAATGACCTCGCCCGTGGCCTTGTCGTAAGCCCGAAGGACGGAGGTCGCCTCTTCGCCCCGGCCGCGGCTGGTCGCCCCCCCCTGGCCGATGAAGAGGAGCGTTTTAGTCAGCACCGGGCCCGTCCCCCCCCCGCCGACCGGCCCCACGTCCCGGCCCACGACTTCGCTGATCCGGGCCCGCGGTCCATCCCCATGCGGCACCATCCAGGCGTGGTCGCCCGTGTTCAGGTCAATGGCGGTGATCCGACCGTAGGGGGGCTTAAGGAGAGGCAAACCCTGAGGTCCCCGAGGGCCCATCCCCATGCCGCCGACGCGCACGAATTGAAAGCTCGATCGGGCCGGGTCGGGCTTGCCGAGCTGAATGACGATCGGCGACGTGACCGACGGGACATAGAGGAGCCCCGACTCGGGGTCGAAGGAGGCTCCCCACCAATTGGCGCCGCCCCCCCAGCCGGGGTTGGAGATCGTCCCCTTCTCGCTCGGCGGGGTGAAGAGCGGTCCCCACTCATAATTCTCCAGCAGTTTGAGGGCCTCTTCGCGCAGCTCCGGCGTAAAGTCAATGATGTTATCCAGCGTGACGCCCTGGCTTTCGTAGGGGGCGGGCTTGGTTGGGAACGGCTGGGTCGGCGATGTGCGCTCGCCCGGAACTTTGGATTGCGGGACGGGCCGTTCCTCGATCGGCCAGACCGGCTGGCCGGTCACGCGGTCGAAGACGTAGCAGAAGCCCTGCTTGGTGACCTGGGCGACCGCCTTGATCTTCCGTCCGTCGACGGTGATGTCGACCAGCGTGGGGGCCGCCGGATTGTCGTAGTCCCAGAGCCCATGATGCACCAGTTGGTAATGCCAGACGCGCTCGCCGGTTTCGGCCTTCACGCAGACGAGACTTTCGGCGAAGAGGCCATCCCCCAAGCGGTGGCCGCCGTACCAGTCGTTGGTCGGCGTGCTGATGGGGAGGTAAACCAGCCCCAGTTCCTCGTCCCCGCTCATGATCGTCCAGACGTTGGTGTTGCCGGTGTATTCCCACGAGCCGTTCTCCCAGGTTTCATTGCCGAACTCGCCCGGCTGAGCGACCGTGTGAAACGTCCAGATGAGCTGACCGGTGCGCGGGTCGAAGGCGCGCACGTCGCCCGGCGGCATCTCCGGCGTGGTCGGGCCGTCGAAGATCGAGGAGCCGACGATGACGCGGTCGCGGATCACTAGCGGCGGGGAGATCATCGTATAGAGGCGTCGTTCGACGGGCCGGCGCATCCCTTGCGTCAGATCGACGCGGCCGTTGTCGCCGAAGCCGGCCGCCGCCTTGCCCGTCTTGGCGTCGATGGCCCAGAGAAAGGCGTCGTTGGAAGGCATGAAAATGCGTTCCTCCGTGCCGTCCGTCCAGTAAGCCACGCCGCGATGATTGAAGCCCAGGTTAGTCGGCCGCCCCATCTTGCGGCTTTCGGTGTCGAAGACCCAGAGCGTCTGCCCCGTGGCGGCGTCGATCGCGGCCACGAAGCCGAGCGAGGTGCTCGTATAAAGAACGCCCTTGATCATGATCGGCGTCACCTTGAAGGCCCCGGGGCGGCTGCGGGGGTCCTCGGCCGCGACCTGGTTGTCCGGCGCCTCCCATTGCCAGACGATTTTGAGGTCTTTCACGTTATCGCGGTTGATCTGGTCCAGCGCGGCGTACTTGGCGCTGCCCAGGTCGCCGCCATAGGTGGGCCACTGGCCGTCCTGCGCTCCCCTTTGAGCGATCCCTTCGGCGGCGACGATCCACCCAAGAGCCATCAACGCCCCGACCCGCCCGATCCTCCGTCCCGTCCGGTTCATCGTCCGTCATCCTCTCTATTCAGGTTTTGGCCTTCTGGCGAGCAACTCCGACCCATGCCAAGCGACAACCCCCATGCGACCGAGCGCGCCCAGCCCCGCGGCCGGCCCTCTCTCGCCCATCGGCGACGCGGCGCAACCGCCCCGGCCGACTTCACGGCCGGCGCCCAACGCAACGCTCCACAACGGCGCCTAAGAGGCGATTCATTATCCAAACCCATTGCGTCGGGACAACACCTTTTCTCGCCCGGCCAACGGCGACGGCCCCTCCCGCCCAATGGGAGAATCTTTCCCGCGTCGTTATCTTCCGGTGGGGCCGCCCAGCTCGACCAACGGATAGCGGAGGACCTCGACGCGGCAGGGGGCGATTCCCCTTCCGATGAGGTCCAGCTTTCGGGCGGGCTTGCGGGCCAGATCGATAATGCGCCCGTCCACGTAAGGGCCCCGGTCGTTGATCGTCACCTCGACGCTCTCGGACGTGTCCAGGCGCGTTACGCGGACGAGGGTTCCGAAGGGAAGCGACTTGTGAGCCGCCGTCATCCCTTCGGGGTTGAACCAGGTCCCCGTGGCGGTTCGACGGCCGATGTGGTCGTAGCCGTACCAGGAGACGATCCCTTCCTCGACCCCGAACCGGTAGCCCACGCCCGCATTCTCGATCATCGGCCAGGCCTCCGGGCCCGGCTCCGGTCGCAGATAGAGGCGCGAGACACCCGGGGCGGGCAGCGGCGTCGGCGCCGCCGCCTCTCGCCCCTTCGAATACGGCCGGGGCGGCTCGATCACCAGGGGCGAGAACCCCCTTTCGGGCGCGGTGGCGCAGGCCAGGAACCCCGCCATCGCCCCGCTCAGCCCCACCACGGCGGCATAGCTGCTGATGAGACGCCAAGCGGGCGCCGTCGGCGACGGCGGAACGGGACGGGTCGATGCACGGGGAACCATCGCTGCCACAGGACCGTCAGCGGGAATCAGGAAGCGGCCGGCGACCCACCGGCCCAGCCGATCGACCGGACCGCCCGCCCGTGCCCCGGGTTTGGCCGGGGGAGGCGTCCGGCAGGCCGGACCCCATCAAGGTCGAACCTAGTCCAGGGGCCGAGCCGATTCAAGATGAGCGAACAGGGCGCGGGCGATGGCCTCGGCGCCTTCGACCGCCCCCGCCGGCCGGGGATGAGCCTCATCGAAAACGGCCAGACGTTCGGGCGGTTCGATCACCAGGCGCTCCGGCGGCGTCCGATCGGGCGAGACCTCGACGGCCGAGAGGTCAAGACCGAGATGACGCGCGAAGAAGCGATAGACGGGCTCCCGTTTGGAGAAGCCGTAATCGTGCTGTTCGTTAGGAAGGTGGAAGTTTTCAACGTTCTTCTCGGCCCCGAGCAGCCGATAGACGTTCCAGATGTAAGGGAACTCGACGCCGGGGACATTGTGGGTCCAATCCCCCCCCACCGAAACGATCAACTGAGGCCGGGGCGCGGCCAGGGCTGCGATTTCGGCATTGTTCGTTTCGGGGTCCTGATGGATCGGGCGGCCGGATTCGCACTGACAGCCGCCAAAGAAATGCGCCGAGACCATCACTACCGGCGCGCTCGCCCGGACCCGCTCATCGACGGCCGCCAGGAGGAACGTCTGCGTCCCCCCGCCCGAGGCCCCCGTGACCCCGATCCGTTCGGCGTCGACCTCAGGCAGCGAGAGGAGGAAATCCACGGCTCGGATGCTGTTCCAGAGCTGCAGGGTCAGCACGTTGGGGTCTTCGTGGGTTGTCTGGGTGGAGTCCCCCCAGCCGACCATGTCGTAGGCGAAGGCGATCGCCCCCATCCGAGCGAACGTGGCGCAACGGGCCTGCATATCGGGCCGGAACCGCCCCGTCGGGTTTCGGAAGTGGCCGTGGGGATTTAGAATGGCCGCGTAGGGGCCCGACCGCCCCAGGGGCCGGTAGAGGTTGCCCGTGACAAAAAAGCCGGGGAGACTCTCGAAGGCGACGTTCTCGACGCTATAGCCGTCATGTTCCCGGCGGCTGTGGATGATGGGGTTGAGCGGCGTCCGAGGGGGGAGGGGATCCAGCCGGGCTCCGCGGAGAATGCCGCGGCGGACGGCCTCGGCGCGAGCCCGCCATTGTTCGGCCGTCCGGTAAGTCTCGGCCAGGCGCCGCAGTTGAAGGGCCCCTTCTTCTTCGCCCCCCCGCGTGCGGGACGGAGCGGCCAGCGCAGCCAACCCGATCAGGCTCCAGCGTGCGAGCGTCCGCGGGCGCATCATGGATTCATCCTTTCCCGATGGGTGTGGCCAGGCGGGATCGAGCATAGTCGTCGTTCCGGCGGCGGATCAATGGACAATCTTCGGCGGGCGGAAACGGTGGCCGGCGGCTCAACGCGGCCTTATAATTTAAGGACCGAACGTCAGGCCGGAGGCGGGGGGCGGGCCGCCGGCGGGCCGGGCAAAAGGAAGACCACCGTCGCGAACCGACGCCGATGGCGAACAAACTGCTGGTCATCAACGCCGAGAGCTACATGGAGGTCCCCCTGGATCAGCAGCTCACGATCGGGCGGGACGTGTTCAATTCCCTGAGCCTGCAAGACGCCGAGGTCTCTCGGACGCACGCCATCATCTTCGGCCAGGGGGATCAGACGATCATCAAGGATCTGAACAGTCGCAATGGCGTCTTCGTCAACGGCGATCGCGTGGCCGAGCAGGCCCTCCAGAACGGCGACGAGATCATCCTCGGCTCAACGATCCTTTTCTTCAATCCGCCGGAAGGGCTTGACCTGGAACGCGCGCTCTCCCGCCGGGGGGAGTACCTCTTTCATCGCCGGGCCGGTCAACGGCCGGCGCTCTCGACCGAGCCGGTGACGGTTTTCCCGGCCGGGCAGATGGAGAGCGTCATTCACCGGCTGCTCCATGACCCCGAGGGGGCGACGTTCTTTACGCTGCCTAACGCCATCGAGCTTCTGCGCGCCTTTTATGAGATGGGCGCGGCGACGGACTCGACCGACCTGTTCAGCGCCACGCTCCGGCACGCCTTGCGCATTCTGGGGGGGGATCACGGCGTCGTGATGGAGGCCGACCCGGCCAAGGAGCGGCTCAAAGTGCTGGCGCTTGAGTCCCCCGAGGGCGAAGAGGCCTCGATCGAGATCGCCCAGGCCGTGCTGCGGGTCGTCCTGGGGGCTGAAAAGTGCGTCTTCTGTCCGAACGTGCTCAACGACAACCGGTTCGCCCGGATCGCCGCCCGGGGCAAATACCCCATCCATTCCTTCGTGGCCTGTCCCATTCTTGCCGGCCGCCAGTATTTCGGATTTATCTATCTGGACAGCCAGGACCGGCGGAAGGGATACGATTACGTCGGCCTCCGCTCGCTCTACTTCATGGCCTCTCATCTGGGAGCGCTCCTGCAGCCCCGGGCGACGCATTTCGCCCACGAGGCCCTCGTCGGCGGCGAGGGCTCCTGAGGCCGCCGGCCCGCCGCCCGAACCCGGATCATTTGACAGCCTCGCGGGGTTCCCTTCACAATGAGCGCCCTCGGCGAACTCGGCGGGGAAATGAGGAGCCAGCATGAACGTCGGACGCCTCAGTCTTGACAACATCGATCGCTTCGGCGAGACCCCCACGCTTTCCTTCGAGGGGAACACGTATACCAACGTGGAGCGCGACGCCTACGCCGGGCGGCTGGCCCGGGCGCTCCAGGCCCACGGCGTCAAGCCCGATGACATGGTCGTCGTCATGATGCCGAACTCTCCGGCCGTCACGGCCGCCTTTCAGGCCATTTGGAAAATCGGCGCCGTCGTGATTCCCGTGACGCCGATGCTCAGCGCGCGCGAAGTCGGCTTCATCCTGGCGGATTCAGAGGCCCGCGTGGCCGTCACGTCGCTGGCGCTGGCGGGCCGGCTGGCCGAGGCCGCCGCCCGCGCTCCGGAGTTTCGCGAGATGTTGGTCATCGGCCGGACCGAGACCCCCGGGGCCGTTGACATCGAGGCCGAGATCGCCGCCGCCGATCCAATCCCGAGCCTCCTGGACCGTGCCGACGACGACTTGGCCCTTCTTCTCTATACCTCCGGCACGACCGGCGTCCCCAAAGGGGTCATGCTGACGCACATGAATCTTTGGAGCAACGTGCACGCCGTGGCGCAGAACAACCCCCTGCCGCCGGGCCTGCGGACGATGCACGTCCTTCCGCTCAGCCACTCTTACGGCATCCTGATGATGAACCTGGGTTACGTGCTGGGGACGAATTCGGCCTTGTTGACCCACTGGGACACGGCCAGGGTCTTCCAGACCATTCAGGACTTCGGCGTTGAGCGGTTTTCCGTCGTCCCGACGATGCTCACCTATATGATCAATTTCCCCGAGCGGGAAAGGTACGACCTTTCGAAGCTTCGGCGCGTCAACACCGGGGCGGCCTCGCTGCTCAACGAAATCCGGACTCAGTTCGAGCGCGTCTTCAACGTCATCGTCAAAGAGGGCTATGGACTGTCGGAGACGGCCCCGACGCTGACCGGCTATCACGAGGACGAACCTTATCGCCCGGGTTCGGTCGGGCGCCCCATTCCCGGCGTCGAGGTCTGCATCATGGATTTCGAGAACCGGGCCCTTCCCACCGGCGCGCGCGGCGAAATCTGCGCCCGCGGGCCCAACGTCATGAAGGGTTACTGGAAGCTGGAAGGAGCGACGCGGGAGGCCATGGCCGGCGGTTGGTTCCACACCGGCGACATCGGCTTCATGGACGCCGAAGGCTACGTTTACATCACCGACCGGAAGAAGGACCTCATCATCAAGGGGGGGGAGAACATTTCCCCTCGCGAAATCGAGGAGGGGCTTCAGGAACACGAGGACGTGGCCGAGGTGGCCGTCTTCGGCGTGCCCGACCCCACCTTTGGGGAGGAAATCGTCGCCGCCGTCGTGCTCAAGCCCGGCCGCCGCGCCACCGAGGCGGCCCTCAAGGAACACCTGGCGGGCTACGTCACGAAGTTCAAGGTTCCCTCGCGCATCGTTTTTCTTCCGGCGCTGGCGAAGAACCCGACCGGCAAGATCCAGAAACGGGAGATTCGCCAGGAGGTCCTGGCGGGGCCGCTGGCCGCCCGGTGAACTTCCCGCCGGGTTTCAATTACCGCGAAAGGTCGGACGGCGCTTCTCAAAGAACGCCCGCACGGCCTCGGCGTGATCCTCGGTCGAGGCCGCCAGAAGAAACTGATCCAGCTCCATGTGCATGAGGGGGGCGTCGAGGGCCGAGGCGATGGCATTGACGCTGGCCTTGATCATCTGCGCCTGCACGGGAGGCTGAGCCGCGTAGGCCTCGGCCAGTTCGATCGCCCGCGGCATCAGTCGCTCCGGCTCGACGACTTCATCGAGAAACCCCCATGCCGCCAACGTCGCGGCGCTTTCGGGCCGCCCCAGGAGGACCATCCGTTTGGCTCGCGCCGGCCCGATGAGGCTGACGAGGAGCGGCAAGCCCAGCCAGCTCAGGTTCATCCCCCGATTGATTTCGGGATAGCCGATGAGGCAATCGGCCGTGCCGAGGCGGAAATCGAGGGCGCTGGCGATGACGGCGGCCCCTCCCAGGGCCATTCCGTGCACCGCCGAGATCGTGATCTGGGGAATTTCCCGGAGGGCGCGGATCATCTCCGGCCCGACGCGCAGCAGCCGCCGCTTGAGCGCCAAGGGAGCCCTCTGACGTTCTTCGCGGGCCGGATCGGCCAAGTCCGCCCCGACCGAAAAGTGCTTGCCTTCGCCCGTGAAGACGATCGCCCGCAGATCGGCCTCAAGGGCGAAAGCGCGCGCCACGGCCGTGATCTCCTCCATCAAGCCCACGCTCAGGGCGTTCATCCGATCCGGCCGATTGAGTCGCGCGACGGCGACCGCCCCCCGGCGTTGAACTTCGACCTCATTTGCCTTCATGAACGGCCCTTCCTTCGTCGGCCCTCGGCGATCTGGAGCGCCCCCAAAGCGAAAAGCGCCAGCAGACTGAGCGCCCAGCCCGCCTTGAATCGTCCGGGAGCGTAACGCAACTCAACGAGGACTTCACCGCCGGGGATGACGACCCCTTGAAGAAAGCCGTCAACGCGCCGCACCGGCGCCGGCTTTCCCTTGACCCGCGCCTGCCATCCCGGCGCCCAGGCCGAACGCACGACGAGAAGACCTCCGGCCTCGCTTTCCGTTTCGACCGTCAGCCAAGCCGGCGAGGTATAACCGACCCGCTTGATCCCCGGCAGTTCGGTCCAGTCCGCGACGGTGAGATCGAGTGAACCCGTCGCTTCGCGGCCAGGCAGAAGCGCGACCCGCGGCCGGGCCTCCATGAACTCGAAAATGGGGGCCACCGGATCGTCGAACACTCGACGCCACGCCGGTGGACCCTCGGACGGCGCGACCGAATAAGCCTGGGCGGCGAGGACCAGGTGGGCTCCCTGACGGCCGGGTTCCCACGCCGCCGCGCGCACTCGAAGCGGTCGCGGAAATTCGATGCGGGCGCGGTAATTGGTCTGGCTCAGCCGGAAGCCCCGTTCGGCCGGCCCGCCGAACCGGCTCCACCGCATCGCGGCCGTGACGCCCAGCTCGGCGGCGCGTTCAGGGGAATCCAGAAGATGGGCCGTCTCGCGCCCATAACGGATAGGGAAGCGGAAAACCCCCTCCTCGGCCTCGATGATCAATCGGGCGACTTCTTCGCCAGGCCTCAAGGGTCGATCGGTGTCAACGTAACTCACGATGGCCCAGGCCGTCACCGCTCGCTCCTCCGCGGCCGCCTCCCAGGCCTCAACGCGAACCAGCCCTGAGCCGGGCCCGACGATCTGGGGAAAATGCGTCAGCCGGCGGCTGTAGGGGTCCCCGATCAGATATCGGACGTTGAGGAGGCGAAACAGGTCTTCATCGGGCCGGCCGAGATCGAAATTGCGGATGGGATCGTTGAACGGGGCTTGGCCCGCCGTCCGGGCGAGCAGGTCCCGGTAGGCCCGGCTCGTCAGCGGATCGAAGGCCCGAGCGTCCTCGAGACCAGGGAGGGTAGCCAGGTTGGGCGTCAGGAATTTGAGCTTATGAAGCCCGTCCCATTCGGTGTCATGATGTTGCAGAGGATCGAAACCGGCGATTCGGAAAGGAGCCTCTCCGGAGCGCAGAGTCAACCAGCGAGTTGTCGCCGACAGTTCAAAGAAATCCCCAGACACCGTCCGGGGGCCCACGCGCGGCGCAAAGTGGAGAAGTTCCAGGACGACCAGAGCGGCCAGCGCCGGGCCAAGCCCTCGGCCCGAACCCGGCCACGCCAGCGCCAGCCCGACCGCCGGGATCAACGTCAGCCCCCCGTCGAGGAGCGGAAAAATCGGCAGCGCGAGGCCGACCGGGCCCCGGACCCAGCCGAAGACCGACCCCGGGACCAGAAGCCATCCCCGCAGCGCATCCCCCAGAAGACCGGCCGTTCGGAGCGCGGCGGCGATCACCGAAAGAGCCGTCACTCCCGTCAGCAGGAGCCCCGCCCCAACGACGCGCCGCCGACTCGTTGGCAGCGTCATGAGGCTCTCCAGACCGACCGCCGTCATCAACCCCAGTCCAAAGGCTGAGATGACGAGCGCTCGCGAAGGGCCCTCCAGCAACCGCAGCGCCGGGACGTACGGCATCAAGAACTGCCAGCCGACCGCGCGACCCAACGCCAGACCGAGCCCGACGGCCGTTAACGCCACGCCCAGCCACCAACGGCGATCACGCCACGCGCGGCCCTGCGCGGCGGCGAGCAGGATGAGCGTCCAGGCCGCGCCGCCGACGTAGAGGCATTTGTCATTGATCTCCGGCGTGATGAACCCCCCGGCCCCGCCGAGCAGCGAAAAGGGAAGCTCCCCCCAGGTCAGGGAATCGGCCAGATTGTTCTCAATCGTAGTCTCGACCCGGACGGACTCCCTCACCTGAGCCAGGCCCGGGATCAGCGCGACGGCTCCGGCGGCGACGCCGAGGGCGAAATAGAGCCCGTGACGCCAGGGTGTTCGGCGGGCCGGCCCGCTCTCGCCGGGGAGGTCGTTCGGCTCCACGAAAGCGCCGCCGGCGAAACCCCACGCCACCGCATAGCCGACGGTCCCGTAGATCATCAGGTGAGGGGAGCCGATCCAGATAATGGCGGCGATGGCCAGAGCCGAGATCGGCCCAGCGGCGCGGCCGCGACCGACCGCCCCCCAGATGAGCCATGGGAACCAGCAACTGGCCAGGAAGATCGTAGTATTGATGATCCGGCCGATCATGTAGCCGCCGCAGGCGAAAACGATGGCGCCGAGCGCCGCCGAACCCCGCCGAAGGCCGCACGCTCGCAGCGCCCCCACGGCCCCGAAGAGGGCGATCAGATAGTGGAGAAAGAGAAAGAGGCTGAAGTAAGACCGCCAGTCATCGAGGAAAAAGAACGGCCAGCGCAGCGGATAGGCGAGGCTGAACTGGAAGTTGCCGTCCATCGGCGTCCCGCCGGCGACGTGGGGATTCCAGAGCGGCGGGCCGTGGTCCCATCGCAGCGAGTAGAACGGGGCATAGATCATCGTCATGTCGGAGCTGACGGGCAGGCGCCCGCTGGGCAGCCACCGGTGAAAACCGAGGGCGATCAACGCGAGACCGACCGGCACCCACGCTCGTTCGATGAAGCCTTGCAATCGTGGGCGATGGATCACAGTGAAGCGTCCACAGGGCGGCTAAGGGGATCAGAGCGAACCGGCGGGATTCTAACGCCCCGGCTCGCGTCTCGGAACCCTCGCCCTTGGGGCGCGAGGCGGAGATGAGACTCTCGTCGGGCCATGCTCCCGTCTTCATCCGATCGAAACGGTCGGCCATGACGAGCGAGGTTGCGCCGTCGTTGGGGGGCTTGGTAATCTCCCATGGGCGCTGCCCGGGCGAGGAGCCCCCTTAGCTGATTTCGTGAGGGCCTGGCGATGGCTCCGACGACGTTTTCACTGCCGGTCGAGCGCCTCAAGGAAAAGGATCGCAGCGCGCGCGTGACCCAGATGATGGAAAAGGTCCTCGAAGTTGCCCCGGCGATGGACCCCGAGGGGCGCGCGTGGATGGAGAGTCTGCTCGGCGAATACGTCGATCTGTTCGACGCCTACGCCGAGGCGGGTTCCCTCGAGGCCGTCCAGCCGCGCCTGCGGGAGATCTGCCGAAGGACGGCCGAAGGGGGGATCCGACTGGACGCCTACGCCCGCGTCCTTTACGCGACCTCGGCGCGCCGGAAGCTGGAGTTAGTCGAGCAGCTTGGCGGCGAGCCGGAGCAGCTTGCCCGAGCCTTCGGGATGATCGACGCTTACGAGCGGGCGCTCTTCGACGAATTCACGGCGGCCCTGGAGAGTTATTGGCGACGCCGGGCCGAGGAGGCCACCCAGCTTCATCATCAATTCTTCGGCAACCTGCCGTTCCCGGCCATGATGGGGACGCCGGATTTGACGATCCGGGAGGTCAACCACGTGGCCAGCGTCTGTCTGCCGCTGGATGAAGCCCGGACGATCGGCCAGCCGCTGCCGGCCTGGCTCCGGTCGGTCGGCGTTTCGGAAGCCGACATCGAAGGCCTCCTGAGCGAGCTGGAATCAGCCGGCCAGGTCGAGGGCCGCGAAATCCGCGCCTTCTGCCCGTATAAGGGGGATTTGGCGCTCTGGGCTTCGGT
This sequence comes from uncultured Candidatus Sumerlaeota bacterium, assembly GCA_964463045.1. Lineage (GTDB taxonomy): Bacteria > Sumerlaeota > Sumerlaeia > MVZB01 > JAJFLK01 > CAYXAU01. Next base: position 47,129 of record CAYXAU010000007.1, on the reverse strand, counting down.
CAGCTTCGTGCGGGACGTGGACGGGCGACCGCAAGGCTTTCAGGCGACTTTCCAGGACGTGACCGAGACCAAAAGGCTCGAGCGGCAACTGGCCGCCCGACGCGCCACGATGGACGCCATCTTCGAATCCTCGCCGGTCGGCCTGATCTTCGCCGACGCCGGCGGCGTCATCCAGCGCATCAATCGGCACGCCTGTGATCTGCTCGGTTATCCGCCGCCGGAAGAAATCCAGGGGGGGGACATGCAGGCCTTCCGGGAGAAGGTCAAACACAACTTCCGGGACCCCGAGGGGTTTCTGCGGGCCGTCCGAGAAGCCTACGCCGATCTTCAGGGCGAGCAAGTCGGTCAGTTCGAACGCATCGACCCCCCCCGGCTCATCCGGTATCGGGTCGGTCCGGTCTACGATCCGGCGGGCGACGCCATCGGCCGGCTCTGGATCTTCACCGACGTGACGCGCCAGCTCGCCAACGAGAAACTCAAGAACGATCTCACCCACATGATCGTCCACGACCTGAAAAGCCCCCTGATGGCGATTCAGGGCGGGGCCTATATGTTGCGCGGGCTCGTGGGCGAGGGTAACCCCCGGGCCCGCCAGACGGCCGAACTCATCGAACGCAACGCGAACCGGATGCAGTGGATCATCATGAATCTGCTGGACATCGAGCGGCTCGAAGCCGGGGTGTTGGAACTCGAACGCAATGACGCCTCGATCGGCCCCTTGCTGACGGTCGTCGTCGAGAATCTCGGGCTGGCCGCCGGCGGGCGGAGCCTCGTCGTGGACGTGGCCCCGGACCTCGGGGAGGCCCGGATCAACGTCGACGTGGGGCTCATGGAGCGCGTCCTGACCAACCTGGTGAGCAACGCCATCAAGCATACGCGGCCGGACGGCCGGATCGCCGTGCGCGCCCGCCGGACGCCCGAAGGCGAGATCGCGCTCGAGGTGGCCGATGACGGCCACGGCATCCCGCCCGAGTTTCACAAGAAGATCTTCGAAAAATTTGGCCAGGCCGAGTTGAGCGCCACCGGCGCCAAGACTGACACCGGCCTGGGGCTTGCCTTCTGCAAGCTGGCCGTCGAGGCCCATGGCGGGCGCATCGCGGTCCGGAGCGCCCCCGGCCAAGGTTCGATCTTCACCGTTCTGCTGCCCCCCTCGCCGGGATCGGCCCGTGCGGCCGCTCCCGCCTGAGGCCGCCGCGCGGGCGCGCTTCATTCGTACAGCAGACAGGCGGCCCAATGACCGGGCCGATGTTCCAGAAACCGCGGGACCGTCGTCGCGCAGGCGGGCAGGGCTTTCGGACAGCGAGGATGGAAGGGACAGCCGGGCGGGGGATTGATCGGGCTGGGGACGTCGCCTTCGAGGACGATTTTCTTCCGACCCGAATCGGGGTCCATTTTGGGGACCGATTTGAGGAGGGCCTCGGTGTAAGGATGCAAGGGGGCCCCGAAAATCGCGCCTTTCGGGCCTTGCTCAACGATCTTCCCCAGATACATGACCGCCACGCGGTGACTCATGTGGCCGACGACGCTCAAATCGTGCGCGATGAACAGGAACGCCAGCCCGAACTTTTCCTGAAGCTCCTGCAAGAGGTTGATGATCTGAGCCTGGATGGAGACGTCGAGCGCCGAGACCGGCTCATCGGCGATGATCAGACGCGGCTCGACGGCGAGGGCCCGGGCGATGCCGACGCGCTGGCGTTGCCCGCCGCTGAACTCGTGCGGATATCGCCCGGCCGCGTCCGACGGCAACCCGACGCACTCCAGCAATTCGGCCACGCGCTCCAGACGACGGCCCCGCGCCAGTCCGTGAATCTTAAGCGGCTCGGCCAGCGTCCCCCCGATCGTCATCCGCGGGTTCAGCGAACTGTAGGGGTCTTGAAAGATCATCTGAAGCTTGCGTCGATAGGGAAGCATCTGTCGTGAGGTGAGCCTGAGCAGGTTGGGGGAGTCCTCCAAATACACTTCGCCGCCCGTCGGCTCGATCAGGCGGATGATCGTCCGCCCCAGCGTCGTCTTGCCGCAGCCGCTTTCTCCGACCAGACCCAGCGTCTCTCCCTCGGCCACCTCAAGGGAGACTCCATCGACGGCGCGAACGACGGCCGCCCGGCCCCCCAGCAGCCCCCCACGCAGGCGAAAGTGCTTAACCAGCTCTTTGACTCGCAGGAGCGCCGGAGCCTGGACGGAGGCCGCGGCAGGCGGGCTCAGGCCGGCGGTCAAACGGGCATCCATCGGGGGCAACCTCCGGGCGGCCTAATCCTTGACCCGGGCTGGCGGGAGCCGCCGACGCCGCTCGGAGCCTCGGGCGCGCGGGCGACGTTGAGGGCGAGCTGGAGGGCGTTGGGGGCGCGCGTCCGGGAAGGAAACGGCGAAGGCTTCCTCGGCACGGTCGACCAGGTGGAAATGGAGGCTCTGTCGGATCTCATCCGGCACGTCGCTCAGGTCCCGCTCGTTGAGTTTCGGCAGGATGATCCGTCGTATCCCGCTCCTGTGGGCCGCGAGCACCTTCTCTTTGATCCCACCGACGGCGAGGATCGACCCCTTGAGCGTGATCTCGCCGGTCATGGCGGTTTGGGCCCGGATCGGCTGCTCGCGGGCCAGCGAGGCCAGCGCCATGAGGATCGCCACCCCGGCCGAGGGTCCATCCTTGGGTGTGGCGCCGGCGGGGACGTGGATATGGAAATTGCGGCCTTTCAGGCGCGCCGGATCGATCCCGAGCGCGCGACGCTGCGCCAGAAGGCAGGTCATCGCCGCCTGGGCCGATTCCTTCATGATGTCGCCCAACTGACCCGTCAAGATGAGCCGCCCGTCGCCGGGCGTGGAGGTCGCCTCGATGAAGAGGAGTTCGCCGCCGGCGGGCGTCCAGGCCAGGCCGATGGCCACGCCGGGGACGGCGGCCCGGCCGGCGTCCTCGGGCATGAAGCGCCGGGGGCCGAGCGCCGCCTCGACGTGGGCGGCGTCGACGCGCGTCTTCGAGCGATCGCCCGTCGCCGCCCGCCGGGCGGCCTTCCGGCAGATGTTGGCGATTTCCCGCTCCAGGTTCCTCAGGCCCGCCTCGCGCGTGTAGCCCTCGATGATCCGCTCCAACGCCTCCTCGGTGAACTCGAGATCGCCCGGTTTGAGACCGGTCCCTTCGACGGCCCGCGGGATGAGAAAAGCCCGCGCGATCTTGAGTTTCTCCTGCAGGGTGTAGCCGCTGAGGCGCAGGACTTCCATCCGATCCAGCAGCGGGCCGGGGATCGTGTCCAGCACGTTGGCCGTGGTGATGAACATCACCTGGGAGAGATCATAGGGGACGTCGAGGTAGTGATCGGTAAAGTTCCGATTCTGTTCGGGGTCGAGGACCTCCAGGAGGGCCGAGGCCGGGTCGCCTCGAAAGTCCGCCCCCAGCTTGTCGATCTCATCCAGCATCAGGACCGGATTGACCGTCCCGCAATCCTTGATCGCTTTGATGATCCGCCCCGGCATCGAGCCGATATAGGTCCGGCGGTGGCCCCGGATTTCGGCCTCGTCGCGCATCCCGCCCAGCGAAATACGGGCGAATCGTCGGCCCATGGCCCGCGCGATCGAACGTCCCAAGGACGTCTTGCCCGTCCCCGGCGCTCCGACCAGGCAAAGGATGGGCCCCTTCAGGCTCCGCCGCAGCTTGACGACGGCCAGATATTCCAGAATCCGCTCCTTGACCTTTTCCAGGTTATAGTGGTCCTCGTCCAGAATGCGCCGGGCGCGCTCCATGTCGAGGGTCTCCCGCGTCCGTTTGGCCCAGGGGAGGGCGAGGAGCCAGCCCAGGTAACTGCGAGCGACGGTGTGTTCGGGGCTGGCCATCGGGATGCTGGCCAATCGGGCCAGTTCCTTCTCGGCGACTTTGCGGATTTCGGCGGGCATGCGGGCGCTCTTGATCCGCCCCCGAAGCTCGTCGATTTCGGAGAGCCCTTCTTCCTCCTCGCCCAGCTCACGGCGGATCGCCTTCATCTGCTCGCGGAGATAGAACTCCCGTTGGGACTTGTCCATCCGCGATTTGATCTGATCCTGAATGCGGGACCCCAGACGGGCGATCTCCAGCTCGCGCGTCAGGATTTCTTCGATTTTAAGGAGACGTTGTTTGGGGTCGGCCAGCTCCAGCAACGCCTGGTGTTCCTCCAGCGGGATCGAGAGATTGGAGGCGATCAGATCGGCGAGTTTGCCCGGATGAGCCAGGTTCGTGGCCGCGATCACCACGTCCTCCGGCTGACCGCTTTCCTGGACGAATTGCCGTAGAAGCTGTTGCGTCGTTCGCATCATGGCCTTCGTCTCATTGTCCTCCAAGGCCACGCTCAGGAGCGGCTCGATGCGCGCGCGCAGGACCGGATGCGTCGACACCCGCTCGACGATCCGCACGCGCCGTAACCCGTGGATCAGCAGCCGAACGGTCCCGTCGGGCATCTTGAGCATCTTGAGGATGATGGCCGCCGTGCCGACGTCGTAGAGCGCACTTTCGGCGGGGCTCTCCGGGGCCGGCTCGGCCGGCCGAACGGCGAAGAGACCGATGATCCGGTCGCCTTTCATCACCTCGTCAATGACGGCGATCTGGGCCTCCTCCTCGACCACCAACGGCGCGATCATCGAAGGGTAGAGAACGTAGTTCTCGTTGGGGAGGATCGGCAGGTCCTCCGGGACCCGCACATCCTGGACCCAGCTCGATCCGGGCTCGGGGGCGCCGACGGCTTCGCCGCCCTCCAGCGCGCCCATCGCCTCGGCCGGACTGGTGCCTGAGCCGGGCATCAGAGCCCCGAGTCTTCCTCGCTTAATAACGTGATTGTGATGCTGCTGGGGGCCGGGCGTTGCTTCGGGACGCGGATAACCAAGAATCCCGCCTCGAACGTCGCCTCGATCTCCCGCTGGTCGAGGGCGAAGGGAAACTCAAAGACGCGCACGAATCGGCCGTAGCGCACCTCGGTCAAGTGGTAGCAGAGAATCTCGGCGGCGCGCGGCTCCGAACGGTGACCCCGCACGATGAGACGCCGCCCCCGGGCCATGATCTCCAGATCTGCCGGCAGCACGCCCGGCACTTCCATCCGGATCACGGCGGCCTCCTGGCACTCGAAAATGTCCGTCGGCGGGTTCCAGAGACCCGCGCTGAGCGAGAACAACGGGGCCTGAGCGGAGAAGAATTGACCGGCCAGGGGGCTGTGCGGCGTGGAAGTGCGGGGCCGTCGCGTCATCGGATGGCCAAGCGTCTCAACGGTCGCCGAGCATTATTGGCCGCTCCCGTCGGGCGCGCAAGCGCCAACACGGCGCGTGGGGCCGGGCCCTCGGGCCACGCTTACTCCCCTTCGGCCCGCGGGATTTCGAAAATGAACGCCTCGGGCCGCTCCGGGGGATACCAGGCGCGAGCAACGGCCGCCTGGCGAAGCGTTTGATAAATTTCGGCGGCCCGTTCCCGTCCGTAATGCTCGATCTCCGTTTTGCCGAGAACGATCCATCGCAGGCCGGCCTCGCGGGCCGCTTGGCGCAGGGCGTCGGCCGTCGGCGCCTCGTAAATCGCCCTCGTCCGCCGGACTGCCTCCTCGATGGGGCGCCCGGCGGCCGCCCCCCGCCACTGGGTTTCATGATGGCTCCAGCCGAGCAGAACGGGCCGTCCCGCGAGGCTCGCCACCCGCCCCATGTAGCCGTAGGCGGCGGGGAGGGCGGCCTCGGCCACGCGCTCGCGCGGCGGGACGTTGTCGCGGATCCATTGGAGCAGGGCCGACTCGGCCTCGTAACCGGGTCGATTGCTGAGCCAGGCGCCGGCGTGAAGCGTCGGCCCCCGGGGCGACTTGTCGCCGATGCGCGCCTGCAGCAGACGCGCTGGAATCCCGAACAAGGCCATCGCCATGGCCGGCGGGATCATCAGGATGAGGAACGTCCGCAAGCCGGCGCGGACCGGCATCGGCGCCCGAAGTTGCCAGACTCGAACCACGCCGATCCATGCCCCCGCCCCCAGAACCGGCCAGGCCGGATAACTTAGTTTGAAGTAACTGTTATACCGCGCGAGCCAACCGCTCCCCATCGTGTCCTGAATGTAGAGCATCTCCAGTCCCCCCAGCAGCAGGCAGGCTCCGGCCGTCGCGATCATCGCCTCGCGGCGGAACCAGGGGCGGCGACCCCCCGCCAGCGCGAGCGTCGCCGTGGCGAGCGCAACCCACAAGAGGCCCGGCTCCTCGGTCAGCAGGCGCCATTGCGCGGCGGCGATCCCGATCGCCCCGCCCAGCAGGAGGGCTTGAGGGATCGTGGGCCGACGACGGGCGGCAGCCACGACGATCGCGAGCCCGAGCAACCCCGCATGAAAGCCCCACATCCGAATCAATTCCCGCGTCGACGAACGGTTGATCGGCGGAAGGCGTTTGATGGGCACGTCCTCGGCCCGCGACCGAATCGTCTCCCAGACCCCCTTCTGCGAAGCCGACGACTCGCGCGGTGGCGTTCTCCTCAAGCCCGAAGCCGGTTGGCGGATCAGATAGGCCCCCGCCCCCAGCGCCGCCCCCAAGATCAGCCAGAAGGCGAGGCGAGCCGACCAACCGCGCCATCCGAGCCCTCGCCGGCCGAGAACGGCCAGGGCCGGCGTAAGGGCGATAAGCGGACCGATCCAGAGATTGGCCAGCGTGGCCGCTCCCGCCAAGACCATCCCCAGCCCCGCCCAGAGGAGGAATCGCAGCCCGGGGGCGGACTGTCCGTCGCCGAAGGCAGCCTTCGATCTCGCACCCTCCCCGGGAGGGGGCCCTTTCTCACGATTTCTTTCCCCCCCCGCCGAGAACCCACGGCCGCGACGCCGCCGATCGAGGAAAAACCATCGATCGCCTCCCAGAAGCAGGGCCACCAAACCGATGGTCCACGGAAGCGCCAGATGGTGAGCGTGGAAGTCCCCCAGGATGGCCGACCAGGCGGTGAACTCCGTGATCGTGCCGGGGATAGTCTGGCCGGACGCTCGGGGTTGACTGAGAACGCGCGACGGATTCCAGAACGGATAATCGACGAAGCGCCATTCCTTCTCGCGGAGCCCCCGCAGGTAGGCCGGCGCGAAAAGGAAGCCGCGGCGTTCGAGCGGCTCCAGGGACCGGCCCACGTGGTAGTCGTATTGATCCAGCGCCGTGAGAAACGCCTGCGGATTTCCGGCCCACGTCAGGAAGAACGCCCCGATAAGCGCCGCCCGCGGGCGCGCGCCGAAGGCCCGCAGCAGGAGATGCCCACTCTCGCCGATCAGCGCCGTCAACCGCGCCAACGCCAGCGCGATGACGTACTCCCCGGGGAATCCGCCCATCCGCCCCACCCAGGCCCAGAAGAAATGCCCCCAGTAGTAATAGATTTGAGGATGTCCGGAGAGCCAGTAATCGTCCGGCGGGAGCGTTCGGGCATGAAACGCGGACCAGAAGAACATCGCATTGGCGAACTTCTCGGCTCCCGAGCCGTCCAGCGCCGGCGTCGTCATCTCCGGGGCCCATCGGCGGAAGGCCAGATAGGTGAAGAAAAGGAACGGCCCGAAGGCCTCCAGCAAAAGCTCTTGTTTCCATCGTCGCCGGGCCGCCACAGGCCGGATCACCTCCAGCCACCGAGGCCGAATCCCCTGGGCCAGGCAGAGCAACGCCGCCGCGGCCAAGGCCAGGCCATAAACGATCCAGCCCGTCAGCGGGCCCAGCGGCAACCCTGCATGAGCGGCTAACCAGATGACCATGGCGAGCGTGGGCACGCCCGCAACCCGCGAGAGGAACCGTCGCAGCTCGGCCCGCATTGGCATGGGCAACAGCGCCAGCCGGACCGGCCAAGAGAGCGCCTCGTAGGTCAGGAAGAAGCCTAGGCCTATCAGGTAGTCGCGCATTACGAAGGGGGGAAAAGCGCCTCAATCCGCAATGGCCGCTCAAGGGCGGCCTTCCGCGCGGCTTCGGCGCCCGACCCATCAAATGGACCGTCGAGGGCGCTGTCAATCGCCCTGGAAAAGCGCCCCCCGCATGGGAGAAGATCGCAGTTCGACGCCCGCCCAGGTTGCAAAGAGACTCCCTTATCGATGATCCGGCCTGAAGCCGTTACTGCTAATCCATCGCCGGCGGCCGCGTGGACCGCCCAGTTGGAGCGACTCAAGCGCGAAGGCCTGGGGCGGCGGTGTGTGCCGCTTGACGGGCCGCCGGGCCCTTTCATCGAGATCGGCGGCCGCCGTTATCTCCACCTCTGCTCGAACAATTATTTGGGCTTGGCGGGCCATCCGGCGGTCGTCGAGGCCGCCTGCGAGGCGGCCCGGCGCTGGGGCGTGGGCGCGGGTTCGGCCCGGCTGGTCACGGGCACCTCCGCGCTGGTCCGGGAGCTGGAAGCCGAGCTGGCCCGGTTCAAGGGGGCCGAGGCCGCCCTCGTTTTTTCATCCGGCTATCTGGCCAATCTCGGGCTGATCACGGCCGTGGCCGGGCCGGGGGATTGGCTCCTGTGCGATCGCTTGAACCATGCCAGCTTGATCGACGCCTGCCGTCTCAGCCTCGCCGAGGTCCGGGTCTATCCGCACGCCGATGCCGAAGCGGCCGAAAGGCTTCTCGAACGGGCTCCAGAGCGGGGGCGCAAGTTCATCGTGACCGACGGCGTCTTCTCCATGGATGGGGACCTGGCGCCGCTGGCGACCCTTCAGGAGGCGGCCGACCGCCACGGGGCGTGCCTGATCGTTGATGACGCGCACGGCACCGGCGTCGCCGGGCCGCAGGGACGTGGCGCGGCGGCGGCCTGCGGCTTGTCCGGCGAACGGCTGATCCAGGTCGTGACGCTTTCGAAGGCGCTTGGTAGTCAGGGGGGGGCCGTCGTCGGGCCGCAGGCGCTGATCGATCTCCTCGTCCATCGCGCGCGGCCGTTCATCTTTGAGACGGCGCTCTCGCCCGTCACGGTGGCCGCGGCCCGGGCGGCCCTCCGGCTGGTCGAGACCGACGAGGGCCGTCGAGGGCGCCTGGCGGCCAACGCCGCCTGCCTTCGCCGGGCGTTGGCTGAGCGTGGGATCGGGATACCCGATTCCGCCACGCCCATCCTGCCGGTGATCGTGGGGGAAAACGCCCGCGCCGTCGCCGTCGCCGAAGCCCTCGCGGGGCTCGGCTATTGGGTGACTCCCATCCGCCCGCCATCGGTTCCGGTGGGGGCCGCGCGCTTGCGCGTCAGCGTGATGTCGGAACACGACCCGGCGGACCTGGATCGGTTCGCCGAGGATTTGGCCGCCGTGTTGGGCTCGATCGCCTCCCGTTCGTCATGAGACTCGGTTGGCCTCAGCTTCCGGCGATGGCGCTGCTGGCGGCGGCGGGCGCGTCGCCTCACGGAGGCTACGCCGAGCCGCTCACCTATCAGCACATCCAGGCGGAGACCGCCGCCGAATGCATGCGTCTGGCCGGCAGGCGATGGGACCAGGGAGAGTACCGCCAAGCGGCGACGTTGGCCCGCAAGGCTCACCGGCTCCGCATCGACGCGTTCGGCCCGGAGGACGCTCTGGCCGTCGAGATCGAGAAGCGATTTCGACTTGCAATGGAGCTGCTGGCGCGCGAGGCCGAGACCGACCGCCTCAAAGCCCTGATGTTGACGCCCAACGCGGAGGTTCAGCGGCTCGCCGAGGCCGGAGATACGGAGGCCGCGCATGAGCTCGGCGTGCGGCTGGCGTATGGGCTTGGCGGGCTGGAGGCTGATCCGGATCAGGCCCTCGGCTGGTTCGAGATGGCGCTGGCGGGGCAGAGGCCGGAGACGGCCTTCGAGGCTGGCCTCGTCCTCAGGGAACGCCGCATCCGCTCGGCTTTGGCCGGGCTCTGGGCCGGTCAGGCCGAGCCGGTGGAATCGGACCCTGCCCTGGGGGGCGCGGACCTCGAAGAACTCCGTCTGTTCAATCAGGCCGCCCGCGAGGGTCACCTCTCGGCCAAGGCGTTCCTCGGCTTGAGTTTGATCGAGCAGAGTTTTCTCGAAGGGGGGGAGACGCGGCATCAGGTGGAGGAAGAGGGTTGGTCGCTCCTCAGGGAGAGCGCGCGCGCCGGCAATGCGTGGGGGGAGTATCTCCTCGCCGCGACCCTGGCCCAGGGGTTCGGCACGCCTCCCAACCGGGCTCTGGCCGAAAGCTGGGTCGCCAAGGCCGCCGAACAGGGTCTTCCCGCGGCCAAGGCTTTGAGGGCGGCTCTGGCGCTGGCCGCGCCGGGTCCTCGGTCGACGGAGCAAGCCGTCGGGGCTTACGCGGACCTGTTGTTTGCGGCGATCCATCACGATCGCTCGGCGCAGTACCGGTTGGGCCGCGCCCTCGTTTGGGGTGAAGGGGTCCAACCTGAACCGACGGCAGGGCGCGCCTGGCTGGAGCGCGCCGCCGAACGCGGCCATCTGCCCGCCGGGCGCGAGTTGCTGAAGCCCCCGCCGCCGGCTACGGCGGAGGCCCCCGCGCCCCGATGAGGCCGTTGGCGGCCCCTTGAAGCTTTCATCGGCCCGATCAATCATGCACGGGAAGAGGACGCCGTTCCCGCCATGAAGGCCTACCTGGATTTGGTGCGCGTGGTCCTTGAGGAAGGAGAGCTCAAGCCCAATCGCACGGGGGTCGAGGCGATCTCGTACTTCGGGGCTTACTATCGGGTGGACCTGGCCGAGGGTTATCCCCTCTTGACGACCAAGCGCGTCTATTTCAAGTCCGTCATTGGCGAGCTGCTCTGGTTCCTCTCCGGCGAGACCCACATCCGCAACCTCCGCCGGCACACGAAGATCTGGGACGATTGGACGAGCGAGGAGCGTCGCTGGGAGGTCGGCCAGCTTTATGGTTACCAATGGGTCAAGTGGGACCAGTATCTGGAGGATCCCGCCACGGGGGAGCTTCGCCTTCATCACATCAATCAGATCCAGCGCGTGATCGACACGCTGAAGGCTGATCCGGACAGCCGGCGGCTGGTCGTCTCGGCCTGGAATCCGGCCGACATCTTTCGACCCGAGGGAGACCCCAAACGTCCGGTTCTGCCCCCGTGCCACGCCTTGTTCATGTTTCACGTCTCGCGCGGCGGACGTCTTAACTGTCATCTGACGCAGCGGTCGGCCGACCTGATGTTGGGCGTCCCGTTCAATCTGGCCTGCTACGCCGCTCTCACGCACATGCTCGCCCAGGAGGTCGGCCTCACGCCGGGCTGTTTCAGCCACTACCTCAACGACTGCCATATTTACGTCAACCACGTCGAAGGGGCCCAAGAGCAGCTCAAGCGCGAGCCGCTGCCGTTGCCGCGCCTTCGGATCGCGCCGAAGTCTTTCTGGGACCTGCGTTACGAGGATTTCGAATTGATCGGCTACCGGTGTCACGCCCCGATTGAGTTCCCCGTCGCCGTATGAGGCTGGCCCTGATCGCCGCCGTGGCCGACAACGGCGTTATCGGCCAGGCGGGCAGCGTCCCCTGGCGTCTGCCAGAGGATTTGAAGACGTTCAAGCGCCTGACGCTCGGCCACGCCGTGCTGATGGGGCGCCGGACGTTCGAATCGATTCAAACCCGCCTCGGCGGGCCCCTGCCCGGACGACGCAACCTGGTATTGACGCGCCAGAGGGGCCTGCGGGTCCCGCTGGGCGTCGAAGTCTTTCAGGATCTGGACTTGGCTTTGGAGGCGGCAGGGCGGGGCCTCGTCTTCTGCATCGGGGGGGGCGAACTCTACCGCCAAACGATCGACCGCGCCGACCGGCTTTACATCTCCCACGTGCATCAGTCCCCCCCCGGCGATGTCACGTTCCCCCCGATCGATCCCGCCGTCTGGGGCGAAACCGAGCGCACCCCATCCTCAGGTTTCACGTTGGTCGTCTATGAGCGTCCCCCGGCGGATCGGCCTCCTCCGTCGGCCCCCAAGGACGGCTGAGCCCTCGGCTACCCGCCTGTTGAAACTCGGCCTGGATCGCCCGCGCTTGGTACCCTTCGACCCGATATGGTCTAATGGGCCTCCGTCGGTGCGGGCGTGGCGGAACGGGCAGACGCGCGGGACTTAGGATCCCGTCCCTTCGGGGGTGGGGGTTCGACTCCCCCCGCCCGCACCATCCAAAGCGGCGCGCTCTTCTCCCCCGGTGGCTTCACTCCCACGCCCTACTCCCGAAGAAGCCCTTTCCGGGTTCCCGCCGGCCCGTCGGGTAGCTGATCTGTCTGAGCTGAGGGAAGCCCTGGGATGGGTTTGCCTGCCTGTCCTCTATGTCGGTGCCGGTGCAGGGGAACTCGAGGACGCGGGGGTGCCCAGTTGGAGGCCGAACAGCCTTCGGGTCGGCCCGGCCCCCCGGACGATCCCGGACGGGATAGCGCTGGAGACCGGCCTGGACGGAGGGGCGGCGTTCATCCCCGCCTGTCCCGCCGAGCGGCTGGGCGATCCCTCCTTTTGCGCGGATCATCGGCTCCGTTATCCGTACGTCGCCGGCGGGATGGCCAACGGCATCGGTTCGACCGACGTCGTCGCGGCGATGGCGCGCGAGGGGATGCTCGCCTTCTTCGGTTCGGCGGGCTTGACGGTCGCCGAGGTCGAGGCGGCGATCGACCGGATCGAGCGCAGCCTGGGCCGAAGCCCCTCGGCCCCCACCTTCGGATTCAACCTCATTCACAGCCCGCAGGAGCCGGCCCTGGAGGCCGCCGTCGTCGATCTCTATCTGCGGCGGGGGATTTCTCTGGTCGAGGCCTCGGCTTATCTTCGCCTGACCTTGCCGCTCATCCGTTACCGCGTCGCCGGCATTCATCGGGATGCCGACGGTCGCATCGTGGCCCCTCATCGCGTCATCGCCAAAGTCAGCCGGGTGGAAGTGGCCGAACGGTTCTTCTCGCCTCCGCCGGAGAAGTTCCTGCGCGAGCTCGTGAGCCGGGGAGAGATTTCCGAGGAGCAGGCCCGGCTGGCCGAGGCCATACCGGTGGCGCAGGATCTGACCGCCGAGGCCGATTCCGGCGGCCATACGGATAACCAACCTTTGGTCGCGCTCTTGCCGACGATGCTCGCCCTCGCCGGCGAAATGATGGCTCGGCACGGATACGTCGAGCCGTTGCGCGTCGGCGCCGCCGGCGGGATCGGCGCCCCCGCGGCCGCCGCGGCGGCCTTCGCCATGGGGGCCGCTTACCTTCTGACCGGGTCGATCAATCAGGCCTGCGTCGAGGCCGGGACTTCCCCCACGGTCAAGGCCATGCTCGCCGAGGCGCGCCAGGCCGACGTCGCCATGGCTCCGGCGGCCGATATGTTCGAGATGGGCGTGCGGGTCCAGGTGCTCAAACGGGGGACGATGTTCGCCCCGAGGGCGACCCGGCTTTACGATCTCTATCGCGCCCACGACAGTCTGGACGCCCTTCCCGCCGATCAGCGGGCCCTCCTTGAACGCGACGTGTTCCGCGCTCCATTGGACGAGATCTGGCGTCGGACGCGAGCCTTCTTCGCCGAGCGCGACCCCGCTCAGGTGGCCAAGGCCGAGGCCGATCCCAAACGCAAGATGGGGCTCGTTTTTCGATGGTACCTGGGGCTCTCCTCGCAATGGGCCAACGCCGGCGAGCCGACACGAAAGGTGGATTACCAGATCTGGTGCGGACCGGCGATGGGCGCCTTCAATCAATGGGTCCGGGGCACTTTCCTGGAGAGCCCCGAAGAGCGCCGCGTCGCCGTCCTGGGGCTCAATCTGCTCTGGGGGGCGGCGGTGCTTCAGCGGGTTCAGATGCTCCGGGCCCAAGGGGTCGTCTTGGTGGGCGGGCCCGGTCGAATCGGTCCGATCCCGGCGGTCGAAGTCAGAGAACGATTGCGCCCGCAGGCCTGATCTCCGAAAATTGAGCCGCGCACGGGGAGCCTGAGGTGAGTTGAGTTTCGGCCGAGACCGGCCATGGGGGCCGTTCAGCCGCCGCCTCGCCTCCCCGGGTGCGCCGATCCGATGAGCCAGCGTTCGGAGTCGACCTCTCCCGCCTCAGAAGCCCCGGCCGCCGGCCCCGCGCAATCTTTGGCCATCGTCGGCCTGAGCTGCTTGTTCCCGAAGGCGCCGACCATCAGGGCGTTCTGGGCCAACCTCAAAAACGGCGTCGATGCCATCGAAGACGTCCCGCCAACGCATTGGCGTCCGGAGGATTATTACGATCCCGACCCTCGGCGGCCGGACCACACCTATTGCCGCCGCGGCGGGTTCCTCTCCCCCGTGGGGCTGGATCCGGCCGAGTGGGGCATCTCGCCCAGAGCAATCGAGGCCACTGACACGGCCCAATTGTTGAGTCTCGTTGTCGCCGCCCGGGCCCTGCGCGACGCCGGTTACGGTCCCGAGGCCGACTTTGACCGTACCCGAACGAGCGTCATCCTCGGCGTCACGGGCACGCTGGAGCTGGCCGTCACCCTCGGCGGTCGGCTCGGCCATCCGGTCTGGCGCGAAGCCCTCCGGCGCACGGGGCTGGACGAGGCGACCGTCGAGGAAGTGGTCGAGGCGATCGGCGAGAGTTACGTCGCCTGGCAGGAGGATTCTTTCCCCGGCCTTCTCGGCAACGTCGTGGCCGGCCGCATCGCCAATCGATTGAATCTGGGGGGGACCAACTGCGTCGTGGACGCCGCCTGCGCCAGCTCCCTAAGCGCGGCCCACGTCGCCGCGATGGAGCTGGCCACGGGTCGAGCCGACATGGCCGTCACCGGCGGCGTGGACGCCTTCAATGACATCTTCATGTACATGTGTTTCAGCAAGACTCCGGCGCTCTCGCCCACGGGGGACGCCCGCCCGTTCGACGCCCAAGCCGATGGAACCATCCTGGGCGAAGGCGTGGGGATGGTCGTTTTGAAGCGCTTGGCCGACGCCGAGCGCGACGGCGACCGTATCTACGCCGTGATCAAGGGGATCGGGACCTCAAGCGACGGGCGCGGTAAAGCCATCTATGCCCCGGCCGCTTCCGGGCAGGTCCGCGCCCTGGAGGATGCCTATCGTCAGGCGGGCGTTTGTCCCTCGACCGTCGGCCTCGTCGAAGCGCACGGGACGGGAACGCGCGTCGGAGACGCGACGGAGTTCGAGGCCCTGAAGCGCGTTTTTTCCCGTCCGCCCGGGCGCGGGCTCTGGTGCGCGCTGGGCTCGGTCAAGTCCCAGATCGGCCACACCAAAGCCGCCGCCGGCGTCGCCGGTCTCATCAAAGCCGCCCTGGCGCTTCGCCACAAAGTCCTGCCGCCGACCATCAAGGTCCAGACCCCGAACCCGGCGATCGCCGCCGACCCCGCCCCTTTTTACCTCAACACCCGCAAGCGGCCGTGGTTTCCCCGGCCCGGACATCCCCGGCGCGCCGGGGTGAGCTCCTTCGGCTTCGGCGGCTCCAATTTTCACGCCGTTCTGGAAGAACACGGCTCGCCCAAGCCGGACCCCGATTGGGACGGAGCGGTCCAGATCGTCGCGTTCTCATCGGATTCGATCGAGGAGCTGGCGCGCCAGCTCACGCCCTGGGCGGAGGAGGAGTTTCCCTGGAGCACGGTCGCCCGGCGGGCGACGATCTCGCGCCAGGCTTTCTCCGGCGCGCATCGTTTCCGGATGCTGTTCGTGCTCGAACGCGGCCGGACGCGGCTCGCCCCGCTCTTCGGTCGAGCGCTCGATCGGCTGCGGTCGGCCCCGGCCGAAAAGCACTGGCACCTGCCCGAAGGGGTCTTCTTTGGCGGCCCGCACCGCCTCGGTCGGCTCGCGTTTGTCTTCCCCGGCCAGGGGGCGCAGTACCTCAACATGTGCCTGGACCTGGCCTGCCTTTTCCCGCAGATGCACGGGGCGCTCACGCAAGCCGACCTGGCCTATCGGGACATGACGGACCTGACCCGGCAGTTGACGGACTTCATTTTCCCGCTCCCCGTCTTCAACGAGGAAGCCCGCAAGCTGCAGGAATTGGCCCTGAGGGCCACGCAACGCGCCCAGCCGGCCATCGGAGCCGTCAGCCTCGGTTTGATGTGCGTGCTTGCGGCCTTCGGGGTTCATCCGCAAGCAGCCGCCGGCCACAGCTATGGAGAACTCATGGCCTTGCTGGCCGGCGGGCGCTTGGATGCCGAAGCCCTGATGAAGCTTTCCCAGCTTCGCGGCCGCCTGATGGCCGAGCAAGAAGGCGATCGGGGGGGGATGGTCGCCGTCGGCGCCGCAGAGCCGGAGAGCCTCAAGCTGCTGGTCGAGCACGGCCTCGAACTTGTCGTCGCCAATCGGAACGCCCCGGACCAGGTTGTCCTCTCCGGCGCTGAGCCGGAGATCGAGCGTTTCGTCGAAATCCTCAAGGCTCACGGGATCGGCCATGCGCGTCTGCCGGTCTCGGCGGCTTTCCACAGTCCGCTCGTGGCCGGGGCCGCCGCCCCTTTCCGCCAAGCCCTTGAGTCCGTGGCCTGGGGCTCGGGCTCAATCCCCATTTACGCCAACGCGACCGGCGAGCCTTACCCTGAGGACCCTCAAGCGGCCAAGGACCTGTTGGCCCGCCAATTGGCCTCTCCCGTTGAGTTTGTCCGGCTCATCGAGGCCATGCATCGCGACGGGGTCCGAACGTTTCTGGAGGTCGGCCCCGGAGCCCGCCTGACGGGTCTCGTGCGGTCGATCCTCGGCGAGCGCGATCATTTCGCCGTGGCCGTGGACCCTTCTTCCGGCCGTGGGTCCGGCGTCGTCGATCTTGCCCGGGCCCTCGCCGCCGTCGCTGCCGCGGGTCACGAGGTTGATCTGAGGCCGTGGGACCCGGAGGTCGACGAGGGGCTCGACCCGCCGTCGGCCGCCTCCCGCCTGACGGTTGCCATTTGTGGGGCCAATTATCGGGACCCGAAAACGGAAAAGCGGATTCAACCGCGGGCGGAGCCGCCCCCCGGCGATCGTGAATCCGAGACCAGTCGGCCCCCCGCGCCTCAGCCCCCGATTCCTGTCGTTCCGAAGCCGGCGCCCCCGGCGAGGCCGGCCACCGCCCCTCCGGCGCCTCCGCCGCGATCCAACCTCCATAAGGAGACCCCCGCCGTGAGCCCCCCTGAGTCGCCTCGCCATTCGGCACACGAAAACCTTGATCCGGCCCTACCGGAGCCCTCCCCCGACGCTGACGGTCTTTTGGCGCAGGCCCTTCGCGCGACGCACGAAGGGTTGGCCCGCCTCCAGCGACTCCAACACGAAACGGCCGAGCTGCATCGTCAATTCCTGGAGGGGCAGCGCCAGTTGCAGAGCGGCCTGATCCGGTTGCTCGAACGGCAACAGCGGGTCTTCGCCGAGTTGCTGGGCGTTCCGCTGGAATCGGCCCTGCCTCCGATCGACGGTGAACCCGCCGACGAGCCCGCCCTGGGCGAGATCGCTCCGTCGGCCCGTTCCGCTCGACCCCTCATCCCGCCCCCCCGGGACGACGCTGCCGGCGAAGGGCTCCCGGTTTTCTCCATGGCCGATCGGCCCGAGATCGCCGCCGCCGTCGCCCCGCCGCCTTCCACGCCCCCGAGCCCTCCCAACCTGCCGATCCCTTCGCCGCCGGCCTCGCCTGCTGAACCAATCCGGCCGCTGGCGGACCTGCTCCTGGACGTGGTCAGCGAAAAGACCGGCTATCCGGTCCAGTCGCTCGATCTCACCATGGACCTGGAGGGCGATCTGGGGATCGATTCCATCAAACGCGTTGAAATTCTTTCTGTCCTTCAGGATCGGCTCCCCGACGCTCCTTGGATCGAACCGGAAGATTTGGGTCGCCTCCGGACGCTGGGCGAAATTGTCCGTCACCTTGAGGCGACGCCGATCGCGGCGCCGCCCGCGGCGCCTTCGTTCCATTCAGTCGGCCTCTCCGCCGCGGCTCGTGAGGCTCCCCCCGACTCCGCGGGGTCTCCCGACGCGGGCGCCCAGATCGAGCGGCTGTTGCTCGAAATTCTGGCCGAAAAGACCGGCTATCCCCTCGACACGCTCGAACCTTCCATAGACCTGGAAGCCGATCTCGGCGTCGATTCGATCAAACGCGTGGAGATTCTTTCGACACTTCAGGACCGGCGGCCCGATCTGCCGGCCCCCGAGCCCGAAGACCTCGCTCGGCTGCGCACGATCGGCCAGATCGCGGCGTTCGTGGCCGACGGCAACGGGACTCGCCGCCCCAATGAAACTTTAGGGAGGACAACGCCAGGCGTCCCATCGGAAACCCCTGAGTCCAGCGTCCTCCCCTCAACGGCGTCATCCTCCGGTGAATCTGTCTCTCGGGCCCCCTCGATTCCGGGGCAGAGCGCGCTCCTTCGCTTGATCCCGCGGGCGGTGCGGTTCGAGCGAGCCGCGCACGCCGGTCGGACGGGCCTTCCCGCCGGAACCGCATGGATCGTCGCCGATCCCGCCGATCCCCTGGCCGACGCCCTGGCGCGACGGCTCAGCGATCAGGGGATTTCTTCGAGGCGATTCTCCTGGGAGGATCCGCCCGGGGACCCATCCCCGGTCGGGTTCGCCGGCCTGATCCTGCTCGCGCCTGACCGTTCGCCGGGCGGCCGGGAGGCTTGGCCTTCGGCGTCGGAGGAGCTTCCCCGCCGGGCTTTTGAGTGGGCAAGGTGGGCGGCCCCCTCGTTTCGGCGCTCGGCGGAGCGTTCCGCCGCCTTTTTCGTGACGATCTCCGGCCTCGATGGTCGCTTTGGATTCGGGGAACCTTCCTCCGCTTTGGACCCTTGGGCGGGGGCGTTGGCCGGGCTGGTCAAGACGGCCGCGCGCGAGTGGCCAGGTCTCATGGCCAAGGCCATTGACGTGGCGCGTCAAACTATCGACGCCATGGCCGCGGCCGAATGGATTCTCGACGAGCTTCAATTTCCCGATCCGATCGAAGTCGGCTTCTGCGCTGACGGGCGATGGACGATCGAGCTGGCGTCGGCCTCCGAAGACAGGCTCAGGAGCCCGCTTCCCCCGTTGTCCGCCGGGGATCTGGTGGTCGTCAGTGGCGGGGCTCGCGGCGTCACGGCGGAGGTGGCCGTCGCGCTGGCCCGCCGTTTCCAACCCACGCTTTTGCTCCTGGGCCGAACCCCCCTTTCGGAGTCGGAGCCGGACTGGCTCCAGGGGCTCCCTACGCCGAGCGCCGTTAAGCGGGCCATCCGCATGCACGAACCGGAGGGACGATCTCTCAAGCCGCGGGAGCTTGAAGTTCGCTCGCGAGCCGTGATCGCCCGGCGGGAGGTCCTGCGCAACGTCGCGCGGATGAAGGAGGCTGGCGCCGAGGTCCTTTACGAGGTCGTCGATGTTCGCGAAGAGTCCCAGGTCGCCGAGGCGATCGGTCGGGCCCGCCGGCGGTTTGGGCCGGTCCGCGGGCTGATCCACGGGGCGGGCGTCATCGCCGACCGTCGTCTGGAAGAAAAAACGCCTGAGCAATTTGACGAGGTCTGGGGAACCAAGGTCCAGGGGCTTCGGTCGCTGCTGGCCGCCGTCGGCCACGACGATCTTCGCGCTTTGATCCTCTTCTCCTCAGTGAGCGCCCGGCTGGGCCGTCCCGGCCAGGCCGATTACGCCATGGCCAACGAGGCCCTCAACAAGCTCGCTCACCGGCTGGCACTGGTGCGCCCTCAGGCGCGTGTCCTTTCCATCAACTGGGGCCCTTGGGACGGTGGCATGGTCACTGAGACGGTCAAGGGTCGGTTCGCCGAAGAAGGCCTGCGGCTCATCCCGCTGGAGGCCGGGGCGGAATGGTTCGCCCGGGAGCTTGGCGAGCCGACCGACGGGGCCATCGAGATCGTCGTCCAAGCCCCCGCGCTGAGCGCGACCGCCGCGGGCATCGCCTCGGGGGGGTCAAACGGGGCCGAGGGCTCGTTGACCGTCGTATTGGAGCGGCGGCTCAGCCCGGAAGCCTGCCCCGTTCTGGTCGATCATGTGATCAAGGGACGTCCGGTGCTCCCGGTAGCGCTCCTGATCGAGGGGTTCGGCCACGCCGGTCTTCACGCCCTGCCGGGGTTCCGATTCCTTGGGGTTGAGGACCTGAGAATCTATCGACCGGTGACGCTGGAGGCGGGCCGGCCCTGCGTCATCCGATTCCTCGCCGGCTCGGCCCAGCCGCGGGGCGAAGGTGAATTCATCGTCGCCGTGGAGCTTCGAGGCGGCCCGCGGGGCGACACGCTCCATGCCGGCGGCCGGACCATCGTCGCCGCCGATGAGAGCCGCCGGCCCGAGCCCCCTCGACCGCGCCGCCGATCTGAAGCCCCATGCGCCGAGATGCCGGAGGCCCTTTATCGGGAGCTTCTCTTCCATGGGCCTCTGCTTCAGGGCATCCGGCGGCTCGAGGGGGAGGCCGGCGACGGTTACCTCGCGTGGGTCGAGGCCGCCCCGCCGCCCGATCGCTGGCTCGCCGATTGGCCGCGAAGCGAGTGGCTCGCCGATCCCCTGCTTCTGGACGCGGCCTTCCAACTGATGTCGCTCTGGACGGCGCGTCGTTGGGGCGCGCCCTCGCTGCCCATGTCAGTCGGGGCCTATCGGCAGTACGTGCCCACGTTGCCGGCGGAAGGGGCTCGCCTCCGTCAGTGGGGGGAGGGCGGGGGTCGCGCTTTGATCGCCGCCGGGGCCGATTTTCTCGACACTCAGGGCAGGCTGCTGGCGCGGCTGGAAGACTGCCGGATCGTGACGGACGCAGGGCTGCGCGAGGCCTTTCGGCGTCGTCGGCTCGAAGTCCCGACGGCGGGTTGAGGTCCGGAGCCTGCCCATGGTAGCCCCTCGGGAGCCCATCGCCATCGTCGGAATGGGGGCCCTCCTGCCCGGGGCCGCCGATCTGGAAGCTTTCTGGGAGAACGTGCTGGCCCGGCGCAGCGCCGCCCGTCGCGTCCCGCCGGAGCTTTGGCCGCTCCCGCCCGAGGCTTACTACGACCCCCGCCCGGGTTCGGTTGATAAGGTTTACTCGCTCGTTGGGTGCTTTCTGGACGAGCCCGCCCCCTCCGGCGAAGGTTTGCATCTCTCCTCGGACCTGCTGGCCGGGCTTGATCCGGTGTTTCGGATCACGGTCGAGGCGGGCCGTCGGGCCTATGCTCAAGCCCGGATGGAGGCTCTCGATCCCGCTCGCGTCGGCGTGATCCTGGCCCAGATCGCGCTGCCGACTCAGGCCGCCACCGAACTGACCCGACAATTCTTCGATCCGCTCATCGGCCGGTCCCCATCTCCCCTCTCGGGTCGCTGGGGTAGCGGGTGGTCGCCCCTCAACGCCTGGCCCGCGGCGTTGCCGGCTTCGACGCTAGCCGCCGCCTTGGGGCTCCGGGGCCTCACCTTCAGCCTCGACGCCGCCTGCGCCTCCTCCCTCTACGCGCTTAAGTTAGCCTGCGACGGGCTGGCCGACGGCCGGGCCGACGCCATCCTGGCCGGCGGCGTCTGCCGTCCCGACAGCCTCTTCACGCAAATGGGCTTCTGTCAGCTTCGAGCGCTCTCGCCGTCGGGACGATGCGCCCCCTTCGACGCCCGCGCTGATGGGATCGTCGTCGGCGAGGGGGCCGCGATTTTTGTTCTCAAACGACTCTCGGATGCGCGACGCCAGGGGGATCGGATTCTCGGGCTGATCCGAGCCTGTGGCATCAGCAACGACCGCCGCGGGAGCCTCATGGCGCCGGAGGCCGCCGGTCAGCGCCGCGCGCTCGAAGCCGCCTATCGCCAGGCCGGCTGGCGGCCCGAAAGCGTCGACCTGATCGAAGCCCACGGCACCGGCACGCCGCTCGGCGACGCGACGGAGTTCTCCGCGTTGCGGAGCCTTTGGAACGCGGCGGACCGTTCGCCGAGGTGCGTGCTCGGCTCCGTCAAATCCAATGTCGGCCACCTGCTGACGGCCGCCGGGGCTGCCGCTCTGATCAAAACGCTCCTGGCGTTGGAGCGACGCGTTCTCCCTCCGACGGCCCACTTTGAACGACCCGCCTCCGCCATCGATCTCGCCTCGGGTCCCTTTCGCCTTTTAAAGGAGCCCGAGCCGTGGCCGGAACCCGTCGGCAGCGGCCCGCGCCGGGCCGCCGTCAGCGCTTTCGGGTTCGGCGGCATCAACGCTCATCTGCTTGTCGAAGAATGGCGCGGGGAGGACGAATCCGTCCCCCAGGTCTCGGTGGCCCTCTCCGATCCGCAGCCCCCTCCGGCGGTCGCCGAGCCGATCGCCATTGTCGGCATGGCCTTGCAGGTGGGGAGGTGCGATTCGATCGAGGCTCTCGGCGCAGCCCCCTCTTTCGACGGCCTCGCGGGGCCGGTCCCGCGCGGCCGGTGGTGGGGCCTGGAACGGCTGGACGGAGCCCGCCGGCTCGGTTTGGAAGCCGAGCGGCGTCGGGGGGCTTACCTCAGCACGATCCGGATCGGACGGGGCCGGTTTCGCATCCCGCCGTCTGAACTGCGCCAGATGCTCCCGCAACAGTTACTCATGTTGGAGGTCGCCGAGCGGGCGCTTCGGGGGGTTCGTCTCGATGAACTCCAACGCGAGACCGCCGGGGTCTTCATCGGCCTCGGTCTCGATCTGAACACGACGAACTTCGGCCTGAGATGGACTGCCGAGAGGAGGGACAGCCTTGAGGAGCCCATCGCGCCGCCGCTCACGGCCGAACGCACGCTCGGCTCGCTGGGAAGCATGGTGGCCAGCCGCGTCGCCCGCGAGTTCCGGTTCGGCGGGCCGGCCTTTGCGCTCGCCGCCGACGGCGACGCCGGCCTTCGGGCGCTGGAAACCGCCGCGCGGGCGCTCCGCGCGAGCGAGATTTCATTGGCGCTGGTGGGGGCCGTCGAGCTTGGCGGCGATCCGAGGATGATCCTCCTGAGACGGCAGGCCTCGCGCGCCTCCAACCCAGGCCTATCGGCGTCGGCCGGGTCTTCCCTTTCCCTCGATCTTCATCGCCGAGGGGCCTTCCCGGTCGATGGGGCCGTCGCTCTTGTGCTGAAACCGCTGGCGGCGGCGAGGGCGTCGGGCGACGTCATTTTCGGCTTGCTTGGAGATGCCAATGCGGACCGAAGGGAAGAGCCGCGCCCCCGCGTCGATTTTCCCAGGGCGACATGCCCCCAACTCGGGCCGTTGGTGGGCTTGATCGAACTGGTCAGGTCTGCCTCGGAGGAAGATGGGCCGGGGCAACCCGTAGCGCTCGCGGCCGGGGCGGACGAGATCGCCCCTCGCCGAGGACCGCCTCGGACGGATACGGATGAAGTCGACGCTTCACCGGAAGCACTGGTGATCCCAGCGGCGGGCCCATTGGACCTCACGGCGGCGATCGCTCTGGGAGACGATCCCCCGAAGCCGTCGGCTGAAGTGGATCGGGGCTTCGAGCCTCCGGACCGCGCGGCTTCTCCCCGCGGGCGGGGGCGCCGGCCCTGCGATCTGGTTTTGGAGGCGTTGGGTCGAGAGGTGGCGCTCACGGGAGCGCCGACCGAGCCGGGCGCATTCGCCTCGCCGGCATCGGCGGCGCACGCCGCCTATCTCAATTTCGCCGCCCAGAGCGAGATAGCCCAGCGGCGGCTCCTGGCCGACCTGCAGACGTTGAGCGGGCGGGCTCGGGAGCGCCACGGAGCCTTTTCAACCCGCCGGGTGGCTTCGCAGGAACGGGTTCCCCACGATCGGAGCCGCTCCGCCGTCGAGGAGAAGGCGGGGTCCCGTTCGACCGTCCGCGCGGAAACGCGATCGGCCGGCGTCATCTCGGGAGAAGATGTTCCCCGAAGGTTTTCAAAGTCGAGCTGTCAGGAATTCGCCCGGGGCTCGCTGGCGGCGGTGCTGGGGGATGCCTTTGCCGAGGCCGACCGCTTCCCGACGCGCGTTCGCCTGCCGGACGATCCCCTCATGCTCGTGGATCGGATCGTCGCCGTCGAAGGTCAGCCTCGAAGCCTGGCGCCCGGAGGCGTGATTACGGAGCACGTCGTCGCCCCGGGCGCCTGGTACCTCGATCACGGCCGGATGGCCGCCGGCGTGACCATTGAAGCCGGCCAGGCCGACCTCTTCCTCGCGGCTTTTCTCGGCGTCGACTTCGAGACCCGGGGCCTGAGCCATTATCGGTTGCTCGACGCCGACGTGACGTTCCACCGCGGGCTCCCGCGCCCGGGTGAGACGTTGCGCTACGACATCCGGATCGACCGATTCGCCCGGCAGGGAGCGACGCATCTGTTTTTCTTCCATTTCGACGCGACCGCCGACGGGGAGCCGTTGCTTTCGATGCGCGACGGATGCGCCGGATTCTTCACCGAGGGGCAACTCCGTAGCGGACGCGGCCTGATCGAGCGTGAGCCCCCTCGCGAGGCTCCGAGGGATCAAAACGAAGCCCGGCGGTCTTGGTTCAGCCCGTGGCCGGACCGGGTCGAGGCCTACGACGCTTCGGCTCTCGACGCGCTCCGCCGGGGGGAACTCGCCGCCGCCTTTGGCTCGTCGTTCGGGCCCCTTCCCTTGCTTCATCCGTTCGGTTTGCCCGCGGGCCGTCTGGCGCTCTTGGACCGAGTGACGGCGTTGGATCCCGTGGGAGGGCCGTACGGCTTGGGCCTGGCGCGGGCCGAGGCCGACATCCGGCCGGATGCCTGGCACCTCACCTGCCACTTCGTGGATGACCCGGTGATGCCCGGGACGCTGATGTATGAGTCCTGCCTTCAGCTTCTCCGGATCCTGCTGTTGCGCCAAGGCTGGGTCGGGGAGGCCGACGGGGTCGGCTTCGAGCCGGTCCCCGGCCTCCGGACCCGCCTGCGGTGCCGGGGGCAGGTCGTCCCTGCCACGCGCCGGGTGAGCTATGAGGTGTGGATCAAGGGCGTGAGCGACGGCCCGATGCCGAGGGTCCGCGCTGACGCCCTGATGCTCGCCGACGGCCGACCGATCGTCCGCGTCGCCGACCTTTCGCTCCAACTCACCGGAACGACCCGCGATCGATTGGCGGCGCTTTGGCGGGAGGCGCTCGGCGAGGCGCGGGAACCCGTCCCCGCCAAGCGCGCCTGGCCGCGCGAACGCCTGGTCGCCTTCAGCGAGGGGAAACCGTCGGATTGCTTCGGCGCGCCTTACGCGATCTTTGACGCCGGGCGCTTCTGCGCCCGGCTCCCTCGCCCCCCCTTTCTGTTCCTCGACCGCGTGACGGGCGTCGAAGGCGAACCCTTCCGGATGCGCCCCGGCGTCGTCGTCGAGGCCGAGCACGACGTTCATCCCGACGCCTGGTACTTCGCCGCCCATCTCCGGCCGACGACGCCCTACGCCGTCCTTCTCGAAATCGCCCTGCAGACGTGCGGTTTCGCCTCGGCCTACGTCGGCTCCGCGCTGAGGAGCGATGACCCCCTCCACTATCGGAACCTCGGCGGGCGGGGGATTCTCCGCCGGCCGGTGGGGCCCGAGCCCGCCGTGCTCCATTCGCGCTCCCGGCTGGTCGATGTGGCTCGGTCGGGCGGGATGATCATCCAGCGCTTTGAGTTCGAGGTGAGCGCCGTCGGACACCCCGTTTACGACGGGACGACCTATTTCGGTTTCTTCACACCTGGCGCCCTGGCCGATCAGACGGGCCTCCGGGACATTTCCCTCCGTGAGTTGAGCGAGGCCGAGCGGGCCGCCGCCCGGACGATTGAGCTGGCGCATGAGCCGCCGTTGGCGCCCGGTTCGGCCGCGACGACGACGCCGTCGGGCCTTCCACCGCCGGGTCGCGCGCTCTCGATGATCGACCAGATCGATGCCTTCCTTCCGGAGGGCGGCTCCTGCGGTCTGGGCTGGATCCGCGGGTCCAAGCGCGTTCGCCCCGAGGAGTGGTTTTTCCGGGCGCATTTCCTTGACGATCCCGTCTGGCCCGGCTCGCTCGGGCTCGAAGCCCTGCTTGAATTGCTCAGAGTCGTCGCGGTCGAGCGCTGGGGGGCTGAATCCGGCGGAGAGCCGCGGTGCCTTCCGGGGGCGTTGGGGATCGAACACGCCTGGACGTATCGCGGGCAAGTGACGCCGGCGGATAAGCGGGTGACGGTGGAGGCGGAGCTGACTTCGATCGACGATCGGCGCCGGCGCCTGATCGCCGACGGGCGCCTCGCCGTCGATGGTCGCGTCATTTACCGGATGGAGTCCTTCGGTGTGGACTTGGCGGCCTGGGGCTGAGCGGACGACGGGGCATCCCAAGCGATGATGCGATACACGCGCGTTCATCTCGAAGCGATGGGGTACGAACTCGCCCCCAACGTCGTGAGCACACGCGCCCTCGAGGCGCGTCTCGGCCCACTTTACGAGAAGCTCAATCTCAAGCCGGGTCATCTGGAGCTCCTGACCGGCATCCGCGAGCGACGCTGGTGGGACGCCGGTCACACCAACGCCGCCGGAGCGGCCGCGGCCGCTCGGAGAGCGCTGGCGGCGGCGAGCTTCCCCGCCGACGAGCTCGAAGGGCTTATCTATGGGGGCGTTTGCCGGGATCACCTGGAGCCGGCGACGGCCTGCGACGTCGCCGCCGCTCTCGGGGTGTCCCCTTCGGCCGAGGTGTACGACGTCTCCAACGCCTGTCTGGGGGTGCTCAACGGTCTCGTGGAGATCGCCAATCGGATCGAGCTGGGTCAAATCCGGGCCGGGATGGTCGTCGCCTGCGAATCGGCGCGCGAAATCAATGAGATCATGATCGATCGCATGCTCGCCGATTCCACGATGGACGCGTTCCGACTCGGGCTGGCCACGTTGACCGGCGGCTCCGGCGCCGTCGCCCTGCTGCTGACCGACGGCCGGCTGAGGACCAGGATCCCGGCGGACCCAAGCGGGCAAGCCCCCCCTCGGCCCCGCCTTCGAGGGGGCTTTGCCCGGACGGCCCCTCGGCACCACGCTCTTTGCCGATGGGAGGTCGACGGCTGCGGCCCAAACAACGGCGGGCCGTTCACGGCGACCGACGCCGGCGCCGTCATGCGCCACGGCGTCGAACTCGGGCTTGAAGCCTGGTCCGGCTTTCTGGAAGCGGTGGGCTGGGTCGGGAACGAGCCCGACCGGGTCGTCTGTCATCAGGTCGGCGTTCATCACCGGCAGGGCATTCTCCAGGCGCTCGGCCTTCCCGAAGCCAAGGACTTCTCGACGTTTGAGTATCTCGGCAACGTGGGGACGGTTTCCCTCCCCCTGACGGCCGCTCTGGCCTCCGAACGCGGTCTGTTGCGGCCCGGCCAGCGCGTGGCCTTTCTCGGCATCGGCAGCGGTTTGAACTGTCTTATGCTCGGATGGGATTGGTGATCCGGCGTGGTCGACGAGGCTCCCTTTCGACGGCTTTACCCCTATAAGGGCCGATACTTTCAACGCGGTCCGTGGCGGCTGCATTTTCTGGACGAGGGCCGGGGAGAGCCGGTCCTCGCCCTCCACGGTAATCCCACCTGGTCGTTCTTTTACCGTCAGCTCGTCCCGGCGCTCAGCGACCGATGCCGGTTGATCATCCCCGATCATCTGGGCTGCGGGCTTTCGGACGTCCCACCGCCCGCCCGCTACGGCTATCGGCTCGCCGATCGGATCGATGATCTTGAGGTCCTGCTGGAACATCTCGGCCTCGCCGAAGGCTTGACGTTCGTTCTCCACGACTGGGGGGGGCCGATCGGTCTGGGCTATGCGGCGCGGCACCCGGCGCGGCTGCGCCGGCTGATCCTGTTGAACACGGCCGCCTTCGTCTCGCCGAGGGGTTGGCGTCTGCCTCGGCCGCTGGCGCTGTTCCGGCGCCCGTGGATCGGCCCGATTCTCGCCTTGGGGTTCAATGCCGTGGCTCGGGGCGCGGCCCGGACGGCGGCTCGCCGCCGACTTCCGGCTGAAGTCCTTGAGGGCTATCTGGCTCCGTATAACCGTCCGAGCCGGCGCGTGGCCCTTTTGCGGTTCATTCAGGACATCCCTCTTGGCACGGCGGACGCTTCGTTCCCGCTGCTGGAGGAGATCGAGCGCTCCCTCGTTCACCTCCGTCGGATTCCCGTCTTGATTTGTTGGGGCGGGCGGGACTTCATTTTTGACGCCCCGTTTCTCGCTCGATGGCGGGAACTTCTACCGGAAGCCGAGGTGCGGATTTTCCCGGAGGCCGGGCACTACCTGCTCGAAGACGCCGCCGTCGAGGTCCTCGCCCGCATGCGCGAGTTCCTGACCCGGACGGCCCCCGTGGAGGCGGTCCGATGACCCCCCGGCGCGCTTCCTGCAACGTCGCCCGACGCCTGACTGAGCACGCCCGCCGCCGGCCGCTCCGCCCGGCCGTTATTCAACAGCTCGGGTGGGAGCTTTCCGGTCGCGCCCGGTACGAACAAATGACGTTTCGCCAGTTGGATGAAGCGAGCGATCGCCTGGCCAAGGGCCTCCAACGGATCGGCCTCCGCCGCGGCGATCGGACCGTCCTCATGGTCCCGCCGGGCCTGGACTTCTTCACCCTGACGTTTGCCCTCTTCAAGCTCGGCGGCGTCATCGTGCTCATCGATCCCGGCCTCGGCCCACGGCGCCTGGGGCAGTGCCTGAACGAGGTCGCTCCGAGGGCCTTCATCGGCGTTGGGCGCGCGCACCTGGCGCGGACTCTCCTGGGCTGGGCTCGGCGTTCGCTGCGGATTCGGGTCACGGTCGGCCGGCGACGGTTCCCCGGCACGCGCGGCTGGGACGAACTCTGGCGGGCCGAGGAGCCGCGGTTTCCCCTTGCCGAGACATCTTCCGACGAGACGGCCGCGATTCTCTTCACGAGCGGCGCGACCGGTCCCCCCAAGGGGGCCGTCTATACGCATGGGATGTTCTGGGCACAGTTGACTTCACTGCGTCGGCATTTCGGCATGCGGCCCGGCGAGGTCGACGTGGCGACGTTTCCCCTGTTCGCGCTTTTTGACGCCGGCTTAGGGGCGACGGCGGTCATCCCCCGCATGAATGCCGGCCGCCCCGCTTCGGCCGATCCTCGCCTGCTCGTGGCCGCGATCGAGGATCACGGCGCCACTCGGATGTTCGCCTCGCCCGCGCTTCTGGATCGATTGGCTCGGTACGCCGAGGCGCGGAGGCTGACGCTGAGGCCTCTCCGGCGCCTTTATTCGGCCGGGGCGCCCGTCCGTCCGGATATTCTGGAGCGCCTGCGCCGTGTTCTGCCGCCGCGCGCCGAGATTCATACTCCTTACGGCGCTACGGAGGCGCTCCCGGTGGCCGATGTTGAAAGCCGCGAGATTCTCAGGCGCGCCCGCCGGGCGACGGCTCGCGGAGCCGGTATTTGCGTGGGCCGCCCTCTCCCCCACGTCCGCCTCCGTTTGATCCGGATCGTGGACGGGCCGATCGCGCGCTGGTCGCCTCGGCTGGAAGTTCCCGCCGGCGCCGTGGGTGAAATCGTCGTCCGGGGTCCGGTCGTCTCGCCCGCCTACTACGCGCGGGACGGGATGAACGGCCTGGCGAAGATTCCAGGGCGAAACGGGCGAGCCTTCTATCATCGGATGGGCGATTTGGGTCGCTTCGATCCGAAGGGAGGCCTCTGGTTCTGCGGGCGGAAAGCTCACCGCGTAGTCACCCGATCCGGCTTGCTCCTGAGCGATTGTTGCGAGGGGATCTTCAATGCCCATCCGGCCGTCTTCCGCACGGCGCTCGTCGGTGTCGGCCCCCCGGGCGATCAGACTCCCGTCCTGTGCGTGGAGTTGGAGCCCGGCGCGCGGCCGGCCGATCGGGAATCCCTTCGCCGGGAGCTTCTGGAGCGGGCCTCTGCCCATCCGATGACGCGCTCCATTCGCGCGGTCCTGTTTCACAACGCATTTCCCGTCGACCGGCGGCACAACGCCAAGATCGACCGCCCCGCGCTGGCTCGATGGGCCGCGCGCCGCCTGCGATGAGCCCCGCCCCCTCCTCATCCGCCCGTGTTCGTCCGTCCAGCTCGACCGCCCTCGTCACCGGCGGCGGCGGATTCCTGGGCCGCGCGATCATCCGCCGCCTGCGAGGGCGCGGCTGGCGCCTGCGATCGTTCTCGCGAGGGGATTACCCGGAACTCGCCAAGCTCGGCGTCGAACATCGCCAAGGGGACCTGGCCGACTTGGCGGCCGTGGCCGAAGCCTGCGCCGGCTGCGAGGTCGTGTTTCACGTCGCCGCCCGCGCCGGCGTCTGGGGGCCGCCGAAAGCCTTTTACGCCGCCAACGTCCTCGGCACGGATAACGTGATCGCCGCCTGCCGGCTGCACGGGGTCCCGCGATTGGTTTACACCAGTTCCGCGAGCGTCATCTTCAACGGGCGGGACATGGAAGGGGTGGATGAATGGACCCCGTTCCCGACCCGATACGAGGCCGATTACCCGCGCACGAAGGCCCTCGCCGAGCGGCGGGTCCTCGAAGCGAACGGGCCGGAGCTGGCCACCCTCGCCCTGCGGCCGCATTTGATTTGGGGACCTGGCGACCCGCATTTCCTGCCGCGGCTGGTGGCGCGCGCCCGCGCCGGTCGGTTGCGTCTGGTGGGCGAAGGGCAAAACCGGATCGACACGACCTACGTCGATAACGCCGCCCTGGCTCACCTCCTGGCCGCTGAACGATTGCAGCCGGGGTCGTCCTGCGCCGGTCGGGCTTACTTCATCACCCAAGGGGACCCTCGGCCGCTCCGGGACGTATTGAACGCTCTGTTGGCCACGGCGGGCCTGCCGCCGGTCGAGCGTTCAGTCTCCCCCCGGCTGGCCTACGCCGTCGGGGCGCTCGCCGAGGGGGTTTATCGTGCCCTCGGCGCGCGCGCCGAACCGCCGATCACGCGCTTTGTCGCCCGCGAGCTCGCCACCGCCCATTGGTTCGAGATCTCCGCCGCCCGGCGGGACCTGGGCTACGCCCCGGAAGTAACTTTCGAAGAAGGGCTCGAACGGCTGGCCGCATGGATTCGCCGGACGGCCTCGCCTCCGGGCCCCCGAGCGGCCTGATTCATGGTGTCTCTGCCGGCCCTAGACGCCTTCTGGCAGGGTCGCCAGGCCCATTTTTGGTTCTGGACATCGCCAGCCACGGAACCGGACGAGCCCCGGCCTGAGCAACTGGCGCTCCTGTCGGACGCCGAATCGGCCCGCGCAGGCCGCTTTCGCAGTGACTCGGCCCGTCGATTGTTCGTCTGCGCCCGATCTCAACTGCGCCGGACGCTTGGGGCTTACCTCAGCGAAGACTCCCGCCGGGTCGTCATCGACGTCGAGCCCTCCGGCAAGCCGGTGCTCGGGGGACCTCACCGCGGTCGGCTCGGCTTCAGCCTGGCCCACACCTCGGGGTGCGTTGCGTTGCTGGCAGCGGCCGGATCGCGCCGCCTAGGCGCGGACGTCGAGGGCCGATCGCGCCGGCCGGATGTGGACGGCATCGCCCGCCGATATTTTGCCGAAGAGGAGGCCGCGCGGCTCGCGCGCCTGGACGAACCGGATCGGGTTGAGGCGTTCCGACGACTCTGGACGCTCAAAGAGGCTTTCGCCAAGGCCCGAGGCGACGGTCTCGGCCCCGTCCTGCGGACGGTAGTCGTTCCATGGACCGAGCCCGGCCGCGGCCCCCTTCAAGTCACGCTTCGCCCCGCTGAGGAGGCCGCCCTCTTCGATTGGCAGTTCGGAATCGCCGAGGATTTGGCCGAGTTTACCCTGGCCTACGCCATCGAACGGCGCGGCGATCCTCCGCTCGAGTTACGGGTCCTTGACGGAAACGCTTGACGAAGCGGCCGGGCCGCCCGATCAGACGTGATAGCCCGGGCGATAATCGCGCCGGACGTAGGGGGCCGCTTGGTCGCAGTTGGTCGCCACCAACCGCCGGGCGTTCCAGTCGATTTCGTGGCCGACGCGGATGGCCAGGTTCCCCATCAAGATGGCCATCGTCAATTCGGCCGAATAATCAAAGTTCGACATCGGGTCCGGCCCGCTGCCTTTGCACGCGTTGATCCACTCCTTGTAATGGCCCGGTGAACGCGGCAGCGTCTGCGGCGGCCCCTCATAACCCTCGAAATCCTTCTCCGGCAGCAGCTTGAAGGCGGCCCCGTAATCGTTGGGGGAGTAGAGCAACCCCTTGTCCCCGACGAGCAGGCACCCGCTGTTCTGGTAGCTGAGCTCCGGGGCCAGGTCCGCCGGCGGCAACTTCCCGCCGTCGTACCACCAGAAGGTGCAGGCCGGCATCCCCGCCCGGGCGGGGAACTCGTACCGGATGAGGGACCAGGACGGGTAGCTGTCCCGGTTGAACTCTGAGGTGCGCGCCTCAACGCGCGTCGGTTGCGTCAATTTGAGCGCCATGTAGGGCATGTTGGCCGTGTGGCAGGCCATGTCCCCGAGAGCCCCCGTGCCGAAATCGCACCAACCCCGCCAGGCGAACGGGGCGTAGGCCGAGCTATAGGGCCGCTCCGGCGCCGGGCCGAGCCAGAGGTCCCACTGCATCGTCGAGGGGACCGGTTCCGGAGCCGGGCGTTCAATCCCCTGAGGCCAGACCGGCCGATTCGTCCAGACGTGGACCTCGCGGACCGGGCCGATCCCGCCGGCCTGAACGATTTCCACAGCTCGGCGCAGGCCGTCGTTGGCCGTCCCCTGGTTGCCCATCTGCGTCACGACTCGGTAGCGGCGCGCGGCTTCCTTGAGTCGGGAAGCCTCGTAAATCGAGTGCGTGAGCGGCTTCTGGCAATAAACGTGAATGCGCCGTTCGATGGCCAGCATGCTGGCCGGGGCGTGATGATGATCGGGCGTGGCCACGATGACGGCGTCGAGCGTCGGCTCTTTATCGAACATCTCCCGATAGTCGTGGTAGCGATGCGCCCGCGGTTGATCCCGGTAGGCTTCGGCCGCCCGCGCGTCGTCCACGTCGCACAACGCCAGGATGTTCTCCGAGCTCACCTCCCGCATGTCGCTCAGCCCCTTGCCGCCGCAGCCGATGATCCCGATGTTGAGCTTCTCGCTCGGGGGGACGTGCCCCCGGCCCCCGAGGACGCTGCGGGGGACGATCGAGCAAGCCTGAGAGAGCGCGGCTCCGGCGGCCAGGCCGCCCCCAAGGAATCCGCGCCGCGTGAAAGGCCGTCGCCGCTGCCGGGTTGTCGCCTTCATCTCTTCACCTCGTCCATCTGAAGCTGGGGGGCGTCGGCACGCCCCGGGCCCCTGTCGCGCCGGCGCTCCGTGCGCGCCGCCGGCGATCGACCGGCCGGCCCCGCGTCTCCGCAGCCATGCGTTGGGCTCGGCGCCCGCGGGACTCCTCGCTGATCCATCCCAGCCTATCGCGCCCGCTCGGGAGCGGCAAGCGGCAAAAAGCAGGCCCCGGGGCATGGCCCGGCGATGCGGCGCGTTGTTCACGGCGTCGGACCGCGGGGAAAGCCATTGACATCATCCCTCCAAAATTCAATCTTGAAGGGGTAGCTGAGCGCGGGGCGGATGCAACCCCCACGGGGCCGGGCGAGTTATGATGGGTCGGCAGATCTGGGTTTCGTTCGGCCTCGGCGTCGCGGCGGTTGCCTGGGGCCCCTCCCTGACCTTCGCGCAGGACGGGGCTCCCGCCAAACCCGAAATCGAGGCCAAAGCCCTCAAGAACCCGGTGTCCCATACGCGGGCCTCGGTGGCTCGCGGCAAGAACATCTATTTGCGTCTTTGCCAGCAATGCCACGGCGCCGACGGGCGCGCTCAGGAAAGCGTCGATTTCGTCGCCACGGACCTGACGCAGCCTCGGGCCTGGCGTCACGGGGATTCCGATGGGGAGGTCTTCGTGGCGCTGCGCGACGGGACCGGCCCCAACATGCCCGGCTTCAAGGATAAGGTGGGCGAAGAGGACCTCTGGCATCTGGTCAACTTTGTGCACAGTTTGCGGCCCGGCGCCCGGCCGTTCGTCGAACCCGCCGAGGCGGAACCCGCGGCGGGTCCCCAATGGACTGAGGAGAAGGCGGCCCCCGAGGACCCCAAGAAACTCAAGAACCCGGTCCCCTACGGCAGGGCCTCCATCCTCCAGGGGAAGAACATTTACTTGCGGACCTGCCAGCAATGCCACGGGAGCGACGGCCGAGCGCTTGAAAGCGTCGATTATGAGGCCGCCGACCTGACCGCTCCCCAGCATTGGCGCCACGGAACCACCGACGGCGAAATCTTCACCTCCACCCGGAACGGCGCGGGGATCGACATGCCCCCCTTCAAAGACAAGCTGACCGACGAGCAGATCTGGCATATCGTCAACTTCATCCGGAGCATCGGCCCCAAATCACTTCAACCCGCGCCGGCCCCCGAGGCCGCCGACTAGATCCAAGAGCCCCCGACGGGGGAGCGAGGAGGTCCGAGCGTGAAAGCCGACAAGACGAAGCACCCCAAGGGCGGCCCATCTCCCAACGGCGGCGTCAGCCGGCGTGATTTCCTCCGGACGACGGCCTTGGGCGCGGGGGCGGCCGCCGCCGGCCTGCGGGTCGCCCGTGGCGCCGACGTTGATTCCAGCCCGGCGGCCGATCGCAAGATCACCATCCCGAAGGAAATCCCCGACAGCCGGGCCCAAGACCCGTCACCGGCCGATTTCCCCATGAACGGGGCCCAGGTCTTCGCCAAGACCTGCAAGGAGGAAGGCCTCGCCGCCCTTTTCTGCGCCCCCGGCAATTATTCCTTGATCAACGCCCTGGCTTCCGAGGGGATTCCGACCTACGGCGGCCGGACCGAAGGGGGGATGTGCGCCGCAGCCGACGCTTTTATCCGGGTCACGGGCGAAATCGCCGCCTGCAGCGGCACCGAGGGCCCCGGCTTCACGCACATGATCATGAACATCGGCTCGGCCAACGCCGCCCGCACGCCGCTTCTCGTCATCGCCAGCAACAAGTCCGTCGCCAACGACGACACCGAATCGGGCATCCAGACGGTTTATCAGCAGCCGACAACCGAGGGGATGAAGAAATACGGCAAGCGGTTGATCACGCCCAATCGCGTCTACGAATACGCCGGTTACGCCTTTCGCCAGCTCAAGAGCGGCGTCCCCGGCCCCGTCCACCTGGATTTCCCCGGCGAAGTCTATGGGGCGCGGTTCGAAGAACCGTCGCAACTGAAGGATTACTTCGTCCCCGCGACGGAGAAACGGTACGACGCGACGAAGTACCGGACGGAGTCCCGCCCGGCGCCGTCGGCCGGTGACGTTCGCGCCGCCGTCGAGCTGATTCAGCGCGCCGAACGCCCGATGATCGTCGCCAGCGCCGGCGTCTTCTATCACAAGGCCTGGGAGCCGCTTCGCCAACTGGCCGAAAAGGCCGACATCGCCGTCGTCGAATCCGGCCCCAGCCGCGGCCATTTCCCCGACGATCATCGGCTCTCGGCTTCGACGGCCCCGGACGCCCTCTTGAGCGCCGATCTCGTCATCTTCGTCGGTCAGTACTGCATGCCCCCCTATCCGCAGTTCCGCTTCAGCGCCGAGGCCCGTTATGTCCGGATCGACCCCAAGGCCGAGGACATCGGGCGCAATTGGCCCATCGACCTCGGGATCGTCAGCGACGAGCGCGCGGCGCTGGAGGCCCTCGCCGAGGCCGTCCCGAAGATGAGCCGCGACACGTGGGCCGCTGAACTGGCCGCCGCCCGCAAGGCCTTCGAGGACGAGAACGAGGAGTATTATCAGCTCGGCCTAAAGCACAGCGCCGCCACCGGAACGCTTCATCCCGCCATCATCGGCAAGGAGCTGGCCGACTTCCTTTATAAAGGCGGCATCCCGAAGGAACAAACGACAGTGGCCTCCGGCGGCTATGGCATCGGCCGCTACACGCGGCGCTATCTCCGCGCCTTCCGTCCGGGTCAGATCTGCAACGGGGCCTACCAGTACGGCGCGATCGGGCCGGACGTGGGCTATACCTTCGGCGTGGCGGCGGCGGTCCAGAACGGCGTCGGGCCGCAGGCTCCCTATAAGGGCGCGCCGGTGATCGGGATCACGGGAGACGCCGGCTTCGGCTACTCCGGCATGGAGATCGAGACGCTGTCCAAGTATCGCCTTCCGGCCGTCCTGATCGTTTACAACAACAACGCCTGGGGGGTCTGGACCTCCGGCATGCGGGCGGCCCGCGCCCTCCACATGTACCTGTTTCAGGAGAACCTGCGGTACGACAAGGTTGCCGAAGGGCTCGGCGGCCGCGGCGAGTATGTGACCCGGCCGGAGGATTTCGCGCCGGCCCTGAAGCGCAGCTATGAGATCGCCGCCGCCGACGGCCTCTCCACCGTGATCAACTGTCAGGCCATCAAGGAGTTCTGGAACGGACGGCAGTATCCCCCCGGCATGCCGCAGAACGTCGAGCCCGGCTGCATGGCCTATTATCATTGAGCCGCGCCGCGCCCAGGTCGCCTTCGCCCTCGCGCGCTTCCGTTCCCACGCCGGCCGGTTTCATCGGCGCCTTCGCCGAGCGGGGTCTGTTTCGCGCTTTCAGCCGGCGAAGCGCCCGCGCCGGGCGCGAACGGTATCGTTTCTTCTGGCATCGGGAGGACGCCCCCTGCGAGCTCACCTTCGACCCCCGGCGCGGGACGCTCACGTTTAACAACCTCTTATCTCACGTCCCCCCCCGTTCGCCGATGGATCGTGAGCTGCGCCGGTATCTGGCGAGCCTCTCGGCGGCGCGCCTGCCGGAGCATCGACGCGTGGACCCGCGGCGCTGCCGGCTGCGAGTCGTCAATCGGAAGGGGAGCGTCTCGCTTTCGGCCGCCTTCCGTCCGCGCGAGGCCGCCTACGCCGCCCGCAAACTCATCCTCGCCGTCGATTCCATCTTTCACGACTTCCTCTTCCGCCCCCTCTACCTGGAATACCGCATCCGCCACCTGAACGCGCCGGAGGATTAAGCCTCCTCCGCCATCGCGGGCGTCAGCCGGCGCGGACCGGCTTGATCCGAGTGAGCGCCGGCGCCTCGGCCCGTTGGCTGAGACAACTGCGGTGAGGCAAGCCCGGTGCGTTTCACCAGGCCGATCGCCCGGCCGGGGAGGGCGGCCCATCCTGGCCCGGCCCGGCTGTCCGGGCTGCGGGGCCCCGCGGTTGAGGATTGGATTTGATTCCCCGGCCCATCGGCGAATACGATGGCCTTCAGATCGGCGGCCTTGCGCCCCCGCGGTTCCGGTTCCTCCTGACGGCGCTGATCGATGTCTCCGATTGCCTCCCATCAGACCGCAGTTCCCTCTCGCTCGAGGCAGGGGGCCCCGCCTGCCGCCGCCTCCGTTCAGGCGGTGGCTTCCATCGCCGAGCGGCCGTTTCCCTTCCTGCACGTGTTGATCCATGCCTCGGGGGGGCGGATGGCCCGGCGGGTCCGCGGCGTTCTGGAGAGGGAGTTCCCCGGTAGTCAGTTTGAGCTTTGCGGGGCGGCGGCCGAGGCCGTCGCCTCGCTCGAACGTTCGGCCTTCGACGCGGTGGTGCTGGCCTGGAGGCGGTTCCGGCTTGACGACCTGAGGCTGCCCGAGCGTCTCGCCCGCCATCCCACGCCGATGCCGGTGACCGTGCTTCTCCGGGCCGCCGACGAGGATCGCTTTCACCGGCGGCTGGGCAGCGTCGATCCGGATTGGTCGATCGCGACGATCGACGGTCTATCCGACGCCGGGATCGCCCGGGTCGTGCGCCGGTCGCTCGCTCGCCACGAGCTCAAATGGAGGAGCCAATTCGCCCATCAGGCTCTCCGCAGCTCGGTCTCCCAGTTTGACCACCTTTTTCACGAGGTGCCGGACCTGATCTTCACCTGCGACCGGGCCGGCTGCCTTCTGGAGGTGAACGCGACGGCCGAGCGCCTGTTGGCCGCCCCGCGCGAAAGTTTCCTCTTGAAGCCCGTCGACGAGGCCTTCGGTCTGGACCGCGCGCTCGTGGAGACGCTTCTGGCCAACGCCGAGCATCCCCGTGGCCCGATCCGGGACCTTGAGGTCGAGTTTCATCGGGCCGACGGGCAGAAGCTCCACGGCCTGGCTCACGTCGTCGCCTTCAGTCCCGGGCCGCGCCGCCCCGTCCGATTCCAGGGCGTGATCAAGGACATTACCGAGCTTAAGCGCCTGGAGGGGCTCCTGCGCGACCACGCCGAGCACCTGGAACGGCGCGTCGAGGACCGGACGCGCGAGTTGCGCCGGACGACCGATCTTCTGGAAAGCATCCTCGAAGGATCAACCGAGAACGCCATCCTGGGCCTCGACGCGGCCGGGCGATTCCTTCACTTCAGCCGCGGCGCGCAATTGATCTTCGGCCACGAGCCCGCCCAGGTGATCGGCCGTCAGGGGTTGGACCTTCTGATCGATTTGGCGGGGACGGAGTTCGGCGGCGGGGCCGAGCTGCTGCGCCGCGTCGACGCCTGCCGCGTGCTGGTCCTCGAGTTGCCGATGCGCGCCCTTTCCGGTCGCCGTCTCGTCGCTCACCTCTCGATCAACCGCCTGGCCGATGCTCCCGCCGATCAATTGGCCTACGTCGCCATCGCCCGCGACGTGACCGAGGCCAAGCGCCTGGAGCAACTCCTCAAGCAATACAACGAAACGCTCGAACGGGAGGTCGAGCGTAAAATCCGCGAGCTTGACCAGAAGCACATCGAGCTGATTCAATCGAGCAAGCTGGCGACGTTGGGGGAGATGGCCACCGGGATCGCGCACGAATTGAACCAGCCGCTGTCGGGCATCCGCCTCCGGGCGCAATTGCTCTTGAGGTCGCTCCAGCCCGACGGCGAGGCGGCGGCCCGGCTGGCCCCCGGCCTCGAAGAGATCATCGGCTTCGTCGATCGCATAACCCGCATCGTCAATCACATTCGTGTCTTCGCCCGCCAGGACGAGCAACCCTTCCGGCCCTTCCCGCCTCATCTGTCCGTCGAGGGCTGCCTGTCGTTGATCGGCGAGCAGCTCCGTCTCCACGCCATCGAGGTCGAGGTGGATTTGCCGGAGGACCTTCCGTGCGTCTTCGGCGAGGCTTCGCAGATCGAGCAGGTGCTGCTCAACCTGGTGGGGAACGCGCGGGACGCGCTTAACGCCAAGGCCGAATCGCCCCGGGTAGGCGCCGTCGGGTCTCCTTACGAGAAACGCCTTCGCATCTCCGGCGTTCTGGCCTCGCCCGATGAGGTCCGCTTGTCCGTTGAGGATAACGGCCCCGGCTTCGACGATGCGGTGAAGGCCCGGCTTTTCGAGCCCTTCTTTACGACGAAGCCCGTCGGCCAGGGGACCGGCCTGGGACTCTCGATCAGCTACGGGATCGTCGCCAAGCATCGGGGCCGCATCGAGGTCGTGGCGCGCCCCGGCGAGGGGGCCCGATTTGACGTCTATCTGCCCGTGGCCGAGGAGCCGTCTCCAGGCGGCGCGACGCCGGCGGCCGGGCTTTCGGTCGGCGCGGGGGCGGCCCCTCGATGATCGTCGGTGTGGGGGTCGATCTGATCGAGATCAGCCGCGTGCGCCAGGCTTACGCTCGCTGGGGGGAGCGCTTCCTCCGGCGCTGCTTCACGCCGGAGGAGCGGGCCTATGCGCTCCAGCGGCGCGATCCGGCCCCGCATCTGGCCTCGCGCTTTGCGGCCAAGGAGGCCGCGGCCAAGGCGCTCAAGACGGGGATCGCCCGCGGCGTCGGCTGGAAACAGATCGGCGTCGTGCGGCGTCGAGGTGAAGCTCCGCAGCTTGTGCTGACTCTACGCGCCGCGGCGCTGCTGGAGAAGCTCGGGCCCGGCGTTCAGGTTCATCTGACGTTGGCGCATTCGCGGGATTTGGCGCAGGCCGTCGTCGTTCTGGAAGCCCCGCCGGCCTGAATTTCGGGAGTCCCCCCTCTCCACGCCTTGCCCGCCGCCTGCCGACGGCGTACCGTTCTCTTCTGATTCCGAAGAGGGCGCCCGTGGCAGGGCGCCGCGGCGGGCGGGACTTTCTACGTGGCGAGCAACGGACAGAGACGACCTCGGCCCCGATGTCGCGCGAGCGTGTGGCGTGCGCTCGCTTGCCTTGGACTCTGCGCCGCTGCGCCTGCTCAGGAGGGGACGGCCTCGCGCGCCTCACTGGCCCGCGGCTCCGAGACGATCGAACTGATCCGCGACGCTTACGGCGTGCCGACCATCCGGGCCACGACCTTTGAAGGTCTCTGGCACGGCCAAGGCTATGCCACCGCCGAGGACCGGTTCTGGCAGATGGATCGCCTCCGGCGGGACGCGCGCGGCCAGTGGGCCGAGATCGGCCTTTGGCGTCTGGAGCCGGCCCTCTCGCCCGAGGCCGCCGTCCGCCACGATCAGGAGGCGCGGCGGGATCGTTACTCGGAGGCCGAACGGCGCCGCATGCTGGAGTTCCTCCCGAGCGAAGTGAGGGTGGTCCTGGAGGCTTACGCCGAGGGGGTCAACGCCTGGCTGGAGACCGCCTCCCGGGAGCAGCGGCTTCCAGCGGCCTATGCTCGTCTCGGCGTTTCTGCCCGGCCCTGGTCCCCGACGGACTCCCTCGCCCTTGCCGAGTTGATGACCGACCTCCTGGGGGGTGGCAGCGCCGCCACGCTGGAGGCTTGGCGGCTGCGGCGGGAACTCAAGCAAGATTTGAATCTGGATCCTGCTCGAGGGGACGCCCTGCTGAACGAGCTCCTCCACCTGTATGACCCGACGGCCGTCCCGACCGAACCGCGGGATGAAGTCTCGCGGTTGCCCTCGTGGAGCCCTCCCGTGGATCAGGAGGGCGTCAACGGCCTGGACGATGACGACATCGACCCGGCGATGCTTCGAGCCGAGATCGACCGATGGAATCGCTTTCTCAGCCAGGGGTCGGCCGGGGGCGGGCGTATGGCCTGGGACGGTCAGGCCTGGGCGGTCGACGGCCGCCGATCCCCGACAGGGGCCCCCATGCTCTGGGCCGCGCCGGTGGTTGGCGGTTTTGAGCCGCCGCTGCTTCACGAGGCGCATCTGACGGGTCCGGCGGCGATGCAGGGGGGGCGTCGGCTCAATGCCCGCGGCGTGACCGTTCCCGGTCTGCCGGCCTTGTTGGCCGGATTCAACGAAAGCGCCGCCTGGTCGATTCACCGCGGTAATGGCCAGGTTCAGGATTATTACCTGGAAGTGTTTGAGATCGACCCCCCCTGGAGCCGCTATGCCTACCGGGGAGCCTGGGTGGAACCGCTGCGCCGCGACGAGACAATCCTGGTCTGGCGGGATGGGGAAGCCCCGGAGGCCCTCGTCGAGACCGTCGGGCGCACCGTTCATGGTCCGCTCGTTCAGTTCGGCACGCGCCGCCTTGAGCGCTTCGGACGGCCGGTCGCCGTGGCCCTCGCGCTTCGCCGCGTCTGGTGGGAGGACTGGTCGTACAGTCTTGTGCTCCCCATGCTCGATCTGACGCGCGCGAGCGATTACGACGACTTTTTTGACGCGACCGTGCTGCTTCGCTCCAGCCATCACTGCTTTTACGCCGATTCCGCCGGCACGATCGCCTATCAATGGGCGGGTCGATACCCTTTCTACGGGCCTGACCATGACCCTCGATTCCCCTCCCGGGGCTTCGGCGACCACGATTGGGCCGGATTCATCCGTTTCGAAGGTCAGCCCCGCTCCCGCCGCCCCACCGAGGGCCTTCTGGTCAACTGGGGGCATAAGCCCGGCGAGTCATGGCCCGGGCTGGGAGGAGGTCTCTTCTCGGATTCCGAGCTGATGGCTCGCTTCGGCCAGAGCCTGCCTCTGGACACCGGCGACATTCCGACGTTCGATCAGGCCGTTCCGGCCGACCCCCTGGACCTGCTCTTGCTGCCGATGCTGGCGCGGATCGAACGTCACCCTCTTTTCGAGGCCGAGCCGGTGGCCCGGCGAGCGCTCGACAGGATGAGGCAGGCGCCGCAAGACGCCGGTGACCTCGCCTTGAGGCGCGAGCTTCTGAGCGCGTGCTTTCGCCAGTTCCTCACCCGATGTTTCCCCGATAAATTTCCGGAAACGCTCGCCCCTGACGCCGCCAATCTTCCCTTTCTGATTCGAACCTTCGGGGGCCTGCTTGTCCGATCGCTGGGCCTCTTGGGCAGCGTCTCTACCCAAATCAGCCCCTTTCAGGGTCGCTCCCCGGACGATCTCCTGGCCGAAGCCGTTGTCGACCTCTCCCGTGAGCGTGCAGGCCTTCAGGGTCCGGACCCGGCCCGATGGCGACCCATCGGGAAGGTCACGTCGGCCGAGGCGGGGGCAGGCTTCGTCGTCGCCGGTCGGGAGCGCCCCGGCTTCGCGTTTGCGGTCGAGTTGACCCGTCCCCCTCAGGGGCGGTTGCGGCTCGCGCCGGGTCAGGCGGAGGACCCGCGTTCGCCCCACGCGCAAGATCAACGCTCCCTGCTTGAGCGCCTTGAGTGGCGTCCCGTGAGCCTGGAGGCATCGGCGAACTGAACCGAGCCTCGGTCGCCCCTCGGATCAAAAAGCGATGGACGGCTCGGCGTCCGCTCTCTAGATTAAGTTCTCTTTGGACAGCGCGTCGGCGGGGTTCTCCCCAGCGCTAGCCTGAGCTTGAGGTCAGAGCGATGCCCGAGATTCGGATCGGAATGGTCGGCTATCAGTTCATGGGGCGGGCTCACAGCAACGCCTTCCGCCAGGTGGGGCCGTTCATGGGGCCGAAGCTCGTGCCGCGGCTGAAAGCCATCTGCGGCCGCAACGCCCCCGCCGTCGAGCGCTTCGCCCGCCAGTTCGGCTGGGAGGACGTCGAGACCGACTACCGGCGCCTCGTCGAACGCGAGGACATCGATCTGATCGACATCGGCAGCCCCGGCGATACGCACGCCCCGATCGCCATCGCCGCCGCTCAGGCCGGCAAGCACGTCCTCTGCGAGAAGCCCCTGGCCAATACCTTGGCCGAAGCCCGCGCCATGTGGGAAGCCGTCAAGAAGGCGCGTGTCCACCACATGGTGGCCTTCAATTACCGCCGCGTCCCCGCCGTGGCCCTCGCCCGTGATCTGATTCAGAAAGGCCGGCTGGGGCGGATTTACCACTTCCGGGGCGTCTATCTGCAAAGCTGGCTGCTCGACCCGAAACTGCCCCGGTTCTGGCGGATGGACAGGAAAGTGGCCGGCTCCGGCGCGCTCGGCGACCTCGGGGCCCACGTCATCGATCTGGCCCGTCACCTCGTCGGCGAAATCAGCGAGGTCTGCGCCGACCTGGAGACGTTCACCCGCGAGCGTCCCCTTCCGGAGAACCCGAAAAAAATGGGCAAGGTCACCGTCGATGACATGGCCTCGGCGCTGCTCCGTTTTGAAAACGGGGCGCGGGGCACGCTGGAGGTCACCCGCTTCGCCACGGGCCGCGAGAACGCCAATCGCTTCGAAATCAACGGCGAGAAAGGAGCCCTCTGGTTCGATCTGGAGGACATGAACCGGCTTCACTTCTTCGACAACGCGACGCCGGAGGCTCGCACGCGCGGCTTCGCCGATGTCCTCGTCACCAGCGGCGCCCACCATCCTTACTGGAAGCATTGGTGGCCCGGCGGTCACATCATCGGCTGGGAGCATTCGTTTACGCACGAGGTGTATGATTTCCTCGAAGGCATCGCCCGCGGCCGCAACGCCCAGCCCGACTTCCGCGACGGGGCTCGGACCCAGGCCGTTCTGGAATCGATCGCCGCTTCGGCCGAAAATCGCCGCTGGGCCAAGGTCCCGCACGTCGCCTGAACCGGCCCCGCTCGGCTTGGGGCGCCCCCCCGCCGGCGGGCCGATGAGGTGCACCCATCATGGAGAAGCTCGCCCTTCAGGGCGGCGCGCCCGTGAGAACTGACCCCTGGCCTCGCTGGCCGACGTTCGATCGCCGCGAGGAGGAAGCCCTGCTGACGGCGCTGCGCGAAGGCGATTGGGGCGGGTTCCCGATGCCCAGCCCGCGCGCCCGGCGGTTCGCCGAGGCCTTCGCCCGCCGCCACGATTGCGCCTTCGGCCAGTGCGTCGCCAATGGCACCGTTTCCCTCGAAATCGCCCTTCAGGCCATGGGAGTCGAGCCGGGGGCCGAGGTCATCGTCCCGGCTTACACCTTCGAAGGGACGGCCGCGGCGGTCCTGTTCGCCGCCTGCGCGCCGGTTTTCGTGGACGTCGAGCCGGATACGTATTGCCTGGACCCGTCGGCTGTCGAAGCCGCGCTCACCGATCGCACCCAGGCCCTCCTCCCCGTTCATCTGGCCATGCGCGTCGCCGACATGGATCGCCTCGCTGAGATCGCCCGGCGCCGTGGGC
Organism: uncultured Candidatus Sumerlaeota bacterium; assembly: GCA_964463045.1. Taxonomy (GTDB): domain Bacteria; phylum Sumerlaeota; class Sumerlaeia; order MVZB01; family JAJFLK01; genus CAYXAU01. The sequence continues at coordinate 3,386 of CAYXAU010000007.1, read as the reverse complement.
TACTTCTGCTCGAAGACTGCGCGCACGCCCACGGGGCCCGTTGGCGCGGCCGGGCGGTCGGTTCGCTCGGCCATGCCGGTTCCTTCAGTTTTCAGACGAGCAAGCTGATGACGGCAGGCGAGGGGGGGATCGTCATCACGAACGATCCGGGGATCATGGATGGTCTTTACGCGCTCACCAATTGCGGGCGGCCGCGGCCGGATCGCGTCCGCGAGTGGACCGTGATTGGGCACAATTATCGGATGACGGACCTCCAGGCGGCCCTCCTGGAAATCCAACTCTCGCGGCTCGACGAGCAGCATGCCCGCCGCGAGGCTCACGCCGCGATCCTCGATGCCGGGCTCCCCGAAATCCCGGGGCTTTCCATCCTGCGGCGGGATGAACGGATCACGACCCTGGCGATCTATCAATACGTTTTCAAATACGACCCGGCCGGATTCGAGGGCCTCCCGCGCGAGGTCTTCCTCGCCGCCGTGAACGCCGAGGGGGTCCCCGCCGAAGGACAGTTCTACGAGCCCCTCTATAACAGTCCACTTTTTCACATGGACGCCCGGCGATACCCGGCCTGGGCCCGGACCGGCTGCGACGCCGATTGCCCCGTCGCCTGGCGCGCCGGTTACGAGGAGGCCGTCTGGCTCCCGCACCCTCTGCTGCTCGGCGAGCCGCGGGACGTGGAGCAGCTTCTGGAGGCGATCGCCAAGGTGCAGCGCCGCGCCGCCGACCTGATCGGCTTCGATCACCCCGCCATTCAGGCCCACGCGGTCTCTCGCGCCGGCCGCGCCCGCCAGGCCGCCGCTACCGGCCAACCCTGAGGCTGCATCTTCGAAACCGGACAACATGGAGACCCAACGCCAGGAATCTCGATCGACAAGGAGGCGGAACATGCTCGACGCACGCCTGAGGCTCGACCGACGGCTGAGGCGGACGCTGCCGGCCCTCGGTCTCGCGGCGCTCTCATCGGTAGCGTGGACTCAATCGACGGACGGCTGGCGGCGCTCGCCGACGATCTGGGAAGAAGCGCGGCGCCCCGGGGCCCGCTCGATCAAAGGCTATGAAGAGGAAGCCCGGCGCAACCCGCCGCCGGAAGAAGCCCTCCTCTTCGCCGGCAGCGCGACGATCTGGATGTGGGACCTGGCCAAGTGGTTCCCTGAGCTCCGGACCATCAACCGCGGCTTCGGCGGCTCGATGATCTCCGAATCGACCTACTTCGCCGACCGGATCATCCTCCCCCACAAGCCTTCGACCATCGTCATGTACGCCGGGGATAATGACATCTGGCTCGGCAAATCCCCCGAACTCACGGCCGAGCATTTCCAGGCGTTCGTCGACAAGACCCACGCCGCGCTTCCCCGCACGCGCATCATTTTCATCTCCATCCGGCCGAGCATCGCCCGATGGAACGTCGTCGAGAAGTTTCGCGAAGCCAACCGGCTCATCCGTCAATTCATCGAAACCGACCCGCGGCTCTTCTACGTCGATATCGACGACGCCATGCTGGGGCCCGACGGCAAGCCTCGCCCCGAGCTTTTCATTGAGGATCAGCTCCACCTGACCGATGAAGGCTATCGCATCTGGACGGAGCGGCTGCGACCGGTTCTTGAAAAAGCCGAGGCGGATTACCGCGCCGCCAAGGCCGGCGAGGCCAAATGAGCGCCCGGGGGGGGGCGCCACGACGACGCGGGGTCTCGAAGGAATCCGAATCCATGCCCGATGATGAACGCAGCCCAAGCGGAGATCGGAAAAGGAGGCTGCGAACGGCTTTACAGGCTCTCTGGGTCTTCGTGGTCCGACATGACTGCCGCGCCTCGACCTGAAACCCCGGCCACGCCGGCGCCGCTTTCGCTCAAGGACTACGAAGCCGGCGTGCTCGCGGGCGACCGAACCGTCCTGGCCCGCGCCATCACGCTCTGTGAGAGCCGCGCTCCGGAACATCAGACGCTGGCGAGTCAACTGCTCGCCCGCCTCCTGCCCGCCACCGGCCGGGCTCATCGCGTCGGCGTCACCGGCGTCCCCGGCGTCGGCAAATCGACGTTGATTGAGACCTTGGGGGGGCGGCTCGCGGCGGCGGGCCGACGGCTGGCCGTCCTGGCCGTCGATCCGTCGAGCGTCGTGAGCGGCGGATCGATCCTCGGGGATAAAACCCGGATGGTCCGCCTGGCGAATGATCCGCTCGCCTTCGTTCGTCCCTCGCCCAGCTCCGGGACGCTCGGCGGCGTGGCCCACAATACCCGTGAAGCGATGCTCTTGTGCGAGGCCGCCGGCTTCGACGTCGTCCTCGTCGAGACCGTCGGCGTCGGCCAGTCCGAGGCCGCGGTCGCCGAGATGGTCGATTTCTTTCTCGTCCTCATGCTGGCCGGGGCGGGCGACGAACTGCAGGGCATCAAGCGCGGCCTCCTCGAACTGGCCGACATGATCGCTATCACCAAGGCCGACGGGGAGAACGTCGCCCGCGCCGAGACCGCCCGCCAGGCTTTCGAGCGCGCTCTAGGGCTCATGCGGCCGACCTTTACGGAGTGGCGACCGCCGGTCATCGCCGTGAGCGCCCTCCGGGACGAGGGTTTGGATGAGCTCTGGAGGCTCGTCCAGGAGCATCGGCGGCGCTTGGAAGCCGCCGGTCACTGGGCGGCCCGACGCCGCGCCCAACAGGTCCGCTGGATGTGGTCGATGGTTGAGGACCGCCTCGAGACCGCCTTCCGAGCCCATCCGCGCGTGCGGACGCTGCTGCCGGAGCTGGAAGCCGCCGTGCGCGAGGGACGGCTCCCCGCCACCGCTGCCGCCGAGCAATTGCTCGCCGCCTTCGGTCTCTCCGGCCTCGAACCCCCCTGAACGACCTCCCTTTCACCCGCCCCACCGTCGCCCGCGGGGGGCGCTCATCGGCCTTGCTCCGCCAGGTCGATCAGAATCGCGCGGGCGGGAGCGCCGTCGGCCCCGGCGATCTTGAGCGGCAGGGCGATGAAGAGGTAGTCCCCCGGCGGGGCCGCCGAGAGGTCCAGCCCTTCGACGATGAAGACGCCGGCGGTGAGCAACCGATGATGGACCGGCGCGCCGGCGACGCCATAGCCGTCCACGGAGAGATAATCCACCCCCACCGTGCGGATGCCCCGCTGGACCAGATAGTCGGCCGCCTCCTCCGTGAGGTGGACGAATCCCCGGTCAAACGGTTCCCCCCGTTCCAGCTTGCCGGAGTTGCGCGTCTTGAGGAGTACCGCCGGGGTGCCCTCCAGCCGCCCCTCCAGCGCCGAACGCGTGATCCGGTCCGCCGTCTCGGAGAGCTCGATCACGCGCGCCGGCGTAACCATGCGCGAGAGGTCCAACCGCTCGACGGTCTCCTCCCCGTAGCCGAAATGCCAGGGGGCGTCCACGTGCGTCCCCATGTGCGCCCCCAT
>CAYXAU010000006.1:35279-169693 GCA_964463045.1 uncultured Candidatus Sumerlaeota bacterium | reverse complement strand
GCCGAGTTGACGCACAAGCGGCGGCTCTCAGCCCTGGGGCCGGGGGGCCTGTCGCGCGACCGGGCGGGGTTCGAGGTGCGCGACATTCATCACACCCATTACGGGCGCATCTGCCCCATTGAGACCCCGGAAGGGCCCAATATCGGCCTCATTTCCTCGCTGTGCACGTTCGCGCGGATCAATCAATTCGGCTTCATCGAAACGCCGTATCGGATCGTCAAGGGAGCGAAGGTGGCCGACGACATTCAATACATGACCGCCGACGTGGAAGACGAGTATTACATCGGCCAGGCGAACGCTCCCGTGGACGCCAAAACCCGCCGCTTCGTCAACGAGTCCGTCCTCTGCCGGTTTCGCGGGGACTTTCCCCGCGTCCCGTCGGAAAAGGTCAACTACATGGACGTCTCGCCGAAGCAACTGGTTTCGGTCTCGGCGGCGCTGATCCCGTTCCTGGAGCACGACGACGCCAATCGGGCCCTGATGGGGTCGAACATGCAGCGCCAGGGCGTGCCGCTCATCTACACCGAGGCGCCGGTCGTCGGGACGGGCATGGAAGACAAGGTGGCGCTGGATTCCGGCGTCTGCGTCCTGGCGCGCAACGCCGGCGTCGTGACCCGATGCACCGCCGACGAGATCGTCATCAAGAATAAGCTCGGCGGGCTGGACGTTTACAGGCTGCGCAAGTTCGAACGCAGCAATCAGAACACGTGCATCACCCAGAAACCCATCGTTGAGGAAGGCCAGGCCGTCAAGATCGGCGACGTGATCGCCGACGGCCCGGCGACCGATCACGGGGAGCTGGCGCTCGGCAAGAACGTCCTGATCGCCTTCATGCCGTGGGGGGGATACAACTTCGAGGACGCCATCCTGATCAGCGAGCGACTGGTGCGCGACGACGTCTTCACGTCGATTCACATCGAGGAGTTTGAGATCGACGCGCGGGACACCAAGCTCGGCAAGGAAGAGATCACCCGCGACATCCCCAACGTCAGCGAGGACGCCCTGCGCAAGCTCGACGAGAACGGGCTGGTCTTTATCGGGGCCGAAGTCAAGGCCGGCGATATCCTCGTCGGCAAGGTCACGCCCAAGGGCGAGACCGAACTGACCAGCGAGGAGAAGCTCCTGCGGGCCATCTTCGGGGAGAAGGCCGGCGACGTCCGCGACGCCTCGCTCAAAGTGCCGCCCGGGACCGAGGGGACGGTCGTCGACATCAAGATGTTCTCCCGCAAGGAGCGAGGGGGAAAGACCGATCGGCGTGAGAAAAAAATGATCGCCGACCTGGAGGCCGAGCGGGATAAGCAGCTGGAGCAGCTCTGGGCCGGGTTTGATTCGGAGTTGGAGGCGCTCCTGGAGAAGGTCGATCGCGAGATCGTCAACTTCGAAACGGGCAAGCCCGAATACCGACCGGGCCAGAAGGTCAAGCCGACGGTCATCGAATACGTCCGGCGTTGCCTCCGGACGGGGATGCTGCCGGTGGACGGGCCGCGCGGCAACGACATCAAGCGCCTGTTTCAGCGCACGATGGCCAAGGAGATGGAGATCGAGGATCGCGCCCGCAATCAGATCGACCGGATCAAGACCGGCGACGAGCTCCCCCCCGGCGTCAACAAGCTCGTCAAGGTCTATCTGGCTCAGAAACGCAAGGTCTCCGTCGGGGACAAGATGGCGGGCCGGCACGGCAACAAGGGCGTCGTGGCCAAAATCCTTCCCGTCGAGGACATGCCCTTTCTCGAAGACGGCACGACCGTCGATATCGTTCTCAATCCGCTCGGCGTCCCCAGCCGCATGAACGTCGGCCAGGTGCTGGAGACTCACCTGGGTTGGGCCGCCCGGGCGCTCGGCGTCAAGGTGGCCACGTCGGTCTTCGACGGCGCGCGGGAGGAGCAGATCCAGCAATGGTTGGGCGCCGCCGGGCTGCCGCCCCGCGGCCAGACGACGCTTTACGACGGGCGGACGGGCGAGCCGTTCGATCGACCCGTGACGGTCGGCGTGATCTACATGATGAAACTCGCCCATCTGGTCGACGACAAGATGCACGCCCGTTCAATCGGGCCGTATTCGCTTGTCACGCAGCAACCGTTGGGGGGCAAGGCCCAGTTCGGCGGCCAGCGGTTCGGCGAGATGGAGGTGTGGGCGCTGGAAGCCTATGGGGCGGCCTCGACGCTCCAGGAGATGCTCACGGTCAAGAGCGACGACGTTGTCGGGCGCACGCGCATCTATGAGGCCATCGTCAAGTCCCAGAACTCTCCGCCGCCGGGGATTCCGGAGTCCTTCAACGTGCTGGTGAAGGAGCTTCAGGGTCTGGCGCTCAATATGGAGCTTTTGAGCACGCATGACCTGGCCGAGGCCAAGGAGGGCGCGCCGGGCGAGCCGGCCTCGGGCGCCGCGGCCGAGGCCGAGGATTTGGAGGAGGGGAGTCTGGAAGGGGAGGACGAGGAGACCGAAGAAGAAGCCGCGGTCGGCTCCGAAGACGAGGGCAAATGACCCGCAGCGGAACGATCCGCGGCTCAAACTCCAGGACCTGAAAGGGGTTGGCGCCACATGGCCACCGTTGGAACCCGATCCGAAGCCCGCTCGATGTTCGGTAGCGCCGGCGATCGCCGGGGCAAGACCGTCGAACTGCGGGACACCAATGCCGTTTGCCGCATCTCGCTGGCCTCGCCCGATCACATTCTCAAGTGGGCGAGCCGGCAGCGCCGCCAGGCGGATCAATTCGCCCAGCTCGGGCGCTTCGGCGAGGAGGCCGAATCGCTGGGCTTCGGCGAGGTCAAGAAGCCTGAGACGATCAACTATCGGACGTTCAAGCCGGAGAAGGACGGCCTCTTCTGCGAGCGAATCTTCGGCCCGGTCAAGGATTGGGAGTGCTCCTGCGGCAAATACAAGCGGATCAAGTACAAGGGGATCATCTGCGACCGCTGCGGCGTGGAGGTGACCGAGGCGAAAGTCCGGCGTCACCGGATGGGCTACATCCGGCTGGCCTCGCCGGTCTGCCACATCTGGTTCTACAAGGGGACGAGCAGCCGGATCGCTCACCTGCTGGACACGTCCGTGCGGGACCTCAGCCGCGTGCTCTATTATCAGGATTACATCGTCGTCGATGCGGGGGATTCCCCCCTCAAGGAAAAGCAGATTCTGAGCGAAGAGGAGACGCGCAAGTATCGGGAGACCTACGGCGAGAAGGTCCGGATCATGATCGGGGCCGAGGCGGTGCGCGAAATGTTGCGCCGCATTCCCTGCCGGGAGGATGCCGACCGGTTGATGATCGAAATGCGCCAGACGAACTCCATTCAGAAGCGCAATAAGATCATCAAGCGGCTCAAGGTGCTGGAGGCGTTTCGCCAGTCGGACAACAAGCCCGAGTGGATGGTGCTCGAAGTCCTGCCGGTGATCCCGCCGGACCTGCGGCCGCTCGTTCACCTCGACGGCGGCCGCTTCGCCACGAGCGACTTGAACGATCTCTACCGCCGCGTCATCAACCGCAACAACCGGCTCAAGCGCCTGATCGACCTACGGGCCCCGGAGGTCATCCTGCGCAACGAGAAGCGGATGCTCCAGGAGGCCGTCGACGCGCTCTTCGACAACAGCCGCCGCAGCCGCCCGACCAAGGGACACAACAACCGTCCCCTCAAAAGCCTCTCGGACATGCTCAAGGGCAAGCAGGGGCGATTCCGGCAGAACCTGCTGGGCAAGCGCGTGGATTATTCCGGCCGGTCCGTGATCGTCCCGGGGCCGGAGCTGCAGTTCAATCAGTGCGGCCTCCCGAAAAAGATGGCCCTGGAGCTCTTCGACCCGTTCATCATTCACGAGCTTCAGAAGCGCGGCCATTGCAACACGATCAAGAGCGCCAAGCGGATGATCGAGAAAGAGGACCCCATCGTTTATGACATCCTCGACGACGTCATCCGTGAACACCCCGTGCTCTTGAACCGCGCCCCCACGCTTCACCGGCTGGGCGTGCAGGCATTTCTCCCCAAGCTCGTCGAGGGGAAGGCCATCCGGCTGCACCCCATGGCGTGTCCGGCCTTTAACGCCGACTTCGACGGCGATCAGATGGCCGTTCACGTGCCGCTGTCGGCCGAGGCCCGCATGGAAGCCCGATTCCTGATGCTGGCTCAATACAACATCCTCTCGCCCGCCCACGGCGCCCCGATCGCCGCCCCGACGCAGGACGTCGTCCTCGGGCTGTTCTACCTGACGAAGATGGTCCGGGGGCGCAAAGGGTCCGGCATGAAAATGGCCGATCCGGAGGAGGCGATTACGGCCCATGAGTACGGCGTCATCGATCTCCAGGCCCCCATCAACGTTCGCTTGAACGGGCGAATCGTGGAAACGACGGTCGGGCGCATCATCTTCGCCCGGACGCTTCCGCCGGAAGTGGCCTATTTCGATCCCGATGCCCCCTTCTTCAATGAGACGATGGGCAAGCGGACGCTGGAGCGGATCGTCGACACGGCTCACAAACTCTGCGGGCCGGAAACGACCGCCGAGATGCTCGACCGGTTCAAGGACCTCGGGTTCGATTACGCCAAGAAGGGGGGGATCTCCATCTGCGTGGAGGACATGCTGATCCCCGAGACCAAGGAGCGCCTGCTCGCGGAGGCTGCAACGCAGGTGGCCAAGATTCAGAAGCGCTACGAGCGCGGGGCCATTACCGACGAGGAGCGCTACTTCGAGGTGGTCAACGTCTGGAGCCACGCCTCGGAGAACGTCGCCGGGGACATGGCCGAGCGTCTGAAGAACGATCAGGCCGGCCTCAATCCCATCTTCGTCATGGCGCACTCGGGCGCGCGCGGCAACATGGCGCAGATTCGTCAGCTCGCAGGCATGCGGGGGCTGATGCAGCGCCCGACGAAGAAGCTGACGGGCGGCGTCGGCGAGATCATCGAGTCCCCGATCACCTCCAACTTCCGCGAGGGGTTGAGCGTGCTGGAGTATTTCATCTCCACGCACGGCGCGCGGAAGGGCCTGGCCGACACGGCGCTCAAAACCTCCGACGCCGGCTACCTGACGCGCCGCCTGGTCGACGTGGCTCAGGACCTGATCGTGACCGAGCAGGATTGCGGAACGCTCGACGGCATCCGCGTCAACGCCATCAAGGAGATCACCTCGCAGGGGGAGCGCGTTCTGGAGCCCCTTCACGATCGGATCGACGGACGCTACGCCGCCGAGACGATCAAGAATCCGACGACCGGCAAGCCCATCCTTGACCGCAACGAGATGATCACCGAAGAACGGGCGATCGAGATCGAGAACGCCGGCGTCGAGTCCGTCCTCATCCGCTCGGTGCTGACCTGCCGGACGCGTCGCGGCGTCTGCGTCCGCTGCTACGGACGGAACCTGGCCACGGGCCGGCCCGTGGAGCTGGGCGAGGCCGTGGGCGTGATCGCCGCCCAGTCCATCGGCGAGCCGGGGACGCAGCTCACGCTGCGGACGTTTCATATCGGCGGGACGGCCAGCCTTCAGTTGGAAGGCTGGTACGAGGCGGCCGACAACGGCATCGTCCGTTACAAGGACGACCTGCGGACGGTTGAGTTCCAGCAGGATCGCGAAACGGTCCACGTCGTCATCGTCCGAACGGGCCAGATCATCGTCGAGAACGACGAGGGGGACGTGATCCAAGTGCTGCCGAATATCCCCTATGGGGCCGTCATCACCAAGAAGGCCGGCGAACGGGTGGCGCGCGGCGAGAAGTTCGTCCGGTGGGACACCAACCAGACGCCGATCATCGCCGAGCGCGACGGCCGCATCCATTTCCATGACATTATCCCGGGAGTGACCGTCTCCGAGGACATCGACATCCGCACCGGCAACGTCCAGCTCATCATTCAGGAACATAAGGAAGAACGCCTGCCCCAGATCCACATCAAAGCCCCCGCCGGCAAGGAAACGCTGGCGACTTACACGATGACCGTCGGGGCCATCATCATGCCGGACATTCGCGAGGGGACCGAGGTCAAGGCCGGTCAGGTCCTGGCCCGCATCCCCCGGCTGCGGATCAAGAGCAAGGACATTACCGGCGGCCTGCCTCGGATCGACGAGCTTTTCGAGGCGCGGAAGCCCAAGGACGCCGCTTTCGTCGCCGACGTGGACGGGCGCGTCGAAGTCCGCGGCATCAGCAAGGGCGTCCGCAAGGTGGCCGTCATCTCCGAAGAGGGGGAGGAATACCTCTATTCGATCCCGCTCGTGCGGCATCTGACCATCCGCGACGGGGAGATGGTCAAGGCCGGCGACTTGCTGACCGACGGCTCCGTCAACCCGCACGACATTTTGCGGGTCCGGGGCGAAAAGGCTCTTCAGGAGTTCCTTCTGTCGGAAGTTCAGGAGGTGTATCGCCTCCAGGGAGTCAACATCAACGATAAACACATCGAATCCATCATCCGGCAGATGCTCAAGAAGGTGATTGTCCAGGACCCGGGGGATACGCGTCTCCTCTACGGCCAGCAGGTCGACAAATTCACCTTCCAGGAGGTCAACGAAAAGACGATCAAAGAGGGGGGCAAGCCCGCCGTGGCCGTCCCCAAGCTCCTCGGGCTGACCAAGGCCTCGTTGGAAACCGATTCCTTTATCGCCGCGGCCTCCTTCCAGGAGACCACGCGCGTTCTGACCGACGCGGCCGTCCGGGGCCGATACGACATGCTGCGCGGGCTCAAGGAAAACGTCATCATGGGGCTTCTTATCCCCGCCGGGACGGCCTTGGGCGTGTACAAGAATTATGAGCCGGTTCCGCTCGGCGTCCCGGAGCCGCCGCCGGCTCAGCCGGCGCCGGCCGCCGTCACGACCGACGGTCAGGAGGCCGAGTGACCGGCCCGAGCTTCCCGCCGGGCCCGGCTCGCCGCGCTTGACGGCCGGTTGATACGCTCGAAGCGACCTCGACCGCTTTCCCGGAGGGCGACGATGGCGAGGCTTATCCGGCGATCGCGACTTTTGGGGGCCGTGTTCCTCGGGGCTGTCGCGCTCGCCGGTTCAGTCAGCCCCGGTTCGGAGATCGATAACCTTTCCTGGCGACTTAATCCCGCGATCGGGACCGATGGCGCCGGCGGCTGGATCATCGTCTGGGAGGATCGCTCCCGCGGCCGGTGGACCTCTGAGGCCGATCTCTGGTTGACACGCTCCACGGACGCCGGGCGGAGTTGGGGCGCCCCTCGACGGCTCCATGATCGCCCCGAGGCCCCCGATCAGGATGACGCCACGCCGGCGATCGCTTACTTGGGGGAGAACGTCTGGGTCATCGTCTGGGCGCGCCATCAAGGCTTGGATGAACTCCGTCCTCCGGACCTGGACGTGATGTACGCCCGCTCGACGGATGGGGGCTCCACCTGGAGCGGCCCCGCCTTGCTGGCGCCCTATGCCGGCGGCGATTCCCTCGCCGAGTTCAACCCGACCGTGATCGCCGGTCAACGTGGGGCGGTCATAGTCGCTTGGGAGGTCTTCGGAACCGTCGGCGGGCTGGACGCCGATCTGGTGACGATCCGCTCCGCCGATCGCGGGGCCACCTGGCCGGACTGGTCCTTGCTGAACGCCAATGCGCCGCAGGACCGGGGGTCGGATTTCAACCCTCGTCTGGCGACGGATGGCCGGGGCGGCTGGCTCGCCGTCTGGTGGTCCGATGAGGCTTTGGGGACGACCGGTCGCGACTTCGACATTCTGTTCGCCCGGTCGACGGATGAAGGTTTCGCCTGGACGCTTCCCATGATTTTGAACAGTGACGCCGTCCGGGACGGCGTGGCGGATCGGTTCCCCGACATCGCCACGGACGGTTCGGCCTGGGTGGTCGTCTGGGAGTCGGCGGCCACGGAGACCGAGACGGCGGGGGCTTTCACCCTTCGCTGGGCGCGCTCTACGGATGCCGGCGCCTCCTGGAGCCCCCCGACCCCGCTGACGGGCGAGGCGGGCCTGCCTCGACTACGCTCTCGATCGCCTCGGATCGCCGTCGCCGGCGTCACCTGGTTGATTGTTTGGGATGCCGCCGGGGACGGCTCGGCCGCCGGTCCGCTTGGAAGCGACATTTACTCCTCTCGTTCCGTCGACGGCGGCCGGACTTGGTCGTCCCCCCGCCGCCTGTGCCCGGCGGCCACGCCTGCCGACGGCGACCGATTGAGCCCGCGCGTGGCCGGAGACGCCCAGGGGCGTTGGGTCGCCGTTTGGGAGCGTCACGCGCCGGACGGCCGCCAGGCCCCGGCGCCCATGACGGCGCGTTCGGAGGATGGCGGGGCAACGTGGTCCACGCCCGGCGAGGTGCGGCCGGCGCGTTCGCCGAGCGGCGAAGCGGCGCTTCCATGACGCCTTATCGCAAACTCTGCGTAGATCAGCTCAAGGTGACCGGGCGGCGGGTGTTGCTCCGCGTCGATTTCAACGTTCCCTTGGACGGACACGGCGAGGTCGCCGACGATGGGCGCCTTCGCGCTTCGCTGCCGACGATCCGGCGCTTGATCGGCGAGGGGGCTCGTCTGGTCATCATGTCGCATCTGGGAAGGCCCAAGGGCAAAGTGACGCCGTCGATGAGCCTGGCGCCGGTGGCCCGGCGGCTGGAGCGCCTGCTCGGCCAGCCCGTGCCTCTGGCGCCGGATTGCCTTGGCGATGAGGTCGAACGCCGGGTCGAGGCGCTCCGGAACGGCGAAGTTATCCTTCTGGAGAACGTGCGGTTCCACCCGGAGGAAGAAGCCAACGATCCGGAATTCGCCCGCCGGCTGGCGCGGCTGGGGGAGGTTTACGTCAACGACGCCTTCGGCGCGGCGCACCGGGCCCATGCCTCGACCGAAGGCGTGACGCGCCACCTGAGTCCCTGCGCCGCCGGGTTCCTCATCCAGCGCGAACTTCGCTACCTTGGCGAGGCGCTGGAGGATCCGGAGCGGCCCGCGCTGGCCATTATCGGCGGGGCGAAAGTTTCGTCGAAGATCGGCGTGCTCAGGCGGTTGATGGAGAAGGTGGACGCCCTGGCGGTCGGCGGAGGGATGGCCTATACGTTTCTCAAGGCTCAAGGGTTGGAGATCGGCGCGAGCCTGTTCGAGCCGGAAACGCTCCCCACCGCCCGCGAGGTGCTCGATCGCGCCGGGAGCCGCCGGGTCAGGCTGCTTTTGCCCGTCGACGTGGTGGTCGCCGAGAAGCTCTCTCCCAAAGCCTCCCCCCGCGTCGTGGAGGCGGGGGCCATCCCCCCCGGCTGGGTCGGCGCGGACATCGGGCCCCGAACCGTCGCCCAGATTGAACATGAAATCGCCGAGGCCCGTACGATAATCTGGAACGGCCCCGTCGGCGTTTTTGAGATGGAGCCGTTCGCCGAAGGGACAAGGCGCGTCGCCGAAGCATTGGCTCGCTCCGGGGCGGTGACGGTGCTGGGGGGAGGCGAGACGGCGGCCGCCGCGGCGCGGTTCGGCGTCGCCGAGGCGATGACCCACGTTTCGACCGGCGGCGGCGCCGCCCTGGAATTTCTCGAGGGTCGGGTCCTGCCGGGCATCGCCGCCCTGGACGACGCCGGCGACGCCTGAAAGGCTCGCGAGCCGCCCGGCCGCATGTGGAGCGTGTCTGATGCTGAGTTGGTGGATGATCCTTATTCTCTTCGTTTACTTTTTCGTCTGTTTGGTCCTGATGGGCATCATTCTGATTCAGGCCGGCAAGGGCGGGGGGCTTTCGAGCCTCGGCACGGCCAGCACCGGCCTGAGCGATGCCCTCGGCGCGACGGGCGCTGAAAAAGCCCTCAATAAAATCACCACGGGAATCGCCGTCGGTTTCATGGTGCTGGCGATCGCGCTCTCGATTCTCGGATCGGTTCGCTCGAAGCGGAGTTCCACCGAGCGCCTCTTCGAAGGCACGCCGCAGCAGGCCGCTCCGCCCGTCGGAAGCCTCCCTCTGGAAACGCTCCCGGCGGCGCCGCCCATCGAGCTGCCGCTCCCGCAGGGCCAGACCGAGCCGGTCGCCTCCACGCCGGCCCCGGCGCCGATCCAATTGCCGGCGATTGAGTTCCCGACCGAGCCCGCCTCGCCTCCGAACTCAGCCGCCGAGCCCGGCCCGCCGCCGGCCGACCCCTGAGGCCCCCATGTCGGCCGTTTACGGAACGCCGCTCGACGAGGCTCCACTGGCGGAGTGGGACGCGCGCGAGCAGATGTGCGAGATCGGCCGGCGCTTATGGGAGCGCCAGTACGTCGAGGCGAACGGGGGGAATCTGACTTATCGGCTGAGCGACGGCCGGATTCTTGCCACGCCGACCATGATCGGTAAGGGTTTCATGAAGCCCGAGGACATGGTGGTCCTGGATCTGGAGGGGCGTCAGCTTCAGGGTCGCCGCCGCAAAACCTCCGAGATTCTCGTGCACTTGCAGATTCTTCGCGGCCGGTCGGACGTCCGCGCCGTCATTCACTGTCACCCGCCGCACGCGACCGCGTTCGCCATCACCGGCCGCGCCGTCCCCAAGTGCATCCATCCGGAGCAGGAAGTTTTCCTCGGCGAGGTCCCCATCACGCCGTACGAGACCCCCGGCACGCAAAAGGTCGCCGACACACTGACGCCCTATCTGCGGGACTTCAACGTCTTTCTGCTGGCCAGTCACGGGGCCGTCGCGGCGGGCCGGGGCCTGCTCGACGCTTACTGGAAAATCGAAATTATCGAGTCCTACTGCCGGCTCATCATTCTGAGCCGCGCCCTCGGCGAGCCGACCGTCTTGAGCCAGCAACATATGGCCGAGCTGTTGCAGATCAAGAAGAATCTCGGCATACCCGACCGGCGGCTCCAGGACGCCGCCGCTGCCTCTTGCGCCGCGCCGGCCCCGGCGCCGGAGAACGCCTTTGGGGGCCGCCGCCCGGGGCCGCCTGCTTCCGAGGGTCAACCTGAGGCAGCCGAATTCGCGTCGAGTCCGGCGGAGGAAGCCGAATTGGTCCGCCGTGTGACCGAGGCTGTCCTCCGTCGGCTGAAGACGAGCGCGGGCTCTCTGAAGGGAGGCCGCTGAGGAGGCGGCCTCCTGAAGATTTGAGGCGAGGGGTGCGCCTCCCCGGTTCTCTCCGAGGCGAGCATCGATGGCAAGGACTCCCACGAAGCAAGGTCCCTGGGCCGTTCGGTCCCTGATTTGGGGCCTCAGCCTCCTCCTGACGCTCTTGTTTATCTGGTTGTTGGGGTTCGTCCTCGATGACCTCGCTCGGATCAAGGGACCCGAACTCGAATCCTTCCGCCGGGCGCGAGTCGCCGAGGCCGATGACGAACGGCTGAAAGTTCTGAATCGCCAGATTGCGGACGTTCAGTCGCAGATCGCCCAGCGGGAACGGACGCAGGCAATTTTGCGGACGAGCATGGACGGCTCGCGGGCCACGATGAATCAGTTGATCGAGCTCCACCGGCTGAACCTGGAAAAAAACGTGACGCCGACGCCCGAGGAACAGTCCGCCCTGGCCGAAAGCGAGACGCTCTATCTTCAGAACCAACGCCGCTTTCAGGAAGCCAACGCCGAAATCGCCGGGCTCAATGAGGACCGCCGGACGATGGAGGATGAAGTCGCCGCGATCCGGGAGCGTATCCGAGAGGCCGAAGAACCCGCTCGGGAAGAGTTCGAGGCCGCCTCGCGGCGCCATCGGCTGCGCGTGGCCACCCTCCAGTTCGCCTTCCTCCTGCCCGTGTTCCTCGGTTCGGCCTGGCTGACGGCGCGATGGCGGGAAACTCCCTATCGCCCACTGCTCTATGCGGCTCTGGCTGCGGCCTCCTGGAAGATCGGGGTCGTCATGCACCAGCATGCCCCCGCTCGTTTCTTCAAATACGTCGCCATCACCGCGGGGATCGCCATCGTGCTCGCCTTCCTCGTGCGGCTCATCCGGTTGCTCGTCGCCCCACGCCGGGATTGGCTCCTCAAGCAATACCGGGAGGCTTATAAGCAGCATCGTTGCCCGATGTGCGGCGATCCCATCCGGCGGGGGCCGTTGCGACACGCCGCCTGGGGCCGCAAAGGACCGCACTTCCCGCCGGGAGCCGTCGAAACCGCCGGGCCGGAAGGTCCCTATACCTGCCCGGCCTGTGGATCGCCGCTCTTTGTCGCTTGCGAGAGCTGCAGCGTGATCCGCCATGCCTTGCTCCCTTTTTGTGAAGCGTGCGGCGCCGAGCGGCCGCTGGGCGCCGAAGCCGGGTCCGCCCCGGCTGCCCCCTGATGTCTCAGCGAAAGCGGGTGGGAGCGCGGATCGGCGGGCGCACCGAACCCCGCCAGACGGGCGCCCCTGGGACGAAGCGCCTAGGCCGCCGGCGTGAACCCCAGCACGATCTCGAAACGGGCGGCGAGCTCGCCGACGGTCGAACCGGTCAAGGGGGAGAAATCGACCTGCACGGCCTGTCGGGCACGCGGGTCGGCAATCCCACGCAGGACGCCGTCGCGTTCGTTCAGCGGCTCGCCCTTGATGTAGCACTGAGTCGTGAATTTCTCCTGGCCCTTGACGTGGACGGCGTAGTGAATGTGCGGCGTGCGGAAGACGCCCCCCCGGCTATACGGGACCGGCTTGATCGTTCGGAAGTAGTATTGGCCGTCGGAGCCGGTCAGGAAGCGCCCGAAGCCCTGGAAATTACCATCCCTTTCTTCGCGCGGTCCCCCCGCCGAGTGCAGATAGACCCCCTCGGCG
This sequence comes from uncultured Candidatus Sumerlaeota bacterium, assembly GCA_964463045.1. Classification (GTDB taxonomy): domain Bacteria; phylum Sumerlaeota; class Sumerlaeia; order MVZB01; family JAJFLK01; genus CAYXAU01. The sequence goes on along the minus strand of CAYXAU010000006.1, from coordinate 157,112 downwards.
TCCACCTGCCAGATTTCGACGAGCGCGTTGCGGATGGGGTGGCCCTGGGCGTCCAGGATGCGGCCGGAGAGGTGCGTGATCTGGCCGACGGCGGCCGTGAGCTGATCGTTGACGATAATGAGGTCGTTATCGGTGTCGAGCGGCAGCTTGTCCGGATAGAAGGGCCCCTCAGTCTGCCGAGGCGTCCGAAACAATTCCTCGGCGAAGGCGCCCGGGGCGGGCAAGAGCGCGGCCGCCGCCGCCAACCGGCGCAGGAATTGACGGCGATCTTGAGGCGCAAAACGCGTATTCATGGGTCTTGGTCTCCTTGCGGCGGTAAGGCCAAGCTCGCGGGCTTCAGCCCTTGGAGGGAATTATGGGAAGAACAGAAGGGGCATTCAAGGGACTTGAAGATTACGCCTCATCCGTTGGCCCTACAAAAAATCCGCGGCGCCGCGCCTGCCGGCCTACCCGTGGAGCCGTCAAGCCGACCATGGCCGCGAATTCATGTCGACGGCTGGGCCGTCGGGCCGCCGAGCGGGTCGAGCTTGGGTTGGAGCTTCGGACGCGGGGCGGGCTGTTCCTTGGCCGGCGGGGCCTCGGCGGCAGGGGGCTTGAGCTTTTCGACCGGCGGCAGCGGTTTGCCTTCGATCAGGAGGTCCAGGTCCTCCGAATCGATCGTCTCGCGTTCGACGAGCGCCTCGGCCACGCGATCCAACGTCGAGCGCCGTTCTCGCAAGAGCGAGAGGCTATATTCATAGGCCTCGTCGAGCATGCGCTTGATTTCCTCGTCGATGAGCGTGGCCGTCTCCTCCGAGTAGTTCCGCTCGCGCGTCATTTCCTTGCCGAGGAAGACGTGGCCCGAGGGCTCGCCGAAACTCCGCGGGCCCAGCCGGTCGCTCATCCCATAGACGCAGACCATCCGGCGGACCAGGTCGGTCGCCCGCTCCAGATCATTGGCCGCCCCGGTCGTGATTTCGCCGAACTGAATCACCTCGGCGGACCGGCCGCCCATGAGGTAGCGCAATTGGTGAATCAATTGTTCCCGGGAGCGGTTGTAGAACTCTTCTCCGGGCAGAATCCACGTGGCGCCCAGAGCCGGCCCGCGCGGGATGATCGTGACCTTGTGCACCTCTTCGCCGCCGGGCGTGAATTTGGCCACGAGAGCGTGGCCCGCCTCGTGATAGGCGGTGACGAGTTTCTCCTTTTCGGAGATCACGAGGCTGCGCCGTTCCGGGCCCATCATGACGCGGTCCTTGGCCTCGTCCAGATGGGGCATCTCGATGCCGTCGGCGCCCGCCCGGGCGGCCAGCAGCGCCGCCTCGTTGATCAAGTTGGCCAGATCGGCGCCGGAAAAACCGGGCGTCCCCTTGGCGATGCGGTTCAGGTCCACTTCGGAGGCGATCTTCACCTTCTTGGCGTGCACCTGGAGAATTTGCTCGCGTCCGCGAACGTCCGGCAGCGGGACCATCACCTGCCGGTCAAAGCGCCCGGGCCGCAGGAGAGCCGGGTCCAGCACGTCGGGCCGGTTGGTGGCCGAGAGGAGGATGACCCCTTCGTTCTCCTGAAAGCCGTCCATCTCGACCAGGAGCTGGTTGAGCGTTTGCTCGCGTTCGTCGTGGCTGCCGCCGATGCCGGCGAATCGGGAGCGTCCCACGGCGTCGATCTCGTCGATGAAGACGATGCAGGGCTTGGATTTCTTGGCCTGTTCGAACAGGTCCCGCACGCGGGAGGCCCCGACGCCGACGAACATCTCGACGAAATCCGAACCCGAGATCGAAAAGAACGGCACGTTGGCCTCGCCCGCGATCGCCTTGGCCAGCAGCGTCTTGCCCGTCCCCGGCGGCCCGATCAGCAGCACCCCCTTGGGAATCCGTCCCCCCAGGCGGGAAAACTTCTTCGGATCCTTCAAGTACTCGACGATCTCCTGCAGCTCCTCGCACGCTTCGTCGATGCCCGCCACGTCCTTGAAGGTGACCTTGATCTGACCCTCCTGCACGAGCTTGGCCTTGCTCTTGCCGAAGCTCATGGCCCGATTGCCGGAGCCCTGGAGCTGGCGCATGAAGAGCATCCAAAGGCCGATGATCAGCAGGACCGGCAGGAGGACCGAGATCAGGATGTTCTGGAACAGGGCGCTCTTCGGGTCGGGGTTATAGTGAAAATCCACCGGGCCCGCCGGCCGACTCAACCCCTCGTCGACCCACTGCAGGATCACGTCTTCCTGTCCGCTCAGGTACTTCGTGACGTACTTCTTGCGCGCGTCGTTGTCGGCCAGATACTCCCCCTCGATCTTTCCCCCGTGGTCGTTGGAGCTGAGCAACTTCCCCTGCATCCCCAATTCCCGCCATCGGAGCAGCGCCATCTGCTCCGGCTGTTCCGTCCGCGAGTAATTCATGAAAAGCAGGATCACCACCAGAAAGATGATGATCCACAACGTCACTGAACTGAGGCTTCTCATCTCAAACCCAAAAAATCCCCCGCCGGATCGTGGACCCCGGCCAAATCGCCGGTCCGGGCTGCTCGCCCCCAGAGGGGCCGCGCCTTAAATAGGCTAGCACGCCGTCGAAGCCGGAGGCTACCCGAATTGAGCCTTTAATCCGCCGTCCGGAAGGGAGTGAATCCGCTTGAGTTCGGCCCCCCGGGGCCCGAAGGTCATCCGTCGAAATGGATCGGACCGGGGCCATAGCTGCTGGGCCAAAGCAGACCGCGCGGCGAGCCGAGCGCGGGGCGGCGTTCCTGCTTCTGGCCCTTTTCGCTTCTGCCGACCCGGTCGCGGCGCAACCGCCGCCGGCCAAAACGGCCCCGTACTCCGCCGCGCCCGAGGCGGCCAAGATCAGCCTGCGCCTGCTGGAGACCCGTTCGCGGATGCGCGCCCGCGGTTTGGGGTTGGTCCAGGTGGCCCCAGCCGAACGCTGGGTCTCGCCCGACGGGCGGGCGATTCTGGACCTGGCGACCGAGGGGCTGCGGGAGGAATCGCTCGAGACCTTGGCTCAGTCGGGAGCGACGGTGCTTCACGCCTCGATGCCCTTCAATCGCGTGAGTGTTCGGGTGGACACGCTTGACGTTCTGGAAGGGCTGGCGCGCCTCCCCTTTGTTCGGATGATTCAGCCGGAGTTCGGCGCCGTGGCCCAGGTCGGACGCGTAACGAGCCGATCGGTCGAGGCCCTGGCGGCCGCGCCGCTTCATCAGGTGTTGGGCCTCGATGGGGCCGGCGTGAAGATCGGCATCCTCTCCGACAGTTTCGCCCGGACCTCCGGCGTCCGATCGCCGACGACCGCGCCCCCCGCCGGGCAACCGGGCCTCTTGACCGGGGCGCGCCCGCAGCTCTCCGGCGATCTGCCTCCCGTCGTAGAGCTTCTGCGGGATGATAAGGAAGTAACGTTTTTCGCGGGCAACACGGACGAAGGGGCGGCCATGGGGGAACTCATCCATGACCTGGCGCCGGGGGCCGCCCTCGCTTTTCACACGGCTTTCCCCTCGCAGAGCGCCTTCGCCGAAGGGTTGTTGGCCCTGGCGCTCCGGGCCGGCTGTCGCGTGATCGTCGATGACATTCTCTACCTGGCCGAGCCGATGTATCAGGAGGGGCTGGTGGCGCTCGCCGCCCGTTGGGCCGCCGCCCACGGCGTTCATGTCGTCTCGGCCGCGGGCAACACCGGCGACGGGGGCATCCGTCAAACCTTCCTCGATCTTCATCCCGCGGACGACGCCACGAACGTTCCGACCGGACGCGACCTCCACAACTGGGGCGCCGGAAGCGGGTTTCTCGCCTTCGGCGTCCCGCCTCGCTCGGCCACGACGATCGTGCTGCAATGGAATCAGCCCTTCGCCAGTTTGGGCGGGCCGGGCTCGCGCATTGACCTCGATCTCTACGTGACCGAGGCGCCGGAGATTCCCCTTCTGGCGACGACGGGAACGCGCAGTCGCGAGCGCCAGGGGACGACGCTCGAACCTTTCGGCGACCCCGTCGAAATCACGACGGTCCTGAACAGCGCCTCAGCGCCGAGAACTTTCTATCTCGCCGTCGACCACTACGCCGGTAACCAGGACGTGATCCCGCAGCATCGGTCAACGCCCCTGGAGTTTCGTCTGGTCTTCTTCGGCCCGGTCGAGTTTCCGGATGCGCCCGTTTCGGTTCAGGCTGGCGTCGCTGCGGCGATCTACGGTCACGCCGCCGCCGCCGGGGTGACGGCCGTGGCCGCCGTGCCGTGGTTCGAGACCGACGGTTTCGATCCCACGCTTGGCCCCACGCCGGCGACGGATCCGGAACCCTTCACGGCCCGAGGCGGTGAGATCCAAGTGCTTTTCGACTCTTTCGGCCGGATTGACCCGCAAGGCGTTCTCAAGCCCGAACTCGCCGCCGACGACGGTAACAACACCACGTTTTTCGGTCCTCTGCCGCGGGCCGATCTGGACCTGGGCGGCCGCTTCGGCGAACCCGACGGCTTCCCCAATTTCTTCGGCACCTCGGCCGCCGCCCCGGGGGTCGCCGCCTCGGCCGCTCTGATTCTGCAGGCGCGCCCCGGCTTGAGCCCGGCTGACTTGACCGCTGCCTTCACCGCCGCCGCCGTCGACATCGTCGGGGCGCGGGCGGCCCCGGGCTGGGATCCGGTGACGGGCCACGGGCTCATTCATCTCCCCTCGGCGCTCACGCTCGCGTCCGAGCGTTTCCCTTCCGAGGCGGCGGTCTTTGTCCGGCATGCCGTCCCCGCGCGAATCTCCGCCGGGACGCGCCTGCCGGCCGAGGCGATCGTGCTCAACGCCGGAACGCGAACCTGGTTGGAAGCATCCGGCGACGCCCTGGCCGCGGTCCGGGATGACTGCGGCCTGCTGGGCAAGGAAGGGACGCGGATACGCGTGATCGAACCCGTCCGCCGCGGCGAGACCCGCGACTTCGCCTTTGACCTGATCGCCCCGCAGACGCCCCGGCTTTGCGCCCTGACGCTCCAGATGAGCCGCGACGGCGGGAGTTTCGGCAACCCCCTGAGCGTGGAGGTTGAGGTCTTGGCGAGCCTGGCCCGCGATTCCCTTCTAGTCGGGGCGTCCTTTCCCGACCGAATGGCCACCGGGGCGACGGCGGTGGCGAGCCTCACCTGGCGAAACACGGGGCGATCGGTCTGGTCGGCGGACTCAGGCGAGCTGCTCCGCATCGCATCCGATTCCTGCCGATTGGCCGCGGCGGCGAGCTTCCCCATCGGTCCGGATCGACGGGTCCGACCGGGCGAGCGGGCGACGTTTGATGTGACGCTCATGGCCCCCGCTGAGCCGGGGACCTGCGCCGTTTCATTTCGGATGGAGGGGCCGTCGGCCGAGCCGTTCGGTCCGGAGCATACCTATCTCGTCACCGTTTTCCCTCGCAACCGGCGCGACGCCCTTGTCGCCAGTCGATCGAGCCCGCGGCAGCTCCCGATGCGTCACGCCGCTCTCGTGGAGATCGCCCTCCGGAACGTCGGCGAGCAGCCGTGGGCCGAATCCACGGGGGATCGGCTTGCCGTGCGCGGCGACCTCTGCGGCCTTTCCCCTGTCTCGCGCGCGATGCTGGAGTTGGGGGAGGTCGTGCCCCCCGACGCCGAGCGCGTTTTTCGCCTCGCTCTCCAGGCGCCGGGGATTTTGGGGCCTTGCCCGATAGAGTTTCAAATGGTGCGGGAGGGGGAAGGGTTCTTCGGAGAGCGATTGTCGCTCGAAATTGAGGTCGTCGCCGAAGCCGTCCCCAGGCTTCTCGCCGAGATCGCCCCTCCAGCCCCTCAGGAATTCGGAGCCTTTGCGGCCGCCACGGCTCCCGTCGGCGACCCGGATCTCGACGGCTGGGAGGACCTACTGATCGGCGCGCCGAGAGAAGATGGCCCCGCCGGGCCGCGGGATAACGGACGAGCCTACGTGCTCTCCGGCCGCGACGGCCGCGCGCTTCTTGAGCTTGCCTCCCCCGAACCGCGGCTCCAGGGCTGGTTCGGCGCGTCGGTCGCCGCCGATCGCCGTGGGAGATGGATCGTCGGTGCTCCCAGAGAAGGCGGCGGCGCCGACCCGCCCGAAGCCGGCCGAGCCTACGTTTTCGGCTCCGGCGGTAAGGTCCTGGTCGCGCTGAAATCGCCGGCGCCTCGGCCCGGCGGTTGGTTCGGGGCGGCCCTTGCCGCCGACGTCGCGGCGGGCAGGTGGCTTGTCGGCGCTCCCATGGAATCGGCGAGCCCTGTTCTCAAGGAGACAGGACGGGCTTACATCTTCTCGAACCAATTAGGGAAGCTCCTGGCCTCGCTTGATCCATCGCGTCCGGCCGATGGGGCTCGTTTCGGGTCGTCGGCGACGGCCTTGGCCGACCTCGACGGCGACGGCATCGGCGATTGGCTCATCGGCGCTCCCCACGAGACACCCTCATCGGGGCCACCCCAGGCGGGCCGAGCCTACGTCTATTCGGGGGCTACCGGACGACCCCTTCGGACGCTCATCCCTCCCCAGGACGAACCCTACGCCTGGTTTGGTTTCGCCGTCGCCGGTCTGGATGATTTGGACGGCGACGGATGGTCGGAACTGGCCGTCAGCGCGCCGGGGGGCGATCCACCCGATGGCCCCGATGACGGTGGCCTGGTTCACATTTTCTCAGGTCGGACGGGGGCGTTCATGAGGACGCTCGGCTCCCCTGACGCCGATCGGGCGGGGCAGTTCGGCCGCGCGCTGGCCGCGGTTCCCGACGTCGACGGCGACGATCGCGGCGAACTGTTGGTCGGGAGCGGCTATGAGGACGGCTTCTTCGGGCCTTTCAACGCCGGAGCGGCTTATCTGCTCTCGGGCGCCACGGGCAGTCTGCTCCTGACGCTGCTCCCTCCGGAGCCGGAGACCGGCGGCTTGTTCGGGGACGCCCTGGCCGTCCTGGGAAGCCCCACGGGGGGGGCCGTCTTGGCGATCGCCGCCCCTGGGGCCGACCCAGGCCCCGCCCCGGAAGGCTCCGGCAGGGCTTATCTATTCGGCATCCCGCTGGGGTCGCCGGCCCTGAGCCCTTCAGCGGAATGGATGGAGGCGGAGTTGCCGGAGACGCTCCCCGTCGGGGCCCAACGTTCCATCCGTCTCGTCGCGCGGAACTCTGGCCCCCTGAGCTGGTCGGGGCATGGAAAGACGCGGCTTCGAGTGACCGAGGACCCGTGCGGGCTGATGCAGCCGGAAGAGATGCCGTTATCGTCGGGCGAGGTGGTCCCGCCCCATGGCCGGCGCGCTTTCGAGGCGACACTTGAGGCCCCCGACGCGCCCGGGATTTGTGAGATTGAGCTTTCGATGGCTCACGGATCGGGCTCGGGTTTCGGCCCGACGATTCGGCGATCGGTGGAGATTCTCCCCCGGCCCGATCTGGCGGCCCGACTCCTCGAAGCCGGCTTGCCGGCGACCGTGGAAATCGGCGGCCGGGCCCGCGGACGGATCGTTTATCTCAACACGGGTCGATCGCCGTGGCAGGCCGGCGACGGTGACGGATTGCTTATCCTCGCCGACGCCTGCCGCCTGATCGAGTCGACGTTCCTCCCCGTTCCCGTCGAAACCGTCGTTCCGACGAACGCGTCTCAGGTATTCGAATTTGAGTTTCGGGCGGCGCTCAACCCCGGCACGTGCGCTTTGGAGGTCAGTATGGCGCGCCATCTCGTCGAGCGGTTTGGCCAGACGGGGCGCGCCTTGATCGAGGTCGTGCCGCCCAGCCCCTTTCCCATCGCGATCGACCGCGACGGACCCGGATCAGCCCGAGGCGGTTTCGGCCTTTCGATGGCCGCCGCAGGCCCCGGAGCCCTTATTGTCGGCGCCGCCGAGGAGGCCTCAAGCGCAGCGGGGCCGCTTCGCTCGGGCCGCGCTTACCTAATCTCGACAACCGCAGGGCAGATTCGCGGGGTGTTCGTCTCGCCCCATCCCGTGGCGGCGGGTCGATTCGGCCTGGCCGTGGCCTCCGTGCCGGACGTGGACGGGGACGGCGTCCCCGACCTGGCGATCGGGGCGCCGGACGAGCATTCGCCCTTGAGCCCAAGTCACGCCGGAACCGCTTATATGTTCTCGGGGCTCGATGGGGCCCCTCTGAGGGCGCTCCGTTCGCCGGACGAGCAGAGCTTTGGCGCCTTCGGCCGATCCGTTGCGGGGACGCGGGACCTGAAGGCCAATGGCGCCGGCGAGCTGCTGGTCGGCGCGCCCGACGAGCGTCCCTCGGCAGGGCCCTCCCGCGCCGGCCGAGCGCATCTCTTTTCCGGGCGGGAGGGACGCTGGCTCGCGACGTTCTCGTCGCCGTTCCCCGTCGCCGAAGGCGGTTTCGGCGCCGCCGTGACCGCCGTCCCGGACGTTGACGGCGATGGGTTGGCGGAATGGTTGGTCGGCGCCCCGGGCGAACGCGTCGGGAAGGAGCCGACGCGGGCCGGGCGCGCTTATCTCTTCTCTGGAAGGACGCGTCTGCTCCTCCGTTCTCTGGCTTCCCCTTCCCCGGAGAGCCAGGGGAGCTTCGGGGCCGCCGTCGTCGGTATGCCTGACCTGGATGGGGATGGCCACGGGGATTTTGCCGTCGCCGCCCCGGGCGAGTCCCCGCCGGGCGGCCCGCGTCGCGCCGGCCGCGTTCACATTTTCTCCGGCGGCACGGGCGACTTGCGGGCGACGCTCGATTCACCTTCCCCGGCGCTTGCCGGCGCCTTTGGCGCTTCGATGGCTCCGGTTGCCCGCTCCGACCCGAAAGATGCCGTGGCCCTGATCGTTGGCGCGCCGCTTGAGCAGGGGAGTCAATCGACCCGTTCCGGACGCGCCTATCTCATTTCGCCGTTGACCCGCCGGGTGATCGCCACGCTTGCCCCGACGGATTCTTCCGCTTCTCGGCTCTTCGGCGTCGCGGTGGCGGGGTTGGACGATGTGAGCGGCGATCGGCAGGGGGAGGTTGCGGTGGGGTCGATTCGCGTGGGGCCCGACCCGTCCGCAGATGGTCACGGGCGATTGAGCCTGTTCCTGACCGGCGCGCCGGAACTCCCCGCCGCCGCGCGGACGTGGCGGCTTTTTGAGTAACCAGCGGGGGTCGCCTGCTAACGACGGTTGACGGCGAGGGCCAGAGGGACTATCCAATCTTACCCTCGAGCGCGATAGCGGGGCGCTTGCCAGGGGACGTTGGGCCGTCCGGCGGCCCACGCGGCGGGACTCAGGGGGCGATAGACGAGCAGGTCGATGCGGCCGAGGGTTGCGGCCACTCTCTTCTGCCTTCTGACGGCGGCGGTTCAGGCTCAGGAACCCGGCCCCAAAACGGCCCGTTACTCCAGCGATCCCACCTCCGCCAAAATCAACCTTCGACTCCTCGAACTGGTCGATCAGGCTCGACGGCGGGGGCTCTCGCTGGCGGCCGCCGCCGGCGGGGATCGGCTGCTCCGCCAGCGCGGCTCGGCGGTCCTGGTCGAGGTAATCGCCCGCGACCTCGGCGCGGAGACGGTCCGGAAACTGGCCGTCCCCGGCGTATCGGTCCGCCACGTCTCGCAGACGTACGGACGCGCCAGTTTGGAGGTCGAAGACCCGGAGGCCCTACACGCTCTGGCCGCGATTCCCGAAGTGGTGATGATCCGAGCCGATTGGGGTGCGAGGCGCTCGGCCGGGCTCGTTGACGGCCGCGCCCGGCAGGCGCTCAACGTCCCGGCCGTGGACGTCTTTGGTCTGGACGGGGCCGGTCAGCGGGTCGGCATCCTCTCCGACAGCTTCGCCCGCACGCCTTCGGTCCGCCTGCCGGACACGACCCCTCCGGCGGGCCAACCGGGTTTCCTCCAGGGAGCTTTGCAGCAGTTGACGGGCGACCTCCCGGCGACGGTCCTGATCCTGGCCGACAACGCCGAGGACGACCCGGATTTCCCGCTCGCCGATGAGGGAGCGGCCATGGGCGAGCTTGTCCGGGACATCGCCCCCGGCGCCTCAATCGCCTTCCATACCGGCTTCGTCTCCGAAGCCAATTTCGCCGAGGGGATCACCCGCCTGAGAACTGAGGCCGGGTGCACCGTCATCGTCGATGATCTGATCTACTTCGCCGAGCCGATGTATCAGGATGGGATCATCGCCCAGGCGGCGATGGCGGCCGTTCAGGCCGGCGTCCCGTACTTCAGTGCCTCAGGCAATCTTTCCAACTTTTCCCTCCGCCAGCAGTATAAGGACGTGAACCCCCAGAGGGGGGAGCAGGTGTTCCCCCCCCGGGGCAACGACCTTCACGATTGGGGAAACGGCAGCGGGTTCCTTCCGATCGACGTGCCCACCAGGGGCGGATTTATCTTGGCGCTTCTTCAGTGGAATCAACCGTTTCAAAGTCTCAACGACTCCAGCGGCGCCGAGATCGACCTCGATATGTACGTCACGGCCTCGCCCACCGGCGCCAGCTTGGACTCTTTCCTGACGGCCAGCTTCGACGTACAGGGCTCGACCGGGCGGCCGTCCGGCGACCCCATCGAGGGCTTGTTCTTCTTCAACCGTGGGGCGCCGCAGACGGTTTATCTGGCGATCGATCATTTCGACGGCAGCCGGGGGGCCATTCCTCAGGACCCTTCGACGCCCCTCCAGTTCACGGTTCTCTTCGTCGATGTCTCGCCGGGCGTCGTCATCTCGGCCATCCCGAACAGTTCCTCCTCGGTCGGCGGCCCGACGCTTTACGGTCACACGGCCGGCCGCGGCGTCGTCTCGGTGGGGGCCGTCCCCTGGTTCGATACGCCGGCCTTCTCGACCGCCTTCTTCCCCACGGCGGAGATGGACCCGGAGGACTTCACCTCGCGCGGCGGGGCGCTGGCGATCTTCTTCACGCCCTCGGGGGCCTTCTCGGCCGAGAATCGCATGAAGCCGGAGATCGCCGCCGTCGACGGCAACAACACGACGTTCTTCGGATTTCCGCTTAACCTCGGCGGAGCGTTCGGCGAGCCGGACAATTTCCCCAATTTCTTCGGCACCTCGGCCGCCGCCCCCAACGCCGCCGCCGTCGGCGCCTTGCTCCGCCAGGCCCGCCCCAATCTCTCGCCCGCCAATCTCACCTCCGTCCTGCAAACCACCGCCATCGACGTGATCGGCACCCGAGCCGCCCCCGGCTGGGACGACGTGACCGGAGCCGGCCTGATTCACGCCGAACGCGCCTTGCTCGCCCTGGGCGTGAGGCCCCCGCGGAACGCCGCCGGGCCCCGCTGGCGCCTCTATCGCTGAGGGCCCTCCGCCCGGCCGGCGTTCACTTCAGATTCCGCTCGAACAACTTCAAAACTCGCCGATACTCATCCAGCCAGCTTGAGGGTTCAACGAAACCATGAGCCTCCAGGGGATAAATCGCCAATTCCCAATCCTCTTTGCCCAGCTCGATCAAACGCTGGACCAGCCTGACCGAGTCTTGAAAGAGCACATTGTCGTCCTGCATCCCGTGGCAGATGAGCAGCGGCCGGGCCAGCCCCTCGGCATACTCGATGGGGGAGCTGCGGAGATAGGCCTCGGGGTCGTCGTCCGGCGTGTTCAGGATATTGGCCGTGTAGGGCTGATTATAGTGGGCCCAATCCGTCACCGGTCGCAGCGCCGCCCCGCAGGCGAACAGCTCCGGCTTGCGGAACAGCGCCATGAGGGTGAGGAACCCCCCGTAGGAGCCGCCGTAGACGCCGACGCGCGCCCGATCGACCCCGTGACGCTCAACCAGCCACGCCACGCCGTCCTCCAGGTCCTCCAGTTCCGGCTCTCCCATGCGGCGATAGATGGCCGTCCGCCAGTCGCGCCCGTAGCCCGCCGAAGCGCGGTAATCCATGTCCAGCACGACGTAGCCGAGCCCCGTCAGCAGCGTGTGGAACATGAACTCCCGGTAATACGACGACCAGCCGGCATGGGCGCTCTGCAGGTAGCCCGCCCCATGGATGAACACGACCGCGGGGCGCAATCCCGCGGCCGGCGTCGTCGGCGCATAGAGTCGCGCGGCGATCGGGCGGCCCGCGCGCGAGGGAACTTGAAGGAGCCGGGGAGCCGTCCAGGGGAGCGAGGTGAAGGCCTCGCTGACCGTACGGGTGAGCTGACGGGCGGCGACGCCGGGCCGCGCGGGCTGGAGGTAGAGTTCGGGCGGGCGGGTCGTCGTCGAGTGCTCGATCAGAAGCTGGCGTTCGTCCGGCGAGAGGATGAACCGGTTCCGCCCGCCGAGCGTCGTCAGCCGTTCGATCCGGCGGTCGTCCAGGCTGAGTCGATACGTCTCATGGACCCCCGGGTTTTCACGGTTGGCCGTGAAGAAGAACGTCTTCCCGTCGCGGCTCAGGACGACCTCGCCGACTTCAAACGGTCCCTCGGTCAAGGCCTCAGCCTTTGCGGCGTGGATCGAACGAAGGTACAGGTGAGCGTAGCCGCTCGCTTCGGAAATGAAGTAGAGGGCAGAGCCGTCCTTGAGCCAGTCCAGCTCGGTAAACGCCCGGTTGATCCAGGCCTCGTCGACAAAGTGCTCCAGCGGCTGAAGCCGCCGGGCCTCGAAATCCACGAGCGCGATCCATCGGTCCTTGTTATCGGCGGAGAAGATTTGAAGCGCGACCTGTCGGCCGTCGGGGCTCCAGACGATCGCCCCGGTCGTCACCGGCCGCGGCTTGGGCTTCTCGTTCTCGCCCTCGGGTCGGGCTCTGGGCGAGGGGTGGGCTTGCGCGGCCGTCTCAGGGGGCGCTCCCGTTGGCTTTTCGCCGGGCGGGGCCTGTTCCTCCTGCCGCCGTTTTTGCCACGCCTGGCCTCGCTCCCGGATCTCTTTGAGCGGATCGAAGGTGATCGCCGGAAGGATCGAGAGGTCAAGCTCGTGCAGCTCATGGCCGATCAGGTCGAGCAAGAGCAGCCGCTCGCCCCGGGGCGGGGCTGACCCGACTTTGGGCCGGACGGGGCGCGTGGCGAGGTAGCCGTCTTCCGTCACGTAATTCGGCAGGGTGTCCCGGCGGCCGGATTCGGGCGCCCTTCGAGCCAATCGGACGATCAGCCGGTCCCCCCGCGGGCCGAGCGAGAGCCCCAGGATTTCCGTTCCTTCGCCGAGATAAAACGGCGGATCGAGGCGCGAAGGATCGAGCCGTCGTTGTTCGAGCGTCCGGGCGCGTTCGGCCTCGCGGTTCTCCCGCCGCTCGCGAAGCGTTTCGAACAGACGGCTCTGTTGGTCCTTGAGGAAGACAAAGCGTTCCTCGGGCGCGTCGGGGTCTTTTTCCGTCCGGAGGTCCGCCGCCTGTGCCTCCAGGCCGCTCTCCAGGTCCCGCACGAGCATCAAGTCGCCCCGTCGGAAGCTCACCCGATCGCCCCCGACCATGAAGCGAGGATTGGATTCGACGGCCTCCGTTCGCGTCAGTTGGCGGATCCGCCCCGACCTCATGTCCTTGACAAAGATGTCCCCCTGGCGCGCGTAGACTTTGCGCCTGCCATCGGCGCTCAACTCCCCCGGACCCTCTTCCACCTCCCCGTAGCGCGCTTCGGGGATGCTTTCCGGCCCGCGGCCGTCGAGCGTCAGTTGGATCAGGTCCCGGCGCTCTTCGCCGGGGCGCTTCTGATAGTAAAATATCGCCCGGCCGTCGTGGGACCAGAACGGCCGCTCCGGCGGATTACCGATCCAGTCCCGTTCGGCCATGATCCGCTCCAGCGTCACCGGCGGGGTCGATTGGCCCCCCGTCCGGGACGCCGCCAGCCCGATCAAACCGACGACCACCAGCCCGGACCGGCCCCTCGAAGCGAATCGACGACGTCGCATGCTTCTCCCTTCCATCCTCAGTGTGCGCAGATTCATCGAGCCGCGTTGATTCTGGAGCGGACCCAGACAAACACCCCCGCCGCCACGAATGTCAAAAGGATGAGCCCCGCCGCCAGCGCGGCCGCATGGTTCATCAACTGCTCCAGGCGGTTGGCCGTCGTCTCCATCGCCCTTTCCCATTGTGTGCCGAGCCCCCCGGAGCCCTCGGCGACGTCGGAGTCGGGGGTGAGTTCGCGGACGTCGCTCAGGAGGGCGCGCACCTCGGCGCTGCCGGCCCGAATCGCCTCGGCCGCCGCCGCGTAATCCCGCGGGTCGAACGGGCGGGTCTCCGAACGCGCCGACTTCGATGGCCGGCGCGAGGTTTCGATCAGGTCGTCAATGGCTTCGATCAGCCCGCGAACTTCGACGGCGCCTGCCTCGATGGCCTGAGCCGCTTCGGTGTACTCACGTGGCGAATACCCGCCGGCGCCGACGCCCTCCTGCTTGTCGCCCGGCCCCGCGCGGTCCAGCTCCTCGGCGAGCGACCGCAGGGCTTCGACGAGCGTCGTCAGCTCCTGAGCGGCCAGCCGAACGGCGTGGGCCGTCTGATCGACCGTTGCCGCCGAATCCCCGGCCGTCCTCAGGGCCTCTTGCACGCCGCTCGTCAGCCCTTCGGCGTCCCTGACGGCCAAGCCGATCTCTGAGGCGAAGACTCGCAGATCGGAGGAAATCTGCCCGAGCGTCGTCGCGCGGTCGTCGAGCGACGTCAGGAGCGTCTCCAACTCTTCGCGGGAACGCCGGGGAAGGGCCTCCACCACCTCGGTGAAGCGGACGGCCGTCTCGTTGAAGTCCCGAATGCCGCGGGTACCGGTCTGCAACCCCTCGGCCGTTCGCTTGGGCAGCAGGGGCACCGCCGCCACCGTCCGGAGCGTGCTCTCCCCCAGGTCCACGACGGTGAAGAGGGGCCGACGAACGTCGAGAAGCCGCCCGATCCAGGAGGACCGATAACGCAGCGGGCGCTCGGCGGCGTAAGTCTCGACGTTCTGGCGGGCCTCCTCGAATACGTCCTCGGCCAGATAGTCCTCGCCGAGCGCCACGATCTCGTCGAGGATAACGCGAACCGACTCGATCGCTAGCTCCTGGTGCGGACCGAAGAAATCCCGGCCTTTGCCCTCGGTCAGGAAGGTTTCAGCCTGCCGGCTGAGCGCCCACGCGTCCAGCAGGCCGCCGACGGGTTCCCGGTGATCGAGCGCGTCCTTGTAGGCGTCCACGAGGAAATCCCGCCACTCGCCGGCCCGGGACCGGACGGCCTTATCCCCCGACAGCGCCCGAACGGAATCCCGCGTGAGCGTGAGCCGCTCGACGATGGCCACTTCGAGCGCGCGCAACTCTGACCGAAGCGACTCGCGCCCCGACGCCGGGCCGACCTGGCTCCGCGCCGGGCTCGCTCCGGCGAGCGCGATCGCGACGAGAAGACCGGACGTCCGCCCTGCCCGAATCCCATGCCGATGCGTCTTGCGCCCCAATCTCACCTCCACGCCGGTTGCCCCCGCCCGACGCGGGTCAGGATAAGAAGGAACGGCCGAGCCGGGGAAGCGAAAACTGGAACGGGCGGAAAGGTTTCGTCGGGCTCGGGCGCGTCTTCAGTCCGAATCCTCGCCCGTGAGTCGATGGACCAAGGCTTCCGCCACCGCGTCGGCGCGCGCCTGAATTTCCTCCGGCGTCTGATCCTGGATCGGGTGGGGGACGTAAATCGGTTCGATGTCGGGCCTGCCCAACGCCGCCGCCTGCACCCTCGCCGGCAGCCGGAATTCCGTCGTTGCCACGGCCACTGCCGCCAGCCCCTGGTTTTCCAGTCCGATCACGTCGTGCACACTGCACGTGGTGCAGGAGCCTCAGTCAGCCAGCGCCTCGATGACGCCCTGGACCTGCGCCCGTAGGATGCGGTCGATGAGCGGCTCCGGGGCCGGCCGCGTGAACGTCGGTTTGATGAATCGCTCAACGCGCCCGACGCCCCATCGCTCTTTGAGGAGCGCCTCCAGCCGGTCCAGAAAGTGACTGCCGCCGGCCTTGCTGATGTCGAGGAGGCCGATCGTCCGGCCGCCGAGCGTCTCCAACCGCGGGGCCGCACGCGCAGCGGCCCGAGGTGTTTCGTTCAAGGGGTTCACCAGCTTCATCGTCGTCGCCGTCCACCTCCGGTTGAAAATGCCTCCTCCCGCCGCCGAAGAGGGTACGCCAGAGCGTCCCCGTTCACCAGCCCAAAGACGGAAGCCTTCCCTTACCGGAGCGTCCGTCCTTCCCCGCCTTGGTCAGGTATCCCGTCGGTTCTTCCACAGCTCTTTCCTTCGATCCGCGGCCCGCCCCCGAAAACCGTTGCCAGCCGGCGACGCGGGTTTCTATGCTTTGCGCGCCCGCGCGCCGAATCGACGGCGCCGGCCGGGGAGCCGCTGATGCCGCTGCTGGTCGTGCTCGGATGCCAATGGGGTGACGAGGGCAAGGGGAAGATCGTTGACGTGATTGCCCAGGAAGCCGATCTCGTTGCGCGGTATCAGGGGGGCAATAACGCCGGTCACACGATCGTCGTCGGCGAGACCAAGACGGTCCTGCATCTGATCCCGGCCGGCGTCCTCAACCCCAAAGTGGAATGCCTGATCGGCAACGGTCTGGTGGTCGATCCGCTCGTGCTGGAGGAAGAGATTCGGATGCTGGAGGCCGCCGGCGTTGAGGTACGCCCCCGGCTGCGAATCGCCGAGAACGCTCACCTGATCGTCCCCTATCACAAATTGCTCGACCTGGCGCAGGAAAAGCTCCGCGGGGCGGGCAAGATCGGCACGACCGGCCGCGGGATCGGCGGGGCCTACGCCGATAAAGTCGCCCGCCAGGGCGTCCGCCTGGGGGATTACCGGGATAAAGCCGTGTTCGCGGAGAAAATTCGCTCGCTCGACCGCTTCTATCAGCCGCTCTTCCGCCACATCTTCCACGAGAAGCTCCCGTCGCCGGAGGAGGTGGTCGATCAGCTTTGGCGCGTCGAACCGACGATCCGGCCGCTCCTCTGCGACGCCGTGACGCTGATCAATCAGTCTCTGGCCCAGGGGCGCAACGTGCTCTGCGAGGGGGCTCAGGGGATGATGCTCGATATCGACTTCGGCACCTATCCCTACGTGACCAGCTCCAGCCCTTCGCCCGGCGGCGTCTGCACCGGGCTGGGCATCGCTCCGCGTCACGTGCAGTCGGTCCTCGGCGTCGCCAAGGCCTATACGACGCGCGTCGGCGAGGGGCCGTTCCCGACCGAGATCGACGGCGACGTGGGGGTTTTCCTCCGCGCCGAGGGGAACGAGTTCGGGGCGACGACGGGCCGCCCGCGCCGCTGCGGTTGGTTCGACGCTCCCGTCGTCCGCCGGTCCGTCCAAGTGGCCGGCGTCACCTCGATCGCGCTCACGAAGCTCGACGTGCTCGATAAGTTCTCCGAGATCCAGGTCTGCACGCATTATCTCGCCCCCGGCGGCGAGCGGATCGATCTCATGCCCCTCGGGGCGATGGTCCTGCGCCAGTGCCGCCCCGTTTTTGAGACCCTCCCGGGGTGGAACACCTCGACCGCCGCCGCCGAAACCTTGGAGGACCTGCCCGGAGCCGCTCGGCGCTACGTGGATCGGATCGAGGACCTCGTCGGGGCGCGGATCGACGCCGTTTCCGTCGGGGCTAATCGCCAATTGACGATCCTGCGCCGGGCAACGTTCTTTTGATCCGGGGGGCCGCCTCGGGAGCCTTGATCCCGTCCCCGAAGATGGAAGACTGAGGGCGTCGGGAGCGGCCCCGTCCGCCCGTGGGAAGTTCCGTGCCCGCCGTCGCCGCCACAAACGCCCTGCTCGAAGCCGATGCGCCGATCCACTCCTGGTATCGGTTCGTTCTTTCGTTCCCGCCTCACCTGGTTCGGCAGTATCTGGATCGATTTGAGATCGAGCCCGGACAGACCGTCCTGGACCCCTTCTGCGGCTCCGGGACGACGCTCGTCGAGTGCCGAAAAGCGGGCGTAAAAAGCGTCGGCGTCGAGGCGCATCCGATGGCCGCCCTGGCCTCGCGCGTGAAGACGAACTGGCATCTGGACCCGCGCGCTCTGACGCGCCGGGCTCGCCGGATTCTCCGCCGGGCAAGCCAATGGGAGTCCCTCCACGGTTTATCTCAACCGGAGGTGGCGGACGATCAGGCGGCGCGGCGCCGGAGAACGACCCCCGAGGCTGAGCCGCGCCTCAGCGACGAAGAGCGGCGGCTCCTGCCCGAAGGATTTCTGAGCCCGCGCCCCCTCAAGCGGCTGCTCCTGCTGCGGGAAGCCATCCGGGAGGAGACGCGCCGCGCGGCCGAGGAGGCGAGCGAATTCTTTCTTCTCGCCCTCGCCCATGTGATCGTCAACGGGGCCGGCAACTTCGCCTTTGGCCCCGAGATTTATCGGACTCGTCCCCAACGCGACCACAACGTTCTGCGTCATTTCGCCCGCCAGACGGCCTCGATGATCGCCGACCTCGCCGACGTTCGCCAAACGCATCCTTCACCCGCGCCCTGCAGAGTTATCCCGGGCGACGCCCGCGAGCTCCACGGCGTCGAGGGTCCCTTCGGCGGCGTCATCACGTCGCCGCCCTATCCGAACGAGAAGGATTATACGCGAACGACGCGGGTGGAATCCGTACTGCTGGGGCTCGTGCCGACGCGGGAGCGGCTCCGCCAGACGAAGGAAACGTTGCTCCGTTCGAACACGCGCAACGTTTTCGTCGGCGACGCCGATGCGGAGTGGGTTCGCGGGTTCAAACGGGTCGAGCGCCTCTGCGCCGAGATCGAGACCCGGCGATTGGCCCTGGGCAAGACCTCCGGTTTCGAGCGGCTTTACCCCAAGGTTGTGGCTCACTATTTCGGCGGGATGCGGCGTCACTTCCGGGCGCTTCGGCCTCGGCTGGCCCCAGGCGCCCGCTGTGCGTACGTTGTCGGCGATCAGCTTTCCTTCCTCATGGTTCACATCCCGACCGCCGAGCTGCTGGCCGAGCTTGCCGAAGCCGAAGGGTTTCACGTCCTGGGGACCGACTTCTGGCGGCAGAGGCTCGGCACGAAAGTCCGCAACGGCCGCCTGGGCGAAAGGTCCGTCCGCGTCAAGGAGGAGATTCTGCTGCTGGCAAACCGGGACTGAGCCGCCGGTCAGGAGATGCCGCGGCGGCCCCGTTCGACGTTCTCAGCGTCGGCGGCCGATGAGGTCATTAAGCAGAAAGACGGGAATCAGGATCAGGCCGATCAGCGCCGCCGCCGGGGCCAGCAGCCAGGCGGCCCACCCGCGAAGCGAAGAAAACGAAACACCCCACCGGACCCATCGCTTTCCCCTGAGCGTGGCCAGTTGCGCCTCAGCGCGGGCGAGCCGGCCCTCCAGCTCAGCCAGTCGCCGGGGTGCCGCTTCGAACTGAAGCGCCGTCCCGATCTTGCCCGGGCGTTCTCGCGGCTGGCGACAGAACGCGTCCAACGGCGCGATCGTTTTCTCCCAGTCCAGCCGTTCGGCGACCAGATCGAGCGCCGCTCTCCCGGCCCGCGTCGGATCGATTTCTCCCTGGAGCAGGCCTCGGATCAGACGGCGCACCCCTCCCTCATCGTCGGGCGAGAAAGTCCAGCCCCCCCCGTGACGGGCGATCAGCTCCCCCAGCTCCGAATAGTCGTCGTGAACGACCGGCAGGCCACAGGCCAGGTATTGGACCGTCCGGGTCGTGAAGGCCAATTGCCGCTCGGCGTTGCGCCGCATCAGATCGAGCGCCACGCCCCCCTCCCGAAGCAGCGCCACGTAGGCGTCGTAGCTCATCGGCTCCAGGAGCCGGACGTTCGGATGTCGCCGCAGGCGTTCGATCAACGGCTCCAAGCCCCCGCCGGAAACATCATGCCGCGGATGTGGCCCCCCGACGAAGACCAGTTCCCCACGCCCCGCCGAACCCAATTCCTCCAGCACGATTTCCAATGTCGTAGTCGGATCCTGCCACGGGAGCAGATAGCCCCCGTAAAGAAATCGGGCCGGCCGCGGCGGGGCCGGGCCCGACTCCGGCCGCAGCGAAAAGGGAACGACGGGAATCGACGTCTCCAGGTCGTCGATCTCCCAGCCCGCCAGCCGGAGATAGGGGAGAAAGTAGGCTTGCTGCCGTCGCCCGCCGGCGGTTACAAAATCCGCCTTTCGCAGCGCGCCCAGCTTCTCAGCCACGTCCAGCTCCGGCGTGGTCGAGCCCCAAAGCCGTCGCTCCAGCAGGTGTGGCCCCGCCAGATCGATGGCCAGCGGCAGGCCGGGTTCCCCCAGCTCGTCGGCGAGCCCCCAGTGCTGCAGCACGATCACGTCGCCATCCGTCAGGCGGGGGTCGTCGGCGAGCGCTCCGCGGCGAAAGGTCTCGACCCATGGGGGGAATTCCCGTGTCGGCGGCGCGGCGCCTGGCGGCGGGGCGTAGCCGCGCAGGGCATCATCCGGCATCAGGAGCTTCAGGTCGTGACCGCGCGCGCGTAGAGCCTGAGCGAGCCCCCAGGCGCGCAACCCGGCGCCGGTCGTGGGCCAGCCGGGCAAGGGGAGCGGCTCGGTCGTGAGCAGGAGAACCCGGCTCATCGGAAGTGCTCGAAGGTGCGGTCGCGGCGTCGGAGGGGGTGGCCGTCGGCGGCCAGCAATTGGACGCCCCGGCCGGCAATCACGTCGCCGATCTCGCTGAGGGGCGTTTTCACCCCTCCGGACGCGAACGCCGAACGCAAGCTTGCCGCCCCGACGCGCGTCGTGAAGAGGAGTTCATAATCCTCGCCGCCGAAGAGCGCCCAGTCCTCCCAGGCCACCCCACGTCGGCGCGCATAACGTCGCAAACCAGCCGAGGCCGGGAGCGCCGAAAGCCGCACGCGCAGCCGGACGCCGCTCTCGCGGGCAAGTTGCCCGGCATCGTTCCACACCCCGTCGCTCACGTCGATCATCGCCAGATCCGGGCAGAGCGACCGCAGGAGGCGCGCCTCTTTTAGGCGGGGCGTCGGCCGTCGATGCCGGCCGATCAACGTCGGTTCGGCGTCGCCTCGCCGCAGAGCGGTCAGCCCCGCCGCCGACTCCCCCGCGATCCCCGTCAAATAGAGGCGCTGACCGGGGCGGGCCGCGTCTCGCAGCGCCGCTCGGCCCTCGACCCGGCCGATGAGCGTGACGGCGATCGTCCACTTCGAGGCTCGGACGAGATCACCCCCGGCGAGCGGACATCCCCAACGCTGCGCCGCCGACCGCAGGCCGAGGAAGAACGCCCGGGCATCGGCGAGCGGCGTCTTCGGCGGCAACCCGAGGGCGAGGCATCCGGCCAGCGGCTCGGCGGCCATCGCGGCCAGGTCGCTCAGGTTGACGATCCATGCCCTCGCGCCGAGGTCGCGCGGGGAGATGAAATCCCGCCGGAAGTGCACCCCTTCGATGAGCGCGTCGGTCGTGACGGCGATCTCGACCCCGGCGGTCGGTCGGATGAGCGCCGCGTCGTCCCCGATGCCGAGCGCCAACGAAGCCCCATCCAGATGGGTCGGCGATCGCAGCGCGCGGCGGACCCATTGGAGAAATCGTTTCTCTCCCCAATCGGCCAGCGTCTTTGTTCCGGATCGGAGCGTCATGGCTTCGAGAATCGCGCCGCGCCGTTCCTCCCGTAACGAACAGCGGACTGAAGTCGGTCCGCGACCGAATCCAATCACAATCCCGAGGCGAAAACAAAGCGGTTGGAGAATTGACCTCGCGCTCTCGACGGCCCATGGCGGCCACCCTGAGCCATGGGATTCCGGCTGACAAGGCGATACGCCCCGAAGATGATGGGTTTCCAAGGGCGCGCAACCGCGCTTCAGGCGTTGGCCGCCGGGACACGACCGCGATGGAGCTTTTCAGTCGTCGCCGAATTCAGGCGCGCGGGTCCGCTCCGCTACTGCTGGCCCCACGGTTCTGGATCCCACTGGCCATCAGCGGGTTTTTTCTTTTCATGGTCTTCCTCCTCTGGCGCCGCGAGATGGGCGCGCGCTATGCCGTCCGCGACCTCGGCTTCGCCCCGGATTACCTGACCGCCACGTGGAAGGACTACGACGTTTTCATGTGGATCGAACGCGATGGGGAACGCCTGGGGGCGTATACCTTCCAGATCAATCGGGACGACGCCGACGGGACCTACAACCCCTTTCTTCGGGCGAGGCTCGCCTTGCCGATCCTCGGTCTGGCGCGCCCCGTCGAGATCGCTCTCGACCTCGACGTTATGCTGAACGAGCGGTTCGAGCTGGATCAATTCCAGGGACGGTTGGACGCCGCCGGCCAGCAGGTCGCCCTGGCCGGTTTCGTCGAGGATTTGAACCTCTATTCTGAGCTTCTAGGCCCGCCCATGCTTGTCGTCGGCGGTGGAGCCGCCATGCGCTTGGCCCTGGATCGGCCGATCATCCTGGCCGACGCCATCCGCCCCATCGTGACCCAGGTCTCCGGCCTGCGCGTGGGCAAGCGCTGGGCCACGCGGGCCAGCGACCCGATCTCGGGCCGATTCGGATTGACCGTCCAGGTCGAGGTCCAGGCCGTGGACCGCATCGAGTTCGGCGGCGTCGAGGTGGACGCCTATCGCGTCGTTGAACGGACGGAGACGACGCAGACCCTCTCCTGGTACGACGCCGACGGCAATCTTCTCCGGACGGACTTGGGCAACGGCCTCGTCCTCGTGGCCGATGAAGAGGAAGCCTTCCGAAGCCGTTATCCCGAACTGTTCCTCGCCCCGACTCTCGAACCGCTCGATCGGGAACGGATCAGACGGGCCGCGGCCGCGAGCCCCGCCCCCGAGGCCACTCGGAACCTGCTCCCCTGGTTGCCGAAACTCTGAGGGAGGCGTTCAGGCCGCGAGCCGCCGCGCCCGCAGATGGACGAGCAAGACGGCCAGGTCGGCCGGCGTCACGCCGGCGATCCGGGAGGCCTGGCCCACGGAGGCGGGCCGAAAGCGGGCGAGCTTCTCGGCGGCCTCTCGCCGCACGCCTTTGAGGCCGACGTAATCCCAATCCTCCGGCAGACGTTCGTCCTCCAGACCCTTCATCCGTTCCACTTGCCGGAGTTGTTTCTCGATGTAGCCCGCGTATTTGAAATGGAGCTCGATTTGCTCGGCGGCTCGCCTCGGATAGGTGCGATCCAGCAAGCCGGCCCGCTCCAGAGCGGCGAGCCTGACCTCGGGGCGGGCCAGATACTGCGCCATCGTCGTCGGGCCGCCGGGCGGAGGAAGTCCGGCCTCTTGCCACGCCTCGGCCGGAACGGCATCAGCGGCGATCATGGTTGAGCGGCAGGCTCCGAGCCCGCGATCCACGGCGTCGCGATGCGCCTCGAAGGCCGCCCAGCGGTCGTCGTCCACGAGCCCGACCCGCCGGCCGACGGGCGTCAACCGCAGATCGGCATTGTCGTGCCGGAGCAACAGCCGATACTCCGCCCGCGAGGTGAACATGCGATAAGGCTCGCGATGATCCATCGTCACCAGATCGTCGATCAGCACGCCGATGTAGGCTTCATCCCGCCTGAGGGCTAGCGGTGACCTTCCCTGGATTGCCAACGCGGCGTTGAGGCCCGCCACGATCCCCTGGGCGGCGGCTTCTTCATAGCCGGAGGTTCCGTTGATCTGCCCGGCAAAGTACAGGCCCGGGACGCGCCGAACCTCGAGCGTCGCCCGCAATTGCATCGGAGGACAATATGTGTATTCGACGGCATAGCCGGGCCGCATCATCCGGACCTGCGCCAGACCGGGAATGGTACGGAGGAATCGTTCCTGCACGTCGGCCGGGAGCGAGGTCGAAACGCCGTTGATATAGACGAACTCCGTCTCCAGCCCCTCGGGTTCGAGAAAAATGTGGTGCCGGTCGCGCTCGGGGAATCGCACGACCTTATCCTCGATCGACGGACAATAGCGCGGGCCGATCCCCTGGATGCGGCCCGTATACATCGGCGATTGATCGAGCGCTCCCCGGATGATCTCGTGGGTGGCCGCCGTCGTGTGCGTGAGGTGGCAGACGATCTGCGGCCGCCGGATCGAGCCGCTCATGAAGGAAAAGGGCGTGATCGGGTCGTCGCCCGGCTGCGGCTCCAACCGGGCGTAGTCGATCGTGTCCCGGTGCAGCCGCGGGGGCGTCCCCGTCTTGAGCCGACCTGTCTCCAGCCCCAGCCGGCGCAAGGATTCCGCCAGCCCGACGGCGGCGGCCTCGCCGTACCTCCCGCCGACGCCCTGCTTGAGGCCGCAGTGAAGCACGCCGTCGAGGAAGGTCCCGGTCGTGCAGATCACGGCCTTCGCCCGCAGCTCGGTCCCGTCCTCCAGTCGGATGCCCCGGACGCCGCGCCCGTCGGTTTGAATTTCCGTCGCCATCCCGCGCGCCAGCGTCACGCCCGGCAATGAGCCCATGAAGTCGCGCATCCAGGCGTTATAGAGCGTTTTATCTGCCTGGGCGCGCGGCCCCTGGACGGCCGGGCCCTTGCGCGTGTTGAGCATCCGGAATTGAATCCCCGTGGCGTCGATCGCGCGGCCCATCACGCCGCCGAGGGCGTCGATCTCCCGGACGAGATGCCCCTTGGCCAGGCCCCCAATCGCCGGGTTGCAGGACATGAGGGCTACCCTCTCGGTATCGAGCGTCAACAGGAGCGCCGAGAGCCCAAGCCCGGCCGCGGCGTGCGCCGCCTCGCAGCCGGCGTGGCCGGCCCCGATGATGATGACGTCGTAGCGATCAGCGAAAGTCACGGCGCGATCTTCGACGACAAGACTTGATTTCGACCCCCGAACGCCCTTGATTCATGGACGACCGCTCCTCGCGGCCGGCCTCATTCTACCGTCGATCGCGCCGGGCTTCCAATCCGCCAGATCGACCAACCGCCCTCGATGGACCCCTCGTCGATTCGACCTCCCCCCTTCTTCGACGTGCTCCGGCGCTGCCCTCGAACCCAGGCCCGCGCCGGGCGGCTTCAGATTGGGGACCTTATGGTGATGACCCCCGCCTTCATGCCGGTCGGCACGCGCGGCGCAGTCAAGGCGGTAACGTCGGAGGAGGTCGCCGCGATCGGTTATCGCTTGATCCTGGCCAATACCTTCCATTTGCATCTCCGGCCCGGCGAAGAGGTCATCGCGCGCCTCGGCGGCCTGCGCCGGTTCATGAACTGGCCTTACGCTCTCCTGACCGACAGCGGCGGCTATCAGGTGTTCTCGCTGGCGGAGCTGCGCGGCGTTGACGCCGACGGGGTCGAGTTCCGCTCCCCCTACGACGGTGCGCTCTGCCGCCTGACGCCGGAGTCGGCCGTCGCCATCCAGCATCGTCTGGGCGCCGATCTGATCATGGCCTTTGACGAATGCCTGGAATACGGGGCCGATCGCCGGCGGACGGAGGCCTCCACCGAGCGGACGCTCCGCTGGCTCGCCCGATGCGAGGCTGAGCACAAACGCCTCCTCGCCCGGGGCGACCGTCCGGACGCCCCGCGTCTGTTCGGCGTCGTGCAGGGGGGCTTTGAGGCCGATTTGCGGCGCCTCGCCTCGGAACGGACCGCCGCCTTTGACCTGCCCGGTTATGCCATCGGCGGCCTGAGCGTCGGCGAGCCGGAACCATTGATGATGGAGATGCTGGAAGCCTCGGTATCGCGCTTGCCTGAGGATCGTCCGCGCTACGCCATGGGGGTCGGCCTGCCGCTCAATCTGATCGATCTGGTCATGCGTGGCGTGGACCTGTTCGATTGCGTCGTCCCCACGCGCAACGGACGCAACGGGCTCGCCTATACGTTTCAGGGGACCGTAACCCTGAAGCACGCCGCGTTGCGCGAGGCCGCCGAGCCGCTCGAAGCCGATTGCCCTTGCCCGGCCTGCCGCTCGTACAGCCGCGCCTACCTCCGGCATCTCTTCATGAATCGGGAGATTTCAGCCGGTCGGCTGGCGACCGTGCACAACCTGACGTTCTTCGCCCGTCTGATGGAGCGCCTTCGCCGGGCGATCCCTCAAGGCGGGCTCCAGCGGCTCCGAGACCAGCTCGAACCGTTCTATGCCGGCGGCGCCGTCGCCGAGGCCTGAGAAAGCCGCGCGCGGCCCACGCGCGGCCGCCCGGCTTAATCGCCGTTCAGCCGCGCGTTGAGCGCCTCGTGCTGTCGCCGGAGCGCCAACGGGAGCCGCCTGCCGAATCGGGAAAAAAAGGCGGCGTGCTCGGTCAATTCCTCCTGCCAGGTCTCCCGATCGACCGCGAGCAGTTCCTTCCAGGCTTCGCGTGGAACGTTCAACCCCTCCCGATCGATCGCCCCGGGCGTCGGCAGGAAACCGATCGGCGATTCCGTCGCCGCGGCCCGGCCCTTGACGCGGCCGATGATCCACCGGAGCACGCGCAGATTCTCTCCGAAGCCGGGCCAGAGATACTCCCCCTGGGCGTTCATCCGGAACCAATTGACGTGAAAGATCGCGGGGAAACGGATTCCCCGCTCGGCCATCGCCAGCCAGTGACTCCAGTAATCGGCCATGTGATAGCCGCAGAAGGGGAGCATGGCCATGGGATCGCGCCGGGTGACGCCGACTTTGCCCGCCGCCGCCGCCGTCGTCTCCGACGCCATCGTGGCGCCGACGTAAATCCCGTGCTCGAGATCGAGCGCCTGATAGACGAGCGGCGCCACGCGCGCCCGACGCCCCCCGAAAATGAAGGCCGAGATCGGAACGCCTTGCGCCGCTTCCCACTGCGGCGAGATCGACGGGCATTGGCTCGCCGGAGCCGTGAAGCGCGAATTGGGATGGGCCGCCTTGACGCCCCGCCCGGGCGTCCAGTGGCGGCCCTGCCAATCCATCGCTTGCCGCGGCGGCGGGCCCAGCCCCTCCCACCACGGCGAGCCGTCCGGCGTGAGCGCCGTGTTGGTGAAGATGGCGTTTCGGCGCAGGGAGGCCATGGCGTTGGGGTTGGTCTCCTCGCTCGTGCCGGGGAGAACCCCGAAGAAACCCGACTCGGGGTTGATCGCCCAGAGCCGCCCGTCCGGCCCCGGCCGAATCCAGGCGATGTCGTCCCCGACCGTCCAGACTCGCCAGCCCCGCTGCGAAGCGGGCGGCACGAGCATCGCCAGGTTCGTCTTCCCGCACGCGCTCGGAAAGGCCGCCGCCAGGTAGGTGACTTCCCCCTCGGGGTCCTCGACGCCGACGATCAGCATGTGCTCGGCCATCCAGCCTTGCTCGCGCCCCATCACGCTGGCCAAACGCAACGCGAAGCACTTCTTGCCCAAGAGAGCGTTCCCCCCATAGCCGGAGCCGTAGCTCAGGATCAGGCGCTCCTGCGGCAGATGACAGATGAACCGTCGTTCCGGGTCCAATTCGCCGATCGAGTGCTGCCCGTAAACGATCTCGTCGGCCTCTCCCAGATGATCCAGCGCCTGGCGTCCCATCCGCGTCATGATTCGCATGCTGAGGACGACGTAAGGGCTGTCGGTCACTTCGACGCCGAATTTGCTGAAGGGGCTGCCGACCGGCCCCATCAGGTACGGAACGACGTACATCGTCCGGCCCTTCATGCAGCCTTTGAAAAGACCGCCGACCTTCTCGTGCGTCTCTTTCGGGGACATCCAGTGATTCGTCGGGCCGGCTTCCTGCCGGTCGGGCGTGCAGATGTACGTCAGATGCTCGACGCGGGCCACGTCGGTCGGATGCGAGCGGTGCAGCCAGCAGCCGGGCCAGCGCCCGGGGTCGAGCTCGATCAACGAGCCCTCGGCGCGCATCCGCTCCGTGAGCCGGTCGCGCTCGGCCTCGGACCCGTCGCACCAGACCACCTCCTGGGGGCGGGTGGTGCGGGCGACGCGCTCGACCCAGTCGGTCAGCTCGCGGTGGTTGCTTGAGGGGGAGGATTCGGCCATCAGGGCTGGAAGCAGGCAGCGGTTGCCGGAGTTCGCTTACGTCCCTCGGCGGCGAAGATCGGCGGCGCGAACTCGGCGGGTTGAGACAGTTCGTTCCTCTGGCATCGCGGCGGCATCGGCCCCGCATCGTCGGATCGGTTCCTGCCGCGGGCGCCTTCGCCGCGGCCCCGATCGCGCCGTTGCCACGCCCTCGCTGAGAGAAACCTTCTCCGTCCGCCTCCGAGTCAAAAAACGCCGAGCGAGTTTATCGTCGGCGCCGAGCGCTGTCAACTTCATGACACCTGCGGCTGAAACGAACCGCACCCCCGCAGCCCCGAATTCATCCGCCCCGGCGAGCCTTGGGTTTTCCCCCGATAAAGAGCGCACGTCCCCGGGGAAGCACAATTGCTCCCACGATCAGGGCCCCGCCCCGTCGCCGAACCGGGCCGGTCGGCAATGGAAGCTCTTTGAATGAGGGGTGGGGCCGCTTTTGATCTTTAACTCCGGCGTGGGCATCGCCTAGGCTGGTTTGGGGCGGAGAGACCAGAGTCTTCCGCCCGCGAGCGATGTTCCGACTCCCTAGCACCGGCAGTGCCGTGGTCGATCTTTTCATCGCCGCCGGCGCGCTGATCGTCGGCCTTTGGCTGGCGGTGAAGCGCGAGTCGAAATGGGGCTGGCTGATCGTCGTCGCGGCGCTGTACTACGCCTTCCAGACGGCGGCTCCGTTTTACCGGTGAGGGGGAGCCGCCGGAGACGGGCCGACGATGAATCTGGCCAACAGACTGACGCTGAGCCGGATGGCGGTCATCCCGTTCTTCCTGGTGGCCGTGCTGCCGGAGTCGTTCGCCCTGCCGATGGTCCTGAATCCGGTCCTTCGCGGCCTGGCCCTCGTGATTTTCATCGGGGCGTCCGTCACGGACTACTATGACGGCGTGCTGGCCCGGCGGCACGGCTGGATCACGAATTTCGGCAAATTGCTCGACCCGCTGGCCGATAAGCTCATCGTCATGACGGCCTTCGTGGCGATGGTGGAGCTGGAACTGTTCCCCTCCTGGATGGTCATCCTGATTCTGGCGCGGGAATTTTTGATCACGGGCCTGCGGACGCTGGCGACGGCGCAGGGGCGCATCCTGGCCGCCGACCGGTGGGGGAAGAACAAAACCATCACGCAGATGACGACGATCATCACGGCGCTCGTCTATCTGACGGCGCGGGACATCCTGACGGCGACCGGCCATTGGGAGTCCGTCATCGTCCGCCGCTGGGACCTCGCCCAGTGGTTCACGTTCACGCTCCAACTGATGATGCTCGTCTGCGTCGTGTTGACGGTCTTCTCCGGCTGGATTTACGTCCGCCGTAATTGGGACATCGTGCGGGAGGACCTGTGAGCCGGCCCTTGCCGAAGCCGCTGGCCGATCGGCCGACCCGGCCGGAGCCCCCCCCAGGCCCGCGGCCGCTGACCGTTTCGGAGCTTTGCCGGCGGATTTCGGTCAAGCTCAAGGAGGGGATCGGGCGGGTCGTCGTCGAGGGGGAGGTTTCCAACTTTCGGCTCTCCACCCAGGGGCACGCTTACTTCGACCTCAAGGACGAGGGGGCGCTCATCAACGCCGTCTGTTTCCGCGGCGCTTTCGAACGCCTGAGCGGCTCGATCGAGCTGGCCGACGGCAAGCTCGTCGAGGTGCGGGGGGAGGTGACGATTTACACCCCCCGGAGCGTGTATCAACTGATCGTCGAGTCGATCCGCGAGGCGGGGCTGGGGGAGCTGATGCGGCGCTTCCTGCAATTGCGGGAGAAGCTCGCCGCCGAGGGCCTCTTCGCCGCCGCGCGCAAACGCCCGATCCCGGCGCTACCCCGACGGATCGGGATCGTGACCTCGCTGGCGGGCGCCGCCCTGCCGGACATGCTGCACGTTCTGGGGCGCCGCGCCCGCGGGCTCGAGGTTTACGTCTCCGCGTGCGCCGTCCAGGGGGACGCCGCCCCGCCGGAGATCGTCCAGGCGCTGGCGCGGCTGGCCCGACACGGGCGCGCCGAAGTGATCATCGTGGGTCGAGGGGGCGGTTCGATCGAAGATTTATGGGCCTTCAACGACGAGCGGGTGGTCCGGGCGATCGCCGCCTGTCCGATCCCGGTCGTTTCGGCCGTCGGCCACGAGACCGACACGACGTTGAGCGATTTCGCCGCCGACCTTCGCGCCCCGACCCCCTCGGCGGCGGCCGAAATCGTGACGCGAGGGTACGAGGAATTTCTGCAATCGCTGGGCCGGGCCCGGAAGGCGCTGCATCGAACGATCCGGCAGGCGATCGACCAGCGTCGTCAGCGCGTTCGGGCGCTCGGCCGGGATTGGCGGCTCAATCAGCCGCGCGAGCGCCTCTACCAGGCCCGCCAGCGCGTGGACGAACTGCGGGATGATCTTGACCGGGTCCTGAAGGCTGGTCTGGAACGGCGGAAGGTTGCCTTGCGGGGCGCGGTGGATCGGCTGGGGTGGCTGAGCCCTACTCGTCGGGTGGGGACGGCGGCCGAGGCCAGTCGCCGCTTGCAAGCCTCGCTGAATCGCGCCGTCGCGGCCCATCTGCAACATCGGAGAGGGGCGTTCGCCTCGCTCCTCCAGCGCTTGACCGCCGCGCACCCACGGACCCGCTGGGCGACGCGGCTGGCCGACGCCCGCCGGATCAACGGCCAGATGCTCGTCCGCCTCCGTCAAGCTGCCCGGCGGCGTCTGGAAGCGCCCCGTCTTCGGCTGCAGCACCTTGCCGGTCGACTGGCCCAGGCCGGGCATCCGGCCCGGCGGTGGTCTCCACAACTGACGGCCGCGCGGACCCACTGCCGAGCGCTGGAGGCGCGGCTTGACGGCGCGGCGGAGCGGGCGCTTCGATGGGGCTGGGAGCGTCTGGCGGCGCTCGCGGCGCGCGTCCGAGCCGCCGGTCCGGATCAAGTCCTCGCCCGCGGGTTCAGCATCATTTCAACGTTGGGGCGGGAGCGGCTCGTCACCGGGCCGGGGCAGGCCCGGCCCGGCCAGACCCTGCGGGTTCGTTCGGCGCGGGGGGAATGGCGCGTGGCGGCGCTCCCGAACGAACCGGAATTCTTCGACGAAACCTGAAGCGGCCGAAGGCCCGCCAAACGTCCGCCTCCGCCGTCGGGTCTTGTTTTGAGCGCCGCTCGGGCGAAGTGTTTGGCCGGAGACCCCGGGGTGTAATGACCGACCGCGTGAGGAAGCGTCGCCAACCCAGGAGCTTGATCCGGCTGGGGCTTGCCGGCCTGATCCTGACGGGTGCGTCCGCCTGCCGGCCGGGCGGAGGGGCCGACGACCCGGAGGCGGCTCGAACGGCTACGGTCCGCTCCGGCGACTTTCAGGTGATCGTCACCGCGACGGGCAAGGTCGAGGCCAATCGCGAGGTGCAGGTGACCTCGAAGGCGAGCGGGGAAATTTTGGAAGTCCTGGCCGAGCCGGGCGATCAAGTCCGGGCGGGCGACCTGCTGGTGCGGCTCGATCCGAATAACGAGGACCGCTCCGTCCGACGCAACGAGGCCAACCTTCGCTCGGCCACCGCCAAGTTGGAAAAGGCGCGCCACGAACTGGAACTGGCTCGGTCGGAACATCAGAAATCGCTAACGTCGGCCGCAACGGCCGTCGAGCTGGCCGAGACCCGCGCGGCTGAAGCCGAGGCGCGGTACGAACGCCAGCGCCAGCTCTTCGACCAGCGCCTGATCGCCCCCCAGGAACTCGAACTCCACGCCACCCGCCGGCAGGAGGCGTTGACCGAACTGACCCGTGAGCGCGCGACGTTGGCGGACACGAAGAACCGAGAATTCCAGATTCTCGCCCGCCAACAGGACATTGAGCTGGCTGATGTCGAGGTGGCCAACGCCCGGATCGCTTTGGAGGAAGCCCGCGAGCGTCTGGCCGATACCGAGGTCCGTTCCCCTCTGGATGGGACGGTCACCCAGCGCCACGTCGAGCCGGGCTGGGTCATTTCTTCCGCGATGAGCAACATCAGCGGCGGGACGTTGCTGATGGTGGTTTCCGACCTGTCGCGGCTCTACGTCGTGGCCGAAGTGGACGAGGCCGATATCGGCGGGGTTCGGCTCGGCCAATCGGCCCGGATCAGCGCCGACGCTTTCCCGGAGGCCTCCTTCGAGGGGGAGGTCGCCCACCTGGCGCCCGTGGGGGTCGAGAAATCGGGCGTCGTCATCTTTGACGTGAAGATCGAAGTGCTCGGCGAGGGGCGGGAGCGGCTCCGGCCCGGCATGACCGCCGACGCGGCGATCACGACGGCCGAATCGCACGACACCCATTGGGTGGAGAGCGCCGCCATCCAGCGGGACGATGGCGGCGCGACGTTCGTCGAAGCCGACGACGGGGACGCGCCGCCGCGGCGCGTTTCCGTCCGGGTCGGTATCGCCGACGGGCTCTTCACCGAGATCGTCGAGGGCGTGCAGGCCGGCTGGCGGCTTCTCATCCCGCCGACCCGAACGATCGGCTCGCTGGAGCGGGAAGCCGCCGAGCGGCCCGCCCGACGCCGATGACGCTCCTGCGCCTGAGTCTCCGTTTCGCGCTCCGGACGCTCTGGGCACACAAGCTTCGCGCGTTTCTCTCCATGCTGGGGATGATCATCGGCGTTTTCGCCGTGGTGACGATCGTCGCCTTCGCCGATGGGGCGCGCGAGGCGGCCATGGAACAATTCCGCCGGGCGGGGATCGACGTCCTCTGGCTGAGCGCGACGTTCCGGGGCCGGTCGGAGTCCTTTCATCGGCTCACGCTCAAGGACCTGGAGGCGATTCTGGCCGAGGTTCCCTGGATCGTTTCGGCTTCGCCGCAGATCAACTCTCCGGTCCAGCTCAAGCTCGGCAATCAGAACCTGAGGACGAACCTGCGCGGCGTGGCCGGCTGCTTCGTCGATCACCAGCGCTATAGCCTGGCCGCCGGGCGGCTCTTCATGGCCGAGGAGGAATCGCTCCCGCGCAAGCTCACGGTCGTCGGGGCCAAGATCGTGGACGAGTTCTTCGGCGGCTCGGCAGAAGCGGCCGTTGGCGGGCACGTCAAAATCAACGGCCAGACCTACACCATCATCGGCGCCCTCGCCCCGAAGGGGATGATGGGCGGCTGGAATCCTGACGACCTCGTGCTCGTCCCCTACGCCACCGCGATGGCCCGGTTCCACGGAACCAAGGATTTCTGGGTCGCCACGCTCAAGGTGGGCCAGGAACGGGATATGGAACGGGCCGCCGAAGCCGCCCGGGGGGTCATGCGCCGGCAGCATCGGATCAGCCCCGGCCAGGAGGACGACTTCCAGGTCGAGAGCCCCATCGAATTTCTGGAGGCCTTTGAACGCACGGTCCGCGTCTTCACGATCCTGATCGCCGGGATCGCCTCCATCTCGCTCCTCGTCGCCGGGATCGGCATCATGAACATCATGCTGGTGACGGTCACCGAACGGACCTCGGAGATCGGGATGCGCAAGGCGCTGGGAGCGCGCCGCAGCGACATTCTGCGCCAATTCCTCATTGAAGCCCTGATGATCACGCTCCTGGGGGGGATGTTGGGCGTGGGAGGCGCCGCCGCGGGCGCCGCCAGCTTCAATTTCCTCCTCCCTCGATTCGTCGATCTGACCAATGCCCCCTTCCGCGCTGCCGTTGGCCTCGAGGCCGTCGGGGTTTCGTTCGTCTTCTGCGTCGCGATCGGCCTCTTCTTTGGTCTCTACCCTGCCCGGAAGGCCGCTCTGCTGAACCCGATCGACGCCCTCCGCTACGAATGAGCCGCCCCTCTCGACGGGCCCGGCGGGGCCCATCTCCAGGGTTTACTTTCCCTGCGGGGTTCGTCGACAATCAGACGCTTACGTCGTCATCGGAAGCGGGAGGCAACGCGTGCGACTGAACCTGCTGAAACTCCGGCGGCCCGAGGCCGCGATCCTGGCCCTCGGGCTCGCTCTGGCCCTCTGGGCCCCGCCGATCCGAGCTGATCTGGGCTATGCCTCAAGTCCCGCGCCGGAGATCGACCCCGAGGGTCTGCGGGCCCTGAAGACGCTCCTGGAGGAGACGAGCACGCGGGCCGCGGTGGTCGTCCACGACGGTCAGGTCGTCGCCGAGTGGTATTGGCGGGGGGAGGGGCCCCTCTCGACGTTCGAATGTTGGTCAACCTCCAAAAGCATCGCCTCGACGATGATCGGTCTGCTCATCGACGAGGGCCGAATCGAGGGCGTCGGGGACCCGGTGGCCAAGTACGTCCCTTCCTGGGACGAAGGCGACAAAGCCCGCGTCACCCTGCGCCATCTGCTCGTCCAGACCTCCGGCCTTCAGGAAGTCGCCGGGTTTCCGATGCTGCCCAATCAATTGGAAGCCGCCATCAACGCCCCGCTGCTCACGCCGCCCGGCGAGGTCGGCCGTTACAACAACGCCGGCTGCAATATGATCGCCGCCGTTGTCTATGGCCTCGGGCTGGACCCGGAAGCCTATATCCGCGAGAAACTCTGGAAGCCGCTCGGGATGGATCGGACGAGCTGGCGGCGGGACAGCGCCGGCAACGTCATCACCTACGCCGGCGTTCAGGTGACGGCGCCTGATCTGGCCCGCTTTGGCCAGTTCATTCTCGATAAGGGCCGATGGGGCGATCGGCAAATCCTGAGCCAGCGCTGGATCGAGGAGGCGACGCGAACGCAGACCCACCTGTCGATCGGCAATATCGTCGCCGAGGTCCCTTACGGTTACCTCTGGTGGCTGGATTTCCGCCCCGAAGACGCCCCCCATAACGTCAGCGCCCTCGGCCTCTTCGGCAACAATCTGACCATCATCCCCGAACTCAGGCTCGTTGGCGTCCGTCTCGTCGGGAGCGATCGCGAGGGGGCGGGGCTGATGACACGGACACCGGATTGGGTGGCCGCCCTGGCCAGAATCGTCCGCCGTTCCACTCCCGCCGATGAGGCTCCGTCCTTGACCGCCACCCAGGAGGTTTCGCCATGAACGACGTCCGAACGTTCGACGCCGCTAAGCCCAGCCGGCGACAATTCCTCAAGGCCGGCCTGGGAGCCGCCGCCGGCGTGGCCGCCTTGGAGACGACTTGGGGGAGAGCCGCCCCCCGGCCCGAAAAATCCATCACGTTCCAGGGCTCGATCCCGACGCGCCGGTTCGGCAAGACCGGTCACCTGCTGCCCGTCTTCGGCCACGGCGGCTCGGCCATGGTCTCGCCCTTCATCGAGGACAAGGGGGCGCCGCTCCTGCCGCGCGAGGAGCGCGTCCGGATGGTCCGTCGCGGCTACGACGGGGGCATCCGTTACTTCGACACGGCGCGGGCCTATGGGGAAAGCGAAGGCATCATGGGGGAGGCTTTGGAAGACGTGCGGGAGAACGTCTATCTCGCTACCAAGATCGGCGTCCCCCGCGAGGTGACGCCCGAGGCCGTCCGCCGGAGCCTGGAAACCTCGCTCGGGGAACTCCGCACGGACTACGTGGACGCCATCCAGATTCATAACCCCTCGGACTACGACCGGGCCATGGCCACGCGCGAAGCGCTGGAGAAGCTGCGTCAGGAAGGGATGGTCCGCTTTATCGGCGTGACGACGCATCAATTTTTCCCGACGATCCATCGGCTGCTCTCAACGGGAGCCTTCGATCAGACGCTCCTGGCCTTCGGCTACTTCCGCAAAGGGCGGGAGCATTTGTTGTCCAACGCGACGCTCGAGTGGCGCGACCTTTGTCTGGCCAAGGCCGCTGAGCTGGGGATCGGCGTCGTGGCCATGAAGGTGCTTGGGGCCAAGGTTTACGGCCACAACGCCCGCAATCTGGTGCCGGATTATGACGAGGCGGCGCGGCGACGGCTGCCGGGAGCGGCCATCCGCTGGGCGCTCCGGGACGAGCGCGTCCACGTCCTCAACATCGGCATATCGATCCCGAGTGACATCGAGGAGAACCTGCCCGTCTTTGCCGGCGACCTCACCTACACGAACGAGGACGCCCGGTTGCTGGCCGATTTCTCCGGACGGGCTTACGAGTCCGCCTGGGCCCAGGGGCTCGCGGTCGTTTGAACCGCGGCCCGGGTCCGGGGCGTCGCTCGCCATCGCGCGGTCAATCCCCAGGGGCGGCCACGACCCGGTTGCGCAGGATGCCGATCCCCTCAATTTCAACCTCGATTACGTCGCCGGGCGCGACGGCCGCCGTGCGGCCGGGCGTCCCGGTATAGATCACGTCGCCGGGCAGCAGCGTCACGTATCGGCTGACGTAGCTGACGATCAGGGGGGCGTCGAAGATCAAATCCCGCGTCCGTTGGGATTGCCGCGTCTCCCCGTTGACCCGGGTCTCCAGCAGCAGATCACCGTAATTGAGCCCGCGGGCGATCGCAGGCCCCAGGGGCCCGAAGCCGTCGGTCGCCTTGGCGCGGAACCATTGAAGGTCGGCTCGCTGCCAGTTGCGCTCGCTCAGATCATTGCCGCAGGTGACGCCGAAGATGTGGGCCGGCGCTTCCTCGACGGAGACGTTCTTCGCCCGCCGCCCGATGACGAGCACGAGCTCGCCTTCGTAGTGAAGGTTCTCGGCGTCCGGCGGATAGGGGATCTCGTCTTCGGGGCCGATGATTGACGTCGGCATCTTGGCGAACAATCCCGGATATTCAGCCGCAGCTTGATCGCCGAGATGGCTGCGATAGTTCAGCCCGACGGCGATCACCTTCGAAGGCTCGCACGGCGCCAGCAGCCGCGCCCCCGAGCGCCGAACACGTCGACCCGTCCGGCGCTCCGCCTCGAACGGCGCCCCCGCCAACTCGGCGATCTCCTCCCCTTCGATCACGCCGTAGGCGACGCTACCCTCGGTCTCATACCGAACGTAATGACGGACCTCTCCTTGAGCCATGGCGACCTGGGCGGCCGCCGCGGCCGAGAGGGAGAAAAGCGCGCGCCTTAACGATCCCATCTTCATCGGGGGAACCCTCCTCGCGCCGGGTTCGATCTTGAGCCGTTCGGAGGGCCGAGGGGGACACAAGCTCCCGTCGGGCGGCGGCCTCGAATTCCCGGGCAGAGGTCCCTATAGTTGCCGCCGATGAATCCGGCGTCAATTCGATCCCTCTCGACGGGAGGCTCGGCCGACCCGGGGGCGTGGCCTCGGCCGTGGGCGATGGGTCTGGCCTTCTTGATTACGCTCCTCGCCGGGCTTCTGCGCGGGTCGGGCTTGGAGGGCCGGCCCGCCGGCCTGTTCCGCGACGAGCTGGAGAAGGGCTACAACGCCTACGCCCTGGCGGTCGAAGGCGGCGTCGTTGAATTCGAAGTCGAGCCTGGCGCGGGCCCCCCCATCCGCTGGCGCCGCGCCCCCTTCCTGATCGATGTGATGGGAGTCCGGACTTCGGCGGCCTATCAATACGCTTCGATCCCCTTCGTTCGCCTCTGGGGTCTCACGGCGCGCGGGACGCGGGCCGCCGCAGCGGCCGTCGGGACGTTGACCGTCGCCGTCATCGGCCTCTTGCTCCTGCGCCTCTGGCCGCCGGGCCCGGCGCTCGCGGCGACGTTCTGGCTGGCCGTATCTCCCTGGCATTACGTCTTCAGCCGTTGGGCGCTGGAGGGCGTTTTCGTGCCGTTGGCGATGGCGCTGGCCTTGGCCGGGTTGGCGGCCGTCGAGGCGGGGCGGCTCTGGGGGGCCGCGCTCACGGGGGCGGCCCTCGGGTTCGCCTTCTACGCTTATGCCGGGGCGCAGCCGTTCATCCTGCTCTGGGGCGCCGTTTTGTTGGTGCTTTACCGTTCCTCCGTGTGGCGTCGTCCCTGGAGTCTGGCCGTTGGGCTGGCGAGCTTCCTG
This sequence comes from uncultured Candidatus Sumerlaeota bacterium, assembly GCA_964463045.1. Lineage (GTDB taxonomy): Bacteria > Sumerlaeota > Sumerlaeia > MVZB01 > JAJFLK01 > CAYXAU01. Next base: position 119,889 of record CAYXAU010000006.1, on the reverse strand, counting down.
GCCCTGGCGGCCCCGCGCGCGTTGGCGACGTTCGCTCCCGGCGGCGCGCGGCGGCTTGAATCGATCGCCGTCTGGACGGCCGAAGACGCCACGCCGGCCCGAGTCGTCCTGCGCGTGATCGGGAATTATCTGGAGCACTTTAATCCCGTCTTTCTCTTCCTCCGCGGGGATGAGCTGCCTCGTCACGCCATCCCCGGGCTGGGCCAACTTCTCCTTGTCGATGCCGTGTTCCTCCCGGTGGGTTTGGTCGTCCTTCTCCGGCGTCGCCCGCCCCTGGCGAGCGCTTTGATCGCCGCCTTTGTTTGCGGACCGATCGGCGCGGCGATCACGCGCGTCGGCATCCCCCATGGCCTGCGAGCCTTCCCGATGGCGCTGCCGGCGGCCGTGATCAGCGGCGTGGGGATCGTCGCCTGCATGGAATGGCTGATCCGGCGGGGGGCGGCGGCCTCGGCGTCGGGGGCAGGTCCAACCTTTGGGAGTCCGGCTCGGCGGGGACGGCTGCTCGCGGCGCTCGTGTTTCTGGCCGCTGCGGCCTGGGCCGGCCGAGTTTATCTGGCCTATTGGCGGCTTTACGGGAACGATCCGGCGGTTCGTGAGGCCTTCGCGCACGCCGAACGCCTCGCCTTCGAGCAGGCTTTTGCCGCGCGGGGGCCGAACGGGCGCCTCTCGGTCAACGGTTTCATCCCCTACGCCCCCTATTTCGTTCTGTTCTACGGCCAGCTTCCCCCCTCCGAAACGGTTCGACTCGGGTTCGAGGCCCAGGGCATTTATCTCTTCGATCCGACGCTCGCCACGCTCGCCGAGCGGCGTGAGCGGCTGCGGCCGGGCGACTGGCTGATCGACGTGACGCCCGCCGGGCCCATCGCGCTCGGAGGCCCCCTCCGCTAGAACGGGCCCCAGGATGCCTCTTGACGATGGCGCCGGCTGGCGCCGCTCCCCCCGTTTCGGAATCTATTGCGGGCTGGCGGGGCGGGCTGGCGGACGAGCGCGCGGGATCAATCGGCGCCGTCCGGCTCGGCGCCTTTCTTCGATCCCTCGAAGCCGGCCTTGAACGCCTCGCGCATTTTGGCAAAGAGCCCCTTTTGTTCGCGCGTCGGGTCCTCGCCCCCTTCGGCGGCGAACTCGCGCAGGAGTTCCTTCTGGCGCGCCGTGAGTTTCTTCGGGATGACAATTTTGGCGTAAAGGTAAAGGTCCCCACGGGGGGCGCCCTCGACGTCGCTCCGCGGGACGCCCAGTTGAGGCAGGCGGAATCGTTGGCCCGGTTGAGTCCCGGCCGGGAGCTTAAGCGTTTCCTGGCCCCACGGGGTCTCGACGCTCAACTCGTCGCCCAGAGCCGCCTGAACGAGCGTGATCGGGTATTCGCCGTGGAGGTCGGCCCCGTGGCGCTCATAGAGCTCGTGGTCCCGGACATTCAGATGGATGTAGAGGTCGCCGCGCGTACCCCCGGGCGGTCCGGCCTCCCCTTCGCCGACGAGGCGCAGTTGCGTGCCCGATTCCACGCCTCGCGGAATGCGTACTCTGCGTCGGACCTTTTCCTGAACGCGTCCATGACCGCCGCAGCCGGGGCACGGGTCGTCGATCAGGCGGCCCTCGCCGCGGCAGTGGTCGCACGTCGTCGTCAGGTGGAAAAAGCCCTGGGAGACGCGAATCTGGCCTTGACCTCCGCAGCGCGAGCACCGCCGGGATTTGGAGCCGGGGCGGCATCCGTCGCCTCCGCACGTCGAGCAGGTTTCGAGCCGCTTGAGCGCCACTTCGACCTCGCGCCCATAAAGAACGTCCTCGAGGGTGGTATCCAGCTGCAGTCGCAGGTCGCGACCGGCGCGGCGGGACGAGCGCTCTCGCATCGGGCCGAACCCGAAAAGCGAGCCGAGGAGGTCGCCAAAGATGTCCTCGAATTCATGGGCGTGGTGGAAATCCTCCCACCCGAAGCCGCCACGCCGAAACGTCCCCCGGACGCCCTCGTAACCGTAGCGGTCATAGATCTTACGCTTATCTGGATCGCTCAGGACCTCATAGGCTTCCGCGATTTCCTTGAAAGCCTCTTCGGCGTCCTCATCGCCGGGATTACGATCCGGATGGTGCTTGAGGGCGAGTTTTCGATAGGCGCGCTTGATCTCGTCGGCAGTCGCGTCCTGGCGAAGGCCGAGGATCTGGTAATAATCCTTGGTCTGCGGAGCCATGGCAGGCGAGCACGCCCCAGGGGCCTTCGAGGCGCCGGATTTACGGTAGCTACCTTCGGTAAGCGGAACAAGCAAGATCCACGCCCCCGCCGGGCCAGTCCGAGGGTGCGCTTCGTCAGGCGATAGATCCCCAATCTCTCGTGCCGTGCAACTTCCCCACAGTACAGGACGTAAGCCCAGTGGGAACAATAAAGTACGGAGGCGATTTGTCGACGGAGCGGGCCCTCCCGCGCGTGTCATCTTGACCGTTGCTGTTGGTGGGACCCCTTGCCTCGGGGAAGACTATTCTCAAGTCCTGCCCCGCCCGGTCGCACGCACATCCGACACTGTGTTCTTCTGATACAGCCCCTCCCCGCCGTCCAGGGCCGCCGCCGGGTGTCAGATCGGCGCGATCCAAAGGGCGGGATGGGGCCCCGAAGGGGGGCGACTCAGGTAGATCGCCTCGGACCGTCGATCCTCCAAAAAGGCCTTGTAGATCGCCCTTTCGGCATCCGGAATCGAAGTCGGGCCGAATTCAACCCATCCGGAGTAGCGTTCGGCGAGCATCGCGTCGGCCGCCGTGCCCTGCCGCCGCAGGGCGATAAATTCGGGATCGTTCAGGAGGGGGGGCGGCGGATGGAACCGCAACAGCCGCGCCACCTCCGGCTCGTTGACCAGGAGATGACTGAAGCCGGCCCCCCGCAGACGATTCCGGAGCTCCTCGACGCCGGCGGCCCCGGCCAGATGCATTCGGATGGGATGCAGATCAAACACCGTCGCCAGACGCGTCGCTCGCCGCAGGTAAAACCCCCGCGCCTCGCCGATCGCCAGCAGCGAGCTAGCTTCGGGCAGGGCGTTGGCGGCCTCGAACAGGCGAGCCGTCTCGCCCAGACCGCGCCGAAGGTAAAGCTCCGAGGGCAAGCGCCCCGTGGCGTGCGACCAGTAGCCGAATTCCTTGATGAAGGCCAGTTGGGGGCCCCAGTACGGTATGGCCATGAGCGCCAGCACGATCGCCGCCAGTTCCGCTGCCCTGCGGCTTCGCCCAGCGACGGCGCTCTGGACGGCCACCGCCAGCACGACGCATTGTGCGGCAATGACCGGGGCCAGAAATCGATCGGCGGCTTGCGCGAGCCGCCCCCAGAGTAAAACCGCCACTGCCATCCCGCCGAGCAGCCCCACCGCTAGGCGCTTTCCGGGCGAGGCGCCGTCGCCCGCGGTGACTTCGGCTTTGTACTCCTCGGTCATGGCGTCGGGCTTCCGCCCCATGCGGTCGAGCAGCATCCCCAAGAGAACAACGACCAGCGCCAGGCTCAGAAGCGGGGGGCCACCGGCCAGTGAGCCGAGTCGTCCCCGGAGATTTGCCCAAAACTCTACCGCCAGCGGCGAGAGAGGCCGGTGAGTTTGGATGAGGAACTCCAGCCGAGGGGCGTCCCAAGCGTCGGTCGGGAAGAAGCGGGCGAGGAAAGGAGCGAAGGGATTGCCCGCTCGATTCGCCAGCCAGAGATTCCAGGGCAAGAGGACGATCAGGCCGCCGAGGATAAAAAGACCCGCCGTCCGGGCCAGACGCTTGACCATGGAGGAGGAACCTGAACGAGCTTCCGGAACGGTTTCGCCTGGACCGATCGTCAGGACCGCCAGGGCGCCGAAAAGGATCGGCGCGGTCGTCCCGGCGTTGGTCCACTTTGAAGTGACCGCGGCCCCGGCCAGGAGGCCGACTTCGAAGACGGCACGCGCATCCAACCCGCTGGTGGTTCGCCCCTCCCAGGCGTTCAGCGCGCAGCCGAGCCCCCCCATCAGGAACAGGGCTCCGGTCAAATCGGTCATCCGATCGATCTCGGACTTGAAAATCACCGGGTGCGCGATGAACAGCAGGACGATCCAGGGCCGCAGAGACGAATTCACTTTGATGCGGGCGAGCAGACCGATGAGCGCGCACGCGGCCAATCCGATCAGGAGCCACTGAACCAGGCCCGGAGCCCAGCCGCGCGCGGCGCCTTCGATCAGCGCCGCCAGCGTGTAGAGCATCTCCGTCGCCAGCGGCTGCGCCGAATAGAAAACCCCGGGGATGGGCTCAATTCGCCCCCGCTCGAAATAGTGAGGCACGACGGCCACGTGGTATTCGAGAACGTCGTAATTGAGGGGAGGCGAGAGCGAAGGCCCGAGCAGGATGAGCCACGTCGCCGCGAGCGTGGCGCCCCCCGCCCAGCCGAGGACGCGCCCCGCCGATGGGATCCGGGTGGCTGCGGTGGAGCTTCGTCGTTCGGGGGTTCTCCGGGCGGCGAGCGCCTCGCCAAGGGCCCTCCACGCGCCGGTGACGCTGACGGTCATCCAGAGGAGGCCCCCAATGGCGAGCGCAGCCCAAGGAAATCCTCTGAGCCACCCCGGGACCTGCCCCGCGGCCAACACCCCGATCGGTAGCAGCGCCAGACCCAGGAGCAGCCTTTCGCCGATAGAAACCGGGCCAGTTCGCCCTCTTAGGCGCAGGCGGAGGATCGCCCCCAGAAGATAGGCGCTCGCGAGGACGCCGAGCGCCCCAAGCCAGGCCCGGAAATCGAGAAGGGGAATGCCGACGCCGGTGGGCTCCATGCCGGGCGCCTCCGGGTCTTACGTAGGGTTAGGTGGCGCGCCGGGCGTCGCCTTCGAGGCGTTGGTTTCGTCCGGGAGGGGCCCGCGAGACGGGCGCGGGGCGAGGCGGCGGCCATAGGGTCCCGTCGGCCGGGGGGCGCCGGTCAGCTCCAGGAGATCTTCAGGCAAGGCCTTGGCGAAGCCGGCCAGATCGATCGCAATGAGCGTCTGGGGGCGAAACGTGCTGAAGGAGAACGGCCCCAGGCCGGGATGCGTTCGAGCGTCAGCGAAGGCGGCCAGAACGTCTCCGCTCCGAACTTCGACGAACATCGCCTCGACCTGGACGCGCGTCGCCCCGACCCAGGTTCCGATCGCCCACCGGAGCAAGGCGTTTCCCTCGTTCCACTCGGTGATGGCGACGTTAAGGATGACGTCGGGGGCTGGCGGCGGCGTTTCCTCGCGTCGATGCCCCACGTCGCCAAAGATGCCCGTCCACCAGAGCTGATTGGAAAGGACCTGCTCAAAGTCCCGGCCGAACGTCTCCAGATCGCGGCGCGAGGGAAATCGACCGCGCCGGCCCGTCGATTCGCGCGCGTCGGCCAGGTCCACGAGCACCACGGCCCCGACGAGCCTCCCGACGCGCGGTGATGCATACACCTTGTCGAGTTTGAAATCCTCCCTGGCCTCAGTCATGAGCTCTTCGGGGACGAGGTACGTATGGCGAACGGGGCTGCACGCGACGCCGAGCGGCAGGAACAATAAAAGCCCCGCGACCCGCCATGCGTTCAAATTTTTCAGCGGCATGCCGGTTCGCTCTCGGCTTGGCGGATGGCCTGGACGAAGCGCTTCAGGCGTTCCGGGTCCTTGAGGCCCGGAGCGGCCTCGACGCCGCTGGCCACGTCCACGCCGAATGGACGCAGCCGCCTCACGACCTCGCCGACGTTGTCGGGCTTGAGCCCTCCGGCGACGATCACCTTCCGGCGCCTCACCAATTCGGCCAGAAGCCCCGGATCGTAACTCTGGCCCGTTCCGCCCGGCGACGACGCCTCGGCCGTGTCGGTCAAGAGCAGGAGTCCCGGGTAGTCTTCCGGCGAAGGATGGAACCCGGCCGAGCCGACTTTGACCGTCTTGATGGCGGGAAGGGGACATCCCCCCACCCGCTGCGGCGATTCCTCTCCATGGAACTGGACACGATCCAGCCCGAGCCGCTCGATCTCGTCACGAAGCGTTGATTCCTCAGGGTTGACGTAAACGCCGATGACCTCGAACGGCCTCGGCGCCTCCGCCCGAAGCCGCACCACCATTTCGACGCACGCCTTAAAGGGACGGAACCTTGGGGAGCCGGGCCAGCGGACGAGCCCTAGCCAGTCCGCCCCGGCGCCGATCGCAGCCAAGCCGTCCTCGGCGCGGGTCAGGCCGCAAATTTTGATGACGGTGCGGGCCATGGCCGATCGGCGCGGGGGCCTAAAGGGTTTCGATCTCGAACCGGCGGTTGGTGAACACGCAGATCGAAGCGGCGATCTCGAGGCTGCGCTCGACGACGGCCCGCGAGTTCAAATCCTCGCGGTCCAGCAATGCCTTGGCCGCCGCCAAGGCGAATCCGCCGCCGGAGCCGATGGCCGCGATCCCCTCGTCGGGCTCGATCACGTCGCCGGCGCCCGAAAGGAGAAGGATCGTCGTCCGGTCGGCGGCCAGGAGGAGGGCCTCCAGCCGCCGGAGATAGCGGTCCGTTCGCCAGTCCTTCGCCAGTTCGACGGCCGCGCGCATGAGGTTGCCGTTGAAGCTCTGCAGCCGCGCCTCGAGCTTCTCAAACAGGGTCAACGCGTCGGCCGTGGCCCCGGCGAATCCCGTCAAAATGCGATCGCCGAAGAGCCGTCGGACTTTTCGCGCCCCCTCCTTGACGATCATGTTGTTCATCGTCACCTGGCCGTCGGCGCCCATCGAGACCGTTCCCCCCTTGCGCACGGCCAGCACGGTCGTGCCGTGGAAAGCGGGAAGGAGGGGGGGAGGATTCACGGGTTCAGCCCCCCGAGGCGGGGTCGTCGCGTCGGCGCCGGCCTCGCCGCCGAGGGCCCTCGACGGCTTCGGCGTCCTCGCCGGGTCGATAGACGGGCGTGTAGGGACAGTCGGCCCGATCGCAGCCGAAGACCTTAAGCCGCGTTGGGGGCCCCACGATGTGGCGCGATTGTCCGCAGACGTCGCAAGTGATCAGCCGGGGGCGCGTCCCGACGAGGAAACGGCAATCCGGATAGGCCGAGCAGGAATAAAAGGGACGGCCGCGGGCCGATTGCCGCTCGACCAGCTCGCCGGCGCACCCCGGCCGTGGACACGGGACACCGATCGGCAGCGGGCGGCTGGTCTTGCACTCCGGATAACCCGAGCAGGCGAGGAACCGGCCGCGGCGACCGGACTTGATGACCATGGGGCGACCGCATCGCTCGCACGTCTGATCGGTGACTTCGTCCTTGAGGATTTCGATTTTACCGTCCTCGGTCATCACGACCGGCTTCGTGTTGCGGCACTCCGGATAGGCCGAGCAGGCCAGGAAGCGTCCGTTGCGGCCCCAACGGACGACCATCGGGCTCCCGCATCGGTCGCACGTATACTCCGTCGGCGTCACCTCGGCCTTCAAGTTGCGCATCCGCTCGCTGGCCGACTGCACGCGCTTCTGAAAGGGGAGGTAAAACTTCCGGAGCAGTTCCACCCAATCGACCTTCCCCTCTTCGACGTCGTCGAGTTGGCCCTCCATCATGGCCGTGAACTTGACGTCCATGACCTGCGGAAAACTTTCGATCAGAAGCTGCGTCGTTACGTCGCCGAGTTCCGTCGGGCGGAACGTCCCCGCCTCTTTGACGGCATAGCCGCGGTCCTGGATCGTGGAGATGATCTGGGCGTACGTCGAGGGCCGGCCGATCCCCCGCCGCTCCAGTTCCTTGATCAGGCCGGCCTCGGTGAAGCGCGGGGGCGGCTGCGTGAAGTGCTGCTTGCCCTCGATCTTCGTCACCCTGACCCGTTGGCCCGTCTCCAGCGGCGGCAGGCGCCCTTCGCCCTCTTTGAGGACCGGTTCGGCCCCCTCGAGTTCGGCCTCGGTCTTCCCCCCCTCGTCTTTGGTTTCTTCGTAGATGGCCAGGAAGCCCGGGAACTGAAGCACGGAGCCGGTGGCGACAAAAAGGTAGCGATCGACGGGGATCTCGACGCGAGTCCGTTCGACGCGGGCGTCAGCCATCTGCGAGGCGACCGCGCGGTTCCAGATCAGCGTGTAGAGGGCTTGGGCCTCCTTGTCGAGGTAAGGGCGCACGGCTTCGGGCGTGCGGCGAACGTCCGTCGGGCGGATGGCTTCGTGAGCGTCCTGGGCGGATTTTCCGCGCGAGAAGACGCGCGGCTGGTCCGGCAGATAGGCCGCGTCGAAGCGAGAGCCGATGAAGGCCCGGATCATGGAGAGCGCCGTCTCCGAGAGGCGCGTCGAATCCGTCCGCATGTAGGTGATGAGGCCGACGGGCCCTTCCTCTCCCAGGTCCACGCCCTCGTAGAGCCGCTGGGCCAGGCGCATCGTCTGGCGGGCGGTGAATCGCAGCTTGCGCGAGGCCTCCTGCTGCAAGGTGCTCGTGATGAAGGGGGCGAAGGGACGCCGGGATTCTTCCCGGCGGGCGACCTCGCCGACGACGAACGGGCGGTCCCGCGTCGCCTCGACGATGGCGTCGGCGGCGGCCTGGTCCGGAATCTCGGCGGGCTTGCCGTCGATCTTCTGGAGCTTCAAGACGAACGGGGGCGGCTGATCGGCCTCGGCCTGCGCCTCGACGGACCAGTATTCCTTGCTCTGGAAGGCCCGGATTTCGGCCTCGCGCTCGCAGATGAGCCGCATCGCCACGGACTGGACCCGACCCGCCGAAAGCCCCCGCTTGATCTTGGTCCAGAGAATCGGACTGATCTTGTAGCCCACGAGGCGGTCCAGAATGCGGCGCGCCTGCTGGGCGTTGAAGAGGTTGAGATTGATGTCGGTGGGGTTCTCGATGGCCTCTCGGATCGCCGTCGGCGTGACCTCGTGGAATACCGCCCGGTGGATTTCCGTCGCGCCGTTGTCGATCACCTGGGCGATATGATAGGCGATCGCTTCGCCTTCGCGGTCCGGGTCCGGGGCCAGATAAACGCGAGGCGCCTTGCGGGCCGCCCGCTTCAGGTTCTCGATGATCCCCTTCTTACCCTTGATGACCTCGTAATGGGGCTTGAAGCCGGCTTCTACGTCCACCCCCAGGGCGCGCGGGGGCAGATCGACGACGTGGCCGATCGACGCCATGACCTTAAAGCCCCGCCCAAGGTATCGCTCGAGGGTCCTGGCCTTGGCGGGGGATTCGACGATGACGAGCGCCTGACCCTGGCCGTCGACTTCGGCTCGCCGGGCGGCATGGCCCTTGACCCCGCCGCTTCGGCGAGGCGCTCGACCCTGCCGACCGGAAGCCGCCGTCGGACGCGGGGCGGCGGCGCGTCGAGCGGGTGAGGTCTTGGATGAACGAGCAGCCATCGTGGCCGATCAACTCCCCCGGTGGACGTGGGCGACGCGGAGACGGGACTGCGCCGGCGCCTTTTCCCCCAGCCGGGCTCGATCCGAACGCGCCCGACACCCCTCCGGCGCGCGCGCAGCGTCGCATGAAAGCCCCCATGCGCGCGCTGAGTCAAGAAGTATTTCCCCACGGGCGTGGTCCGGCGGGTGGGCCCGCGACGGACGCCAAGGCCGAGCGGGCGGCTCCCCTCGACGATTGATTTTACCCGTGAAGCGGCCTACGTTGACCACTTCAGGATGCGGAAACCGGCCGAAACGTTCGCCGCGGGCCGACCGATCGTATCCGATGCCGTGGGTCAGGCTGGGCCCATTGTGGGGGCCGGGAGAAACCGACCATGAGACGACTGGGCGCGCTTCGCTGGGCGGTGAGTTGGGGCATTGTCACGGCGACGGCTCCGGCCTTGTTCTGCGCCGAGGCCGGCTCGTCCCAAGGCCAGTGGCCGCATTACGCCGCCGATCTCGCCGGCACGAAGTACTCTCCCCTCGATCAGATCAACGCCGACAATTTCGCCAGCCTGAGGATCGCCTGGCGCTGGCCGTCCGTCGACGGTTACCTGAGCAAGGCCGAGGCCGGCGGGGAATGGTCGGCCGCGTCCGATCTCATCTTTGAGCAGCTTCAACAGGAGAATCCCAACCGCTGGCGGGGCGGCCGTCCGCCCCGCTATTTCAGCCTGAAGGCCACGCCTCTGATGGTTGACGGCGTGCTCTATCTCTGCACGCCGCTCTACCAGGCCGCCGCCGTCGACGCCGCTACCGGACGGACGCTCTGGGTCTATAACCCCAAGAGCTACGAGGCCGGCACGCCGACGATGACTCTCCAGTGGAATCATCGCGGCGTGGCTTATTGGACCGATGGCAAGGAGGCCCGAATCTTCTGGGGGACGGGCGACGGCTATCTGATCGCCGTCGACGCCAGAACCGGCCGCCCCTGCTCCGATTTCGGTCAGGGGGGGCGCGTCGATCTGACGGTGGGCATTCCGCGGGCCGAACGCGGCGGGCGCGACGAACTCAACGCCCTGCTCTACTCCTGCGCCTCGCCCCCGCTCGTCGTCCGCGACGTCGTGGTCACCGGCAGCTCGATCTCGGACTTCCGCATCGTCAAGGAGACCCCCCCCGGCGACGTTCGGGCCTGGGATGTCCGGACGGGGGAGCTTCGCTGGACGTTTCACACCATCCCGCATCCGGGGGAATTCGGCCACGAGACCTGGGAAGACGGTTCGGCGGAGTATTCCGGCAATACGAACGTCTGGACGATGATGAGCGCCGACGCAGAGCTGGGTTACGTCTATCTGCCGACGGGCACCCCGACCAATGACTTCTATGGCGGCCATCGCCTGGGGGATAACCTTTTCGCCGAATCGCTGATCTGCGTCGAGGCCGAGACGGGCCGCCGCCTCTGGCATTTCCAGATGGTCCATCACGGCCTGTGGGATTACGATAACCCCTGCGCGCCGAATCTGGTCGACATCACCGTCAACGGCCGGCCGATCAAAGCCGTCGCCCAGGTGACCAAGCAAGGGTTCGCTTACGTCTTCGACCGCGTGACGGGGGAGCCCGTCTGGCCGATCGAGGAGCGGCCCGTGCCCCCCTCGGATATGCCCGGCGAGCGGGCCTCGCCGACGCAACCGCACCCCACGCGCCCAGCGCCGTTCGAGTACCAGGGCGTCGCCGAGGATGATCTCATCGACTTCACGCCCGAGCTCAAGGCTCAAGCCCTGGAGGCCGTCAAGCCCTTCCGCACCGGCCCCCTCTTCACGCCTCCTTCGTTCCAGGGGACGTTCCAGCGCCCGAGCCTCGGCGGCGGAGCCAACTGGGAAGGCGCGGCCGTCGATCCGGAGACGGGGATCATTTACATTCCCTCGCGTAATAGTTTCTCCATCACGATGTTCCGGACGCCCGATCCCAAAGAGGGGGGCACCGTCCGCTATACGCATGGCGGCGGCGGGCGGCGGCCCTCCGGCCCGCAGGGGCTGCCGCTTTTCAAGCCGCCGTACAGCCGGATCACCGCCATCGATCTGAACACGGGCGATCACGTCTGGATGCAGCCCGGCGGCGGCGGCGACGACGTCCGCAATCATCCGCTCCTCAAAGACCTCAATCTGCCGCCTCTCGGCGGGGATGACCTGAGCGGACCTCTCCTGACGAAGACGCTCCTCGTGCTCGGCCAGATTTCGAGCGGCCGGCGCGGCGAGGGGGGGGCGCGGCTGGTGGCGCGCGATAAGCGCGACGGGCGCGAGGTCGGGTCCGTCCCTCTGCCCGGAGGCGCGATCGGCGCGCCGATGACCTACCTTCATGAAGGGCGACAGTACATCGCCCTCACGGTGATGGCCAATCCGCCGGAGTTGATCGCCCTGACGCTGCCGTGAGCGTTCCCGCCCCAACAACGCGACGCCGCGGATGGACGCCCCTCGGCTGGGCGGGGCTGTGGTTGGCTTTGCCCTGGGGCGCCTGGGGACAGTACGGCACCGGCGGCGGCGAGTGGCGCAGTTGGGGGGGCGACCCGGGCTGTACGCATTACTCGCCGCTGGATCAGATTCATCCCGGCAACGTGGGCGAACTCCGCCCGGCTTGGTCTTGGACCACGGCCGACGCGCCGATCATGGAGGCCAATCCTCGGCTGCGGGCGACGTACTTTCAGGCGACCCCGCTCATGATCGACGGGCGGCTTTTCGTAAGCACGTGTTTGAGCCAGGCCGCGGCGATCGACCCTCGGACCGGTCAGACGCTTTGGGTCCACGACCCCAAAAGCTACGAGGCGGGCCGTCCCCCCAACCTCGGCTTCGTCAACCGGGGGCTGGCTTACTGGGCGGAGGCCGGGAGCCGCCGACTCTTCCTCGTCACGGGAGACGCTCACCTGGTCGCCCTCGATCCGGTCTCCGGCCGGCCGATTGAGGAATTCGGCGCGGGCGGGCGGGCCGACCTGGCCGAGGGCGTTCCCGGAGCTCAGCGCGGCCGGGGCTATGGCCACACGTCGGCGGCGCTCGTCTGTCGCGACGTGGTGATCGTCGGCTCGTCGATCTCCGACGGGGCGCGGACGAAGGAGGGCGTCCCGGGCGTCGTGATGGGCTTCGACGTCCGGACCGGCCGCCGGCTCTGGAGCTTCCGTATCATCGCGAGGCCGGGGGAGGCCGGCGGCGAGACGTGGGAAGACGGTTCGGCCGAATATACCGGCGGCGGCAACGTCTGGACGATGATGAGCGCCGACGAAGAGCTCGGCTACGTCTATTTGCCGACCAGCACGCCGACGAGCGACTTCTACGGCGGCCACCGCCTGGGGGATAACCTCTTCGCCGAAAGCCTGGTCTGCCTTGAGGCTGCCACCGGCCGCCGCGTCTGGCATTTTCAAATGGTTCACCACGGCCTGTGGGATTACGACCTTCCCTGCGCGCCGAACCTGGTGGACATCACGGTCGAGGGGCGGCGGGTGAAGGCCGTGGCGCAAGTCAGCAAACAAGGTTTTGCCTATGTGTTCGATCGGGTGACCGGCGCGCCCGTCTGGCCGATCGAAGAACGCCCCGTCCCCCCCTCGACCGTGCCGGGGGAACGCGCCTCCCCCACCCAACCCTTCCCGACGCGGCCGCCGCCGTTCGAACGGCAGGGCGTTGCCGAGGATGACGTGATCGACTTCACGCCGGAGCTTCGGGCCCGCGCCCTTGAGATCCTGCGGCGGTACGACATCGGTCCCCTGTTTACCCCCCCCTCGCTCCGGGGGACGGTGCAGCTCCCCGGCCATGGAGGCGGAGCCAACTGGCCCGGCGCGGCGTTTGACCCCGATACCGGTCTCCTCTACGTCCCCTCGATGACGAGCCCGCTCGTGGCGGCCTTGGGCGAGGGGGACCCTGACCGGACGAACCTCCGATACACGCGCCGCACCTCGGAGCTTGAGGGGCCTGAAGGTCTGCCCATTCTCAAGCCGCCGTATGCGCGGGTGACGGCCATCGATCTCAATCGGGGCGAGCACGTCTGGGCGGTCGTCAACGGGGGGGACGGCCCACGCGATCATCCCCTGCTGAAGGAACTTAATCTGCCGCCGATGGGGACATTGGCCCGCGCCGGGGCGCTCGTGACCAGGACGCTCTTGTTCGTAACGGAAGGGTCCGGCCGATCAGGCTCGGCCCGCGGCGGCGGCCGAAAGCTTCGCGCCCTGGATAAATCCACGGGGCGGACCCTCGCCGAGTTCGAGCTGCCGGATGACGCGACCGGCGTCCCGATGACCTATCTGGCCGGCGGTAAGCAGTACGTGGCCGTGGCCGTCGGCAGCTCGCCGCCGCAATTGGTCGCCTTGAGCCTCCCCTGAGTCGCTGAGGGCAGAAGCTTCGACGCGCCAGGGGAGGCGCCGGGGGCCGATCAAGGGCCACGCCCTTCGGTGGGGCCGCCGAGCGCTTCGACAAAATGAACGGCTCGGACGCCGAGGACGTCGGCAATCTGATGCCGGCAACTGAAACCGCAGGCGACCAGCGTCGTTTGAGGACTCATCCGGCGGATGGCCGGAAACAACCGATCCTCGCCGACCCGTAGCGAGACGTCGTAATGGCGCTTCTCATAGCCGAAACTGCCGGCCATCCCGCAGCAGCCGGCCTCGATCTGTGTGACTTCCGCCCCCTCCATCAGGCCCAGTAGCGTCGTCATTCCCCGGGTCCCGAAGAGCGCCTTCTGATGGCAGTGGCCGTGAATCAGATAACGGGGAGCGGCGGCTCGATCCCTCACCGTCGCCGCTCGGACCTTTTCCGGCGCGAGCCGGCCCTCCTGAAGCTCCCGCTCGAGGAAGGCGTCGATCATCACGGCCGCCGAGGCGACGCGCTTGCCCAGTTGAGCGTCTTCGATCAAGTCGGGCAGGTCGTCGGTGAGGGCGCTCAGGCAGCTCGGCTCACAGACGACGATGGGAAGCCTTTCGGTCGCGAAGCGATTGAGCCGCGCCAGGGTTTGCCGGCCCAGGTCCCGGGCTTCCTGCAGAAACCCGTGCGAGATGAGGGGGCGACAGCAACAACCGGCCCCGGCCGGCTCGACGCGGTATCCGAGCCGTTCGAGCAGCTCCACGGCGGCTCGTCCAATCCACGGTTCGTGATAATTCAGAAACGTGTCGTCGAAGAGGACAACGCGCGGGGCTCCGCCGGGCGAGGCCGGCTCTCGTCGGCGGCGTCGAGCGTACCAGAGGTGGAACGGCTCGCGGGCCAATCTCGGCAACGGCCGCCGCCGGTCCAGACCGACAAGCAGCTCCAGGGCGGCGCGGATGGAGGCCCGCTCGGCGAGCCAGTTGACGACGGGAGCCTCCCGCCCCGACAGGCGAGCGGCCATCTGGGCCGACCGGGCAAAGAAGCTCTCTGACCAACGGATCCCCCGCCGGGTGTGATATTGGGCCAGAAATTCGCCCTTCAGACGCGCCACGTCGACGTTGCTCGGGCACTCGGCCTTGCAGGCCTTGCAGCCCAGGCAGAGATCCATGACCTCGTGGAGCCCCTGGTGGGCGAGGCCGTCGAGGCCCAATTGGCCCGTAATGGCCAGCCGGAGCGCGTTGGCGCGGCCGCGGGTGGAGTGATCCTCGTCGCGCGTGGCGATGTAGCTTGGGCACATCGTGCCGCCGAGGGTTTTGCGACAGGCGCCGACCCCGGTGCAGAGTTCGACGGCGCGGTCCAGGCCGCCGTCCTCGCGGAAGTGATAGAACGTGCGGCGGGTCTGCGCCCGGTACTGCGGGCCGAAGCGGAGGTCCTGATCCATCGGCGGGGCGTCGACGATCTTCCCCGGATTCATCATTCCATCGGGGTCGAACAGGCGCTTGATTTCCTTGAAGGCGGCGTAAAGCTTCGGGCCGAAGAAGCGCTCGTTCATGTAGCTCCGGACGAGCCCGTCGCCGTGCTCCCCGCTCCAACTCCCGCCGTATTTCCGGACCAGCTCGAACGTCCGTTCGCTGATCGTCCGCATCTTTTCGATCTGATCCAGCCGCTTGAGATCGAGAATCGGACGAACGTGAATCAGGCCGACGGAAGCGTGGGCATACATCGAGACGGGAACGTCCAGTTCCCGACAGACTCCCAGCACCGCTTCGATGTACTCGGCGAGCCGCTCGACCGGCACGGCGGCGTCCTCGATGAAGGGCGTCGGCTTGGCGTCCCCCTTCATGCCGAGCATCAACCCGAGCCCCGCCGCCCGGACGTCCCAGAGCTTCTTCTGCTCATCGGCCGAGAACATCCGGGGAAAGGCGTAGCCCAGCCCGGCGCCCCGAAGGTCGGCCTCGACGGCGTCGAGCTTGGCGGCGATCTCGCTCGGAGATCCGCCAAAGAATTCAATCAATAGAACCGCCGCCGGCTCTCCCTCGATCCAGTCGCAGATGCGGCGGATCTCCAGATTCTGCCGGGCCAGCCTCAGGATCGTCTGGTCGAGCAGCTCCACGGCCGAGGGGCCCCGCGCGACGATGATCGGCGCGGCGCGGAGGGCTTCCGGCAGCCGCCGGAAATGCGCCACGGCCGCAGCCCGCGCCGGCGGCAGCGGCGC
Organism: uncultured Candidatus Sumerlaeota bacterium; assembly: GCA_964463045.1. Lineage (GTDB taxonomy): Bacteria > Sumerlaeota > Sumerlaeia > MVZB01 > JAJFLK01 > CAYXAU01. The sequence continues at coordinate 104,118 of CAYXAU010000006.1, read as the reverse complement.
GAGCCGGAGCTTGGCTTCGACGACGGCGGCGAGCGTCCCTTCGCTGCCGACGACGAGGTGAGCCAGGTTCCACGCGGCTTCGGCTTTGACGAACTCATCCAGGTTATAGCCGCCGACGCGGCGCATGACTTTGGGATACCGGGCTAGGATCTCCTCCCGATGGGCCGCCACGATCTCGGCCACGCCCCGATAGATGCCTCCCTCGCGATCGTCCTTGCGGGCGAGATCATCCCACTCGGCGCGGCTCATCGGACGCAGCCAGAGTTCTTCGCCGGTCGGCAGCAGGACGGTCAGTTCGAGAACGTGATCGATCGTTTTGCCGTAAATGATCGACTTGGTCCCCGAGGAGTTATTGCCGATCATGCCGCCGACGTTAGCTCGATTGGACGTCGCCGTCTCCGGAGCGAAATGCAGACCGGTTGCGACGATCTCCGCGTTGAGCTCGTCCCGGACGCGTCCCGGCTCGACGCGCGCCCATCGCTCCTCGACGTTCACTTCCAGAATGCGGTTGAGATATTTCGAATAATCGATGACGAGGGCACGGCCGGCCGCCTGGCCGGCCAGGCTCGTGCCGCCCCCGCGCGGCAGCACCTTAAGCCCCCGTCGCCGGGCCACCGCGAGGGCATGAGCCACGTCCCCTCGGCTCCGCGGGATCACGACGGCGACGGGCTCCAGTTGATAGATGCTGGCGTCGGTGGCGTAGAGTCCGCGGGCGATCTGATCGACGCGGACCTCCCCCGTCACGCCGGCGCGCAGCTCCTCGGCGAGCGCTTCGTGCTGCGGCGTGACTTTGGAAATGCCCAGCATGGGCTTGGCCCCCGGGGAGCAGAACACCGAATTATACGCATCCCTGGGGCGAGGGGATAGCGCGACGACGACCGTGCGGCCCGGTTCAGCCCGCTCCTATTTCCCCTCTACGGGCGCTCTCGGATTTGCTTCGAAGAGCGGGACTTGCAGCCCCGCCAGCGGGCGAACTCCGGAGCGCGCAGGCCATGCCTGCGCCTTCGTCCGCGAAGCCGTGCTTCGCGGCGAATCCCGCCGAGCCACGCCCGCCGGGCCAAACCGGCGGCGAAGCCGCCGCCCTCGACAAGCGATCCGCTGATTGGGGAAGGGTGGGCCCACTAGGATTCGAACCTAGGACCTACCGGTTATGAGCCGGCGGCTCTACCACCTGAGCTATGGGCCCGAGACAGCGGCCGCCTCGGCGGCCGCGCGTTCATCGTAGAAACGCCCCTTCGGCCGTGTCAAGCCGGCGAACCGATCGCCCTGGCGTTCGCCGCCGGTCGTTGCGCGGGAACCGGTGATCTGATGCAATGAGCACGCGGGGTGGGAGACTTCGGGCGCGCAGGCGCCGGGAGAGCCTGAAGCCCAGGCGTCAGCCCTGGCCCGCTCGATGATGCCCGACCTTACCCCCGCCCGATGACCGGCCCATGGAGCTAAACGGACCCGAGGCCGCCGAGCTGGATGCCTGGCTCGCCGGGGCGACGCTGCCCGCGCTCCGCCGGTCCGTTGAGGCGGCGATCGAGCGTCGGCCGCGCCGGCCCTTAACCGCCGAGGAGCGCGAGCAACTGCATCGTCAAGGTGTCTCGGCCCAGAATTGGGACGACGTGGAGGTAACGGCCGGTTTCCGCGCCGACGCCACCCACAATGCCCGGTTCGAGGGCGCGGCGCGCCTGGGAGATGTCTCAATCCGCCAGGCGACGATCGTCGATTCCATTCTCGGCGACGGCGTGAGCGTCCTCGACTGCGGCCGCCTCGAACGCTACGTCCTGGCCGACGGCGCGGCGCTGGAAGGAGTCCGTCGCGCCGTGACCTCGACCGGCGGCTCGCCCTTCGGCCAAGGCATCCGTCTCTTCGAGGAGCCTCTCTTCGCGCGGTCGCTCCCGTTGGTGGCCGAGCTTCCGTTCGATTGGGCCGCTTGGGTCACGTCGCCGCAGGCGGCCCGGAGGTCGGAGCGGCCGCGCGTCGAGCGTTTGGGAGCCGCTTGCGACGCCTACGCGGCTTTGATGCGCGCCGAAAGGGGCTTCATCGGGCCCGGCGCGCGCGTCCTCGCGACGCCGATTTTGGAGGACGTGTGGATCGGGCCGTGCGTGGAGATCGAAGCGGCCACGGCGCTACGCGGCGCGACGATCTGGGGCCTTCCCGAAGCCCCGACGCGCCTGCGCGACGGCGTCCGCGTGAGCCAGGCGGTCATCGGGCCGGGTTGCGCCATTTCCAACCTGGTCTCGGTCGAGCGGTCGTTCTTCTTCGGTCGCGCCGGCGCCGAGGCTCACGCCATCGTCAAGGGCTCGGCCGTGGGGCCGTGGACGCGGCTGGGCGAATGTGAGGTCAACGATTCCTTCCTCGGCCCCTTTACGACGGCCATCCACCACGGGCTCATCATCGCCGCCTGGTGGCCGGAGGGCAAAGGCAACCTCTCCTATGGAGCCAACGTCGGCTCCAATCACACCGGCCGCGCCCCGGATCAGGAAATCTTCCCCGGCGAGGGGACCTTCTTCGGTCTCGGCTGCAATCTGGTCCTCCCGTCCAATTTCCGAAACGCGCCTTATCTGTTGATCGCCTCCGGCGTCCGCGCTCTGGCACAGAAAGTGGAGTTCCCCTTCTCCTTGATGCTCAACCCGACGGAGCTCAACGGCGAGGTCGCTCCCGGCCTGAACGAGCTGCGCCCCGGTTGGCAACTGGAGCACAACGCCTATGGCCTGGAACGGCACGAGCGCCATTGGCGGAGCGTCGCCGAGCCGGCGGGGCCGGAGACCGAACCACGCGTGTTCCGCCCGGAGATCGTCGGCCGCATGCTCGAGGCTCGCCGGCGATTGGAGGCCGCGGCTGGGGCTCCACGCGCCGTCTACACCGAGTCGGAAATTGCGGGCCTCGGGAAGAACTTCCTGACGGAAGCGGCGCGCGCCGAAGCGCTCGCCGCCTATGATTGGGGCGCCCGGTTCGGCGCGGCGCGCTGCCTGCTGGCTCGCCTGCAGGAGCTGGCCGAGACTTCGTCGCCGAAGACGCAGGAAGTCGGCCCGGAGCTGATCGCCTGGGCGGCGGCGTTGCTTCAACGGGAGGCCCCGGAGGCGCTCCTGGAAGAGTGTCTCAAGCTGGAGAGAGAGTGGATCGAGCGCGTGCGGGCCTCCAAGGAACGGGATTGGACGCGCGGGCGGCGGATTCTCGACGATTACGCCGAACGACACCTGCCCCCGGATCACGATCCGCTGATCAAATCCCTGGAGGCCGATTGGCGTCGCCATCGCGACCGGTTGGCCGAATACGGCCGCCTCCTGGCCATCCCGGCGGCCGCTCGCCGCTGATTCATGCCCGACCCGCCCCCTCCGCCGCTCCAGGGTGGCGCCGAGGCCGGCCAGCCGCCCCGGCAGGAGCCCCCCCGCCCGCTTCGTCTCTTTATAGCCTTCCCGCTGCCGCCGGAGCTGTTGAATCGACTCGCCCGCCTTATCGACAACTTAAAGAAAGGGCTCATGTTCACCCCCTGCCGGTTGTCGTGGACCTCGCCGGAGACGTTGCACCTGACGCTGCGATTCCTCGGGCCGAGCCTGCCGGAGCAGGCCGAGGCGCTGGCCGCGGCGTTGGACGAGATCGCCCGGTCCGAGAGCCCGCTCCGGCTGAAGGCGCGCGATCTGGACGTTTTTCCCGATTGGCGCCATCCCCGCGTTTTATGGGTCGGCGTCGAGGGGCGGGGCGATCGGCTGAGAGTCCTCCAGGGGGAGATTGAATCCCTAGCCGTCCGGTTGGGGTATCGTCCGGAGAAGAACGCGTTCCACCCGCACTTGACCCTCGGACGCTTCCGTTCCCTGCGCGGGATCGTCGCCGCCCGAAAAGTGGTCCTTGCCCACGGGCGTTTCCCGCCGGTCCGGTTCCATGCGGACCGGATCATCCTCTATCGCAGTGAACTCAGCCCCGCCGGGGCCCGGCACTATCGGCTCCATGAAGCTCCCTTGGGGGAGCCCTCGCGGTGATCTCCAACGGCTCCCCATGGCCGAGCCGCCGGAGCCAGGGCAGGGCGCCGCGGCGCCCTGCGCCTTGAATCGCTTAAAGATTCATACTGACCGATAGATTGACAACTCAGGTCCATTCGTAAAAGACTGAGCCAAACTCCCGGGCGCGGCGGCGCGCCGATTGACTCTGGGAAACGACGGGCGTCGCGGACGGACAAACCCCGGCCGGCGCGCCGAGCCTCCGAGCCGGGGCCATCGGCCCCACAGGCCCCGGAGAACCGAGACAGAGGGACGGAGCCGCAATCCATGAAGAGCGAGACGGGAACATCCATGAAAAGCTACCTGGGCGAGATTATTTACGACCATCGGCGGTCGCTGGACCTGACTCAGGACGAGTACGGCTCGCGATACGGCATTTCGGGCCCGGCGGTCTTCAAGTTCGAGAAAGGTTTCGTCCGGCCCTCGCTGGAGCTTTGGCTCCGAATGGCCGCCGACGCGGGCGTCCCGGAACGTCGGGCCGTGCTGCTGTGGCTCAAATCCAAGCTGCCGGAGCGCCTCCAGGATTACGTCGAACTTTTCGGTCTGCCGGCGATGCCGAAAGCTCGAGGCGGAAAAGCCCCCGCCAAGCGCAAGGATGAAATCGTCAATTACGCCGCCTTTGAGAGCCGGGAGGAGATGCGCGCGGCCGCTGAGCGGGATAAAACCCTCCCCAAAGGCCTGCGTGACCTCCTCGACGACCCGGAACTCTGGGCGCTTTACAAGCCCACTGGCCACGAAATCAACATGTTGCGGGACATCTTCGGGCCGCTGGGTCGGGGCTCGCGCGAAGCTTACCGGGAGGCCCTCCGGCTCATCCGGGAGTTTACTCACTCCTTCTGACCTCGTCTCGAGCAGCCGACCGGGCCCGCCTTCGGTTCGCGCCGGTTGACGCTTGAGCGTCCGGCGGCCACAATGAGCCGCGAACGCGACGCGGCAGCTCCGCCGCCGCTTCGGCCGCTCCGGCCGGCGCCCGCGGACGCCATCTTCATTGCCGAGGAGGACGCACCATGGCCTTCACTCTGCCGAGTCTCCCTTATCCGCATGACGCGCTCGAGCCCACCATCGACAAGATGACCATGGAGATTCATCATGGTAAACATCACAACGCCTACGTGACCAACCTGAACGCGGCGCTCGGAGGCCACGCCGACCTGGCCGCTCTCGGCATCGAGGACCTCTGTCGGCGCGTCGCCGCCCTCCCTGAGGCGATCCGGACGGCCGTCCGGAACAACGGCGGCGGCCACTACAATCATTCGCTGTTCTGGACGATCATGAAGCCCGGGGGCGGCGGGCAGCCGGGCGGAGACCTGGCCAAGGCGATTGGGGCCGATCTCGGCGGCTTCGACGCCTTTAAGGAGACGCTCTCCAAGGCCGGCATCGGCCGGTTCGGCAGCGGGTGGGCCTGGCTGTGCGTCGGCGGCGACGGCAAACTTTTTGTCTGCTCAACGCCGAATCAGGATAACCCCCTCATGGAGGGCGTGGCCGAGAAGACGGGACGGCCAATTCTCGGGGTCGACGTGTGGGAGCACGCCTACTATCTCAAGTATCAGAACCGGCGCCCGGACTACATCGCCGCCTGGTGGAACGTCGTCAACTGGCCTCAGATCGAGCGCAATTACGCCGCGGCCAAGGGAAAATAGCGGGCCTCGCGGGGCGAGGCTTGCGCCGCCCGCTTAGCGGAAGTAAGCCTTGAGGGCGTATTCCTGCATCATCCGCTGGGTGTTGAAGAACGAGCCGTTGAGGGCGATCGCCTGGCGCATGATGTTGATGTAGCCCCACCGATCCTTGTAGAACATCGGCAGGACCACCTTCTCCAACTGGTCATAGAAGGAAAAGGCGTCGCGGGCGCGCTGCTCGCCGGACTCGATCGCCCGCTGGCCGTCGCCGATCGACCAGCCGGTCACCCCTTCGATGCACCCTTCGATCCACCACCCGTCCAGGATGGAGAGCGAGGGGACCCCGTTGACGGCGGCTTTCATGCCGCTGGTGCCGGAAGCTTCCAGCGGCGGCTTCGGGGTGTTCAGCCAGAGATCGACGCCGGCGGCCAGCAGCCGGCCGGTCCCGATCCCATAATTGCCCAGGTAGGCGATGCGAACGTCGTCGGCCAGTTTCGCCTTGGATTGGTAGATGAACTCGATGAGCTCCTTGCCGTGCTGATCGCGCGGATGAGCCTTGCCGGCGTAGACGATCTGGAACGGACCGATCTCGGCGGCGATGCGCTTCAGGCGATCGATGCTCCAGAAGATCAGCGCGGGCCGCTTGTAGGCCGTGATCCGCCGGGCGAAGCCGAGCGTCATCACGTCGGCGTCCATCCCGGCGTTGGTCTCCTGATTGACGAAGTGAACCAGCTCTCGCTTGGCCGCTAGATGGGCGTTCCAGATTTCCTGCCGCGGGATGCTCATGGCGTAACGGAGGCTGAAGTTATCTTGCCGCCAGCCGGGGATGTGGTGGTCGAACAGCTCGGCCATGGGGCGGGCGACCCAGGTGGCCGCGTGAACGCCGTTGGTGATCGAACTGATGTCGTAATTGGGGAAGAGGCTGCGGGATACTTCGGTGTGCCGCTTGGCCACGCCATTGATGAAATGGCTCAGGTTCAAGCCGATGTGAGTCATATTGACCTGGCCGTCGATGCAGAAGATGTCCTGCCGCTTGAGCACGCTCTCCTTGCCGATGAGCCGCAGCACCAGCTCCGGCGGGAACTTGTCATGGCCGGAGGGGACCGGCGTATGCGTCGTGAAGACGCACATGCGGCGGACGGCGTCGAGGTCCTCCTCGGTCACCTCGGCCCGTCCGGCCTGCCGCAGCCGTTCTTCCAGGAGTTCCAGCGTCAGGAAGCTCGAATGGCCTTCGTTCATGTGAAATTTTTCGATGGCGTTGTAGCCGAGCGCCCGGAGCATCCGGACGCCCCCGATGCCGAGGATCGCCTCCTGAGAGATGCGGTAGACGCTGTCCCCGCCGTAGAGGAAGTCGGTCAGCCGCCGGTCCCCGGGGGCGTTCTCCGGTAGATCGGCGTCCAGGAGATAGACCGGGATGGCGAAGCCGGTGATGCCGGTGACCTGATAGCGCCAGGCGCGCAGGCGGACGGTTCGGCCTTCGAGCGCGATCGACGCCCTCTCGGGGAGCTCCTCCACGAAATCATTGATGGGCCAGTGGACCGGCTCCTCGGTCTGCCGGCCCTGGTCGTCCAGGCGTTGAAAAAAGTAACCTTTGCGATGAAGGAGGCTTACGGCCAAGAGCGGAATCTCCAGATCGGCCGCCGAACGGAGCGTGTCCCCCGCTAAGATCCCCAACCCGCCGCTGTAGGTCGGCACGTCCTCCTCAAGCCCGATCTCCATCGAGAGGTAGGCGATTTTGCGTTGTTCCGCCATGGATCACCCGTCGGACGTCACCGAGGGGAGACGTGAAGATCGCCCCACGTGGGGCGTCGGCGCCCGGCCGAAGCCCACGATCCTAGCCGAGGGCCCCCTCAATGTGAATGGGGCGTTGCGGGGCTGACGGCGCCGGGTCGGAACCCGTGCCGGCGGCTCTCGCCTCGCGAGCGATCCGTCCGTGTCCCCCTCGGTCATTGGCGTCGAGGCCGCAGGTCCAGGCAGAGGAGCGTGTTCTCGTTGCGGAGAAAAAGGAGTCCATGGGAGAGGACGGGGGGCGTCCAACACGGGTACCTTAACACGGGAGTGCGATGTTTCTCGACGTAGCGGTCGGGGTTGAGCTCGATCAGCGCCAGCTCGCCACGCTCGCCGAGCGCGATCAGATGGCCCTCGGCCAGGAGATACGAGGCGCGTCCCAACCCCTGGTCAGCCGTCCACCGGATACGACCGGTCATCAGCTCGATGCATCGGAAGTTCGAGCCCGCCTCGTGTCGGCCGTCCATGCCGTAGAGGAAGCCCTCGTGGGGGATGCTCGTGGCCCAATGATTCTGCATCGCCAGCCGGTCCTTCCAGACCTCCTCCAGCCCCCCGGCGGCGAGGCGAAGGAGCACCGCTCCGGTGTTGTAAGTCGCCGAGAGGAAGACGAGATCGTCCAGGACGACCGGCGAGGCGGCGTTGACCGACTCATAGAGCGCCGAGCGGAATCGATAACGATACCGTTCGGCGCCTGACCGGGCCTCGACCACGAGCAAACCGTCCTGAGTGAAGAAGACCGCCAGCCGTTCCCCCCGCAGCGTGATGACCGCCGGGGTCGAGTAGCTCGCTCCATCGGAGCTCGTGGTCCAGACCGTGCGGCCCGTATGCTTGTCGAAGGCCGCCAGGCCGGCCCCGTTCGAACCGCCGAGATTGAGCAGGAGGAGGTCCCCCTCGACGACCGGCGAGGTCCCGGCCCCGAAGAAGTTCTGCGGGACGCCGTACTCGGCGTTGACGTGCCGTTGCCAGACCAGCCGGCCGTCCTCAAACTCGACGCAGGTGAGTTTCCCCTCGGCCCCATAGGCGTAAACGCGATCCCCGTCGATGATCGGCGAGCACCTCGGGCCGCCGTTGTAGCCGTAGCGGTCCTCGTATTGGGTGGGATAGCGGTAATGCCACAGCCCGTCGCCCGTTTCGGCCTCCACACAGTGGATGACCTCTTCGTCCCCGATCCGATGGAAGAAGACGAGGCGCCCACCCGTGGTGACCGGGGCGCTGTAAGCCTCGCCCACGCGCGCCCGCCAGAGCGCCGGCGGCCCCGCCGGCTCCCAATCCTTGATCCAGCCGCGCTCGCGCGAGATGCCGTCCCCGCGCGGTCCCATGAAGCGTGGCCAATCTTCTCCGTCCGCGACGTCGAGAACGTCGGGAGCCGAACCCTCCGAAGCGGTCGGCTCGGTTCGCGAAGGGGATTCGCCGGCGGCCGGTGGACCGCCCGAGGGGCCCTCAGGCGCAGCGGCGGGGCCGGCGATCTCACGGGCCGCAGGCGCGGCCGCGCCGGTTAATCCCCCTCGCCAGAGCCCGCGAGCGGCGATGGCGGCGGCCACGGCGGCCGCCCCCAGAACTAAAACGAGGCGAATCTTCATCGCGGGGATGGCGAAGCGGCGGTCGCCCCCGCCTTCCCCCTCATCTCAGAGCGGGTGGCGGGCAAGGAATTGTTTGTAAGCGCCGACGAACATCTGATTGGTGAAGGCCGTCATGTGATCGGCCTGAGGGATGACGAAAATTTCCAGACGCCGCATGATCGGATCCAGGGCGTCCACGCCGGGCTTGAGCGGATCCGCCCCGCCGATGATGGCCAGCGTGGGCACCTGATTGGCGCGGATGTTGTCCTCGGGCACTGCCAGCGTCGGCATCGCGCGCATGACGGCGGCCAGCGCCTTCACGTCATTGGCCGCCGCAAGGCGTTGATTCGCCTGCTGGATCTGTTCCTCGCTCGGGGGCTCGGCCCCTTCGGGCGTGAGCGCCCGCAACAGGGGGCCGAAGCCCTGGCCATTCTCCAGGGACTCGGCCAGTTCCTTCACCAGCGGCATTTCCTGCCCCGGTCGCGACCAGCCGGCTCCGCCCAGCATGGCCGTCGCCAGCCGATCCGGATACATTTCCCGCAACTTGTTCGTGATGAAACCGCCCATCGAATAACCGGCCACGTGCGCTTTGCGCAGCCCCAGGTGATCCAGGAGCCGAACCACGTCCTTGACCATCTCCACCCCGTACTTGTCCACCTCGTGAGGTTTGTCGCTCTTGCCGTGGCCGCGGTTGTCCACCGTGATGACGCGGAACCCGGCCTCAAGAAGCCCCTGAATGATGCCTGGGCCGCGCCAGTTCGTCTCCCCCGAAGCCGAGAACCCGTGAATCAAAACGACCGGATCGCCCTGGCCTTCGTCCGTGAAGTAGACGCGGACTCCTTCGGCGTCGAAGTAACTCTCCGCGGCCCAAAGGGGCGAGATCGCCAGCAACGCCAGCATCCAGCCGAGGGCCCGTGGCGCGCGTTTCCTCATGGCGCTTCCTCCCGATCCAGGTTCGCACGAATGACAAATTTTCCCGCCGGTTGCATTCTCGACAACCCCTGCGCGGGAGGCAATGGAATTTCCGGCCGCTCGCGGCCGTCAGCCGGGCTGAGGATCGCGGTCGTTCGCGCGCTTCGACCGCGCTGCGGCGGCGGCTTCTAAGGCCGGCGATAGACCAGCCGGATCAGGCGGACGCTCCGCTCATAGCGTTGATCCTGAATCTTGTCGCCATAGTCGTTCAGGAATTCCAGACCGAGGCGGTGCCTGCCCGGTCCCAGGCTCTGAAGGATGGGAAAAACCGCCGGCTCCGGCGCGTCCAGATAGAGGGGGTAGTCGGGAGCTTCGTCGAGCCGCGCGATCACGATCGGATAGATGCCGAGAAAATCCGTTCCGGCGGCGATGAGATAGAGATTTTCCACGGGGCCGCCGAGCTCGAAGAAGATTTCGCCGGCGCCCCCCGGGGCCAGCGTCGCCGATTCATCGGCCCCCCGGCGGGGCTCGCGCGCGGGGGCATACTCCGTGCGCGCGGGGCGAAGGGCCCCGAAGGAGAGCACCTCCCAAGGAGAGCCCCGCTTGAGCTCGTCGGCGAAACCGGCCGCGTCGAGGTCCCGCTCGACCAGCGCCTCGAGCGCCCAGGGTTCCAATCGGTTCGGATATCGCCCCTTCAGCTCGCCGATGAGCTTCCGAGCCTCCGCCTCGCGGCCGAGCGACTTAAGGGCCCGAATCAGAACGTCGTCGAGGGCGAGAGCCAGCTCCGAGCCGGGGGAGGAGGGCTCGCGCTGGGCGAGATACAAGACGGCGTCGCGAGGCCGCCCGTTCATGTAGTGGTCCCGGGCGACGGCGTATGGGGTGAGGCCGGTCACCGCGGCGGGCTGATCGGCCGCGAGAGTCTGGGTCAGCTCCTGGGCCTGGCCGAAGCTGTGTGAGAAAAGCGCGTCGGCCACGGCCATGAAGCGGCCGGGATCCTCTCCGAGGTAGCTTTGAGCTAGTAATCTCCAGGCCTCGAGGTACTCCAGCGGCCGTGGGACGCGATGATAATGACCCAAGGCCTTGTAAGCGGCGCGACGACCGTCCTCCTTCCAGCCGACGGCAAAAAGTTCTTCGGCCAGGCGCAGATAAAACGGGGCCAGGAGGGGCTGGGCCGACCCTTCATAGGTTTTGGCGATCGTGAGCGTGAGGGCTCGGTCCACCAGGACCGGGGCCTCGCCCAATCGCCTCTCGGCCAGGGCGTCCACCGCCAGCCAGATGGAGTTTTCCGGCAAGCGCTGCTGGCGGGAGAAAATCACTTTCGGGACCAGGAGCGGGACCCCGATCGAAAAAGCCGCCGCCAGGAGCACGCCGCCGGCTAACAGCCAGGCCGTCCAGGCGGGAACCCAAGCGGGCCACAATCGGAAAGGCCCGGCCGGCGGCTCGCCGCTGCGCGCAATCTTCTCGGCCCGGAGAGCGGCGGCATTCATGGCCAGCGAGCCCACGGGCGTTGGTAGTCGAGAATCATGGCCGCCGTCCGAACTTTTTCGTGAACGTTGACGCGATCGAAGGCGCGTGGTTTGGGGCGCGCCTCTTCGGTCAACGGGGAAAGATGGGCGAGAATAAAGTGCTTGAAGGTCAGCGGGACGTCGTAACCGGCCTCAAGGGCAACGTTAGCCAACGCCACCTGGGTGTCGAAGGCGTTGGGCCAGCGCATATCGGCCTCGATGGCCACTTCCCGCAAAAGGTCGTATCGCTTGGCGTCGGCGTAGATGCGCATGAGCTGCTGGTAAACGGCGCGGTCCATGAAGGAGACCCGTCGCAGCTTCTCGAAGACGCGGATCGCCTCGTCGAATTGCTTGAGCTCGGCCTGAATGGTCCCTTCCAGCAGGAGCGCCGGGATGGAAGCGTAGTACTGGCGGGATCGGCGCAGTTCCTCCAGGGCGGTCGTGTAATCTTTCTTGACGACCAGGTAGCCGGCCCGCCGCACGTGCCCTTCCCAGTCCATGGGATTCAACTTGAGCCCCCGGGCCAGATCGAGATCGGCGTAGCCCGCTTGGGCGTAGGTGGTTGATTCGTTCGCATGCGGGATGGCATAGATGATTTGAGAGCCGCTCAGATAACGGACGCTGGCCCAGGCCGCCGCCGCCGAGACGGCGCATGCCCCCGCCAGCGCGAGACGGATCAGGAGACGCGACATGGGATCGGCTCCCGGATCGTCGAGGCCAGCAGCGCGCAGAGGACCCAGAAAAGGAGCAGGCTGCAGGGAAGATGCAGCGGAAAGCCCAGGAGAGAATCAGCCAGCGTGCAGATGAGGGCCCCCAGGAGGGCAAGCCGGGGGGCCAGCTCCGCCGAGGTCAACTCGACGCCCGGCCGCGCCGTTACGATCCTTGCAAATGTCAGCAGCCCGAGATAGCCGACGAAGGCCAGGTGAGCCAACAACCCGCCGATCCCTCGTTCGACCCAGAATTCGAGGTAATCGTTGTGGACGTGGCCGGGATCGAGGGCGCGGAAATCCCCGGAGATGGCCCCCAGGTTCCTGCGGTAGTAGCGCGAGCGCGGCTCCAGTTGAAATTCGTCGGCTTTGTCCCAGAAGATGCGGCTGAACCCGCCGGGGCCGATCCCCAAAGGGGGAGTCGGCGAACGCATCGTCGAAGCCACCGACCAATAGTAAATGCGCGATTCCCATTGAGGGCTGGCCAACGTCCGCGCGAGCCGCTGGCCGATCCGCTGGCCCAGGCGCGTGGGTCCGGCTGCCGCCACGCCGGCGAGGAGAACCGCCCCGGCCAGCACGACGGCTATCCAGAGCCCTCTCGGACCGAGAACGCGGAGAAACAAGCCTCGGTGGAAGTAGGCCAGCAGCGCGCCGGTTACGGCCAGGCCGAGCGCCGTCCCGATCCAGACCCCACGCGCGCGCGCGAGGAAGAGGGCGTAGCCGAGGACCAGGGCGGCGAGCGCCGCCGTTACCCGGAGCGCCCCGGCCGCAGGTCGGAACACCCATCCCAAGGCGAGAAAAAAAACGGGGCCCATGAAGGAGCCCAGAAAATTCGGATGGCCGAACGTGGCGATCACCCAGTTCTTCTGCATTCCTTCCTCATGATAAGGGAGCATCTCAAAGCCGTAATTCTGACCGATGGCGTAGGACGACAAGAGGATGCCCTGAAGGATGAGCAACCCGCTGACGAGGGGGAACAAGTCTCGACGGCCCCCGGCGTCCAGGAGCATCGCGTAGAGGCCGATCCCGCCCAGCCAGGGAAGGGCCGCGTTGAGTGAGTAGAGGGGGGCGGGGGAGATGGCGGCGGAGGCCACGGCGAAAACAGCCCCGATCACGAGGGCGATCGCCGGAAAGTCGAACCTGACCCGTTCCGGCGGGCTCAGCATCCGCCCAAAGGCATAGAGGGCGAAGAGCGCCCCCAGACCGATCTTCAGGAAGAAATCCTCCACGCGGTCCGGCCCCACGCCCGGGAGCCGCAGGAAGAACGGAGCGAAGGGAATGATGGCGACAAGGAGAAGCGAGCCGGCCACGGCGGCCGTCCGGCTCAGGCGGTCTCCCATGCTCTCCAGCGAACGGTTCAGAGGTCGGCGATCTCCAGTGAAGTCCCGGGGCAATCTACTGCCCGCCAGGCAGGGGTGTCAACGCGAGCCGCGGCGCCGTTGCAAGGGCGCCATTCAGGGCCGCATCATGAGCGCGCCCCGGCCGCTCGCCGGGGGGAGTGAAAAGGAACCGGACGTTGACGCCGCGCCATGAAGCCTCGGCTGACCCCTCCCGACTGGATTGTGCGATCGTGACGCTCTACTTTCCCCCGTTTCTCGGCGGTTTGGAGACCTATCTGGAAAGATTGGCGCAAGCCCTGGCGGCTCGGGCGCGCGTGGTCGTGCTGGCCCCGCGCGCGTCGGGATCGGCCGAGGTGGACGCCGCGCTCGGCGTCGAAGTTCTTCGACGCCCGTTCTTGGGCCAATGGATGATCCGCCATCCTCGTTGGTTCAAACTGCTTTATCCCGTCGCCGGCCTGGCGCTGTTCCTTTGGACATGGGGGAGCCTCCGGCGGCGGCGGCCTCGGCTCGTCTGCTCCGGGAGCGCCGATCTGGGATGGGCCGTGGCGGCGGCGGCGCTTCTTCTGCGGGCGGATTTTACGTTCATCTGTCACGGGAAGGACGGTCACGTCAACCCCGGCTGGTTCGCTTACTTGACCAAGCGACTGCCCATCGTCTGGATGATGCGGCGGGCCCGCGTCTGCTTCGCCAACAGTCGGTTCACGGCCCGGCTGTTGGACCCCGAGGGTCGCCACGGGGATAAAATGCGGATTCTGCCGGTTCCCATTCGGCAGAACGCCGTGGGGGTCTCAGAGGCCGACTTGGCGGAAGCCGCGCGCGTGACCTGGGGTCCGGCCGCCGGCGATCCGGCCGCGCGGGGGGAGGTGATTCTCTCGGTGGGTCGTCTGCGCGAGCACAAAGGTTTCCACCACGCCATCCGGGCCTTTGCTCGAATTGCCCCGGAGTTCCCGCGCGCCCGCTACGTGATCGTCGGCGCCGGTCCCTACGAACCGGAGCTTCGAGCCTTGGCGGATGAAGTCGGTCTCAGCGAGCGGATCGTTTTCGCGGGCCCTCGACGCCCCCCGGATGCCTTCTACGCCCTTGCCGACGTCTTCGTCACCGTGACTTGGGACGTGCCTGCCGAACCTGAGGGCTTCGGCATGGTCTTCCTGGAGGCGGCCGTCTTCGGCGTTCCGTCGATCGCGGGGAACCTCGGAGGGATGACCGAGGCCGTGATCGACGGCGTGACGGGTTATTGCGTGCCCGGGGCGGCGCCCGACGCCCTGGCCGAGGCGTTGCGACGGTTGTTGGCCGATCCGGCGCTGCGCCGTTCGATGGGCGAGGCCGCGCGGGCCGGGGCGCGGGCGTTTGCCCCCGAGCGCGTCGCCGAGACGTTTTTGCGCGAGTGCGCCCTCGCCGAGCCGGCCCTCGCCCGCTGAGGGGCCTCCCCGGATCGTCTTTCCATGCGCCAACCCTTGGATCTGATCGTTCTGCCCTTCCACGATTGGAAGAAGAACGAAACCGAGGGGCTGCGCAATCGGGACGGGCATCTGGTCGAGCATTTTCTGGCTTCGCCCCGGGTGGGGAAGGTCCTCTTTGTTGATCGCCCGATCTCCGGCCCGGAGCGCTGGCTTCTGCGCCGGCCGCTGCGATGCCGTTCGGGCCAGGCGGTGGCTCGGTCCGGCCGCGCGATTCTGAGCCGACTCAACGAGAAACTGTTCGTGCTTGATCAGCCCGCGCCGGATCTGTTGAGTCCGCTCCGTCTTCGACGCGACTGGTGGGACGTCGTGTTTCGTCGCCCGGCGGTCCTGGCGGCCATCGGCTGGGGGGCCGAGCAGGCCGGGCTCTCGACGGCTCGCCGCGCGCTCGTCTGTTCGTCGCCGCTGGCCACGGGGGCTTTTGGCCTCCTCGGTGAGCGCGTGATCCATTTCGACGCCGATGACAATTGGACTCGTCATCCTCAGATGCGCGACGCCCGCGGGTGGATCCGGCGCGGTTACGAGACCGCCTGCCGCCGGGCCGACGTGCTGACCTGCAACTCCGAACGCCTCGGTCAGTTCCTCAGCGGCATCGGCGGCCGGCCGATCGTCATTCGCAACGGCGTCGATCCCGACCGATGGGACCCCGACAGGTGGGGGAGGCTGGCCCCGCCGCCGGAGCTGGCGCGACTGTCACGGCCGTGGATCGGCTACGCCGGCCGCCTCGCGCGCCGGATCGATGTCGAATTGATCCTCGGGCTGGCGCGCCGGCGGCCCGAGGCCTCCTTCGTGCTCTTGGGCCCGACTCTGGATGCACGGTGGATCGCCCCCTTGCGGCGACAGCCCAATGTCCATCTCCTTGGGGACCGTCCGTACGATGAGCTTCCGGGCTGGGTCGTTCACTTTGACGTGGCCGCCATCTGGCACCACGTCGGGGACCTGGAAAACGACGGCGACCCGACCAAACTCTATGAATATCTGGCGCTCGGGCTGCCGGTCGTCACGACGCCGATTCAGGGGGTGGAGACCTTCGCCCCCTGGATCGCGATCGCGCCCGACGTCGAAGCGATGGACGGGGGGATCGGCGAAGCCCTCGCCAGACGCGGCGCCAATCCCACGGCTTACCGAAGCGGCCGTCAGGCGGTGATCGATTTGGGCTTCACCTGGGCCGCCCGCGCCGCTCGGTTTCTCGACCTGCTGGAGGCGGCGATTTCGGCCCAGATTCCCGACGGGCCAGGGGAGGCCGAGAGGCGATCAGGTTGAATCGGCGCCGGATAGGTCGATCAACCCCAAGGCCGCCAGCCTGAGGCGGAGCCGCCAACGCCACCTCAACAGCGGCGGGAGCGCCGGACCCCAGCCCCATCGGAGCATCCGCCCGATGAGGCGCGCCTTCTTGTGCCCGCGATCAAGTTCGAGGACCCGCCGGAGATAGTCCCCGGCCTCGGGCGCGTGACGCGTCCGGAGGGCTCGCATGGCCAGCTTATAGAGGACGACGGCCTCGGCCCGAGGGTGGCGGTCCAGCAGCGCCCGATGAAGATCGAGAAAGAGGTTCTCGGCCTGCGGATCGAAGGAAAAAGTGATCCGGGACCCTTCAGCTTCGTCCTCGGCGTGAATGATCGAGAGGGGTTCCTCGACGAAAGCCACGGGTCCCAGGCGCGCCAGGCGGAGCGCAACGTCCCAGTCGTCGACGCCGGCCAGACGTTCATCGAACGGGCACTGCCGCAGCGCCTCGGCCCGCGCCATCAGCGCCGACGTCGCGAGCCCTTGGCCCACGATCAGGGATTGGACGAACTCCTCCCCCGGGCGCGGCGGCTCGCGCGGGGCGACGATCTCGACCCTCTCCGAGAGCCGGTAGCGGATGCGGCTATAGACGCAAGGGGACTCGGACCGAGCCTCGAGGGCAGCCAGCCGCCGCTCGATTGAGGGGGGGAGGAGTTCATCATCGGAGTCCAGCAGAGCGACGACGGAAGCTCGGGCCGCGCCGATGCCCTGGTTGCGCGCCGCCGCCGCCCCGTGACGGGCGGGCTGCCGCAGCACGATCACGCGCAAGTCGCCTACGCCTTCGGCGGCTTCAGCCGTCCCGTCCCCCGAGGCGTCATCGACGACGATCACTTCCAGGTCCCGCACCGTCTGATTGAGCGCGCTGCGAATGGCCCGGACCGTCGCCCAGGGCCGCCGGAAGGTCGGGATCACGACGCTGGCGAGGGGAGAAGTCACGCGGGGCCGAGGCGGTCAGTCCGTGAGGTCGCGCCGGGCGGCCCGACGGCGGGTTCGGATCGCCGAAGGAAGAAACTCTGGAGGCTCCGGCACGACGCCGATAAGGAGGGAGGGGAAGCCGATCGGGCCGGCTCGGCGGTCAATTTCCCTTCGACCTCCGGGCCGCCGACGCGATAAAATTTGGCGCTGATGGCCCGAAATCCCGTCCATCCGCCGACGCAGGAGCGCAAGAGCCGCGGCGAGAAGCCGCCGGCGCTTGAGATCGACGGGCGAGACGCCCCGCTCAAGGCCGAGGTCGTCACCGCGGCGGCCGATGATCCGTTAACGCAACTCATCCGACAGTCGCTGCACGAGGGGGCGACCGACGTTCATCTTCGAGCGGGCTCGCCGCCGCGGATTCGGATCAACGGCGATCTGCTCATGGTGAAGGGGCTTATCCCTTCTTCGGAGATGATGCGCCGATTCTTCGAGAAGATGCTCACGACGGATCAACTCAAGCATTTCGAGCGCATCAAGGAACTCGATTTTTCTCATGACCTTCAGGCCGTCTGCCGGATGCGCGTCAACCTCTACCAGGAACGCGGCGCCTTCTGCGCCTCGCTTCGCATCATCCCCCGGCACATCCCCTCGATGGAAGAGATCTTCCTGCCGCCGGCCTGCGAACGGCTGACGCAGTTGGACCGCGGCCTTGTGCTGGTGACGGGGCCGACGGGCTCCGGCAAGTCCACGACGCTCGCGGCCATGATCAATCACATCAACGCCACGCGAAAGTGCCACATTCTGACCATTGAGGACCCGATCGAATTTCACCATGAGGATAAGCGCGGTCTCTTGAGTCAGCGCGAATTGGATCACGACACCCGCACGTTCGCCGCGGCCCTCCGCCACAGCTTCCGCCAGGACCCCGACGTCGTCCTCATCGGCGAGATGCGCGACCTGGAAACCATGCAGACGGTGATCACGCTGGCCGAGACGGGGCATCTGACGTTTTCGACGCTCCACACCGGCGACGCCGCGCAGACCGTCTCGCGCATCATCGACGCTTTCCCGCCGCATCAGCAAGCCCAGGTCCGGCTTCAATTGGCGGCCTCGCTGGCGGCGGTCATTTCGCAGAAATTGCTCCCCCGCAAGGACGGCAAGGGGCGCATCGCCGCCCGCGAGATCATGATCTGCAATCGGGCCGTCCGGAACCTCATCCGCGAAAACAAGCTCAATCAGATCGCTTCGGCCATTCAGACCGGCGCCGATGAAGGCATGATCACGATGGCCGCGGCCCTGGCCGACCTCGTCCGCCGGGGATTGCTCGACCTGGAAGTCGCCCGGCGCCATTGTGACGACCAGCGTGAACTCATGGCCAAGCTCCAAGGGGGCGGCTGAGGCCCACGCCTCAGCCCTTCGTCGCGGGTTCGGCTCTGCTCTTCTCGGCACGGGGTCTCCCGCCGGGTCGCCAGAAAGTCTTCTCCAGGAAGCTGGAGGCCGAGAGCTTCCGACTCAGGTGACCCTCCCACAGCCGAACGAGCCAGGTCAGCACCCGAGGGCCGTGGCGATCCGGGATGACGAAACTCCCGTCCAGCGGCGGCATCGCCAGCAACGCCGGGAGCAGCCGAACGAACAGCTCCCCCGGAAAGCGCGCGACTCCGCCTTCGGGGATTGCCTTGCCCGGGCGTTCGCTTTGGAACGTCCCCTGGCGAAAGCTGAAAAGGACGCGATCGGGGGCGGGGCCCGTCCGGAGTTCGGAAGCGACCTGGGGGGGGTGGCCGGCGTGATGCAAGAGCCGAAGGAGCACGAGGGCCGTGAGAGAGCCCGGCGCTTCGGTCGTCTCAAGGGCCTCCAGATAGGCGAGCGCTTCTTCCAGAAAAAAGGGGTCCGGCGGAGAGACCGAAGCGACTTCCTCGAGGAGTTCCAAGGCCACCGAGGCCAGCGCCAGCCGCATGAGGTTCTCCCTCAGGCAGGGCCAGGCTCGACGCAGCGTCACCGACGTCAGGCTCCCCAGCCGATCCCCTGCACCCACGCGAAGATTGCCATGAACGTAGGCGCAGAACTCGAAGGCGGCGGCCGTCCGCCCCTTTAGACGACGCGCCCCTTTGGCGATCGCGCGGACGACCCCATGGTCGGCCGTCAAAAGCGAGACGATGAGCGTGGATTCGCTGAAGGGCCAGGTTCGGATAACCAGGGCCTCGGTGCGCATGGCCGAGCGTCAGTCTTCCGGAGCTTCCGCGGCAGGCTCGGCGACGGTTTCGCCCGAGCTCCGGTGCACGCGCCAGGAGGGGTGCGTGATGCCGAATTTCTTCACCCGCGCGTTCATCCGATCGACGGAGATGCCCAAGAGGGCCGCCGCCCGGCGCTGACTCCAGGCCGAGCGCTGGAGCGCCTGGAGGACGAGGCTCTTTTCCACATCGAGCAGACTGACCCCTCCCTCGGGCAGCAGGAGGCCTGCGACCGAAAGCTCGCGTTGAGACAGGTCAAGCTGGCGCAGTTCTCGTGTCGTGATTTCGGCTCCCGCCAAGCGGATGCTCAGCCGCTCGATCACGTTGCGCAGTTCCCGGACGTTGCCGGGCCAGGGATTCCGGCTGAGCGCCTCCAGGGCGTCCGCTTTCAGGCTGATCGGCGCCAGATGGTGCTTCTCGGCGATCCGGACGGCGAAGTGACGCGCCAGGGCCGGAATATCCTCCGGGTGACTCCTCAACGGCGGGACGTGCAGGGGGCAGACGTCGATGCGGTAGTAGAGGTCGCGGCGGAAGCGCCCGGCCTGGACCTCCTGCTCCAAGGCTTTGTTCGTCGCGAAGATGAGACGGCAATCGGCCCGGAGCGGCTTCTCTCCCCCCACGCGCGTAAATTGTAGCGTCTCCACGACCCGCAGCAGCCGACCTTGAGCTTGCGGCCCCAACTCGCCCACTTCATCGAGGAAAAGCGTTCCTCCCTCGGCCAGTTCGAATTGACCCCGCTTGCGACCGACGGCGCCGGTGAAGGCCCCCTTCTCGTGGCCGAACAGCTCCGAAAGGAACAGGTTCTCGTCCGGGAGGGCGGCCCCGTTGACTTCGACGAAGGGCCCGTTCCGCCGCGGTGAGGCCCGGTGAATGGCCCGCGCCACGAGCTCTTTGCCCACCCCGGTCTCCCCGGTGATCAGGACCGTCACGTCCCCGGCGGCCACCTGGGCGACGGCGGCCTTCAGTTCGCGGATCGACGCCGAATCGCCGATGATGGCGTCAAAGTCGTGCAATCGCTCCAGCGACCGTCGCAGCCGCTGATTCTCGCGCGTCAGCGACCCCTGGCGCAGGCAGTTGCGCAGTCGCAGGGCGATCTCCTCCCGCGTCGATTGCTTGGTCAGGTAGTCGGCCGCGCCGCGACGCATCGCCTCGACCGCCGTGTCGATGTCGGCCACCGAGGTCAGAATCACCACCGGCGGCGCCGCCGCGTCCCCATCGGTCATCGACCCCCGAAGGCGCTCCAACAGGTCCAACCCGCTGAGGCCGGGCAGGCGGATATCGGTCAGGACGAGCTCGAAGCCCCCCTCGGCCAGGGCGTTCAGCCCTGCCTCGGCGTCGGCGCAGACGCGCGTCTCGTAGCCTTCCAGTTCAAGGTTTCGCCCCAGCCGCGTCGCGTAAGCGGGGTCGTCCTCAACGATGAGAATGCGATGGGGGAGAGGGTCCGGGCCGGCGCTCATCAGCGGGCCCTCACGGCTCGGCGCTGCTCCGCAGCCGGCGGATCTCGTCGGCTAGGGCGCTGCCGGGAACGTAATCCAGGTTCACGCGCGAACGCCCCGGGCGGGCGCTCGTTCGCAGGCCGCGCCGTTCGATGCTCTCCAGAGCGAGCCGCGGCTGGATGGCTTCATAGAACTGGCGGGCCCGCGCCGAAGCCGGCGTGTCCGCATATTGCTCCATCACCGTCCGCATCAGCTCCAGGGCCTGGGCGGGGCTGCCGGTGAAGAATTCCCGCTGGGCCTGCTGCCAGAGCGCTTCGGCTTGCTGGGGCCGCTCGGCCACGGCGATCTTGAGCGCGTCCTTGGCGAGGTTTTCCAACTGAATGGCCTGACGCCGGAAGCCTTCCGGCAACGGCTGTCGCCGGAATTCCGCCAGGCCTTCGATCGCTTTCACGAATTGGCCGGCGTCATAAAGGTCCATCAGGCGCTCCAGCTCCAGCTCGCGGAGGGCGTTCTCCACGACAGCCAGACGCGTTTGCGCGAACGGCCGCAGCGCCTCGGAGCCGGCCGCCGCCTGATAGGCCTTGCGCGCCTCCTCCAGAAGCTCGGCTTCGAGACACCATTCGGCTAACTGGAACTGGCCGGCGTGGTCCTCCGGCGGCAGCCCCGCCGAGCGCTCGAAGTATTCGCAGTAAAGAAACTCCCGACGCATGCTGCCCGCCTGAAGCAACTCGCCGCGGGCGAGGACGCTTCGGGCCTCCTGGAATTCCCCGCGCTGGAGGAATCGCCATCCGAGGTCCCGCCACAGGCCGAGCAAGCGGGGCGTCGCCATTTCCGGAACGTGAGGGAGCGCGTAGGTTTCGATCAGATCGATGGCTCGACCCAGCTCGTTGCGAACCCGATAGTGAGCTTCGGCCTCCTCGGCCGTGTCGGCGATCCGGTTGCGGGCGATTTCCGGGCTCAAATCCATCAACTGATCGGCGTAGACACGGAGCGCCTCCTCGTAGCGCGCCTGATCCCGCAGGCGGCGCGCCACCAGCAGGGCATACTCGATCCGCTTGCTGCCGGCGTGGTCGGCGTCCAGACGGCGAAGCTCGATGACCAGATCCAAGGCCTCGGAGAAGCGTTGTTCCTCCAGGGCGGTTTCGATCAAGGCGTCCAGCGTCCGCGTGAGGCGCTCGCGGCGTTCGTCCAGCATCGCGGGATGGCGCGCTTCGATTTCCTCCAGCAGCCGTCCGGCGGTGGCCAGATCGCCGCTCTGAAGGTGCCATTCGAGGCGGGCCATCATGAAGTCGGCCTGGCGCGGCAGTTCCACGCCGTCGATTCGGGCCAGCGCTTCGGCCCAATCCGGCTTCACGGAAGCCGGCAGCCGGGGGATCGTCGCCAGGATCGCCGGGCCGTGACGAAACATCACCGCCGCCAGGCTTTCGGGGTTCACTCCCTCGCGAGCCGCCTGACCGAGCAGGGCGATCCCTTCGGCGGCCCGGCCCGCGCTGAGGCGTCCGCCGGCCTCGATCAGCCGGTCCTCCGCCTCCGACTCCTCAATGACGCGCAGGATGGCCGACGCCGGGACCGTGATCGTCCCCAGGCCGTCGTAGATCGAAATGGCCTCATCGGAATGGCGCAGGATGATGCCGGAGAGGACGCGACCGTCCTTATATTCAATACGGTCGCCCCAGGCGCCTGGGGCCGCCAGGCCGATCATTGCCGGAAGGATGCCGGCCCGTAAGAACCTCATTCTCCTGGCTTCGTCGACCCTGCGTCGCAAAGGGCCGATGCCTCTCGGAGATGATCGCACACCCCCTGAGCCCTTGTATAGCTCAGGCGGCGCTCGGGCGAGCCGCCCGCCATGATCGCTCCTTCGCCTGGGTCGCTCATCGCGTGACTTGTCATCCCGCCGACGGGGTCGCACAATGACGACGGCCGCGCATCCTGGGCCGGGCGGTAGCGGAGCGAAATTCGATGGAGGTGGGCATCATGTCTGGCGGTCTGGATCGGATGGCGAAGGGGGCGGGGGCGCCTGGATCGTGGCGGCTTGCTCTTGGTGGGCTTATCTTCGCCCTGGCCGCGTTGGCCCCGGGGCAGGCCGACCCCTCCCGATGGGAAACGGCGATCGCCCGGTTGGAAGCGGCCGACAAGGAGAGCCCTCCGCCGGAGCGGCCCGTCGTCTTTGTCGGCAGCTCGAGCATCAGGCTCTGGGACGTGGAGGCCCGATTTCCGGGCTTGACCGTTCTCAACCGGGGTTTCGGCGGGTCGCAGATCGTCGATTCCGTGTACTATGCCGATCGCATCATCCTCAAATATCGCCCCCGAGCGATCGTGTTCTACGCCGGCGATAACGACATCGCGGCCGGGAAAAGTCCGCAGGCCGTGGTCGAGGATTTTGCGGCCCTCCTCGCCAAGATCGAGTCCGCCCAGCCCGATTGCCCGATTTTCTTCCTCAGCCTTAAACCCAGTCTCGCCCGCTGGGCGCTCTTCGACCAGATGAAGGAGGCGAACCGCCGGATCGGAGCCCTCGCGACCGGCCATCCCCAGCTTCACTTCGTCGACGTGGCCGGGCCGATGCTCGGCCCTGACGGCCGCCCCCGCTCCGAACTCTTCGTCGATGATGGGCTTCATCTCAACGAGGCGGGTTACACGCTCTGGACCGACATCCTTCGGCCTCGGCTGGAGAAGCTGGTCCGGGGGACCCGCACGCCGTGAAGGGGAGGGCGCGGGTCCTAACGGATGCCCGATTGGGCCATCTGCCCCACCAGCGCGTCCACCTGCGTCCGCAAGACGGGATTCGGGAGGCCTGAATCGGCCACCAGGATCGCGAAATGGATCGGGTATTGGTGACGGCTTAGGGCCCAACCGGCCAGACTTTCGCAGCCGCTCAGCGAGCCGCCGATCGCGCTCACTTGCGGGCGGGGCAGATCGGGCTCCGGCGAAGGGAACCGGTCGGCCAGAATGCCCGGTCGGTCCGTCGCGGCCAGGGCCGCCTCGAACAGCGCCCGGAGGCGGTGAGACCTCATCCGACGAAACACGTCCATGACCTGGGCCGCCGAGAGGCGGTTGAGCCGAGAAAGCCCCGAGCCATCAATCACCGCCAGGCCGCTCGTTGAAATCTCCCACGCGCGCAATTGATCCTCAACCGCCCGGGCCCCGCCCCTGAAGCTGCCGGGGGCGCCGCCCTGCCCCAGGGCCAGCGTCCTGAGAATGGCCTCGGCCTCCAGCGTCCGGTCGTGCCGCATCATCTCACCGACGATGCGTTCGAGCGGCGGAGAGGACCAGCTGGCCACGCTCCGGGGAGGTTCGCCTTCGGCGGGGGCTTCGGTGGGGCGAGCCTCCACCTTGCCCTCAATCCGGATACCGGCCCGTTCGAGGCGGCTCCGGAGGACGTGGCCGAAGAAGAGGGCCGGCTCGGCCACGGCCGCACGATCGACCGAGCGTTCCGACGGCCTCAACGTCCCCGTGACGTGAACGACCCGGCTACCGGCGGAGCGTCGGTAGCGTCGGGCGATGGCGTCGACGGCGCTCACCCGCACGTTGCTGGAAAGGAAGATCATTCCTTCCAGGTCAGGCCACACCTCGAACCGGCCGGGTTGACCGGTCCGCCGCCCGGCTCGCCAGTTGACCTCGACGCAATTGTCATTGAAGTTGAGCGCCGAGATCTCCGGCAGTCGCGGTGAGCCCAGTTCCTCCAACGGCCAACCGGGACCCAGCCGTTCCCCGTCGAAGGCGGCGTCGTCGACCAGGAGCCCCCCGCGCACTCGCCGGACCCCCTCGGCCTTTAATTCCCGGACCCATTGATCGAAGGGGGCCATCAGCTCGCGTTCGTCGGCCAGATAGTGGCGTGAAAGGGTCGGATCGCCGGTCCCGACGACGATCAGATCGCCTTCAAGAACACGATCGCGGATCGGGCCGCTGACGAGGAGCTCGGTCGCGAAGCTGAAACTGGGGCCGAGGCTCTCCAAGGCGACAGCGGCCAAGGCCAGCTTGAGAACTGAAACCGGCGGCAGGCCCCGGCGGGCCTCCCGCTCGTAGATCGCGACGCCCCGATCAAGGTCCCAGACGGAGACCCCCAGGCTCCCTCCTCCCCAGTCGAATTGATCGATCGTGCGCTCAAGAGCCTGGGCAAGCAGCCCGTAGGAGTTCTCCGGTCCATTATCGGGGATTGAATCTTCCGCCGGTTGCGAAAAGGCTCCGAACCCGCCGGTCACGGCCAGCCCCCCGCCAAGGAGGAACGCCATCCCCGCCTTCAATCCTGCCCTTCGCCGGAGCTTGGGGGCCTTTGGGGTCGTCGGCGTGGGTTGGGATCGCCGGGGAGGCTGCAACGGTCTTTAGCTCTGCCAATAGGTGGGTTATGTTTGACCTCGGCCGTGGATTTTGTCAATCTGGCGCCGCCCCGGGAACGTCCTTCGCCAGGTCGCTCGTGGTTCTTGCGAATGGGTCAAGATGACCGAGCCATGTCGGAAGATGGGCTATAAGATGAGGCCATCGGGCCTGGGGCGGCTCGGACAGTCCCAGCCTGGTGCCTGCGGCAGCGAAACGCCGGGGATCAGCCCATGTCATTGAAGCTAAACGGGTTAAGTCCCAAACCTCCAAGCGCTTTGTTGATCTTAGGATGCCGGCTCTTCGTCCTTGGCGGTCTCGGTTTCTGGCTCGTGGCGTGCGGTGGCGCGAGGGATGAATCGGCGCAGGAGGCCTCCGCCACGGCCGACCCGACCCCGACGCCTTACCTCGACGCCGGCACGCGCGCGGCCGTGCTTTCCCTGACGGGCCAGCCTGCGCTTACGGAAACGGTTTTCGCGGGGAGTCGTCCGGCGGCCGTTCCTTCGGTCTTGCTGCCGGAGCCCCCCCTGCCGCCGCCCAACCTGGAGCCTATGCGGCTCGGCGCGGTGAGCGTCGAGCGGATTGTCAGGCCCCACTCGGGAGCTGCCAGCCGGTTCAGCTCGGCCCGGCTGGGGGATTATGTCCTTCAGAACGAGCACGTGACGTTGATTTTCGCCTCCGTAGAGCCTGAGGCTCTCAAGCCGGGGGTCCCGCCGCGCCCGGAAGCTCGTCAGTGGCACCGTCCCGGAGCCCTGATCGACGTGATGATCGAAGGCGATCGCATGGATTTTCTCACCGAGTTCACCCAAGGGGTTGGCTTGGCCTTGACGGATCCGATGGTCGAATACGGCCGGGCGGAGTTCGTCCAACGCGACAAGGAGGTTCGAGCCACCGATGAGCCGGGTTGGCCAAGGGAGTTGCCGGCGGCCCTGGGCCTCCGCCTGGCCGGATGGGTTCCGGGCGCCGCCGACACGCGGATCGAGACGACTTATTGGCTCGCCGCGGGCGAGCGGCGGGTGCACGTGGAAAGCCGGCTGGCCGGGCCGGCTGCGGCCGCGGTGGAGCTGGCCGATGTCGGGGATTGGGGGGGCGGGGCGGTTCTCCTGGACAAGTTCGGCTTGGCTCCGGGGGGGACCGGCCTCTATCACAACCTGCAATGGTACGCAGTGAACGCGGGCTATCAGACGATCGGCGTCTCGGCGTCAGGGGAGCCCTTGCGGGGGTTCTTCCACGAACGGAAGTCGCGCGTCCAGGCCCTGGGAGAGACCGCCGAGGCGACCGCCCCGCTTCTGGACCGATGGCTTTTCTTCGCGCGGGGGGATTACGCCGACGCCACCGACCAGATCTTTGAGCAGGCCGGGCCGGAGTGGGGGCACGGCGTTCTGGCCGGCCGCGTGGTGGATCCGCGCGGCGAGCCCGTCGCTGACAGTTGGGTGACGGTCCTCTGGTATGAGCGCTCCTCAGGCCAGCCCCTGGACCGCCGCCCCTTCACGCGCATTCGGACGGATCGGGAGGGCCATTATCGGGCCGCTCTGCCGGAAGGGCGCTATTTCGTCGTGGCCGGGGCCCGATCCCGATTCTCCGCTCGGCCCGAAGGCGGGGTGGAGACGGGCATCCGTATTCTTCCGGGCCAGGAGGAGCGCAAAGCACTCTATCTGGGCCCGCCGGCCCGGCTGCGCCTCAAGGTGGCCGACTCTCGATCCAAGCGGACGCTGCCCGCGCGGGTCCAGTTAACGCCGCTGGGCGTCCCGGCCGAGAACACGCTCTTCCGAGCGTCGGATTCGGCCCTGGGCTACTACGATTCCTTCTACGTCCCCCCCCAGGGGGCCGTCGTCGAGCTTTACGCCGGCAGGTGGCTCTTGCGTGTGTCTCACGGTCCGCGTTACGACGCCGTCGAGCGGGAGATCGATCTGGCGTGGGAGACCGATCAGCTCGTTCTGCTGGAGTTGCCTGAAACGTCTCCGACGCCGGGGTGGATCGGGCTCGAAATCGGCGCGATGACGCGGGCCACGCCGGACTGCGCCGTTTCCGATCTGGACGCCGTTCTGATGGCCGCCGCCGAGGGGGCCGAATGGATCGTCTCGGGCGACTGGGAGCGGCTGACGGACCTGGCCCCGGCCATCGCCCGTTCCGGCCTCGCCGAGTTTATCGGTTCCAGCCGAGGTTTCCGGACGTGGCATCCCTCCCGGCCGGATTGGGGGACCTTCCTGATCTATCCCGTCGCGGCCGACGCGCTTGACCCGGCTCAGGCCCGTGCGCAGTGGTACGGCGCGGCTGACTCCTTCGAATTCGTCGCCGCGCTGCGCAGCCTCTATCCCGGGGCCCTCATCGAGACCGTCAACCCCTATAGCGACCGGGACGGCTACTTTTTTCTCCCCGGCAAGAACTCGGCCCAGATGGGTTACGACGAGCGGGAGGAGCCCCTCGAACTCGACATCGACGCCGTCAACCTTTTCGAGCCTCATGGCTATTGGAGCTTCGTCACCCAGAAGACCTTCTATTTCGCCAACGCGCATCGGGGGCGCTGGTATCTGCCGGCCCCCGTCTCGGTGACGCGCGCCCCGCTGGCTTCCGAGCCGGGTTACCCGCGTTTGTTGGCGCGGACGGGCGAGACCCGGCCGGCGCGTCTGAGCGAGACCCAGGTCTTCGAGGCGCTGCGGACGGGACAGTGGCAATTGACCTCGGGGCCCTTCGTTGACCTCACGCTCGAAGGCTCGCAGGCGGGCGACGTGCTGACGGCCACGGGGACGCTCAAGGGCTCGATCCGCGTCACGGCCCCCAGTTGGGTTCGCGCCGAACAGATCACGGTCTGCAAAGAAGGCGTCAACGTCTGGAAGGAGTTCATGGTGATCGAGACGGAGTCCAACGAGCGCTATCGGTCGGAATTTGATCTTGAGATGCGCCCGCAGGAAAAACGCGGCAAGGACACCGCCGTTAACGCCATCATCCTCGGCGCCGAAAATCTCGATCCGGTCGTGCCCGCCTACGGCGGGCCGGGCATCCTCTCCCTCGCCATGACCGGGCCCATCATCGTCGACACCAACGGCAACGGCGTCTGGGATCCCCCGCGCTATGAGGATAAGGGCATCTGAGCGCGGCGGCGGCGCGCGACGCCCCCGGGGCTGAGCCGTGATAAGGCGGCCTTCGTCGGATTCTGCACCGGTTTTTGAGGCTCGCGGCCTGACCAAATTCTACGGTTCGGCCCGGGGGGTCGAGGACCTTCATCTGACCGTGGGGCGCGGGGAAATCTTTGGCCTTCTAGGCCCCAACGGCGCCGGGAAGACCACGGTTCTCCGAAGCGCTCTCGGCCTCCTGCGTCCGACCCGCGGGCGCCTTCTCCTCTTCGGCGACCCCGTCATCCCCCACAAGGATCGCCATCACGAGCGCCTGGGCTATTTGCCGGCCGACCTTCGGCTCTGGCCCTCGCTGACGGCTCGGCGGACGAGCGACCTGATGCTGGGCCTCGGCGCGCGACGGCCGGATCGCCGCCGCCGGGACGAGCTGGCCCGCCGGTTGGATCTCGAGCTGGATCGCCCGATCAAGGGTCTTTCCCTCGGCAATCGGCAGAAGGTCGGCCTGCTGCTGGCCCTCCAGCATGACCCCGACCTGATTATCCTGGACGAGCCGACGAGTGGCCTGGACCCCTTGATGCGCCGGGTGGCGATGACGTTGTTGACCGAGGCGGTCCAACGCGGGGCCACGGTGATTTACTCCTCGCACAACCTGAGCGAGGTCGAGCAGATATGTTCGCGGGTCGGGATTCTTCGACGGGGCCGACTGGCGGCCCTCAAAACGATCGGCGAAATCCGGGCCGAACGACTTCAGCGCCTTCAGTTCGTCCTGGCGCCCCATTGCGACCCGCCTAATGGCCTGCCGCCGGGGTTGGCTGAGCGCTTCCGGCTCGATCGGCTGGCCGGGCGGACGTTTGAAGTTCGCTATCAAGGCTCCCCCGATTCCCTGCTGCCCTGGCTGGCTTCGCTGTCGATTCTGGAAATCACGTCGCCCCAGATCAGCCTTGAAGAAGCCTTCCTGGCCTATTACCGGGAGGACCTCGGCGCCGGGGAGGCGGAGTTCCCCCTGGAAGGAGGGCCGAACTGATCCGTGCAAGCGCGGCCCCCCTTTCCCTGGGGATTACTCGGGCTTTGGCTGGGGCGATACGCCCCGGCCTGGGCGCTGATGGCCGCCGTTATTTTTATTGTTCAAACCGTGCTGGCCGCCGTGCTCCACGTCCGGGAGGACGTCGTGAACTTTCTTCAACTTCTGGACCGCATGCCGGCCATCTTCAAAGCCTTCATCGGCGGCGACGATCTTATGCCGTCGAACGTGATGGCCATCGTCGCGATCGGTTATCAGCACCCACTCATCCTGACCATGTTGCTGATCAACGGTGTGACGTTGCCGACCGGCATGCTCACGGGCGAGGCCGAACAGGGCCGCATGGACTTGTTGCTGGCTCGGCCCCTGTCGCGAGGCCGGGTCTGGGCCGTGTCCGTCGCGATCTCGGTCCTCAGCCAAGCCGTTCTAGTGGCCGTTGTTTTCCTCGGCACGGCCGTCTGGACGCGCGTCTACGACTACGGCCAGACGATACCGTTGGCGCCGTTCGCTCGCGTGAGCGTCAATCTGGCTGCCCTCGCCGGTTGCGGGTCGGCCTTGTGCGCGCTCGCCGCCGTCGGGATGAGCGAGCGCGGCCGGGCCGTCGGTCTGGCGACGGCTTATTTCGTTGCTTCGTACCTTCTGGATTTTTCCGTCGTCTGGCTTCCCCAGCTCAAGGTGATCCGTCCCCTTTCTCTCTTTGCCTATTGCCGCCCGAACGCCGTGCTGAAGCAAGGAGCGCTTCCCTGGGGGCCGATCGCCGTTCTGGTTCTGACCGGATGCCTGAGCTTGGCGGTTTCCTGGTGGATTTGGCGTCGTCGGGACCTCTACGCGGCCTGACGCCCGGCGTTGCCCCCAAGGCTCCCAGGAGGAGACGTTGGAAAGGAATCCCATTGGAGGGCGAGGCGCGGTGAACCTTCAAGCCCGGATGGACTCGGAAGCTTCTCCCCCCCCGGCCGCGGGAGGCGGTGGTACCCGGTGCCCGAGTCGGCGGCGCTGGATCAGTGGGGCGTTGCTCGTCCTTTTCCTCGCGGTCCTGGTGGGTGTTCTGGGTCTGATCGGCTGGGTCGAGGTCTGGGCGCGGCGTCCGTTCGGCGAGGCTCACGTGGTGGCCGTGGCAGTTGTGCCGGGGAGTTCTCTGCGAGAGATCGCCGAGGCCCTTGAGACTCGGGCCGTCGTCAGTCGGGCCGAACTGCTCATGGTCTATGCCCTTGTTCGCCGGCGTCACGGCCGCCTTCAGGCCGGTCATTACCGGTTCCGGTTGCCGGTGTCGCCCTCGGCGGCTCTGTCCCAACTCGAACACGGCAGCTTCGCCCGGAAGTTGACGATCCCGGAGGGATGGACCGGGGCGCGGATCGCCCGCCGTCTGGTGGAGGAGGGGTGGATCGCCGACGAGGAAACGTGGCTGTCCCTGTTGAGGGCGCCCCGAAGCGTCGATCCGCCGGGGCTCGATCTGCCCGACGGGGCCGAAGGATTCTGCTTCCCCGATACGTACGCCCTGGAGCCGGGGATGACGCCGGAGGCGATTCTCGGGCGGATGCTTGGCCGGTTCGCGCAGGTCTGGGAGGGTCTGGGGCCGGACCGGCGCGATCGGCGCTCGGAGGCTTTGACGCCTCGCGAGATCGTCACGCTCGCCTCGATGATCGAACGCGAGGCCCGGCGCCCCGACGAATTGCCCCTGATGGCCTCGGTCTATCTCAACCGCCTCAAGATCGGCATGAAGCTCCAATGCTGCGCGACGGTCCACTTTGCGCTCGGCGACGCGTGGGACCGGCCGCTCACCCGGGCCGATCTTGAGCTCGATTCTCCTTACAACACCTATCGGCACGGCGGCCTCCCCCCCGGCCCGATTTCCAATCCCGGTCGGGCGGCCTTGGAGGCGGCGCTCCGACCCGCCGAGACGGACGATCTGTTTTACGTTTACCGGGGCGACGGGACGCATGAATTCACGCGCACCTATCAGGAGCACCTGCGAGCGGCGCGGCGCTTCCG
Source organism: uncultured Candidatus Sumerlaeota bacterium (assembly GCA_964463045.1). Taxonomy (GTDB): domain Bacteria; phylum Sumerlaeota; class Sumerlaeia; order MVZB01; family JAJFLK01; genus CAYXAU01. The sequence continues at coordinate 72,996 of CAYXAU010000006.1, read as the reverse complement.
GAACGCCGACCCGACCGCCCAATGGGTCCGGCAGGAGGTCGCCCCCTGAACGCCGGGGGCTCCCTTTACGGGCGAACGTCCGCCCGTTAAAATCCATCCCATGACGTCTTGGATTTCAGGCGAAGGGCCGGTGGGCGGTCGCCAGGGTTCCTGCCCCCGCTTTCTTGGGCGCGGGCTCGTCGGCGGGGCGCTCCTTCTGGGCGCTCTGGCCGGGACGGTCGGCGGTCAGCCGGCCGAGGGCGTCGGCGACGGCGCGGGCCCCGCCACCGAGGCGGGGCCGGTTCAGCTCGTCTTCGTAATCCCGATCGAAGGGGAAATCGAGCAGGGATTATATCTGGTGCTCGGCCGGGCGATGAGGTCGGCTCGACGGGAACGCGCCTCAGCCATCGTGCTCAGGATGCACACTCCCGGGGGGCGGGTCGATTCGGCCATGAAAATCCGCGACCTGTTGATCAAGACGACCCTGCCGACCTACACCTACGTCGACAACATGGCGATTTCAGCCGGGGCGTTTCTGGCGTTGGCGACCGATAAGATCGTGATGGGGCCGAGCTCCAACATTGGCGGGGCGCTCCCGATCGCGCTCGGCCTGGGCGGCGCGAGCCCGGTCGACGAGAAATTCGTCTCGGTGTTCGCCAGCGAAATGCGCAAGACGGCCAAGTTCAAAGGCCATCCGGCCGAAATCGCCGAAGCTTTCAGCAATCCCGACATCGAAATCCCCGGGCTCAAGGAGAAGGGAAAGATTCTGACGCTCGACTTCGATCAGGCCACCAGCGTCGGCCTGGCGGCCTACGTCGCCCCGACCCTGGAGGCCCTGCTTGAGCGCGAGGGGCTGGCGGGGGCGCGCGTCCAGACATTCGAGTTTACGCAGACCGACCGCGTCGCTCGGTTTCTTTCCAGTCCGTTTATCCTGGGCCTTCTCTTACTCCTGGGGATGGGCGGGATCTTTATCGAGGTCAAGTCGCCGGGGTTCGGCCTGCCGGGCCTCCTCGGCTTGAGCGCCCTGGGGCTTTACTTCTTCGGCTCATATCTGGCGCATCTCTCCGGCTACATGGAAATCATTATCTTCGTCCTGGGCGTCTCGCTGTTGCTGATCGAGGTCTTTGTGATCCCCGGCTTCGGGCTTTTCGGCGTGGCGGGGATTGTGCTCATGGCCGGCTCGCTCTTCTTCGCCTTGTTCAATCTGGCGCCCAAGGGTTTCGATTTTCACCTGATCCAGCTCCGCGTGCCGCTCCTAACGATGACCGTCCCCTTCCTGACGGCCATCCCGCTATTCTGGTTCGTGGGGCGGATTCTGCCGCACACGCCGATTTACGGGACGTTGACCCTCCAGCCGCCGTCGCCGCCTTCGGGAGCGTCCGAGGGATTCTCCGGCGCGCCGGCGGCCTCGGCCCTTCGTGTGGGGCAGCGCGGGACGACGGTCACGGAACTCCGCCCGACGGGGGTGGCGGCCTTCGAGGGACGCCGCACCGATGTGTTGACCGAAGGGGAGTTCGTCGAGCGCGGCCGCGAAGTCGTCATTACTCGCATCGCCGGGAACCATATCTGGGTGGAAATGGTCAAGGGACAGGCCCCGTCCGGCCCAAGGACGGCTTGACCAGCGGGCGAGGGGCCCTCGCCCCACCGTGCCGTCACATGCCGGCGGCTTCGGCCCGTCGGCGGAGTTCGTCGGGGGGCACCTCCTCGACGCGCGTGGCGATGAACCAGACGTTCCCGGCGGGGTCCTTCACGGCTCCCTGGCGGTCGCCATAGAACATATGGGCCGGCTCCATGACGGAAGTTCCGCCGGCGCCGAGGGCTTTTTTGTAAACGGCGTCCGTGTCGGTCACGTAGAGATAGATCTGGGTCGGTATCGGCGACCAGGGTTCCCGCGCCTCGCCCATCATCACGATCGAATCGCCGATCCTGGCCTCCGCGTGCCGGATCTCGCCTTCGCGGCCGTTCATCCGGAAAATCTCCTCGGCTCCAAAGGCTTGCTTGAGAAAATCCATCAGGCGGCCGGCTCCGCGGACGGTCAGATAGGGGGTGATGCTGTGATAGCCCTCGGGGATGGGTTGAACTGACTCGGTCATGGGGGACCTCCTTGGATCGGGCGATTCGGACGCCGGCGCGCCGCGCCCTCAGGAGGCGATCGGCCCGGCGGAAAGACGCTCCGGGCCGCCCGCCCCGGAGCGTCGGTTCGCGAGCAGGGAGCGCGCGTGCGGCAGCCAAACGGGCATCGCGAGACCATGGCGCTCCAACAGCGATTCGTCAAAGAGAATCTCGCCGGGCGAACCGGCGGCGGCCAGGCGACCTTCAAAGAGCAGGGCCACGCGATCGCAGCTGCGAAGAATCAATTCAAAGTCGTGCGTGGCGATCAGGAGCGTCGCCCCCAACCCTTCGAGCAAATCTATCGCCTCCAGGCGGCCTCGAGGGTCCAACCCGCTCGTCGGTTCGTCGAAGAGAATAAGCTCGGGCTCCATGGCCAGGACGGTGGCCAGCGCCACGCGTCGTTTTTCGCCGCCGGAAAGATGTTGAGGAACGCGGTTTTCGAAACCGGCCAACCCGACGCGGGCCAGCGCCCGGTGGGCTCGTTCGTGCGCCTCGGCGGGGGGTAGATCGTGATGCAAGGGCCCGAAGGCGACGTCGTCGAAAACGGTGGGGCAGAAGAGTTGATCGTCCGGGTTCTGGAACACGAGCCCCACCCCGCGTCGGACCCCGTTGATGACCGTCTCGGAATCGAGGGCTTGCCCCAAGGCCGAGACCGAGCCCGACTGCGGTCGCAACAGCCCGTCGGCCACGTGCAGGAGCGTTGTCTTCCCCGCCCCGTTGGGTCCGATCAGGCCCCAGCGTTCCCCTCGGGTGACCGTCAGATCGACCTGACGGAGGCCGGGCGTCCCGTCCGGGTAGGTATAACTGGCGCGCCGGAGTTCGAGCATCATGCCGGCCATAGGCGATCGGCCACGAGAAGCGCCCCTGCCAGCCCGGCGATGAGAGCCAGCTTGAGCCAATCCGTGGCGTGACGGGAGGTGGGCTCCAGCGTGCGCATCCGGCCCGAAAAACCGCGGGATCGCATCGCCTGGAGAATCCGTTCCGTCTGTTCGTAGCTGCCGACGAGCAACATCCCGACCAGATTGCCGTAGGCGCGTAAGGTCAGACGCCGAGCGCGCGGACGAAACCCGCGGGCCATCATCGCGATGCGCATCTTGCGGAGCTGATCCAGATAAACGAAGAGGAAACGGTACGTGAACAGGATCATCTGGACGAGAGCGTCGGGGACGGCCAGCTCCCGCAGCGCCTTCATCGAGCGGTGAAACGGCGTCGAGCCCAGGAGGGCCACGGCAGCCAGCGCGATCGCCAGGGCCCGCGCGGTCAACACGACCGCTAATTCAAATCGCGCGGCCGACCACTTGGGGCCGAACCGGCCGCTCGCCGGGTCCTCCAGGCCGAGCGGCAGGAGCGCCAGGAAAGGGATCATGAAGAGGATGATCCACCTGAGGCGTCGGAGGACGAAGAGGAGGGGAATCCCCGAGATCGCCACGAGCCCGGCCGAGAGGGCCAGGCCCAGACCCGCCGCCGGCAGGCCACCGATCGACGCCAGGCCCGCCCCCAGGATGAGGAGACTGACCCATTTGAGCGCCGGGTCCCACCGATGGAGCGGGGAGGCCAGATGGGCGTAACGATCGACTTCAGGGTGCATCGAGGCGGCCACGCTCTCGGCGGCTGAGCCAGTAAAACCCCAAGCCCGTCAGCCCGGCGACGTAGCCGAGGCCCGCGACGACCGCCCCCCAGCGCGCCGGGCGAGGCGACGAGCGATAAGTCCGCCCTTCGGCCCCCGCCGGGCCGTCGGCCCCGCGCTGGAGCCCGTTCGTCCGTTCGTCCAGCCTCTCGAGCGGGCTGAGCCTCAATCGAGCGGCGTGGCCCATGGCGTCCTCAACGGTCATCTCCCAATCGAGCAGCCGATCGAGCCGCAATCGCGCCTCGCCGCCGGCGTCGGCGTGTCCCTCGGCCAGTGGGCGACCCTGAGCGTCCAGCAGGCGATAGGAGACCCCGGCCGCGCTCGTGCCGTCGTCGTAGGTCGCCGTCAGGTGGATCGTCCCGTCGTCGACGCGGGCCGTGGCGAGGAGTTCGTGTGCCTCCGGCCCTTCGCCGGAGATGAAGGCGAGCCAGGTCAGGAGGCTCCAGACCGGGGTCAGTCGCGGGTTCAAGGGAGCAGCTCCGGCTTGACTTGTTCGAGGAAGGCGACAACGGCCACGCCAAGGGCTCCCTCGATCAGCAGGATGGGCAGATGCGTGAGCAGGAGGAGCCCGGCTACGCCGCCAAACTCCCGCCCGGCGGTCATCAGGAGCCCGGCCCCCCCGACGGCCGAGAGCGCCACCGCCCCGGCGACCATGCCCCCGGCCCACCACCGATGCAGCCGCGGCGCCAGCCGCCGCCGGCCCCACCGATAGCCCCAGCCGCTCAGGACGGCGGGGATCCCCATGAGACAGGCGTTGACGCCCAGGGTGGTCAGCCCGCCGTGATAGAAGAGCATTTGTTGAAGCAGGATGCCGACGGCGACGGCCAGGAAGGCTTCGAGCCCGAGGACAAGCCCGGCCAACCCGTTGAGCAGGAAATGGGCGCTGAAGGCGCCCAGCCGGACATGAACGAGCGAGGCCACGAAGAGGGCTGAACTCATGACGGCCACGCGCGGCAAATCCTCGGTTCTGAGCCGCCGGACGGCGACCCCCGTCAGCGCGCCCGCGACGGCGAATCCTCCGAAAAGCGTCGGCGCCGGCAACACGCCATCGGACAAGTGCATCGTCCTGCGGGATTCCCTTCGCCCCCATGGCCGGGATTGAAGATAATACCGGCGCTCGACGCCGGCGCAAAGGAAGCGGACTAACGGACCATAGGACGTATCGTGGGCCTCCGGGATCGCCGCGCCTCGCTTGTCGGGGCGGGTTGAAGGCCGAGGCCTCGGCGGTCCGCGCGCTCGGCCTTCATCGGCGCGAGAAGCCGAGGAGCGCCCCCAGGATCAGGCCGACGGCGGCTCCCTTGGCCGCGGCATCAAGCGAGAACCGGTGAGATAGCGCCCCGCCCGTGAAGGCCATCTGATAGACCACGACGCCGACGGCGCCGACGGCCGCTCCCATCGCCGCGTGCGTTCCCGCCTGGATCAAACGAGCCATGAACCTGCCCATGGGGCGGACCTCCTTGATCGCTCGCCGGATTGGCTTCGGAGCGCCCCCCTCCAGGGGGCGAGGCCCGACCGACGGAATGCGGCGACTCGATCGGTCCGACCCCCTTCCCAGCATAGCGAGGCGGATCGGGCAGGCAAGAGGGGAGGCGATGGATGGAAGGATTCTTGCCAGAGCTGGGGCCTCGGCTCAGTCTCAAATAGGTTGGCGTCGGCCGACCAGATTCCTTATACTCCGGCAGGATTCGTGCCTCAGGTGAGCCTTGGGGCCTGTCATCGTCGATCAGAGTAGCCGGCCTCGCGTTGACGGGGCCGGGTTCCCCCCACGGGGGGAGGCCCGCGGCAGGAAGGTAAAGTTCGATGGCGACCGCGATGGAGCGAAAGCTGTGGGAGCTTCTGATCGAGGATCAGATTATCTCCCAGCAGGAGCTGGACTCAGCCATCGAGCGGCAGAAGAAGACCGGCGAGAGTCTCGTCCGAACGCTGATCGAGATGGGGATGGTGACCGAGTGGGAGATGGCGGCGACGCTGGGCAAGCAGTTGAACGTCCCCTTCATCACCTTGGCCCACTATGAGATCGACCCTCAGATTCTGCGCACGATCCCAGAGAACATCGTCCGCAAGTATCGGATCGTGCCGGTCGACAAGACCGATGACGTCCTCACGATCGCGCTGGCCGATCCGACCAACATTTATCTGCTCGACGAGCTGCGGCTCCTGACGAAGTCGCAGATCGTGCCGGTGATCAGCTTTGAATCCGACATCAACGGGGCCATTGATCGCTATTACGGCGGGGGGAAGGCTAAAATCGAAGAGGCGATCAAGGAGGTGTCCGACGAGGAGGTCAAGACCTCGCTGGCGGGGGGCGCCGCCGGCCTCACGATGGAGGGGCGCGACGGGGCGGAGGACCAGGAACTGACGGTCCAGGCCGACGACGCCCCGGTCATTCAGCTCGTCAACCAGGTGATCAGCGAGGCCATCAAGCTGCGGGCGAGCGACATCCACGTCGAGCCGTACGAGAGGATGGTGCGCCTGCGCTACCGGATCGACGGCGTGCTGCATGAGATGACCCCGCCGCCGAAGAAATTTCAGAACGCCATCATCTCCCGCATCAAGATCATGTCGGAGCTCGACATCGCCGAAAAACGTCTGCCGCAGGACGGCCGTTTCCGGGTTCGCTTTCAGGACAAGCTCATCGACTTCCGCGTCAGCGTCTGCCCCATCCAGCACGGCGAGAAGATCGTGATCCGTCTTCTGGATCAGAGCAATCTGATGCTCAACCTGACCGATCTCGGCTTCGAGCCGGCGGAACTCAAGAATTTCGAGGCCAACATCCGCAAACCGTGGGGCATGGTGCTGATCACCGGCCCGACCGGAAGCGGCAAATCCACCACGCTTTATTCGGCCCTTTCGACCATCAACGACCCCGGCAAGAACATCAGCACGATCGAGGACCCGGTCGAGTATCAGCTCCACGGGATCAATCAGGTCGCCGCGCGACCCGAGATCGGCCTGACGTTCGCCGAGGGGCTCCGATCCTTCCTGCGGCAGGACCCCGACATCATCATGGTCGGCGAGATCCGCGATCTGGAGACGGCCGAGATCGCCGTCAAGGCCGCCTTGACGGGTCACCTGGTCCTTTCCACCATCCACACCAACGACGCGCCGGGGACGATCAACCGCCTGACGAACATGGGCGTGGAGCCTTTCCTCGTGAGCGCCTCGTTGAACATGGTCGTAGCCCAACGGTTGGTCCGTCGGATCTGCAAGGATTGCAAGGAGCCGTTGGTCCCCTCGGCCGAATTGATCGACCAGGCTCAACTGCCGTATCGACCGGGGGAGGACGAAGTCTTCGTCGGCAGCGGCTGCGGCTCGTGCAACGGGACGGGCTACCGGGGGCGCGTGGCGCTTTACGAGATCATGGGCATGTCGGACCGCCTGCGGGACGCGACCGTGGCCAACCTGCCGGCCAATGAGTTCAAGCGGCTGGCCCTGGCCGACGGGATGAAGACGCTGCGCATGGCCGGCTGCACCAAAGTCCTCGAAGGCCGCACGACGCTCGAAGAAATTCTGGCCAACACGATGGCCGACGAGATCGAGGCCAAGAAGGCCTGAAGAGCGAGGTAAAAGGCGATGCCCGTCTATCAGTACGTCGCGCGCACCCCGCAGGGGAAGATGGTCACGGGCCGGACCGAGGGGGACAACGAAGCCACGGTGGCTCGGCTGCTGCGGGATCAGGGGTTGATCCCCACGTCGATCGAGGTCGGGGCGGCGCGGGCGCGGGCGGTCAAGAAAGAGATGGGGCGGATCGGGCGGATCAAGATCGATGACATCGTGATCCTGAGCCGCCAGTTCGCCACGATGATCCGCGCCGGTCTGCCGCTCATGGAAGTCTTGAACATTCTGGCCGAGCAGTCCGAGAAGCGCGCCATCAAAAGCGTGCTCAAGGAGGTCGAGCGCGACGTCGAGACCGGCTCCTCTCTCACCGAGGCTCTCCAGAAGCACCCCAAGGTCTTCAATACGTTTTTCGTCAGCATGGTCAAGGCGGGCGAGGCCGCCGGCATGCTCGACACCATCCTGGATCAGATCGCCTCCTACATGGAGAAGGTGGCCTCGATCCAGCGGAAAGTCAAATCCGCGGTCACCTACCCGGTCGTCGTGAGCATTATCGCCATCCTCATCACCGCCTTCCTGATGATCAAAGTCGTGCCCGTGTTCGAGGACATCCTGGCCGATCTCAAAGGGCAATTGCCCCTCATGACGAGGATCACCGTGGGCGTCAGCGACGCCCTCCGGAACAATTTTCTGATGCTCCTCTTCGGGCTCGCCGCCGTCATCGTGGCCTTCTGGCAGATCGTGAAGACCAAGCGGGGACGCCAGGTGTGGGATCGCTTCAAGCTGACGATGCCGATCTTCGGGCCCATTTTTCTCAAGGTCTCGGTCGCCCGGTTCACGCGCACGCTGGGAACGCTGATCCGCGCGGGCGTCAACATCCTGAACGCGCTCGAGATCGTGGCCCGCACGGCCAACAACGTCATCATTGAGGCCGCCGTCTACAAAACGCGGGCGAGCATCCAGAGCGGGGAATCGATCGCCGCGCCGCTGCGCGAGAGCGCCGTCTTCCCGCCGATGGTCGTCCGCATGATCGACGTGGGCGAGCGGACCGGGGCGTTGGAAACGATGCTGACGAAAATCGCCGACTTCTACGAGGATCAGGTCGACGCCGCCGTGGCGGGCCTGACGGCGCTCATCGAGCCGCTCATGATGGTTTTCCTCGGCTTCATCATCGGCTTCATCGTCATCTCCATGTTCCTGCCGATGATCAAGCTGATCGAAGCCGTTCAGTAAGCCCGAAGGCTTACGTCGGCAGCGCCAGGCTGACCGTCGCGTCCACCAGGCTGATCCAGATAAACGAGACCACAAGGCCGAGCGTGATGGCGCGTGTCACGTCGGTGGCCGAACGTTTGGGGCGCGTCCCGGCCACGTAGGCCGCCGTCGCCAGCCCCACGCTCATCAGGAGCGTCTTGATGAGGATCGAGGCCGCGAGCGCCGGCTCTAGCGCGGCCAGGGCTTCGTTCACAAAGAAACGCGGCGTGATCTCCGCGCGCGAAAGGCCCGAGGCGATGAAGCCCCAGGCCGCCGCTCCCCCGGCGAGCATCCCCACCCAGGCCAGCCCCGGCAGGATCAACGCCCATCCCCACAAGAGCGGCGGGAAAAACGTCCGCTCCGGATCGATTCGCAACGTCACCAGCCCCCGCCGCTGACCCGAAAGCTCCATCCAACCCAGGTGAGCCGTCACCGCCGAGCCGCACCGACCGGCCAACAGAAAGGCGCTCATGATCGGAGCCAGGCGCGCCAGAAAAAGCCCCATCAGCTCGGGCAGCCGGTTCGAGAAGCCCAACTCGGCGATGGACCGTTCGGCCTGAACTTCGGCCACCACCCCCAGGAGAGCGAAGATCAGAATCGTCAGCGGAAGCGATTTGAGTCCCCAGTGGATCAGATGCTGCGCCAGCAGACGGCGGCTCGGGGGCCGTAACGCCACCCGAGCGGCCATCACCGCCCGACCGACGGCCTCGACCCCGCTCAGCGCCGTCCGCCTCCACTCCCGCGCTGCTGCCTCCAAGGGCGGGGTCTCCGGCCGGGAGCCTCCCGCGACGGGCTCCGGTCTCTCCTCCCGGACCGATTCGATCCAGTCGGTGAGCGTTTCGACGGTTGGCCGGCCCGTTCCCTGGTCGGCCGGCGGCTCAAACCGGGCCAGCGACCCCCCCCGGGGCGTGAAGTAATAGATCGGCTCTCCCAGGCGAAGGGCGCACAGAGGATCGTGCGTGACGATCACCGCGTTCATCCCGCGGCGGCGGATCAGTCCGGCCATGAGGTCATAGATCGCCTCCGAGGTCCGGCGGTCCAGACCGCTGGTCGGCTCGTCGGCCACGAGCGTCTGCGGAGCGCGGAGAAGCGCCCGGGCCAAGGCCACGCGGCGTCGCATCCCGCCCGAAAGGTTGCGCGGCGGGAGCCGAGCGACGGCGGTTGGGTCCAGACCCACGTCGCGCAGCGCCGCTTCGATCCGGAGCGTCGTTTCCGGCGGGAAGGGCCCCGCCAGAAGATCGCCCCGTTCGAGGAGGGCCATCGCCAGGTTGGTCTCGACGTCTCGATCGTCGAAAAGCGTATCCTCCTGAAAGAGGACCGCCAGGCGCGCGAAGAGGTCGTCCGTCGCGTGGCCGCCGTAGTCGACTGACCCTTTATCCGGTCGAAGAAACCCTAGAAGAATCGATAGAAAGACGCTTTTGCCCGCGCCGCTGGGGCCGAGGATCACGGCCGACTCTCCCGGCAACAGCCGCCAGGAGAGATTCTGCAGCACGACCCTGCCGCCGAAACGTTGGGTGACGCCCTTGAGTTCCAGGATCGGCCTCGGGGAGGAGGACGCCTCGCCCGCCTGGACCGATCGGGCCAGGGGCTCCGGCGCCGCGACGGGCCGGCTGTCGCCCATCAAAGGTCCTTGATCTCGACCACGCGGACGGCGGGGTCGATCACGGCCCCCCGCCCGCGGCTGGCCAGACTGGCCCCCGCCCGCGGGTCGCGGCGCCCGTGATGCTCCGGCCGCTGCGGATCGAGCTGATAGGACTCGACGTTGACGCGCACGCGGTACTGGAGCGTTTTGCGAAGTCCGTGGTACTCCCCCCGGGAGGTGATCGTATAGAAATAGGAGATCGTGTTCAGGGGATAGAGCGCCGAGAGCGCGTTGACCTGCACGCGCGAAAGGCCGATCGTCTCAAGCTGGTTGCGGTTGACGATCCCGCCGCGCGAGCCTTCGGCCCGGCCCAGGTCCCGCCGCAGGTCAACCACCGCGCCGACCAGCCGCTCGATCTCCGGCCCGCCGCCGCCGAAAACCTGGACGAACATCGCCTCCAGCACCAGCGGCTCCACGGTGTTCAAATTCAAGTGGAACCCCGACCGCACGGTCACGTAGCGGGCGAGCGGGCCGATTTCGCCGCCGCCGGCGGTTCGACGCGCGCGGCCGCGGCGCCGGCCAGGAGCATCTTCAAAAATTTCATCCACCTCTCCGAAGAGCCCGTCGCGCGTGACGCCAGGGAAGACGAGCAATTCCTCCAGGTTATGGAAACCGTCGTTCTTGGGCTGAAAGATCCAGTCCTGTGGGATTTCGCCGCGGAACTCCCGGTGCGCCCAGTCCGTGTAATAAGCGCTCTCGTCGTTGGAGCTTCCGCTGACCGGCACGTCGTCGGCGTCCTGATAATCGACCATCATGTAGGCGACGGTGTCGGCCGCGATCCGGTCCAGTCCGAGCGTTCGGTGAAGCAGGTAGCCGACGGCCTGGGCGTTTTCCCGGCTGATGAGGTTGAGATTGAACCGGCGTTCTTCGTCCTCCACGCGGACGCTATAGGACCCCTCCCCCCATTCCACGTCGGTTTTGTCCTCCGTGAGCGCCCAAACGTCGAGCAGCGTGTCGGTCAACAGGTTGGAGGGATCGGCCACGGCCAGGAGCTTGTCGTTGCGCAGATCGACGACCGCTTTGGCCACGCCGGCCCGGGCCAGCGCTCGGGCCTTGAGCCGATCCTGGCTGTATCGCGTGAGCCGCAGGTTCAGCCCAACCTCGTGAGCCACCGTGAGGGCCAGGACGGAGAGGACCATGGCGATCCAGAGCGAGAGAATGAGGATGACGGCCCGTCGACGCCCGTCTCGCCCTGATCGCGTCCGAACCGGGGGGGTCATCGTGGTCTCCGGGGGATGTCGTCCCGGCCCGGAATGTAAACCGGGTTCAGGGGATCGACGCGGGCGCCGGCGGCCTGCTCTTCGGGGTCGAGCAGTGAGGTGTCCAGCTCCTCCCGCGCCAGCGGCAGCGAGACGAAGAACGTGAACGATCGCAAACGGCCGCCCTGGTCGGGGTCCCGGACGCCGAGTTGGAGGGCGATATAACCGGGCAGACCGTCCGGTTCCTTGGTGTAGCGGATGCGCTGGCCGCCGATGACGGCCATCCCGGCGCGGATGAGGCCGGGGATGAACTCCTCGGTCGCCGTGCGGGGATCGGGCAGGAGCGCCTCCGGGGGGATCGCGCCGGTCATGCCGGGCGCCTGGGGCTGAGCCAATTCCTCGTCCAACGGGAACCGATAGCGGTAAGCGTTGGAATCCCACTCGTTGACTTCATTCCATTGGTCGAAGCGGTAGTAGCCGTATGTGACGTTGAAGATTTCGACCCCTTCGCAGAGCGGCTCGGCCTGGGCGGCGTCGTCGAGCAGCATGGATTGGCCCTCGGCCCACGGGAGGAGTTCGTCGAGGAAGGCGTCCATTTCGGCGGCGGCCCGGGCTTCGGCAACGGTCCACGCCGGCCCCTCGTCCTCCTCCTCGGTCTCGGCTCCGGCGGCGCCATAGAAAAGCCGGGCGATCCGACGTCCCCCGGGGCGCCGTTCGAAGTGCGTCTGCACCTGAAGGCCCGGACGGAATCCATAAGGGCGCCGCTGCTCGCGATAGAGCACGCCGTCCTTGACGTAGTAACGGACGCCGATGATGCCGAGCCCTTCGGCCTCGTCGGTCGAACGCGGGCGCTGATGCCGGGCGAAACTCAGCGTATCCGTCAGGCCGCCGTCCTGACCCTGGAACGTCAGGTCGATCGGTTGCGGGACGCGCCCGAGCTCGGCGTGAGGATCGAGCGGATCGGCCTCGTTTCCGGGCGCGTCGCGACGCCGTTCGGGTCGGGCGGCGTCCTCTTGCCGCCGCCGTTCGGTTTCCAGCGCGCGCCAGAACTGCTCAAGTCCGCGGCGGAAGGCCGTGTTGTATTCGGGCTCGCTCAGATAGGCTAGGTTGTGGAGATCGCGGAGGATCACCTCTTGAGCGATGCGGGCCGTCTGAAGCGCTTCGGAGCCGGTCTCAGAGGCGCGCCAGGCCCGGATGCCGATCGAGAAGGTCATGACGAGCGCGCCGGCGGCGATGGCGAAAATCGCGGCGGCGATCACGACTTCGAGCAACGTGAAGCCGGCCGATCGCGCTCGAGGGATCAATCGTCGGGGGGCCATTAGAAGTGATCCAGCTGAATCTTGGATTCGCGGGAGAACCGCTCGAAACTCATGATCCCGGAATGAACCGACAACGCCCGGAAGGGATGGTTGCGCCCGTTGTCGTAATAGATCTCGATTTTCATCAGGCGCAGGGGGAAGAACTGATTGATTTCCTCGTGCCGGTTGCTCGTGTCGTAGTCCGGCGCCTCGTAGGTGACCTCGACTGTGTAGTAATACTCCCGGTAGTCCTCTCCGAATCCCCCTTCGGAGAAACCCTCCTCCGGCGGGTTGATCTCGAACTCGTCGAGAAGTTGCCCGGCGAAGAACTCGGCCTGCGTTTGCACCTCCAGCCGGACCAGCGCGTCCAGGGACTGCGTGAACGACCGCAACACGGCCGTCAGCGTGACGGCCAGAATCGTCAGCGAGATCACCACCTCAAGAAGGACGAAGCCCACCCGCGCGGCGACTCGTCGGCGGGCCCCTGTAACGGCTCTCGGACGATCGGTTCTGAGCGCTTCCACGGCGAGCCTCCGCCCGACTATTCCGGCAGATAGAAGAGCGGCCGGGCTTCGGGGGGGACGACGGGCCGGCCGGGTCGGACCTTCACCATCCCGGTCGTCCGAAAGATTTCGATATGCAGCGCTTGCCGCCGTTGGTTCTGGACCGCCAGGGCGGCCGCGGCGGCCGAGCCATCCGGGTAAAACAGGACGCGCGGCCGGCCGCCGCTCTCGCTCGGCGGGGCCGCCGAATCCACGAGGATGAAATAAACGTCCTCCGGCAAGGAGCGGATGCGCAGGTCCTCGGCCGTCAGGCCGATCCGGTCCAACTCCGCCGGGTCCTCTTCCTCCTCGACGGGTTCCCCTTCGGCGTCCAGGTTGATCAACCCCAGTTGGTAACGCCCGCCGGAGGGGTCGAGGCGCACCTCGGAGGCGTCCCCCCGGATGACGGCCACGTAACGGGCCTGACGGAGCGTGGCCGCCAGCTCCCGCGCGGCCTGTTGCAGGCGCGCCCGATGGTAGGTTCCTCCCAGCCGGGGGAACGTGAAGGCCGCCAGCGCCGCCAGGATCACGACGACCAGCATCAGCTCCATGAACGTGAAGCCGAGGCGACGGCGCATGGTCAGGCTCCGGTCGGATCGAGGGAGAAGATCGGCAGAAGCATCGAGATCACGATGAAGCCGACGACGAGACCCATGATGAGGATGATGAGCGGCTCCAGGATCGACGTGAGCGTCTTGATGGAGCGATCGACCTGGCCTTCGTACGTCGAGGCGACCTTGAGGAGAACACCCGGGAGGTTACCGGTCTCCTCCCCGATGGCGATCATGTTGACGACGACGGGAGGAAAAAAGGCCGAGCCTTTGAGCGAGCGCGCGACGCCGACCCCCTGAGTGATCCCGTCGGGGATTTTTTCGGTGTCGGCCCGGATCAACGCGTTGGTCAGGACCTCGTTGGCGATCTCCAGCGCGCTCAGGATCGGCACGCCGTTCTTGAGCAGCGAGCCCAACGTCCGGGCGAATCGCGCCACGTCGCGCTTGAGGATCACCTCGCCCAGGACGGGGAGCTTCAACTGAAGCCGCGCGTAATGAAGCGCTCCGGCCGAGGACCGGACGTAGCGGCGCGCTCCTCCCAGGGCCAGGGCGAGCCCTCCGGCCAGGAGGTACCAATAGGCCCCCAGAAATTCCGAGACGGCGATAAGAAGCTGCGTCGTCACGGGGAGGGTCTGGTTGAGATCGCGGAAGATGCTCACGATCCTCGGGATGACGAACGTGATCAGGACGATGACGGCCAGCAGCCCGGCCGCGCTCATGATGAGCGGATAGGCGAGCGCGCTCTTGACCCGGCCCCGCAGCTCTTCTTCCATCTCGGCGAAATCGGCCAGACGCCCCAGCGTCTCCTCCAGCAGTCCCCCCGCCTCCCCGGCGTGGATCATCGCCGTGGCCAACCGGTTGAACGTCCCCGGATGGCGGGCGAGCGCCCGGGCAAAGGTGTCTCCCGATTGCACGTCCTGATCCACCTGACTCAGGAGCCCCCGCAAGGCGGGGCTGGGGCTCTGCTCCTTGACGATCCCCAGGGCCTTGACCAACGGCACGCCGGCCCCCACCAGGTCGCTCATCTGGCGATAAAACATCGTCAGGTCCCCCGATCGGACGCGCCCCCGGCCGAAGGGAATCCGGCCGAGCCAGCGCGAGGCCGCCGGCCGCGCCCCGGTGGACGTGGCTTCCCCTCCCCGGATATCGACGGGGAAGTATCCCATGACCTGGAGACGGGCGACGACGGAGGAACGGGAATCGGATTCGAGCGTTCCGCTGATCAGCTTGCCCTGGGCGTCGCGAGCCTTGTAGGTGAAGTACGGCATCAGCGCCTCAAGGACGCCGGCGACGCTCGGGGCTCAGCCCCGCGCTGACGCGGCGGGCCGCAAACAACGGCCCGCCGCCCGGCTCAACGGGCGATTTTGAGCGCGTCCGGCTCGGTTCCCGGCTGTCCCCCGATGGTCAGCGTCGGCTGGGGATGATCCGACCGGTCGGGGGGCGGCGGAGCTTCCTCCTCCCCCTCGATCATGATTTCGTCTTCCAGCGTCACGCGCAGGACCTCGTCGATCGTGGTCTTGCCGGCCTTGATCTTCTCCCAGCCGTCATGCCGCAAAGGCCGCATGCCGTCGGCCACGGCCTGGCGCTTGAGCACGTTGGCCGGCGCCCGTTCGACGACCAGCCGCCGGAACGGCTCGGTGATCTGAGCGAGTTCATAGACGGCCGTCCGACCGCGATAACCCGTGTAGCGGCACTTCTCGCAGCCCCGGGGCCGGAAGATCTTGAGCCCTTCGGTTTCCTCGCCCGTCACGTTGACCCGTTGCAGGAGCCGGGGGTCCGGCCGATAGGCTTGTTTGCACTCCCTGCAGAGAACGCGGACGAGACGCTGGGCGAGCAAACCTTCGACCGACGAGGAGACGAGGAAAGGCTCGATACCCATGTCCAGGAGCCGCGTCACGGCCGAGCAGGCGTCGTTCGTGTGGAGCGTCGAAAAGACCAGGTGGCCGGTGAGCGCCGTGCGGATGGTGATCTGCGCCGTCTCGGTGTCGCGCGTTTCCCCGACCATGATGACGTCGGGGTCGTGGCGGAGAATCGTCCGGAGCGAGTGGGCGAAAGTCAGGCCGATCGCGGGGTAAACCTGAATCTGCGTCACGCCGGCGATGCGGTATTCGATCGGGTCCTCGATCGTGATGATCTTTTTGTCCAGCGTGTTGATCTCATTGAGGGCGGCGTAAAGGGTCGTCGATTTGCCGCTGCCGGTCGGGCCCGTCACCCAGATGATGCCGTGCGGGCGGGCGATCATCCGCCGGAGCACCTTCAGGTGATGACCTTCAAAGCCGGTTTTCTCCAGGCTGACGAATTCGCTCGTGCGCGACAGGATGCGCAAGACGATGTTCTCCCCGTACGGCGTGGGGATCGTCGAGACGCGGAGGTCGAAGTCGTCCTCCCCCTTGCGGATGACGATTTTGCCGTCCTGGGGCAGGCGTCGCTCGGCGATGTTCATGTCGGCCATGATCTTGATGCGCGAGATAATGGCCGACTGGAAATTGCGGATCGCCGGCGGGACGGCGGCCTCGTAGAGGAGACCGTCGATTCGATAACGGATGCGCAGAGCATCTTCCAGCGGCTCGACGTGGATGTCGGTGGCGCGGTCCGTGATCGCCTCCAGAATGATCTGATTGACGAAGCGGACGATCGAGGCGTCCTGGGCCATGTCTTGGAGGTCGTCGACCTGGCTGACCTTGAGTTCCACCACGTCGGCGTCCCGCTCGGCCATCATCCCTTCCATCGTGTCGGCGCCGATGCCGTAGAAGCGCTTGATGGCCTCGTGGATGTCCTTGTCGGTGGCGATCACCGGCTCGACGTCCCGGCCCAGATGCAGCCGGAGCTCGTCCAACGTCCGGACATCCAGCGGGTCGCTGAGGGCCACGTAGAGGCGTTCCCCTTCCAGCCGCAGCGGCGCCGCCTGGTAATGACTCACCATCCGGGCCGGCATGAGACCGAGGACTTCGCGGGAGATTTTGACCCCCACCAGCGATTCAAACGGGATGTTCAATTGCCGCGAGAGCGCCCGTTTGAGCTCCTCTTCCTCGACCCGGCCCAACTTGACGAGAACCTCCCCGAGCCGCTCGCCCGTCCGATGATGTTCGGCGATGGCCTCGTCGAGATCGTCGGGCTCGAGCAGCCCCTCGGCGACGAGGATTTCGCCCAGAAGCTTGTGGTTATTGAGGTTCATCATCGTGGAAGCCTGATCGGCCTGAAGCCTATTGTCGCCCCCGACCCTCTCCGGGGGCAAGAGATGCCTCCACCCATCCAAGCACGTCGCATGCCGGGCTGGGCCGTCCACGCGCTTTGCTCAGGGGTTCTGGGAAAACCCAGGGACCAATCCTAAGCCTTTTGAATTCAGCCCTCTAGGTCGGTGAAACCTCCGGCGGAGGGGAACCCTCCTCCGGTCGGACTCGTGACGGTGATCCCTTCCGCGTGCCGACGCGCGAAATCACGGTCGACGTATTGCGGCCGTCAGCGCAGCGGACGGTTAGAGGGAAGCAGGCCGACGCGCGGGGGAGGTTGGGTCAGCCGGGCCAGGTAATTGCGGGCGTCGTTAAGCCGCGTAAGGACGGGGGAAGTCGGGTCGCGCGCCAGAGACGGGTCCAGCTTAAGCGCCGTCTCGTAGGCCTGGATGGCATAGCGGAAATGGCGGATGGCATCGGAGCGGGGCGTGGAGACGGGGGCCGATCCCCGGCGCTCCAGATCGAAAACGTCGCGATAGAAGACGAGAGCCTGTTCGTAAGCCCGATTTCCCTGCTCAATATAGACGAGGGCCTTTTCCCGCGCGTCGCGCTGATCGCGGGCGATCTCTGTCCGGGCCCGGTTGAAGATTTCGGCCGCGCGGAGCCGCGCCTCCTCGGCCTCCGGGTATTGCTCCGGCACCGTGGCGGCCAGGGATTCGGCCTGGGCATAGAGCCGCTGGTTGAAGCTCACCTGGGCGTCCTCGACGAGCTTCATGGCGAAGCGATTGAGCGCCGCTTTGGCCTCGGCGTTTTCCGGGTCCAGCGCCAGCACCCGGCGATATTCCTGAAGGGCGTCCTCATCCAGGCCATTGCGCTCGCAGAAGAGCGCCAGGACGAGCCTGCCCGCCACGTCCTCGGGCCCCGTGCTTCCGGCCCGTTTGAGGTATTCGTAATAAACCGGGACGCTCGGATCGGCCGTCGGGTCCAGATAGGCCATCAGATGGTAGAGCTCAATGGCGTGGTCGAAGTCCTGATTTCGGGCGAAGCGCTGGTGAAGCAAATTCAAGTTGTTGACGATGCGCTTCTCCATCTCTCCCCCGCGGAACCGGTCGGATTCCCGGTAAAGTTCGAGGTAATAGAGCGTCGAGTCCTCGACGTGGCCGAGATCGTAATGCAGGTCGGCGACCTTGCGGATCAATTGCGGGTCCTCGGGGTTGCGCGCGAGCAGCGTTTCGTAAATGCGCAGCGTTTGCTCGCGTTTATCGGTCTGACCTTCCCAGAGCGCGAGCATTCGCTTGACGACGTCCTCGCGGTCCGGGTCGGCCCCCAGCGCCAGGTCCAGCCGCCACTCGGCCCCCCCCGCGTCGAGCTTGTCCTGACGTTCTTCGGCCCAGGCGACGTAGAGATCGGCCAGAAGGCGTTGCAGCTCCTGTCGCTGCTCGGCCGTGGGGCGAAGCCGATCGGCTGACTGGATGAGCGTCTCGGCTTCGGCGAACTGGCCTTCGCGCATGAGCCGCCGGCTTTCGCCCATCGTCTCGTCGATGCGCGTGAGGTCATCTTGCCGCGCGGCCTTCTCGCGCTGACTCAGGGCCTCGCGGACCTGATCGATCTTGTCGCGCGCGAGTTGAAGCGAGGTGTCCTCGCGCAGAGCCTGTTCAAACGCGCGCAGGGCCGCTTCCAGGTTCCCTTTCGCCTGATGATCATCGCCGATATGAACGTAACCGACGGCGATCGGCTCCGGCTCGATCGATCGGATTCGCGTTCGCGGAATCTGCATGGACCCCGCCGAGCCGGTGAAGCGTACGCTCGGCGAATCAGGCCGTCCTTCTTCCACGATCCCCTTGAGGACCGTCCCGTCGGTCAGATAGACGATATGAGCCGTCGCGACCCCCGACGTCAGAACGGCCGCGAGCCCCATGATCCCGATGGCGGCGCTCAGTCGCTTGGACACGGTTCGTTTCATGTGACCTTCCCCGACGACTGAATTATGGACCGCCCCCCGGGTCGAATCAAGTCGAGCCCGGCTTCCGAATCACCTCATCGAACGGGATGCCCGTGTTGAGCGTCTGCTCGGATGGGGGCGTTGGGTAGGCCGATCCCCCCGGCGATGGGTCGGCCCGCCACGGCATCGGCGGCGTCGTTTCCGAGCCGGCCGAGGTGGCCTCGGGATCGGCTTCGCTCGAGGCCGCCGCCCGCGCCTTCACCAGGCCGAGGCGCTCGAACTTCTCATAGAGCGCCCGGCGAGAGATGCCGGAGGCGCGCGCGGCCCGGGCCACGTTACCCTGACAATCCCGCAGGAGCTGAGCCAGGTAAGCCCGCTCGAACTGATCGCGCGCGCGGCGGAAGTCGGTCGGGAAGCGGACATTTTCGAGCTCGGCCGCCGCACCGGCCTCCGCGCCGGGGGCGCCGGCTCCACGATCCTTCAGCTCGGCGGGCGCCTCGTCGATCTCCAACACCGGCCCCGACGAGAGGACCACCATCCGTTCCAGGAGATTCTCCAATTGGCGGATGTTGCCGGGCCAGGGGGCGGTTTTGAGCCGTTCGAGGGCTTCGGCGCTGAGACGCAACCCTGGACGCCGATGGCGCCGGGCCAGACGCGCGAGAAAGTGAGCCGCCAGCTCCGGAATATCGTCCGGGCGCTCGCGCAACGGCGGGACGGCGATCGCGATCACGTTCAGGCGATAGAACAACTCCGGACGGAAACGCCCCTCGCGCACTTCCCGGTCCAGATCGCGGTTGGTGGCCGAAATGATCCGCAGGTCCACCGGGATCGGGCGGAGGCTCCCCAGCCGCTGAACCTCGCGCTCCTGAAGCACGCGCAGCAACTTGACCTGAAGATCGAGCGGCAGCTCGCCGATCTCGTCCAGGAAGAGCGTTCCCGCGGCCGAGAGTTCGATGAGGCCCATTTTGGGCGCGTCGGCCCCGGTGAAGGCGCCGCGTTCGTAGCCGAACATTTCGCTCTCGATCAGCGTCGCGGGGATCGCGGGGCAATTGACGGTGACGAAGCGGCGCTGACGCCGGGAGCTCAGGCGATGAATCTCGCGGGCGACAAGCTCCTTGCCGACGCCGCTTTCGCCCGTGATCAGCACGGTGCTCGTGGCGGCGGCGGCGCGCCGGATCAGCTCCCGGACGCGTTCCAGCCCCGCCGAGCTGCCGATGATCGCCCGCGCCTCCCGTTCGAGCAGCTCCGCCTCCGAGAGCCGTTGGACTTCCTCTTCGAGCCGCCGCTGACGCAGCGCCAGATCGAGCTGGTGAAGGAGCGTCTCGTGCTGAAACGGCTTGGTGATGTAGTTATAGGCCCCGGCCCTGAGCATCGCCACGGCGTCCTCGATCGTGCCGTAGGCCGTCATGACGATGACGGGCGTCTCGGGGTATTCGGCCTGCACGCGGCGAAGGATTTCCCACCCGTCGATCTCGGGCATCCGAACGTCGGTGAGGATCAGGTCGGGACGATCCTGCGCCAGCGCCGCCAGCGCCTCGCGCGGGTCCGTGTAGGACACGGCGTCGTAGCCGTCCAGGCCGAGCCGCTTGACCAGGATGCGGCCCATCGCCGCCTCGTCTTCGATGATCTGTATGCGAGCCCTCGATCGTTTGGCCATGGAGGAAACGGGCGGCCGAGGCGAAGATAAGGCTCCCGCCCGGGGGGAGGAAAACGATTGAGCGACGCCGCCGGCCGGGCCCATACTCGAGCCGGGCCACGCGCCCTCGCTTCATGTTAAGGAAGCTCACGATCGAGGTCGAGGACTTTGGGTCAATCCGCGCCGACCCGGGGCTGCTTCTCCTCGAAATCCTTAACGCCCACGGCCTCGACCTTCACAACGACTGCGGCGGGCAAGGCACCTGCGGCAAGTGCCGCATCGTTTTCCGGACGACGCCGCCGGTCTGCCTGCCGGGCGATCACCGCCATCTGACGGCGGCCGAACGGGCGGCCGGCGTTCGCCTGGCGTGCTTTCACCAGGCCAGAGAAGATTGCGCGATCAGCATCCCGCCCCCGCCCCCCGTCCAATGGCTCGACGACACCGCCGAAGATCTCGTCCCTGAAATCTGATCGCGGCCTGAGCGGACGTCTCTCACGCCTCGCCGTCGGCTCGCCCGAGCAGCCCGCGACCCAGCCAGGCGCCCCCGTCCATCGTGACGCACTCGCCGTTGATGTAGCCGACTTCGTCGCTCAACAGAAAGGCGGCCAATTCGGCCAGTTCCTGTTCCGTGCCGAGCCGCCGCAGGGGGTTGGCGCGGGCAATGGCGGCTTGGGCTTCCTCGGTGTTGAACTTGAGGTTCTCTGAAGCTCCCCGGGTGAGGATCGCCCCCGGGGCGATCGCGTTGAGCCGGACCCCGCGGGGGCCCCACTCCACGGCCAGCGATCGCGTCATGGCGAGCACGCCGGCCTTGGCCACGGCCGACGGCATGAGCATCGGGGCCCCGGTCCAGGCGTACGTCGCCAGGATGCTCAGAATGCGCCCGCCGCCGCGTTCCAACATGTGGCGCCCGACGCAGGCGGTGCAGTGCCACGTCCCGTGCAGGACGATGTTGACGATGGCGTTGAAGCCGTTGATGGTGAGTTTTTCCGACGGGCAGACGAAGTTGCCCGCGGCGTTGTTGACGAGCATGTCGATCCGGCCGGTCTCCCCTACGATGGACCCCGTCATGGCCTCGACCTTGGCGTAATCCCGGATGTCGAGCGAGCGCGTCAGGCATCGAGCCCCTCGCGCCCGGATCTCCTCGGCCGTGGCCTCCAAGACGGCCTCCCGGCGGCCGACGATCGCCAGATCGGCCCCAAGCTCGGCCAACCGGAGCGCCATGGCGCGTCCGAGCCCCGTTCCGCCGCCCGTGATCAGCGCCACTTGACCTTGAAAAGGCTTTCCCGTGAATAACATCGAATTCCTGCCTTGGGGGAGATGGCCCGCCCCTTCGCCTTGGAGGCGGCCCGAATTGGACTCAATCGTCGCTCAAATTGCAAGCCGCGCGCCGTTGGCCCCCGAGGCCCCCTGGCGACGGACGTCCTTGAGGCAGAAAGCCGTTGCCCCGATTGAACATCGCTCAACGTAGCCCCCTCACCCGCTCCCGATGACTCCCGAGGCCCTCAGCCGCCGGCGAAGGCGAATCTTCCTCGCCACGTGGATCACCTACGCCGGGTTCTACCTGACCCGCAAGGCCTTTGCCGCCGCCAAGGTGGCGCTCCAGAGCGACCCGGCCCTGGCCTTCTCGACCACCCAGCTCGGCGACTTGGACTCGGCGTTCCTCGCGGCCTACATGATCGGCCAGGTGCCGATGGGTTTGCTGGCCGACCGCTTCGGGCCACGGAGGATCGTGCTGGCCGGGATCGCCGGCTCGGTTCTGGCCTGTGCCGCGACGACGCTCGCCTCGACCTTCGCCGCCTTTGTCGGGCTGACGATTGCCCAGGGTCTGAGTCAGGCCGCCGGGTGGCCCGCGCTGATCAAGACCATGGCGGCCTGGTTCCCCGCCCGGCGTCGAGGCGTCGTCATGGGTTGGTGGGCCACGAACTATGCCCTGGGGGGGTTCATCGCCGGACCCATGGCAGGCTACGCCATCGAAGCCTCCGGCGACTGGCGGTCCGGGTTCCTTTTCCCGGCCCTGGTCTTCGCCCTGGTCGGCCTCGGTTTCGGGCTCTTTCAGCAGGATCGACCGGAGGATTTGCAGTCCGAGGAGCCTTCGCCCGACGCGTCGGCGGGCTCGCCGGAGCCGCCTGAGCGCTCGGTCGAGCTCGCGAGCCCCCCCGCCTCTGGGGCGTCCGCGCCGCGATGGTTCAGGCAGCCGGCGCTGTGGGTTCTGGGCGTCGCCTACTTCCTTCTCAAGCCCGCCCGCGACGCGGCGCTCCTGTGGGGACCGAAGTTCATGAGCGAAACGCTGGGGGCCGGCCCCGGCCGGGCAGCCCTGATGAGCGGTTTTTTCGAGCTGGCGGGTCCGCTCGGGCTCGTCGTCTCAGGCTATCTATCGGATCGGTTGTTCCGGGCCCGGCGGACGCCCGTCTGCGTGCTCATGATGGCCGCCGCCGGCCTGGGGCTGATCCTGCTGGCGCCGTCGGCCCGACTCGGCCCTTGGGGGGCTTGCCTGGGCATGGCCGTTGTCGGGTTCAGCCTGCACGGGCCGGACGCGCTTTTGAGCGCCACGGCGGCGATGGACTGGGGCGGGCGACGCGCGTCGGGGGCGGCCGCCGGTCTGGTCAACGCCTCGGGCGCATTGGGCTCGGCGATCGTGTCGGGCGCGCTGTTCGGTCGGCTGGCTGAAGCCTTCGGCTGGTCGGCGGCTTTCGGCGCGATCGCGGCCCTGACGCTGGCGGCGGCGGTCGTGCTCATCCCGCTCTGGGGTCGCGCGCCCGATGGCCGCGCTGCGGGTTCGCCGGGGCAGTAACCAAAAAAAGTGTTCATCGGGTCTTGCATTGCGGGAGAATTCGGTTATCGTGAGGGTGCTGCTCCGGCACTGGAGTGCGCGTTTGGAGGTGAGATCGTTCATTTGCGCCTGAACGGCTCGTAAACTCTGGCTGAAGTGGGGGCTGGAGCCATGGTCACAGTCGGATCCCACTGCATCCTCGAACTGTTTGATTGTCCGAGGAGCTTGCTCAACGACGAGGCCTTCATCCGCAAGGCCTTGCGCGATGCCGTCGAAGCCTCGGGGGCCACGCTTCTGGGCGAAGTGGCTCACGCCTTTGAACCGCAAGGCGTGACGGCCATCGGCCTTCTGGCCGAGTCCCACATCGCCATTCACACCTGGCCGGAAATCCGGTACGCCGCCGCTGACATTTTTACGTGCGGTGACAAGGCCGTCCCCGAACGGGCCTGCGCCCGCTTGGCCCATTTGCTCAAGGCCCGGCGGCATACGATGCGCAAGATCGCCCGCGGGCCCGCCGTCGCCCGTCTCTCGGAGGCCGCGCCGGTCGCCCCGGCCGCCGCCTCACGGGCCGTTCAGCGGGAGGAACCTCCCCCCGATGAGGAGGACGACCCATGCCCGGAGCCGAGCTGCGCGCCGATTTCTGGATCACGGAGTTTCTGACCCCCTGGGACGTCTATCACCACGGCGTCACGACCGTCCACGCTCACGAGCGCACCCCCTACCAGGAAATGTTCATCGTCTCGACGGGCTCTTACGGCAAAGGGCTCGTCCTCGACGGTAAGTGGCAATCCTGCACCGGCGATGAATTCCTTTACCATGAGGCGCTCGTCCACCCGGGGATGATCCTCCACGGGAGGCCGCGCAACGCGCTCATCCTCGGCGGGGGGGAAGGGGCGGCCCTCCGGGAGGCGCTGCGCTGGAAGACGGTCGAGCGCGTCACGATGGTGGACCTGGACCGGCAGGTCGTCGAGGCTTGCCGGGAGCACCTGCCCGAGATCCATCAGGGGGCCTTTGAGGACCCGCGCCTGGAGATGATCTACGGCGACGCGATCGCTTACCTCGATGAATCGAACGAAGCCTGGGACGTGATCTATTACGATCTGACCGATCCGATCGAGCACGGCCCTTCTTATCCTCTCTTCACGCGCGAGTATTTCGCCAGAGCCCGTCGAAGGCTGGCTCCGGACGGGGTCTTTGTGGCTCAGGCGGGGCCGATATCGCCGCACGAGCTTCCCCATCACGCTCGCCTCCTCAAGACCCTGGGCACGGTTTTCCAGTCGGCCCATTCCTACGCCTCCTACGTCCCGACCTACGGGGCCCCCTGGGGATTCGCCCTGTGCGCCGATCGGCCGCTGGAGACTCGGCCCGACCCTGAGACGATCGACCGCCTGCTGGCCGAACGGACGACCGGGGGGTTGCGGTTTCTGGACGGGACGACGCTCCTGGGCTTGCTCCAGACGGCGCTCCATGTTCGGCGCGCCATCGAGCGGGAAACCGTCATCTACACGCTGGACAATCCACCCAAGTTCTTCGGCGGGGGGGTGGCGGTCTGAGGCCGCGGCCGGAGGGTTTTCGGTCGAGCGAGGTCCCTGGGCCCGCGCGGATTCTCGGGCGCGCGCGGTCAGGCATGGAGGGGCCGGGGTCGAAGCGGGACGGATCAGTCAGCGCGGAGCCGCTCTTCGAGCCACTCGGCCATCTGCGTGATTTCGGTCGTCATCGGGATCCAGGGGTGCCCGCCGCCGGGCTTGATGCGCAGCTCGACCTTGAGTCCCTTCTCGCGCATCGCGGCCACCATCATCTGAGATTGCTCCAGCGGGACGACGGGGTCGGCGTCGCCGTGAAAGATGAGGACGGGCGGCATGTCCAGGGGCACTTGCTCCCTGGGCGAGATCGCCGCCAGCGCCTGACGCAGCTCTTCGTCGGACTTTTCATCGACGAGCCCATCGGGGAAAAACAGCCGCCCCAGTCGCCGGGCCGTCGTCCCCAGGTCGTTCCCCCCCCAATCGAGAAACGTCGTGGGGGGGAAGAAGACGGCCACGGCTTTCAGCCGGGTCGGCAGCCGCTCCAGCGGGTCGCGGGCGTCGGGCTTGCCGTCGTCGGCGCGGACGGCGGCCATCAGGGCCAGATGACCTCCCGCCGAAGCCCCGACGATAGCGAGCCGCTCGGCGTCGACGGCGAAATCCGCCGAGCGGGAACGCACCCACCGGACGCCGCTGAGCACGTTCTGCACCATCTCTTCGCCGGTGTATTTGCTAACCGAACCCGGACGCAGCGCAAAGACCGTGAACCCGCGAGAACAGAAGACGTTATAGAGGCCGGCCGTCCGGTGATCCCGAATCTTGCCCCGATCCGAGTGCCAGGCGCCGCTGGCCACGTCGACGACGCCCAGGCCGTTCGCCGGGCCCGTCGGGCGGAAGATGTCCAGGACCAGCGCCGTGCCGTGACTCTGGCCGTAAACCACGTCGACCTGCTGTTCAAAGGGGGGCGTGGACTGAGCGCCCGCCTCCCAGCCCGGACCGAGGATCGCCACGGCGGGCAGAAGAACCCGAATGAGCTTCACCGAAAAGCACCTCCTCGTTCAGGGCCGGCGCCGGGGCGCGCCGGACGAGGCTTGACCCCCGGCATCCTCGCCGGTCGTGGCGGGATCGTCAAGCCGCCCCGTTGAGGAGGGGCTGGAGCCCGTGAAAATCCATTGGAACCCACCGGAGCGGGTTTTTATTCTCCCGGTGAGGAGGCCGCATGGGCCGCAAAGCCGAACGCCGCCGCCGACGGATGCGCATCCGGGGACGCTCGGAAATCGGCGCCCCCCCGGGGTTGTTGGAACCCCAGCCGGAGACGCCGCCCCCTTTTGTCACGCTGATGGCCTACGGTCCCCAGGAGCTGATCGAGCAGAAAATCCGGTCGCCGGACGAGGTCCGGCCGTTGATCGGCCTTTATCCGGTGGTTTGGGTCAACGTCGAGGGGTTGGGCCATCCGGCGATCCTGCGATCGCTCGCTCAGACGTTCGGCGTCCATCGGCTGGCGATGGAGGACGTCGTCAACGTCGTCCAGCGCGTCAAACTGGAGGACTACGGCGACCATCTGTTCATGGTCGTCCGGATGATGCGGCAGGGGGAGCACCTGGAAACCCAACAGCTCAGCCTCTTCCTGGCCGAGAAGTTCCTGCTGACGTTCGAGGAGCACGGCGCCGACCAATTCGAGGCCATCCGGCAGCGGATTCGGCGCAAGGTCGAGCGCATCCGGGCCGGCGGCCCCGATTATCTCGCTTACGCCATC
Organism: uncultured Candidatus Sumerlaeota bacterium; assembly: GCA_964463045.1. Classification (GTDB taxonomy): domain Bacteria; phylum Sumerlaeota; class Sumerlaeia; order MVZB01; family JAJFLK01; genus CAYXAU01. Next base: position 46,446 of record CAYXAU010000006.1, on the reverse strand, counting down.
CTCGATTCGATCGTCGATCATTACTTCCCCACCCTGGAAACCTTTGAGGAGCGCCTGGAGGCCATTGACGAGGAAGTCGCCACGGCGCCGCAGACGCAGACCGGCACCCGGATTCACGAGCTCAAACGCGAGCTCAGGCTCTTCCGACGCATGGTCGCCCCGATGCGGACCGCCCTGGAAGGCCTGCTCCTGGAGCCCGAACCGCTCATCACCAATACGACGCGACTTTATCTGCGCGACTGCGCCGATCACATCATCCGTCAGCTCGAGCACACCGACTTCCTCGGAGAGAACACCAGCGACCTGATGCACTTCCATCAGGCGGTCCTGAGCAATCGCATGAACGAAATCATGAAGGTGCTCACGGTCATGGCCGCCATCTTCATTCCGCTGACGTTCATCGCCGGCGTCTACGGCATGAACTTCAACCCCGAATCCTCGCCGTTCAACATGCCGGAACTTGGGTGGTACTGGGGATACCCGTCCTCGCTCGGCGTGATGGCGCTCGTGGCCCTCGCTCTGATTTTCTACTTCCGTCGCAAAGGCTGGTACTGAAGGCTTTCCCGCCCCGCCGCAGTCAAGTGGAGATCGGCCGGCGAGCGCATTTTTGATCCCATCGGCCCCCTCTCGCCGCTAAGATGGAAGCCTCATGGCGGGGCTTTTCGAACCATCAGCGGCGGCCCTTAGGGCTCCCCGTCCGGCCCGGGGCCGGTCGCGGCCGCCCCTTTTCGGGCGTCGTCTTTTCATGTGGGCGCTCTGGGGAGGGCTCGCGGCCGGTTGGCTCCCCGCCCTGGCTCAGGCTCAGCGACCCGCGAGGCCGCAGCCGGCCTTGCCGACGCCGACGACCCCGCCGGCAGCGAGCCGCCTACCGACGATCGAAGCCGTTGAGGCGCTTATCCGAACGACCGAATCGGCCGAGGGGCTCGCCGAGGAGACGCGAACGCGCCTGCTGGAGCTGCATCGCCAGACCCTGGATCAACTTCGGATCGCTCAGGACTGGGCCGCCAAGGCCGCCGACCTGAGTCGGTTGCGCGAAGGGGCGCCGGCGCGCTTGGCCGAAATCCGAGCCGAGCTGGCGCAGCCGGCGACCGACCCGAGGCCGGAGCCGCCGGCCGAGGCCTCGCTCGCGCAGCTCGAACAACTGATGAGCCAGGCGCAGGCGGAGCTGGAGACCCAACGCAGCGCCGCCGCCCAAATCGACGAGGAATTCAACACGCGCAATGCGCGGCGACGCGAAATTCCAAACCTGCTGGCCGCGGCAAGGGAACGGTTGGCCCGATTGGAACCGGAGCCCGCCCCAGCCGAGCGCGAACTCCCCGAAGTAACCCAGGCTCGCGAGCACCTCGGTCAGGCGCGCCGGGCGGCCATGGAGCAGGAAATCCGGGCCCTCGAAGAGGAGATCGCCAGCTACGATGCGCGCTCGGAATTGCTGACGGCGCGGCAGGATCAGGCGCGTCGTCGGGCTCAGCAGGCCGAGCGGTGGGCGACGGCCTGGCAGGAGCTGGTCAATCAACGTCGGCGAATCGAAGCCGGCCAGGCCGCGCGCCAGGCCCAGGCGACGGCGCGGGACCTCGCCATGGCGCATCCGCTCCTGCGCGACCTGGCCGAGGCCAATCAGCAGCTCGTTCAGCGCCGGACGGGGCCGCAGGGAGTCGCCGGTCGAATCGAGCGGGCGACGGCGGAACTGGAGGCGATCAACGGGCTGTTGGCGCGTCTCCGCGCCGATCTCAAGAGCGTCAAGGACCGCATCAATGCCGTCGGGATGAACCCGGCGATCGGCCTGTTGCTGCGCAAGCAGCGATCGGAGCTGCCGCCGACGCGGCGATACGGCCGCTCCCTCCGCGCCCGACAATCCCTGATTCCGGAAATTCAGTACGAAATCCTGCTCCTGCAGGAGCAGCGGACGGGCCTGGCCGACACGCGCGGCCGGGCCGAGGCGCTCGTCGCCCAGATCACGTCGGCGCCGGGGCCCGAAGAGGTCGCTCGCCTGACCGAGGCCGCCGTCGAGCTTCTGGACGCTCAACGTCAGTTCCTGGAGGCTCTGATCAACGATCTGAACAGTTACTTCGTGCGTCTGCTCGATCTCGACGCCCGGGAACGTGAACTGATCACCCTCGTCGAGGAATACGAGGATTTCATCTATGAACACGTCCTCTGGTCGCGGAGCGCTCCGGCCATCGGGCCTGGCGATCTGCGCAAGGCCCTGACGGCCACCCGCTGGTTGACTCAGCCCCGCAACTGGCGTGACCTTCTGAAAACCCTCGGCGAGGATGTCGCCGCCGACTGGATCCTCTACGCCGTCGGCGTGCTTGGCCTGGCGCTCATCGTCGCCCTTGGCCGTCGGCTGCGTCGAGGCCTTGGGGTAGAGCCCGCCGAGGCGGACGCCGCCGCCGAATCCCCTTATCGAGCGGTCGGCCTGGCCCTGTTGACGGCGCTGGCCTGGCCGTGGCTCCTCGGACTGATTGGCTTACGCCTGAGCCGCGCGATCGGCGCGACGGAATTCCCCCGGGCCGTCGGCAACGGTCTGGTCTTGGCGGCCGTGTTGCTGGCGACCGCTCAGGTCCCGATGCGGCTCTACGCGGCGGGGGGCTTCGCCGAGCGCTCCCTCCGCTGGCCGATGCGCAGCAGCGCCTTCCTGCGCCGTCAGCTTTTCCTCTTTGCAGCCATTGGCATCCCGACGTTGGCCTTGAGCGCGGCCCTCGAAGCCCAGATGGAGGAGACTTACAAGGAATCCCTCGGCCGCGCGGCTTTCGTCGCCGGGATGCTTGGCCTGGCGCTCGTTCTCCAGCGGCTCCTGCGATCGCGCTCCCCGTTCATGATGGTGCTCGCCCGCAAGGATCGCAGCGGCCTGACGGCCCGGGCCAAACGCCTCCTGCTCTGGGGGGGCGCGGGTTTGCCGGTGGCGTTGGCCGCGGCGGCCCTCGCCGGTTACTACTACACGGCGCTCCAGCTTGCAGGGCGGATTCACGCCACCGTCTGTCTCGGTCTTGTCCTCGTGCTGGTGGCCTCATTGGGGCGTCGGTGGCTGACGCCGATCCTGCAGCGCCGGGAGGCCGAGCGGGTGCGTCGCGCCCGGCGCCTGGCCGAGGCCGCCCTCGCCGACGAAGGCGCCGGAGCCGAGGAGCTTCCTTCGCCCGCGCCCGAGACCGAGGAGGTCCCGCCGGAACAGATCGCCCTGAACGTCCGGCGGCTGGCGAGGAGCTCGGCCGTCCTGGTCCTGGCCGTCGGCGTCTTCTGGATCTGGGCGCAGGTGCTGCCGGCGCTCGGCGTTTTTAATCGCGTGGAACTCTGGAGCGTCATGCGCCGGGTCTCTGAGCCGGTGCCGCAGCCGGATGGGACACAACGGAACCTCATGGTCGATCAACTGGTCCCGGTGACGCTGGGCGATCTGCTGCTGGCGGCGGCGATTCTGGCCGGGACCATCCTCGCCATCCGAGCCTCCTCGATCTTCTTCGAGTCCTTGATCTTCCCCCGCCTGCGGCTCGACCCGGGGGCCCGCTCGGCGATGCTGACGATCAGTCAGTACATTTTGACGCTGGTGGGGGTCGTCTGGGCGCTGGAGTCGCTCGGGATTAGTTGGTCGAAGCTCCAGTGGTTGGTGGCGGCGATGGGGGTGGGGCTGGGCTTCGGGCTTCAGGAGATTTTCGCCAACTTTGTTTCGGGGCTGATCATCCTGTTTGAGCAGCCGATCCGGGTCGGGGACATCGTCACGGTCGGCGACGTGAGCGGGCGGGTCACGCGCATCCGGATTCGCGCCACGACCGTCCTGGACTGGAACCGGCGGGAGCTCATCGTGCCCAACAAGGAGTTCATCTCCGGCCGGGTCATGAATTGGACGCTCACGGACCCGATCACGCGGGTCGTGCTCCCGGTGGGCGTGGCCTACGGCTCCGACACGGAGAAGGTTCAGGAGGTCCTGCTGCAGGCGGCGCGGAACCACCCGCAAATCCTGGACGAGCCCGCCCCGTCGGCGTTATTCACGGGGTTCGGGGACAACGCCCTCAATTTCGAGCTGCGCTTCTTCGTCTCGCATCGAGAAACGGTTCCGAACATCATCCACGACGTTCACATGGCGATCGACAGGGCCTTCCGCCGCGATGGCCTTCAGATCCCCTTCCCCCAACGGGACGTCCACATCGACTCCCTCGGCCCGCTTCAGTTGGAGGCCCTGGAAGTGCGGGTCGTGGCCGAGCCCGAAGCCGGCCGCAAGCTCCAGGTGGTCGATCTCGGGCCGGCCGGCTCGCCCCCGTCGACCCCCAAGGCCCCCCCCCAACCGCCGGCCTGAGGCCCCGGGGGGCGGTTTTTCGACTAAAACAGTTGCGGCAAGCGCGGTCGCGGCGTTATCGTCGGCCCGAACCTCTTGCTGGGTTCGGCGTTCCAGTTCCCGTTGTCCTCGGAGCCGTTCCCGTGTTCCCCAATCCAGCAAAGCTCAGAACGCGCTTTTTCCCCGCCCGAGTTTTCCCGGACAAATTCACGTCGGCCCCGCGCCTCCTCGCCCGGCCTCGCCAGCGGCAGGTCCTCGAGGACCCGTCGGCCGAGCCCCAGGGCTCCGGCGCATCGGGGCCCCGGCCGGCAAGGCCGCTCGATGCGTCGGCCGGGGCGATCACCGGTTGCCTGGAGCGGATCGAAGCCGACCTCGACCGATTGGAGGTACTGCTCCGGGCCGGTTCCTCTTCTGACCGAGCCGACCCCAGGGCGACTCAGCGCCATGCGTCCTCGCGCCTGCTTGCCGTGGACCTGCTCCCTGTCGTCGTCTATGAGGCCGATCTGAGGCATCGCTTTCTTTCGGTCGCGATCAACCCGGCGTTGGCCCGTCGGCTCGGATGGCCCGAGCGCCTGCCGCCGCTCGCCGACGATCTTTGGCGGGCGGGCGTCTCCCCCGAGGATCGAGACGATCTGGAAGCGGCGCTCAGCCGCTTGGAGGGTCCCGAGGGGAAATTTGTCGCCGAATATCGATGGAGGGGAGCCGAAGGACGCGAGGTGTGGATTCATGACGAGGCCATCGTCGGGGAGGAGGCCGATCCGCCGGGGGGCGTGCTCGTCGGCGCGATGCTGGACGTGACCGACCGACGCGAGGCCGAACTCGGCTTGACGGCCATTCAGGAGGGGTTCGAGCGACGCATTCAACAACGGACGGCTAATCTCCTGCGGGCGAATCAACGCCTTCAAGAGGAGCTGGAGGAGCTGCGAGAGGCTCGGTCGGCGTATTTCATTCTGGAGTCGATCCTGCGTACGATCGATTGTCCGCTCCTCATTGCCGCCGATGAAGGCGGGACCCCTCAGCCGGAGATCGTCTTTGTCAACGACCGCTTCCAGGCGCTGACGGGCCTCGGGCCCGAAAGCCTCCGGGGCCGGCCGCTGGCCGCCTTTCTTCGAGTCAACGCCGATCCCGCGACGTTGGAGAGTCTTCGCCGCGCCCTCGACGAGGGCATGCCCTTTGAGGGCCCCTGCCTCAGCCCGCTGCGCGAAGGGGGGGAGGCGCCCGCTCGCTGGCGAGTGGACCCGATTGTCGATGAGTCCGGCCGTCGGACGCGCTTCCTCGTTCAGCTTCGGTTCCTGGAGCCGGCCGTGGCCGGCCTTGGGGTGGGCGAGCGCTGAACGGGCCGCGGGGACATTTTCCCGAAGGCGGGGTTTACCTCGCGCGCGGGGGCAGGCGACCCCACCGCGCGGCAATTTCCCTGAAACGCGCATCTTCAGGATGGAGCCTCAAGGCTTCGGCGAGAAGGGGGGAGGCCGGATCAGCCCGGCCGTCCAGCTCCTCGGCGATCAACTTGCCCCAGAGCGCCGAAGCGTTCCCCTCGACGAGGGCGAGCGAGCGATCGTAGGCCAGGCGGGCTCCCTCAAGGTCCCCCAGGTGCAATCGAAAAAGCCCGAGATTGTTCCAGGCGCCGACGTTCCCGGGCTCGAGATCGAGCAGACGCTCGTAGGTTCGCGCGGCCTCCGCGGGCCGCTCGGTCATGTCCTGGACGATCCCGAGATAGTAATACGCCAGCGCGTAGTCCGCGTCGGCGGCGATCGCCTCGGCGAGGGCCCGCGCGGCCGGACGCAGCTTCTCGGCGGCCAGCAGCTCCAGCCCATAATCGAGCCAGGCGTTGGGCGGGTCCGTCGCCGTCCGGCGGATCAGACCGGCAATCCAGTCCGTCGGCCAGCGACCTTGCGACCGTAACGCCCAGCGCGCCACGTTCTCGGCCGGCGGGAAGCCCGACAGCGTGTTGTGCGACCAGGGGTTTCCCACGCCGATCGCGGCGATGAGGCCGCCCCCGAGCGTCGTCGTCCAGAGGAGCGTCCGCAGCGCCCGGCGGCTCCAGTCGATCGCCGGATGCCCGAGCGCGCAGTAAAGCGGCGGCACGGTCGCCAGAACGTGTCGGATAACGTAACAGCCGCCGCCCAGATCGCGCGCCCAGACGGCCATGAGGGCGATCGTCGCCGGCGGAAAGAGCGCGAGCCCGGCGATCGGCAAGCCGCGCTTCCCCCGGCGGGCGAGAAGGACGCCCGCCGTCCACGACCCCAGCGCCAGCGTGGGCATCATCCAGTAGATTCCGCGATAACCGAAGGAGGCATGAAACAGCCGCCGCCCATACGAGACCGCGTAGAACGGGACCTCCCCGCGGGCCTCGCGGGCTTTGACCTCGGCCCAGTAAGAGCCCTCGTGGAAAAGCATCTCCTCCTCGTGCAGGTTCGGCGGAAGCGGCGAGCCCAGGATCGCCCAGTTGAGACCCGCATAGAGCGTCAGAAGCGGCGCGGCCCCCATGGCCAGGGCGGCCAGCTCGCGCCGCGCTCGCCAGAGAAAGTACAGACCGACGCCGAGACCGAACAGGAAAGCCGGCGGGACGTCGCAGGCCAGACTGGCTGATCCCCAGAAGCCTGCCCGGAAGCCGCGACGACCCCATCGCCATTCGCCCGCGCCCGGCCCGTCCATCAGGGCCGTGACGCCGCGCAGGAGGAAGGCCGCCGCCGGAACGTAATGATTCAACGTGACGGCCATCGGCGTGAGCAGGGATCCCCCGGCCAGCCCCAGCGTCAGGCCGAGGCGAAAACGCGGCCCTCGGTCCCGCATCCACGGATGGTCATGGACTTGGGCCAGCAACCAGCCCATCGGCCAGATGACCAGCAGCAACGTCAGAACGCGGAGGCAGGCGGCGGTGTTCTGCGCGAGCGTCAGGCCGGCGGCCCGCAGGAGGGCATAGGGGAGCGCGCCGGCCAGATGGAAGAGGGGGGATTTCTGGGAGAAATAGCGATCGCGCCGGCGGAATTTGTCGTGGGTGTCGAAGAACGTCGAGTCATTGATGAAGAACGTCCGACGCTCGACCAGGCTTTCGATCGCGGCCAGATCGCTGGCCACGTTCCCTTGGCCCGGCTCGACGTCGATCCACGGCGCGTAAAGCCCCGTCGCCAGAACGATCCAGAACAGACGGCGGCGAGGCCACGCGACCGGCCGCAAGAGCGTCAGGACCCGGAAGGCGTCGAAGGCGGCGGACCCGAAGGGGGGGAGCCTCGGTCGCGCGGCGATCGGCCTTCGATGATCTCGTTGAGGATCTCGGCCAGGTCGGCGAACTCATCCCCCTCGCGCAGCTTGAGCCGGTCGAGCGCCTGGTCCCGCGCCAGAGCGTCGAGCGCCTGCTTGACGCGGAAGATGGGGCCGCAGATCCTGTGCGACACCCGGACGCCGAGATAACCGAGCACAAGCCCGATAATCACGACGAAGGCGACGAACGACCCGAGAATGCTGTTCCATTCCCGACCCGCCAGGAAGTTCTCGTTAAAAAGCAGGAAGGCCAGGGAAAAGCTCAGGAGCGCCGTGACCCCCATGACGAACAGCTCCAGCAGGAGGATCATCCGCAGATACCGGCCCTGAAAGTTCGGATTGATCCAGTAGCGCGCCCGACGATTGGAGCGGGATGTTTTGGCGGGAGCCTCCATGGTTCAGTCCCTCCAGACGATCCGCAGGTCGTCTTCGGTGTCGTAGAATTCATCCGGCCCGGCGCTGACCAGCTCAAAGCCCGAGCGCAGACGGGTATAACGATACGGCTTGCCCCAGAAGTCCACCGAGGGGGCCTTCAAGCGGGATTCCAACCGCTCCTCCATGATGGCGGCGAAATCGGCTTCCGGCGGGAAGGCGCCGGTCTCGATTTGGATCCGACGGAGCTGCCGCTTGAGGCGCTCCAGATCGACCGACGTCCCCAGACCCAGAACCACATTGACCGGAATATCCACAACCGACCGGGCGCCGGGCACCAGCCGAAGGATCGGGATCGCCGCGAGGATGACCAGGAGAATGGCCAGGCGCTTGAGCCGTTCCTTGAGTTTTGGGCTCATCAGGACGCCGACCCTCAAGACGGAGGACTCCGCCGGGCCGACCGCTCGAGGCCATCGGCGCCTCCACGCAGCTCGATCCGGTCGGAAGCCGAAGGCGACTCGGTCCCCCGACCGTCACCTTCCCAGGTCGCCGGGAGACTCTCCCCGCGACGGCGATCCGTCACGTCTCCCGCCGCCGCCTCGAACGTGAAGACCTCCCTGCGCCTCCGGGCCCACGCCCGGGCCCAATTTACCGAACGGCGAGGGCAGGTTCAACCGGCGGCCCCGAGTTTCAGTCATAGAGGCGCCACTGACGTGGGACCGCGCTCTCCTTGAGGACCTCGATCGTCGTCCCCGTCAGATCGACGGTGCTGGTCCAGCCCAGATTCTCGCCGAACTGGCCGTTGAGCTTGGCAAAGCCGACGTTGACGTCGGTGACGACCCCTTCAACGCCGCCGATCACCTCGAAGACCACCTCGGCGAGCGAACCGCCGGCGGGCGTTCCGGTTTCGACGTCCAGGGCCTGACTGCCGGAGACCGAGATGGCCACCGCGCCGGCCGAAGCTTTGAAATCAAGCCCGAAGGGCTTATCGAGGCCGCTCACCAGACCGCCGAGCTGCACCGGCTCAAAGCTCGCCAATCGAAGCACCGTCGGGTCGAACGTCAGGAGCAGATCGCTGCCGGCGATACCGCTGGCGTCGCTGACCCGAACGTCGAGCGTGACCAATCGGCCGACGCGCACCAGGTCCTCATCCGGCAGGAGTGAAATCGTATAGGCATGGCCGTCGAGACCCAGCCGATTGGGGCCCCCCATACCGGAAGGGTTGATCGGCAGCCCCACGGCCAGACGCAGGATCATGGTCACGTCGGCCGAGTCGATCACCTGGTCGCCGTTGATGTCGCCGGCGGCCAGTTGACCCGGCGACGGTTGAATCCGGTGGGTGGCGATCCGCTGGGCGATCGCGGCGTCGCGTGCGTTCACGACCCCGTTGCCGTCCAGATCGCCCAGAATACGGTCCGGCCCCACGACCATCTCCGCCGTGTCCGTGGCGTCCACGGTGAGCCCCTCCAGCCCCGCGTCGAACAGATTGACCATCGCAAACGTGAAGTCCTCCCCCTCCGTCTCGTTCGGGACCCCGCTCTTGACGCGGAAGAGGAAGTTCAGGATGTGGCCTTCGCCGACGATGGTGAAGCCGGAACCCGGCGTCGATTCGATAAAGGCGACCTTCAGGATGCCCAAGGCGTCGGCCGAGTTGGGGTTCCCCGGGTCGAGAATATTGGTCTGGAAGTTCGCCCCGGCGGTCAGCGCCGTCAGTTCCACCCGGTCGGCTTCCAGGATCGTGTTGTCGAAGGCGACCCAGACGTCCATGGCCGAGGTGGTCACGCCGGCGGCGTTGGAAAGGCTGACGCGTAGGCGGGCCGTCCCGCCGGCCGGAGCGCGGACGTCGCCCAGCAGCGCGCGGATCGAGCCGGGGGTGGCGCTCACGGGAGCCGTCGGCGGGCTTTCCTCGCCCGTGGAGCTGACGGCGATGACCCGATAGTAGTACGTCTCGCCCCGGCTGACGGTGGTATCCGTCCAGTCGGGCGACGGCCTTAGCGCCGGATTCAGCCGGGTCGAGAAGGAGCCCTCGGGCGAGACGTCGCGCTCAATATGATAGCCGGCGACGAAGGACTCCGGATTGGGATTCCATCGCAGGAGGACGGAATCCGCCCCCGCAAGCGCCCTCAAGCCCGTCGGGAGGCTCACCTCACGGACGGGCGTCGTCGAGCGCGCGCGCCGGATCCGATAGACCAAGCCTCGGACATTGGACCCCGAACCCTCAGCGCTGCCGAGGAAGAGGTCGCCTTCGGGGCTGAAGCGGAGGGCGGAGACGCGGCCCGGGAACTGCGAGGCGAAGAGCGTCCGTTCCCCCGGGTCGAACTGATCCGTCCCCGGCACGACGAAATCGTTATCGCCGTTGAGATCGACGAACCGATAGATTTCGCCGCCGCCCGTTCCGATGAGGAGGCCCCCCTGGGCGTCGTAGGTAAAGCCGGCGATGCTGAGAGCGTGCGTCGTGCCGATGAGCACGCGCGACTCCCCCGCGTCGTTGGCGTCGCCGTCATTGTTCAGATCGCGGAACTGGAGCAGCTCCCGCAGGAAAGGCTGGTTGGGCCCGATGCCCGGATTATTGACGGTCAGCCAGCCGTCGGGGCTCAGCTCCACGGGACCGCTGGAGTCCCAAAGACCAAACGTCGTGTTCCGGCCGTCGGCGAACGTCTGGACGCCGCCGGCTTCGTTCACCTTGAGGAGCCTTCCGTCGGTTCCGCCGCCGAAGACCGTGAAATTGAAGGCGTCGGCGATCAGCATCGTCGTGCCGTCGGGCGTGAAGAGGGCCCCCGTCGGCGTGAAGAAGCCCGAGGCGGCGAAAGTCGTAAGCTGGAACGGCAGGCCTTGATCGTCGGAGACGCGGAAGACGCGGTCCGGCCCGTCGTCGATGAGAAAGAGGTCGTCGCCGAAGCCCACCAGCGGCACGCCCGGGCCGAAGACGAGGTTCTGCGGCCGCGTCGGGCCGCCGGCGACCTGACCGAAGCTGAAGACGACCGTCCCTTCCCCGGCATCGAGGGCATCCCCGTCCCGGTTCAGATCGGCCAGACGATACAGGCGTCCGCGCTGATTCTGACTTGGATCGAGGAAAAACAGGTCCTGCCCGAAGCCCCCTCCCTTCCCGAAGGCGATATCAGCGACGCCGGAGGCCGTGTAGCCCGCCGCGTTCCCGAACGAGAAGTAAAGGATAGCCTCGAAGCCTTCGGGGACGATCGGGGCCGGCGTCGGCGTGGGCGTGGGGGTTGGGGTCGGCGTGGGCGTGGGCGTGGGGGTTGGGGTCGGGGT
>CAYXAU010000006.1:0-35179 GCA_964463045.1 uncultured Candidatus Sumerlaeota bacterium | reverse complement strand
GGCGTGGGCGTGGGGGTTGGGGTCGGGGTTGCCGTTCCCGTGGGCGTCGGCGTCGGCGTGGGGGTCTGTTGGTCGGGGCTGACCGTGATGACGACCTCGTCCGGCGGGCTGGCGGTTCCGTCGCTGACGACGAGCCGGAAGATCAGATCCGTGGATTGGCTCACGGCAGGGGCCTTGAACAGCGGCGCGCCCGATTGATTGTTGGAGAGCGTCGCTCCCGGCCCGCTGACTTGCGTCCACTGATACGAAATGGGGTCGTTATCCGGGTCCAGGCTGCCGAGCCCGTTCAGTTGCACGATCTGTCCCGGAGCGACGGAGGCATCCAGGCCGGCGTCGGCCGTCGGGGCCGTCCCCACCGGTCGAAAATAAACGTTCACGTCGAAGGACTGCGCCTCCCCGTATAGAAAATCCAGAAACGTGAAGCTCAGGGCCATCGGGCCCGTGATCCGGAGCGTCTTGCTGCCGCCCGAGGCCGCCTGAAAGAACGTGTTCGTGATCACCGGCGCCACCTCGATGTCGGTCTGCTGGAACCCTGAGGTCCCGAGGCCGTCCCAGTGGCTCCCGCGGCTGCTCAAATGAAAGTTGGGATTGTTCCCGTCGGGCCCGTTAAAGAGCGCCGGCGTCCCGAGGACCTCCGTCCGCAATCGGCCCACCCCGGGCACGGCGACGCCCGGGAACTCCAGCGTCGCCGGCGGAGCGCCGTTGAGCCGGTCCTGAGAAGTGACCTCCGGGACGGCCCCGCTGCCCATGAAGATACGACCCTCCCGCGGGCTGAGCGGCACGGCGTTGTTGCGATAGCCCCGGATGATGATCGTCATCGTGTCGAGCGCGCTCAGATCCTGCCCGTCGCTCACGACCAGTTCGAAAACGTAGGTCACGTCGTCTCGGAACGGCTCGAATTGTTTGAACGTCGGCTGGGCGATCCGCGGGTCGGAGAGCCGTTCGCGCGGGCCGGCGACCTGCGTCCAACTGTAGAACCGGATCGAGCCGTCAAGGTCCTGGCTGCCCGTGGCGTCGAGCATCAGCGTTAAGGCGAACTCCCCCGTCCGGTCCGGCCCGGCGTCCACGACCGGAGGAATATTCCCCCCGGGCGGATAGATCAGCACGTCCACCGTGTCCGGCAGGCTGGAGGAGTTTGCGTCGGCGACCGTCAGCCGCATGCGGGTCGTCGTGGGTTGAGTCACGCTCGGGGCGCGAATCGTCGGCTGGGCGGCGGTCGTGGACGAAAGCTGAAGGTCCGGCCCCAGCACGCGCTCCCATAGGTAAGTCAGAGCGTCCCCATCGACGTCGGACCCGGAGCCGAGGAGCGTTCCCATCGCGCCGGCCTCGATGACGATATTGGGCCCGGCGTTGGCCACGGGCGAGGGATCGAAGAAGCCACGGGCGGTGAAACTCTGGGCGTCTCCGCCGATGAAATCCCCGAAAGTGAAGCTGATCAATTGCGGTCCGAGAACCCGGGCCTGATAGAGCCCCCCCTCGGGGATCAGTCCCGTCCGTTGCGTGATGACCGGAGCCACCTCGATATCGGTCGTCATGAAATTGCCGAGGAAGACCGTGCCGACCTGCCGCAACTGCGAACTGAAATGGTAATTCGGATCGTTGCCGTTCGGGCCGCCGAAGAGCGCTGGCGTCCCTTCAACCACGCCGCGAAACCGCCCGCGGGCCGGCAGCGAGACCTGGTAATCCGCCGTGGCGACTCCCTGGCTCGCCGTCCGGGAGGGAAAACTCCCGGAGACCTCCAGGACAAGACTTTCCCCCGACCATGAGGCCCTCACCGGCAACCCCACGAGGGCCGCCAGCCAGGCCACGCCGGGGAAGAGACCTCGGGGGATCGGCGGAGCCCAGCCGGGACTCCGCCGGGAATTCCATAAGCGACGAACCGGTCTCATCAGCCGGACCTCATCGGGAGGGATTCGCGCCGGAGAACTCCGGACGGCGGCGCCGAGAGGGGCCTCAGAAGCCGACAAACAGCCCTCGCGCCGGGGAAGGGATGACCCGATCCCCCCCTCGATCACGACACCCCCGCGGGAGTATACGTTAAGCGGGCCCGGCCGACTCGAAAAAACGGCCCAGTCGGGCTCAACGTTTGCGGTTATAATTTGGACAACAATTGAGGATGACTTTGACGTGGAATATTCGTCGGCCGTCGTCCATGAGCTTAGCGGCCGCGTGACGCTCGCGGCCATCCAGGAAGCGCGCCTGCGCCTGGCGCCTCACTTGGCGCGCACGCCGCTTCTGCGCCATCCGCTCCTGGAGGCGGCTCTGGGGTTCCCCCTCTGGGTCAAGCACGAGAATCACCTGCCGACCGGGGCCTTCAAGGTCCGTGGCGGGGTCAATTACATGGCGCGGCTGGCCGAGCCGCTCCGACGCCGCGGCGTGATCACGGCCACGCGGGGCAATCACGGCCAATCGATCGCATTGGCCGCTCGGCTCTTCGGGGCCCGATGCGTGATCGTGGTCCCACGCGGCAATAATCCCGAGAAGAACGCCGCCATGATCGCTTATGGAGCCGGGCTGATCGAACATGGCGCCGATTACGACGAGGCCCGGATCGAGGCCGAGGCCCTGGCCGAGGCCCAGGGCCTGACCTACGTCCACGGCGGCAACGAGCCCGACCTGATCAACGGCGTGGGAACCTTAAGCCTGGAGATTCTCGAAGACCTGCCGGAAGTGGAAGTCCTCATCCTCCCGGTCGGGGGCGGCAGCGCCCTGTGCGGCGCGATCACGGTCTTCCGCGCCCTGAAACCCGAGGTCACGCTGATCGGCGTCCAGGCCGCCGGAGCCCCTTCGGTCTATGAAAGCTGGCGGCGCGGCGTCCTTACGCCCACGGCCTCCGCCGTCACGCTGGCCGATGGGCTCGCCACGCGTTGCCCCTTTGAGTTGCCCTTCTCCATTCTGCGCGACGGGGTCGATCGGATGGTCCTCGTTTCCGAGGCGGCGCTCCGTTCGGCCATCCGCCTGCTGCTGCAGACGACGCACAACCTGGCCGAAGGGGCCGGGGCGGCGGCGACGGCGGCTGCGCGCGACCTTCAAAAGGAGTTGAAGGGCCGCAACGTCGTCGTGGTGCTCTCCGGCGGCAACATCGATCTCGCCACGCTTCGCGCCGTCCTGGCCGAGGCCGACGATGAACCGTAAAGGCTCGATCGACCCCCCCCTTTGCTCACCCGCCCGGGATCAGCTTCCGGAGGAACTCCGTGAAGCTCACCCCTTCCTCGGAAACGTAGGAGTGAAGCCCGGGCAGGAAGAAGCTCACGCCCAGGTAGGTGAAGATCACGGCCCCGAAGCCCAGAAGCGAGAGCGTCACCCCCCGGAGACCTCGCCAGCCCAGAAATAGCCGGGCGTGCAGGTAGAGGGCGTAGATCATCCACGTGATGGCCGCGGCCGTCTCCTTGGGGTCAAACGCCCACGGCCGGCCCCACGCCTCGGCCGCCCAGACGGCCCCGAGGATCACCCCGCCGGTCAGGATCGGCATGCCGATCGTGATGATGCGGAAGTTGAGGCTGTCGAGGTAAAGGAGCGTCGGGTCGGAGGTCGGATCGAAGGCCGGGCGGGCCCGCAGCATCAGATAGCGCCCGACGTAGGCGGCGGCGACGAAGGAGGCGATGGCGAAAAAGGCGTAAGACGTGAGCATCGACGTGACGTGAAGATGGAGCCAGTAGGACTGGAGAGCATCGACCAGCGGCATGATCTTGACGCCATAGTGGAGCGGGATGCTGTTGGCGATCCCCATGGAGAACGCCCCGAGCGCCGCCCCGCCGAGACCCACGAGGTAGGTGCGGTAGTAAAGTGAAAGGATCAGGCTCGCCGTCGCCATCACCCCGACAATGAACACACCGGACTCAAAGAGGTTCGAGACCGGCGTCCGACCGGCCAGAACGCCCCGGATCACGAGGGCGAGGACGTTCACGCTCGCTCCGAGCGCCAGCGTCGCGTGGGCCGCCGTCGCCCACACCCGACGCCCGGCGAGGTAAGAGGCGACAAACAGGATCGTCGCGGCCAGATAGATCCATCCGGCCACGCGGAACGGCCCGATCGTCGAATCCCACCGATCCAGCCTGAACTTCCAGCGGGGTTTGAATAACGGAACGTCAAGCGCTTCAAGCGCTCCCGTCAGCTCGCCCGAGGCCTGATTGAAACCGGCGGCATCCCGCCGCAGATAGGCCGCATGAGCGCTCAGATAGGCGCCGATCACGGCGGCCTCGGCTTCGGACTTCTCCCGCGTGCCGACCCGCAGCTCCTCGACCGTCCGCCACTGCGTCTTCTCCCCCCGGAAGTCCACCGCCGGGACGATCCGGAGCCGATCCACCAATGTCGGGAGCCCCGCCTCTGGATTGCCGAAAATGAAGTCGATTTTGTGGAAGAGCTTGCTCAACTCCCGCTGAGCGTCGGCCCGGAAAGCCGGGTTGGCCTTCGGTTGCGGCCCCCCCTCGGCCTTGATCGACTGCCTGAGGAGATGGCCCTGCTCGTCCAGGTAGGGATAGACCAGCGGCTCCCACCGAGGCCGCGCCCCCTCCAGTTCCATGGGCGAGACGCGCGGATGCTTGTGGTTGAAAAGCCGGACGAGATCGGGTTGACGCACCTTGAGGAACGGCTCATGCAGCCAGGCCTCCGGCTCAAAGGCCATGGACAGGACGTTCTCTACGGCGCTTCGCCCGCCATAGCCGGCCTTGCCGACGTTCTCGCGCATGAACTCGCGGGCGAACGTGGCGAAGGACTTCTCCAACCCTCCCTCCTGGATGGGGATTTCCTCCCAGGCGCGGAAATTAAACCCTTCCAGGTGCGCGGGCCGAGCCGTCCCCACCTCATGCAGAGGATCATGCCCGACGCCGGGAAGGCTGGCCGGCGCGCTGGGCCCGTCCTCGGCGGCCCGGGCCGGGAGCGTTGCCGTCGCCATCCAGACAAGTCCCAGCCAGATGGATAGGGCCTCGCCGGCGGCTACGACGTGCCGCCCCGCCTCAGCTCTTCGATTTCGCCTCATCCGATCAACTCCTTAGGCATGCATCCGTTCCCATGCCGAGGTCTCATCTCTATCCCTCATAGGTGCCGTGAGAGCCGATCCTCGCGCGCGCCGGGGATCGGCATCTTGATCGGCGGATCAAGCTGGACCGGCTCCGATCGCGACCACGCCGCCGCCACCTCGGCCAGCTCATCCTCGAGCGCCTCGCGCGAATAACGGGAATCCCCGCCAAGCCAGACCTGACGCCGGGCCCAATCCACGTGGGCCCAAACGCGGCGCCGCGAAACGAAGAACGCCAACACCGGTCCGGTGGAGGCGAAGATCGCCCCCAGCCAGACGACCGGGATACCGGGGTTCTTGCTCACGGAGACGATCGTCGCCAGGGCGTCCACCCGATGGATCGCTTCGAGCCGGTAGGGGCCGTCGATCTCAAGCCCGGCGTCCAGCTCGCCGAGGAACGGGACGCTGCGGCCGCGGACCAGCTCGATCGGCCGACCGACGGGCCGCCCCGTCTCCTTGTTTTTGACGGCCAACGTGACGATGACCCGGTCCTCGATAGAGGGCCCCCCGGACCCGCCCGAAGCCAAGGCGGCTCCCTCGCCGTTCCCCAGGCCTCCGGCCGGCGCGAGCGCCCCCTCGGCCGCGGGAACTTCGTAATCGAGCATCATCAGATGATCGATGAGGGGGTTGGCCTCGGCCCGGGGTTGGGGGTGATAAAAGACCCAGCCCCGGGCGGCGACGCGGTTGTTCGTGCTGACCTCGACCAGCGCCGCCGGATTGACCGGTTCATCCCCCCGATTGACGTGCCACCCATTCTCATCCACGTCGTAATGGGGGAAGAACCGGACCAATTCGATCATCGGCTCCCCCAAGAGGGATTTAACCCCGCGCGCCAGCAATCGCTCCTTCGAGGCCACGCTCCAGATCACGCCACGCCCCGTGCTGTCCCGTTCCAGCGCCAGGAATCGGTCGCCGTGGCCAGGCAGGGGCGCCACCGCCGGGCCGAAATCTTCAAGATTCAGCTCCAATTGAGCCGTCCGGCTTCGGCCGTCGGGCAGGGCTTCGGCGAGCCGGACGTAATAACGCTGAAAGTCGGCCAGGAATTCGCCCCCTTCGGTCGTCGGCGTCAGGAAGGCTTCCTGGTGAAACGTCCAGCCGCCGTGTGTCACGTCGTGGTTGACTCGGATAAAGTCATGAATCGGCGGCTTGCCCGGAACCTCGATCGTGACGGTGGACTTGAACTTGGCGGCCGTTTCGCTTCCCGGATACTGCGAGAACTCAAAATCCCGGCAAAGGACCTCCAGCCCGAGGGGCAGATTAGGCGCTCCCACGCGCGAGGCCGCGATCGCCAGCCCCCGCGTCTCCAGCGATCTCCGCACGGTCTCTAGGGCCTCCGGCGCCGTCGTCACCTGGTAATAGCCTTCCAGCGGATAGACCCGCTCGGCCCCGACTTCGCGGGCGGCCCGCCGCAGCTCCGCCTCCTCGACAACACCGGCGGGGATGAAGATCAGCCCTCGTTCCGTCCGGGCCGAAAGCCGCGGCGTGTAGTGTCGGACCGCCTCCCCTTCGGTCATGAAAATCTGGCCCTCGACCTTGAAGATCGACTCGGCCAGCGCCCCCGACAAAATGACAATCAGCCCCAGATGGGTCACCGTCGATCCAAACCGCGCCACCAGCCCCCGGTGCGCGTAGACCGATTCGGGGCCGTAGAAGACGCGGTAGCCGCGTCGATGAAGCGCTTCGGCCAGCGAGCGGGTCAGACTTTCGGCGTTCTCGGCCCGGGCCTGCTTGAAGGTGGACTTATGGCGAATTTTGAGCGGCTTATAGGCATCGGCCTGATCCCGGTAAATAGGAAGGAATTGGGCTCGCGTCTCCTCGATCCACGTCATGTACGTGTTGATCAGAAGGTTGACGGCCTGGGTGAAGAGCAGAGCCCGGAACCACCACGTCCGAAACACAAAGTCAAAGGCCCAGTTATTGTCCGGCGGCTCGGCGGGCAGGAACTCCCCGATCGAACTGGCGATCAGAATCAGCGCCAGGATCGTCAACCCGAACCGCAGGCTTCCGAGGAACCGCACGACCGGATGATTCACCCGGCGCGGCGTGAATTTAAAACGCTCAACCCGCTCTGGAGGGGGGACCGCCATACCACTGAGGCCCGAGCCAACCGCTTCGCCCGGCGGGCCGTCGCCTCGCCGACGTCGGATGACTCTCTCCTTTCATTCTAAGATCACCCCCAGGGGGAGTAAACGGAAAACCCCCTCGGCCGGGGAGGCCCCTTCAACGACGAACGCCTCCCGATTGCCCTGGGTTTTTGGGGGGGGTTGGACGACCCCTGGCGCACGCCGCCGGCTGAAACGATTGATTTTAAGTCAGGGAGGGGCTGGTGCCGGGAGACGGAATCGAACCGCCGACACAAGGATTTTCAGTCCTCTGCTCTACCGACTGAGCTATCCCGGCACGGGGAGCGTCCAGCCGCCGAAGAACCTTAGCTTATAGCTTTCGTGCGGCGGGCCGTCAATGAGCTAGGCCGGCGCGGGAAGGGCTGATTCCGCTCCCAGCGGCGCGATCACTCCAGGGGGAGAATCCAGAGATTGGTAAACCAGACCCGGCCGTGGTCCCCCTGGAGGCGGATCGGCCCCGGGGCGTCCAGGTTACTGGCGTCACGCGTGTTGTAAGTCCGGGCGGGGCATTCGGCCCCGTCGTGCGTCAGCACACCGTTGTGGAAGACCGTGATCTTGCGCCCGATGAGGGCGACCTCAACGACGCTCCATTCCCCCTGAGGCTTCGACATGTTGACCCGCGGCGGGAAGAAATCATAGAGCGCCCCGTCGGAGTTCTTCGTGGCCTCCTTGCCGTGGCTGTTGTGGATCTGAATCTCCCATAGGTTGCGCAGGAAGAGTCCGCTGTTGCCTTCGGATTTGTACTCGTAGTGAAGCAGGAAGTCGCCGAAGTCCTCCTCCGTCAGGAGATCCGGGATGGGAAAGCCGACGTTGGTCAGCTCGCCGTTTTCGACGACCCACTTCCCCTCAGCGCCGTCGATCGATCGCCACCCGGTCAGTTCCGTCCCGTTGAACAGCGGGCGCCAGCCCGGCTGCTCGAACATGGGGCGGACGCGGATATTCCGGAACCAGACTTTGTCGTGGTCGCCTTGAAGCTCGAAGATGCCCGGGCTGTCGAAGGCGTCGGTCCGTCCCTGACCGGTCTTGTGCGGGAGGAAGGTATTGTTCTGGACCAGCACGCCGTTCAGGAGGACGTTCAGGTGGGTCCCGATGAAGCGCAGATCGACCTCGTTCCACTCTCCCGCCGGTCGCGAGGCGTTGGCCAGCGGCGGGGCATATTGATAGAGGGCGCCGACGTGACGCTTGGCCTCGGGGTCGTTCAGATCGAGTTTGCCGTAGCTGTCCCGAATCTGGATCTCGGCCCGCCCCCGAAGGTAAAGACCGCTGTTGCCCTCGTTCTCGCCGCGGACCTTGAATTCCACATGGGCTTCGAAGTTGTGGAACTTGCGGGTCGTGGCGACGTTATGCTTGCGTTTGGCCGGATCGGCCATGTTCGTCATCGCCCCGTCGTCGATCGCCCAGTTCCAGTCCGCCCCCTCGGGTTTGGAGGCGTACCAGCCGTCGAACGTGCTCCCGTCGAAGACGGTGATCCAGCGGCCGAAACCGGGGTCCGGCTCGCGCTCCTGAGCCGGGGCGATCGAGGCCAACAGCATCGTCGCCGGAAGGCCGATGAGCAGGCATTTCGCGTTCATGAGTTCCCTCCAGTATCGAGCCCTGGCCGGGGACGCCGGTCGGCGGGTTCCGTTCGGACCGGCCTCATGCTGCCCGACGCCGCCGCGGGCGTCAACGGCCCGCCGGGCCCGGGCGCGGTCCGGGCGCCCGCCGGCTCTTGCAAGTCCGGCCGCGCGGGCCGATCATGAAGCGCCCCCCATTCCATGGCCGAGCCCGGCCGGAGCCGCCGGGTCGGCTGAAGTGACGGAGGTCCTTGCGTCACAATGAATCCGTTTTTCGCCCTGATTCGACGGCTGGGGCCGGTCCTCGGCGGGTTCGCCGCCGCCCTCTTGACGCCGTTTCCCCTTCCGGCGGCCAAAGTGCTGCCCCAGGAGGAAGCCGCCGCCGGGTGGATTCACCTCTTCGACGGCGAAACGCTCTTCGGCTGGAACCCCCTGGGGGACGTCACCTGGACGGTCGACGCCGAGGGGCGCCTGATCGCCGAGAAAGGGACCGGCGGCTGGATCGCCACGAGCAGCCAGTTTGCCGATTTCGAATTGATCGCCCGGATTCGACTCAAGAGTGAATCCACGGCGGGGCTCGCCGTCCGCGCCGGTCTGGAAGGCCATCCGAGCGAGAACGGCTCGACGGTGATCCCGTTGCGCGAGCCGCAGGGCGACCCCCCCTGGCGGGAGATTCGCGTCAAGGCCGAGGGACCCAGCGTGGAGGTCACCGTCGATGGGCGACCCGTCGAAATTGAGCCCGGGGCGCGCCGGCGGGGCTACATCGGCGTGCTGTTTCATACCTACCATCGACGCCCGGAGAACCGGGTGGAGATCGCCGAGGTGAAGCTCAGGCCGCTCAACATGAAGCCGATCTTCAACGGGCGCGACCTTTCCGAGTGGAACATCCTGCCGGACCGGAAGTCCAAGTTCGCCGTCGTCGACGGAGCCATCAACATCACCGACGGCAACGGCCAGATCGAAACCAAGGGGGTGTACAAGGATTTCGTTCTTCAACTCGACATCATTTCCAACGGGGAGCATCTCAACAGCGGCGTCTTCTTCCGGGGCCCGGTCGGCGTCTTCTGGAAGGGTTATGAATCCCAGGTCCGGAATCAATGGAGCGGGGACGATCGGACGCGGCCGGTGGATTTCGGCACCGGCGGCAATTACGGCAATCAGCCCGCCCGCGTCGTCATCCCCTCCGATCATCAATGGTTCACCAAGACGATCATCGTCGACGGGCCCCACGCCGCCATCTGGGTCAATGGTTATCTGGTGAGCGACTTCACCGACCTGCGCTCGATCTCGCGCGAGGACGACGGCAAGAACGGCTACGTCCCCGGCCCCGGCACGATCCACCTCCAAGGGCACGACCCGACGACGAATCTCTCTTTCAAGAACATCCGCATCCAGGAATACCCGGCCCCCTGAGGCTCGTCCCTGCTCTCCTCAGGGTTGAGGCCGCGAGGGGGCGGCCTCCGGGTCGTCGCCGGAGCGGGCCCGTTTGGCGTCGGCGGGCGTCCGCAGCCGCGCGTCTTCAGGGATCATCCCGTGGGCCGCCCCGAACCAGTAGGAAAGCGTGTAATCGAGCCCCTGATATTCCATCCCGCTATCCTCGTGGCGTTCCCCCGCCGCGCGATATGGATTCTGGACCAGAAAGCTCCAGGTTTTCTCCCGCCGGTCGATCGGCGCCGGCGCTCCGGGCGTCGGCGGGGGGCTCGCCGGGGCGGGGTCGAACTCAAACCCGAACCGCTCTGCGTATCGGTCGATCGTCGGACGATTCCATTTCATGTCGAGCGGCATCAGGCGCAGCGTCCGGATCGCCGGCTCCTCCTGCCCCGCCTTCCCCGTCCAGTGGTGATAGAAGAAAGTCGCCAGAGGGTTGGCCTCAGGGGCGACGCCCGGAAATTCGACTGAACCGTGGAACCACCGCTCGGCGGCTTTGAGATAGTGGGTCCGGATCGCCGGCTCGCGCTCCAGTTCCAGAAGCGGATAAAGCGCGATCATGATCAGCACGTCATCGCTGTGATTGACCCGTTCGGGCGGGCCGAGGGCCCGCGCCCGCTCGGCGATCTCGGCGTACCCTTCGGTCTCGATCAGGCGCCGGTATTCGGCCTCGAACCGCCTCTCGCCCGTGATGAAAGCGGCCACCTTGAGCATCTGAAGCATGAGCAAGGCGTTCATCGGCTCGCGCCGCCGAACGTATTCCGGATAGTAATGCCCCCAGGTCGTGACATTGCCGTCAACGTCCACGATGCGCAGGCCGGCCTCGACGATCGCCCCCACGAGCGCGCCGACGTGATCGGCGATCCTCGGCTCTTCGGCTTCGGTCGCCACGGTCGTGAAGTAGACGTAATAACCGAACATCACGCCGTCCACCTGATCCGAACTCACGTCGCCCCGCCAGCGGAACCGCCCGTCCGGGCTCGGATGCCAGACGCCGTCGTCCAGCCAGGGGCGATCGATCGGCACGGCGGCCCGCGCGAGCAGACCCGGCCTTCCGGTCACGGTCTGTAGGTGGTTGAGGGCCCGGGCGGCGGCCCGCGCCAGCTCCTTGGCGTGCGGGTCCCCCGTCAAGGCGTAACGCCAGCACTGGGACGCGCAATAGAGCCCCGTCATGTAGGCGTTGTCGGGCATGTTATAGGAAACAAAGGGACGATCGGGCGTCGGGAGCCTCAGCTTGGGGGAGAGTTGGCCCTCGTGCAGGAAACGTTCCTCCATGTCCGCGTCGAAGAGCAGCGCCTTGCGATAGAGCGTCAAATCATCACCCGCCGCAGCCGCCCCGGCCAGAAGGGCGCCGACGACCCCGCAGACGACTCCTTGCAGAGCGCGGGCCCTCGACCGTCGGGGGTCCGGCCGCCGAAGCGACGCGACGAGGACGTGCGGGAGCCTCACTTCACAACCTCGTAGGCGAGCC
This sequence comes from uncultured Candidatus Sumerlaeota bacterium, assembly GCA_964463045.1. Classification (GTDB taxonomy): domain Bacteria; phylum Sumerlaeota; class Sumerlaeia; order MVZB01; family JAJFLK01; genus CAYXAU01. The sequence goes on along the minus strand of CAYXAU010000006.1, from coordinate 23,587 downwards.
GAAGGGCTGCCTCGGTCAGCTCGCGCCCCGCCGTTTCGTCCAGCCGGGTCACGGAGGCCTCGTAACCGCCGGTCCGCACGGCGCGCGGCGTGACGATGTATCCCAGATGATCGTTGGCGTATCCGACGACGACGGTCGCCTTGCCGAGCGCCTGCGCAGTGCGCTGGCGCATCTCCAGCGCGTATTCGACGAACAACTCGCCCGGGATCGCGATCAGAACCAACTCGCCGATCCGGGCGACTTGAACCTCGGCCTCGACCGTGAGAGGCAGCTCATCGGAGGCGGCCCGAGCCTCTGCCCCCCGGACATCGGACTCCCGTAACCGGACGATCGCCTCCAGCTCCCGCGCGACTTCCGGCCGCTCGCCGCGGCCCCGAGCCGCCTCCAGTTCGGCCCGCGCGCGCTGCAATTCGGCTCGAGCGACCTCGGGGGAGGGGAAGGCTCGCGCGGCCAAGGTGACGACCGTCGATCCCGCCGCCAGTCCGGCGTCGGCCGCCGGGCGGATGAACTCCGCGGTCTTGATCACCTCCCCGGCCAGCAAGCGCCCAACCCGCGCCACCTCCAGGAACGGATCGCCCTGGCGATGAACGGTCACGTCCCCGGCCGCCCCCTGGGTGAAGATCGCCACGCCGCCGAGGACCTCCTCGATCGTCCGGGCCGCCTGGCCAGGGTATTCGCCCGAAAGCAGGAGATTCTGCGAGCCGAGAATGACGGGATGGCCCGTAAAGTTGAAAAGCGCGGCAATAAGGGACCGGTCCTCAGCCGACTCGACGCGGAGCACGCCCACCTGCGGATCGATCACGGTCTCATTGGCTTGCTGGCGGTTGCGCGTGGCTCCCTCCAGCCGGCCGGCTCCGAAGCCCAGCCGGGCCGGGGCGGCCGAGCGACGAGCTTCCAGACCCGCCTCCGTGAAGCGCTCGACCAGAAAATCCAGCAGCGGGTTCGTCTCGCCCGCCGGCAGACGCTGGAACCCGGAGGGGCTCGAATGGTTGTGCGCCGCCCCCAGGAGGATGTGATCCGGCGGAACGCCCGCCTCGGCGCTCAGCCGGGCGCGCACCCGGCGCGTCAATTGCCCGTCGCTGTAAATCAGGTCCGAGCCCAGGATCATGAGCCGCGTCTCCCCGTCGTCGAGGAACAACGCCCGGACGTAAAGATCGTCGTGAACCCCGGTAAATTGGGCCGTCCGATCGGCGAACCCCCCCATCGCCGTCGGGAACGGCGGGACGATGCTCACACGAGCCGCCCCCGCCCGGACCTCCGCTGAGGCCTTCCCCCCCCATCCGAGCCCGGCAATCCCCAAGATCGACCCGACGGCGCAGGCCAGAGACCTCCGGCTCCAGCGATTCATCCGAATCCACCTCCGCTTCAGAAATCACCTTCGACGCCGCGAGAATAGCCCCCCTCTTGTGAATTGGCGAGGGCGACTGGCGGCTTGACGCCGGGAGCCTTGAGCCTGGGAGAGCCTTTGGCCAGAGTGAGGGCCGAGGAGCCGCCCGCTCCCGTCCCATGTCCAGGCCTTTGCCAAAGAGCCCGCGCTCATGATCGAGCTGCTTACGGTCGAAAACGCGATCGCGCTCGTCACGCTGACGAGCCTCGAAATCGTTCTCGGGATCGATAACGTCGTCTTCATCGCCATCCTCACGGGCCCCCTGCCGGACGCCGCGCGCCGCCGCGCGCGCAGCGTCGGCCTGACGCTGGCCATGGGCACCCGCGTGGCCCTGCTGCTGGCCATCTCCTGGGTGATGGGGCTGACGCGCCCCCTTTTTGCGTTGATGAGGTATGAGTTTTCAGGCCGGGACCTGATCTTGCTGGCCGGCGGCCTGTTCCTGATCGGCAAATCCACGTTTGAGATTCACGCCAGGATAGAAGGGGGGGAGAGCCACCGTCGGGAGGCCTCCACGAGGTCATCCTTCGCCGGCGTCATCGTTCAGATTCTTCTGCTGGATTTGATTTTCTCGCTCGATTCGGTGATCACGGCCGTCGGGATGGCCCGCGAGATCGCCGTCATGGTCATCGCCGTCATCGTGGCCGTCGGCATCATGCTGGTCTTTGCCGGCCAGGTGAGCGCTCTGATCGAACGCCATCCGACGCTCAAGATGCTGGCGCTGGCCTTTCTTCTGCTCATCGGGGTGATGCTCATGGCCGAAGGGCTCGATCGCCACGTCGAGAAGGGTTACATCTACTTTGCCATGGGGTTCTCGCTTGGGGTCGAGTTGCTCAACATCCGAGCCGGACGCGCGCGGGCCGCTCACGCCGACGCTGCCTGACGGAGCAAGCCGAGCCCCTCCAGGAGCCGGGCTTGAAGTGGGATTCAGACGATCCCCCGCGACCGTTCGTAGGCCGTGATCTTGTCCTCGTGAAGCAGCGTCAGGCCGATCGGGTCCAGCCCCTCGACGAGACAACGTTTCCTGAACGGATCGATTTCGAAGCCGATTGTCGCCCCGCTCGGGCATCCGATGGTCTGAGCTGGCAGATCAATTGTCAGCCGATAGCCCTCGGTTGCTCGGACTTCGTCGAACAGCCGATCGATCGTCTCGGCGGGCAGCCGGATGGGGAGCATCCCATTGTTAAAACAGTTATTGTAGAAGATGTCGGCGAAAGAGGGGGCGAGGATCGCCCGGATGCCGTAATCCCACAGCGCCCAGGCCGCATGTTCCCTTGAGGAGCCGCACCCGAAGTTGTCTTTGGTCAGAAGAATGGATGCGCCGTGATATCGGGGGGCGTTCATCTCGAAGGCGGGGTCGGGGGAGCCGTCGGACAGGAACCGCCAGTCGAAGAACAGGAATTGGCCATAACCGCTCCGCTCGACGCGCTTGAGAAACTGTTTGGGAATGATCTGGTCCGTATCGACGTTGAGCGCCTCAAACGGCGCCACCAGGCCGGTGAGTTTGACGAAGGGTTTCACGTCAACGGCTCGCGTGGGGTGGGATCGCCCGCCGGACCGATCCTTCGTAACCCCTCATCAATCGTGGTAATTCCACGCGCGAACGTCCGTAAACCGTCCGGCGATGGCCGCGGCGGCGGCCATCGCGGGGCTGACCAGATGGGTTCGTCCGCCGCGCCCCTGCCGCCCCTCGAAGTTGCGGTTGGACGTGGAGGCGCACCGCTCCCCCGGTTGCAGGATGTCATCATTCATCCCCAGGCACATGGAGCATCCGGCCTCCCGCCACTCAAACCCGGCGTTCTTGAACACCCGGTCCAGCCCTTCGGCTTCCGCGGCCGCCTTGACGGCCTGGGAACCCGGGACGACGAGGGCCTGGCGCACCGTCGGGCTCAGCCGGTGCCCCTTGACCACCCGCGCCGCCGCCCGGAGGTCTTCCAGACGGGCGTTGGTGCAGGAGCCGAGGAACACCCGGTCGATCCGAATCTCGCCGATCGGGATCCCCTCTGCCAAGCCCATATAGGCGAGGGCTCGCTCGGCCGCGCGACGACGGTCGGGATCGCCGATCTCGGCCAGGAGGGGCGTGCGGCCGTTGATCCCGGTGACCATCGCCGGCGACGTCCCCCACGTGACCTGGGGCTCGATGGCTTCGCCTTCAAAAACGATCGTCGCGTCGTAACGGCAGCCCGGGTCAGAGGCCCAGGCGGACCAACGCCGGATCAACTCGGCCTCGGAGACGCCCGGCGGCAGGTATTCGCGCCCGGCCAGGTAAGCGGACGTCGTCGCGTCCGGCGAGATGAGCCCGGCGCGCGCCCCGGCCTCGATCGACATGTTGCAGATCGTCATCCGGCCTTCGACGGTCAGCCCGCCGATGACCTCCCCCGTGTATTCGATCACGTGCCCCGTCCCGCCGGCGGCCCCGATCCGCCCGATGAGGGCGAGAATCAGATCTTTCGGCGTCACGCCGGCGAGCAGTCGCCCCGTGACGCGGATTTCCATCGTCCGTGAACGCCGTTGGGGAAGCGTCTGAGTCGCCAGCACGTGCTCGACCTCGGTCGTCCCGATGCCGAAGGCGAGCGCCCCCAAGGCGCCGTGCGTCGAAGTGTGCGAGTCGCCGCAAACGATCGTCATGCCGGGCTGCGTCAAGCCCAGTTCCGGGCCGATCACGTGGACGATCCCGCTGCGGCGGTCCTGCATATCGAAGCAGGCGATCCCGAACTCCGCGCAATTGGCTTCAAGCGTTTCCACCTGACGCCGCGACAGCGGGTCGGCGATGGGGCGGCTCCGATCCGTCGTCGGGATGTTGTGGTCCATGGTGGCGAAGGTCAATTCCGGCCGGCGGGGCCGGCGGCCGGCCAGACGCAACCCCTCGAAAGCCTGCGGCGAGGTCACTTCGTGAATGAAATGGCGATCGATGTAAAGGAGCGCGTCCCCGGCGGGGTCCTCATGGACCAGGTGCGCCTCCCAGATCTTCTCGTAGATGTTCTTCGCCATCGGTTCCTGTTTCCTCCGGCGTCCCGCCTCGGGGCCCGGCCCGCTATCTTAGCAAAGGCCCGCGCCCCAGGCCAACCGTCCAACTTTACGGCCGCGCCAGGGCTCGATAAAGTCGGGGCCGCCTGAAGGACGTGAGTCGGCGATCCGAATCCGCTCGCGAGGGATTCCGTCTGATGGTCGGCGAGGAGACTCTAGCCCGGGCAGGAGGGAGGCGCCGGCGATTGACGGCGCGCCCGGGGCTTTGGCTAAAGGGGGGGGTGGTCGCTCTACTGACGTTTGCCGCCTATGGGCCGGCTCTTCGCGGGGAGTTTCTCTGGGACGACGATCATCACCTGACCCGGAATCCTCACATGACCTCGCCCGGCGGCCTCGTCCGGCTCTGGACGTCCGAAGCCTTTTATTACCCCCTCGCTTCGACGACGTTCTGGTTGGGGCGGCGGCTCTGGGGGTTGCAGGCGCCGGCCTTCCATGCCCTCAACGTCGTCTTGCATCTTCTGAACGCCCTTCTGATCTGGCGTCTGATGACGCGCCTGGGATGGCGCGGCGGTTGGCTGGCGGCCCTCATCTTCGCCCTTCACCCCGTCCACGTGCAGTCCGTCGCCTGGATCACGGAACTCAAGAACGTCCAGTCCGGTTGCTTTTATCTCCTCACTCTTCACGCATGGGTCGCCTTCCGAGCGTCGGGCCGGACCCCCTGGCTGTGGGCGTCCGTCCCCCTTTTCGCCCTGGCCCTCGCCAGCAAGACCTCAACCGTCATGCTTCCGGTCGTGCTCGTATTGATGGAGGCGCTTCCGAGCTTCAGGAGCGCCCCCCTTCGGTGGCGTTGGTTCCTTCCCTTCTTTTTGCTTTCGGCGCTGGCGGGCGGGGCGACCCTCGCGCTTCACGCGCGCGAGTTGGGCCCGCCCAGGGAGGTGGTGGATACCTGGTCCGAGCGCTTGATCGTGGCGGGCCGAGCCCCCTGGTTCTACCTGAGCAGACTCGCCTGGCCCGCCAAGCTGACGTTCGTTTATCCGCGGTGGGAAATCGACCCGGCCTCGGTGACCTCCTGGCTTCCGCTGGCGTCGATGGCTGCCCTCTTGGCCGTTTTGGGGCTGGGCCGGCGTCGACCGCTCGCGAGCGGTCTCATGATCGCGCTGACTTACTTTGTCCTCTCCCTTTTCCCCGTGCTCGGATTCTTTCAAATGTATTACGCTCGCTATTCTCGCGTCGCCGACCATTGGCAGTATCTGGCCGCCATGGGGCCCACTGTGGGGATAGCCGTCCTCGCCGCCCACGCGCGGGTCCGGTGGTTTGCGGACGCCCTGCGTGGGCGGGCCTTTGCGAGTATCTCCGCCGCCGTGGTGGGAGGATTGTGGTTGCTTACCTTCCGGCAAGCGGCGGTCTATCGCAACGAGGAAACGCTCTGGTTGGACACGATCGCGAAGAATCCTTCGGCGACAATCGCCTACGCCAATCTGGGGGCCTATTATGCCGATCGTGGAGAAACCGGACGCGCCGTCGAGATCATCAGCCGGGGGATCGAGACCGCGCCCGGGGACGTGGACTTGAGGAATAACCTGGGCGCGGCGCTCACGCAAGCCGGTCAGCCCGAGGCGGCGATCGAGCACTTGCGCGTCGCGCTTCTGTCCGACCCGCGCAATGCCGAAGCGTTGAATAATCTGGGGCTGGCGCTGGAGGCGATCGGCCGACTCGACGAGGCGATCGAGACCTTCCGGGGGGCGATCGAAGCCCACCCGAGCGCCATCGAACCCCGGAACAACCTCGCCCGGTCGCTCGCCGCGATCGGGCGCGCCGAAGAGGCGCGCCAGGAGCTGCATCGCGCGTTGCGATTGGCCCCCGACCATCCGACCCTCACCGACAATCTGAGCCGAATCAATCGCGCCATGAAGAACGATGAAGGACCACGTCTCAGGGATCATGAGCCACCCCTCGACTAGCGCTGAAATCCACTCAACGACGCTCGGCATCAGCGGCTGGATGGCGCGGAAACGCCGCTGGCTGATCTGGCCGGTGGTTGCCGCCCTCGCGATGTATGTCCTGGGGACGCGACTTTATGATCTCGGCCGGAAACCCGTGCAGCATGACGAAAGCATGTTCGCCTACTATGGCTACATATATTACAAGCAGGGCACCTACGATTACATGCCGATCCTTCACGGGCCGGTCTTGCAGTTGGTCCTCGGAGGTTTGTTTGAGCTTGTCGAGAAGCTGCAGAGCGAGGAGACCGACGCCACTATGCGACTCTTCCCGGCCGTGAGCGGCGTCGGCATCGTCGCGCTTGTGGTCTTGATGCGTCCCGCCCTCGGCGGTGGGGCCGCCCTCTGGGCTGCTCTGTTCATCGCCGTCTCGCCGACGCTCACGTTCTTCAGCCGGTTCTGTCGCAATGATATTCCCGTCCTCTTTGCGGGCATGCTGGTCATCTGCGTCATGTGGCTATCCGGCCGGCTCGCGGCGGCGGTGAATTGCCCGAGCGGCGACGCGGCTCGCTCGCCCACGGAGCGGCCGCCGGGGCCCGCCGGCCCGACGGATTATCCTCTGCTGACGCGGGAGCACGCGCTGCGGCTGGGGCAACTCGGGCTTGCGCTGGCCCTTCCGCCGCTATGCGCGCTCGCGATTAGCATTAAGGAAACCTACTCCGTGTTCTTTTTCCAGTTGGCGACGTTCGGTCTCGGATGTCACATACATCGGTTGGTTAAAGTCGGCCGGAAGGGGTCAGGGGACCGCCTGCGGTCAGGGGTGATCACATTGGGACTCTTCGCCCTCGCCCTCGGCATCGAATTCGCGGTTGCGGCGGGCGTGTTCTCTATCCGTTTTGAACACTTCCGCGATCGGGACGCGTATCTTCAAGCCGCCGTGTTCCTGGGGGCGATCGTGGCCGCGCGATACTGGGGGGCGGCGTTTCTGAGACCCTTCGACCCCCTGAGACGGGCTTATCCGCCGGCGCCGCCACGTTCGCCGGCCGCGACGATTCTCGTGGGCCCGGCGGGGGTCGCCCTGGGATCGGTCCTGATCCTTGCCTTGTTCACGACATTATTTGAAAATATGCGGCACCGGACGGGTGTCATCGAGGCGATCAGATACTGGGCGGGAGAACACCAGAAGCATCGGATCCGGGGGGCTTACCACTTTTATTTGATTCACCTGGCGTTGTATGAGGCGCCGTTTCTGATCTTCTGGACCGGCTGCATCCTCGCTCAGATGTGGCCGAGCGGACGAGACCCGGCCGATGGAACCCCGCTGCGATGGGGCGCCCCGGCGAAGGTAGCCTACGTCGCATGGCTCGTTGTCAGTTACCTTGCGCTGGTACGTATATGGAACAGGAAACTCCCGGAAAGCTGGGACGACCGGCTTCACGTGACCCTGGGTTTGCACGTGTGGATGATCCTCCAGATCGCGCTCGCGGTTGGCATCACGGGCTGGAAGCATCTCAATCGCGGGCGAACGTGGAACGCCTTCGCGGATTACTGGGCCGCCGGGGCCTTCATCGCCTTTTCCTACGCTGGGGAGAAGGTCCCCTGGGTTACGACTCATATCGCGTTGCCCCTGATGATATCCTGCGGATTGTATGTGGACCTGATTCTTCGGGGAAGATTCTTCGACCCGCGGCCCGCTGAGGCAGCCCGGGGCGTGGCGCGCGCCGGGGAAAGCGGACCGCGGCCGCGCCAACGCCGCCGCCGCGGCCGGCCGTTCCGCTCTCCAGAGGAGGCTCCCGGTCGATTCGTAGCCGTCTGGAGCGCGTGCGCGGCGCGGCGCCTGAAGTGGGCGGTGGCGGTCGGCCTGGCGTGTATGGGTGTGGCGGGGCTCGGCTGGGCGTTGTGGCTGAATTACTTTGTCCCGTTCGTGAACATGGGCTCGGCCATCGAGCGGCACACGTACGCGTCGTCCCACACGGAGTTTCGGGATGCCTCGCGCTTCGTCATTCAGGAGGCGTTCGAGAAGTACGAGGGTTACGCCACTCCAATAGCCTATCAGGGCCAGGTGGAATGGCCGCTATTGTGGGTTTACCGGCGATTCACGGAGGCGTATCGACCCGTCCCGCCGAACACACGCGCGCGATATGTGATTATCGACCATACGATCTACGACGCGAATCCGCCGTACAAGGATCGATACGAGTGGGTCAGGACGAAATTTCGGATGTATTGGCAGCCGAGGCCGCTCGACTGGAAGGCCATGAAGCGGGTAGCGTTGTTGCTTCGATCGGACGATACGCTCTCGCCGGAGCAGCAATACCTTAAGAAGCTCAGCCGGGAGCAATGGATGAAACTTTATGTTGCCGTCATCAAGCGGGACGAGACCGTTCAGGGTGCGTACCGATGGGATTATCTTGATGGCTCCGATATGTATGGCGGCGGATTTTACGCTTACTTCGGCCGTCTGAGGGAGGTTCCGGCGGCGTCGGAACCCTGAAGGAGCCGGATCGAGCGGCGGGAGACGCCTGGAGCGCCGTCGTTACCCGGAATGGCCGATCGGCAGGATGATGGGGGGGTAATAACCGTAAGGGATATGACGCGTTAGAAACAGGTCACGATAAACCTTCGTCGGCGTGGTGAACCAAAGGCCGGGGTCCCAGCGAAAATATTGAAGTTCATGGCCGATCAGGTGCTTGTCCCGGCTGAGGGACCACACCGCGGAGGGACGATCGAAAATCGTCCCCGACGGGCCGTCGCGAAGCTGAAGACGCAGCGGCTGCTTGAGGTCGGTCCAGTTGGGCCGGAACCAATGGCCCATCCAGACGTAGGCCCCATGGGCTTGAATCGCCGCGCCCCAAAGCGCCAGGAGGCTGAAGGTTGCCCAAACTGTTACTTTGAAGCGGCGGAGGCGCCCCAGGTTCGCCAGAAGAAAGCTGAGAAACGGAAGGGAGTCCGTGAGATAGCGGTAGGCAAAGGACCAGCCGGCCCACCACTCAAGGTAACAGCCATAAAGCGTCCCGTGGGCCAGTACAAACGCGAGGGGCAGCAGAGTCCGGCGACGGGAGAGCCGCGTGACAGGCGAACGGAGCCCGATCCAGAGCGAAAGGGGGAGAAACGCATAGAACGGGGCGTTAGGCAGGAGGCCCAGGCTGGGAGAAAAGAAAAGGCCGAGGGCGCCGGCGGGAAGATTCTTCCAATTGAGAAAATCCGGGGACCAATTGACGGGAAGAAACGAATAGCCGGAGGTGAGGGGGTTACCGAAGATAACCCAATTATAGGTAGTTAGGAAAATGGCGGGGGGGAAGGCGCCGGCCATCAGCCCGGCGACGGCCTTCCAGCGCCGGCGGCTCAGGAGGTCCAAACCGACGAGCCCCGCCCAGAAGATGTCGCTTGGCCGGCTGGCGACCGCGCTCGCCGTCGCCCACCCGAGCCAAATCCAACCCCGGCCGGTCCGGTCGGCCCGGAGCCAAAGCCAGAGCGACAGGGCGAGGAAGAATTGAGAGGGCCCGTGCTGCCAGAGGGATTGGGAGCTGATGGCCCAGGCGCTCGTCCCGAGGCCATAAGCCAGCGTAATCGAGAGCGCCCACCCGACGGGCGTGAGCACTTCCCGCAGCGCTTTGAACAGCCAGGCGGCCGAGAGGGCGACAAAGAGCGCCGCGAAGGCTTTATCCATGTAGAAGACCAGAAAATGCCGGGGTGAGACATGAAAAAGCCCGAAGGGAATCCAGTAAAAGGGGGCGATCAGCGTCGGAACGTAAGTCGGGGAGTATGACAGGACGCGGTTATCGTAAGGCGCCCCCGGTTCGGAAAACAGATTACCCCCGGGAACCCCATACTTTCCCTGGTCGCGGATGAACGTGAATTCATCCAGGTCATAGTCCCCCTCGGTGACCAGGCTCACGGGAATGAAGCGGGCCGGGTAGACGTCGCTGCCGGCGATGAACCGCGCGTTGGATTGGTATACCAGCCACAGCGCGAGGCTGAGACCCAGGGCCGCCCAGTTTTCACGTCCGCGCAACCGGCTCCATAGCGTGGCAAAGCGGCTATCCATGCGCCGAGTTCCGGGGTCCGAATTGCAATCGGCTCAGCGAGGCGGTACCATGCCTGCGGATTATCCGGGCGTGTCCGCCGTTTTTCCAAAACATTCCCGGGGCGGCGGGCCGAACGCCGCGCCGCCTCGACCATGACCGTCGAATCATCGACCCATCCCATCGGCCCAAGGGCAGTTCCGGATGCGCAGCGGGGTGCCCGGTTTATCCGCCCGCGCCGTCAAAGGTTCCGGCGGGCTGTCTTTCTCTCAGGCCCGTTCGCCCTCTTCGCCCTGCTCCTGCTGGGCATCGAGGGTGGGGTCCGGTGGCGACGGCCACGGGTCACGACGCTTGAAGCCCTCCTCCGCCCGACGTTTCCCGGCCTGATCGACGAGAAGGAAGGGGAGATCGTCTTTGAGGGGGATCCCGCGCTCGGCTGGCAGCTCAAACCCAACCTCAGGGATCAGTACTGGGATTTCACCGTGTTTTCGACCAACGAGCTGGGACTCCGCCACCCGCGGCCCATCGACCCCAAGGGCTCAACCTTTCGGATCGTTTGCCTAGGAGATTCTGTTACCTTCGGCTATCGCGTCCCGGTGGCGTTCCCCCAGGTTCCCGCCCTTTTCGATCGCAACGCCCTCCCCTATCCCAGGCTGTTGGAGCGTCTCTTGCGGGAGGTCCGTCCGGATCACCCGATCGAGGTCATCGCCCTGGCCGTCCCCGGCTATACTTCGCATCAGGGGCGCGTCTGGCTCAACCGGACGATCGACCACCTTCAGCCGGACCTCGTCACGACCTGTTTCGGCTGGAACGACACCGATCCGGCGGTGCGTCCGGATCGGGAGACGCTCCCCCGGGGCGGGCCGGGCCTCTGGCGGCGGCAGTTGATGGCGAGAAGCCAGGCGGCGGTTTACTTGGTTCGATGGCTGGAAGAGCGCCGGTCGCGCGACGCAGGGAACCCGGCGACGCTCCCCCGGCTCCCGCGCGTTTCCATCGAGGATTATGTGGAGAATCACCTGGCGATAGCCCGCCTGAGCCGCCGCCACGGCGCCGGCGTCCTCATCATCGGTCCCGTTTATCGCGACAGCCAGAGCTACCCCGATCAGGCCCGGCGAATCGGGGCCTACCGAGCCGCGCTCGCTCAGGCGGCCGCGCGTGAAGGCATCCCCTATCTCGAAATCACACGCTTGACCGAAAAGGGCCACCCCGACAACGCCTCCTTGTTCGGCGAGTTGATCCACCCCAACGAGTTGGGCCATCGGATGATGGCCGCAGCCGTCGCCCGAGCCCTCGAGAACCAAGGGCTTCTGGCCTCTGCCGGGCCGCGGCGCGGCGCGCTCCCGGCCGAGGCGGGACCGTGACAGTCCCCCTCGGACCCGGAAACCGACGGCGGGAAGCCGACCCCAAGGCCTCTCAAGCTCCGAGGGCGGCCGCCTTGTCGAAATCGGCGAAGCTCTTGCCCTCCTCGGCCAGGCGCTTGAGCAGGCCGGCGGGGGCCCACGCTTCCCCGTGGCGGCTTTCGAACTCGACGATGCGATCGTAGATCGGCTTCAGACCCACCTGATCAGCGTAGAACATCGGCCCCCCATGGGCCGGAGGGAAGCCGTATCCGTAGACGTAGATGATGTCGATATCGACGGCGCGGAGGGCCATCCCTTCCTCCAGAATCCGGGCCCCTTCGTTGATCAACGCATACAGCGGTCGCTCCAGAAGCTCCTCCGGCGGAATCTTGCGCTGTTCGATTCCGGCTTCCCGCGCCACCTTGACGATCAGCCCGGCCACTTCGGGGTCCGGGATGGCCGCCCGGCTGCCCGATTCATACCGATACCAGCCCTTGCCGGTCTTCTGGCCATGGCGGCCGAGTTGATAGAGGTGATCGACCATGAGGGGGACGCGGGTTCCGGGCAGGACGAGGTGCTTGTGCGCCTCCTTGACGCGCCAGCCCACGTCAACGCCGGCCAGGTCCGCCATCCGGAAATAGCCCATCGCCAGGCCGAACCCCTCCAGGGCGGCGTCAACCTCCTCGACCCGGGCGCCTTCCTCGACCAGGAACTGGGCTTCGCGCCCGTACGGAGCCAGCATCCGATTGCCGACGAACCCCCGGCAATTGCCCACCAGCACGCCGACCTTGCGCAGGCGCCTGGCCAGGTCCATCGACGTGGCGATCACTTCCGGGGCCGTAGAGCGCCCACGGACGATTTCCAGCAGGCGCATCACGTGAGCGGGGCTGAAGAAATGATGGCCGATCACGCGATCGGGGCGCGACGTGGCCGCCGCGATCTCGTCAATGTCCAGCGTCGATGTGTTGGAGGCGAGAATGGCCTCGGGCTTGACGGCGCGGTCCAGCTCGGCAAAGACCTGCTTCTTGATGGCCATGTCCTCAAAGACGGCCTCGACGACAATGTCGACATCCCCGAAGGCCTCGTAATCCAGCGTCGGCTGAATGAGCCCGAGCCGTTGATCCATCTCCGCCGGCGTCATCCGCCCCTTCTGAACCGAACCGCCATAGTTCTTCCGGACGACCTCCAATCCCCGCTCCAGCAGCTCCTGAGTGACCTCCTTCAGCAGAACCGGAATCCCGGCGTTGGCGTAGACCATGGCGATCCCGCCCCCCATCGTTCCGGCCCCGACGACGGCGGCCTTCTTGATGGCCCGGATCGGCGTGTCTTTCGGCAGGCCGGGGACTTTCGCCACGGCCCGCTCGCCGAAGAAGATGTGGATGAGCGCCTTGGATTGAGGCGATAAAAGACACTCCTGAAACAGTTCGGACTCTCGGGCCAGCCCTTCGTCGAAGGGGAGCTTCGTCGCCGCCTCGACCGCGTCGATGGCTTTGAACGGGGCCATCAGGCCCCGGGCCTGCTTGCGGGCCATCTCGCGCGCCAGAGCGAAAACCGCGGCGTTCGTCGCCTCATTGCCCAGTCTGTCCTTCAGGTCCCGCGTGCGCCGCGGCGTGACCCCCTCGGCGATCTTGCGCCGGAGGAACGCCAGGGCCCCCTCGAGCAGATTTCCCTCCACGATCTGGTCGATGATCCCAAGCTTCAACGCCTCGGGGGCACGGACGGGCTCCCCCTGGGCGCACATTTCCAGCGCTTTCGGAACGCCGGCCAATCGGGGAAGCCGCTGCGTTCCGCCCGCCCCGGGGATGATGCCGAGCTTGACCTCCGGCTGGCCGACCTGAGCGTCGGCCACGGCGACGCGCCAGTGACAGGCCATGGCGAATTCGAGCCCCCCGCCGAAGGCGGTGCCATGCAGGGCGGCGACGACCGGTTTCGGGCTGGCCTCGATTTCGTTGAGCACGGGGTTGAGGCCGGCGGCGTCTCGCCGCCGCCCGCCGGACGTGATTTTGCCGAATTCCTTGATATCGGCTCCGGCGATGAACGTCCGCCCGCCGCCGATGAGGACGACCCCTTCGACGCTCGCGTCCTCCTTGGCCTGTCGGATGCCGCTCAGAATCCCTTCCGGAACGCCGGGGCTCAAGGCGTTGACCGGGGGATTGTTGATTTCGATGACGAGAATCTCGCCGTCCTTTCGAATGGGAACAAGGTCGCTCATGCGCCTAACCTCTTACGTATCAAAGCTTCGCTGGCGGACCACCGCCGGGGCCTCCGGCAGGTGGACCTCCGCGCGCCTCGGCTCCAATGAACCGCTCTTTGTGTCATGCTCCCGACCCAATGTCAACGGGGACGGGAACGCTTGAGTCGGGCCCGGCGGGATGGTAAATTGACCGAGCGGCGGAGTCAGGCGCGATCTCGCTCGTCTCGGGCCGTCGTCCGCCGCGGGAGCAAGCCGCATGTTCCGCGAAGAACCCTTCCCCCGGAAAAAGAAGCCCAAGAGCGTGGCCGTCATCGACACCGACGGGTGCACCGGCTGCGAGGTCTGCATCGATTTTTGTCCCGTCGATTGCATCGACATCCTGCCCGGCCCGGAGCACCGCACGCTCAATCGCGTCTGCATCGTCAACGAGGACGTCTGCATCGGCTGCCAGCTCTGCGCCAAGTATTGCCCCTGGGAAACCATCTTCATGGAATCGTACGAGCCCCGCTTCGAGGCTCAGGCAGAAAAGAAGGCCGATCTGGCCAAGCTTCTGAGCCCGGACGAGAAGGCGGCCTGATCGCCGCCCCTGCCTTGCTAAGCCCTTGACGGTTTCGGCGCAGGGCGGGCGGATTCGGAGCGAGCCCTCTCAGGGGCGGGTGCGGCTTCCCTTTGTTGAAGCCGGATCACCCGCCGTATGAGTTCGCTGGTTGAGAGCCCGCGGGTCGCCCGGACCGTGCGGATCTCCCCGCCGTAACCCTCGACGATCTCGCGCCCGACGACCCCCTCGGGCGGGTAGTTCCCCCCCTTGACCAGCACGTCGGGCCTCAGGCGCTCCAGGAGAGCGTGCGGCGTCCCCTCCTCAAAGATCGTGACGTAATCGACGCAGGCCAGACCGGCGAGGACGCGGGCGCGTTGGCCCGCCGAGAGGACGGGCCGGCCGGGGCCCTTGAGGCGACGGACCGACGCATCGTCATTGACGGCGACGATCAGACAATCCCCCAATCGTCGGGCGGCCCACAGATACCGCAGGTGGCCGACGTGGAGAAGGTCAAAACACCCGTTGGTGAAAACCACCCGCTCGCCCTGGGCGCGCCGCCGAGCAACCGCCGCCGCCAGAGCTTCCCGGTTCAGGACTTTCGCCTCGGCCCGCCTCATGTCCGCGGCGCTTGTTCCGCCGTTGGGTCTTCTTCGTTCGGTTCGGCCGGCACTGAAGGCTCTGGGTTCGCTTCGGGCCGGCGCAGCACGGTGAAATGAGCCTCCCGCCTCTCCTCCGCTCCTTCCCCTTCCTCGGCGGCCGTCTCCAACGTCAGGCCCCGCTGACCCTCGCCTTGGACCGACTCGGCCTCCTCCTCCACTGAAGAATCGGGGGCCGTCCCTGAAGGATCGGCCAGCTCGCCGGTAAAGACGATCTCGCGCGGAGCGGGGGCTTCCACAACAGCCGTTGGGGCTATCAAGGCGGTCGGCGGCTCTTCATGGGCTGAGCCCCCGGCCGCCCGTCGTGAGGCCGGCCCGCCGGCCGTTCTCAGGGTCTCTCCAGGAGGCGAGATGGAAATGCCCTCGGCGGCCGCGGAGGGACGAGGCGGCGACTCGCCGAACTCCTCGACGACGATCCGGATTTCGTGCACCTTGGCGGGCCCCAGCAGATCGCTCAAGCGCCGGCGGATCGTTCCCTCGATGGCCTCCTGCAGAGCGAGCACCTGATCCACAGGCCGTAGCGTTACGTGAATGGCCACGGCGAGCCCTTCCTGCCCCGCCTGCCGGACCCGAATCCGGTGACCGAGCACGGCCGGGATTTCCGCCATCACGTTGCCGATGTACTGGACGATCGCCGAGCGGTAGAGGCTCAAATTCTCGTTGCGCGAGGATTTGAGAACGATCGATTGCTCCCGACGCCGCATCGCCAGCACGGCCAGCCCATGCGACACCGGCAGCAAGAGCGCGGCGAGCCAATAAAGCCGCGTCATCGCCGGCGTCACCGGCCGAAGCGCCTCGGGGAGGATCGACCAGACCGGGTCCGTCTCCAAGCTTCCCCAATTGTCGAGCACCCCGTTGATCGCCAGGAGCACCAATAGGGTCTCCGCCGCGAGGACTAAGGCCCGGGCCAGATGCCGCATGCACGCCGCCTCGTCAGGCCGGCCGAGGTGAAGCGTCCGGAGACCGCACGACCCGTTGGCGTCTTATTCGCCGGCGGCGATGGATCGAATCTGGGGAGCATTGGCGTCGCCGGGCCGGCGGGGTTGTTCGCCCAGAACGATTCCCCGGACCGAGACGTTGACCCGGCTGACGATCAGGCCGGTCATCCCCTCCACCGCGTTCTTGATGGCCAATTGAAGCTGCCGCGCCGCCTTGTAGATGTCGATCCCGTATTCGACGTTGACCTCGACGTCGACCTTGGCCTGATTATCCTTGATCTCGACGGTGATCCCTTTGTCGATGTCCTTGCGCCCCCACATCTCGGCCAGCGTGTACTTGCCGGCCAGGCTGACGATCCCGTCGACCTCGACGGCCGCCAGCGAGGCGATCGTCCCCACCACCTCGTTGTTGATCTTGATGTCCCCCAGGTCCTCGGGGCCCGTCATGCGCCTGTCACCTTTTCGCCTCAGCGTTGGCGCCAGGGATTCTCCCCTTCAATAACACTTCGCTCGCCGGCCTGGCAAGGGTTTTACCGCTCCGACCGGCCCGAACGTCTCAGGCGCCACATGGCCACGAACGTCCGGGCGTAGGCCAACCCGAATCTCACCAGCTTGGCGTGCGATTTCCCCTCCTTCCGGATGCGGTAGTGGAACGGCACTTCCACGAGCCGTCCCCCCCGGTTGAGGATGAGGATCAGAATCTCCTCCAAGGCGTCGAAGTCCCGCGCCTTGAAGTTGATCCCCTCCAGCGCCGAGCGCCGATAAAGCCGAAATCCGCTCGATAAATCGCGAACGCGGATGCGGAGGGCCCGGCCGAAGACGGCGTTCAACAGCCGGCTCAACGCCGCTCGTAGGATCGAGGTCTCGGCCGCCCCTCCCGCCACGTAGCGGGAGGCGATGACCAGATCGGCCCCCTCCCGAGCGCTCCAGAGCTGCGCGATAACTTCGGGCTCGTGCGAAAGATCGGAGTCCATCGTGATGATCGACTCGGCGCGCGCCGTCTGGAAGCCCTTGAGCAAGGCTCCGCCGTAGCCGCGCTCCTCCTGGGCGATCGCAACGGCGCCTTCCCGGCGGGCTTCCTCGACCGTGCCATCGGTTGAGCCCCCGTCGATCACGATGATTTCGTGCGCCAGGCCCAGCCGCTCCAGGGCGGCGCGGCAACGGCGCACCAACTCCCCGATGTTCCCCGCCTCGTTGAGCGCCGGGATAAGAATCGATACCTGCGGGACGTCGGGGGCCGGCGGGGAAGGCATCATCGACGGGGCTTGAGGGGCGTCGGAGTCCCCCCTGGTCGGCGGATCGACTTCTCCGGGGCCGGGTTAACGTTTCGCCGGGGCCAGCCGTCCCCGCCGGAGATTGACGACGTCCGGACGCCAGACCGTCGTTTCCTCCTTCCCCTCCAACAAGTAATCGACGCATTCAACCCCCTGCATCAGCGAGTGGTCCTGATTGGACACTTCATATTTCCAGGCTCCGAAGCGCCCGCGCGAGTAAAGGCCTCGTTCGGCCAGACGCGGCAGGAGGTACCCAAGGGCGGCGTCGCGCCCGAGGCTCGGCGTGGGATAGCCGTAAGGGAGCCGCGCGTGGTAAACGTGGATCACGTCGTCGGCCCGGCGGATCAGGCGCGTGGCGACCGCTCCCCGGATCGCCTCCTCCACGATCGTCGTCGCTTCGACGGGCTTGGCGGGGGATTCGCTCACTTCGCACATGAGCGACCAGCCGCGCTCGATGTCGGGAACGTTGAAGGGGGAGTAATTGGAGAAGACCGTGGCCCGATAGAAGGGGGCGGTCGGCTCCGGAAAATACATCCAGCATTTGGTGGCCACCTCGCTCCGAGGCCGGCCGCGAACCCCCATCCCGATCACGTGCGTCGAGGAATGACGCAGGCGGCCGGCGTGATCCTGGCAACCGGGCTCGGAGCCGAGGTCCGTCAGCTGGATGAGACGGTCCAGCGGCATCGTCGAGATCAACCGCTCGAATCGGATCGGCTCGGCCGACCCCAGAACGTGAACCTCCCGTCGGCGCGTGTCGATGGCGAGGACCTCGGCCCCGAGTCGGAGCCGCCCCTCCGGCAGCCGCGCCGCGCACCGCCGCCACACTTCGCCCGTCCCGCCGCGCAGGGGGAATCGGAACCGATTATTCGGGCCCCACCCCACGTCGTCCCGCTCGAGGATGATATTCTTGACCACCCGCTCCAGGTCCGTGACGGCCACCCGGTCGCCGATCCAGTCGTAGGCCAGCTCGTCCAACGGATAAGCCCACACTTTCCGGTTATAGGGCTCCATGAAATGCCGGCAGATGCCTTCGCCGAACGTCCGTTGGATCCACTGGCCGAAGTTCTCCGGCGGCCGGCCCCCCGCTTCGGCCCGCAACCGGATCAGCCCCAAGACGCAATCCCACATCACCTCCCGCGGCAGGTAGCGCAGATTATGCTGAAACGGATACGGGACGAACCGATCGCTGATCCAGACCCAGGACTCCCGATCGTGATGCAGCCACTCATCGGGAGCCAGCAGCTCGTCCATCAGTTCGTCGAAGTATTCGTAGTGTGAGAACTGGATATGCCCCCCACGGTCCCAGGTGTAACCCGCCTCATCCAGCACGGAGCCGGCCAGGCCGCCGGGCTCGGGGCTCCGTTCCAACAGAAGCCAATCCCGCGCCCCCAGTTCCTCAAGCCGCCACGCCGCCCCCAAACCCGTCGGCCCGGCCCCAATGATGACAATGCCCACCCGACTCATGTTCGGCGTCTCATCCCCACCTTCCCCGGTCCGTCGTCGGCGGCCCCCGCCGGGCTAGCGTGTCATGAACCCGCCCTCCCTTCAACGCCTATCCCTGAGGCGGCGCGGGGAGCTGAGTCTGACCCGGCCCCGCCGCGCCGGGAGGAAGCCCGAATGCGGCATTGCCAATTCGAGCCGGGATTGATACCAAAAGTAGAGGGCCGACCTCAGGCCCGGGAGCCCGTCCTTTTATCTTCGTCCGGGAGGCCGTTACCATGCGCGCCCGTTTGATCGCCGTAGCGCTTCTGATCGCGCTGGCCCTGCCGCTTGGGGGCTGCAGCCGCAAGGCCGTCCTCTGGACGACCGGCTTGGCGGCGGCGGCGGCCGTCGGCACCGGCGGCTATCTTTACGCCCGGGGGGATCTGGAGCACGATCTCGCCCGCGATCACAAGGCCGTCTATGAGGCCGCCGTCCGGACCCTGAATGACAAAGGCTATCGCCTCCGCCGTCAGGAGATTACGGCCATCAACGCCGTCCTGGAGGCTGATGGACGCCCTGCCGGCCTGGCCGAAGACGTCAAGGTCACGATCAAGCTGCGTAAAGTCGAATCCGGCGACACGCATATCTCCATCCGCTTCGGCCTTCTCGGCGATGAAGCTTTGTCCCGCGATATGCTGGCCGCGATCGAAGCCAACCTGGCGCGCTCGGCTTGAGACGCCGTGAGCGGCGTTCCCCGCGCCGGGACCGTCCGGCAATTCGGCCCCTGGCTGGTTCATGCCCCTTGGTTGCGGTCTGGCGGTGAAGGGCCGCGGCTGATTCATGGAACGCTGAAGCCGCCGACGCCCACGGCGGCCGATCGGCCCGATCTGGCCCAATCCCTGCCCTTCATCGAGGCCGCCCTGACCCGGCTTCTCTCCGAAGAGGACCCGGGGGGCTGGACGCTGCTGGCCGCCGACCAGGTCCATGGCGATCGGATCGCCGTTTTCGATTCGCCCGAAGCGACGCAGCCGTCGGGCGTGGAATCAAGGGTCACCTCCATTGACGCCGGCCGGATCAGTCGACTCATCGAGCTGGCGGGCGTCGATGCCTTTGTCTGCGCCGTCCCCTCCGTATTCCTCGCGATCAAGTCCGCTGATTGCGTCCCCATCCTGTTCTGGGAGCCCATCCGGCGAGTGATCGGCGCCTGCCATTGCGGCTGGCGGGGCCTCCTGGCCGGCCTCGGGCTCAAGACTGCCGAGGCGATGGCGCATCTCGGAGCCTCCCCCCGGCGCTTGGAAGCCTGGATCGGCCCGGCCATCCGCGTCGAAGACTACGAGGTCGGCCCGGAGCTCGTCGAGCGATTCGGCAGGCGGTTCCCCAGGGCCGCGGTCTCCCCGGACGGCCGACGGCTGGATCTGATCGCCGTCGCCCGCGAGCAGTTGCGCCAGGCCGGCCTGGAATCCGACCACGTGGCTGACAGCGGCCTCTCCACTCACGCCGAACCGAGCTTGCCCTCCTATCGGCGGGATGGGGAAGCCGCCGGCCGGCTGATCACGATCATCGGCATGCTCGATCTCTAGAACCAGGCCCAGAGAATTTCACCACCGACGTACCGAGACCCCCGGAAACGGAAGGAGCGCACGGGGTCTCTGCCTCGTGTCCTGGTGTCTTCGTGGTTGTCTTTGCTCTCGGACCGGCCCCCCCCTCAGCGCCGTTCGAGAGCCTCGGTTCTGATCGAGGCGATCGCTTCGGCCAGCGGGCGAGTCCCCAGGTCGCCTTGGCCGTGGCGGCGTAGCGCGACGGTCCCCGATTCGGCCTCTTTGCGCCCGAGCACGAACATGACCGGGATTTTAGCCGTCTCCGCCTCGCGGATTTTCCGTCCGATCTTCTCCTTTGAGGCGTCGAGCTGGGCCCGAAGGCTCGCGGCGGTCAACTCGGCCAGCGCGCGACGCCCATAGTCATCCTGGCCGGACGTGATCGGCAGGACGGCGACCTGAACCGGCGCCAGCCAAAGGGGGAAATTGCCGGCAAAATGCTCGATGAGCACGCCGACGAACCGTTCGAACGAGCCGAACGGCGCCCGATGGATCATCACCGGCCGGTGCGGCTGATTGTCCGGCCCGATGTACTCCAGCTCGAACCGCTCCGGCAGGACGTAATCCAACTGAACCGTGCCCAATTGCCATCGTCGCCCGAGGCAGTCTCTCACGAGAAAATCGACCTTCGGGCCATAGAAGGCCGCGTCGCCGGGAGCTTCCGCGTGGGGCACGCCGCTCTCCCGCAGCACCCGCCGGAGCGTCGCCTCGGCCTGGGACCACACCGCCGGGTCCCCGGCGAACTTTTCGCGCGCGGCGTCGTGAAGCGAAAGCCGAATCTCGACGTCCTCGAACTTGAGCTTCGAGAAGACAAACCGCGTCAGTTCGAGCGTCGAGCGGAACTCGGCTTCGACCTGATCCGGGGCGCAGAAGAGGTGGGCGTCGTCCTGCGTAAACCCCCGGACGCGCGTCATCCCGTTGAGCTCGCCCGA
Organism: uncultured Candidatus Sumerlaeota bacterium; assembly: GCA_964463045.1. Classification (GTDB taxonomy): domain Bacteria; phylum Sumerlaeota; class Sumerlaeia; order MVZB01; family JAJFLK01; genus CAYXAU01. Next base: position 2,382 of record CAYXAU010000006.1, on the reverse strand, counting down.
TTGTTCGTAACGATAAACCGTGCCGAACTCGGCCAGCCGGACGGGCAGGTCCCGGTAACTGCGCGGCGTGGCCTTGTAGATCAGGATGTGGTGCGGGCAGTTCATCGGTTTGAGCAGGTATTGCTCGTCCTCCTCCCGCATCCGCAAGGGGGGGAACTGCGAGTCGGCGAAGTACGGATAATGTCCGCTCTGACGATAGAGCTCGACTCGCCCGATGTGCGGCGTATAGACCGGCTGATACCCCCGCCGCGTCAGCTCCTCCTTCATGAAATCCTCAAGCGCCGCCCTGAGGATCGCCCCCTTCGGCATCCACAGAATCAGCCCCCCGCCGACAAGCGGGTGGATCGTGAACAGTTCAAGCTGCTTGCCGATCAACCGGTGATCGCGCTTGCGGGCCTCCTCGAGCAGAGCCAGGTGCCCCTTGAGCTCGGCGGCCGTCGGGAAGGCCGTCCCATAGAGGCGCTGGAGCTGCCGGCTGGTGGCGTCCCCGTGCCAGTAGGCCCCCGCCACCGACATCAGTTTGAAGGCTCCGATCCGACCCGTCGAGGGGACGTGCGGCCCTCGGCAGAGGTCCTCCCAATCGCGCCCGGGGGCGCCGGTCGCGTAGAAGCTGATCACGTCCCCCTGGGCGCGCTCGACGTTGTCGGTCTTGTAGGGGTCGTCCTTGAGCCGTTCGAGCGCCGCCGCACGCGTTGTCTCGTACCGCGTGAAGGGCCGATCCTCGCCGATGATCTCGGCCATGAGGGCCTCGATCCGGGGGAAGTCGGCCTCGCTGATCGCGTGCGGGCAATCGACGTCGTAATAGAACCCGTTCTCGATCGGCGGACCATAGGCGAGCCCCGTCCCCGGCCAGAGCCGCTGGATCGCCTCGGCCATCACGTGGGCGCACGAATGCCGGATCAGATAGAGGCAGTCCGGATCGTCCCCCCTGGCCGTGACGATCCTCACCTCGGCGTCGTCCTCGATGCGCCGGCTCAGATCGCGCAGCTCGCCGTTGACCCGCGCCCCGAGCGCCGCCCGCGCCAGCCGCGGCCCGATCGCCTCGGCGATCTCCCTGGGCGTGACCCCCGCCGGATAGCTCTGGTGAGAGCCGTCGGGCAGCGTGATCGTGATAGGACGGGCTTCAGCCTTGGCCGGCATGAGCAACGCTCCACCCTTAAACCATCCCTTATAGCCCGTCGCCCCCTTCGGCTTCAAGCGAGGCTACGGGAGATTTGTCTTCTCGGCGGCGCTCGGCCGCGTGATTTAGCAGCCGCTGGGAGACTGGAGGGCTCGATCAGGAAGGAGGGCAGGCTCGGCCCTCACCAGGGGTGGGCGGGGGCCTTCGACGCCTATGGGTTATCCCGATATTGGGGGGAACGCGGTCTCGCGGGCGTTCTTCCCCTTAACGCAGAAGCCGTTGCGCTTCATCCCCCCCTCTTAACCTGTCTCACAGGGGTCGCGCGTCGTTCCCCTCAGAAACCTGGTGCCGGGACCGGGACTTGAACCCGGACGGCTTGCCCCAGAAGATCCTTAGTCTTGTGCTCTTTGCATGTAAGTCCATTACTTTCAATGGGCGCCCGTTGCTTGATGCGGAGTTAGCGCGGTACGACCCCGCTTTTTTTTTCGACCCGGCTCACTCGGTTTTTGCCAATTTTTCGCTCCCGGCGAAGACTCCGCATCCCCTCCAAAGCTGATCCCCAAAGTCGGCGATCGGCGGCAGGCGTTCGGGGTCAGTCAGGTCGTAGTGACGGGCCAAAAGGGTAGAAGGGCGATGGCCAATGAATCTCTCCAAGAGAAAGGCATCACAGCCGGCCCGTCGTATCAGGGTGACGAAAGTCGTTCGTAGGCGCCGCGGCGAGCGACGCCAGCATCGCGGCATCGAGCGGGACGCCGTCGGTTAGGGCTTGGGCGACGGCGTGGCCGACGGTCCCGAGCCGCATCGGCTCCGTTGCGACCCTCGGCTCGCGGGCGCATTCCCCGATCGAGGCGGGGCAGGCCATGGCCTGCGCGAGTTGCGAAGCGCGTAGATTCCTCGTCATTAACTTCTCGCTCCGGATCGAAGGGCATTGTCGTCTGAATCCCCCTCCCCACCGCGCCGGAGCTCGCTCGGCTAGGGCGAGCCGCGAGCCGAAAGAAAGGATAGAACGGCTCGTCGCTCCGGCGCAGTCGAGAGAGGAACAATCGGATTTTATCGCGCCGCTTCATCCATCGGTCCCGCATTGTTCTTCCCGGCAATTGCTTGAGAAAGACGCTCCCGACTCGTGTTGAGGCGATCTTTGGCATCCCTTACCTCCGAAGCGGGACCCCCGCCGCAAGGCGGGCGTCCCCTGCGAGTACGAGGGCGACCGGAGCGCGAACGTCTCCGAGAAGGTCTCCTTCCTCGTGGAGAAGACCGACCCG
>CAYXAU010000005.1:306609-312238 GCA_964463045.1 uncultured Candidatus Sumerlaeota bacterium | reverse complement strand
CCCGCCGCCTGCCTCTACGTGGCACGCAGGCAGGCGCGGTCAGGGTCGAGGGGGGTCCGCATCGGCCGCCGAGTCGAACGTCAAAACCTCGATCGAACCGAGGACGGGGCCGGACGGAGTGGAGAGGGGCCGTTAGGCCGAGGCTCCCGCGGCTTGAGATTTCCGGCCGATCAGAGTATCCATGGGCCGTCGACGGCGATTCTTGGCCGGATGCGAGCGTGGCCTGGGGGGAAAGGCCGCGGCCTCAACGCTCCGGCCTCAGGCGAGGAGCCATGCGGATCGAGACCCTGAAGACGCTGACCGGGGACGGCGTGGAGAAAGCGGCGCGAGAAGCGCTGGCGGCGGGCGAGGGGATTCTGCGGCTGGCGCCGACCTGGGTGCCGCGGTCGTTTCTGCATCCGGGCCGCCGGATCAAGCTCCACCCGGAGGACGTCTACGCGCTGGGGACGCATCGGGGCGGGATCGACGAGCGATGGTTCGCCTCGACGACGCCGGCGGCCAACGAGGGGGCCCCGCCGGACGAAGGCTTGAGCTACGTCGTCCACGACGGCAGGCGCTTCACGCTCAGGGAAGCGATCGGGGCGCTGGGGGGGACGCTCCTGGGCAAGGCCCTCTGGGAGCGCTACGGCCGCTGGCCGGTCTATAGCAAGTTCTTCGACAACATGGGGCCGATCCCGCATCACATGCACCAGAACCAGGCCCAGGCGGCCCTCGTGGGGCAGGAGGGGAAGCCCGAGTCGTATTACTTTCCGCCCCAGCTTAACTATGTGGGCAACAATTTTCCGTATACGTTCTTCGGCCTGGAGCCCGGGACGACCCGGGCCGACGTGCGGCGGTGTCTGGAGCGATGGAACGAGGGGGACAACGGCATTCTGGACCTCGCGAAGGCCTATCGGCTGCGGGCGGGGACGGGCTGGCTGGTGCCGCCGTGCGTGTTGCACGCGCCGGGATCGCTGGTGACGTACGAGCCGCAGTGGGGGAGCGACGTCTTCGGGATGTATCAGTCGCTGGTGGAGGGCCGGGAGGTGCCGTGGTCGCTGCTGGTGAAGGACGTGCCGCCGTCGAAGCATCGGGACCTCGATTACCTGGTGGATCAGTTGGATTGGGAGGAGAACGTCGATCCACACTTCAAGGATCATCACTATCTGGAGCCGATCGTCGATGCGGCCACGTCGGGCGAAGGCTTCACGGATCGGTGGATCGTTTACGGCAAGGTCAAGGGGGAGGAGCTGTTTTCGGCCAAGGAGTTGACGGTCGAGCCCGGGGCGACGGCGCGGGTGCGGGACACCGGGAGTTCGGGGGTGATCGTCGTCCAGGGGCGGGGACGGATTCATCGGACGGCGCTCGAATGCCCGGCGATGATCCGCTACGGCGAGATGACGGAGGACGAGGTGTTCATCACGGAGGGACGGGCGCGGGAGGGTTACGAGGTCGAGAACCTCGGGCGGGAGAGTCCGCTCGTCCTCTTGCGGTATTTCGGGCCGGGCGTCAATCCTCAGGCCCCGAACGTGGGGGATCATCGGCGGGCGGACGGCTGATCGACGCCGACGGAGGGCGAGATGAAACGGATTTCGATCGGGAGCTGGGCGTACTTGATTGGGCCGTATGCGGAGAAGCCGGTCCCCTGGGAGGAAGTCGTCGGGCGGCTCAAGGCACTGGGATTCGACGGGGTCGAGCTGGGGGGGTTCTCGATCCATCCGAACCCGGATAACCACAAGACGCGGGAATCGCGGGAGCGGCTGAAGGAAGCCATGCGGCGGGCGGGGTTGGCGTGGTCCGGCCTGGCGGCCAATCTCTGGGGGGAGAAGCTGATCAACACGGCGGACAACGCGAAATACGTGCGGGAGTTTCGCAAGAACCTCAAGTTCTGCGTCGATCTGGGGATTCCCGGCATCCGCGTGGACACGGTCCAGCCGCCGACGGTGCTGGAGACGATGGATCGGGGCCTGGCGCGCAAGCGGGTGGTTCAGACCTGGCGGCGATGCGCGCGGGAGGCGGCCGAGGCCGGCGTCTACGTCACGTGGGAGTTCGAGCCGGGGTTCGCCTTCAACAAACCGTCGGATATCGCCCGGATCGTCGAGGAGGTCGATCACGATAATTTCGGCGTCATGTTCGACGCGTGCCACGCGCACATGGTGGCCGCCGTCGGGGCGCGCCAACCGGGCCGGCGGGAGACGCTGCCGGGGGGGGCCGTCGAGCTGGCGCAGCGGCTGCGGGGGAAGATCAATCACATTCACCTGATCGACTCCGACGGGACGCTGCATGACAACGAGACGAGCACGCACGCGCCGTTCGGAGAGGGGGCGATCGATTTCGATCGTCTGCTGCCGGAGTTGAATCAATCCGGCTGCCCGCACGACTGGTGGACGATCGATCTGTGCTTCTGGCCGAACGCCTGGGAAGTCACCGAGCGCTGCAAGCGGGCGATCGACGAGCTCAACCGAAGGCACGGTTAAAGGACGATGGCGCAGCGCAAGCGGCTCAATATCGGGATGATCGGCTACGGCTTCATGGGGCGGGCGCACTCGAACGCCTATCTGAAGGTGCATCACTTCTTCGACGTTCCGTACGAGCCGGTGCGCAAGGTCGCCTGCGCGCGGGACGCGGCCCGGCTCAAGGCCTTCGCCGATCAGTGGGGCTACGAATCGACCGAGACGGACTGGCGGCGGCTCGTCGGGCGCCAGGACGTCGACGCCGTCGATATCTGCGTTCCGAACAATCTGCATCGGGAGATCGCCGAGGCGGCCGCCGCAGCCGGCAAGGCGGTCCTCTGCGAGAAGCCGCTGGCGATGAACGCCGCCGAGGGCCAGGCGATGGTCGGGGCGGTCGAGCGGGCCGGCGTGGCCAACACGGTCTGGTACAACTACCGCCGCGTGCCCGCCGTGACGCTCGCCCGGCAACTGATCGACGAGGGCCGCCTCGGGCGCATCTTTCACTACCGGGCCGTCTTCCTGCAGGATTGGACAATCTCGCCGGAGCTGCCGCAAGGGGGCCAAGGGCTCTGGCGGCTGGACGCGGCGGCGGCGGGCAGCGGCGTCACCGGCGATCTGCTCGCCCACTGCATCGATACGGCGATCTGGCTCAACGGGCCGATCCGGACGGTGACGGCCATGACGGAGACGTTCGTCAAGGAGCGCCCTCACAACCTGACGGGCAAGGTCGAGCCGGTCGGGATCGACGACGCCTGCGCGTTTCTGGCGCGATTCGAGAACGGCAGCCTGGCGACGTTCGAATCGACGCGCTACGCCCGCGGGCACAAGGCGCTCTACACCTTCGAGATCAACGGCGAGCACGCCTCGATCGCCTGGGACCTCCACGACCTTCATCGGCTGAGCTATTTCGATCATCGGGACGCCTCGCGCGTGCGCGGCTGGCGCTCGATCCACGTGACCGACGGCGACATGCCTTACATGGGCAAATGGTGGGTGCCGGGCTTACAGATCGGCTACGAGCATGCGTTCGTGCATCACGTGGCCGATTTTCTGGAGGACCTGGCCGCGGGCCGCCCGACGGCCCCCACCTTCCGGGACGCCCTGGAGACGCAGCGGGTGTGCGACGCCGTGCTGGAGAGCGGGCGCACGGGCGCCTGGAAAAAGATCGGCGGGCCATGAAGCTCGGGATGAACCTGTTGCTCTGGACGGCCGCGGCAGACGAACGCCACCTCAAGCTGTTCGAAAAAATCAAGTCCTGGGGCTTCGACGGCGTGGAGCTGCCGATGTTTGATGCCGAGGGGTCGCCGTGGAATGCGCTGGCCCGCCGCCTGGACGATCTCGGTCTTGGCCGGACGGTCGTCGCCGTCCTGCCCCAGGGAGCGAACCTGATCGGCGAAACGACCGAGGAGCGGCGGGCGGCGGTCGAGTTTCTGAACCGCTGCGTCCAACGGTGCGGCGAGCTGGGGGCCGAAACGCTCGCCGGACCGATCTATTCGCCGGTGGGCCGGCTCGTCGGGCGCGGGCCGACCGAGGCCGAGCGGCGAGGGGCGATTGAAGGCTTGCGGGCGGTGGGGGAGGCTGCCGCAGGGGCCGGCGTGACGGTCGCCGTCGAGCCGCTCAATCGGTTCGAGACGTATTTTCTGAACGACCAGCGGACGGCCGGGCGGTTGGTGGACGCCGTGGGCTCCCCGGCCGTCGGCGTTCTCTACGACACGTTTCACGCCAATATCGAGGAGAAGGACCCCGTGCGGGCGATCCGGGAGTTGGGCCCGCGCATTCGACACGTCCACCTCTCGGCCAACGACCGCGCCACGCCGGGCGAGGACCATATCGATTGGGGGGGGACGTTCGCAGCGCTTGAAGCGGTGGGCTACGACGGTTGGCTGACGATTGAGTCGTTCGGCCAGTGGCTCCCGGACCTGGCGGCGGCCACCTGCATCTGGCGGGCGATGGCCCCCAGCGCCGAGCACGTGGCGCGGGAAGGGGCGGCGTTCGTCCGCCGCCGATGGGGAGCGGCGAGAAAAGCGAAAGAGAAGAGAATCACCCCCAAGGCGCGAAGACACAAAGGTCAGGCCTAGAAGGTCGCGGGCTTGAACTTCCCCACCTGATAATCCCACGCGGGAAGGTTGTGGGCGGGCCCGGCCTCGCGGCGATCCAATCCCCTTGCCTCGTTCAACCGCGGCGTTGAGTTCAAAAAAGCAGAAGGGGCCTCCGGGCGGCGGACCAAGCCGTCGCGTGGAGGCCCCCGGAACGCTTCAGACCCTCCGGGCTCGGCTTAGAAGCCGAAGAATGGCCCGGTCACCGGGATGAGGGCCAGGATGGTGCCCTCGTTGATCCCCTTGTGCGTGCGGGTGATCATGCCGCGGCTGATCGTGCCGTTGGTCGGGTCATAGCGGTCGGTGCCGGCGACCAGCTCCGCCGTGAACTTGATCGTGCACTGGCCCTCGCCGCGGAGGATGCACTCCTGAGTTTTGTAAATGCGCGTCGGTCCGTTGCTACCGACGAACCAACGGGCCTCGACGGCCCCAATCCACCACGGAAACGCCGACAGCACGGCCAAGCCCGCCGGCGTGTTGTTGAAGCCGTGGTAGTTGAACGTCTGGTAGTAGATTTCCCCGCCCGCGGCGAGCGTCTCATCGTTGCCGAAGGGGTCCCGCAGGAGCGCGTTGGAGATATAGGCCACGGGCGTGCTCAGATGGATGTAGGCGCGGGCGAAGGGCCCCAGCCCCTGGGCGGTCGTCAGGTACGGCGGGTAATAGTCGTTGTTGTCCATGTAGTAGGCTTCCAGGGCGGTGGCCAGCGCGCGATGATCGTTCTTGACGCGCGAGACTTTTGAACGCACCTGGGCTTCCAGGAAGTTGGGGACGGCGATGGCCGCCAGGATGGCGATGATGGCCACCACGATCAGAAGTTCGATCAGGGTGAAGCCGCGACGAAAGGGAACCTTCATGGTCGCTTCCTCCCTCGCTCTAAGGAATAAATAAGGACGTTATGAAGCCCAGCCGGACGACCCGCTCAACGGAAGTCATTCAGGAAGGTCCGCCTCGCCCAACGGCACGACGCAGGCGACCCTGACAAAATGTCACGCGTTGCGCGCGCCCTCGGCTGCTCCGCACGCTATCTTGCCCAGGCTCGGCCGATTGGCAAGAACAATTTCCGGGCCGCGCCCCCCCCACGGGCCGAATCCGACGGCGCCG
>CAYXAU010000005.1:103722-306509 GCA_964463045.1 uncultured Candidatus Sumerlaeota bacterium | reverse complement strand
GGCAAGAACAATTTCCGGGCCGCGCCCCCCCCACGGGCCGAATCCGACGGCGCCGGATCGGGGGGCCGGAAGGCGCCGCCCGCGCCGACGGCGCCGCCGCCGGGCCATGGCGGGTTTTGATTGAGCCCCCCGCTCGGGATTGACTACGATGAGGGGTCGTCCCCAGAGCCATCGGGATTGTGCCGTCATGAACCGGACCGGGAAGTCCCAAGCCGCGAACCCGCTCAAGGGTGAGCCGTCCGAGCGCCTTCCACGGCGGCCTCCGACGCGCGCACGGCGGCCCCCTTCCGACGCAAAGGAGCCCTCCCATGTTTCGCGTTGACGCTCAACGCTCCGTGCATTTCTGCGACGGGCTGACCCGACGGGATTTCCTGCACGCCGGGGCGCTCACCACCTTCGGCCTGACGTTGCCGGGCTGGATGGCGGCCAAGGCTCACGGCCTCGTCCAGCGGGACGACCGAAACTGCATCCTCCTCTTCCTCGTCGGCGGCCCCAGCCAGCTCGATACGTTCGACCCCAAGCCGGACGCCCCGGCCGAGGTCCGCGGTCCTTACCGTCCGATCCGGACGCGCCAGCCGGAGATTCAGATTTCGGAGATCTTCCCCCGGACGGCCGAACAGGCCGACAAGTTCTCGATCCTTCGGACGCTTTATCACCGCGCCGCCGGCGTGCACGACACGGGCCACCAGATGATGCAGACGGGCCGTCTGTTCCTGAACGGGACGGAACAGCCCCACGTCGGTTGCGTGCTGAACTATCTTCGCGGGCCGCGGAACGCGCTGCCGGCCCACGTGCTGATGCCGCGCCCGATCGGCAACACCGGCGGGAACATGCCGCACGGTCAGAACGCCGGCTTCCTCGGCAAGGCCTATGACCCGTTCGTGCTCAACGCCGAGCCGCACGAGGCGAACTTTCAGGTGCCGGACCTCCTGCCGCCGGACTACATCACGGCCCTGCGGTTGGAGCGGCGGCGTCGGCTGCGGGAGCAGGTCGATCAAGCCGTCGCGCATCTGGAGCGCAACCCCGACGCCCGGCTCCTGGACGAGAATTTCCATCAGGCCTACACGCTCATGTCCTCAGCCGAGGCGCGGGAGGCCTTCGATCTGACGGCCGAGCCGGCGGCCCTCCGCGAGGCCTATGGCGGGAACAAGTTCGGCCAGAGTTGCCTCCTGGCGCGCCGGTTGATCGAGCGCGGCGTCCGCTTCGTCACGGTGAACATGTTCGAGACGGTCTTCAACGAGATCACCTGGGACATTCACGGCTCGGCGCCGTTCAGCCCGATCGAGTGCTACCGTGACCTCGTGGGGCCGATGTTCGACATGGCCTATAGCAGTTTGCTCAAGGACCTGGCCGAGCGGGGGCTGCTGGATTCGACGCTCGTCATCGCCACGGGAGAGTTTGGCCGAACGCCGAAGATCAACCCCGCCGGCGGGCGGGACCATTGGCCGCAGGTCTGGTCGATGCTGATGGCGGGGGGCGGCCTTCAGGGGGGCCGGGTGGTCGGCAAGACGGACGAACTGGGGGCGTTCCCGGCCGAGCGGCCCGTGACGCCCGCCGAGGTTGTGGCGACGGTCTATCACGCCCTCGGGGTGGACCTGGAGACGGAGCTGCCGGCCCCCGGCTCGCGCCCCGTCCCGGTGGTCGATTACGGCGTCCGGCCCATTCAGGAGCTGTTGTAGGGCCGGCTGCGGCCCCGATCGGCCGGCAAGGTGGGAGTCGCCCATGCGACCTGGAGGCAAGACCATGAGGCTCCGTAAACTTCTCGCCGCGATCCCGCTGAGTTGGCTGACCGTGGCGAGCTTTGGGGGCTCAGCTTCGCGTGCGTCGGACCTCGTGATTCTCCCTGATCCGATCCGGCTCGGGCCTCCCGGGACCACACAACGGCTCCTAGTGGGCGTGGGTCAGGGGGGGAGTTGGGTCGGGGACCGAACGGACGAGGCGGTTGTAGAGTCATCGGATCCATCCGTCGTCGTGATCGAACCGGGGGGTGTGGCGCGGGCCATTGCCGATGGCGAGGCGATCCTGACGGCGCGGGTGGGGGAGCGGGAGGCGCGCGCGCGCGTGATCGTGCGCGGGGCGGGTCAGCCGACGGGCTGGAGCTTCCGCAATCACATTCAGCCGGTCTTTTTCCGGAACGGGTGCAGCTCGGGGGCCTGTCATGGGGCGCAGGCGGGCAAGAACGGCTTCAAGCTCTCGCTGAGGAGCTACGACGCCGCCTGGGATCACAAGATGCTGACCCGCCAGGCCAACGGGCGGCGCGTCTCCCCCGGCCGGCCCGAAGACAGCCTGATCCTGCTCAAACCGACGTTGCAGATTCCGCACGAGGGGGGCGAGCGCTTCGCCGTCGGCTCGGAAGCCTACCTTCGGCTGCTGGAGTGGATTCGGGCCGGCGCGCCGGCGGAGCGGCCGGAGGACCCGCGGCTCGCCGGGATCGAGCTGCTCCCTGAGGATCTGACGCTGGCCGTCGGCAGCGAGCAACGGATGCTCGTCCGGGCCCGCTACGACGACGGGAGCGTCGAGGACGTGACGGCGTGGGCCAAATTCGGCGTCTCGGAGGACACGGTGGCCGAGATCGACGAGTCGGGTCGGCTGCGGGTCAAGGCCGCCGGGGCCTCGGCCGTCTCGGCCTATTACATGAGCCGCGTCGCCTCCGGGAGGCTCATCGCGCCGAGGGCGAAGCCGGTCCCGGCCGAAGCCTTTGCCCGCGCCGAGCGGCGCAACGTGATCGACGAGCTGGTGATGGCTCAACTGGAGCGGCTTCAAATTCCGCCGGCGGGGCCGGCGACGGACGCCGAGTTTATCCGACGGGTCCATCTGGACACGATCGGCCGGCTGCCGGCGCCGGAGGCCGTGGCCGAGTTCGCGGCCGAGGCCGGACCGGACAAGCGCGGGCGGCTGATCGACCGGCTGTTGGCGAGCCTGGATTTCGTCGATTACTGGACCTACAAGTGGAGCGATCTTCTGCTCGTCTCCTCGACCCATCTGCCCCGACAGGAGGAATTGAGCGCCTTTTATCGGTTCATCCGGCAGAGCGTGGCCGAGAACAAACCGTGGGATCGGTTCGTCCACGAGATTCTGACGGCGCGAGGGAGTTCGGTAGTCGAAGGGGCGGCCAATTATTTCGTCATGCACAAGGAGACGATCGACCTGGTCGAGACGACCTCGCAGGCGTTCCTCGGCATGTCGATCACCTGCGCCCGATGCCACAATCACCCCCTCGAACGCTGGACGCAGGACGACTATTACGGGATGGCCAATCTCCTGGCGCGCGTCAAGCTCAAGAACGGGCTGCGCGGCGGGGATACGGACGTGCTGGCGGCCGAATTCGGCGACATTCTGCACCCCCGGTTGGGCCGGCCCGTCGCGCCGCGGCCGCTGGACGGCGAGCCGATCGCGCTGGCGGACTCTGGCGACCGCCGCCAGCATCTGGCGGCGTGGTTGACCTCGCCGGAGAACCCCTATTTCACGCGGGCGATCGTCAACCGGGTCTGGCGGAATTTCATGGGGCGCGGCCTCGTCGAGCCCGAAGACGATCTGCGGCTGACCAACCCCCCGACCAACCCGGCGCTGATGGACGCCCTGGCCGAGGAGCTCATCCGGCACGGCTACGACCTCAAACACCTCATGCGGCTGATCCTGAACTCGGCGACCTATCAGCGCTCCTCGGCCCCCGCCGATCCGGAGGCGCCCGATCGCGCTCATTACTCCCATTATATCGTCCGGCGCTTGAGCGCCGAGGTGCTGCTCGACGCCTACGCCCAGGTCACGGGGGTGCCGACGGCCTTTGCCGGCTATCCGGATGGGTTCCGGGCGCTGCAATTGCGGGATTCGCGGGTGGGGTCGTACTTCCTGACGGCGTTCGGGCGGCCGGAGCGCAAGCAGACGTGCTCGTGCGAGCGGACCGAGGACGCCAACCTGGCCCAGGCGCTGCACGTGGCCAACGGCGAGACCCTGAACGCCAAGTTGCGCGACGAGCGGTCGATCCTGACGCGGCTGGCCCAGGCCGGCGATGACGCCGCCGGCGTGGAGGAGCTTTTCACGCGCGCCCTGGCGCGGCCGCCGACGGATCGCGAACGGGCTGACGCCCTGGCGGCGCTGGCCGGCCTGCCGCGCGAGGGAGAAGCCGCGGTTCGAGCCCGGCGGGAGGCGCTGGAGGACCTCGCATGGGCCCTCTTGAGCGGCAAGGAGTTCATGTTCAACCATTGAGGACGGCCCTCAAGCTCGACGTCGGAGGTGATCGATGAAGGACACGCCCGCGCGGCGGAGAAAGATGCCGGGGGTGGGAATCCTGGGATGGGTCGCCGGGCTGGCGGCGGCCGGGTCGGCCCAAGCCCAGGAAGCTCCGCTCGTTTTCGAGCGGGAGATCTACCCTATCTTCGAGCTTCGTTGCTCGTCGTGTCATTTCCCCGAGGCCGAGATGCTGGAGGGGAAGCTTGATCTTTCGACCTACGCCACGACGCTGCGCGGCGGGACGCGCGGGCCGCTGCTCATCCCGGGCCAGGGGGAAGCCAGCCCCTTCGTGCGGATGCTGCGATGGGAGATCGACCCGCCGATGCCGCCGCCGAAGAAATCCAGGCGCCTGCCGGGCGAGGAGGTCGATCGGATCGCCCGCTGGATCGACGAAGGGATGCCGACCGAGACGGCTCAGGGGGCGTTGTTGCTGGCGGCCCTGCGCGGGCAGGCCGGCGCGATTCGAGAGAAGGGCGATCGCGCCCCGAAAGCAGTCCCCGAGGAGCCGGAGCCGGGCTCAGCGGCCGCTCCGGCGCCGTCGATTTCCCCGCACGCCGTCGAGCCCGATGAGGCGCGCGCTCCCGTCAGCGCCATCGCCTTCGCCCCGACGAGCGACCTGATCGCCCGGGGCCGGCTTGAGCGCGTCGAGCTCCTGGAAATCAAGGAGGGGGGAGAGCTTGAGGTCCTCCGGAGGCTGGAGGGCCACGGGGAGATGGTTCGGGCGCTGGCCTTCTCGGCCGATGGGAAGCTCCTGGCGGCGGGAGGCGGCAAGCCCGGGCGGGCCGGGGAGGTCCGGCTGTGGCGGATGCCGGAGGGCGAGCCGGCCCGCGTGATCGAGGGGCATCGGGATAACGTGTTCGACGTGGCGTTCAGCCCCGATGGGCGCCTGCTGGCCACGTGCAGCTACGATAAACTGATCAAGCTCTGGAACGTCGAGACGGGGGAAGAGCTTCGAACGCTCAAGAATCATATCGACGCCGTCTACGCGATCGAGTTCAGTCCGGACGGCCGCGCCCTGGCTTCGGCCTCGGGCGATCGGACGGTCAAGGTTTGGGACGTGGAGACGGGCGCGCTCGTGTTGACCCTTTCCGACGTGACCCAGTCGGTTTATGCCGTGGCCTTCTCGCCCGACGGACGTCACGTGGCGGCGGCCTCGGCCGATAAGATGATCCGCGTCTGGGACCTGGCCCGATCGGCCGGAGCCACGTTCTCCCAGACGCAGATCACCAACGGCGTCCTGGCGGGCTCGACGTTCGCCCACGACGGCGCCGTCATCCACTTGCTCTATTCGCCCGACGGCGCGCGGCTGATCTCGACGGGGGAGGACCTTACCATCAAGGTCTGGGACGCCGAGACGCTGGAAGAGCGTCTCGTTTTCGAACCGCAGTCGGATTGGGTCAGCGCCCTGGCGGTGAGTCCGGACGGCGAGCGGCTGGCCGTCGGGCGCTACGACGCTTCGACGGCGATCTACGACACCCGCGAGGGGCGGCTTCTGGCGGGGGCGAACCCGGTCCGGCGCGCGCCGGCGCCGGCGATGGCGACGGCTTCGGCGAGCGAAGGCAAGACGGACGTCCTCGACGTGGGGGCCGTTTTCATCCGGGCTACGATCCCGCCGTCGATCGACTCGCTCTCGACGACGTGGTTGCACCGCGGGCAGGAGCTGGAATGGACCGTGCGGGGGATGAACCTGGACGGGGCGGAGCCGCACGTCTCGCATCCGGCGATCGCCGTCGAGCTGATCGAGAACGAGGCGCTGCCGCTGCCGGCGTTCAGGCGGCAGGTCGGTTCGACCGGGGCGCAAATCGTCGATAATGCCCAACCGCATCGGCTCAAGCTGCGCGTCACGGTCGCCGAGGACGCCCCGATCGGCCGCCATTCCCTCTCCTTCCGCACGCCGCGCGGCCTGAGCGAGGGCTTCGGGTTCGACGTGCTGGCGCGGCCGGATATCGCCGAAGTGGAGCCCAATGACCAACGGGAGACGGCGCAGGCGATCCAGGGGCCGGGCGTGGTGGCGGGCCGGCTGCGGTCGGCGGGGGACGTGGACGTGTATCGATTGCCCGTCGCGGCGGGCGAGGAGTGGGTGGCCGTCGTGACGGACACCTCCGCGCGGCCGACGCTGCGGCTGGTGGACGCCGACGGCCGGACGCTGGCGACGAGCCGGGAGTTTGAGGACGTTCGGCGCGGCGTGGTCGGCTATCGGTTCCCCGCCGACGGCGAGTGCTGGATCGAAATCAGCGACGAAGACTTGCGCGAGGGGAGTTATCGGTTGCACGTCGGGGCGTTTCCGCTGGTGACGCGCTTGTTCCCGCTGGGGGTGGCGGCCGGCGCGGCGCGCCGGGTCGAGCTGGCCGGGTTGAACGTCGGCCCGACCTCTTCTCTCGAACTCAAGCCGCCCGAGCGGGCGCGCTACGGGGAGACGATGGAGCTCCCGCTCGCCACGCCGGAAGGCTCGCCGATCCGGCCGCCGCGGCTGGCGGTCGGCTCGGCCCCTGAGATGAACGAGGTCGAGCCGAACGACCGGCCCGATCAGGCCTCAAGCGTCCCGGCCCCGTCGGTCATCAATGGCGCCCTCGCCGAGGGCGACGTCGATCTGTTCCGTCTGGCCGCGCGCGGGGGGGAACGGATCGTGCTGGAGGTGATGGCCTCGCGGCTGGGGTCGCCGCTGGATTCGGTGCTGGACGTGTTGGACGCCGGGGGGAGCCCGATCCTGCGGGCACAGGTGCGGGTCGTGGCCGAAACGACGCTGACGCTGGCCGGGCGGGATTCGCGCAGCGCGGGCATCCGCATCGAGAATTGGACCGACTTCAAGATCGACGATTACGCCATGGTCGGCTCGGAGATCATTCGGTTGCGCGATCTGCCGGATTACGGGGACGAGGACGCGACGTTTTACGCCTATCCCAACGGCCAGCGGCGCGGCTACTTCGGGACGACGCCGGAGCATCACGCCGTCGGGGCGCCGGTCTATAAGGTGGAGCTGCACCCCCCGGGGGCGGAGCTCGCGCCGAACGGCTTCCCGACGTTTCCGCTCTATTGGCGGAACGACGACGCTTTCATCAACGGCGCCTACGGCGGGGATGCGTTGCTGGAGTTCACGGCCCCGGCCGATGGGGAGTATCTGATTCGCGTCCGGGACGCCCACGGGCGCGGCGGCGAACGCTACGCCTACCGATTGCTCCTGCGCGATTATGAGCCGGATTTCACGATCAGCGTCGGCCCCTCGCGGCCCAATCTGGCCCCGGCAAGCGCGTTGCCGCTCACGGTCCGGATTCAGCGCAAGGATGATTTCGCCGGGGCGGTCCGCCTGCGGATCGAAGGTTTGCCGGACGGCTTCGAGGCTGATGAGGCGACGGCCCTGGAACGCGAGGACGAGATTCGGCTCGCCTTGCGGGCCACGGCGGCGGCCGTCTCGACCCCGATGGACGCCAGCTTCGTCGTGATCGGCGAATCCGAGCTTGGCGGGGAACCGGTGCGGCGCGAGGCGCGGCTGGGGCCGATTACGGTGACGGCCTTTGAGCCGGACCTGCGGCTGGCCGTGGATCGGCCGACGTTGGAGCTTGATCCCGGCCGCTCGGTCTGGATCACCGTCCGGATCGCCCGCGCCAACGACTTCGAGGGTCGCGTCCCGTTGGACGTCCTCAACCTCCCGTTCGGCGTGCGCGTCCTCGACACGGGGCTCAACGGCATCCTGGTTCCGCCGGGGCAGACCGAGCGGGCGATGGAGATCTATGCCGAGCCCTGGGTCACGCCGATGAGCCGCTTGATCTACCCTCAGGCGGCGATCGAAACCGCCTCCGGGCGGAGCCTCGTCTTTCTCGGTTCGCCGATCCGGCTGGCGATCGGGCCCGCCCGGCCGACCGAAACCCCCGCCCGCCCGCCGACGTTGGCCGCCCGCGCCCCAGACCGCTGACGGCGGCCAGCCAGGCCCCCTCCCCTCGGCAGCCGCGGGCGGGCGAGGGCTTGACACGCCCCTGCGTGGATGGAAGGCTTAAGGGCGGCATCGAGGGGAGCGAGAAAGCAGAAGCGAAACGGAGCTGTCCGGCGGCCGCCTAGGGCGGCGAGCGGGGCGCATCGTTTCGCCGCGCGGCGGCGCGGAGGAGAACCGAGATGGGCAAGCAGGGGTCGGGCCTGCGTGGGTGGATGGGGCCGGCGGCGGTCGTGATCGCCGCGATGGGATTCGGCGCGGCGGCGGCCTCCGAACAGGACGTCGCCGACCGCGTGTCGCATCATTTCGCCGACAGCGGCGGGGTGAAGATTCACTACGTCTCGATCGGTCAGGGGCCGCTCGTGCTCTTCATCCATGGGTTCCCGGATTACTGGTATAGCTGGCGGCATCAGATGGAGGCGCTGGCCGAGCGGCATCGTTGCGTGGCGATGGACCTGCGCGGCTATAACCAGAGTGACAAACCGAAGGGGCAGGAACAATACGACGCCAGTCTCCTTGTGGCCGACGTGATCGCCGTCATTCGGGATACGGGGCAGGAGCGGGCCACCGTCGTCGGGCACGACTGGGGAGGCTTTGTGGCCTGGCAGGTGGCGCTCAGCCGCCCCGAAGCCGTCGAGCGGCTCATCATCTGCAACCTGCCGCACCCGCGTGGGATCATGCGCGAATTGGCGACGAACGAGGAGCAACAGCGGAACAGTCAATACGCGCGCAATTTCCAACTTCCGGAGGCGCACAAGAACCTGACGGCCGAGGGTCTGGCCATGATGCGCTCGCGCGGGAATCCGGACCTGCGGGCGCGGTTCCAGGCCGCCTTCGAACAATCGGACATGGAGGCGATGCTCAACTATTACAAGCAGAATTATCCCCGCGAGCCGTATCAGGAGGACGCCGGGCCCCTCGTCAAGGTCGCGATGCCCGTCCTGATGTTTCACGGGCTCAAGGACACCGCGCTCCATCACCACGGGCTCAATAACACGTGGGAGTGGCTTGATCAGGACCTGACGCTGGTGACGATCCCCTCGGCGGGGCATTGGGTCCACGAGGAGGCCCCCGACCTCGTGAGCCGGACGATGCGCGCCTGGCTGGAGATTCACGCCCCCGCCGCGCCTTGAGCCCGAGGCCCTGAGGTTCCCTTGTTGACTCTTCAAGCCCCGAAGCGGGCGAGCTTGCCGGCGTTGGCCAGCAGGAGCCCCATGAGCCGATCCGAGGCGATCGTCCCGAGGCTGCCGTGGAGGCATTCGCTCTCGGTGAACCGGCTGGTTTGATCCACGTCGCAGAAGGGGCCGTGAAGCAGCAAGGGGACCGGATGCCAGGAGTGGCTGCGGTAGACGTGCGGCGTGGCGTGATCCCCCGTCACGGCCAGGACGTCAGGCTGGAGGTCCAGGAGGGCGGGAAGCGCCGCGTCAACGGCCTCGATGGCCGCGATCTTGGCCTGGAGATTGCCGTCCTCGCCGCTTGAGTCGGTCTTCTTGACGTGGATGAAGAAGAAATCGTGCTCCGGCCAGAGCGCGGCGACCGTGGCGAACTGATCGGCGGGCGTCGGGCCCGTCTCGACGACGCGCATCCCGGCCAGGCGCGCCACGCCGCGATAAAGGGGATAAACGGCCACCGCGACGGGATTCAGCCGATAGAGTTCGCCGAACGTCCTGAGCCTCGGGCGCGCCGAAAAGCCCCGCAGCGTCAGCGCGTTGATCCGAGGCTCGTCCTTCAACACCTTGAAGGCGCGATCGACGAATCCCTGAACGATGCGGGCCGTCCTCTCGGCGGTCGGCCGCGCCGCTCGGACGGGCAGCGGCGCGGACCCCTCGCGCTGCGGATCGGTGTCGGCAAGCGAGGGATCCAGACGGGGGCCCCGGAGAATGAGACAGAACCGGTGCTCCCGGACCGGCAGGACGGCGACGCGAACGCCCTCGATCGTCCCCACGGCGCGGTCCAGCTTCTCCGCCACGCGCCGACATTCTTCGTCGGAGGGACGCCCGGCCCGGCGGTCCGAGATCCGGCCGGCCGCGTCGATCGTGCAGAAATTGCCGCGCGCGGCGATCTCCTCCGGCGCCAGCTCGTGGCCGATCCCCAGAGCCTCCAGGACGCCGCGGCCGATCTGGTGCGCCTCGGCCACGGGGTCGTAGCCGAACAACGCCAGATGACCGGGTCCCGAGCCCGGCGTCACGCCCGGCGCGACCGGCAAAGCTCGGCCCAGCGCCGAGCGCTCGGCCAGGCGGTCCAGGTTCGGGCTGACGGCCCGTTCGAGCGCCGTGCGAGGGCTTTCGGCCGTGTGAATGCCGCCGACGCCGTCCAGAACCAGAAGAACGATTTTCCGCTCGTTGGGCTGCGCCAGACGGCTGAGCAGATCAAGAGGCGAGGTTCCGCCGGAGGGTTGGCCGAGAGCCGAAGCCTGAGCCGATCGGGGGCCCCGAAGGCGCGGCCGAGGCGGCCCGGCGGGCTTTTTTTGAGGGGCGGCGCGCGGGCGGCGGGGCGTTGGGGTCATGTTCGTCGAGCGTCCGGGTCGGCTTGGGGGCCAGCATAATCCAAGGGGCCGCCGCGCGCGAGACGCCTCCGGGGCCGGCGGGCGCCGTCCAAGGGGGTTGAACCCCATCGAAGGCCGTCGCTAAGATGTCGCCGCAGGCGCCTCGAGCGTCGCCGCGCGATGAGGCTACGGGGATGATCGAGTTCGATCTTACGGAGATTCTGCGGGCCTGGCCTTATGATCCGGAAAACGTGACGGCCAATATCCGCAAGACGACGGCCCCCGACGGACGGCCGATCCTTCAGGTCCGCGAGCCGCTCGGCCTCCAGCAGATGGATTACGAAGGTCGACCCGACGGGCAACGGCCTCAAGATCGGACGACCTGGCTGGAAGGGTTCGAGGTGCGGGAGGCGGCGGACCCTCAGCTTGAGCTGTCGCACGAGGATTGTCTTCTTCTGATGCAGGAGGGGATTCTTTTCTACCAGCGCTATTTGCTGCTTTACCAGATCGAGGACTGGGAGGGCGTGGCGCGGGACACGGCGCGCAATCTCCGCTACTTCGACTTCGTCAAGCGGCGCGCCGCCGATCCGGACGATTCCAAGGCGATCGAGCAATACCGGCCGTACGTCGTCCGTATCCACGCCATCGCCCAGAGTCAGATTCACTGGAAAGCCCGCCGCTACGATCTGGCGATCCAAACGCTGGAAGAGGCCCTGACGAAGATCCGCATGCTGGAGACGATCGAAACGCCCGTCTTCTCCACCGAGATGGACAAATCGACGCAGCATCTGCGGCAATTGATCGAGGAGTTCCGCAAGCGGCGGCCGCTTTCGCGGATCGAGGTTCTCCGCCGACGCAAGGAAGAGGCGGTTCAGGCGGAGGATTTTGAACTGGCCGCCCGGCTTCGAGACGAAATCCGCGCCCTCGAACTGGAACTGGCCGAGAACAAGTAGCCCCCACCCCTCTCCCTGGCGCCAGGCATCAAGCGCCGTCGGTTCCCCCTTTGGATTGGCCTCCGCCCGACGGCTCGCCTATCGTGGCCGCCATGAGCGTCGGTCCCGGTTCGGTGGAGTCCCCGGCGGCGGCGAAATTCCTGCGCCGACTGGGGCCCCTCCTGGTCGCGCTGGTCGCTTTCGTGGCGGCCTGCGCGATCGCCCGTCTCGGTTTGCTCCTGCCGGTTCGGGCGGACCTGAGCTTCCCGGAGGCGGCCGTCGTCGCCCGCTCGCTCGACGTAGCCGCCGGGCGACCGGCCTATCAGGATTGGCGCCGCTGGCCGCACGCTTTCGCCCCCTACGGCCCGCTGGCTTACTACCCCGTGGGGGGATTGGCGCGCTGGATGGCGCGCGCCGAAGTTCGGCCCCGGATGATCTATCTCCTGGGTCGGATCGAATCGCTGGCGGCGCTGTTAGGCATCGGATGCCTTCTCGGACGCCTGGCGTGGAAGCTGGGGGCCGGGCCGCTCGGGGCGGGCTTGGCGGTCGGCCTGGCGCTCCTGTGGCTGCGCCTGTTCGAATATTGTCTGAGCTTCCGTCCGGACGGGCCTCAAGTTTTCTTCTCCCTGGCGGCGTTGGGGATGATCCTGGGGGGAGAACCCACGGCGCGGCGGGCCACGGCCGCCCTGGGCCTTCTCTCCATCTCGTTCTGGTTCAAACCCAGCTCCTGGGGGATGGCGATCGTCGTCGCCGAATGGCTGCGGCGAGGGTCGGGCGGTCGGCGGACGGCCATCCTCCTCGCGACATTTCTCGCGGCGAATCTGGCGTCGGCCATCACGCTGGATCGGCTCTGGAACGGCTGTCTGTTCCTCAACATGATCGGTTCGCTCGACAACGGCTGGAGACCCTCTAATCTGCCGGCCTTCTATCTGCGGCTGCCGTTGGCGGCCCTGCTGGTCCTGGTCGCGGCGGTCGTCGGGGCCGCGAGAACCTTGATCCGCCGCGGGGAGGCGCCCGCCCCCCGGTGGGTCGCTTTTGCCCTGCTGGCGACGTTCGCGGCGACCTCGCTTCAGAACCTGAAGGTCGGCGCGGACATCAATTATTACCTGGAGGCGTACGCGCTGGCCTCGACGTGGACGGCGGCCGAAGGGATCGCCCTCTGGCGGGGGCGCGGACGGATCGGCCCGGTCGCCCCGCTGGTGGCGTTCGGGCTCGTGGCGGCGCCCGTCCTGACTTACAACGCCGCCGCCGAGGTTCGCTCCTTCATCCCGAACGCGCGGACGATGCGGCGGGGGTGGGAGGGCCATCCGCTTGCCGAGCGGGCCCGGCACATCGACGGACTCCTGCTGACGACGATGCCCCATCTGGTCTTCGAAGCGTTCTCCGGGCCGACGGTGCTGGATTTCGTCCAGTACGGGATTCTTCGCGCGCGCGGCCGGCTTGAGGACGCCGAATTGATCGACCGCCTTGAGACCCGTGCGTTCTCGGCCGTCATCCTTTCGACCGAAATTCTGGACTCAGCGGGCCGTCCAGGCCGCGAGCCCCCTTTCTCCCCCAGGTTCCTGCCCGCCTTGTTTGAGCATTACGTCGTTGAGGAGCAGGTCGGGTTCGCGACGATCCTGCGCCCGCGGCCGGGCCCCTGAGCCGCGCCGCCCGGCGCGCGTCGCGGCCCCTGCCTCCGATGCCGCCTGAACGTTCCCAAGCCGCCGCCACGCTCCAGAAGGCCGAGCGCCTGCGCCGGCGATACCTCGGCCCCTTCCTGGCGGCGCTTCTGGCGGCCCGGGCTCTCGGCGACCTTGCCTGGTTGGGGTTCACGCTTCCCGTCAAATCCGATCTGGCTTATCCCGAAGCCGCAATTGTCGCCCGCGCCTGGGACGTGGCCCGCGGCCGAACGCCTTATACCGACTGGCGGCTCTGGCCCCACGCTTTCGCCCCCTACGCTCCGCTGACTTATTACAGCGTCGGTTGGATCGCCTGCGCGCTCGACGGCGGGGAAACTTCGCGCACCGTTTATCGCATCGGACGGGGGTTTTCGCTTCTGTGCCTGGCGGCCGGGGCGCTCCTGGCCGGCGCGATGGCCGCTCGCCTGGGGGGCGGGCTCCCCGCCGCCGGGCTGGCCGCGGCGTTGGCGCTGGCTTGGGAGCCTCTTTTTGCTCATTTGGCGGCCTACGGTCCCAACGGACCCCACGTCGTCTTCGCCTTGTTGGCCGTCGGGGTCGCCCTCGGCGGACCCGCGCGACGGTGGCGATTGGCGGTCGCCTGGCTGGCGCTCTCGATTTCGTTCTGGTTCAAACCCTTCTCGTTCGGCGTGGCTGCGGCCCTCGTGGTCTGGACCTGGCAGGGCCTTGGACGGCGCGTCGCGACGGCTTTTCTGGCCGCGGGGCTGGCCGCCCACGTCGGGCTCTTTCTGACGCTCAACGCGGCCTGGGGCGGCTCGTTAGGGCTCAACCTCGTCGGGGCGGTGGATACCGGCCTCGACGCCGCCAATCTGGTCCGATTCATCCGCTCCTTGCCGCTGATCCCGGCCCTCGTTCTGGCGACCGGGCTCGCCCTCGCGGTCCGGAACCTGTGCGCCGTTTCGGCCCGGGCTCCGGCGTTCGTGGTTTCCCTGGCCCTGGTCGCGTCGTTCGCCATGGCCGGGGCGGCTTCTTTCAAGGCGGGGGCCTTTGCCAGCTATTTCTTGGAGGCCTACCTGATTTCGGCGGCGCTCGTGGCCGACGGCGTCCGATGTCTCTGGAGGCGGGCTCCAGGCGATGGATACCGTCGAGCCGCCTGGGCCGAGCCGGCGCTGCTGCTCGGGTTTGCGCCGGTTGTGTTGATCGACACGGTCCCGGCGCTTATGTCGCTCCGGGACGATCTCGAGCGCGTCCGTGCGCAGTGGAGCCCGACGTCGCTGGAGCGGCGGCTGACCGAGGCCGAAGGGCCGGCGCTGTCGGTGATTCCCTATTTCGGGCTTGCGGCGGCCGGCGGGGAGCCCACGTTGCTCGACCCTTTTCAGTACCGAGCGCTCGTCCGCCGCGGATGGTTGGAAGCCGGGCCGCTCCTCGAACGGATCCAGGAGCGACATTTTGGGACGATCCTGATCGAGGGTGAGCTCGACGGGCTCGGCGAGCGCTATTTCACGCCGGAGATCGCCCGCGCCATCGCCCGCGAGTACGTGGTGGCCGAGCGCTATGGCCGATTGGTCTGGCTCCGGCCGCGAGCCGCCAACGATTGACGGCGTCCAACCCGCAGCGTCAGCGCCGAGGGAGGCTCCAGAATCCGGATGAACGGGATCGGATCATCGAGCAGGCGAACGGGTTCGATCCGCGCGGGGGGATCGCCGGCCAGGCCTTCGACCCAGTGATATTTAAGGATGACGTCGTCCCCCCGGAGGTCGGTCAACTCGATCCGATTGAAGCCCGCCGCCAGCCGGCCCGAACCCCGCTCGAACCACGAACCCGGACGATCCACCCGCAACAGGTGCACCGGGCCGATCCGGCCTTCCGGCCGGATCACCTCCTTGAGGGCCAGAAGGCGTTCGACGGCCGTCGGGCTGAAGGCGGCGATCGCGACGATGTTGTACATGTCCAGGTAAGCCCGGAGCGCGTCGTCGCCGAGGGCGTGAACCTCTTTGCCGAACGCCCGTCCGGCGTGAAACTCGGCGAAATGATGGCGATCGTTATAGAGATTGCTGGGGCCGCCGATCAGTTCGCGCTTGGCTTCGTGCGCCAGGATCGCGCTCAAATAAACGCCGTCGTGAACGAAGCCGCTCTCGTCGCCGGACTCTTCGAAGAGGATTCTCCCGCCCCGGGGGGCCGCGTCGCGCGCCCAGGCGATGAGCGCCTGTTGCGTCGGGCCGAGGCGGGTCCGCAGCCGCAGATCGCCTTTGGCCTCCGTCAGATAAATGTTGATCGCCGCGCCCAGGGCTGCCGCCAGCGTCGCCGCCGCGATCCCGGCCCGGGCCCATTTCGGCATCGGGCCGACGAACGCCCGCGCCATCAGCGGGGCGGCGGCCAACGCGAGCGCCAGATCGAGCGCGAGCTTGAAACGTAACGGCTGCCAGGCCTTGAGCGGGGCGACCCAGGAGCCGAAATACGCCAGCGCGAACATCCCACCGGCGCAGGTCGCCAGCAGAACTCGGGCTCCGCGACGGCCGGGCCCGCCGAGCGTCGCCAGCCCGGCCCCGCCGATAAGAAGCAGATAGAGTCGGAGAGGCTTCTCCCCCGGACCGGACCGGAAGCTCCAGTAGACCGAGGCCGAGACGTAATCTTTGAACCACCCCCACCGATCAGCCACCGTGAAGACCGGCAGCTCGGCGACCAGCTCGGCCGCCCGAGCATCCTTCATGTGACTCAAAAATGGCGCGAGCCAGGCCGCGTTCACCACAAGGCCGAAACTCCCCAGCGCGATCAACCCGCCCCAGGCCCGCGCGCCTTGGCCCTTGGGCAGGTTCAAGAGGCCGAATGCGAGCGGCGGGCCAACGATCGCGATGCTTTGCAGATGCAACGGCGGCAGGAGCGCGGCAAGGACGAACGCGACGAGCCGGACAAGCCTCCGATCGGTTCGCCTGAGCTCGGAGGGACTCCAGAGCCGGTGCAGCACGCCAAGCGCGAGCAGGGCGCCATAGCCGGCGATCGGGAAACCGACCATGCCGTAGAAGAACATCTCGCGGGGGAGGCCGTTCCACCAAAGGAGCGTCCCGAGACAGGCGGCGACGGCCGCCGCCGCGCCGCGACCGAAGAAGGCGAGCCCCGCGCCCCAGGCCAGCCACGGAATCGCCAGGTGCGCGGCCAGGACACACCCTTTGAAGGCGACGACGGCGTCCATGCCCGGCGCCGCCATCGCCGCCAGTTCATAGAGCTTCACGCTGGCGTCCTGAACCGTGTTGGAAGGGTACCCGGCCATGAAATAAGGGTTATACCCCCAGAGGCGACGGTCGGCCCGCCAGAAGGCTTCGATCGAGCGCAGGTGATGAAAATGCAGCGCGTAATCTTGCTCGATCAACGGCTCGGCGCTGATCAGCCCCCCGATCGGCTCAAAGATGAGCGCCAGGCCCGCGGCGTGCGCAAGACCCAGAAGCGCGACCGCGCCGATGAAACCCGGCTTCCGCGGGCCGCGGCCGGCGGGCCCGTCCGACGGGCTCGCCGCGCGCGGGGTGGGGTCGACGTCCATGGAGTTGATCGGGCCTCGCCTGCGGGCGGGCGCTTGGGGCCGGGGCATGATCAAATCACTTTGCCGTTGTGAAATCAGTCCCGATTGAAGAACGTGAACCTTTGCGGCGAATCATCCGGGTGGGCGTGGCCTCCGATGGGCGATCAGCCGAGTTACCTGGCGTTGGACTTCGGAGCCGAGAGCGGCCGCGCCGTCCTCGGCCGGCTGGAGGCGGGCCGCCTCCGCCTGGCCGAGGTGCATCGTTTTCCCAACCTCCCCCGCCGCCAGGGGGGAACCCTCCGCTGGGACGCCCGCGGCTTGTTCGAGGAGCTCAAGCTCGGCCTAAAGCGCGCCCTGGAAGCCTCGGACGGCCGCCTGGCGAGCGTGGGCGTCGATACGTGGGGAGTGGACTTTGCCCTGATCGACGCCGCCGGGGAACTCCTCGCCGACCCCGTTCATTATCGGGACGAGCGAACCCGCGGGATCGCCGAACGAGCCTTTCAGATCGTCCCCCGTGAGCGCATCTATGAACTGACGGGGATTCAGTTCTTGCCCTTTAACTCGCTATTCCAATTGCTGGCGACGAAGTGGAGCGGCCCGGAGACGCTCCAGGCCGCCGATCGGCTGCTCATGATGTCCGATCTGTTCCATTTCTGGCTCACGGGCCGCGCGGCCAACGAGTTCACCAACGCCACGACGACCCAATGCTACGATCCGCGGGGCGGCGATTGGGCCTGGCCGCTGCTCGACTCCCTTGATCTGCCGCGGCGCCTGTTCGGCGAGATCGCCGCGCCGGGGACGAAGCTGGGGCCGCTGCGCCCCGATCTGGCCCGCCAGTGGGAAGCGCCGTCGGTCGAGGTCCTGCTCCCGGCGACGCACGACACGGCCTCGGCCGTCCTCGCGGCCCCGGCCGAATCGGCCGCCTGGGCCTATATCAGTTGCGGAACGTGGTCCCTGCTGGGGGCCGAAACACGCGCCCCTCGGGTGACCCCGGCGGCCTTGGCGGCCAATTTCACGAACGAAGGCGGGGCTTTCGGGACGAACCGGCTGCTGGTCAACATCATGGGGCTCTGGCTGATTCAGCGGCTGCGTGCCGACGCGGCCCGCCGCGGCCGAACCGCCGACTATGACGAGCTGATCGCCGCCGCCGAGGCCGCCCCCGCCTTCGGGGCGCTCGTCGATCCGGACGATCCGGCGTTTCTCAATCCGCCCGAGATGGCCGGGGCGATCGACGACGCCTGCCGCCGGACCGGCCAGCCGCCCCCGACGACTGAAGGGGGCTACGTCCGGTGCGCGCTGGAAAGCCTCGCGCTCAAATACCGTTACCGTTTGGAGCAGTTGGAGGGGATCCTGGGGGAGCCGGTCGAGGTCCTTCACCTCATCGGCGGCGGGAGTCGCAACGCCTTTCTTTGTCGGGCGACGGCGGACGCTTGCGCCCGACCCGTTCTCGCCGGGCCGGCCGAGGCCACCGCTCTCGGCAACCTGCTCATGCAGGCCTTCGCCCACGGGGAGGTCGCCGACCAGAGCCACCTTCGCGCGATCGTCCGAGAATCCTGCCCGCCTCGTCGATACGATCCGTCGGAGCCGGACCGATGGGAGACGCCATACCGGCGATGGGTCGAGCTCATGGGGGCCGGCGGCGGGCGCGGCGGGGTCGCCTGAACCCCCCAAGCTCGATGTTCTTCAACGTCGGCGGCTGGGCGGACGCTCAAACCACCTTGGAGGAATCCCGCGACGCTGCAGGATGCTTCCTTGATCGCGTTCGTGGCGACGGCCAGGCCCGACGAGGCCCGGAAGTTCTACGGGGAGATTCTCGAGCTGCCCCTGGTGGCCGATGACTCGTTTGCCCTCGTCTACGACGCCCACGGCGTGACGCTGCGCGTCACGAAAGTGGCGCGGCTGAAGCCCGCGCCGCGGACCGTGCTCGGGTGGCGCGTGATGGACATCCGGGCCATAGCCGGGGAGCTTGCGCGGCGCGGCGTGGCCTTGGATCGCTTCGACGGCCTCAATCAGGACGCCGATGGACTCTGACGCTCCCCGTCGGGCGCGATCGTGGCCTGGTTCCGGGACCCGGACGGGAATTTGCTCTCGTTAACGCAAGAGCCGTGAGCGCGAGCCCGTCGCGCGCGCCCCGGCGCCCTCCTAATGGCCGGGCTTGGGGCGGCGCCGAGGCGGGGGCCTTCGCTTCGGCCGAAGCGGTAGCCGGACGCGCCGGCCCGTTCGCGCCGATTCGTAAATCGCGAGAATGATTTCGAGCGGTTTGCGCCCTTCTGGCCCCGGCACGAGCGGCTCGCGGTCCTCCTGGATGGCGGCGATGAAGTCGCGCAGTTGAGCCGCGTGGCCCCGCGTCGAAATGGCCCGCGGGTCGGCCGCCCCGCCGCCGGCTTCCTCCGACCTTCCGGCGCTCTCCGGCTCGCCGACGATCGCCCGAAAGGTGACTTGATCCTTCTCGACGATCATCGTTCCCCCCGTGCCGGAGACTTCGACCCGCTCATGGAACCCCGGATAGGCCGCCGTCGTGGCGACGATCAGGCCCAGAGCGCCGTTGTGGAACCGGAGGAGCGCCTGAGCCACGTCCTCGACTTCGATCCGCTCGTGGGCGAGCGTCCCCGTCTGCGCCACCACGCTCTCGACGGCGCTCCCCATCACGTGCTGCAAGACGTCGACCGTGTGGATCCCCTGGTTCATAAGCGCCCCGCCGCCGTCCAGCCGCCACGTCCCGCGCCAGCCGCCGCTGTCGTAGTACGCCTGCGTCCGGTGCCATTTGACGTAGGCTTCGGCGAGGATGATCCGGCCGAGTCGGCCCGAGGCGATCGCCCGCCGCAACTCTTCCACGCCGGGGTCGGTCCGATGTTGCGAGATGACGCCGAGTTTGACGCCGTGGCGGCGCGCGGCCGCGATCATCGCGTCGGCCTTGGCCAGCGTCACCTCGATCGGCTTCTCCGTCAGCACGTGCTTGCCGGAGCGCGCCGCGGCGACGGCGATGGGGCCGTGCAGACCGCTCGGCGTGCCGATCGTGACGGCCTCGATGTCTCGACGACGCCAGAGCGGCCTGAGGTCCTCATAAGCCTCGACGTTCCACTCGGCGCGGGCGCGCTTGAGGCTGGGCGTCGGCCGTTCGTCGGCCACGGCGACCAGGCAGGCTTCGTCCAGTTGGCGCAGCCCCTCGGCGTGAACGCCGCCGGCGAACCCCATGCCAACGACGGCCACCCGCGTCTGGCGGCGCCGCACGCCGGCGGCGTCGCACAACGCGCGAAAGGCCGCCGTCGCCTCGGCGAACCGCCGCTCGCCGGAAAAGCCGGAGAATTGACCGGCCTCGGCCAGATGGGGCTCCATCGTCGCGAAGCCGACGAAGTCCCGTCGCCGCAATTCGGCCAGCAGGGCGGGGAACTCCCCCTGACCGGCGCCCGGAAGGTAGTGCCGCCCCTCGGCGTCGCAATCCTTCACGTGCAGATGGACGACGTGATCCTTGAGCATCTCCCACCACTGCGCCAGAGGCCGCGAGCCGGTCCGGACGAAATTGGCCGGATCAAAGGCCAGCCGGAAATTCGGCGAGCCGACCGACCGGATCAGGTCCAGGCAATGCAGGCCGTCCTCCCCGTAAATGCCCTCGTCGTTCTCGTGCAGGAGTATCACTCCCTCGCGCTCGGCGCGATCAGCCATCTGGCTGAGCCGCCGGATCACCTCGCCGCGATGGCGCTCGCGGGGCTCGCCCGGCGGCGAGTAATAGGAAAAGAGTCGAATCCGCGGACAGGCGAACTCCCGGGCGCGCGCCAGGGCCGTTTCGAACCGCCGCCATTCCGGGGCCCAGGGGCTGTCGATCCGGACTTTCCCCACGGGGGAAGCGATCTCGGAAACGCCCACGCCGTAACGCCGCAGCAACGCGCGGGCTCGCCGCACCTGGCGCGGCGCGAGATCGAGGACGTTGACCCCCCAAAGGTTGCGCAGGGCGATGAAATTTAGGTCCATGGCCCGCAGCGCCCCAAGTTGCGCCTCGAAATCCTCGGCGATCTCGTCGCCGAAGCCGCTGAGTTTAAGGAGGGCCATTGTCGTTCGTCCCGAGCGTTCCCGTCGCCGCTCATTCAAGGAACCCCCGGCCCGTTTCTCAAGCCGGGATTTGACCGAGCCCGTCGGCGCCGTCGTTGGATCGCCCGCCACCAGGTTTCGCTTGCCATCGCGGCCTGCGGTTTCGACGATGACCCCGGCGCGGGGGGCTACCCGTGAACTCGCCTTGAAAGGAAGCGACGATGGGGCTGCTCGACGGCAAACGGGGGGTGATTCTGGGCGTGGCCAACAAGCACTCGATCGCCTGGGCGATCGCCGAGCGGGCGCGCGAGGCGGGGGCGCGCCTCGCCTTCAATTTTCTCAATGAACGGATGGAGCCCAAGGTCCGCGCCCTGACCGAAACCCTCCCCGGCGCGGCGACGCTCCCCTGCGACGTGACGCAAGATGACCAGATCGAGGCCTTCTTCGCCGCCGTGGGCGAGGCGATGGAGGGACGGCTGGATTTCCTCGTCCACAGCGTCGCCTTCGCCGAGCGCGAGGACCTGGAAGGGCGATTCGTCGACACCCGGCGCGCCGGGTTCCGGACGGCGCTCGAAGTGAGCGCCTATTCGCTGGTCGCCGTCACGCGCGCGGCGCTGCCACTGTTTCGCGCCGCCGGCGGCGGTTCGGTCATCACGCTCAGCTATTATGGCGCGGAGAAGGCCGCCCCCGGCTATAACGTCATGGGCGTGGCCAAGGCGGCCCTCGAAGCGGCGGTCCGCTACCTGGCCGCCGATCTCGGGTCGGAGAACGTCCGCGTCAACGCCATCTCCGCCGGGCCGGTCAATACCCTCTCGGCCCGCGGCGTCAAGGGGTTCACCCACATGCTGCACATGGCCGCCGAGCGGGCCCCCTTGAAGCGCAATATCGGGGCCGACGAGGTGGGCCGGACGGCCGTCTATCTGGCGTCCGATCTCGCCAGCGCCGTCACGGGAGAAACGCTCCACGTCGACGCCGGCTACCACATCATGGCCCTCTGAACCCGCGCCGGCGTGATCTTCGCCGCTACGGGATCAGCCGACGCGCGGCGTGGCCCCGAAGCCGCGCGTCCCGACTGCGCCGGGTAAAAGCATCTTCCGCAGCTCGGCCCCCGGATCGTTCACCACGCGCGGCGGCGCGTCGAAGATCATCACGGCCTTGGTTTCCTCCTTGAACGGCGGCCACTGCGGCAGGCCGGGATGGTTCGGGTTGCCCGTGCGGGCGAGCGCGGCCCAGGCGCCGGCGGCGGCCTTGGCCAGCGCTTGCATCGCCTCGGTGATCGGTCCCGTCATCGTCGGGCAATTCTCCAGGTGATCCATCACGAACGGGATCTCCATCGTGTGCGGGGCCAGCAGCCCCATGATCGGCGTCTCCCATTCCCAGCGGTAGACGTAGGTCGGGGCCGCGTTGAGCCGATTGCGGGCGATGGCCAGCGTGCCCGGGCTCCGCGTGTCGGCGTCGATGTAGTAGTCCAACGCCCAGGGAGACGCCTCCGGCTTCTCCGCCCGATAGAGCGCGATCGCCTTGGCGGCATTGTCGGCCCCCACCAGGCGGGTAACGCTCGCCAGCAGTTCCTCCTCGCTCAGCCGCCCGTACGTATCGCTGTCCACCTCGTAAATCGTCCGTTCGGTGCGCGTCGCCCCGACGATGACCGGCACCTGAGCCGAGAGCGGGCTGCCGACGGGGTTCTCCGGAATGTTCAACCCGTCGGTGACCGGCCCGAAGCCGAGGCCGCGGCCCCCCGCCGCGCGCGCCTCGGCCGAGCCGGCCGCCGGGCTCGCCCCGGCGCCGACCTCCATCAGCCGCGCCAGCGGGACCTTCTGCAAATCGCGGGCGTTCGCTCGCGTAAGGCCGAGCGCCGCGAGCAGCCGTTCGGCGGCCTCGGTCGCGCGGGCCTTATCCCCCCCGCCGCCGCCGCCGCTTTGGACGGCCGCCGCGTGGAAGAGCCCCTTGGCCGCCGGCATCCCCAGGAGGTTGACGACCTTGCCCGCCCCGCCGGATTGACCGTAGATCATCACGCGACTGGGGTCGCCGCCGAAGGCTTCGATATTGTCGCGCACCCACTGAAGGGCCAGCACGATGTCCAACTGGCCCGGATTGGCGGACTCGGCGAATTCGCCGCCGAGGATCTCGCCCAGATACAGGTAGCCCAGGACGTTGAGCCGGTGGTTCAGGCTCACGCCGACGATCTCATGATGGCGGGCCAGGCCGTCGCCGGCGTAGCCGGGCGAGCCGCCGCTCCCCTGGTCATAACCCCCGCCGTGAAGCCAGACCATCACCGGCCGACGGCCCCCGTCCCCAAGCCCGCGCGTCCAGACGTTGAGGTAGAGGCAATCCTCGCCCGTTCCGAGCTTTGAGGCCGGCCGGAGCGGAGCCCAGAACTCCAATTGCTTGGCGCCGCGGGCGCGGCCCGATTGCGGCGCATAGGGGCCGTACTCGAAAGCGTCCCGCACGCCCGTCCAGGGTTCCGGCGGCCGCGACGCCAGGAAGCGTCGCTCGCCGCCGGTCGGGGCGCCGTACGGAATCCCCAGGAACGTATGCAGGCCCTCGATCGTGCGGCCGCGGACCTGGCCGGAGGTTAACTTGACCGGCGGCGTGGCCGGCGTCTCCCCCAGGTCATCGGCCAGCCCCCACGCCCACCGGCCGGGGAGGAAGGCGCCCAGAGCGGCGGCGCCGGCGACGTGAGCCGCCGAGGCGAGGAACGCCCGGCGGTCGAGTTTCATGGCGTTGGGTCGGAAGATCGAGTCAACGGTCATGAGCGATGCGCCTCCTTGCGAGGTGGGGATACGCGTTTAAGGCCGAATGGCGGTTGATCGTGTCAAGAGGATGGCAGGGGGAGGCGAGAGCGTCAATGACATTTTGTCAGCTCGGTACCTCACCTCAACCGGTCGCCAGCGCCTGGCCCAATTCCTCCGGGCTCACCGTCGCCGCCCCGCGCTTCATCACCACCAGCCCCGCCGCCACGGTTGCCAGCCGCGCCGCAGCCTGCAAGGAGCCTCCGGCGGCCCGCACGGCCGTCGCCACAGCGGCCACCGTATCCCCCGCCCCCGTCACGTCGGTGACCTCATCGGTGCCGAAAATCGGCAAGCGAAGCAGGCGGCCTCGCCCGTCAAAAACGAACATCCCCTCGTTGCCCCGCGTCATCACCAGCTCGCGGCAGCGGGCCAGACGCTTAAGCGCGCGGCCGGCCGCCGTCGGATCGCCGCGGGCCTCGGCGGGCCATTCCAGTTGGGCGAAGACCTCGGTTTCGTTGGGCGTGATGAGATCGGCCCCCTTGAGTTTCAGGAGACCGTAGCGCGAATCGAGCGCGCGCAGCGGCCGAGGCCGTCGGCCGAGCCGTCTCCAAAGCCTCAGGTCAACGGTCCCATAGCCGTAATCGGAGACCAGGAGAGCGTCAGCCTCGGCCGCGGCCCCGAGCGCCAGCTCGGCCAGCCGCCGCCGGGGGCCCGGGCCCGCCTTGAGTCCCTCATCGTCGTCGAGCCGGATCACTTGCTGGAGCGTCGTATGATGCGCGCCGGCGAGCACGCGCGTCTTGACGATCGTCCGCGCGCCGGGGACCTCGACGACGCCCGCCGAATCGACCCCCACCGCTTCGAGCGCCGCCTTGAGCCGCCCCCCTTCGGGATCGTCGCCGACGAAACCGAGGGCCCGGACCCGCACGCCGAGGGCCGCCAGATTGGCGGCGGCGTTGCCCGCCTGGCCCGGCCGGATCGAGTCCTCACGCTTCTTCAGGATCAGCACCGGCGCCTCGCGCGAGATGCGCGAGGTCTGGCCGACGAGGTAGTGGTCGGCCGCCAGGTCCCCCAGGACGACCACCTGGAGCCCCGCCAGGCGATCCACCCAGGGCCGCAGATCGGAGAGTTTGCCCAGCGAGGGGCCCGACATGGCGTCTCCTTGGCCGGTCGGCGAGCGCCGGGATCGTAGCCGAAAACCCTGCCGGAATCGAGCCGCGCTCAGGCGAAGATCGCCTTCAAAAGCAGATAAAAGGTCATCGAAAGCGCCCCCGCCAGCGGGACCGTGAAGAACCACGAGGTGACGATCCCGTACAGCACCCGATGATTGAGCGCCGTCAGACCGCGAGCGAACCCGACGCCGACGACGGCCCCCACCAGCGTGTGCGTCGTCGAAACCGGCAGCCCCTGGAGCGAACAGATGAGCACCGTCGTCGCCGCGCCGAACTCCGCCGCAAAGCCTCGCGTGGGGGAAAGCTCCATGATCCGCATCCCGATCGTCATCATGACCCGGTAGCCGAACGTCCCCAGCCCCAGGACGATCCCCGCCCCCCCCAGCGCCAGCACCCAACCGGGGACGGGGACGCTCATCTCGACGGCGCCGGTGCGGACGACGTGCGCAATGGCGGACAGCGGGCCGATCGCGTTGGCCACGTCGTTGGCCCCGTGAGAGAGCGCGACGTAGCAGGCCGTCAGAACCTGCAGGTAACCGAAAATGCGCTCGACGTGAACGATTGGATCGGGGTCAGGCTCGCGTTCGGTCCGCCGCCGCGTCATCCAGGCCAGGCCGAGGCTCGCCACCAGCGAAACCGCCGCCGCCCCCAAGAGGAGCGGCGCGCGTTCGATCGGCCGACCCGCCAGGCGGGCCGCCCCTTTCTCAAAAAAAGCGAAGACCAGCGTCGTCAGCACGATCGTCAGCAGGAGCGGCATCCAGCGCAGGGCCGCCCGGGCCGGATCGGCGCGATCCAGAATCAAGCGTCGAATCAGGTGAAACATGAGGAACCCCAACGCTCCGCCGGCCATCGGGGAGATGATCCAGGAAGCGGCGATCCGGCCGAACTCCGGCCACCGGACCGCGCGCACGCCGAACTCCATCAGGCCGAAACCCGCCACGGCCCCCACGATCGAGTGCGTCGTCGAAACCGGCAGGCCGAGGAACGACGCCAGATGCAACCAGAGCCCCGCCGCCAGCAGCGCCGCGAGCATCCCCAGAACCAACAGCCGGGGGACGTGAGCGAAATCCTGAGCGTCGACGATCCCGCGCCGGACCGTGTCGGAAACCTCGGCTCCGAAAAAGTAGGCCCCCACGAATTCGAAAATGCCGGCCACCAGGACCGCCTGGCCGAGCGTGAGGGCGCGCGAGCCGACCGACGTCCCCATCGCGTTGGCGACGTCGTTGGCTCCGACGCTCCAGGCCATATAGAGCGCCAGAACCACCCCCAGTGTGAGCAGCAGGCCCGCTTCGCCGCCGCTCATGCCGACGCGGGACGGACCGGCGGCCCGTCGGCCGGCGGAGTGGCGGGCCGGGCGACGTCAAAGCCCGGGACGTCGCCTTCAGCGGCGGGGCTCATGCCTTGACCAGCAGGCGGCGCAGCATGTCGCCGGTCTTCTCGGCGTGATTGGCCACGCGCCCCAGCTCCCCGAAAATGCGGAACCAGAGAAAAATGTCGATCGGGGACATTTCTTGTTCCATCGCCAGCAGGCGCTTGGCCAGCGCCATCTGCGCCTTGTCGGCCTCCCACTCGGCGAACTCCGCCTTGCCGGCCAGCTCGTGCACCTTGCGCTTCTCGGCCTCGCCAAAGGCCGCCGCCACCAAGCGCTCGAACTCTTCCTCGGCCTTGCCGCAGAGGTGACAGACCTCGACGACCTTGTCGATGAACGCGAACAGATCGTCGTGCAGGGACTTGGGGATCGTCAGCCGCTTGAGCGTCAAGAGCAAAGAGACGTCCTCGACCGAATCGGCGATGTCATCCTGGAGTTTGAGATAGGCGAGCAAATCCTCGCGATTGACCGGCAGGAAGAGCCCGCTCGGCAGCGTCTGGCGGATTTCGTTCTTGATCTCGTCGGCCTGATGCTCCAGCTTCGAGATCTGTTTGACGATCTCTTCGGTCTTGGTTTCGTTCTGCTCGTCCAGGGCGGCGACGAACAGCGGCTTGAGGAGCGTCATGCATTCGCGCACCTTGGCCATGTGGCTGTGCAGCGGCCCGAACGGCGATTTGCGGAATAGGTCGAATAAGAGCCGGCCCATCGAATCCTCTCCGGTCGCCGGCGATGGTAGAGAATCGCAAGCACACTGTTAAGGCTTTTCCCGCTCGGCGTCCCCCCTCTGCCCGCCTCCTCAAAGCGCTTTCGCCTCTTTACGCCCTCCGGCCGATCCTCCGGCCGATGCTCCGGCCTTGATGTCCGGCGGCTCCGGTGGGATCGTGGGAACGAGCTTTGGGGGTCGGGGTTCGTGCCCGTCGGGTCGGCCGGGACGTCGCCGGCGCCATCAGCTTACTTCTGGAAGGATGCCTCAAAGGGATGAACAAGAAGCTCGGCCTCGCTTTGATCGCCGTCGTCCTGATCGGCGGCGGCTGGTGGCTCTACAATCGCGTCCTGGGGCCCACGGCCCCTCCCAGCGGCCCGATCACCGCCATCCCCCTCAACCCGGAGGATCGGGGGGCGGAGCCCGCCGAAGAGCCTGCGGGAGGACCCTCACCGCAGGCCCTCCTCCCTTCGGCCGGGACGAGCGAACCTGCCCCCGCCTCGCTCTTGCCGGCCCCGTCCGGGCCTGCGCCTGCGGGCGCCCGGACGTTCACGATCCGTCAGGACGCCTCGGAGACGCGCTTCAAGATCGACGAGGTCCTGCGCGGCCAGCCGACGACGGCCGTCGGGACGACCAATCAGGTCGCCGGTCAAATCGCGCTCGATTTAAGCGACCTGAGCTCGGCCCGCGTCGGCGTCATCCAGGTCAACGCCCGGACGTTGGCCACGGACGACAACCGTCGCAATCAGGCCATTCGCAACTGGATTCTCAACACCAACGCCTATGAATTCATAACGTTCGCGCCGACGCGGGTTATCGGGCTGAGCGGCTCGGCCGCCCCGGGCGATCAGTTTCAATTCCAAATGGCGGGGGACCTGACGATCCGGGATGTGACGCGCCCGGTGGTCTTTGAGGTGAAACTGCGGATCGTCTCGGACAATGAGATCGCCGGCGAAGCGACGACGCAGGTGAGCCGGGCCGATTTTAACCTGACGGTTCCCAATCTTCCCTTCATCGCCAACGTGAGTGACGTGGTGCGGCTGGAGGTCAGCGGCGCCGCCGTGGCGACGCCATGAGCGGAGGCTGACCCCCAAGACCCCGCACGATATTGAGACTGATTCTCAATTTCATATTCCGCTTGACCTCACATCGTCTTCCTCCTAAGGTCGGGGCACATGCTGCTCCGCCTCCACGGCTCCGCCCTTTCCCCGAGCGGCGCATCCGGCCCGAGGCGGGAAGCCTGAGCAGAGGCGCTCTTGAAGCCAATGAGCTTACCACCTCGCCGCCGGGTTGCCCTGGCCCTGGCCGCGGCCCTCTCGATCCTGCCCCTTGCCTGCGGGGGGAACGAATCCTCCGTCCCGTCCGCACCCCCCGAAACCACAGGCGGCGATCGACTCCCCGCTTCGGTCCGGCCCGATACGCCCGTGCCACCTCCATCTCTCGCGGGTCAGATCACCGTTTACTCCGGCCGCAGTCAGAACCTGGTCGGGTCGCTTCTCCAGCGGTTTGAAACCCTCACAGGGGTCGAGATCAAGGTCCGTTACGGCGCGACGGCCGAAATGGCCGCTCTCATTCTGGAAGAGGGGGAGAACAGCCCTTGCGACGTCTACTACGCTCAGGACGCCGGGGCGCTCGGGGCGTTGGCCGCCGCCGGTCGTCTGCGCCCGCTGCCGCCGTCGATCCTCTCCAAGGTTCAGCCGCGGTTCCGTTCGCCCGAGGGGCTCTGGGTCGGCAGTTCGGGTCGGGCCCGCGTTGTGGCTTACAGCACTGAGCGGGTCCGGGAAGCCGACCTTTACGACTCGATCTGGTCCTACACGGATCCGAAGTGGACGGGCCGGATCGGCTGGGCCCCGACCAACGGCTCCTTCCAGGCTTTCGTCACGGCGATGCGGCTCACGGCCGGCGATCAGGCCACGGCCGAATGGCTCAAGGGCATCCTGCGCAACCGACCGAAGACCTACGCCAACAACGCCGCCATCGTGGCGGCGATCGCCGACGGCGAGATCGACCTCGGCTTCGTCAATCACTACTACCTGTTTAATTTCCTGGCCGAACGCGGCGAGAGTTTCCCCGTCCGCAACTTTTACCCCCGCGCCGGCGACCCCGGCTCGCTGATCAACGTCGCCGGCGCCGCCGTGCTCAAGACCTCGCGCAACCCGGCCGCCGCCGAGGCCCTGGTCGATTTCCTGCTCTCGCCGGAGGCCCAGGCGTCCTTCGCCGAGGAAACCCACGAGTATCCCCTGATTCCCGGCGTGCCCCTCGACCCGAGGCTTAGATCCCTGGACGAGATCGCCACGCCGGACGTCGACCTCGGCGCGCTCGCCGATCTGGAGGGAACGCTCAACCTGCTGCGCGAGGTGGGCGCGCTGGAATAGGCCGCCGCTCCCCCCGAAAAGGTTCCGGACGCCGATGCGGACTCGTCCGCCGTTGCCTCTGCTCCTGGCCGCTTCGCTGGTGGCGGCCCTGGCGCTCTTGCCGGTGGGGTACCTGTTGCTCCGGATGGCGGCGGCCGGTCCGGAGGCCTGGGCGTTGCTGGCGCGCCCGGCGGTCTGGAGCGTTTTCGGGAACAGCGCCTTGCTGGCGGCGGTCTGCACGGCGGGGGCGGTTG
Organism: uncultured Candidatus Sumerlaeota bacterium; assembly: GCA_964463045.1. Lineage (GTDB taxonomy): Bacteria > Sumerlaeota > Sumerlaeia > MVZB01 > JAJFLK01 > CAYXAU01. Next base: position 277,197 of record CAYXAU010000005.1, on the reverse strand, counting down.
CGTTGGGGGTGCCGCTGGCGTGGTTGACGGCGCGGACCGACCTGCCGGGTCGGCGGTTCTGGTCCGTGGCGCTCGTCTTGCCGCTGGCGATGCCGTCCTACATCGGGGCTTATGCCTGGATCGCGCTTCTCGGACCGCGCGGGATGCTCGGCCGGCTGCTGGCGCCGCTGGGGATCGGACGTTTGCCTGAGCCTTATGGCCTGGCGGGGACGGCCCTTGTCATCACGCTGATCAATTACCCGTTCGTGCTGCTGGCCGTCCGGGCGGCGATCCGGCGGCTGGACCCGGCCCTGGAGGAAGCGGCCCTGGGGCTGGGGCTCTCCCGCCGTCAGATTTTCTGGCGGGTGACGTTGCCGCAGTTGCGGGGGCCGATCGCCGCCGGGGGGTTGCTGGCGGCCTTTTACGCCCTCAGCGATTTTGGAGCCCCCGCGCTCTTGCGGTACAAGAGTTTCACGCGGGTGATCTTCATCGAGTATCAGAGCGCCTTTAATCGCAATACCGCGGCGCTCATGGCGCTCGTGCTCGTGGGTCTCACGCTGGCCGTGCTGGCCGCCGAGGCGGCCGTCCGGGGGCGTTCGCCGCTGTTTCGGACGGGATCGGGCAGTCGCCGCCCCGCGGCCCCGATCCCGCTTGGCCGCTGGAAGGCGCCGGCGCTCGTGGCTTGCGCGGGCGTGGTGACGGCGGCTCTGGGGCTTCCGATCCTCGTCATCCTCTATTGGAACGTCGTGGGCTGGCGTAATGGTCAGGGGCTCTGGCTTTCTCCTTCGGCCGTCGGGAACTCCCTGCTGGCGGGGACGTTGGCGGCGGCGGCGGCGGTCGTGGCGGCCGCGCCGGTGGCTTACCTGGCGGGTCGATACCGCCGTCGGCTGGCGGGCTGGGCGGATCGATCGGCTTACCTGGGCGGGGCGCTGCCGGGAATCGTGGTGGCGCTGGCGCTCGTGTTTTTCTCGGCGCGGCATTTGCCCGCGGGGCTCTATCAGAGCCTTCCGCTCCTGGTGCTCGCTTACGTCATCCGGTTTCTGCCGCAGGCGATCGGCTGTCTGCGCACGAGCCTGGCCCAGATTCCTCCGCGGCTTGAGGAGGCGGCCCGTGGACTGGGCCGGGGCCGCCTGAGGACGTTCGCCGCGGTGACGTTGCCGTTGCTCAAGCCGGGGGCGCTGGCGGGGGCGGCGCTCGTGTTCCTGACGACGGTCAAGGAGTTGCCCGTGACGCTCCTGCTCAGCCCCACGGGTTTCGACACGCTCGTTTACGCCATCTGGAGCACGGCCTCCGAGGGGTTGTTCTCTCAGGCTTCGCCTTCGGCCCTTTTGCTTCTGGGTCTTTCGGCGTTATCGATCGCCGTGATCCTGCGCCAGGAGGAGCGCGGCCTGTATGGATAAGCCCTCGGCGATCCGATGCGAGGGGCTGGTCAAGCGGTTCGGCCCGTTGACGGCGATCGACGGTCTCGATTTGACGCTGGGGGCCGGCCAGGTGCTCGCGCTCCTGGGGCCGAGCGGTTGCGGCAAGACGACGCTCCTCCGGTTGATCGCCGGCTTTGAGCGCCCGGACGCGGGGCGGGTGCTCGTGCGCGGGCGCGTCGTCGTCGGGCCGGGGCTTTGGGTTCCGCCCGAAGCGCGCCGCATCGGGTTTGTATTTCAGGATTATGCCCTGTTTCCTCACCTGACGGTGGCGGCCAACGTCGGTTTCGGCGTCCGGGAGCGCCGTCGGCGGCGCGAGCAGGTCGCCCGGATGCTGGAGTTGGTCGGTCTGGCCGACGTGGCCGGGCGATACCCGCATGAACTGTCGGGCGGTCAACAGCAACGCGTGGCGCTGGCGCGGGCGCTCGCCCCGGAGCCCGACGTCGTGCTTCTGGACGAGCCCTTTTCCAACCTGGACGCCGCCTTAAGACGTCAGGTCCGGGACGAGCTTCGGCGCATCCTCCAGGCCGCCGCCGCTTCGGCCGTTTTCGTCACCCACGACAGCGAGGAAGCGCTCCACCTGGGCTCGCGGGTGGCGGTCATGGCCGACGGGCGGATTCTCGACGAAGCCCCGCCGAGGGACCTTTATCTCCACCCGAGTTCGGCCCAGGTCGCGAGGCTGGCCGGCGCCACGAATCTGCTGTGGGGGGAGTCGCGGGGCGGGACGGTCCTCTGCCCGTTGGGTGAGCTGGCGCTGCTGCGGCCCTGGCCGCCGGGGCCGCTCCAAGTGATGATGCGTCCGGAGAGTCTCCGCTTGGAGCCTGTCGGGCCGGATGGGAACGGCGCGGCCGGAGCCGCCGGCGCCGTCCTGGAGGCTCACTTCCACGGCAATCACCAGCACGTGCGGGTGCGGCTCGACGGCGGGCCGGAGCTGCGCGTCCGGGTCGGTCCGGATCAAGCCTTTACGGTGGGGCAGCGCGTGCGGCTGCGGGCGGCCGAGCCGGTCGTCGGCCTGGCCGCTGAGAGCCCGAACGGCCCCTGAAGTCACTCACCGCCGAGACGCCCGGATTCTTTCCATTGTTCGCGCCTTGGTGTCTTGGGGGTTCAAGCTTTCTCCCCGCTTCGCCATCCCAAACGCAAAACGGCCCCGACGGGGCAACTCCTCGTCGGGGCCGTGAAGCTTGGCGGCGTGGACCCGCCGGGCCGGCGGGCCATCGCCTCAGTTATCGTAAAGGACGATCACGACGCGGCGATTCTTGGCCTTATCGGTCGGCGAGGTCGGCCGATGGAAAGAGTAAGTCGAGGCCCACAGTTGCGCCCCTGCGATGCCGTGATTGTCCTCCAGGTAGTGGAGAACGGCGAGCGCGCGGGCCGCGCCGAGTTCCCAGTTGGACTTCCAATTGGAGTAGCGGATCGGGTCGGTGTCGGTGTGGCCCTGAATCTCGATCCGTTTGCCGGCGTGCTGCTCCTTGATGATCCGGGCCGCGGCGTCCAGCGCCTGTCGCCCCGTCGGCGTGAGGACGGCCTGGCCGGAGTCGAACAGCACGTCCGTATCCAGGACGAGCTGCGTTCCCTTGGCCTTGGCCAGCTCCTCGCGCAGGACGGCGATCTGGCGCTCCAGTTCGGCGATCTTGCTCTGAAGATTCGTGATATCCTGCTTGAGCGAGGTATTTTCGCGCTCGGCGGCGCGCAATTTCTCCTCCAGGGCGTCCTTTTCCTTGCTCAGCCGATCGATCTCGGCCTGGGCGGCCTGATCGACGTTGATGCCGTGAATGTGATCCCCCACGAGGGCGCCGACGAGCGCCCCGCCCAGGGCCCCGATCCCGGCGGCCTCGGCCGCGCTGGGCCCCTCAAAGGCGGCCTCGTACCCCAGGCCAGCCACGGCGCCGACGACGCCGCCGATGGCCGCTCCTTTCTGGACTTCGGTCAGGCTGGCGCAGCCCACCGTCATCGTCAACGTCAACAGGCCCACGATTCGAAGAACTCGGTTCATCATCCTACCTCCTGCGGTTGGGGAATGGGTAAACGAAACTTCCGCCCTGCCGGACCTCGGTCTGGGACGGTAGCGATCCGACCTGAGCACGCTCAGGATTGATCCCGCGCCAAAAGGTTCCGCGCTGGAAAAGCGGCGCCGCGCTCGGATCAAGAGACACGGCTTTCGGCCCCAGGTTCCCAAGGTCGCCCGAAGCCCGCGCCATGCTACAAGGGATCATTCGAATATCAAGCATTTTCGGCGCGGCGCGTCGGTTTTTTTCGCCGATCCCTATCACCTTGAAGACTGAATTATGCACAGCCCCTGGGGATAACCTTGAGACCCTCGCGTTCCCGGCAGGGTTCAGCGTACCTGCAGGCAACCGGAACTCTCCCCTTCCGCGCGGAGGAAGCAGGCTTCGTGCCGGTTTCTTCATGCCGTCCCCGATCGCCGCCAAGGGCCCGATTTCCCTCCCGTCTTGGCTTCCAGGGCGATTGGACCGATCGTGATCGACCGATCCACCCCCTTGAGCATGTCGTAAACCGTCAACGCCGCCAGCGCAACCGCAACCAACACTTCCATCTCGACCCCGGTTCTCCCCTCGCACCGCGCCTCGGCCCGGATCCGGACGCGGCGCCCCCGCGCCGACGGGCTGAGCGTGACGGTCACCTGCGTGAGCGCCACGGGGTGACAAAGGGGGATCAACTCGGCCGTCCGTTTGGCCGCCTGAATGCCCGCCAGGCGGGCCACGCCGAGCACGTCCCCTTTGGCCGCCCGGCCGCTTTTAAGGACCTTCCAGGCCGCCGCCCCAAGGGCGACCTCGCCGGTGGCCACGGCGCGGCGGCGCGTAACGGGCTTGGGGCCGATATCGACCATCCGGGCCTGGCCTCGGGCATCCAGGTGAGTCAGCCCAGGGGGGGAGGGTTTCGCACGCGGCATCGGGTCGCCGGGGGGCTCCGTGAATCAGCCATGGGGGCGAGGGCGATTATGAGCCCCCCCGGGCCCAAGTCAATCGGCCGCTCCCCCATGGCATCCGGGTCCCAGCCCGAGGAAGTCCCATCGGTCCGTTGACAGCCCGCGGCGCGGGGCCTACGATCGGTTTACTCGTCGTGACTGGCGTTGCTCGAAGGTGGAATCGACCACCGGGGAGCGACGAGGAACTCTCAAGCCGCACGCCTGGGCCCCCCAAACTTGTCGGCGGTTCCGCCTTTGCGGAACGGCCGGACGCTCCGGCGAGGAGGCGCGCTCATGGCGGCGGGTCATCTGCTCGAAAGCTATCTCCGGCGGCAGGGGCTCGCCGAGGCCGCCCCGAGCCTCTCGCGCCAGACGCTGGCCTTCGCGGCGGCGCTGGACGTCGTGGCCGGGGTCGCCCCCGAGGTCGCCGAGGCCATCCTGGCCGAGTTGGGCGATCAACGCCGCCACTTGAAGCTCATCGCCAGCGAGAACTTCGCCTCGCCGGCCGTGCTTCTGGCGATGGGGAACTGGTTGTCGGACAAATACGCCGAGGGTTCGCCGGGCCATCGTTTCTACGCCGGCTGCGACAACGTGGACGCTGTCGAGGCCCGCGCCGTCGAGTTGGCCCGAGCGCTCTTCAACGCCGAACACGCCTATGTCCAGCCTCACAGCGGGATCGACGCCAACCTCGTCGCCTTCTGGAGCGTCCTGACCGATCGGGTGGAGAACCCCGCGCTGGAACGGTTCGGGGTCCAGACGGCCGCCGAGCTTTCGGAACAGGATTGGGAGAGGCTTCGGCGGGAGCTCGGCGGGCAGAAGATGATGGGGATGGCGCTCGATGCCGGGGGGCATTTGACGCACGGCTTCCGGCCGAACATCTCAGGGAAACTGTTTGAGTATTGTTCCTACACGGTGGATCCCGCCACCCATCGGATCGACTACGCCGAGGTCCGCCGCCGCGCCCGCGCTGAGCGGCCGCTCCTCATCGTCGCCGGCTATAGCTCCTATCCGCGCCGGATTGACTTCGCGGCCTTCGCCGAGATCGCCGCCGAGGTCGGCGCCACCTTTATGGTCGATATGGCGCACTTCGCGGGGCTCGTCGCCGGCAAGGTCTTCCGCGGCAACGACGACCCCGTCGCCCACGCCCACATCGTCACCACGACCACGCACAAAACGCTGCGCGGCCCGCGCGGCGGGATGGTCCTCTGTCGCAAGGGCCTGGCCGGGACGGTCGACCGCGGCTGTCCGCTGGTCCTGGGCGGGCCGCTGCCGCACGTCATGGCGGCCAAAGCGGTCGCGCTGGCCGAGGCTTCACGCCCGGCGTTCGCCGATTACGCCCGCCGGATCGTCGACAACGCCGCCGCGTTGGCCGAGGCGCTGCTCGGCCGCGGGCTTCAGGTCGTGACCGGCGGCACGGATAACCACCTCGTGCTGCTCGACGTACGGCCGCTCGGTTTGACGGGCCGTCAAGCCGAGGCCGCCCTCCGTTCGGCGGGCCTGACGCTCAACCGCAACGTCATCCCCTACGACACCAACGGCCCCTGGTACACGAGCGGGCTGCGGCTCGGCACGCCCGCCGTGACGACGCTCGGCATGGGGCCGGACGAAATGGGAGAGATCGCCGCCGTCATCCAGACCGTCCTGACGGCGACCGAACCGGAGGTCATCACCCAGGGGGCGCAGAAGGGGGAGCCCTCCAAGGCGCGCTTTCGATTGGATGAGGGAGTCCGGCGCTCGGCGGCCGATCGCGTCGCCGATCTGCTCGGCCGGTTCCCCCTTTATCCCGGGCTCGAACTCTAGAGCGCTTGGGGCGCCGGCCCCCCGGCTCGGTCCTCAAGGGCCGCTCAGCCCACTTCCAGACGGCGTCGCGCCACCTGCTGAAGCGCCTCGCGCGGCAGGATGCCGAGCAAGACGTTATTGTCGACGACGGCCACCTGCCCCTGGCCGGCTTCCTCCATCCTGAGCAGCGTTCCCCAGAGCGTTTCCTCAGGGTTCACGCGGGGGAGCGCGTCGGCCGAGACGGCGACGGCCTCAAGCGGCGTGGTGGCTCGGTCGGCCGGGGCGACGCGCCTTAAGTCCCGAAGCGTCAGGTAGCCGACGCGCCCGTCGGCCGATTCGACGTAAAACGTCCGGAGCCCCTGACGCACGACCGGACCCTCGATCAGCTCGGCCACCGTCATCTCCCCGCTGACGCGCAGCCCTTCGCCGCCGTAAATCTCCCCGACCCGGAGGCCTTCGAGGGCGCGCTTGAGGACCAGATAGGCGACGCCGGAACGGGCCGCTCGCAGGAGGAACCACCCGATCAGTACGAGCCACAACCCGCTGACGAATTGGCGCATCCCCACGGCCAGAAAAACCCCCAGGAAGATCAGCAGATAGGCGAAGCCGGCGCCGGCGGCCGCCGCCCAGCGGGTGGCTCGCTCAAAACTCCCGGTCAGGGCCCAGGCGATCGCCCGCAGGACGCGGCCCCCGTCGAGCGGAAAACCCGGCACGCAATTGAAAATGGCCAGCGCCAGATTGACCTCCATCAGCGTCGTGAAGGATGCCTCGGTCGCCTCGGCCAGGAAGGATTCCCCCGCCGTCACGGCCATGAGGCCCGCAAACGCGAGCGCCAGGGCGAAACTCACGAGCGGGCCGGCCACGGCGATCAGGAATTCGTCGCGCGGGCGCTCGGGCTCGCGCGTCAGCCGCGCCATCCCGCCGAAGATGAAAAGCGTAATCGACCGGATCGGGAGCCCGAGCGCCTCTGAGGTGAGGCTGTGGCCCAGCTCATGCAGCAGGAGAGAACCGAAAAAGAGGAGGCTCGTGGCGACGCCCACCAGGAGGGCGAGACCCCAACTCCATTGAGCATGCTGGCCGGCGAAGCGCTCCGTGAGCGAGAACGTCACCAGCGCGAAGATGATGATCCAGCTTGAATCGAGCCCGATCTCGATGCGGAAGAGCCGCCCGAGCGGCAGGGCCGGACGCCCGAACGGACCCAGGAGCGGCTCCGGCTCCGGCAGGCGGAACGGCGATCTCCCGCGCGAGGTCATCCTCGGGCCGCCGCCCGTCGGCCCGCTCGCGGCTGATCACGGACAAACCCGGACGGACACGGACGGGTGGCGGTGAACACGGCCGGCGGGGGCATCCCTCAGGCGATGTGCTTCCAGAGGACGGGCTTGCCCTTATAGAGGGCCGTCCGGCCCAGGACGGCGGCTTTGGTCGCCAGGAGCCCTTTGAGGGCGTCGGCTTCGGGCGGCTGGCGGCGGCGGACCTTCTCGATGAAGTCGAGGGCGGCGTTGAAGGTGTCGTCGCCGGAGAGGCGCATCGGCCGCGGGGCCGGCGGCGGGGCGCTTTTCAAGTAAATCTCCCCCTTCATCACGTCGACGGCCCCGCGCGTCCCGAAGAAGTAGATGTGCATCCCATCGAGCGGCGCCGTCGCGTAGAACATGTGGCTGTAGCAGACGCGCGTCTCGTTGGGGAACTCCATCGTGAGGGCATAGTGATCCATGACCGACCGGCCCGGCGGACTGTCGATCAGACAGTTGATCCCGCCGAAGCCGGCGGCCCGCTCCGGGTGGCCCTTCAGTCCCCAGCAGAAGACGTTCATCTCGTGGACGGCCTGCTCGACGATGATGTCGCCGGAGCGGCGGCGGTCCATCAGCCACGGCTTATGCGGCAGATCGCCGGCCCCGTGGCGCTGGGCGTGGACGAACCGGACGTCGCCGATCAGCCCCTCGTGGACGGCCTCGATCGCCGCTCGGAAGGCGGCGTTGTACACCCATTGAAACCCCACCTGGAACACGACGTCGGCTTTGGCCGCGGCCTGATAAAGCTCCTCGGCCTCGCGGGCCGAAAGACCCATCGGCTTCTCAAAATAATTGTGTTTGCCGGCGCGGACGGTCCGGATTCCCATCTCATGGTGCAAATCCACCGGCGTGGCCGTGATGACGGCCTCGACCGCCCCGTCGGCCAGCAGCTCCCGGTAATCCTCATAGACTTTCGGCGTCATCCCCTGGGCGATCGCCTGGCCGCGCTGGATCGCCTCGGAGTCGATGTCGCATAGCGCGACGACCTCGACCTGGCGGGTCTGCAAAAACGTCCGCAGCAGGCCGCTCCCTCGGCCGCCGATGCCGATGATCCCCAGCCGGAGCGGCCGTTCGGGCCGCTCCAACGTCGGCCGGTGATCGGGATCGGCCACGAGCGGGGCGGCGGCCAGCTTGAGCGGCAAGGCGAGCCCCGCGGCCGAGGCCGCGCCGAGGGCGCTCTCCAGGAATCGACGGCGCGAGGGGGTGCGGGCCATGGGGGGACTCCTCAGCTTAAGGGCCCGGCGGCGACGACTCCGGAAGGGCCGGAGGTTGCGCGCCGAGGCCTCGGCGGGGAATGGGTCGGTCCATCGTGGGCGAACGCCTCCGGAGCGTCAACATGATTCCGCCGGTTCGTCCGGCAGGAGAAAACAGCAAAGACCCGCCGCGAGGAGGTGGGGGAGGCGGGGAGATCCTGATGCTTGGGGTCCCGAGGATTCTGGGCTGTCTCGGCGTCTCGGTGATGAAGCTTCCCTCCGCTTCAGAACCCCAGCTCCGGCGCGATCGACTGCATCGCCGCGATGCAGAGCGCGATGTGCTCATCCTCGGGCACGCCGAGCTCGCCGATCCCCTGCCGGATGTCCTCGCGGCTAACCTTGGCGGCGAAGGCCTTGTCCTTGAGCTTCTTCTTGACGCTGCGCGGCTCCATCGCCTTGAGCCGTTCCGGCCGGACGTAGGCCACCGCCGTGATGAACCCGCAGAGTTCATCGACGGCGAAGAGCGTCCGGGCGAGCGGCGTCTCGCGCGGGACGCCCGAATACTGCGCGTGGCCGAGGATCGCCGTGAGCATCGGCTCCGGATAACCCCGCTCGCGGAGGATCGCCACGCCCGGAAACGGATGCCCCGTCGCGTCCAACTGGGGGTTCGGCCAGCGCTCGTAGTCAAAATCGTGGAGCAGCCCCGTGAGGCCCCAGAGTTCTTCATCCTCGCCGAGTTTGCGGGCGTAAGCGCGCATGGCGGCCTCGACCGCCAGCATGTGCCGGACGAGCGCTTCGGATTGCGTGAATTCACGGACGAGGGCCAACGCCTCCGCCCGGCTCGGCAACGCCATCGGCGGGCCTCCCTTCGGCGCTTGAGGTGGGGATTGTCGTTCCGCCTCCGGAGCGTGTCAACCGCCCGGGCCTCGATCCCTTCACCCGCTCCGGCTCGGCGCATCGGGCCGTTGACCCCGCCGGGGTTGATGTGATTGATACCGGTCATGGCCGAAGGTCCTCACCCCGCCGAGGGGGCTCGCGCAAGGCGGCGCGGCGGGGGGGCCGGCCCGATCGATCCCCTCTCGCTCGGGTTGCTGGCCGTGCTGGCGGCTTACGTCGTCTGGCCGATCGTCCTGGTCCTGGGGGAGAGTTTCCGCGCGCCGGGCGAGGGCTGGACGCTTCAGCCGTGGCGGCAGTTTCTTGAGCGCGGCCATCCGGTTTACGTGGGTCGCAGCTTGGGCCTTTCGCTGGCGACGGTTCTCGGCGCCGGGGCCTTCGGGACGGCGCTCGCCTGGCTTTACGCCCGCGTGGACTTTCCGGGCCGGCGGCTGCTGGCGGGCCTGACGCTGCTCCCCTTCACGCTCCCGCCGCTCGTCGGCGTCTTCGCCATCTGGACGCTGATGGGCGAAGGGGGATTGTTTCATCGGGCGACGCGGCTTCTGCCGGGCGACGGGTTCTGGATCGAGTCCGGCTACACGGGCGTCCTGCTCGTTCACGTTTACTCGATGTATGTGTTCTTCTTCGTGCTGGTCGGCGGGGCGTTGGCCGCGCTCGACGAATCGCAGTTGGAAGCCGCGCGCGACCTCGGCGCCACGCCTCGCCGGGCGTTCCTGCGCGTGGCCCTCCCGCAGCTTCTCCCGGCGCTGGCCGGAGCCGCGATGCTGACGTTCATGACCTCGATGGCTTCGTTTACGGCCCCCTTTTTCTACATGGCCGGCCGGCCGGTGTTGACGGTCGGCATCCAGCAGGCGCTGGAAAGCTTCGAACCCGGCCTGGCCAGCGCCGACGGCGTCGTCCTGGTCGCCTGCGCGGCTCTGTTCCTCTATCTCATCCTGCGCTACGAACGCTCGATCGAGGGAGGGACGCGCGGGGCGGCCCGCCGTCGGCCTGTGGGCCCGGCCCGTCGCGGCCGATGGCTCATCACGGCCGGGGCCGGCGCCCTCACGCTCCTGCTGCTCGTTCCGCATCTGAGCCTGGCGCGGGATTCGTTCGTCAAGCCGGGGACGGGGTTCGTCGGCGTGCCGGAGGCCTACACGCTGGAGAATTATGCCAGTCTGTGGCGGCGGGGAGACGCCTTCCGCCCGATCGCCAACAGCCTGCGGGCATCGGCCCTGGCCACGGTCGGCGTTCTGATCTTCGCCCTGGGCAGTTCGTGGACGACGGTGCGGCGGCGCGCGCTCGGCCGCGGGGCGCTCGGCTCGGTGATCATGCTCCCGTGGGCCGTGCCGGGGACGGTCGTCGGGTTGGGCCTGCTCTGGATCAGCCGCGCGCCGAACCCGCTCACGTGGGGAGCGGAGCTTCGCGGGACGATCGCCCTTCTGGCGCTGGCCTATTTCATTCGGCTGCTGCCGCTGGCGCACCGGACGATCACGGCCGGCCTGCGCCGCGTCTCGCGCGATCTGGAAGGGGCCGCCCGCGATCTGGGGGCGAGCCCGGCCCAAGCCTTTGGCCGCGTCACGCTGCCGCTGATCGCCCCGGCCGTCGTCGCCGCCGCCACGCTCACGTTCGCGACGGCCATGGGGGAGTTCGTCAGCTCGATCCTGCTCTATGGCCCGGGGACGGAGCCGGTCTCGGTCAAGATCGATCAGTTGCGGCGCGGGCCGGCGGGCTTGCAGCTGGCGGCCGCCTATAGCGCGCTTCTGATGCTGATGATCACGGCGACGTTTGTCGTGTTCGGCCGCCGGGCGCAGGAGGCCGTCTGAGCCCGATGGAAGCCCCTTCATCGCCCGCAAGGCCGGCGGCCGTCCGGCGCCGGGTCCGGCGGTTGATCTGGCTGGCGGCGCTCTCGGCCGGGGCCACATCCCTCTGGGCGCAGGTCGAGCCGCCGTTTTACGAAAATCGGGGCGTCGTCGGCCTGGCTCAGGCGTTGCGCCGCGTCGAGGTAGGCCTCCGCGTTCTACACGTCGGGGCGCATCCCGATGACGAGGATAGCGCCCTTCTGGCTTATCTCTCGCTCGGGCGCGGCGCCCGCGTCTGGTACCTGAGTCTCACGCGCGGCGAAGGCGGTCAGAACGCCATCGGGCCGGAACTCTCCGAGGACCTGGGCGTTCTGCGGTCGGCCGAGCTGCTGGCGGCCCGCCGCGACGACGGCGCTTATCAGCTTTTTGGCCGCATGATCGACTTCGGCTTCAGCAAATCGGCCGAGGAGGCGCTCGACCGGTGGGGACGGGAGGAAGTCCTGCGCGACGTTGTCCGCGCCATCCGGCTCACGCGGCCCCATATCGTCATCTCTCGCTTCCAGGGGACGCCCCGCGACGGCCACGGCCAGCATCAGGCCGCCGGCTGGGCCGCCGCCGAGGCGATCGCCGCCGCCGCCGATCCGGAGCGTTTTCCCGATCTGGCCGCTGAGGGGCTCCGCCCCTGGCGCGTCCAGAAGTATTACGTCGGAACGTTCCAGGCCGGGCCGGAGGTGACGCTCACCCTGGACACGAGCCGATACGACCCCTGGATCGGCCGTTCGGTCGGCGCCGTCGGCTATCGGGGGCGTTCGAGGCATCGATCGCAAGACATGGGAATGATCGAGTTCGAGAACTCGCGCCCGAGCCACCTGATCCGCCGCGAGCCGCCGCCGAGCGCCCCCGAGTCGGACCTCTTTGAAGGCGTTCAGCCGGACGCGCTTGGCCTGGATCCCTCGCCGGGGGCCTTGCTCCGGCGGCCGGACCTCCTGACCAATCCGAGCGTGCTGGCCCCCGACCTGGTCCGGCTGATCGAGCGGGCGCGGGCCGCCGGGGCTGATCCCTGGGCCCTGGGAGACCTCGAAGCCGCCCTGGGGGAGGCCCTCGGCCTTCGGCTGGAGGCGCTGGCCGAGCGCCCTCACGTGATCCTCGGGGGTGAGGTCAATGTGGTTTGCGCCGCTTATTTGCCGGAGCCATCGGCGCTGGAGAGGGCGCGCTGGAGCTTGCTCCCGGCGGTCCAGGGGCTCCGGGTGGAGCCGCCGGGCGCCGCCGACCCGTCCGAGGGATCCGATGCGCCAGGCCGGGGTCGCTTTCGGATAGTCGCCGGCCCGCGCGCGACCCCGTCGCTCCCGTACTATCTGCGCCAGCCGCCCGACGGGGATCGCTACGGTTGGCCCGAGGGACGGGAGGCGGCCTCGCCGTTCGGGTCGCCGGCGGTCGTGGCGCGGTTGGAGGCCCGCGTCGAGGGGGTGGCCGTGGGGTGGTCGGTCCCGGTTGAGCATCGCCGCGCCGCGCCGACCCGCGGCGAGATTCGCTCCGAGCTGGAAATCCTCCCCCCCATCTCGGTCCGATTCGATCCTCCGTGGCTCCTAGTGCCGAAGAAAGCTTGGTTCGGCCATCGGTTCCCGGTGGAGACAGAGGTGGTCAATCTGAGCGACCAGCCGCTCACCGGCAGCCTCATCGGCGTCTGGTTGGCCCACCCGTCGCTCGTAGAGGCGGGGAGCTCAAGCGTCGTCCTCCCGCCCGAGCGGGCGCTCCGCCTGGAATTGAACCTCACGATTCCAGCCGGCCTCGGAGAGCCGCGGCCGGCTCAGGGGCAGCGAGATTCCGATCCGACGCCGCCGGATTTGTGGGCCGCCCATTGGTTGGAGGCCCCCATCGCCGGGACCGAGGGAGGGGCTTCGCGGGTGGATCGCATCGATTACGCCCACATCCGGCCCCGATCGCTCGTTCGCCCGGCCGAGCTGCGGCTTCACCGGCTGGCCGTCACCGTTCCCGAGGGGCTCAAGGTCGGCTATCTCCCCGGTTCGGGTGATGAGGTCGCCGTGGCGCTCGCTCAACTGGGTGTCGAGGTCATCGAACTGGACGAGGCGGTCCTGGCTCGGCCAGGGCTGGCGGACCTGGACGCGATCGTTCTCGGCGTCCGGGCCTATGAAGCCCGACCCGGCCTCAAGGACCTGAACCCGCGGCTTCTTGATTACGTCAACGCCGGCGGAACGCTCCTCGTCCAATACAACCGATACCCGTTTGAGACGATGGGGGCGGCCCCCTGGCCGATGGCCTTCGCCCGGCCGCACGACCGGGTCACCAACCCGGCGGCCCCCGTCACGATCCTGGAGCCCGCCCATCCGGTCTTCCATTTTCCGCACGAGATTGTCGAGAGCGATTTCGAGGGCTGGGTCCAGGAACGGGGGCTCTATTTCTGGTCCCGGTGGGATGACGCTTATCGGCCCCTGCTGGCCTGCGCCGACGCGGGCGAGGAGGCCAAAGCCGGCGGCCTCTTGGTCGCTCGGCTGGGACGAGGCCACTACATCTACACGGGTTACGCCTTCTTTCGCCAACTCCCGGCCGGCGTCAATGGGGCCGCCCGGTTGCTGGTCAACCTGATCAGCCTGCGGCGGGCCTCCGCGCCCACGCGGGAGGAAGCCCCTTGACTTCACGCCGGCCGGCGTCCAAACTGACGCGGCGAAGGCGAGCCTCCCTGGCGGGTCTCGTCTTGGGCAAGCGGGAAGAGGTTGTTTCAGGCCTGAGTCCAGTCGAGCCGCGGGCCGCCTCAGGCGGCCGGCATCTCGGCGCGCGCCCTCCGGGCGCCCCTCAGGCCGTCATGTCGAGCGGACCAGGCGGGAGCGGAGCAATCGGATGAAGGATCGCTGCGAGGTCGTGCTGGTGGCCTTCTACGACGTGGATTCGTTCCCGGTGCGGACGCTCCATGCCGTGCTGGACGAGGCCGGTTTCGACGTCCGCTCGATCTTCTTCAAGCAGCTCAATCCGAACAACACGATGGACCCCCCCGCTGCGGAGGAGATCGAACACACGGTCAACGTGATCGCAGAGCTGCGGCCCTATCTGATCGGGATGAGCCTGCGCTCGGCGCATCTCAAGCTGGCCGGGCGGCTCACGACCGCGCTCAAGGCCCGGCTGGATACACCCGTCCTCTGGGGCGGGACGCATCCGAGCATCAAGCCCCAGCAGTGTCTCGAATTCGCCGACATGGTCTGCCTGGGCGAGGGGGAGGATGCGCTGGTGGAGCTGGCCGGGGCGCTGCGGGACGGACGGCCCATCGAGACGATTCAGAACCTCTGGATCAAGGCGCCGTCGGGCGTGATCCGCAATGACCAGCGCCGTCTGATCAAGGACCTGGACCGCGTCCCGTTTGCCGACTTCTCCCAACGGAACAAACGTTTGCTCGACGGCGGACGCGAGGTCGATTTCCCCTCCGACGACGAACGGGTCTCTTACTGGATGATGACCTCGCGCGGCTGCCCTTATAGCTGCACCTTCTGCGGCAACAGCTTTTTCTGGGACGCCGTCAAGGGCAAGGGGAGCTGGATCCGCCGCCGGGGGGTGGACGACGTGATCGAGGAGCTGGTCGAGGCCCGGCGCCGCTTCCGGAACCTGCTGTTCATCAACTTCGAGGACGACGTTTTCACGTTCAACGTCCGCTGGCTGACCGAGTTCCGCGACAAATACCGCCGCCACGTCAATCTGCCCTTCTTCTGCTATTGCCATCCGAAGGCCACGAGCGAGGAGACGATCCGGCTCGTCCGCGAGGCCGGCTGCGTCTCCATGACGATGGGCGTCCAGGCCGGCTCCGAGCGCATCCGCCGCGACCTGTTCCTCCGCAATGAAACCGACGACGAATTGATCGAGGCCGCCGGAATCCTCCATCGCCACGGCATCCACTGCTCCTACGACATCATCATGGACAACCCCCTGGAGGAAGAAAGCGACCGCCGGGCGACCCTTGAGCTTCTGCTCAAGTTCCCCCGCCCCTTCGAGCTGCACACCCATACGCTGACGCACTTCCCCGGCACCAAACTGACCGACATCCTCCTGGAGCGCGGCATTATCCGGCTGGAGGATTGCGAGGACATGAAGGAGCAATCCTACGAACGCTGGACGCCCGCCCTCGACCTCCGGCGCGACCGGGATAACCTTTTCTGGGACAATCTGTACTACCTGGCGGCCAAGGGCTACGCCCCCGACGGTCTCATCCGCCGGCTCAGCCGCAGCCGGCTGCTCAAGGCTTACCCCCATCTCCTGACGCTCCTGCTGCGTTTCTTCAGCGCCGACATCCAGACCGTGCGCCGCGGCTCGCGGTTCGACCTGTTCCGTCGCAACGTGATGCTCAAGCTCCGGGAGCGTCTGGAAGCGCTCCGCAACCGTGGCCGCGCCTGGCGACGGGTCCCTCGCAAGGACCAAGTCTGCGTCTGAAAGCTCCCGGCCCCGTTGTCGGGGCTGCCCACGACGGGGGAGGGGTCGGCTATCTTTTCATGGGCCTCGGGAGGGGTTGAAGCGGGCCGGCGAGAGGGATTATCCTGAAGGGCCCGAGGGCGAGCAGGGCTGAGGCGGGGGGAGGCCCGGCGCGCGGAGGTTCGATGTGGGCCGGTTGATTGGGGGAGCCAGGATGAGGTTGACGCCGCCGCCGATGGAACGATTCTTCTTCCGGCCGGTCTTTCTGGCGCGGCTGTTTTTCGTGTTGTTGACGACCTGGCTCGCCTCGCGGATCGCCGTCCAGACGGCCCGCGACCCGCGGGTCTTCTCGGCCATCGCCTTTGTGGCGGCGTTGATCATCGTCATTATCGAGTACGCGACCAACGCCATCGCCTCGCGCAAGATTCTGCTGGCGGCCTTCGGCTGGCTCATGGGGATGCTCTTCGCCCAATTATTTTATCGGACGATACCGGAGGCGATCCTCCCGACGAGCACGTCGCTCTTCATCTGCAACATCCTCTTCGGCTATTTCGGGATCATTCTGGGGCTCAGGCACGCCGACTGGATCCTGCGCCCCGGCAATCTCAAGTTCTTTCTGGTGAACCCGCGCGAACGGCCCAAGATTCTGGATTCGAGCGTCATCATCGACGGGCGCATTCTCGACGTTCTGCGCCTGGAGGTCCTTTCCGGGCCGGTGATGGTCCCCAATTTCGTGCTTCGGGAGATCCAGGGGATCGCCGATTCGGCCGATCCGTATCGTCGTGCGCGAGGGCGCCGCGGCCTCGAGGTCCTCAATCGCCTGAACACCGAATGCAAGTCCTTCGACGTGATCGACACGGACTTCCCCGACCTGACCGAGGTCGATGAGAAGCTCATTCAGCTTTGCATGACGATGAACGCCGATCTGGTGACCAACGATTTCAACCTTCACAAGATCGCCCAGGTACGCCTGATCCGGGTGATCAACCTGAACGAGCTGGCCGAGGCCCTCCGGCCGGCCGTCTTTGTCGGCGAGACGATAGACCTGCCGATCGTCAAGGCCGGCAAGGAGGCCGGCCAGGGCGTCAGCTACCTCAAGGATGGGACGATGGTCGTCATCGAAGGGGGGGAGGAATTCATCGGTCAGGAGTGCGAAATCGTCGTCAGCAACATTCTCCAGAATGCGTCCGGCCGGTTGGTCTTCGCCCGCCTGATCGAAGCCCCCGCGCGCGAGGAGACCCTCGCCCCCCGAACGCCCGGCACGGCGCCCGTCCGCCCCCGCCTCCCCACGGCCGCTCACTGAGCGTCCAGCAGCTCCACCTCGAAGATCAGCGTGGCGTTGGGGGGAATGAGCGCCCCCGCCCCCCGTTCCCCATAGGCCAGGTGCGGCGGGATGACGAGCCGCCGTTTGCCTCCCACCCGCATCGTCGCGACACCTTCGTCCCAACCGGCGATCACCTGGCCGACGCCCAGGATGAAATCAAAGGGGACGCCGCGATCGTACGAGCTATCGAACTTGGCGCCGTTGCTTTGCAGCCAGCCCGTGTAATGCACACGGACGGGCCGGCCGGGGCGCGGCTCGGCCCCGGCGCCGACGGTCAGGTCCTCATACTGCAACCCGGAAGCCTGCGTGCGGAGCCCGGCGGCCGGGGGCGACGGCGTCGAGGTGGGCGGCGGAGGATGCTTCGGGCTGCAGCCCCACGCCGCCGCAGCCAGGAGCAGGCAAACCGTCCTGAGCGCCTTCATCCGGCCTTTCACCGGCCTCCGCCGAAGATGGGGGCCTCGCTGTAAGAATCTCCCCCGGCCCGCGGGGGGGCGGCCCAGGGGCATGAAGACTTGACGCCCGAGGCCCGTTCGGACCACAGGCGCGGGGGAACCCTGACCCGCGTGGGTCTATTACGGCTCGGCGGGCTTCTCGGCCGCCGGCTCCTCAGGCGCGGGCGCCTCCTGTTGAACCGGCTGAGTCGCCGGGGCCTGCTGCTGCTGAATCTGCTCCAGGTCGATACCGATATCGCTGGCCGGAGCCGGGGCCTCTTCCCTCTTACCGCAACCGACCAAGATCGCGCCCGCCAGGACGCTCAACGCCAAAAACCGCTTCATGCTTTGCCTCCTCGCGCAGGTTGGGCGGCCTTCTTCCGCGACCGGCGCCGCCACGTCGTTTCCTTGGAAGCTCGCCAACCTACACAATGCGCGGATCATACGCCCGGGGGTCGAGAACATCAACAAGATTCGGGACGGCGGGAGGCGGATCGCGCCGGCCTCGGCCGGCCGCCCGGCGGCCGTCGGCCGAAATCGCTTCCTTGGGCCCGCGGACTCCGTTAAGTTGTTCCCCTGCTTTCGATCGGCTGGGCCGATCCCGGAGGAATCATCGTGACGTCGACGTTGACGCGGACGGAGCTGAGGACGCTTTCGCCTCACGCGCGCGGGAAAGTCCGCGACATCTATGAATTCGAGGATAAGCTTCTGCTGGTGGCCACGGATCGTATCTCGGCCTTCGACGTGGTCTTTCCCGACGGCATCCCCCACAAAGGCCAGGTGTTGACTCAGCTTTCGGCTTACTGGTTCCAACGGACGCGCCCGATCGTCGACAACCATCTGATTACGGCCAACTTCACCGAAATGCCGGAGACGATCCGCCGGTTCGAGGAGTTGCGCGGCCGAGTCTCGCTCTGCCGCCGGGCCGAGGTTCTCCCAATCGAGTGCGTCGTGCGCGGCTACCTGGAGGGTTCGGCCTGGAAAGAGTATCAGGCCGGCGGCTCGGTCTGTGGGGTCGCGCTCCCCCCCGCGCTCAAGCGCCGCAGCCGGCTGGCCGAGCCGATCTTCACGCCGGCCACCAAGGCCGTGACCGGCCACGACGAGAACATCACGTTTGAGGAAATGAGCCGTCGGGTCGGGGCCGAGGCGGCTCAGACGGCGCGCGACCTGAGCCTGGCCCTCTATCGGTTCGCGCGCGAGCATCTGGAGCCGAAGGGCATCGTCCTGGCCGATACGAAATTCGAATTCGGCTGGCTCGGCGGGAAGCTGATCCTGATCGATGAGGTCCTGACGCCGGATTCGTCCCGGTTCTGGGTCGAGGGCTCGGTTTCAGCCGAGGGCGAGCCGATCTCATACGACAAGCAGTACGTGCGCGATTACCTGGAATCGATCCGATGGAACAAGACGCCGCCGGCGCCGCCTTTACCCCCCGAGGTCATCGACCAGACCTCCCGCCGCTACCTGGACATCTACGCCAGGATCACCGGCCGCGAACTGATCGTTTGACCCGGCGCTCCTTCGCCGTCGGTCTTCTCATCTCCCTCTGGGCTCCCGGCCTCGCGGCTCAGACGATTTATTTCTATCAGCGTGGTTACGTGGCGGGCGGTCGGGAGCCGGCCAGCCGGTTGACCGACGCCGCCCTGGCGGCCTTCCGGCGGCGTCGGCCCGAAGTGGACGTCCGCCTCGTGGGCGTCCCCTGGCGCCGCGAGGGGGACCTCAAGCTTCGCGCCGCGCTCCTGAATCGCCGCCGCATCGACCTGTTTCGCCTCCCGCACGATCAGTTGGCCGACTTTCTCCCTGCCGGCCGGCAATTGCTTTCCCCGGTCGGTCCTTACCTCACCGAGGCCGACCGCGCCGATTTTGGCCCCGGCGTTCTGGCCGCCGTCACCCATGACGGGCGCGTGATGGCCTGGCCCCTCTGGTCCACTACTCTCTCGCTCATCGTGAACGTCCGGCTGGCCGAGCAGGCCGGCCTGGCGCTGCCCGCGCCGGAGGCTCCGTGGACGTGGGAGGAGTTCGTCGGGGCGTTGGGTCGAATGAGCGAGCTGACCGACGCCGCGGGCCGTTCCCTCTGGGGGCTGACGGCGGCGGCGCGCCCTCCGTTGTTCGAATGGAGCCCGCTCCTAGCCGCGCACGCGGGGGAAATCTTCATCCGCCCGGCGGAGCCGACCTCCGCCACGTGGACCTTCGCGCCGGGCCTGACCGAAGGGCTCGAACGCGTGGCCGAGTTGCGTCGTCTGGGGCTCACCCCCCGCTCCTTCGGGACGGACGATCAGCCCGCCGTCCAGGAGCAGTTCCTCGCCGGCCGCGCCGGGTTCATCCTCAGCACGCCGGCCTTGATTCGAACGCTGGCGGCCCGCAGCGTGGATTTCCGCGTCCTACCGCCGCCGACCGGCGCGCTCGGCCGCCCGATTACGACGGGCGCGCTCGGTTGCATCGCCGTCGTCGCTCACCCCGAAGCCCCGGAGCGCACCGAGGCCGCCCATGCCTTGGCCCGTTATCTCACCTCGGCCGAGGTGGCCGAGGACGCCCCCGGTTGGTATCTGGCGACCCCCGCCCGGGCTTCGGTGACCGCCTTTGCCGAGGACCCGGTCTATGCCGATCTCATGCGGATATCGCGCACGGCGATCTTTCTTGCCCCGCCCGGCGGCGTCGGCTTTCTGGAATCGACGATCATTCCGGCGTTCCAGGCGGCGATTCTGGGGGACGTCCCCGCCGCCGAGGCCCTGGCCGCCGTCGAGCGGGCCTATGCCCGCCGGGCGCTCCGCTAGACCGGCGGGTCGTACCACCACTCCGAGGGAACGTCGATCTCAGGGGCGACGTCGCGACGGACGAAAAGCCTCAGCCCGATGCTCGGCAGCCTCAGCTCCCGGTAGAGGGAGAGGAAACAGGGGGGCGTGATCGGAATCCATCGCTGATGGGAGAGGACAAATTCGGGCCGGAGCGCCACCAGGACGTTGATGGGATGCAAATGGCGGCAATCGGGGTCCAGCCCGGCGGCGGTCTCCGGACGCGCGGCGAGGAGCGCCTCCGGCGAGGCCAGCCCGAACGTGTCCAGCACGGCGCCGTTGAAGTGATAGCCGAATATGCCGATCTCGACGAGCCCCACCCGCCAGTGGGTCCGCGGCCCGATCCAGACGTTCATCAGTTCGGCGACGTCGGCGTACCGTGACTCCCTTTCCGTCGGGGGGGGCGGCTCGAACCGGAACGCCAGGCCCCGCCAGCCGGGGCGTTCCGGGAATGCGGTGCGCAAGAGGGCCGGGCGCGACGTCGTCCAGATCGAGAGACCGAGAAGGACGCCGGTTCCCACGATGTAGCTCGTCCTGGCCAGTAACGGCCCGGCTCGGCCCAGGGGTTTAAGCCGCCTCAGAAGCGTCTCCAGGCAACTCCACCAGCCCATCGCGCCGAGCAGAAGCGAGGCGAAGAAGTGAGGGATGTAGTACCACGGGAAAATCTGGGGGTTGGCAAGGGCATAGAAAAGGTAATAGCCGATCGCGAAGGCCGCGAGGAAGCTCGCCGTCCCGCGCAGACCCCGCCGCCCGAGGTAAGCCGCCCCGACGGCCATCAGGACGATCTGGGCCCCCGCGACGGCCGAGGAGTTGATCTGGTCGGCCATCCTCCCCCATGAAGCCCGGAACCCGTGAAGTGGATAGAAAGGGGTCAGGTCGCCGAGCCGGATAAAGAACTCCACCGGCGCCAGGCCGCCCGCTTCCCGAAACCAGGGGGCCTCGGCCTTGGCGCGCAGGCTTTGGGGGATCAAGGTCCCGTATTGGAGCATGAGCGCCCCGGCCAGAAGCGCCGCCGTCGCCAGGGCCACGGCAAAGAGCCGCCTCGCCTGTCGCCAACGCCGCTCCACGGCCAGCGCGAGCCCGGCGGCCCCCCAGACCACGACGCCCTCCGGCCGCACCCAGCCGAGCGCTCCCAAAAGCGCCCCCGGGGCCAACCACGATCCTCGGCCGAGCCCATCGCACACCGTCAGCGAGATGAGAAGAAAGAGGCTCATCTCCATCCCCGCCACGGAGTAGAACATCCGCAAGACCTCGGAGGAGAGGATCAAGAGGGCCGCGTGCCGGAAGAGCAGCGGGACCTCGGCTCGCTTGAGCCAGCCGAGCGTAAGGAGGAGGAGCCCGGCGTCGGCCGCAAAGTTGACGATCGTGGCGAGCGACGGCAATTCGATCCGCGTGGCGGCGTGAAGCAGGCCGAGAAGGACGGCATAGACGGGCGAGGTGGTCGCCAGCACGTATTGGCCGACGTTGAAGACGAGCCCCTCGCCCCGGGCGAGATGGCGCGCGTTTTCGAAGTGGATGTAGGCGTCGTCGGAATAGACGGTGGGCTGGAGGAGGCGCGTCCAGACGAGAAAACCCAGTTGGGCCGCCAAGAGCCCCGCTTCGGCCAGGCGGGCGCCCCGGCTCGCCGGCCGGCTCACTAGAGGAAAGCCCCTTGCCAAACGTATCCAAAGCTCCTCGTTCCGCTCCATCGATCCACCCCGCCCGGCGCCCCCGATCGGCCCACGACGCCCACGGACCGGCATTGTCCCTGCATCCTTGCGGCGCGAACAAGCCCCGTGCGCGGGCGAGTTCCTCGTGGCGTGGACCGGAGCGGGCTGCTAGGGTGCAGAGCGGTGGAGACCTGAACCGAGAGGGGGTCCCTCTCGTATGTCCGGGGACGATTTGAGCTTGAACGCATCCGTCGGGCCGAGCCCGTTCCCCCCGCCCAGCTCGCCGCAGGGCGAGGACGAAGCCGCCGGCGAGGCCGCTGATGAAGCCTGTGTGCGTCGGGCGCTCGCCGGGGATGAAACGGCCTGGCGGGAGATGATGGACCGCTACGGGCCGATGGTCATGGGCTATCTGCTCGGTCGGACGCGGGATGACAATGATCGGGAGGAGCTGCTGCAGGGGGTTTTCGTCCGCGCGTTTCAGGCGCTCGGCTCGTTGAGAGACGCCAGCCGGTTGGGGCCGTGGCTGCTGCGGATCGCCGAACGGGAAACGGCGGAGTTTTACCGGGCGCGGGAGCGGTCCCGTCAACGCGGCGGGGTCGGCGCCGGGGACGCCGCCGATCATGCGGCCAAGCTTGCCGATTCGCGGCCGGGCCCATACGAGTTGACCCATGCGGCCGAAATCGCCCGCTTGGTGATGCAGGCGATCGCCCGCCTCGGCGATCACTATCGCGTCGTGCTCTATCTTCGGTTGATCGAAGAGGAGACCCCGCAGCGTATCGCGCGCCGGTTGGGGCTGCGGGAGAGCGCGACGCGGATGCGGCTCAAGCGCGGCCTCGAGCTGCTCCGGCGCGAACTCCGGCGGCTGGGCATTCACGCCCCCTGAGGCGCATCGCCTCGACGCCCCGAAGCGTTCCCCATTTCGACCTCGGCCCGTCGGGCCAGGATCGGTTCCACGAAGCCGAGCAGCTCGCGCGCGGCCAGGGCGTGCCCGGCGGCGTTCCAGTGGCCGTCATATTTCCAGCGTAAGGGGGGCCCGCCCCGGCGAGCGTGGCCGGCGAAAGCGGGCTCGAGATCGAGGAAGGGGATTCCCCGCTCGGCGCAGTAGCGCGCGATCCGCCGGTTGGGCGACCGGAAGTCCCACGTGGGATTGTTCTCAGGCGGGTCGCCGGAGAAGCCGGGCACCTGGACCGAGTGGATCAGCATCAGGGCGAAATCGGCCCCGTGGGCCCGGCAGAGCGCCTGCATCCGGCCGATCGCTTCCAGCGTCGTCGCCCAGGCGGCTTCCCAAACCGCCTCGGGCTCGCCGCGCTGATAGAGGCGCCATTCGGGGGCGATGAGGTCCCCGCGCTTGACCTCGGGATCAAACCAATCGAGCCGGGCCAGATAAAGGTCGATCAGGCGATCGACCAGGACCCGATTCAGGTACGACCGCTCGATCCAGATTCCGCCGTCCAGGAGAGCGGCCTTCCCAGCCACCATTTTCCTGAGAAAAATCTCCTCCACCCATCGGCGCGAGGTCTCCTTGAGCGTCGGCGAGTTCTCCAGAACGTCGTTCCCCGGAAAGAAGGCGAGCACGACCAGGTCCGGCGCGTGGGGCAGCACGTCGGTGGGGAGAAATTCCAGTTGGTCGGTCGTCCCCGTCCCGCCGCGACCGAAGCTCAGGACCTCGGCGCGCCGCCCCTCGGCCCTTGCGTTGAGCTCCCGCTCGAGCAGCTTCGGAAACGTCTGGGCCAGCTCCGTCTCCTGACCGGCGACGTAGGAATCCCCGACGATGGCCACACGTCGAACGCCGGCGGGTTTCTCCAGGGGATGTTCCCGATCGCGCCAACCCCTTGAATTGAAAGCCACGTCGACCTCAAATTCCTTGACGTTGAGCGGCAACCAGCCGCTGTAGCGCACCGTCGTCCCAGGTTCGAACTTGAGCCGTTGCCAAAGGTTGGCCGGCAGATACTCGCGCGGGCGGATGGACCCCAGCCGCAGCGCTATCTCCGCCCCCGTCAGGATTAGCGCGGCCCCCCCCGCCGCGGCCGCCAGCCGAAATGCGAGCCGCCGGAACCGAACGGGTCCCAGGGCCGCGCGCGCGATCGCCGCCGCCGTCCAGATCGCGGCGAGCAACGCCGCCGCCCGCAGCGGGTCGAGCATCCGAAACCGCCACGAGGGGACCTGCGGGCGGGTGACGCTCTCGGGCGCAATCGGCCGGGCGGAGACCGCGTCCCGCGCCCAGGCCAGCGAAACGCCGGGCCGCCGGTTCGGATCGGCCCGCCGGACGTAGCGCAACGTGAGCGCCCGCGGACCAGGGGTCAAGTCGGCGTAGCCGAGCGCGGGCCCTGGCGTCTGCGGATCGGTCTTCGCGACGACCCTGTCGTCGAGGATGAGTTCGGCCTCGCCGGCGGCTTCCAGCCAGAACGTGTAGGCTCCCGCCCGATCGATTCGGACCTGTCCTTCAAAAAGCGCCTGGAACGCCTCCGGCAGCGGCGGCGCGCCCGGCCAGGTCAGGCCGTCCCCAAGCGTGGGCGGCGCGACCCCCGTGAGCCGGAGTAACGGGGCCGCCTCGGGCCCACGAGCCGAGCGCTCCAGCGCCGTCACCGTGACTTGCAGCCCCGGCGGGGGATTGATCAGCGCGGCGGCCATCCAGGCCGCCGACGCCAGCGCCGCCCCGACCCCGATCGCGAGGAAACGACGCCCGAAACTGAGCCGCAACGCGCGCATGACGGTGGCCGGGGGGGCTCCGATGATCCGGAGCCGCGCCGGAAGGTCTACATTCAGTCGGACCGGCGGCGCCACGCAAAAGCTGGGCTTGCATGCGCCCGAGGTTTACCGGCCGCCGCTTCCCCGGCCGCCGCTCGCCGGGGCCGAGAACCCATTGAGATCGAGCCCTCGAAAATTGACAATGGTCACCCCTGGCCGGTCTCCCTCCCGCGACCTGACCCGATTCAGGCTTGCCGTTCGACGGGGGGAGACATCCTATCTTGAAGGGTCGCATCGGCTCGAAGCTTTCGCCGGCCCCGGTCGAGCGGCCCTGAGGGGTGGATGAGCATGGCGCGTCGATTCTCTCCTCGCGCGCGACGTCGGCCCGCCCGCGGCCGAGCACGGGTTGCCTCTCGGATCGGGGGGCTCGTCGCGGGCTTGCTCTTGGCCGCGCCGAGGGCTCCTCTGGCTCAACCGGCGAACCTCGACCAAGCGGCGACGCAGGGAACGACGGCCCTGCCGGATCTGATCCTCTGGGGGCCGTCGGCGCAGCCGTCGGTCGTGACGCGGTCGTTCGATCCTGCGGATTGCCAAGTGAGCGAAGGCTGCGCCACGCCGGGGACGCGCCGGCTGTTGGAGTTCAACACCGAGTCGCGTAACCTCGGCCCGGGCAATCTCGTTCTGGGCAACCCCGCCAACAACCCGCTCTTCACGTTCGACCCCTGCCACGGGCATTTTCATCTCAACGGCTTCGCAGAGTACCGGCTCAGGGACGGCAACGGCGTCGTTGTGGTGGGGGACAAGGTCGGCTTCTGTCTGCTCGATTCGATCCGCTTCGACCCCAATGCCTCCCCCTCTCCTCTTTTCAATTGCTCGTTCCAAGGCATCCAGGCCGGGTGGGGCGACGTCTATTCCAAAGGCTTGCCGTGCCAGTACATCGACGTGACCGACGTGCCGGCCGGGGATTACACGCTGGAGATGATCGTCAACCCCGACGGCGTGCTCCTCGAAGCCGAAACTTCGAACAACGCCATCACGCTCCCGGTGACGATCTCGGCGCCGCCGATGCCGCCGCCCAACGATCACTTCGCCGACGCGATCGCCATCGACGGCCTGAGCGGATCGACCAGCGGGACGAACCTCGGGGCGACGAAAGAGCCCGGCGAGCCCAACCACGCGGCCAACAACGCCGGCGGGGCCTCCGTCTGGTGGTCCTGGACGGCGCCGGCCTCCGGGACCGCTCAGTTCAACACCTTCGGCAGCAACTTTGACACCCTGCTGGCCGTCTATACCGGCGCCGCGCTCGACGCCCTCAACCTTGTGACCAGCAACGACGACGCCGGGACCGGCCTGCAGAGTCGGGTCACGTTCGACGCGGCCCGCTCAACCACTTACAAGATCGCGGTCGACGGTTTCGGCGGGGATACCGGTCAGATTACGCTCAATTGGACGTTGGACGCCGTCATCTCCCCCAGCGCCGTCCGTCGCGCCTGGCGTCTCTACGACTGATGGCCCGCTCGGCCGCTCCCCTTCACTTCGACCGCAATGAGTGGGCCGGGGCGTTCGGCGATATCGGGACCGATTTTCCCCTCCTGGTCGGCCTGATCCTCACCGCCGGGCTGGAGGCCGGCGACGCCCTGATCCTGTTCGGCCTGATGCAGCTCCTGACCGGCTTCGTCTATCGCATGCCGTTGCCGGTGCAGCCGCTCAAGGCGATGGCCGCCCTGGTCATCACCCAGAAACTGGGCGGCGATCTCCTGTTCGGGGCGGGTTTGGCCATCGGGCTGGCGATGCTCTTCCTGACGCTCACGGGGTTGATCGGCGTTGCCGCTCGTCTGACGCCTCGGAACGTCGTCCGGGGCGTCCAGTTCGGCCTAGGGCTTCAGCTCAGCCTGCTGGCCCTGCGGGAGTACGTTCCGGCCGAAGGGGGGGGCGGTTACGCCCTGGCCATCGCCGGGTTTGTCCTCACCGTGGCCCTTCTGGGGCATCGGCGCTATCCGGCGGCGTTGTTTGTGATGGCCCTCGGATTGATCTATGCGGCCGCATTGAAGCTGGATTGGGGGGCCGTCGCCGCCGGGGCGGGGATTCATCTGCCGCAGCCCCGCCTGCCCGAGGCGAAGTCAGTCTGGGCGGGGTTCCTTGTGCTGGCGTTGCCGCAGATTCCGCTCTCGCTGGCCAATTCGATTCTGGCCACGCGCCAAGTGGCCGAGGATTTCTTTCCCGATCGACCGCTTTCGGTTCAGCGAATCGCCCTGACCTACTCTGTCATGAACCTCATCAATCCCTTCTTCGGCGGCGTGCCGACCTGCCACGGCTCGGGCGGCATGGCCGGGCACTACGCCTTCGGCGGGAGAACCGGCGGCTCGGTCGTCCTCTACGGGGCGATCTACCTCATCCTCGGGCTTTTCCTGAGCGGGAGCTTCGCCGAGGTCATCCACCTTTTTCCGCGGCCCATCCTGGGCGTGATGCTGCTGTTCGAGGGGTTGACGATGCTGGCGCTGGTGGCCGAGACGGCCGCCGGGCCGCGGGCCGAGTTCGTCGTGGCCTTGCTGGTCGGACTCGCCTGCGTGAGCCTCCCCTACGGATACGTGATCGGCCTGGGGGTGGGGATGGCGCTGACGGGGCTGATCCGGCGGGGGTGGGTGCGCCTGGGATCATGAGCGTGGGAGGCCGGGGCGCGTTGATTTTGTCCGTTTTGGAACGCGTTCTTGAGAGGGCCGTCCCCCCGCCGCTCCGGCCGGCCGACGGCCGAGCCGTCCGGGCTCAACCCTCGCCCGATTTTTTCTACAAACCTTTGGCCCCTGCGACCCGTCCCTATAGCGTAAGTCGCTGATTGCGGGTGTGGGTCCGCGATCAGCCGTTACAACGGAGAAAGGCAGCCCCAGGGGTTTGGTGCCAGCCGCGATGACGCCTACGAACAACCGGTACCCAACACACACACACGACACACAAACCCCTACCCCACCCGCGTCGGGGGCCCATGCTCCGGCGCGTCCCAACTCATCCGCTGTTGGACAGCGACCTCACGCCGGATCCCTGGGGCTGCTCTCCGCGCCGGCGTCGATTTCTTACTGGCTGGGGGTGCTGCTGCTGGCCTCGGCCACCGTGCTGGTGGCGCGCTGGCTCACCTGAGCCGGCGCCGCCCGGGCCAGGCTCGGGCGAGGCTCGAAGACGAAAACCGCCGAGGCCGATGGGCCCCGGCGGTCGGCGTTTGTGCCCCCCGGCGAGGGCCGATCAGTTGAAGAACATGAACTCGGCGCGCCGGTTCTTGGCCCAGGCTTCCTCGTTGTGGCCGGGGTCGGCCGGCTCTTCTTCGCCCTTGCTGAGCACCTGGATGCGGTCGTTGGCGACGCCGTTGCGGAGGAAGTAACGGGCGACCTCCTGAGCGCGCCGCTCGCCGAGGGCGAAGTTATACTCGGTCGTCCCGCGTTCGTCGCAATGGCCGATGATGAGGACCCTGGCCTCGGGGTGATCGAGGAGATAGCGCAGATTGTGGTCGATCCGGGCCAACTGGTCCGGGCGAATTTCCGATCGGTCAAAATCGAAGTAGATGATCTGCAAGACGTCGCTCGCCGGCGTCAAGCCGCGCGGGCGATCCGGCGGGGCCGGCTGAGTCGCCGGGCGGACCGGTTCGGCTTCGGGCACCGGGGCCGGCGCCGGCGTGAATTCCGTCGTCGATTCCCGCAGACGACTTTCCTCCCGTCCGCCGCGACGGAACCAGGCGCAACTGCTCAGGCTCAGCCCGATCAAGACCAGCGCCACCGGCAAGATCGAACGGCGGGGCAACCGGCCGGCGGGAGTGTGGCGAAAACGGGGCGTCTTCATGGCTTCCTCGATCGCGGGGTCAACCGGAGAAACTACGCTCCCTTGACCTTGATTCGATTGACTTTACGGCTGCGGCAAGGGGCGTTTTGATCCACTTGCCCGGCGCCAGTGAACCGGCATGCTACTCACGCCCCGATTCCCTTGCAAGTCAAATCGGAGGGCCGGTTCGAAGGGCGGGCCCCACCGGAAATTTCCTGCCCCGATGAGGGGGTCCGCTGAATCAAGCCTCATGTAGATGGCTGGATTTAAATGCGTTAAGAGGCCAGCCCCCCCATCCCGGCTTCCGCACGTCCTTGTCGCGGCCCTGGATCAAGGGCCCCGCATTCCGAATTGAACGATCCCTTATGATAACTCAATTTCTGCTTTTAAATCTTCATGGTCAGTTATTTTATCGCTCGTTTCAGGGTGAGGACTCCCCCCGAGGCCGCCGGCGCATCTCGTAGCTCGGCGCCGGACGCATGGAATCGGCGAACGGTTGCGCGCGGGACCAGACCCGCCCCTGATACGGGTCGATCAGATAGCCGACCTTCCCGACTTCCCCGTCCGGGGCGCGGTAATCCACGTTGACCCACCATTTGTAAAAGCCCATCTCATCCTCGACGAGAATCGCGTCGGTCATGACGATATCGCCCGGCGCCGCAGCCGCCGCCAGGCCGATCGCCTCCTCCAGATGGATCAAGCCCGCCGCGTCCCGCTCGAAAAGCCGATCGCCATAAACCAGAAACTCGATCGGGTTGCTGTAGAGGATGCCGACGCGCGGGCCCCGCAGCCGCCGGAACGGGTCCATGTGCGCCTGGGCGACAAAGCGGCCCGGCTCGCGCGCGAGCAACGTCAATAAGAAGGGCCGCCTCACCTCCTGGCCCGGCTCCAGAAGCGTGACCGACTCCAGACCCCGCTCCAGGTCCCGCCGTTCCAGGTTGCTCACCACCGGTTGGCGCTGAACCCGCCGGAGCCCGTCGAACGGCCCGAACCAGAATGTCACCGATTCCTGATCCAGAGCGCGCACCTCGATGGCCCGATCGGTCGTGTTGATCACCGTCACCTGCGCGAGGACGGCCTCGCCGGGGCGATAGGCGCTCTTATCCAGATCGAGCCGCAGGAGCAGCTCCCCCGTCGAGCTTTCAATGACGTCGCCTTCGTCGCCCCCCCCATAGCCGAAGAGTCCCATGAGGGAGCAGCCGGTGAGCAACGCCCCCGAGCCGGCGAGAACGAGGGCAAGGAGGCGGCGCCAGGCGGCGCCGCGCCGGGACGGGGATCGGCCGTGGCGGCGAGGTCGGTCCCCTCTCCCTTCGTTCGTCAACGGGGCGCGCCGGCTCATGGGACGTGCTTTACCCTCCCCTCCGAGGATTGGCAAGCTTCATTTGAACGGCGCCGCCAGCGTCAACTTGCACGTCGGCCCGGCGTTGACAGGCCCCCCCCGCGCGCGTAAAAGGAGCCGACGCCCGTGGCCCGCGCCGGCCGGGCGAGCGGCTCGACGAACAGGGAGGCCCCCCATGGCCCAGGAACGAACCGGCGTCGTCACCTTCCGCGGGAACGGCGTGACGCTGCTCGGCCCGGAGCTCCGGCTCGGCGACCCGGCGCCGGACTTTGAGCTGATCGGGCCGGATTTGAAACCGGTCAAGCTGGCCGATTCCCGCGGCAAGACCCGCCTCATCTGCGCCGTCCCGTCCCTCGATACGCCCGTCTGCGCCAAGGAGACCAAACGGTTCAACGAAGCGGCGGCGGGCCTCGGCGAGGGGGTCGTCGTCTATGCCGTGAGTCTGGACCTTCCGTTCGCGCAGAAACGCTTCTGCGGCGCCGAACAGACCGACAAAATCGTCCCCCTGTCCGATTACAAGGATCACAGCTTCGGCCTGGCCTATGGCGTCCGCATCAAAGAGTTGGGCCTCCTCGCGCGCTCGGTCTTTGTCGTCGGTCCGGACGACCGCATCAAATACATCGAGATTGTTCCCGAAATCGCGCAGGAGCCGGATTACGACAAGGCTCTGGCCGCGGCGCGCTGAGCGGCCGCGGGGGCCGGCCTCGGGCGGCCGGAGGCTCCATGGGCTACGTGATCGGGTTGGCGATCGTGGGCCTCGCGGCCGTCGGCGTCTCGCTGGCTTGGCGCGCGATGTCGGATCGGCGGTCCTTGCCCTGCCCGTCGTGGCTGGGGTGGATGATCGAGAACCCCGTGGCCCGACGGCGCTCGCGCGCCACGCTGGCGCAGCTCGATCTCGCCCCCGGCCATAGGGTGCTGGACGCCGGGTGCGGGCCCGGGCGGCTGACGCTCCCGATGGCCCGGGCCGTCGGGCCGGAGGGGTCCGTCCTCGCCGTGGACATTCAGGAGGCCATGCTGCGTCGCGTCCGGTCGAAGGTCGAAGCCGCCGGGGTGGAGAATGTCGAGTTGCTTCATGCCGGTCTCGGCCGCGGGAAGCTTCCGAAATCAAGTTTTGACCGGGCGGTGATGATCACGGTCCTCGGAGAGATTCCGGCGGCCGAGCGCGGGGCGGCGCTGCGGGAAATCCGGGAGGCCCTTCGGCCCGGCGGCTTCCTGCTCGTCGGCGAGGTCTTCGGCGATCCGCATTTTCAATCCCTCGGTCGCGTCCGAACGCTCGCCGCCGAAGCTGGGCTTGAACCGGGCCGGGTTTTCGGCCGCCGGCTCGCCTTCGCGATTCGACTTGAGCGACCCAACGGCGGCGCCTGACGACCTGGCGCCCCAGCGTCCGGGCCCGGCGGGGGGGAATCCCTACGGGCTCGCCCGCTCCACCACGGCCAGATTCCGCCGGGCGTCGGTCAGATTCGGGTCGAGCTCAAGGGCCCGGAGGAAAGCCTCTCGGGCCGCGGCGCGATCGCCCAGGGCGACGAGCGTGATGCCGAGGATGTTGTGGGCCTGGGCTGAATCCGGCTTGAGCCGCACGGCCTCGGACGCCCAGCCCAGCGCCTCGTCCTTCCTTCCCTGGCCGGCCAGAACGAAGGCCAGGTTGTGCATCGCATCGGCATAGACGGGGTTGAGCTCGATCGCCCGGTCGAACTGCGAAATCGCCTCGTCGGCTCGGCGCAGCCGGTGCAGCGCGATCCCGAGGTTGTTGTATCCAACCGCGTAATCGGGCTTGAGACGCGTCACGGCCAGATAATGTTCAATCGCGGCCTCGCCGTTCCCCTCGGCCAGGCGGAGGTTGCCCAGGTTATTGTGGGCGATCCAGGCCGTCGGGTTCTTGGCCAGCGTGTCGGTCCAGAGCGTCGCCTCGTCGCGATAGATTCTCCCCTGGCGGAACGTCAGGGCCCAGAAGGGAGCCAGAACGACCGCAGCGATGACGATACGGGCTGTCGGGGCGATGGGCGGTCGCCGCGGGATCAGCCTCGTCCCCAAGCCGCCGATCCGACGACTCAGTCTCTCCAGCCCCGCCGCCGCCAGCGCGATGGGCCCGATGCTCGCCAGATATTGAAAATGATCGGCGACGAAGGAAAAAAGCATCGGATAGACGTTAAAAAAGCCCAGGGCCGGGGATAGCGTCACGGCGAAGAACGCCGCCGCCGCCAGGGGGCCCCTTCCCCAGAGACCTCGGCCCGCCCAGAGCACGGCCAGCAGCATGAGGACGCCCAAAGGCCAGATCGCTTCGGTCGGACCGCCCTGGCCGATCTCCCAGCGCGGATAAATGAACGTCAGATTGATCGGCCAGAGGAGTTTCCCCAGGTAGAACCAGAAGGCGCGCCCGGCGATGACGCACCGCTCAAGCCACGAGAAGGCCCATTCCGGCCCTTGAGCCCCGATCCCCTCGCCCCCCAGGTGGTATCGCTCAATCCAGGCCGTCAGCGCTCCGAGCGGAATCCCGATCACGATCATCGGGGCGAGCGGGAGGAGCTGAGGCGGCCGCAAGGGCGGCCGCCCCCACCAGAGCGCCAGCGCCAGCGCCACGGGCAACGTGACCGTGACGGTTTTGCTCAGGACGGCTCCGACGAACGCCGCCAGCGAGAGGGCGTAAAAACCCCATCGCCGCGCGGGGGCATCCCCGACCGGCGGCCGGTCAACGCCGACGAAATTGAGATAGGCCCACGCCGAAGCCAGATAGAGCGCCCCCGAAAGCACGTTCTTGCGCTCGGTGATCCAGGCCACGGATTCCACGTGGACCGGATGCAGCGCGAAAAGGGCGGCGCCGAGCCACGCCCCGGGGCATCGCAGACGAACGAGCGTCCGCCAGAGCAGGATCGCCCCGGCCGCGTGCAGCAACACGTTGACCAGATGGTAACCGAACGGGGCCGCGCCCCAGAGGCGCCGCTCGAACCAGAAGGTCGTGAAGACGAGCGGGTAGTATTGGGGCGTCGCCCGCAGTTCAAACCAGATGCGCCGGAGCCCCTCGGCGCTCTGGAGCGTCGGGTTGGCCGTCAGATAGGAATCGTCGTCCCAGATGTAGCCGGCCCGAAGCGCGGGGACGTAAGCCAGTAGGGTCAGGCCCAACAGGAGCGCCGCGCCGGCCGCCCTCGGCCGAAGCCGCGCCCCGGCCTCAGCGGGCGCGGTCGGCTCCGTCGGCGAGAGCGCTGCGGGTTGCCCGCCCAGCGGGGGCCTCCTAAGGCGTCGTCACCGCGCCGGAGAAGATCGGAGCGTCTTTCGTGATCAGGTAGCGGTTGACGGCGTTCAGGTAGGCGTTGACCGAGGCCACGGTGATGTCCGTGTGGACTCCCTGGCCGCGGACCTCGCGCCCCTGAATTTCCAGCCGCACGTTGACGCGCCCCTGGGCGTCCTTGCCGGCCGTGACCGCCTCCAAGCTGTATTCCAGCAGCCGGATGTTGAGGTCGATCAGCCGCTCCAGGCCCTTGAAGAGGGCGTCGATCGGGCCGTCGCCTTCTTCCACGACGACCCCGAAAGTTTCCTCCCCCTTGCCGACCGTGAGTTCGGCCCGAGGGGCTCCCTTCGTCGACGTGGTCACCGTCAGGGCGTCCAGTTGATACGTGGGCGTTCCCTGGGCCAGTTCGTCCTCGACGATGGCGTAAATGTCTTCGTCGTAAATGTCCTTCTTCACGTCGCAGAGGTCCTTGAACCGGCGGAAGGCGCGGTGGATCTCTTCGGGGTTCAGGTGGGTGAAGCCCATGGCGAAGAGGCGCTGGCCGAAGGCGTTACTGCCGCTGTGTTTGCCCATGACCATGGATTCGCCCGTCCAGCCGACGTCCTCCGGCTTCATGATCTCGTAGGTCCGGCGCTCCTTGATGACGCCGTCCTGGTGGATGCCGGCCTCGTGGGCAAAGGCGTTGGCCCCGACGATGGCCTTGTTCGGCTGAACGCGGATGCCGGTGATCCGGCTCACCAGCCGCGACGTTCGGTAGATCTCGCGCGTCCGGATGCCGGTCCTCAGGCCGTAGTAGTCCTTGCGCGTGCGCAACGCCATGACGACTTCTTCGAGCGAGGTATTGCCGGCCCGCTCGCCGATGCCGTTGATCGTGCACTCGATCTGGCGCGCTCCCTGCATGACGCCGGCCAGCGAATTCGCCACCGCCATCCCCAGGTCATTGTGACAGTGGACCGAGACGACGGCCCGTTCCACCCCCCGGATGTTCTCCCTCAGGTACCGGATCAGCGCCCCATATTGCTCGGGGACGGCGTAGCCGACCGTGTCGGGGACGTTGATCGTCGTCGCCCCGGCCTCGATGGCCGCCTGATAGACCTGGACGAGGTAATCCCAGTCGCTGCGGCTGGCGTCCTCGCAACTGAACTCGACGTCCTCGGTAAACGTCCGGGCCAGCCGCACGGCCTCGATGGCCGCCTCGCGCACCGTCGCCCGCGTCATCCGGAGCTTCTTCTCGATGTGAATGTCGCTCGTGGCGATGAACGTGTGGACGCGCCGCCGGCGGGCCGGCGCGATCGCCTCGCCGGCGCGCGCGACGTCGGGCTTGTTCGCCCGCGCCAGGCCGCAGATGGTCGGCCCCTCGACCTCCCGCGCGATCGCCTGGACGGCCTCGAAATCCCCCTGGGAGCTGATGGGGAAACCGGCCTCGATCACGTCAACGCCGAGCCGAGCGAGCTGGAGCGCCACCTCCACCTTCTCCTTGATGTTCATCGTCGCGCCCGGCGATTGCTCGCCGTCGCGCAGCGTCGTGTCGAAGATCACGACGTTGTCCTGCATGACCGATCACCCCTTTCCCTTGAAGATCGGCGGGTCCGGCCCGCCGGGACGGCCGCCGTGGGCCGCCTCAAAATCAAACGCCCCTGGAGGACCTTGACGGTCCCTCCAGGGGCGAGAATGCGCCATCAGCCGGCGGCCCGACTCGCGGTACCACCCTGGTTCGGCCCGGCGCGGCGACCGCACGGGCCCACGCCGAACCCTTCGTTCCGGCCCGTTAACGGAGGCCACCCGGGGTCGACTACGCAACCGGACTCCCGCCCGGCCTTCCCCGACCCGGCTCAGAGGCGAGTTCAGGCGCGCCGCCCATTGCCTCGCACCGGCCGGCAACTCTCTCCCGGCGCGGCTGACGCCCTACTACTCCTCGTCGTCGCCTTTCCAAACCGACCAAAGAACACCGCCGCCGTCTCTCAGGCGACGCGATAAGGGATCGTTTGTATCACCCCGCCCCGGCCCGCGTCAAGCGCCAAACGCTCATGCCTCCGGATAAGCCGTCACCACCGCCCAGAACTCCCCGTATTTGGCCCGGACGGAGGGGTGAAGCCGGCGCCGGCGAACTCCAATGGCAGACGCAGCCGAGCGATCGTTTCCTGCACGTCGGCCAGATCCCGCGCGCGGCGGGATGGGCCGGGTCCCGCCGCCCGACCTTATTTCCACGGCTTCTTCCAGAACCAATAGGCCAGCCCCGCGGCGACGGCGGCGAAGAGCGTGATGACGGCCTGCCGCTGCGTCAGGTTCACCCGCGAGAAGAACGCCAGCAGCCCCGCCACGACGAGGACCACGGCCAGGATCGTTCCCCACGGCGGCTTCATCGCGCCCAACCTCCGCCCGGCATCTTCCACGATCGCCGCCCCGCCTGTAAAGCCGATCCGGCCGCGCCGGCTGCCCCCATTCTTGGGCGTCCACGTACGAGGGCCGCTCGACGACCGCCCCCCCCTTCGTAACGCCCTCTTTTCCCGAGGGAACCTGCCCGCCGCCGGCCTCGGGATCGTGCTCAGCTCAGATTGCGGGTATCTTTAGAAAAGTTCTTTACACACGGTTTCTGCAGCCCCGGCCGTGTCCGGAAAAAGGCTCCCGCGCCGGATGAAGTGCTCCTTCTCAAGCCAGTCCAACACTTCCTTCTTCATCTTCTTAGGAATGATGTACCGGTGGTACTCGGTCCTGTCTTTAAGAAGCTTGGCGATACATTTTGCATGGTCCCGGTCGAAACGCGCAGTCATGGAATACGCGCCCTGCTGTGCATTTTGACGCGGAAAGTCGGCACCATAGAATACGCAGACAAACCAATCCGGAGGCTCTTCAAGCATGAATGCGGTCAGCTCAGCGTCAAAATCGCGGGGATCCCCGGATCGACGCCGCGTCGTTTTGGGCCATTTTCTCCACTGTTCCTCACCTTTAGCCGCGTAACTACGTTCATCAAAGCTCCAGATCTCGCCGTCTCCCTTGCCATGCTTACAGGCAAAATAGGCAGCTATCCATGGAGATAGGGTCCAGTCAAGCACGCGAGTAGGAACACGATATTGGCGCAAGACGAGCAGCGCGATGACGTCGTCTTTGAGCGCATTCTTTTCCCCCACAAATCCGAAAAAACGCGCATTCTCTCGAAACAGATGGATGGCTCTACGTTCCAGCTTAAGCTTCTTTGGGCGCTTGATGCCTTCGTAGGCCCCCCGATCAAATGTGGGCCTTAGATTTCGATAAACCCCCGGTTGCCCGCGGCAAAGCCAGTATTTCCCCCGCAGTTCCGTCAACGTCCGCTCGATCTGTTTCAGGTCTTCCAGGCGCGTTTCAGGCCATGCCGGTGGCGGCTCTGGATTCTGGGAGACTGTGTGCAGCATTGCGTTTGCTCCTGGGGACGGTTCCCCTTGGGCATCTTCCTCGAAGATAGTCTCCCGCGCGACAGATCGGCAAGCATCATTGCGGCAGTGAAACCGCCATCCCGCTTCGGATGTGAAGGCGACGCCGGCGAGAGGGGAAGCGCGGCCCGGTCAGAACCCCGCGGCGGCGAAGAAATCCAGCGCGAGCCGGCTGAAGGCGCGCGGGCGGTCCAGCATCAGATGATGGTAAGCGTCGGCCAGTTCCACGACGCGGCCGCGGGGGAAGCGTTCGGCCGTCCGGCGCGCCTCTTCGGCGTCCACCAGCAGGCTGTGCTCGCCATAGACGACCAGCGTCGGGCAGGTGATGCGTTCCAGCGCGAGCTGATCGGCGTCGGGGAAATCGGCCCCGAACGGACGAGTCGAGCCCCGCTCGTCGAACCGCCAGCTCCAGCTCCCGTCCTCGTTCCGCCGGATGGAATGCTCGGCAATGTAACGGATACAATCGGGATGCGCCGTCGTGCCCGGGGGCATCAGCCGGAAGCGGGCGATCGCCGCCTCCCGGTCGGGATAACGTTTCATCTTGAATTCGGCTTCGGGCCGGGCGTGGTGCGGGCGGCGATAAATCGGCGCGTCCACCATCAGCAACAGATCGGGCCGGAGGCCGTGAAGCTCAGCGGCCAGGATGACGATCCGGCCCGCCATCGAATGCGCCATGACGGCCAGCGGGCGACCCCCATCCTGATGCAACCATTCGGCCACGTCGGCGGCGTAACGCTTGAGCTCGGCCGGGCCGCGGCTGGCGCTTTCTCCATGGCCGCGCAGATCGAGCGAGATCAACCGATACCTCGGGCTCAGATAAGGTACGATCGGATCAAACCAACGGGCGTGAGCGCGGCGGCCGTGGATCAGCGCGACCGTCGGCGCGCCGGGGTCGGCGGGCCACTCAACGTCATGAAGGCGGGCGCCGTCGTCGGCCTCAAACCACCGATCGCGCGGCGCGACGGCCGGCGGCTGCCACGGTTCGTAAACCGCGTCGTGCAGATCAAACGGGTCGTGCAGCGGGCGGCCGTGATCCATGGGGGTCAGGCGCGGTCGGGCGCGCCGGGCAGCCGGTAGATCGCGCCGGTCTGGCGCAGGGCGTCGAGCGTCCATTCCCCGCCGACGGCGGCCACGAGCCACTCAAACAGCGGCCAGAGGTCGGCGTCGATCGTCTCATCCAACGGGGCCGAAGCGTTGTCGCTGAGGCGGGTTACAATTTCCACGCCACCGAGCCCGTCAGGCGCCGCCCGCGGCGAGACGGCGCGAAGGCCATAGACGGCGCCTGAGGCGCCGCGAAACCAGAGCGCCCCCCCCGCGCGGGCGAGCTCCGCCCGCAGAAACCTCCCGAATTCCGGATAATGATCCGGCCGTTGTTCGAGAAGCACGCGCCGTTCGCGCGGGCCCGCCGCCTCAGCGTCGCCAGGGGAAAGGAAAGTGATCATGTTACTCCGCCCGAGTCGCGCATTCCGCCACGAGGACACAAAGACGTGAAGCCTTGCCTCATGATCCTGACCTGTTTGTCACGTTACCCGGCTATCCGGCGGCTTTGTGGGCCGCGGGTTCAACGTTACTTGACCAGAGCCAGTATCTCTTCGGCGATTTCTTCGGGAGCGTCCTCCTGAATAAAATGCATGCCGTCGGGGATCATCCGCGGCGGGGCGCAGCGCGGCAGCCGCTCGTGAAACTTCCAGGCGTTGGCCGGTGGAAACACAATGTCCTTCTCGCCCCAGAGCAGCCGACACGGCATCCGCATCCGTTCGAGGCCCGCCTCCAGCGCCGCCATACGGTCCCAATTGAAGTGGCCGGGTCCGAGCGGAATGTTCCGCGGGAAGGCGAGCATGGCGATCCGGGATTCGGGGGTGGGGAAGGGGAATCGGTAACCGTCGAGGACGGGACCGGGTTTGAGCCGAGCCCGGCTGCGCCCGGTCGAGAGATAAAGTCCACGCTCGACGAGAATGTTTCGCCGCAGAAAGGCGTGAGCCCCGAAGAGCGGCGCGTGCATCATTCTCCAAGGTAACACGGCGGCGTGAAAGGGGGAGGGCTCCGGCCAGGCCCAGGTGTTCATGATGAGCAGGCCCGCGACGTTCGCCGGGTGAGCCTGCGCGTAGCCGATCCCGACGGGCCCGCCCCAATCCTGCGCCACGAGAATGACATCGTGGAGGCCGAGCCGGTCGATCAAGGACGTTACGGCGCGGGTGTGGTTTTCGAGCGTGTACCAACTCTCGTCGGCGGGTTTGTCGGAGAGCCCCATCCCGAAATAATCCGGCGCGACGGCCCGGCAGACGCCGACGATCCGGGGGATGATCTCCCGATATAGAAACGACCAGGTGGGGTTGCCGTGGAGAAGCACGACGGCCGGCTTCCCCGGCCCGGAGCCTTCGTCGATGTAATGCATCCGACGGCCGTCGATCTCGATAAAACGACTCTTGAAGGGATAGAGCGAACGGAGATGAGGGGGGAGTTCCAAGAGGCGCGCCTGGGCCGATGGAGGTCAGGCTGTCACGGGATGA
Organism: uncultured Candidatus Sumerlaeota bacterium; assembly: GCA_964463045.1. GTDB lineage: Bacteria > Sumerlaeota > Sumerlaeia > MVZB01 > JAJFLK01 > CAYXAU01. The sequence continues at coordinate 238,364 of CAYXAU010000005.1, read as the reverse complement.
AGATGTGAAGCACCAAGGCGCGAAAGCAGGGTGACCCTGAAAGTATGCAGTGACTGATCAATTTATGTGCCTGGAGTGTGGGCCTCCGGGCGCGGGTGCCGGGCGGGGTCAGTCCGGACGCGCCTCAACCGACTGCCGCGGCCTCCTGCGGGGCGGGAGTTTCCTCAAGGGCTTCGGCGACGAGTTCGGCGATGTCGCGGACGCGGACGTCCTCGGCCCGGCCGTGTTCCTTGACGCCATCTTCCATCATCGTCATGCAGAATGGGCAGCCGACGGCGATCGTGGAGGCGCCGGTGGCGAGCGCCTCGCGCGAGCGTTCAACGTTGACCTTGACGCCGATGTGTTCCTCCATCCACATGCGCGCGCCGCCGGCGCCGCAGCAGAAGGATTGCCGCCCGCTCCGCGGCATCTCGACGCGCTGGCGGCCGGGAAGCGCGTCCAGAGCGACCCGCGGCGGCCGCACTCGGCCGTTCCAGCGCCCGAGATAACAGGGATCGTGGAAGGTAAGTTTCTCGGCGTGGGCGGGCTTGAGCCGGAGCCGGCCGGCGGCCAGAAGCTCGGCGATGAGTTCGCTGTGGTGCATAACTTCATAGCGGCCGCCGAGATCGGGGTATTCATGGGCCAGCGTATTGAAGCAGTGCGGGCATTGCGTCACGATGCGCGTGATCTGATGGGCGTTGAGCGTCTCCACGTTCCGGCGGGCGAGCGTCTGATAGAGGTATTCGTTGCCGGCGCGTCGGGCCGGATCGCCCGTGCAGGTTTCCTCGCCGCCGAGGACGGCGAACTCGACCCCCGCGGCGCGCAGGATCCGGATCACTGCCTGGCGCACCCGCTGCGCCCGCGGATCGCAGGCCCCCGCGCAGCCGACCCAATAGAGGAGCGGCGTCGTCTCGCCCTCGGCCAGCGGCCTGAGCCCGTCCTTCTCCATCCAGTCGCCGCGCGCGCCCGCCGAAAGCCCCCAGGGGTTGCCTTCGTTCTCCAGCTTGGTGAACGTTTGCTGAAGCTCCTCGGGGAAACTCGCCTGCATCAGGACCAGGTTCCGCCGCATATCGACGATGTCGTCCACGTGCTCGATCAGGACCGGGCAGGCCTGGACGCAGGCGCCGCACGTCGTGCAGGCCCAGAGCTCCTCCAGCGTCGTGCGCCCGCCGATGAGCGGCGGCGGATCGTCGCGCTCGCCGGTCTCCGGGGCGAAGAAGGTTTGGGCTCGCCGGGCGAGGTCCCCCTCCAGCGTGTGCCAGAGCCGGCGAGCCGGGCCCATCGTCGCCAGCGCCTCGGCCGGTGGCGGGGCCAGGACCTCAGCCGCCGAGTCGAACAGGGCCAGCTTGAGATCATGGACGATTTTCATCGGCGACAGGGGTTTGCCGGTGGCTTGAGCGGGGCACTGGGAGGTGCAGCGGCCGCACTCGGTGCAGGCCGTCGTGTCGAGCAGATGCTTCCAGGTGAAATGCCTGGGCTCGGAGGCGCCGAAGGTCGCCACGGTTTCGTCTTCGAGGTTGGGCGTCGGCAGCGCCGCCGGGCGCTCCAGGCGGGCGAAAAAGATGTTCGGGACGGCCCCGAGCAGATGAAGGTGCTTGGAGTAAGGGAGATAATTCAGGAAACTCAGGACGACGAGCACATGGGCCCACCACGCGGCTTCCTTGAGCCCTCGGAGCGCCGTCTCGTTCCAGCCGGCCACGAGGCCGGCCAAAGCGTTCTCCACTACCATCGCCGAGGCCGCCCCTTGCCGCTCCCCCAGGGCGATCTCGGCCACGCCGAGGAGGTAAATCGTAACGACGACGCCATAGGTGAGCGCGATGATGGTCCAGGCGTCCGTCGTGAGCATCAAGTGGGGGGGCTTGACAACCACGCGCCGATAAGAGGCGTAGGCCAAGCCCACCATCACGGCCAGACACATCACGTCCTGAAGAAACATCAGGATGGGGTAAAGCGGGCCGAGGAAGGCGTAATTGAAATCCGATTTGTAACCTTTGGCGAAGATCTCAAACGCGCAGAGCTGAACGCTCACGAAACCGTAGAAGATGAGAAAGTGCGCCAGGCCGATCCCGCCCCGGTCGAACATCCGCCGGTGGCCGAAGACGTGAACCAGCACGTGGACGAGCCGCCGTCCCCAGCGCCCGGTCCGATCCTCCCGGCGACCTTGGGCGACCAGTCGGACCAACCGAGCGAAGTTGCGTCCGAACCCGATCAGCGCGGCCAGGATCAGGACTGTCAAGGCGATGGGCTTGAACATATGCGGTCGGTTGGACTGGGCGTCGCCTTCGCCGGCCCCGGAACGCCCGGACCGGCCCCGGGAGGCCGGCCCCGCGCGCCGAGACCGCCGAACGCGAGACACGACCCTTCGGCGGCTGCCCGCAGGCGGATCGATCTTGGCGAGAGGAACGTATGATGGCAACTGTTTTTGTCTCAGGGCGTCGGCAGGATTAAGAAGATAGGCGCGGCCATCTGCCTCGGCAGGAAAGGCTCGACCTGAAAGCGTCGAATCGAAAGTTTTCGTTCATGAGTGCGCCCATCCGTTCTTCAGTTGTCGTCGTGGCCGCCGGAAGGGGGGAACGCTGCGGCGGGGCGCCGAAACAGTTCCGCAGGTTGCGCGATCGACCGCTCCTCCTGCATTCGGTGGATGCTCTCGTCCACCTGCCGGGCCTGACCGAGCTGATCGTCGTGCTGCCTTCCGAAGCCCCATCCCCCCCTGAGGTGGAGACGGGCTTGCGGCGATTGGCGGAGGATTATCCGGCGGTCGCCTTCGGAACGGCGCCGGGAGGGCCTCGACGCCAGGATTCGGTGGCCGCCGGCCTGGAGGCCCTCACGCGCGCTTGCGACGTGATCCTCGTTCACGACGCCGCTCGGCCGTTCCCGCCGATCGAGCCGACTGGACGAGCCATCGAGAAAGCCGCCGAAGGGGGAGGGGCAATTCTGGCGGTGCGGGCGACGGAGACGCTCAAGCGGGCGGACGATCAAGGGCGAATCCTGGAAACGGTGGGGCGGGAGGCCATCTGGCTGGCGCAAACGCCCCAGGCCTTCCGGGCGGAGTACCGAGAGGGGCTGGTCCGATGGCTCAAATCGTCGCAAGTCCTTACAGATGAGGCTTCCGCGTTGGAGAAGTTGGGCGTCCCCGTCGTTCTCGTCGAGGGGTCGGCGTTGAACCTCAAAGTCACGACGGAAGCCGATTTCAAAACCGCCGAGCGGGAGGCCGGGCGGCCTCCGCAGTCGTCGGATTGACCGGGCCAGGGTGGGGACCGGTCGGCGTGACGCGCGCGGCGGGCGCCGACGAATTCGGATGCGTAAGATGGGAGGGATGGGGCATTCCCTTTCGGAACGGCTTTTGCGCGAAAGGGGGGTTAGGGTCCGGTTCGGCCTCGGTTGAACGTTTTGGGGCCCGGGTTAGGGCTGGAGGCGAGGTCGACTGTACGTTATCGTACGCTTGTGCGGGCTTTGCGATTCCAGCTTCCTCTGGTTCGGTCGACAGGTTTCGTCGCGCTCCTGTTGATTGCCCTCATCCTGGTCGTCCAATACGTCGGCGCCTGGTACGGCTTGGAGATGGTGACGATCTCCAAGGAGGATGAGCTGGAGAAGCATCTGATGGACTTGGGGGAGGTGGCGCTGCCGATCCTGCGGGACGCGGCGGCCGAGATACTCGACGTTGTGAACCTCACGCAAACCGAGGCCACTCAGCCCGAATCCCCCATGACCGAAGCCATCGAGCGCGAGCTGGTGGGGTTGGACGCTCTGCTGCGGGCCCCCTTCGAGGAGTTCGTCCAGCGGGGACGGCTGCGAAGCATGAGCCTGCTGGACCGCTCCGGGCGCGTGCTGATGAGCACGTCGGATCGGCATCCGTTCTTGAGTCGGTTTGATTTCATCGAGATCGACCACGAGGCCTTCTCGGCGGCGCTTCAGGGGCGCAGCGCCGGCTCCCCGGCCTATCAGGCCGAAACGTCTCCCCTGAAACGCGTCTACACAGCCGTCCCCAGCCAGGCGGGCGGCGAGCCGATCGCCGTCATTTGCTTCACGGCGGGGCGGGATTACCTGGGGCAACTGGAGGCCCTGGCCAAGAATTTCCGCCTGCTCTCGGTCATCTCGACGATCTGCGTGGGGCTGGTCGGCGGGCTCTTTTACCGGTTGCTCGTTCGCCAGCGGCGCTACGAACGTCAGGTGGCCCACGCCGACCGGCTGACGAGCCTGGGATCGCTCGCCGCGGGGTTTGCCCATGAGGTCCGCAATCCGTTGGAAATCATCTCGGCCTCGACGCAGGACCTGGAAGCCTCATTGCGGCGGCAGGGCCAAGTCCCGCCGGACCTGATCGAGGGGTGCCGGGACATCCTGGATGAAGTGGATCGCCTCAATCGCCTCGTGAATCAGTTCCTTCAGTATGCTCGCGCCGACGCCCCGGCCGGCGCCGGGGAGACGGTGGCCGTCGCCCCGTGCCTTCGGTCGGCGCTCGCCCTCCTGCGCCGGCGGGCGGAGCAAGCGGGCGTCGCGCTGGAAGTGGTGGAAGAGCCCGGCTCGGGCGAGGCCGTGGCCGCGATCGGGGAAGATAATCTCCGACAGATTGCGCTCAACCTGGCGATGAACGCCCTTCAGGCGGCCCCGTCCGGCGGGCGCGTGCAGATCGGGCTGGCCGCCGAGGCCCGCCAGGTCCGCATCGCCTTTCTGGACAGCGGACCGGGCGTCCCCTCGGCCATGCGATCGCGGATTTTCGACCCGTTCTTCACCACTCGCGAGGGAGGCTCGGGCCTGGGGCTCTCCATCGCCCATCAATTGGCGGCTCGGGTCGGCGGCCAGCTCACGTGCGAGGACCAGGCCGGATGGGGCGGGTGCTTTGTCGTGCGGTTGCCGCGAGCGCGGCGCGAGGAGCGCCTGGCTCCGGCGGCGGTCCCCTCGACGGCGCATTGAAAGCCGGAGGCCATGGCCATGGCGGAGACGTTGCGCATTCTGATCCTCGATGACGAGCCCAAGATGGGCAAAATCCTGACGCGCATCCTGGGCCGCGAAGGCCACGAGGCCCACAGCACGACCTCGCCGGAGGAAGCCTTGGAGCGCCTGGCGTCCGAGCCGTTCGACCTCCTGCTGACGGATCTGAAGATGCCGGGGATGAACGGGCTTGAGGTGATGAAGCGGGCGCGGGAGCGCAACGCCGAGCTCGACGTGATCATGATGACGGCCTATGCCACGGTCGAGACGGCCGTCGAGGCCATGAAGGAGGGGGCGGCCGATTACCTCATCAAGCCCTTTGAGAACGAAGAGCTGATCATGCTCGTGGCGCGATTGGCCGAGACGCGAGCCCTCAAGCGCGAGAACCGGGAGCTGCGTCGGACGCTTGCGGCGCCGATCCACCCCGACAACGTCATCGCCGCCAGCCCGGCCATGCAGGAGGCCTTACGGCGAGCCCACAAGGTGGCCGCCAGCGACGTTTCGGTGCTGTTGCGGGGGGAGAGCGGGACGGGCAAGGAAGTCCTGGCCTCTTACATCCACGCCTGCAGCCGGCGGGCGGATCAGCCGTTCGTCAAGGTCAATTGCGGGGCCCTGCCGGAGACGCTCCTGGAGAGCGAGCTGTTCGGCCACGTGCGCGGGGCGTTCACCGGGGCCGTGGAGTCGCGCAAGGGGCTCTTCCAGGTCGCCGACGGGGGGACGATCCTCCTGGATGAAATCGGCGAAGTCTCCCAGGCGCTGCAAGTCAAGCTCCTGCGCGTCCTTCAGTTCGGGGAGTTCCAGCGCGTGGGGGACCCTACGACATGCAAGGTCGACATCCGGCTGATCGCCTCGACCAATCGATCGCTGGAGGAATTGATCGAAACCAAGCAGTTCCGATCGGACCTCTTCTACCGACTCAACGTCGTGCCGATCGTCATCCCGCCGCTCCGGGAACGCCCCGAGGACATCCCGGCCCTCATCGACCACGCGCTCATGCGGCAGCGCCGGTCCGGCGCGGCCCCCAAACGGATTTCGTCGGCGGCCTACGATCGGTTGATGACCTACGGCTGGCCGGGGAACATCCGGGAGCTGGAGAACGCCATCGAGCACGCCATCGTCATGAGCGAGGGGGAAGAAATCCAGGTTGAGGACCTGCCGCTCGTCGTCCAGAACGCGCGCTTGGCCGCGGGCGACGGCGCCGGCCTCCCGCGGCCCGATTTGCGCAGCCTGACGTTGGAGGAGATCGAGAAGCGCGCCCTCTGGGAAGCCCTGGAGGCCACGGGTTTCAATCACACCAAAGCCGCCCGGAAACTCGGCATCACGCGTCGGACGCTGGGCTACCGGATCGATAAGTACGGCCTGCCGCGCAAACTGCGGCCGCCGGCGACCGAAAGCTCCGACGCCGAGGCCAACGGTCGCGCCGAAGCCCCATCCACGGAGACGAGGGGGATAGCCTCATGAACCGACGTTGGCAACCGTCCGATCTCGCCCTTGCCCGCCGTCGGCGCGGTCGAGTGAGCCCCTGGGCGGCCGGCGGGCTCGTGACGCTCTGCGGGCTGGCGGCGCTCGGCCCGGGGCCGGCTCCGGCTCAGCCGGCCGACGCCCCTGCCGGAAACGGCCCGGCCGGGGAGACGCTCAGCGATTGGCGCCAGGCCGACCATCAATTGCTTCAGCTTGCCGAGGAATACGTGGTCATTACGCAGAAACAGCGCGATCTGTTCGAACAACTGCTCAGGCTGCGCGGGCGACGGCGGCCGCTGGAACCCACTGATTTCTCTCCCCTGGCTATCCGGGCCCGTCGCCAGATGAGCGAGATTTTCGCCCAATACGACGGGCTGATCGGCCAGAGCCGCGACGTGCAGGAACGGGCCTGGAAGATCGCCCGCTGGGGCCATGGGGGCCGGGAAAGGCTCCCTGCCCTTCTTCGCACGCGGCAAGAGGCGCTTAAGGACGCCAAGGATAATCCAACCGCCGCCCAATACGAGCGCGGACGGATCGCCCTGTGGCTCACCGGTTTCGAGGCCACCGGTCAGGAAGGGCCGCCGGGGTTGATCATGGCCGTCCTGGGCCAGGAACTCGGGGCCGGCCTGTTGTTCGCCCCTGGACCCGGCCGGCGGGGCTCTCCCGGGCGCGAGGGGGCCTCCGGCTCGGCAGGGGGCTCCCGCGGATCGGGCTCGGCGTCGGAAACAGGGGGGGAGCCGACCGATCCGGCCGAGCGCCGTCTCCTGCTCCAGGAACGCATCCGGCGGCTGGAGGGGGAGAACGCCCGGTCTCAGGAGTGGACGGCCCGCCGGAATCAGGAGATCGCCCGGCTCCGGGCCGAGCTTCAGGAGCTGGGCGAGGGGCCCGCCGAAGCTCCGGCTCCGCCTCAACCCTGATTCAGACGGTCGAGTTCGTCGTCAACGAGTCGAGCCATTCGGGCCACGTCAGCCGCCGAGGGCTCGACCGGGCCGTAATGAGCCTCTTCGACCAATTGGGTCATCTCGTCCCATTGAGTCAGCCCCGCGCCGATCGGTCCAAGACGCCGCGCCCAATCGGCCGCGGTCTCTGGCGGTTGCCAGGGAGGGGAGCCGTGGGCTTCGGACGCACGGACCCACTTCCACCAGAGATGGACGATTTTGCCCCGGTTGCCCGCCAGCTTGGGTCGAGGCGGCGCGGGCTGAGTCCGGGCCGGTTCGACTTCGCTGAGGTCGGCCCCGCGCAGGACCGGCACGGCCACGGCGCGTCCCTTTCGACCGAGCCACCGCCGGAGAAGCGTGATGAAAACGAGGCTGGCCAACATCAATAACAGAAACAGCGTCAGGCGGCCGATGCTCTCCGAGATTTGATCGATCTCGCCCCGCGATAGGCGGCGCGCGGGCAAGCCGACGGCGCCCGTCGGGAGCGGCTCGGCCGACGCCGCCGACGGCCGCCTCTCCGGCCATGCCAGATACATCCCGCCGGCGAGAAGCCCCGCCGGGAGGGCATAGGTAAGCGCGGTCGCCAGGACGCGACGGAGCGCCCACCATCCTCGCAACCCGAACGGTTCGCCCATGAAGGCCCAATGCGTGAGGGTGAGGCTCGTGAGCGTGGTCAGGCCGAAGAGAGCGAACCGGCCCGGATGAAGTCCCTCGGGGCGGCCGCAGACGAACCAGAAGCCGAGGATGGAGGCGGCCAGATAGAGACGGACCTGTCGGGCGTCCACGGCCAGGAGAAGCAAGAGCGGCAGGGCAAAGGCGAAACCCTCGTGCCGGGCCGAGAGCCCATCGATGAGGGCCGTGGGGAGGAAACCCGCCAGGGGAAGAAGCCGGATGATCAATCGCCCGAGGGGGCCGAACGTGGCGATGGTGTCGATGATGAGCGGGCGGAGCAGGCCGGCGGCCGTGGCCGCCCCCGCCAGCGCCAGCCCCAGGCCGCTGAGCCAGAGGTAACCCGCCGGTCGCCCCTCAAAGACGGCCTCGGTAAAGGTGAAACCGTGGAGGAAAAGGAGGAGGTAGAGCGTGGCCAGGAGCGAGGGCCCCTGCGGAGCCCAGGCCGGTCGTGGGGAGGGTTGGCCTCGACGGCGGACCATTGCCGGACGCGGCGTCGGCTGCTTCAATGGATCAGCGGCCCGGGGGCCGCCATCGGCGGGCTTCGCCGATCACGCTTGCATCTTACCCCTAAAGGATGACGCCGGCTTCGTTCTGGATTCTGCCCGAGGAAGGCGGGGCCCGGCTGGGCTTCGATCCGGAATGGATCGAGGCGGCCGAGGAGCGATGGGTTCATCTTGACCTCGCCACACCGGGAGCGACCGTCCGGGCCGGAGAGAGTTTCGGCTTCCTCACGACCGCCCGGCGGACGCACGACCTTCGGGCCCCGCGGGACCTCCGGGTGCTGGAGGTCAACCCGAGGGTGTTGGAGAACCCGCAACTGGCTCGGCTTTCGCCGACGGGTCAAGGGTGGCTGCTCAAGGTCGCGCTTGTCGAGGCCACGCGGGTTTGATTCGGACTAACGGTTGTCCCCGTCCGGTCCAACGGCCAGAATCTTGAAAGGCGACCTTCGGCGGTCGATGCCGTAGGGCTGAGGGCTCGAAGCGATGGACGCCTGGAGGAAAAAACCAGGACGGGGGCAGAGGATCGCCCCGACTCGCCGAAGCCGGACGAAGGGCTCCTGGCCGAGCTGGTGCGCCGCATCGTCGAGACGGCCCGCCCCAAGCGGATCGTGCTCTTCGGGTCCGCGGCGCGAGAGTCGATGGGGCCCGATAGCGATCTGGACGTGCTGGTGATCGTGCAGGACGGCGTCCTTCGGCGCGAGATGGCGCGTCGCGTTGAACGGACGCTGGCGGGCTTGGGTGCGCCGACCGACCTGATTGTCGTGACGGAAGGCGACGTCCGGCGGTTTGGCGATGACGATTCTCTCGTGATTCATCCGGCGCTGCGCGAGGGCAGAGACATCTACCATGCCCCATGAAGGCGACATTCCCGGCACGACAGCCGCATGGCTCGCCTCGGCGAAGAGCGATCCGGCGATGGCCCGCGCCCCGCTCCCGCAAGGCGCCATCTTCGAGAGTCTTTGCTTCCATGCCCAGCCGGCCGCTGAGAAGGCCATCAAGGCCGTTTACAAGGCGAACCGAAAGGGATTCGCCTACACACACAATATCCGATTTCTTCTCCAGGGGCTTGCTCAGCGGGGAGGGCGCGTCCCCGATCCCGTCTGGCAAGCCGTCGATCTGACGCGATTCGCCTGGGAAACGCGATACCCCAGCTTCGACGAACCGGTCTCCGAAGAGGAATACCGCGAAGCGGTCCGTCAGGCCGAAGCCGTCGTGACCTGGGCGGAGGGGGAGATCGCCGAGTGATCGATGGCGCTGCCTCCAGCCCCCTCTCCCTTCACCCCTGATCGTTCCGAGCCCTTCTAGGGGGCCGCCGGCGGCTTCGGCGCAAGGCCGACCCAGGCCTCCGGCGGGCGAGCCAAAGCCGAGCCCCGACGCACGAAGAGGGCGTGGTAGTCGGCGCTGAGGGGGAGCGGGACGAGGCCCGCGGCGTAGTCCTTCTGAAACGTGGGATGGTCGTAGAGATCGTAAAGGGCGGGATAATGCGGGCGCATGCCGTCGGCGGCGCGGCGGGCCGGGTCCAGATGGGATTGCGGCAGGGCGCTGACCAGCACGTCGGGGCGCAAGCTCATCGAATAAGCCGTGTCATATTTGACGTGCCCCGGTTTCCATTGGTCGTGCCGACCCGGCAGCCGGGCGATCCGTCGATCGCTCTTGCCCAGCATGTCCTGAGCCGGTCGTTCGGAAAAGTAGGGGGCGGCGCCCGCCCAGAAATGAGCCACGGTGGCCTGCGGCGCCGTGTTGCGCTTGATCAGCAGTCCGATCTCGACGTTGCGCCGCTCTTCGCGGCCGCGGGTCTGGCCGAGCGCCGCGATCACCGGCGGCAGACACAAGGACTCGGCCGCCCCGACGGCCACCGCCAGCATTACCCAGCCATAGGCGCCGGGCAGGCCGATCGCGCTGCGGAACCCGCGCCGCGGGCCGCTCGTCCGGCCAATGAAAATCTGATCCGCTGCCGCCATCGCCCCCAGGGCCGCCAGCGGGACGACCGGCACGAGAAACCGCATCTCCGGCAGTTCATCCCCCCCCACGAGCGCCACGTAGGCCACGCGGGCCCAAACCACCAGCCCAACCCAGCCGATCATCGGATGCCGATGAACCCGCATCGAGACGAGGTGGAGGGCCATGATCCCACCCCAGAACCAGAAGAGGAATCGGGCGTAAGCGACGCCGTGGGCCACCTTCATGGGGAAGTCGACAACTTTTAGCGTGTAAGTGTTCGGCAGCCAGGCCCCGTAGTAGGCGTAGCGACCTAGAAAATGCCCCCCCAGAACCAGCGCCGCCGCGACGAACAGGCTCCTCCGCGCCCGACCGGTCCGTTTGAGCGTCAATAACCCCGGCAGAAACGCCAGCGTCAGGATCAGCCCGTCGGCGCGGACCCATTCGAGGCTTCCGAGGAGGATGCCGAAGCCGACGCCCAGCGGCTTATGCCGGCGAGCGAGCGTCATCGCCTCGGCGATCAGGAGCGTCATCAAGGCGAGGAGCAGCATTTCGGAGCCGCCGGCGGCCCAGAAGATCGTCCAGCGGTTCCCGGCCACGAGCAGAAGCGCCACCCAACGCACACCCGGCCTCAAGCCCCAACGCGCTCCCAAACGCTCGATCCGCCAGAGAATGAGGGCCAGAAGCAGGGCGTTGCCCGCCAGCGGCGCCGCCGACGTCAAGCGCAGGGGAACCCCCAGGGCGTGGGGCGCAGCCAGGAGGAGCGTCCAGAGGAAGTTCGTATAGCCTTCGACGGGCGGCTCGCCCGCGTTCCAGACGAGCCCATGGCCGGCGGCCAGGTTGAGGGCGTAGCGCAGGGAGATCATGGCGTCGTCGTCCAGCCAGAAATAGCGCTCGCCGCCGATGAGGGCCGTCTTCGTGGCCACGATCCGGGAGAGGAGAAAATAAGCCGCCATCGTGAGCGGGACGGCCAGCGTGAGGGGAGCTTCCGTGCGGCTCGTCCCCCGGGGCCGGGTCGGCGCCATTGACCGGGCCTCGCGGGCCAGATGATCCAGGGCGCGCGCGGCGAGGGCGGCCACGCCGCAGACGACAAGCGCCCAGCCGGTTTCATTCGCGGCGCGAAACAGCTCGAAACCCGCCGGGGGAAGATTGGGACGGGCGGGATTGCGCGCGAGAATCCATCCCCCCAGGCCGATCATCCCCAGACCGAGCAGAAAATCGGCCCAGCCGTCGGGGGTGACGCGCCGGACGGGCTCGCGGCCATGAGGATTCGGATCGAGGCGGGCCGTGGCCCCAGCGTCGGAGGGGGGCGCGTCCGGATTCACGTCGTGGCGGGAGATTCGAGCAGCTTGCCGCGGCGGACGGCATCAACGCGCGAACGGTGGAACTCAGCGACGAGGCGCTGGTAGCGGTCCGGATCGAGCCCGAAGGGGATGGCGGGCCCGAGGCCCTCGAAGAGCCGGGTCATGGCGTCGTGGGCCTGAGGGGTCAGCTCTTCCATCGTGGCTTCGAACGGGTCGGCCAGAGCCGGATGCTCGGCGACGAGGCGTTGCAGGAGGTAGGTCCCGAAGGCAATGTGGCGCGCTTCATCCCGCTGGATGGAACGTATGCCGCGCTCAAGGCCGGGAAGGATCGGCCGCCGGTCGAAAACGTCGTAGAAGAACTGATAGCCGGTTTCAGCCAGCACGCCCTCGACGAGGATATGATAGACGGCGACGGCCCGCATCTGCGCCCGGGGCGAGCGATCCGTGAGGAGGGCGTTCATCGCCGATCGGAGCGTCTCGGAGAAGATAAAGCCCTCCAGGCGGGGGTAAGGGATGTCTCGGCCCAGGCGGCCCGGGAGCGTCTCGTTGATCCAGCGCTGGAAGAACTGGACGTGGACGGCCTCCTCGAACATCTGCGCCGTCAGGTAAATCTCTTCCTCCATCCGGCCCCGCTCTTGTCGGAGCGCTTGCTGCAACGGGGCCAAATCATGCGTGACGGCGCGCTCGCCGATAAGGAAGCCGACGATCTGCCGCAGGAGCAGCTCCTGTTCGGCTGCCGCCAGCCCCGCCCAATCGATCCGGTCCTGGCGGAAATCGATTTCCTCGGGGAACCACTGGAGTCGGCGCGAGCGTTGGAATTCGCGCAGGGGAAAGGCTTCGAAATCAATGGGCATCGCGTCCCTCCGCCCAGCGCGGGAGTTCAAGCCCCGCCCGGCAAGGAGGTGATGATAGCGCCGTCAGTCGAAAGATGGGACCGCAAAAGAGGGTGGCGGCCTCAATGCTCGCCGAAGGCGCCCTCAAGGCCCATTCTTCGGTTCCGGCCCATCCCGTCCAAAGCTTGAGGAGAACAAAATAAAGGGGCAGGTGATTGACGGCCAGCCGTTCGCCGGGAATCTCGGCGAGCGGATGCCGCAGGACGCCAGAGGTGATGAACTCATTGTTCCAGAGCCCGTGCCGCTCGATGAGCGCCAGACGCAGCCCGGCGGCCAGAACGAGCAACCCTCGCCAGAGCCAACGGTCCGTTCGCGGGTAGAAAAGAGGCCGGTCCGCATGGTCAATCATCGGCAGCGTCGCCTCCGGACGCGACGGCGATCAACCTCGCCTGGCCGGGCCTCCCACCGGAACTGTTCGAGATCGATCCGGCCCGCGCCGGAGAACCGAACGCCTTCCTTCACCAGCATGGCCCGTTGGAGTTCTTCGGCGCCGGGAGCGTCCGAACGGGGTGAGATCAGGCCGCGGGCATTGACGACCCGTTGCCAGGGGAGGCTTCGCTGGCCGCACCGATGGAGCGCATAGCCGACCAGCCGCGCCTGACCGGCCAGCCCCGCCAGGGCCGCGACTTGCCCATAGGTGGCCACGCGGCCGGGTGGAATCCGCCGCACAACGGCGTAGATGCGATCGTAGAGTCGGCCCGTCATGAGCGGCGAGCTTCTCGCGGCCCTTCCGGTCGCCCTGGCTCCTGCCCGAAGATGGAGACCGCGAGGCGAGGGGGCACGGGCCGAGCAGCCCTTGGCCTTCGGTTACCACCGGCATGCGCACGAGCGACTTCGACTATCCCTTGCCCGAAGAATTGATCGCGACCGTTCCGGCCGAGCCGCGCGACGCCTCCCGGCTGATGACGCTCGACCGGGGGACCGGCCGGATCGAGCACCGACGCTTCAGCGATCTGCCGGAGCTGCTCCGACCCGGCGATTGCCTCGTAGTCAACGAGAGCCGGGTGATCCCAGCGCGGCTCACGGGTCGCCGCGAACCGGGCGCGACGCCCGTCGAGATGCTCCTGGTCGAGCGGATCGGCCCCGGTCGCTGGCGGGCGCTCGCCCGGCCCGGTCGGCGCCTCCAGGCCGGGGCTCGCGTTCGGATCGAGGGCTCCGACGGGCAACCGGCGGGCGAGGTTCACATTGAGGCCGTCGAGCCCGGCGGCGAGCGGATCGTCCGCCTGGAGACGCCCCTCCCCGACAACGTTTTTCTGGAGCGTTACGGTCGCCCGCCGCTCCCCCCTTACATCGAAGCCGCCCGGCGGCGGCGTGCCTCGGCGGCGGTCGGCGCCTTGCGGGCTGAGCCGGCGCAGGGGTCGGGCAGACTTCTGGGATTGGACCGCGAGCGGTATCAAACGGTTTACGCCCGCGTGGAGGGCTCGGTGGCGGCCCCCACGGCCGGTCTCCATTTCACCGAGGCCCTGTTGGCGGCGCTGGAAGGCCAGGGGGTCGAGATCAAGCGCCTGACGCTCCACGTCGGCCCCGGCACGTTCGCGCCGGTGCGGACCGAGGACCCGGCGCGGCACCGCCTGAAGCCCGAATGGTTTGAGATCGCGCCGGAGACGGCGCGCGCGATCGCGGCGGCGGCCGCGGACCCGGCCCGGCGGGTGATCGCCGTCGGGACAACCGTCGTCAGGACGCTCGAAACGTGCGGGCTGCGCCACGGCGGCGTCGTCCCGTGCGCCGGGTGGGCCGACCTGATGATCCTGCCGGGGTTTCGATTTCGCGTGATTCAGGGCCTCGTCACTAACTTTCATCTGCCGCGTTCGACGCTCCTGATGCTCGTGAGCGCCTTCGCCGGGCGGGAGGTCATGCTGCGGGCCTACGCCGAGGCCGTCGCCGAACGCTATCGGTTTTACAGTTACGGGGACGCGATGCTGATCGTTTGAAGGGCCGGCGGGGTTGAGTCATCCCTCAGGCGCCGCCCCCCTCGGAGCTACTCACCGTGGCGGCGGGTTCGGCCGCAGGCCGCCGGTAAAGGCCCCGGAGGCGCCACCAGCGGAACCGCAGAATATCGCGCAACATCCGCGGGCCATCCACAAACAGGCGGACCTTGGAGCCCTCGGCGTTGATCCAGCGGACGGGCACCTCGGCCACCGAATAGCCGAGCTGCGCCGCCAGCATCAGGACCTCGACGTCGAAGGCCCAACCGTCGCAGCGCGCCAGGCTGAAGAGCCGATGGGCGGCCTCGCGCCGGAAGAGCTTGAAGCCGCACTGCGTGTCCCGAAACGGGAGCCCCGACAGCGGACGCACCAATCGGTTGAACGTCCGCCCGGCCAGCTCGCGCCACCACGGTTGTCGCACGTCCAGGCGGGACTCGGCCAGCCCGCGCGAGGCGATGGCGATGTCGCAACCGTCGACCACGATGGCCCGGCGGAGGGCCTCCAGCTCCTCGATCGGCGTCGAGAGATCGGCGTCGGAGAAGAGGATTAAGTCGCCCTGGGCGCGCAGGACCCCTCGGCGGACGGCGGCGCCCTTGCCCTGATTGCGCGGGGCGCGGAGGAACGTCACGTTGGGAAATCGGGGCGGCAGGCGTTCGGGGGAACCGTCGGTCGAGCCGTCGTCGGAGACGATCAGCTCCGAGCGCCAGCCCCCCGCGTTCAGATAGGCGCGGACCTTCTCCAGCGTCGGCGGGAGACGCTCTCCCTCGTTAAAGGCCGGGATGACGACGCTCAGGTCCTTCATGTGACTGCATTGTGCCGACGCCGTCCAGGCGGGGCCAGCACTTTTGGCCGCCCCGGGGCGCGACCTTGACGCGCCGCCGAGCCCCCGCCATCATGAACGCCGCGCGGCCCACATCCGACCTCGCCCGGGCGACGCCCGTGAGGCGCCTGCGGTTCGGAGCCGGCCCGGTCCGGCGGCCCGCGCCCCCCGGAGGTGAATCATGGCCTATCAGACGATTCTGTATGAGGTATCGGAGCGGGTCGGGACGCTGACGCTCAATCGCCCGGAACGACTCAACGCCTGGACCTCGGACATGGAGCGGGAGGTCCGCGACGCGCTGGCCGCCGCCGCCGCGGATCCCGAGGTCCGCGTCATCATCCTGACCGGGGCGGGGCGCGGCTTCTGCGCCGGGGCCGACATGGAGCACCTGAGCGAGATTTCGCGCCAGGGGGGCGTGCG
The DNA here is from genome assembly GCA_964463045.1 of uncultured Candidatus Sumerlaeota bacterium. GTDB lineage: Bacteria > Sumerlaeota > Sumerlaeia > MVZB01 > JAJFLK01 > CAYXAU01. The sequence continues at coordinate 222,585 of CAYXAU010000005.1, read as the reverse complement.
CGGCGACGGCGCGCCACGGCCGGAGCCGGTCGCCGAGGACGGGCGCGAGGACTTCCGCAAGAAATACACGTACTTCCCGACGATCGGCAAACCCATCCTGGCGGCGATCAACGGGCCGGCGGCGGGGCTCGGGTTCGTGCTGACGATGTATTGCGACCTGCGGTTCGCCTCGGAGAAGGCCGTCTTCACGACGGCCTTCGCCCGCCGGGGGCTCATCGCCGAACATGGGATCAGTTGGATGCTCCCGCGGCTCGTGGGCGTCGCCAACGCGCTCGATCTCCTGTTCTCGGCCCGCAAGATCGACGCCGCCGAGGCTCTGCGCATGGGGCTCGTCAATCGCCTCCTGCCGCACGAAGGCCTGATGGAGGCCACGCGGGACTACGCGCGCGAGCTGGCGACGATGGTTTCCCCCCGGTCCCTGCGCGTCATGAAACGTCAGGTCTATAACGCCCTGTTCGAGACGCTGGCCGAGGCCATCGACGTGGCCGACGTGGAAATGATGCAAAGCCTCGCCTGCGATGACTTCAAGGAAGGCGTGGCGCACTTCGTGGAGAAGCGCGCCCCGGCCTTCACCGGCCGCTGAGGCCGCCGCCTTCCGGGGAAGGCCGCCGTGCTGGAAGGGCTCATCATCGGCGTCGGGGTGGGGGCGGGTCTCGCCGTGGGGCTCCTCTGGGCGTTCCGTCGCGGCAAGGGGGGCTCGGCCGCTCCGGCCGTTCAGGTCCATTCGTCGATCGAAGAGCTCCGATCGGTCGGGGACCTGGTCGTCTTCAAAGTGGTGACGAAGGAGATCGTGACGGCGGCGGAGCACTGGTTCGGCGAGACGGGCAAGAAGTTTCTCCGCTGGCTGATCTCGGAGAAGAAGATGGCGATGATCTTCGAGTTCGAGATCAACTTCCGGTACGACCTGCGCAAGCCGGAGTTCGAGATCGTGCCCCAGGGGGACGCGCGTTATCTCTTACGGATGCCGCCGTGCCTCTACGACATCTATATCCGGGACGTGAGCTTCTACGACGAACAGCAATCCCGGCTGTTGGACTGGCTGCTGCCGGGTTTTCTGAGCGCGGCCTTCGGCAGCGGGGTCGATGAGCAGACGAAGAACCGCCTGAAGGAGGAAGCGCGGCTTCAGGCCCAACGCATGGCTCAGGACCTGACGGGTAAGATGCGGGCCGAGGTGGAAAGCTCGGCCCGGCAGACGCTCAAGACGCTGGCGCGCGGTTTCGGGGCGCGCGAGGTCACGGTCGATTTCGGCCGGGCCGCGCCCGTCCGCGCCGAGGTCCACGCCGCCGGCGATCGCGCTGAGTCCGCTGCCGACGCCCTCGCCAGCCAGGGCTGAAACCCGTCTGAACCTCCTTGTGTAGGTTTCTTCAGAGCGTTGCGCCGCGGGACCTCTTGCCGACGAAGCGCGATCGCTTGAAAGGGCTTGATCCGAGGCCTCTCTGCTAAGGAGCCGCCGCTGTCCGTCGCCAAAGAGCCGGCAAAAGGTCAACCCCGCCGGTTCGCTCACCGGGCCGCTGAACGGACTCCGAGGCGCCAGAGGGGAAGCGCCGCGGCGGCCCCGGCGGCCGCCAGGATCATCAACCCGCCGGCGACGCCGTAGGCCAGGGCGTAACCGGACGCGCTCAGGCGGGCCGAGACGATCATCCCGGCCACGACGCCGAGCGAACCGGCCATGTTCCAGACCCCCATGCTGATGCCGCGCTCGGAAGGATCGGCGATCTCCCCCACGAGGCTCACGCTGGGAACGTATTGGATCGCGCAGAACCCGCCGGCGAGCGCCATCATGGCCAGAAAGCCGCCAAAGCCGACCCAACCGAGGCCCGCCAGCGCCGCCCCATAGAGCGCGCCGCCGACGATCAGGGTCGGGACGGAGCCGAACCGATCGGCCAGACGACTGCCGGGGACGCTCGTCGAGGAAAAAACGACCCAGAAGACGAAAACCGCCACGGAGCTGGCAACGGCGCCTCGGCCGTAAAGGTCCTTGACGGCGAGCGAGGTCAGGTGCGCGAGCGTGCCGAAGGTAAATTTATCGGCGAAGGCGAAGGCGACCGGAAGCGCCAGGCGAGGCCGGCCATAGAGGGCGCGCGCGATCGCGCGGGGACCGCCGCTGATGGGGCGGATATGCTCCGGGCGCTGAAGGTCGCTCATCATCCAGAACCCGCCGGCCATGAGCGCCGCGCCGACCAGCCCGAAGAGCAGCTTCAAGCTGCGGGGGCCGATCAGACCGGTCAGGATGGGGGCGGTCAGGAAGCCGGCAGCGATCGCGATCGACATGACGCCCATCGTCCGGTTGCGATTGGCCGGCCCGGCCAGATCGAGCGCGCGAGTGAGAATGAGCCCCAGCGACAGGGCTCCGAACATGCCGTCAAGGAAACGGACGACGAGCAGGACGCGGAAAGAGGGGATCTGGGGGATGAGCGCCGTCGTGAGGCCGCTGCCGAGGAGACCCAGGACAATCAACGGCGTCCGGCGGCCGAGCTTGTCCGAGATGATGCCGGCCACCAGCCCAAAGGCGAGCGCGGCCGCTCCGTGGATGGCCATGAAAAGCCCCGTGGCTTGATTGCCGAGGCCGAACCGCTGGCGGATAAGCGGATCGAGAACCGGCGTGATGATGGCGAAGGAAACAAAACAGAGCGCGTTCAGAACGGCGAGTTTGAACGTGCCGGCCGGGATGGGTCCAGCGGGGGGGGCCAACGCCAGGGGACTCCGGTTCGGATCAGGCGATCCACCACAACCAAAGCGCGGCCAGGGCTAAGGTCGCCAGCGTCACCGGGGCGCCCAGCCGAAAATGGTCGCGCCAGCCGATCGTCAGGCCGCACCGCGCCGCCTGATCGACCACGATGATATTGGCGATCGAACCGACAATGATCAGGTTTCCCGCGAGCGTGCTCGCCAGGCACAGGATCGGGCCGGACAACGGATGGGAGACGGTGGGGAGCAGAAGCATCGTCGCCGGAACGTTCGAAACGAGGTTGGAGAGGATCGCCGTGGCGGCGAAGAGCCAGCCCGGCGAGGCCGGATCGATCCCGAGGCCGCGGGCCGCCTCGATCGCCGACGTGAGCCCCCCCGTCGCCTCCAGCCCGTGATTGACCACGAAGAGGCCGATGAAGAGAACGAGCAATTGCCAATCCACGAGCGACAGAAATGTACGGGAGGCGACGCGCCGGCTCAGCAGGAGCACGCCCGCCGCGGCCAGCGCCACCACGTCCCGCGGCCATGAGGTCGCCAGGAAGGCCGCGACCAGCGCGCCGAGCACGATCAGCCCCTTCGTCGTTTGCCATCGGTTAAACGGCGGCGCCTCCACGACGGGGATGGGCCGGCTCTCCGTCCACCGGCCGCGCTGAAGGGCGCAGAGGAGGGCCCACGTCGCTCCCAGGCCGAGGACCGCCGGCGGCCCGGCTTGAAGCAGGTAGAGATTGAAGGAGAGGCCGAGGACCTGGCCGACGAGCATGTTCTGCGGATTGCCGATGAGCGTGGCCGCCGAGCCGACGTTGGAGGCGCAGGCCAGCCCGACGAGGAAGGGAAGCGGCCGGAGCCGCCGTTGCGCGCAGACTTCCACAAGAATGGGCGCCATCGCCAGACAGACGATGTCGTTGGCCAGCAGGGCCGAGAGCAACCCGGCGGCGGCGATGACTTCGCCGAGGAAAATCGCCGGGGAGGTTCCCCGGGTGGTGAGCTTCCGCGTCAGCGCCGCGTAGAAGCCTCCGAGCCGGAACTGCGCCGAGAGAACCATGAGGCCGAACAGGAGCGAAATCGTCGGGACGTCGACGGCGCGCCAGGCTTCATCGGGCGTGACTCGCCCGGAGGCCAGGAGCGCGATCGCCCCCAGCAAGGCCACGCCCGTTCGGTCCAGGGCCAGGCCCCGGAAGCCGCCGAGCATCATGCCCAGATAGACAAACCCGAAGACGAACCCGACGCAAGCATCCACGGAGGCGGATTAAACACGTCCGGCGCCAAGGTGTCCAGCCGTGGCGCGGGTCGGGTCATTGGCCCTGGCAAGGCCGGTCGCCGATGGCTACCATGGCGGGCGCTTGGCGAGGCTTCTCAACTTCGTGAGGCACAGGCGACCGGGCCCCATGGCGACTGCCTATCGCTTCAGCTTCGGCCCCTGGAACCTGAGCGAAGGGGCCGACCCGTTCGGGCCGCCGGTCCGGCGGCCGATCCCGTTGGCCGAGAAATTGCGCTGTTACAAACGGCTCGGCTTCGACGGGGTTCAATTTCACGACGACGACGTCGTCCCGGAGATCGACGGCAAGAGCGGCGGCCAGATCCGGACCGAGGCCCGGGCGCTGCGGCGCGCGATCGAGGGCGAAGGGCTCGCCGCCGAGTTCTGCGCTCCGAGGCTGTGGGAGAGCCCCCGCACCATCGACGGGGCGTTCACGTCGAACCGGGCCGCCGATCGGCGCTACGCGATCGACCGCAGCCGGCGGTCGATCGACATCGCCCGCGAAATCGGCTGTGACTTGATTGTTCTCTGGCTGGCGCGCGAAGGGACTTACGTCCGCGAGGCCAAAGACGCCCGCGCCGCCGTCGAGCGCCTCCTCGAAGCCGTCGATGCCCTGCTGGCTCACGACCCCCAGGTCCGGATCGCCATCGAGCCCAAACCCAACGAGCCGATGGATCAGGCCTATATCCCGACGATCGGGCACGCCCTCGCGCTCGCCGGACGGACGCGCGATCCGGAGCGCGTCGGCGGGTTGATCGAGACGGCTCACGCCTTGCTCGCCGGCCTCGATCCCTCCGATGAGATGGCCTTTGCGCTCAGCTTCGGCAAGCTCTGGAGCGTGCATCTGAACGATCAGAACGGACTCAAATTCGATCAGGATAAGACCTTCGGCAGCGCCAATCTGCGCGCGGCCTTCAATCAGGTGCGCGTGCTCGAGGAGGGGGGCTACGGCCGCCGCGGCGAAATGGTCGGCTTTGACGTCAAGGCCATGCGGACGACCACGCCTGAGCGCCAGACGGCGCACCTGGCCAACAGCCGGGCCGTGTTCCTTCGCCTGGTGGAGAAAGTGCGGACGCTCGACCGGCGACTGGAAAAGGAACTGATCGACGCCCGTGATTACGAGGCGCTCGAACTTTATATCCTCGAGCACCTGATGAGCGGGGCGCCCGCGGGAGGCGCCGTCCAGGATTCCGCCAAGGGCGCGGCATCGCCTCGTCGGTCCCGGGGAGCCTCCCGGCGCGCGCGAGGCGGTCGATGAAGCGAGAAGGCCGCGGACAAGGCTTCGCCGTCGGCGCGAGGAGCCGATAATGGCGCGGAGAAGCGGCCGATGGTTGCTTTACGGCGCCAATGGTTACACCGGCCGATTGACGGCCGAGAGGGCGCGCGCTCAGGGGATGGGGCCGACGCTCGGCGGGCGAAATCGTACCTCCGTCGAGGCGGTGGCCCGGTCGCTTCGACTGGAATCTCGCGTCTTTGACCTGGATGATCACGCCGCCCTCGTCGGGCATCTCAAGGAATTCGACCTCGTGTTGCACTGCGCGGGGCCCTTCTCGGCGACCGCCTGGCCGATGCTCGAGGCCTGCGCCGAAGCCGGGACGCACTATCTCGACATCACCGGCGAAATCGATGTCTTCGAATACGTCCACGCCCGCGCGGCCGATTGGCGGGCGGCCGGCATCCTCGCGCTGCCGGGGGCGGGCTTCGACGTCGTCCCGTCGGATTGCCTGGCGGCGATGCTCAAGCGCGAGCTGCCGACCGCGACCTCGCTCCGCCTGGCTTTCAAAAGCCGCTTCGGGCGGCTGAGCCCGGGAACGGCCAAGACGATGATCGAGGGCGTCCCCCGGGGCGGACGCGTCCGGCGCGACGGGCGGATCGTGAGCGTCCCCCCCGGTCATCGTGTGATCACCGTCGTCTTTGAATCGGAGCCGGAGACGGCCGTCGCGATCCCGTGGGGGGATGTCTCGACGGCGTACTACTCGACCGGCATTCCCAACATCGAAGTCTATATGGGGGCCGACGCCGCGAGGATTCGCCAACTCCAGCAGTCGATGTTGGCCCGATGGCTCGCGGGTCTGGCGCCGGCCCAGTGGTTCCTCAAGCGGCAGATCGCCCGACGGGTCGCGGGCCCGACGCCGGAGGAACGGGCCGCCGACGAAATGTTGCTTTGGGGAGAGGTGACGGACGACGCCGGCGGCCGCGCCGAGCTGCGCCTCCGGACGCCGGAAGGATACACCTTCACCGCCGAGGCCTCGCTCGCCATCGTCGCCCGGGTTCTGAAAGGTGACTTCCGCCCCGGCGCGATGACTCCCTCCCTGGCCTACGGAGCCGATTTTGTGTTGACCCTGCCCGGGGTTCGGCGGCAAGAATCCCCCAAATCTCCCTTGTGACGCTCTAAAGTTACTCGGGCCCGGCGCGCCGCCCGCTCGCCGTCTCCCGAGTCGATTCACGTTTGAAGAACGGAATCGAACCCCGAAGACACACAATTGGCGGAGAATCGATCCGACCCGAGGGGGGCGCCTGAGGAAGTTTCCGGCCGGCGGGGGTTAGTCCCGACGGCGGCGGGAGGGGGAGGAAAACTCGCGTTCTTCTCTGTCGAGCTCGCGGATTTCACGGCCGATCTGGTCGAGGGCGGGAAGGGTTTCGTCTCGGAGGGTTTCGCGCGTCTGATTGCCGAAGACACCGATCGCCTCCTGATCGATGCCGCGGAACTCGGTCTGGCCTTCCTTGAGCGGGGCCGGGGCGAAGAGCGCCTTGAGCGTCAGCCCGAGAAGAATGAGGGCCACCGCGGTCCCGCCCATGATGAGTTTCATCCGGGGCGTCAGCCAGCCGGGGGATGCTTGAGCCTCGGCGTCGGAGCCGACGACGTCCATGGTGAATTTGGGGGCGGAGCGGCCGGCGATCGCGTCCTCGAGCGTGCTGATCAGGTGACCATAGGTCTGATACCGTTCGTCCGGATGTTTCTTCATCATCCGGTAGGCAATCTGACATACATGCTCCGGGACGTCCGCGTTCCAGGCCGTAATGGCCTTGGGTTCGTCCTTGATGTGCTTTTGAACGATTTCAAACGCGGTCTCCGCCGTGAAGGGGGGTCGCCCCGCGAGCATGTGATAGAGGCTCGCGCCGAGCGAGTAAATGTCCGTCCGATGATCGACGGCGCGACCGAGCGCCTGCTCGGGACTGATATAATGCGGCGTCCCCATGATCACGCCCGTGGCGGTCTTGAAGGAATCGACCGACTCGTTCTTGGCGAGGCCGAAATCGACGATTTTCACGATTCCGTCGCGCGTGAGCATGAGGTTTTCGGGTTTGATGTCCCGGTGGATGCTGCCGGTTCGAAGCGCCGCCTCGAGCCCCCGCGCGGCCTGGCAGGCGTAATCAAGCGCCCGGCGCGGCGAGAGCGGCCGATTTCCCTTGAGCATCTGCGAGAGCGGCTCGCCGTCGATGAATTCCATGGCGAGGTAACGGACGTCGGCGGCCGCCCCGCTTTCGAGGACGCGGGCGACGTTGGCGTGGTCCACTTGGCCGGCCACCCGCGCCTCGCGCTCAAAGCGGATCGCGAACTCCGGGTTCTCGCCCAGTTGCCGCAGCATGACCTTCAAGGCCACGCGGCGGCCCGTCGCGGGCTCGACGCCGAGATAGACGGCCCCCATCCCGCCCCGCCCCAACAGGCGTTCGATTCGAAACGACCCCAGGCTCTGGCCGCTCAGGTCCTCGCTCATGGCCGTTCACCTCCCCCATCCCCCTTATCGGCCGGCCGCGAGCTTACCATGATGACCGTCTCTGCGGCATCGGAATTGCTCCGCGCGGGCGTGTTGATCGTCCTCGAGCTTCCCCTCTCCGCCGCCGGCTCAGCGCGCCCCGAACTCCGGCGGGTTCGGCCTCGGGAGCCGAGGATCAGTCGTAAAGCTTCCACCGGCGGATGGCGTTCGGGGAGGTGAAGCGAGCCACGAAGATGTCGGCGTCGCCCGCCGACGTGAGCAGGGTCTGGCTCCCCTCGCCGGGGCCAAACGTAGCTTGGTCTTTGAATCCCCCCGTGACGATGGCCCCTCCGGAGGAAAGCGCGGCCACGCCCAGCCCGGCATCATCGGAGGCCCCCCCTGCCTGGCGCGCCCAGGCGAGGGTTCCATCGGAGTTGTAGCGGGCCACAAAGACGTCCGAAAGCCCCGCTGAAGCGAGGATGGTTTGAGCGCTCTCGCCCGGACCGAACGTGGCCCAGAGATAAAATTGGCCCGTCACGACGGCGCCGCCGTCGGGGAGCGCCGCGATGCCCCACCCAACATCGGGCGCCAATCCCCCCGCCCGACGCGCCCAGGCGAGTGTGCCGTCGGGGCGATAGCGGGCGATGAACATGTCCAACGCGGGCTCCAGAATGGGGGGGACGGTCTCCCCCCTGAACACGGTCTGGCTCCTTTCGCCCGCGCCAAACGTGGCCGTGGCCTCGAAAGTTCCGGTGAGCACGGCGCCCCCGTCGGCCACGGCGGCCGCCGCCACCCCCCAATCCTGGCCTCGGCCCCCGGCTCGGCGCGCCCAGGCGAGCGTGCCGTTGGCGCGATAGCGGGCGATGAAGATGTCCGAAGGGCCGTCCGAGGCCAGCGTGGTCTCGCCGCTCTCGCCGAGACCGAACGTCGCGAGGTCCTCAAATGCGCCGTTGACGACGGCGTCTCCGTCGGGAAGCGCGACGACGCCTGTTCCCCCGTCGGAACCCGACCCGCCGGCGCGCCTCGCCCAGACGAGCGCGCCGTCGGGGTCATAACGAGCGATGAAAATGTCCGAGGATCCCGCCGAGTCAAGCGTGACCTGACCGATCTCGCCCGGGCCGAAGACGGCCGCGAGGCTGAAAACCCCGGTGACAAAGGAGCCCCCGTCGGGCCGCGCGGCGATGCCAAAGCCCCTATCGTCACCCGAGCCCCCCGCCTGACGCACCCACGTGAGCGCGCCATCCTCGGGGTTATAGCGGGCGATGAAGACATCCGCGGACCCCATCGGGGCGGTGAGCATCGTCTCCCCGGATTCCCCGGGGCCGAAGGTCGCCGCGTCGGTGAAATCGCCCGTCAAGAGGAGGCTGCCGTCGGCGAGCGAGGCGACGCTGAGGCCCCTGTCAAAAGAGGTCCCCCCCCCGCGGCGGGCCCAGACGAGCGCCCCGTCGGCGCGGTAACGGGCAAGGAAGATATCTTCGGTCCCCCCCGCCGAAGCGAGCATGCTCTCGGCGGTCTCATCCGGGCCGAACGTGGCCGACCCTCGGAAAAAGCCGGTGACCGCCGCGCCGCCGTCAAGGAGCGCCGCGATGCCGCGGCCTTGCTCCCTGTCGGCCCCTCCCGCTCGGCGGGCCCAGACGAGGAGGCGATCCTCGACGGGGGAAGGCGTCGGCGTCGGCGAGAGCGGCGGTCCCCAATTCAGCCAGATCGAACCGGTGACGCCCGAGGCTCCGTCAACCGCGATGCGGTAGGTCGTCCCGGCCTCGGCGAAAATGACGACCTGACTCTGGTCCGAACTGCCGGCCTGGTCATTATCAGCGACCGGTGTGAGGCCGGCGACATCGGAACCCGTATAAACGGCCAAGAGAGTGTTGAATTCGCTCCCGAACGTGTTGATGGGCATGAACCCCGAAGCCGGGGCCGTCCAGGACCACCAGACCGAGGCGCCCCCGGCGTCGCCCGCGTGGTCCGGTTCGCCCGGCTCTTTGGAGGCGTTGAGGTTGTTGCCGGCGGTCGTCCCCGTCGGCCCGCTGATGGCCAGGGCATTGGCGAAGGCGTCATTGGCGGGCGGGCCCCAGTTGAGAATGATGGGGCCGGCGAACGCCCCCCCGAGGGTGAAAAAGCCATCGACCGCGATGCGGTAACTCGTCCCTGCCGACGCCATGAAGGTAACGCGACTCTGGATGAACACGCCGAAATCGTCATTGTCGGCCACGAGGATCAGATTGGAGACGTCGGAGCCTGTGTAGACGGCCAGCAGCGTGTCGAAGTGGCTGCCGAACGTGTCGAAAATGGCCAAGCCGGAATCGGGGGCCGTCCAGGTCCACCAGACGGTCTTTCCCCCCATGTTCCCGGCGTGATTGGGCTCGCCGGGCTCCTTTGTCGCCCCGATGTTGAAGCCGGTCGTCGTTCCGCTCGCCCCATCGAGCGGAATCCCATCGGCGAAGGCATCATTGACGGGCGAGCCCCAGTTCAGCACGATCGCGCCGGCCAGCCCCCCGAAACCGTCGACGGCGATCCGATAAGTGGTCCCCGCCGTGGCGGCGAACGTGACAAGGCTTTGGAGGACGTTGTCCGCGTAGTCGTCATTGACCGCCACGGGCGTCAGGTTCGAGACGCCCGCGCCGGCATAGATGGCCAGCACGGTGTCGAATGGACTGCCGAAAGTGTTGAACTGGGCGTCCGCCGAGGTCGGGGCCGTCCAGCTCCACCAGACGGAGGCTCCGCCGAACTGCCCCCCATGGAACGGTTCGTCGGCCTCCTTCGTCGCGCCCACGTTAATTCCATGGGTCGTTCCGTTCGCCCCGCTGAGGGAAATGGCGTCGGTGAAGGCGTCGTTGCCCGGCGGCGGAGGGCCCGGCTCCCAATTCAGGACGATGGTGCCGGAGGCGCCCGAGAATCCGTCGACGGCAATCCGGTAGGTGGTCCCGGCTGTCGTGGTGAAGGTCACCCGGCTCTGCGGATCGCCAAAGTCGTCGTTATGCGCCACGAGCGCGAGGTTGGAGACCTCCGTGCCGGTATAGATCCCCAGGAGCGTGTCAAAGGTGCTGCCGAAGGTGTCGAAGGTCTGCGTCCCTGAGACTTCCGCCCTCCAAAACCACCACACGGACTTACCCCCCATGCTCCCGGCATGATCGGGCTCGTTCCCCTCCTTGGTCGCGTCGAGGTTGAACCCCGTCGTCGTCCCGCTCGCCACGTCAAGAAGAATCTCATCGGCCAGGAAATCATTGGGAGAGGGCGGAGGGGCGGGCCCGAGATTCAACGTGATGGCCCCCATGGCGAAGGCGAACCCGTCGACGGCGATCCGGTAGATCGTGCCCGCCGTGGCGAGGAACCTCACCCGACTTCGTGGGCTGCCTGAATCATCGTTGGACGCCACCTCCGTCAACTCAGCGACGCTCACGCCCGTATAGACCGCCAGCAGCGTGTCGAACCCGCTGCCGAACGTGTCGATCCGCACGTAGAAAGAGGTGGGCGCGGTCCACGCCCACCAGACTGACGCCCCGCCGGCAATGCCCGCATGGTCCGGCTCTCCGGCCTCCTTCGTCGCCATGACATTGCTTCCCATGGCGACCAGACTGGAGCCGCTGAGCATGGTCGCGTTGGCGAAGGCGTCATTGACCGGAGGCACTCCCGTGGGCCGGATACCCGACGGGCTGAACGACGTCCTTGGTTCAGAATGGCCGGCGTGTTTGTCCTTGGGCGCGGAACTCGGGCCGGGGATCAAGCTGTTCGGCCGGCTCAACGCCTCCGCCGAGCTTTCACTCAGACCCGGCCAAGCCTCGATCGCCCGACCGTAGACGTGGCGGGCCGGCGCCTGCGCCAACCCGAGCGACGGCCACCCCATACCGATGGCCGCGCCGATGACCCAGCTCATCAGCAGCCCGGGGCGGATCCGAGCGGGCCCGAACGACTCCAACGTCTCAAGCGCTTCAGGCATCGCCGTCCCTCCCGCCAAAACGATAGCCGACGGCCCCTCCCCCGCCGTCGCTCTACGATCGACCATGGCCCGGTCCCCGCACGGGGTTCCCTATCTCGCGTCAGGGAAGTTCGACGGCTTCGAATAAAGCAAAAGCGGGGAAGGCTGTCAAGCGGACTCTCGGCTGAGGCGCACGAAGGGTGAAAGCTTTGCTCCGTCCAACGAGAATCCCGACGGCGACTCCAGCTTTCCCGCGCGGCTAGGCGGCCGTTGCGGCGGCCGAGCGGACGATGAGCGCCTGGGAACCGGGCAGGTCGAGGACCGGTTCGGGCTTATCGACGAAGAAAGCGTCCACGGCGGCGCGCACCCCCTCGGCCCAGCGGTAATCGTGAGCGAGGAGCACGCCTCCGGGGTTCAGGCGGGGATAAAAGAATTCGAGCGCGGCGGCGGTGCTGCGGCGGGTATCCACGTCCAGATGGACAAAGGAGAATCGGCGGGTCTGGACGGGGCCGGCGGTCTCTGGAAAAACGCCTTTATAAAAGGTCACGTTCGGATAGCCGCGCAGAAAGGCTTCGACCTGATCGAGCGGAGCGGCCCAATCCCCCTTGCGGAAGTGGGGGGCGTCGACGGCCTCGATGTCCGGAATGCCCTCAAAGGTATCAAACAGGTGGAGCGGGCGCCCCCCCTTGACCTCACAGATGAGTCTGGCCGAGCCGCCGCGATAGACGCCGACCTCGGCCAGATCGCCCGGCACCTTCGTCGTCCGCTCGACGGCCATCACCAACTGGCAGGCTTCGACGAGTTCGAGCCCGAGATGAGTCTCGGCGCCGACGCGCAGGACGAGCTCCAACGATCGCCTTCGGTCGGCGTCGCCGTAATTCAGGACGAGGAGCCCCGAGCGCGCCAGCCGCCGCTTGAGCGTCCGCCGCCGTTCCCACGTCCACACCTTCCGGGCGATCCAGCGGCCAAACATCGGCGTCGGCCCCCGGAAGGGACTCAAAGCGTTTTGAGATATTCGATCACCCAGCGGCGTTCCGGTTCGTTCAATTCCTGTTCCGGGAACAAGTGCCCCTGATTGCCGTGGCTTGGGACGCTCACGTCGTAATACATTCTTCGCTCGCGGGGAGATAACCCTTCCGGCACGGCGTCCAAGGCCTCGACCTCGATCCCGAGCCGCTCCTGATCGTAACCGTTCTCCGTCCGCCGCCAGAGGCGGGGACGTTCCCCGGAATGAAACAGATGATATACCGTCGGGACCGATCCATTGTGCAAATAGGGGGCCGTCGCCCAGACCCCCCGGAGCGGCGGAGCGAGGTAGCCGGTCGATTCCACGTCCACGGGATGCTCGCCGTAATGAGAGAACCAACTTTGGTTATAGGCTTCGCGGGCCTCGCGCGAGACCGCTCCGAGGCGGACCGGGTCGGTGCCGATCTCCTGGAAGGGAACGACTTTGTGGGGATACTCGCCGTCCGGACCGTAGGTTCCGTGACAGCGCGCGCACGTCTGTTCGAATACTTTGCGCCCCCGGAGCGCCATGGGCTCATCGATCGGGAACGGATACTTCGGCGGTTCGAGGTTCTGTAGGTAGGCCCGGATGTGTTCGAAATCGGGCTCCCAGGAGCGAATGGTATCACCGGAGATATAAGGCGACATCGTGAATTGCATGAGCGTGCGGGCGGTCGGGGGGGCGAACGCGTCGCAGTAAATCTTCTGTTTGTGCTTGAAGTTCCACCAGGCCGGCGCGTCGATGTCGTTGTGCACCATTTTCGGAATCTGTTTGGGGAAAATGAGGTTCAAATCCTTGTCGCGAAACGCCCCCAGCGCCAGGCTGAACATCGTCGCGTTGGAGAACCCCTTGGCGAAGTTGAGCGGGATGCCGAGCGGCGCCGCGGCTTCGGTCGTCGGCGCGGTTTCGCCCCGGTCCGCCGCCCGGAGGCGCCCCAGGTCCGTCATGAGCGTGGTCAGATCCTGATGCGAGTTGGCGAGGCCCGGATAGGAACGGCCGGCCACCTTGCCACCATGGCAGGCGAAACAATTGGTCACCAGGTTCCCCTGGCCGTCGGCCGTATAGCCGAGCGGGAGGCCTGAAGCGTCGAACTCGCGCTCGATGAAACCGTAACGCTCAAACGTCATCCGGCGGCGTTCCTCGGGGGCCGAGCGCTCGGCCGTCGCTCGGAGCGCGGGCTCCCAGACCGTCCAGAGCCGATGCATCTCATCGATCGAGAGGATCGGCGAGGAGAGCGGCTTGTTCGTGAGCAACCAGAACCCGCGCTCGGGCGACGGGGGTTCCGCCGGGCGGGAAGTGGCCTCGGCCCGAACGCGGCCGTTCAGGCCGCCGAGGGCCAGGAGCGCGCACCCGAGGAGCCCGATCCGCCTCGGAAGGGGATTCGAAGCCAGCGGGATCGTCATGGAACCTCGTCCTTTCCGGCGGCCGGGGCGTCCTCGGCGTGGAGGGTCGAATCAACCTTAGTCTGCCCGGGGCCGTCCGGTCAAGGTCGGGCCGGCCTCAAGGCGCGGCCAGGGAGGCGCAGACGATCACCTCATCGTTGCGGGTGAAGATTTTGCGGTCGGCGTAAGCGGGGTGAACCCAATTGACGCGGTCGCCGAGCTGGCGGCGGCCGGCGTCGGGCGTGGTCGGCTGAATGAGGCGCGTGCGGGCGATCTCCTGATAACCCCGGGGCGTGAGGCGGGCGAGGATGAGATCGCCGCGGTCGTTGTTGATGAAGAAGCGATCCCGATGCCTCACGAGGAAGGCCGAGGCCCAGCGGGCGTGCTCGGTGGCCTTGAACGTCTCCCAGAGACGCCGGCCCGTCTCCAGCTCCAGAGCCCGCAACTGGCCGTAGCTGCAAACGCCGTAGATGGCGCCGTCGACGACGGCCGGCGTCGAGATCAGACTGTGCAGGCCGTCGGTTTTGATCTCGCTGGAAGAAAGGCCCTGCCAGAGAACGCGCGCGGCCGGCTGGGCGGCGTCGAGCTCGAGCAGCATCGAACCGTTATAAAAGGCCGAGACCAGAAGCCGACGCCCCTCGACCACCGGCGTCGCCACGGCCAGGCCCGATCGCACCTCAAACGGCTGCTCCCAATAACGAACCCCCGTCTCGGGGTTGAAGGCCGCCACCGCCTTCGGATGCCAGACGATCAGTTGTCGCACGCCGCCGGCCTCGATCAGGATCGGAGCGCTGTAGCCGGGCTCGCCGTCGGAGACCGCCGTCCGCCAGCGCTCCTCGCCCGTCCGTTTGTCGAAGGCGATCAGTTGGGTCCCGTCGCCCCCGCCGACGAGCGAGATCAGGCGCGGGCCATCGACGAGCGGCGCCGAGGCCGTCCCCCACATCGGGGCCGCCGCTTCATAATCCCGGTCGAAGGCCTTGCTCCAGAGCGGGCGACCCGTGGCCGTCTCCAGACACCAGAGGGCCCCCATGGCCCCGAGGGCAAAAATCCGCTCGCCGTCGACCGTCGGCGTGGCGCGGGGGCCGTAAGGTCGATTGAGCCCCCCATAGTCGGCCTTCCACGCGTGGGACCAGAGAAGCTTGCCGGTGGCGGCCTCCAGGCAGAGGGCGCGCTCGAGGCCGCCGTGGCCGCCGGTCTCCTCCCAATCGGTAACGAAGACCCGCCCGTCGGCCACGGCCGGCCCGGCGTAACCCTTTTTGACCGGGGCGCGCCAGAGCACGGCCAAACCCTGGCTCGGGAAGGTTTCGAGGATGCCTTCCTCGGCCCAGACGCCACGACGGCCGGGCCCGCGCCATTCCGGCCAGTCGTCGGCGGCCGCGGGAACCGCCCATGCCGCGCCGATCCAGACGAAGACGAGCCCCCGAAGGGTCTCATCCCTCAGCCCCGCTCGCTTCGACGCGCCTGATGCGATCATCGTGCGTCTCGGTCCTCGCCTGAGGTTCGCGCGGAAGCCCTGACGGACCGGCAGGGGCCGCCTCTCGGCGCGACGCCGCCGCGAGGCCCGCCGCGAAACAGGCTGACTGCGATCTTGGGGGCAGGCTCAGGCTCAGTCAAGCCTTGGCGGAGCGAAGTTTCGCCGCTCAAAGGCGGAAAGGCTTTCCCCCCCGTGTTCGATCGGCCCCCTGCGAAGCCCTTGCGTCGGCCAACGCGGATCAGGATAAAAGGGCGATCCGGAGCGTTGGGACTGGACCGCCCAGGCCGGACGCCCGGCGGTTCCCCGGCGGAGTCGTAGGCGATGAGGCATCCGATCCTGATCGGCCTGTGGGGGAGTTTGTGGCTCGCCTTGCCCTTTGGCTCCGCCTCGCTGGAGCCGCCCCCGGAGCTGACGGCGGCCCTCGAAGAAATGGCCGCGCTCGAGGCCCGGATCGAGGCCCTTGTCGAGGATCAGTCAACGCGGCGGCGTGACTTGTTCCAAACGCAGCGGGACTACTCCCGCGCCCGCGAATTCCTTCGCGCCGGGGAGGACCTTCGCCGCCAGGGTCAGCGCGTCCTTCGGAACCTTGAGGGGGAGGCCGCGCGGACGGTCGCCGTCATCGAAGAGGCCAAAGCCGCCGGTCAAAGCCAGCTTCAGGCCGCACGGTCGGGCCTGACGCTATCGGGGCCGCTGGTTTACTTCCTGGCCCGGCGCCACGGCGCCGTCGATGCGCGCACCGTGACGTTGGCCCTGGTGCACCGCCATCGGCGGCGCGAGGCCGAGTTGGCCGTCGAGCATCTGCTCCGGCTGGAAGCGCTCCAGGGAACTCGCCTGCAGGATCGGGATCGGCTGGCCGGGTTGGCCGAGCGGTACGCGGCCTTCAATCGGATGGGGATTGAGGACCTGCGGGCTCGGCACCAAGAGCTGGCCCGTCGGCTCGAAGTTCTTCAGACTGAGGCCGCCGGCTCCGACGAGGACCTGCTGCGGCTTCGCCGGCGACGCGGGGCCCTCAACGAATTGGTCGCGCGGCTGACGACGGGGGCTCCGGTGGACGCGGCCCGCCTGGAGCGGGAGCTTGCGGCCCTTCCGGCCGTGCCGCCCGCGCCAACGGTCGCCCGCGCCGGGTCGGTCGAGCCCGCCGCCGCCGCTCGGCGGGCTCAGCCGATCCTGCCGGAGGTCCCTTACGACGAAACGCCGACGGAGCTTCGGCTCGCCACACGAGAAGGGGAAGCGTCCCCGGCGGTCAGGCTGGAGGTGACGCCCAAACTGGCGGAGACCGCCGGCGCCGAGAGTCACCGGCGGTTCTTCTGGCGGGCGCGGCGGGCCGAGGTGGCGGCGCCGTTGTCGGGGCGCGTTCTTTTCAGCGGCCCCTTCGCCGGGTATCGGCATCTGCTGGTGATCGACCACGGCGGCCAGTGGGTGACGCTTTACGGAAATCTGAGCGACTGCGAGCTTACCGAGGGGGAGGCGGTCGATCGAGGCCGGCCGCTCGGTCATTATCAGGCCGAGACGGCCGGTCGCGCCGAGCCGTTCTGGATCGAGGCCCGCCACGAGGGGGTCATCGTGGCGATCGATCGTCTGCCGGCCTTGGAGGCCAACTGGGCCGAGCGATTGTTCCTTCCCTGAGCCGGCTTCGAGGCATGAAAGTTTTCCCATGACCTACGCCAATCTGCGCGAGGCGATCCGGGGGCTGGAGGCCCGTCGGGAACTCCTGCGGGTCAAGGAGCCTCTCTCGCCCCGGTTCGAGATCACTTGTTTTCTGGATCGGTTGGTCAAGACGGGCGGGCCGGCCGCGCTGTTCGAAAACGTCGAGGGCCACACCCTCCCGGTCCTCGGCAACTTATTCGGCACGCGCGAGCGGACGGCGCATTTACTGGGCGTCGAGCGGCTGGAGGATCTGACGCGGCGGCTTGAGGAGTTTCTCTCCGTGCTCGACGCCGGCGGTCCCAAATCGCTTCTGGACAAGATGAAGCTTCTGCCCAAGCTTAAGGAGATCGCCGATATGATGCCGGTCTTCGTCAAGCGGGCCCCCTGCCAGGAGGTCGTCTGGGACGAGGCCGACCTGCGCCGGCTGCCGATCCTGACTCACTGGCCGCTCGACGGCGGCCCGTTCATTACTTTCGGTGTTACCTTCACGCGCAATCCGATCAATCAGGTTTTGAACGCGGGGCTTTATCGCCAGCAACTTTACGGTCCGCGCGCCCTCGGTATGCATTGGCAACGGCACAAGGGGGGGGCCGAGCATGAGCGTCTCGCCCGCGAACTCAGGACGGGCGATTGGGCCGAGGCCGCGCGCACGCCGCCGGCCGTCGCTGAAGCCGGCCGGCCGTTGCCGGAGGCGCGGCCGGACCCGCGGGCCGGCGGACGCCTCCCGGTCGCGTTGGCCATCGGCTGCGATCCGGTGGTCACGCTTTGCGGGGCGATGCCGGCCCCCCCGGACGTGAACGAGATGATGATCGCGGGGGCGATCCGGGGCCGGCCGGTCGAAATGGTCGCCTGCCAGACGCATTCCGATCTCCACGTCCCCGCCGAAGCCGAGATTGTGATCGAGGGATGGGTCGATCCGTTCGAGATGAGTCTGGAAGGGCCGTTTGGGGATCATACGGGTTACTATTCGCCGAAGGAACCGTTCCCGGTGTTTCACGTGGAACGGGTGACGACGCGGCGGGACCCGATTTACCTCACAACCATCGTCGGGCGGCCCATCATGGAGGACGCCTGGCTGGGTGAGGCGATCGTCCGGTTCACGTTGCCGATCCTCAAACGCCAGTTCCCGGAGATCGTCGATGTGGAGTTCCCCCCCTGGGGGGTGTTTCACAATCTGATGGTTGTTTCCATTCGGAAGGCGTATCCGGGGCAGGCGCGCAAGGTGATGCATGGGCTCTGGGGGCTGGGCCAGGCGATGTTCACCAAGACGATTATTGTTGTCGATCATGACGTCAACACGCGGGACTACGCCGAAGTGTGTTTCCGGGCGTGCGCTTCGTTGGAGCCGCTGCGGGACCTGGAAATCGTCCGGGGGCCGCTCGATCAACTCGATCACGCGGGGGAACGGCCCTGCTACGGCGGCAAGCTCGGGATCGACGCGACGACCAAATGGCCGGAGGAAGGCCTCCACCGTCCCTGGCCGCCGATTATCACGCCGGACCCCGCCGCGGCCGCGAGGGTTGAGGCCGTCCTGATCAAGCTCGGCCTGATCGATCAATGATCCCGTGGAATTGAGATGCTGACTGTGAGGAAGCGCAACCCTCTGAGGCCCGCAAGCCTTTTCGGTCAGGGAGCAGCGGGCGCGAGGCCCGAGGCGGAGAGCCGATAGACGCCGACCGTGGCGCGGTTCCAGTGGGCCGTGAAAAGGAGGTCCCCGACGAGGAGCATCGCGTTGACCTCGTCCGGCGTGGTCAGGCGGGTATCGAGCCGGGGGCGGCCGGGCTCGGCCAGGTCGAAGACCTCGATAAAGTTATAACGGTTGCCGGCCAGCAGATAACGGTCGCGCCAGATTTCCATGCATTTGACCATGTAATCCCCGCGCGGCGGGCGCAGGTGATAGGCCTCCAGATACGGCCGCGCGGGGTCTTCGACGTTGATCAGCGTGAAGCCCCGCTCCCGATGCAGGACGACGGCCCGGCGCCCGACGACCCCAACCCAATCGCAAAAGCCCATGCTGCGGAAGTAATGGACGACGCGCGGGCGGGCGCGATCGGCGATGTCCAGAATCTGAAGGCCCGTGTCGTAGGTATCGGCCACGAGGAGCCAGTGGGGGGGCATAAAAATCGACTGGCGCGTGTAATCGACGCTGTCGAGCGCGTTCGGGCTTTCGGTTTCCAGCGTGAATCCGATCGGCAGGACGCGCAACCCGCCGCCGCCGCACGCCACGTAGTAAAAGTCCTCCACGCGCGTCACGGAAATCGGCTGATCCGGGCTGCGGCCGGGAAACGGGCGCGACCAGACCGGCCGCGGGTGCAGCGGGTCCGTGGCGTCGTAAATCGAAAGGCCCTGCAACCGATCGCACACCAGGAGACGCCCCGGCTCGGCCAGCACGCTCAGGATGAGCCGCCCGTTGCCCGAGCGCGGGTCCGGCATCCCCGTCAGATGATCGGTCAGGCGAGGCGCGCGCGGATCGGTCAGGTCAAAGGTGGCCAGCCCCCCGAAGGCCATCGACACGTAGAGGGCGGGGCCGCCGGCGGCCAGACTGACGGCCGAATCCGGCAGGGGGATCTCCCCCACGTAGTCCAGGTTGACGCTGCGAGGGGCAGCTTGGCTGAGGTCGAAGGAACCAATGCGTCGCAGGCGTCCGTCGGCGGGCCCATCGCGGGTCGGCCGACCGATGAGGCCGACCAAGGCCAGGCCCGCAAGCGCCACGCCCAGAAAAACCCCCAGCCTCAAACGCACGAGCTGAGCCTCCGGCCGGAGATTATAGTTGAACGCCGAAGTGAATGTCTCCCCTTGTTTAAGTTGACAAGGGCCGCCCCTGACCTATGATGCCGACCGAGAGCGACCGGCGACCGAGGGTCGAACGGTCCGCTAAGTCCGGTCTTCTCAACCTCGCATGGCCTCCCCCCCGCTTTCTCAGGTCGCCCGGCCGGACCTGCGGGTTCAGATCGGGCGGTTGACGCTGTCCAATCCGGTGACGGTGGCCTCCGGAACGTTCGGCTACGGGCTGGAATACTCTCCCTTTTACGATCCGGCGCGGCTGGGGGCGATTTTCCTTAAGGGGTTGACGCTGGAGGACCGGGCGGGGAACCCCCCGCAACGGCTGGTGGAAACCCCATCGGGGCTGATCAACGCGATCGGGCTGCAGAACGTCGGCTATCGTCGGTTTCTGGACGAGAAGTTGCCGGCGTTGGCGGCCTTGCCGGGGGCGATCGTGGCCAACATCTGCGGGGAATCGGTCGAGGAGTACGTCGAGCTGGCCGAGCGGCTCTCGGCCTATCCCCGGATCGACGCCCTCGAATTGAACATCTCCTGCCCGAACGTCAAGCGCGGCTGCATTCAGTTCGGCTCGGATCCGCGGCAGACCGAGGAGGTGACCCGCGCCGTGGTCGCGGTGACGGATCGGCCGGTGATCGTCAAACTTTCGCCCAACGTCACGTCGATCCCGGCGATGGCGCGAGCCGTGGAGGCCGGCGGGGCGGCGGCCGTCTCGCTGGTGAACACGTTCGTGGCCATGGCGATCGACGTGAAGACGCGGCGGCCGCGGCTGGCCAACGTCACGGGAGGGCTCTCGGGGCCGGCCATTCGGCCGATCGCCGTCCGGATGGTGTGGGAAGCTTATCAGGCGGTCAAGATTCCGATCATCGGGATGGGCGGGATTTCGACGACGGCTGACGCGCTGGAGTTCTTCATCGCCGGGGCGTCGGCCATCTCCGTCGGGACGGCCAATTTCGTCCAGCCGACGGCCCCCGTGGAGATTCTCGACGGTCTTGAAGCCTATCTTCGGCAGGCGGCTCTGGGGTCGATCGCCGAGCTGGTGGGCTCGCTCCGGATCGATCCGGCATGAACGGGCCGCCGCGCGGATTCTTCGCCCGGCTGGCCGCCCGGTGTGACCAGGCCGAATCGAGCTTGTGCGTGGGGCTGGACCCCGATCCGCGCCGCATGCCGACCTTCATCGGCAGCGGGCCGGAGGGGATTTATCGCTTTTGTGCCGAGATCGTCGAGGCCACGGCCGACTATGCCGCCGCCTTCAAACCGAATCTGGCCTTTTTCGAGGCGATCGGCACCGAAGGCTGGCACGTCCTGGCCCAGGTGCTGGAGCGGGTCAACCGCCAGATTCCGATCATCATCGACGCCAAGCGGGGGGACATCGGCTCGACGGCCGTGCACTACGCCCGCGCCCTGTTCGATCGGCTCAAGGCCGACGCCGTCACCGTGACCCCCTGGCTCGGGTACGATTCAATCGAGCCGTTCCTGCGCTACGAGGATCGCGGGGTCTACGTCCTTTGCCTGACTTCGAACAAAGGGGCCGAAGATTTCCAATTGCCGCACAAGACCTATCTGCGCGTGGTTGAGAAAGTGCTTCGATGGAATCGGGGCAATCTGGGGCTGGTCGTCGGGGCCACCAAGCCCGAGCAGATGGTCGAAATCCGCGCCGCGGCGCCGGAGCTGCCGATTCTTATCCCCGGGCTGGGAGCCCAAGGGGGCGATCTCGACGAATTGATGACCTCGGCCCGCCAGACGCCCCGACACTGTCTCCTGTTCAACGTCTCGCGGTCGATCCTCTTCGCTTCTCAAGGCAGCGATTTCGGCCGCGCGGCCCGCAAGGCCGCTCAGTTCTATTGGGACCGCATCAATCGGGCGCGAACCCGGACGCTCCATGATTGAAGGCCTGCCGGAGGACGTGGCGGCCCTGCTGCGCCGATCGGGCGCGCTGCTCGAAGGCCACTTTCAGCTCTCCTCCGGGCTCCACAGCGGCCATTACCTGCAATGCGCGCGTCTGTGCGCCGTTCCGGCCTTCTGCGAGAAGCTGGCCGCCGGTCTGGCCGATCAGGTTCGAGCCCGGCTCGGCCCCGAGCCGTGCGAGACCGTCTTGGCCCCGGCCTTGGGAGGGATCGTGGTCGGGTATGAGCTGGCCCGGCAGCTCGGCGCTCGGGCTTACTTCGCCGAGCGGGAGGCGGGGGGGCAGATGGCGCTGCGGCGCGGATTTGCCCTTGAGCCCGCCGGGCGGGTCCTGATCGCCGAGGACGTGATCACGACGGGACGATCGGTCTTGGAAGTGGCCGACCTGGTCGGCGCTGCCGGGGCGCGCCTGGTCGGCTTCGCCTGCCTGTTCGACCGGAGCGACGGGGCGTTCGCCCCGGGACCGCCGCTCATCTCACTGGCTCGCCTTGCGTTGCCGACTTATCCGCCGGGGAACTGCCCGCTTTGCCGGCAGGGCCGCTTGCCGGCGGTCAAGCCCGGCAGCCGTCCGAGCGGGGCCACCCGTTGAGGCGTCGAACGCTTTCCCGGCCGCGGGGCGCGTTCCCAACGCGGGCCGTAATTTTCGGGAGGCAGGGGGCGAAGCCCGCCGGGAGGGCTCGGGCGGCCGTGCCCGGGCCAGCGCCAGATCGCGCGCGAGGGCTTCGATCTGACTCTCCAGGCGCATCAAGCGCGAGACGAGAAGAATGACGGCGAAGACCGTCCCGAGGGCGAAGACGTAGAAGACGAGATCGACGCCGCGGCCGACGCCCACGCGCTCGGCCACCCAGGTGGCCCGATCCGGGAAGAGGATGAAATAGGCCCCCAGGAGGGCCAGGGCGATAACAATGACGCGATCCCGCAGGAGCGAGCGCAGCCGCGAGAAATAAAGCCAGGCGGCCCCGATCAGGAGCGCCATCAACAGAAATTGAATCGGCCTCATCGGCGCAGCACCTCCAGCAGGAGTTCCCAGACGATATTGAGCGCCTGGCTGGTCCCCTGACCCTTGGCCAGGGAGTATGGCGTGTATCGGACGGAGACGGGGACCTCCACCCAGCGGAGTCTCAGCCGTTTGATCTCGGCCAGAATCTGGGAGGCGTGCGCCATGCGGGGCTGCGTGAGCCGTAGGGCCGCCGCCGCCGAGGCCGTCAACGCCCGAAGGCCATTGTGCGCGTCCGTCAGCGGCAGCCCGAGCGTCCGGTCGGTCAAAGCCACGGCCAGCTTGAGCGCCAGGCGGCGGCCGGCGGGCATGTTCGGGGCCGAGGCCTCGCGGCCGAACCGGGTCCCGAGCGCGACGTCGGCGCGCCCCTGGGCCAGCGGATCGACGAGGCGGGGGATGTCCTCGGGTCGGTGCTGCCCGTCGGCGTCGAAGGTGACCAGATAGCGGGCCCCCCGGCCAAGGGCGTAACGGAAGGCCGTTTTGAGCGCCGCTCCTTGGCCGAGATTGATGGGGTGGCGGAGCAGATGGACCGGCGCCGGGTCAAGGGCCTGAGCCGTGCCGTCCCGCGAGCCGTCGTCGACCACGACGATCGGGCAGCCCAGGCCGGCGACCCCGCCGACGACCGCCCCGATCGTGGTGGCTTCGTTGTAAGCCGGGATGAGAACCCAGACGTCCGACGCCGAGACGGCGCCAAAGACCGAGGGCCGCGCCGCGCCGGGCCGGGGCGCGGCCCGGCAGCTCACCAACTGATGATGCGTTCGAGAGCGGGCCCGATTTCTTCGATCTTCCACGGCTCGAACGTCCCCCGTTTGGTCAGGCCATGGCTGGTCACCATCTTATAGATGAACAGGTGGTTGCCGTCGACGCCGAAGGTCTGGCCGGTGATCTTGCCCCCCTCGTCTGTGCAGAGATAGGCGACGATGGGGGAGATGTGGTCGGGGCTCATTTCTTCGGGGCGCCAGCGGTCCTTGATGCCGGGGAGATCGAAGGTCATGCGGGTAAGGGCGGCCGGGGCGATTGCATTGACCGTGATGCCGTATTTGCCCAGTTCCCAGGCGGCGATCCGCGTGAGCGCGTAGATGGCCGCCTTGGCCGCCCCATAGTTGGCCTGGCCGAAGTTGCCGAGAAGACCCGAGCTGGAGGAGGTGTTGACGATCCGGCCGCCGGTCGCCTGGTCCTTCATGACGCGGGCGGCGGCCTGAAGGCAGGCGAAGGAGCCGTTGAGATGGACGTCCAGGACGGCCTGCCATTCCTGCGGGGACATTTTGAGAATCGTTTTGTCCCGGAGAATGCCGGCGTTGTTGATCAGGATGTCGATCCTGCCGAACGCCTCGACGGCGGCCCCGACGATCTTTTCGGCGTTCTCGAAGGACCCGACGGGGTCCCGATTGGCGACGGCCTCCCCCCCGAGGGCCTGGATTTCCTTGACGACCTCGGCCGCCGGATCGAGCCCCGCCTCAGCTTCCCCGTGACGGTTGAGGCCGATGTCGTTGACGACGACCTTGGCCCCTTCGCGGGCGAATAAGAGCGAATGAGCCCGGCCGATGCCGTTGCCGCCGCCGGTGACGACGGCCACCTTGCCGCTCAAACTTCCCATGGCGCTGGCGCCCTCCTTGCCCGTGGTTCGCTCAACGCGCCGTCGAGCCCCCGTCGACGACGAAGACCTGACCGGTGACGTAGGAGGCCTGATCCGAGGCCAGGAAGAGGGCCAGAGGGCCGACCTCGGCCGGCTGGCCGACGCGCGGGATCGGCTGAGCCTCCTCCAGGCGCTTGACGTAGTCGGCGTTCTTCCAGAAGAACTCGCTGAAGTCGGTCTGGATAAGCCCCGGGGCGATCGCGTTGACCCGCACGCCGCCGCGGCCGAACTCGACGGCCCACGTCCGCGTCATCATGATGAGCCCGGCCTTGGTGAAGCTGTAGAGCAGCCCCCCCGGCTGCGGCCGAAGCCCCGCCACCGAAGCGATGTTGATCACCGACCCGCCCCGCTTGCTTTCGATCATCTTGGGAACCGTCAGCCGGATCAGGCGGAGCGCTGAAAGAACATTGATCTCGACCATCTTGGCCACCATCTCGTCCGTCACGTTGAGGGCGGGGCCCTGGCCGATGTTCGTTGCGCTGTTGTTGACGAGGATATCGACGGGGCCGAGTTGGCGCTCGGTTTCGGCCACCAGGCGCTCCAGTTGGTCCGGCCGCCCCACGTGACAGACGATCGGGACGACTTGACCGGGCGCGCCGGCCAACTCCTTGACGGTGGCCTCCAGGTTCTCCAGCTTCCGGCTGGCGATGGCCACGCGGGCGCCGGCCTGCGCCAGGCAGGTCGTGATGGCCTTGCCGATCCCGCGGCCGCCGCCGGTGACGATGGCCACCTTGCCCGTCAGATCGATCGTATAACTCATGGGACCTCCCGGACGGGAGCGCTTCGAGACCGCGCCCCCGCGCGTCGCTCTCCCCCCGAAAGCCGCAAGGGGCCGACTCTAGACGGGGGCGTCGGTTCCGGCAATCACAATCATGCTCCCAGAGGCTCCGGCCGGCGGGGCGCTTTTTGGAGGGAGACGGACCGCGGAGCCACGGAGAAGGGAAGAGGAGGAAAGGACCCGATGATGCGAGAAAGGTCTCGTCTGCGCGAAAGGTCTTCCGCAGGGCAAGAGGCCGACACCCGGCGAGGCGCGGAGGACGCCGGGAAACCCGACGTGAGGCTGCGGGCCTTCAGCGGTCGGCGTCGTCGGCGTCGGACCAGGTGATCTGAATGGTGCCGTCGCGGATGGCCTGGAGGGCGGCGTCGACGCAATCGGGGTCGAACTGCGTGCCGCGGTGATCGTCCAGCTCGCGAATGGCCGTCGTGAGAGGGAGCGCCCGCCGATAGGCGCGCGTCGTCGTCATGGCGTCAAAGGCGTCGGCCACGCCGAGGATGCGGGCCAGGAGGTCGATCTCGGCGCCGGCGAGCCCATCGGGGTAGCCCCGCCCGTCATAGCGTTCATGATGGTTGCGGATGATGGCGGTCTCGCGGCGGCTCAGGCCCAGCGGCTCGACGATCCGGACGCCGATGAGGGGGTGAGCGCGGACGGCGGCGAACTCGGCTTCGGTCAGCCGGCCGCTCTTGGTCAGGATTTCGTCGCGGACGCCGATCTTGCCGATGTCGTGCAGGACGCCGGCGAAATCGATCATCTCCAGCTCCTCCGGCGTCAGGTTCATCCGCTCGCCGATCCGAAGGGCGTACTCCGTCACGCGATGACTGTGCTGGCGCGTATAGGGGTCCTTGGCTTCGAGGGTGGTGACGAGGGCGTTAAGCGTATCGACGAGGCTGGCGTAGATGCCCTCGTAGAGGGCCTGGTTTTCGAGTTTGATGCCGGCCTTCTCAAGAAGGATGCGGATGATGTGCTCGTCCTGGGCCGTAAAGTCGTCCCGATCCTGCTTGTCCGTCAGGTTGAGCACGCCGAACAACTGGTGGCCGATGAACAGCGGCGCCGACATCCAGGAGCCGGAACGGTAACCCTCGGGCGGGGCGTCCTCGGGCCGCGAGGCGGGCTCGGCCGGGATGACGCGCAAGGGCCGGCGCGTCTGGGCCACGCGGCCGGCGATCCCCTGGCCGACGCGGACGCGCGTCCGCTCGACGATGGCTCGGGCGATGCCGATCGAGGCCCGGATGCGCATGTGCCGGCGGGCGCGGTCCAGAAGCATGAGGGAAACCCGCCGGGCCCCGGTGACCTGAGAGGCGAGCTTGACGACCTGGGCGAAGATGGCCTCGGTCTCCATGATCGGGGCCATGGCGTCGGAGATTTTGTAAAGGCGGGTCAGCTCGTCGAGCTTGGCGTTCAGCTCGCGATTGAGCTGCTCGATGATGGCGGTCTTGTTCGCCCCGGCGGCCAGCCGCCGATTCTCCTGCCTCAGGCGGCGCTCCCGCAGGGCCTTGGCGAGCATGTGCTCGATGGCCTGAAGATCGAACGGCTTGGGCAGAAAGTCGATCGCCCCCCGGCGAACGGCCTCGACGGCCGACGTGACCGAGGGGAAGCCGGTGATGACGATCAGGGCGATCGTGTCGTCCCAGCGGCGGACTTCCTCGGCCAGGTCCAGGCCCGACCGGCCCGGCATGTGGAGGTCCGTCAGGATCACGTCAAAGGGGCGCCGTCGGACCCATTCGAGGGCGGCGTCGGCGTCCAGGGCCGAGACCGCCTGGTGCCCCAGGAGCTCCACAATCTCGACCAACGTCTCGCAGACCCGGGGGTCGTCGTCGACGATCAGGACCGCGCCGGGAGGCTCGTTGAACGTCGGCGCCTCGGACGGGGGAGGGGCGGTTGAAGAATCGACGGGGGCTTCGATCATGGCGTCGCGGGTCGGGTCGGTTCGAGGGCGGTTGTCGTCGAGCGCGGGCGACCGTGGTCATGAGAGCCCGTCGGGCCGGGGCTCATTCCGGGTCCAGGAAGAGTTTCTCCAGAATGTGGCGCTTGCGGGCCTCCGTCATCCGGAGGAACCGCCGCAGGGCGCCGCCGGAGGCGGTGTCCCAGCGGGCCGGCGCCGCGGCCGTCCACCGCCGGGCCTTATCGGCGAAGCGTTCGATGACGTTGGTCTGAAGACGGTTCTTCCGCATGACGGCCGGATTCCCGCGGGTCGGTCGCACGGTTTCCCCCACAGAGGTTATATCGGAAGGCGCCCCTGAGAACTTAACTCCCCCCTGAAAAGCGACGGGGCGCGGGCGGAAACCCGCGCCCCGCGAGAGGTTGAAGGCTGAGCCTTAGCGGCCGCCGCCGGAGGAGGCCACGTTGGGCTCGACGTTGGTGTAGGCCATCCAGCCGAAGTGCATCTCGGCGGTGGTGGGCTGGCCCCAGACGACCGTGGCGGTCGGATCGGGGTTGGAGGGGTTCTCGGCGGAGTTATCCCACCAGCAGGTCAGTTCGATCTTTGTCCCGGCGGGGACGACCTTCGGCTCCTTGAACCGATAAGTCGTCTGCCAATTGAAGTCGTACTGGGGAACGCGGAGAATCGTTTCTTCGGTGCCATCGGGGTATTTGGCCACGTAGAGGGCAGCCTTGCCGCGGACGTGCATGTGCGGCATGAGGGAGACGATCATGGAATCCCGCTGGAAGGTGAACTCGGACCGGGCTGAGTAATTGGGGTCCCCCGGAGGGATTCGGAAGCGGAAGTTCCCCAGGGGCTCGACCTCGAGGGTGTGCCGGATTTCGGCGTCCTCCGGGTAGAACCTGAGGCCGATCTCGGACTGATCCCAGACGCCGGTGCCGGGCCCCGGCTCCTTGTGATAGTGCATCTGGAACGTGACGACCATGCCGGGCTGGATGCGTCGGCCGAAACCCTCGCGATAGATGGTCGGGTCGTTGCCGGGGGCGATCCCGCCGAGCGGCGTGGCGATGATGTGGTGGACGACGCTGGAGCCGGGCCGGAACTCCGTGGCCTTGATCCATCGCGGCTCTGGGAGCTGGTCGGCGGTCACCGTCGTGCGCAGATTGACGTAGATGTCCTCGACGTCATCGGCGACGAAATAGGGCTCCGGCATCCGGATGATCAGGTCGGGCTCGCCGATGGTCCAGCCGCCCGTCTCCGGCCAGAGGCGCGGGGCCGGAGCGTCGTTGGCGTCGCCTTTGACGGCCCCGGTGGCGGCCCAGCGGACCAGCGTCTGGATTTCAGGCTCGGCGAGCGTCCGCTCGTTCTCAAAGGTCCCATGATGGGCGGGATCGGCGTGCCAGGGGGGCATCGTCCGCCCGCTGACGTTCTGGGCGATCGACTTGGCCCAGGGACGGACTTCCTCATACGTCATGAAGGCCATGGGGGCCACCATCCCGCCCAGATTGGCCCCTCCCGGACGATGACAGTCCTGGCAGTTGGCTTGAAGAATCGGCAGCACGTCCTTGTAGAAGGTGACCGGCCCGGCGGCCTCTTCGGCGCCGGCGCTCGCCCAGCCTCCAAGCATCAGGAGCGCCACGATGGTTCTCACGCTCGCCTTCGACATGACCCTCATTCCTTTCCACCTCAAAGAGGATAAAAAACCCAACGCCTTCGGATTGAAAGGCCCGATAAACCGGATAAAGTATCGGCGCGATTCCCAGGCCTGGCAAGCGAAAATTTGCACAGGTTAAGTTTCTTCGGGCGTGCCGAACCCGGCCGCGCGGGGGTCTGGGCCCCCTGCCGGGGCGGACCCCAAAACCGGGTTGCGCTTTTACCGCCCCCTTCCCCTAATGAGCGGGGCGATCCCCCCCCCGCCGGCCCTTCGGCCGGGGCGGGGCTCAACGCTGAGGAGAGGTCCCAGCCTGATGACCGATCCTGAACAGCCGCCGCGGCGGGCCGTCTTGGCGCTGGTTCTGGCGAGCCTGACGGTGGGGTTGGGGGGGTGCGCCTTCCTTCAGGAACAGAATCGTCCTCTGCTGAACGCCCTGGATCGGCGGATTCAACCGGCAAACCCCTGGGCGATGGTGGCTCTGTCGCCGGTCATGATCCCGACGGGGCTGGTCGTGGGGGCGCTGGACGCCGTGGCGGCCCACCCGATCGGCTCGATCCCCGAGGCCGCCGGTGGAATCCGACGGACTTACTTTGCTCACGAAGACGAGGCGTTTCTGGAGTCGGCCCTGTTCTTCGTTCCCCGGCTTGCCGTCGCCGTTCCCGATTTCGCCCTTCTCTGGACGCTGCGGGCCTTCTGGATGAGGCCGACGACGCCGGCCCCGCCGCCCGCGCCGCCGCAGGCGACGCCGTCGCCGGCGGAGGGGATGGAGGTCATCCCGGTCGTGCCGGGGCTGGAAATCCATCGTCCCCGCGAGAGCCGGCCATGAGATTGCCCGCCGGGCCTCCCCGCTTTGGAGGCCGCCGTTGGGCGGGCGCGGCGGCCGGGATGATGACGCTCCTCATGCTCTCCGGTTGCGCGTTGAGGCACGAGAGCAACCGGCCATTGACGCACCGGCTGAGCGAGCGCGTGATCCCCGGCAGCGTCGGCGGCCGGATCGCCGCCGCTCCGGTGCTCTTGCCCTTGGGGGCCGCTACGCTGGCGATTGACGCGGCGGTGATCCATCCGAGCCAAGAGCTGGGCAATGCCCGGCGGCAGACCGAAGGAGTCTGCTGGGGGAGCTTTGGGCGTCCGGGGCGGTACGTAACCGACTGCGCCTCGTTGCCGGTGCGCGCCGTGCTCACCCCCGTTTACTTTGTTGTCAATTGGGGGGCTCGGATCGTCGGCGACCTTCCGCCGGTGGCCCCGCCCCCGGCCGAGGACGTTTTCCATGAGTTTCCGGCCCAGTTGGATCGGATGCGATGACCGACCTGGTCGCCATCGACGGGCCGGTCGGCGTGGGCAAAAGTTCGGTGGCGCGGCGGCTGGCTCAGCGGCTGGGCTGGCGTCATCTGGACACGGGGGCGATGTATCGGGCCGTGGCCTGGTTGGCTTTGCGCGGTGGCGCCGACGTTCAGGACGCGGCCGCCTGCGCGGCTCTGGCTGCTTCCATGCGGCTTGAATTCATCCCTCACGCCGAGGGCCAGCGGCTCCTCTTGAACGGCGAGGACGCCACGGAGGCCATCCGGTCCCACGCCGTTACGGAAGCCGTCTCCTCGGTCGCCGATCTGATCGAGGTGCGGACGGAGTTGGTCCGTCGGCAGCAGGCCCTGGGGGCCGGCGGTCAGGCCGTGGCCGAGGGGCGGGACATGGGAACGGTCGTCTTCCCGACGGCGCGCTGGAAGTTCTATCTGGAGGCCGAGGCGCGGGAGCGGGCGCGGCGGCGAGGGGGACAACTCTCGCGCGAGGGCCATCCTCTCAGCGAAGCCGAATTGATCGCTTCGTTGGCCGAACGGGATCGCCGCGATCGGCAACGGCCGGTCGGCGCTTTGCGCGTGGCGCCGGAGGCCATTGTCATTGAGACGACGCGGATGACTGAGGATCGGGTCGTCGAGATCATCGAGCAGCTCGTCCGAGCCGATCTGGAAGGGACGGGCTGATGAAGGGGGCGGGCATCCGACCCGGGGGAGCCGCTCGGCCAGCCCGCCCCGTGCGATCGGTCCGATGCGACTGAGCTATCGCCTTCTTCGGACCCTCATCACTCTGGTGGGCCGGCTCTGCTTCCGCTTTCGGGCCGAGGGGACCGAGGCCGTTCCCGTCGAAGGTCCCTGCCTCTTGTTGGCGCATCATGCCAGCTTTCTTGATCCGCCGCTGATCGCCGCGCCGATCCCTCGGGAGATTCACTTTCTGGCCCGCACGGGCGTGGCCCGGGCGCCCGTTCTGGCCCCTATCTTCAGCCATTTCAACGTCCATCCGATCCGGCGAGGCGGCGTGGACCGCCAGGCGATCGCCGTCTGCGCCGGTCTGCTTCGGGAGGGCTACCCGCTCCTTCTGTTTCCCGAGGGGACTCGTTCGCCCGACGGCAAGGTTCACCCCCCACGAGGGGGCTTCGCCATGATTCTCGAACTGGCCCCCCTGACGCCGTGCGTTCCCGTCCTGATCGAGGGCTCCTATCGCGCGTTGCCGCGGGGACGCTGGGTTCCCCGGCCCGCGCGCGTCCGCGTTGTCTACGGGCCAGCGTTCACCCTGAGCGACCGCGCCCCTGACGAGGACCGCCGCGCTTTCTATAATCGATGCGCGGGGGAGCTTTGGCGGCGTTGGCGAGCCATGGGAGCCTCCGTCGCCGAGGAATAGCGGTCTGGGCCCGGTCCGGGGCGAGCCGCCCCCGTCATGCGGCGTCCGGATGGGGATCGCCCCCGTCGGGGGGATTGGACTATCATGGGCGAACGGGGCGGCCATCGGGGCGCGAGGCGGCCCCGAGGGATAAGGCCGAAATCGGGGGAATCGGTCGAAGGTTCGAGGTCGGACTAGAAGCGATGAAGCGACCGCTGCGGTTCGTTCTGGCCACGCCGATTTGCGATGGACATGACGCGGCCATCGTCGCCGTGGCGCGCCTGCTGCGCCAGGAGGGGGCCGAGGCGGTCTATCTGGGCTTCAACAAGACCCCCGGGGAGATCGTTAAAGCGGCGGCCGAGGAAGACGCCGACGCCATCGCCGTGAGCACCTATAACGGCGGCCACGTCGCCTTCCTGCGCGACGTGATCAAGGCGCGGCCCCGCCACGGGATCGACGGGCTCCCCGTCTTCTGCGGCGGCGGCGGGACGATCCTCGAAACCGAAGTGGCCCCGCTACTACGGATGGGCGTCGCCGCCGTCTATCGCCCGCCGGCCGATCTGACCGGAGCCGTCCGGGATATGATCACGCAAGCCGGGCGGCTGAGGCGCGCCCGGCCGCAAGTCCGCACCG
Source organism: uncultured Candidatus Sumerlaeota bacterium (assembly GCA_964463045.1). GTDB lineage: Bacteria > Sumerlaeota > Sumerlaeia > MVZB01 > JAJFLK01 > CAYXAU01. The sequence goes on along the minus strand of CAYXAU010000005.1, from coordinate 190,607 downwards.
AGGCCGACGGAGCCGCCCGGCTCGCCCGGGAACTGACGCGAACCGAATGGGGAGGCGACGGCCGTCGAGCCCCAACGTCGCCGAACCGAAGCCGACCGGCGCGCGAGCCCAGGGCCGCGCCCCGCCTCTGGGGGATCAACGGTCGCGGCGGGGCGGGCAAGAGCACGATCCTCGACGAGTTGATCGAGCGCTACCTGCGCCGACTCTCCGGCTCGGTGGCCATCCTTTCGGTCGATCCGACGCTGGCCGACCGCGTCCGGATGCTTCATTGCTACTCCCCGCGCGTTTTCCTTCGCTCGGTGGGCCTGGGCCCCGGCGAAGCCGTCGCGCCCAAAGTCCCGGCGCTGATCGACCGGTTGGGGCGAGAGCCGTTTGAGTTGATTTTCGTCGAGTCCGTCGGGCTGGGGCAGAACGACCTGGGCGTGGCGCCCTACGTCGACGCCTCGATCTTCTGCATGACGCCGGATTACGGCTCCAACCTCCAACTGGAGAAGGAGGCGCTGCTGAGCCGTTGCGAGGCAGTGGTCATGAACAAGCGCGATTGGCCTCAGGCCGAGGCCCGCGCCCGACGCGTCCGCGCCTTCCTCAGACCCGAACAGGCCTTCTTCCTCACCTCGGCCAAGGATCATGCCGACCCGGCGCTGGATGAATTGTTCGATTGGATCAGCGAGCGTTCGGGTCTCCGGACGACGGCCCGGCCTCGCTTCCGTCGCGCCGGCAGCGCTTTCGCCCCGCTTCCCGAACGCGGCTGCCTGGGGGGGGTCGTCGAGGCGCACGAGGCTTACTACGCCGAGATGGAGCGCGAGGCGAAGCTGGCCGAAGCGGACCCGGAGAAGGGCCGGGAGGTTCGCCGGCGGCTGGCGGCGCTCTGGGCGGCCCATGGTTTCCGCGGGCTGCCGGAGCCGGGCGACGCGAGCGAGGTCGTCGAGGGAAGTGTCCTCTGGCGCCTTTTGCCCGACGGCGAACGGGTCCCGGTGGCGCGGCGGACGACGTGTGACCTGTGGGTGCCGGTCCTCGGGCTGCCGCCGCTCGACGCCTCTCCCGCAGAAATCGTTCGCTATTTTTACAAGCAAAACGTCCCCGGGAGCTTTCCTTTCACCGAGGGAGCCTTCGCGCGCCGGCGGACCGACGAGAGCCCGATCCGCATGTTCGCCGGGCTGGGGCTGCCGGAGACGACCAACGCGCGGTTTCATCTGCTGGCCCAACGCGGCGGCCAGCCCCGCCTTTCGACCGCCTTCGATTCGCTGACGCTTTACGGCCTGGACTCCGACGAGCCCGGCGCGCTGGCCAAGGTCGGCGAAGGGGGCGTGGCCGTCGATACGATCGAGGACATGATCCGGCTCTACGACGGCTTCGATCTGGAGAAGACCTCGGTCTCGCTGACGATGAGCGGCCCGGCGCCGACGATCCTGGCGATGTATCTGGCCGCGGCGCGCCGCCGGGGATTCGACCTCAAGCAACTGCGCGGCACCATCCAGACCGACATCTTCAAGGAGGTTCAGGCGCAGAACGAGGCCGTCTTTCCCCTGGAGCCTTCGCTCCGGCTCATCGGCGACATGTTCGAGACCGTGATGCGCGAAGCCCCGCTCTGGTATCCGATCTCCATCTCCGGCTATCACATGCACGAGGCCGGGGCGAACCCGGTTCAGGAGCTCGCCTTCACGCTGGCCAACGGGTTCACCTATCTGGACATGATGCGGCGCAGGGGGTTGCCGGCCGAGGAGGTCGCCCGGCGGTTTTCGTTCTTCCTGACGGCGGGCTCGGAGCTGGAGTTCCACGTGCTGGGGCGCGTGGCCCGGCGCCTCTGGGCCGTCGGCTCGAAGCGCTATTTCGGGCTGTCGGGGCCCGGCCTGCGCCTGAAGTTCCACAGTCAGACCTCCGGGCGGACGCTTCAGGACGTCGAGCCGCTGCACAATCTGGCCCGCGTGACGATCCAGGCCGAGCGGGCCCTCCACAACAACGCCAACTCCCTGCATACGAACTCCTATAAGGAGACCTACACGACGCCGGAGGAGGACGACGTCCTGCTGGCGATGGGCTGCCAGCAGATTCCCCTCCTGGAGAGCGGGGATTTCAAATTCATCGAGAACCTGCATCAAGGGAGCTTCGCGCTCGGCTGTCTGGAGGACGCCGTCGAGCAGGCCGTCTTGCGGATCTTTCGGGAGATTGACCAGCAGGGGGGCGTCGTGGCGGCCATCGAGAACGAATACTTCCGCGGGATGATTCAGGAGGAGGTCTTGAAGGCGCACCGGGCCGTCCGGAGCGGCGAGCGGCCGGTCATCGGCCTCAATTACCTCAAGTCGGACAAGCCGGCGCATCCCCGCGGGCGGATCGTTCATATCCCGATGGCCGACAAACGCCGTCAAGTGGCGCGCACGCGGCGGTTCAAGCGCCGGCACGCCCGGGCGGCCGAGGCGGCTCTCGAGCGGCTGAAGGCGACGGCGCGCGGCGACGGCAACGTCTTCGCCGAACTGATGAACACGGTCGAAGCGGCCACGGTCGGCCAGATCACGCGGGCCCTGTGGGACGTCTGGGGCCGCTTCCGCCCGTCGATGTGAGCCGGAGCATGGGCGCTCCCCAGACGGCCCCTGGGCTTGACCGTCTGGTCCCCCCCCGCGGGTCGGAGCCGATCGGGAGACGCCGCGGTTGAACTTTCTCTTTCTTGAGACGCTCGGCTACGAGTCGGCCCTGCGCGTCTCCGGTCATCACTACGCCCGGCTGATCGCGCGGCGAGGCCACCGCGCGCTTTCGCTTTCGGCGCCCGTGACGCCGTTTCACCGGTTCGCCCGCGCCCAGCGCGAGACCGTCCGGCGGCGGTTCGAGCATCACCGCTGGGGGTTCATCGCCGCCGGCGGCGGCGTCCACCATTACGTCCCCTGGACGTTCCTTCCCCTGCGGAACGTTTATCCGCTCAATCAGCCTTGGGCGCTCCGGCTGGCCGCGCGGGGCTGGCTGCCGGACGTGGAGGCGCGGCTGAGGCGGATGAGATTCACGCCGGACGTGATCAGCCTTCAGCAGCTCGCGTTTTACCCGCTTCTGCGGCGATGGCCGGGCGCGATCGTGCATTATCGGATGACCGACCTCATGGCCGGGTTCGTCGACCTTCCGGCCTCGTTTCACAAGATCGAAGATCGGCTGCTGGAGGAGGCCGACCTGATCTCGATCACGTCGCGACAATTCATGCGCCGCGTCGGCGAGCATCGCGCCGCCAAGACGCTTTACGCCCCCAACGGCGTCGATCTGGAGCATTTCGCCCGGCCGCACCCCCGGCCGTCGGCGTTCGGGCCGCCGGGGCGGCCGATCGTCCTTTACGTCGGAGCGCTGCGGGCGTGGTTCGATGGGGAGTTGCTCCGGGCGACGATGCGCGCGCTTCCGAAGGCGGCCTTTTTTGTCGTCTCTCCGGATCGCCCGCCGGCGGAGATCGCCGCCGAACCCAATTTTCATCACGTCCCCGGCGTCGACTACGAAGCCTTGCCCGGTTATTACCAGCACGCCCTGGTCACAATCATCCCCTTCCGGGACGCTCCGCTGGTCGCCCCCGTCAATCCGATCAAGCTTTTTGAATCGCTGGCGGCCGGGACGCCGGTGGTCGCCGTGGCCTGGCGCGAGTTGAAGGAGATCCACGCCCCGATCGGTCTGGCCGGCGGCGCCGAGGACTTCATCGCCGCCGTGGCCGAGGCGGTTGACCGTCCGAAGCGGGTCGAGGCGGGTGAATTTCTCAGAGGCTACTCCTGGGAGGCCAACGTGGAGGCGCTGCTGGAACGGATCGGCGCCATTCAAAAGGCGCGTTCCGAGGCCGCATCGTGAGCAAGCCGAGGCGTTTTCCATGGCAGGCTCGCGCCGCCCGATGGTAAAAAAGGACGGCTATGCCCGGAGAGGCGGCAGGCCGAGAGAAAGCCTTCCAGAGCGAGCACCCCGCGATGGGTTCGATCCGGGCGCCCCGGGCGCGGCCGAGAATCTGGCGCATGGCATGGGCCGCTCTGGCGCTGGGCGCGCTCACGGGGATCCTCGCGGCCCAGGAGCCGGCGCCCGGAACCCCGTCGCTTGACGCCTATCGGGACACGTTGCGCCGGTTCTTCGCGCTGCGGGAATACGCGCGCGTGCTCGAGGTGGCCGCCGAGGCCGAACGGGCCTACCCTGGCCAGGAAATGGTGGCGCTTTACCGCAGCCAGGCCCAGCGTCGCCTGAGCGAGGCCGCCCAACCGCGTCCGCTGCCGTACCCCAGTCTGCGCGATCGCCCGGTCGTCTTTGAGACGCCCCCCGTCCGCCCGAGCCCGACGCCGCATCCCATTACGCAGATCGAACCGGCGACGCCGCCCCCGGACGCGGGCGCAGCCCCAGCGGCCGCCACGACCCCGGCGCCGGCCCCTCGGATCGGCCTGGCGGTGGGTCCGCGCGAGCTGATCGCGGCGGCGGCCTTGGGGCTGATCATCCTGACCCTGGCCGCGTTCGTCCTGCTGCGGCGACGCCGCGAGGCGCCTGCGGAGGCGGCGGCGGGGCCGAGCGCTGCCATGGAGCCCATCGTTCGGCGAGCGGGCCCGGCGACCCCGGCCGCGCGGCCGGTCGCGGCGGCGGCGCCTGCCGCCGAGCCCGTCAAAGTCTGGGAACTGGAAGCCGAAGAACACCCGTTCGAGCCGTTCCAGATCGCCGAGCCCCCCACGCCCAGGCCCGCCCCCCCGCCGCCCATCGAGCCCGTCCCCAGCGGGGCCGGCCAGCGGCTGGAATTCGTCGAGCCGGAGATGGCCGAGCTGCCGCAACTGCGCCAGCCTGAGCCTCCGCCGACTCTGCCCGCCGAGCCCTCGGCAGCGAGCGCCGGCCGGCCGCAACCGCCGCCGGCGCCCACGGAACCGCCGGAGGCGGAGCCGGCCGACGTTTTCGTTTCTCCCGAAGCCGCCGAGACTCAGGACAGGGAGCGGGTCCACGCCGCCGAGGAAATCCGCGTCGGTCCGCTGGAGCCTGAGACCGCCCCGGAGGAAGCGACGCAGACCGCCTGGGGAGGCGAGGTCGAGGAGACGGCCCGGATGAGCGAGGAAGCCTTGGCCGAGGATTCGGAGCTGGTGATCCTGCGGAGGCCAGGCGAATCCGCCGAGGGGGTCCAGGTCTTTCGCGCCAATGAAACCGTCCGGGTCCAACTGGGCGAAGAGGAGACCGAGGCGGCCGAGGTGGCTCGCCCGGGCGGCGCGTCGGGCGAAGTGGACACGCGGACGGGCCCCGGCGAACCGGATGTCCAGTCCGAGTTGGAAGTCTTCGAGCGCGAGCGGCGGTTGGGGTTGGCGGCCTTCGGGGAGGCCCGGTGGGACGAGGCCGTGCGTCATCTTTCGCTGGCGGCGGCTCTCAGGCCCGAAGCGCTTGAGATCAAGGACCATCTGCGGCGCGCCCGGCGAATGCGCAAGGCGCCTCCGGCCTGACCGCCCCGCTTCTGTCAAGGAGAATCGGTCCGAAACGCCGGGGGTCGGCCGTCCGAGGGCCGGGAAGGGCTTGCGCCTCAGGGGATGATCGGGTAAAGAGGAGATGGTGGTGTGCGAGGGCCGGCGAGAGTCAGGGCCGGTTCGACTGCGCCCCGGAAAGGTTTGCGGGCGGCGGGAGGGAGCGGGGGGGCGAGGCTTCCCTCCCCGCCGGCCGCGCCGACGATAAACCGTCCCTGTGACGTTGGTGACCGTTGGTACCCTAAAGAACCAAGTGCTGTGAACCGGGAGCCGAGTTCCCGCGTGGCTCGCACGCCTTGCCCTCTCGAGGCCAGGGATCCGAAAGACGCGGGAGAAGGCACCCCCCTGAATTCCGGTTCTAGGGACATGGCCCACGGCGGAGCGGGGAGGGTTTATTGTTTTGAGGGGGGCCCACCTTCGAAACGCGCTCGACCGCCGGACCGGCCGGCGACCCTTCGCGCGCGTCCGGACCGCCGGCGGGCCGGGGGGCGGGCGATCCCAACCCTTCTCTGGCTGAGCGCCATCGGGGGGCTGGTCGCCTGCGGCGACGGCGAGGGGGGGAGCTCGGCTCCGGCCGAGCCGCCGGCGGCCCCGCCGCCCCGATACGCCTTTGTCGTCAACAATCCCTCGACGTTCTGGAAGATCGCCGAAGTGGGGGTGCGTCGGGCGGCCGAGGAGATCAACGTCCAGGCCGATTTCCGCACGCCGCAGACCGGCTCCGTCGACGAGCAGCAGCGCATCCTGGAGGAGCTCCTGGCCCGTAACGTTGACGGGATCGCCATCTCGCCGATCGACCCGGCCAACATGACGCGGATTCTGAATGAGGCCGCCGCCCGGACGATCCTCATCACGCATGACTCCGACGCGCCGGAATCCGACCGGCGGGCGTATATCGGAACCAACAACTACGCCGCCGGGCGGATCGCCGGGGAAGAAATCAAAAAAGCCCTGCCCGAAGGAGGCCGGATCGTCATCTTCGTCGGCCGCCTGGACGCGCAGAACGCCCGCGAGCGCCGCCAGGGGATACTCGACGTTCTGGAGGGAACGCTCATCGAGGTGCTCGACACGCGGCTGGACTACGGGGATCAGGCCAAGGCCCGCGAAAACGTCGAGGCGATGCTCGTGGCGCATCCCGATCTGGACGGCATGGCGGGCCTCTGGGCCTACAACGGGCCGGCGATCGTCTCGGCCGTCCGGGAAGCCGGGCGGATTGGCCGGATCAAGATCGTCTGCTTCGACGAAGAGGAAGCCACGCTCCAGGCCATCCGGGACGGGGAGATCGAAGCCACGATCGTCCAGAAGCCCTTCGAATTCGGCTATCAATCCATTCGTCTGCTTCACGCCTTGCGCGGCGGGGACGCCTCCGGCGTGCCGCCGGACCGGCTCATTGACACCGGGGTGACGGTCGTGACGCGCGACAACGTCGAGGCCTTCTGGGCCGAGCTCCGCGAGCGGCTCCAATGACGGCGCCGGCCGAGACGGCCGAGGCGCCCCCGCTGCTGGCCCTGCGCGGCATCTCCAAGCGATTTCCGGGGGTGCAGGCGCTGGACGGGGTGGATCTGGAGCTGCGGGCGGGGGAGACGGTGGCGCTTATCGGCGAGAACGGGGCCGGCAAGTCCACGCTGATGAAGATCGTGGCCGGCATTCATGCTCCGGAGGCCGGCGAAATCCGGATCGACGGCGAGGCCCGACGCTTCGCGGGGGTTCAGGATTCCCTCCGGCACGGCATCAGCGTCATCCACCAGGAGCTGAACCTTGCGGAGAACCTCGACATCGCCGGCAACATCTTTCTGGGTCGGGAACCGCTCCGGTGGGGGCCGCTCAAGACGTTGGACCGCCGGACGATGAACCTCCGGACGACGGAGCTGTTGCGGCTGGTGGGGCTGGCGCTGCCGCCGACGACGCTGCTCCAGCGGCTCTCGACCGCCGAGCGCCAACTGGTGGAGATCGCCAAGGCGCTCTCGGTCCGGGCCCGGCTGATCGTCATGGACGAGCCGACGAGTTCCCTCAGCCTGCGGGAGACGGAGCTGCTCTTCGGCGTCATCGCCGACCTGAAGGCGCGCGGCATCGGGCTGCTTTACATCTCGCATCGGCTGCCGGAGATCGCCCGCGTGGCCGATCGCGTCGTCGCCCTGCGAGACGGCCGCCGCGTCGGCGATCTCCGGCGCGAAGAGATTTCCGAGGCGGCCATGGTCCGGCTGATGATCGGGCGGGACATCGGCGAATTTTTCCCTCGCCGCCGAGCCCCGGCCGACGAGGTGCTGCTGCGCGTGACGGAGCTTCGCCTGCGGCCGGGCGGGCCGCCGATCAGCTTCGAGTTGCGTCGGGGCGAGGTGCTGGGGTTCGCCGGCCTGATCGGCGCGGGGCGGACGGCCCTGATGCGGGCGCTTTTCGGCGTCGATCGCGTCGCCGGCGGACGGGTCGAGCTGCTCGGCCGGCCGGTGAGCTTTGGGAGCGTCGCCGAGGCCGTCGCCCAGGGTCTGGCGCTCGTCCCCGAGGATCGCAAGCTGCAGGGGTTGGTCCTGCCGATGTCGGTCAAGGACAACGTTGCGCTGGCGGGGTTGCGGCGCTGGGCGCGGCTGGGTTTTCTCGGCGGCGGGCCGGGGCGCGTGGCCGCCGCGCAGGCCGAACGGCTGCGGATCAAGGCCCGTTCGCTGCACCAGTCGGTCCTCAATCTGAGCGGGGGGAATCAACAGAAGGTGGTGCTGGCCAAGTGGCTGGCGATGGAGCCGAAGGTATTGATCCTGGACGAACCGACGCGGGGAGTGGATATCCCCTCGCGGGCGGAGATATACCGCCTGATCGACGAGTTGTCGGCCCGCGGCGTCGGCATTTTGATGGTCAGCTCGGAGATGGAAGAAGTGCTCGGGATCGCCGATCGGATCGTCGTCATGCGGGACGCGGCTATCCGGGGCGTGATCGACCGGGCGGAGGCCACCGAGGCCGCCGTGATGACGTTGGCGGCCGGCGGCCCGACGCCGAGACGTTAAAGGGCCCGGCGCAACCTCGGGCGGAAGCGGTCGCCGATGCGCAAAGTCCTTGGCATGGCGCTTTTTACGCTCCTCCTGGCCGGGTTCCTCGCCTGGCAGGCGGGCGAGTCCTTCCTGACGACCTATAACCTCAAGAACCTGGCCCGCCTGATCGCGTTTCTCTCGATCCTGGCGATCGGCGAGGCGATCGTCATCATCTGCGGCGGGATCGATTTGTCGGTCGGCTCGATCGTCGGATACTCGGCGATGCTGGTCGTCTATCTGATCGGTACGCGCGGCGTCCCGGCGCCGCTGGCGGCGGCGCTTACCCTCGGCCTCGGGACGTTCGTGGGCCTGGCCCAGGGACTCATGATCACGCGCCTGCGGCTCCAGCCCTTCATCGTGACGCTCGGCGGGATGATGACGCTCCGGGGCCTGGCCCAGGTGCTCAACAGCGGCGGCGCCGTCGGCATCGGACCGGGCCATGGGGGGTTTCAGGCGGTCGGGGGCGGGTTCGTTCTGGGCATCGTGCCGGGGCCGGCGGTGGTGCTGGCGGGGGTGCTCCTCGCCGGCGGCGTGATGATGCACGCGACCGTCGCCGGTCGATACGTTTACGCCATCGGGGCCAACGAGGAGGCCGCGCGGTTCTCCGGCATTTCGGTCGATCGCTATAAAACGCTGGCTTTCACGCTCTGCGGGGCGCTGGCCGGCCTGACGGGCGTCCTCTACGCCGGTTACCTCTCCTCGGTTCAGCCTTCCTTCGGCGGTGCGATGGAGCTGCACGCCATCGCCGCGGCCGTCCTGGGGGGATGCTCTCTCCGGGGCGGGGAGGGAACGATTCTGGGCGTGCTGGTGGGGGCGACGCTGATGCGGCTGATCACCAACGGGATCAATTTGCTGGGGATATCGACCTACTGGGAGTACGTGATCGTCGGCGGGGTGATTCTTCTGGCGGCCGTGCTCGACGTGGCCGTTCAGCGCCGGACCGAGGGGCAATCCCCGCCTGCGGCTTGATCTTCGGTCAAGCCCGGGGCACGATCGTCGCTCAGGCGGGCGGGATGGAAGGCGGGGGGGAAGGAGGACGGGCCATGGCGATCACCCGACTGACGCCGGAGACGCTGGGGCGCTTCAAGGAGCGGCTCGCCGGGCTCAAGCCGGATTCCCCCCGCCGCTGGGGGAAAATGCAACCGATCCAGCTCCTGCCGCATCTGCGGCGGACGTTTGAAATCTCCCTCGGGGACGTCCCGGTGGAGACCCCGCCGGCCACCTTCTGGCGGCGGGGTCTCCGCTGGCTTGTCTTCGGGGTCCTCCCCTGGCCGAAGGGGCGGATCAAGGCCCCGGAGATGTTTTTCCCGGCGCCCGGGGTTTCCTTTGAAGAGGAGCGCGCCGCTACGCTGGGCATCATGGAACGGTTTGCGGCCGAAGTGGCCCGCGAACCCGACCGGCCCGCCCCCAACCCCGTTTTCGGCCGGATGGACCTGCGCTTCTGGTCCCTCATTCACGGCCGTCACCTGGATCATCACTTGAGGCAGTTCGGACTGTGAGCGACGAGAGAGTCACCACCAAGACGCAAAGACACAAAGAATAACCGTTATTTTGTGTTCCGCCGTCTTTGTGGCTTTTCCCCCGCGGGGGGCGAGTATTCAAAGATCGATCGTGAGGCCGTCGGCGGCGAACTCGCCTTCGAGACCGGGGAGACGGGCGAGCATGTCCTCGCTCATGTGCGTGAAGAGGATGCGGCGGCACCCGAGCTCATCTCGTCGGGCCATCCAGGTCTTATAATTCGAATGATACCGGACCGAGCGCTCATAAGTGTAACATTCGGCGATAAGCAGATCCGCGCCTCGGGCCGCCCGCGGGAGCGTCTCGGTCCATTCGGTGTCTCCCGTGTAGGTGATCGTGCGCCCCTCGGCCCGCACGCGGAGCGCGTGCGACGGCGCGCCCGAGGGGTGGCTGACTTCGAAGACTGACACCGTGAGGTCGCGCAGCCGTCTGGGTCGCCCCGGCCGGAGCTCGGCGAAGCGTAGGCGGAACGGGGCGGGAACGCCGCTTGAGCCGGGAAAGAAGACTTCCATCGCCGCCTTGAGGCGGGCCTCGACGCCGGGAGGGCCCGCGATCGTGAGCGCCCGCCGACGGCGATCGGCCAATCGGGCCGAAATGAGAAGGAACGGGAGCCCGCCGAAGTGGTCGCCGTGGAGATGGCTCAGGAGGATAAGGTCGAGGTCGTTGGGGTTGAGCCCGTGGCGTCGCAGGGCGGCCAGGCTGGTCGCTCCGCAATCGATCAGGGCTTGCGTGCGGGACGTCCGCAGGTGAAAGCACGTCTGGAGCCGGCCGCCGGCGGCGAAGGCGTCGCCGGTCCCGAGCAATTGAATTCGCGGTGAGCTCATGGACCGGCCGCCGCGCCGAAATCAAAGCAGGATAAGTAGGTGACATCTTTGACGTAGAGCCGGCCGTCCGCCAGCGCCGGGTGAGCCCACGTCGGGGAGTCGGCCACCGTCCAGGCGGCCAGCTCGCGGTAACCCGTCGGGTCCGCAGCCAGAAGTTTGAGCTCGGCCGAATCCAGGAGGGCGAGCAAGCGGTCCCCCACGCGCAGCAGCGACGCATGTTCGCCGAGCCGGCCGGGCGAAGTCCAGACGGTGCGCCCGTCGGCGGCGTCGAGGCAGACGATCGCCCCGCGATTTTTGTGTGAGAAGAGATACAGATGCCCATCATCCAGGACGGGGGAGCTCAGGTAGAGGGCGTGCTCGACGTTGCGCCACGCTTCGATCAATTTAAGGGGGGGGTCGGCCGCCGGCGCGGCCAGCCGCGCGGCGAAGACGCCCTGATCGATGCCGGAGAAAATGAGCCGGCCCTCGTCGATAAGCGGCGTGACGACGTTTTGTTCGTACGGGGTCGTAAACGGTCGCGACCAGAGAACGGCGCCGTCGGCGGGGGCCAGCCCGATCAGGGCGTTCTGCGTGAAGGTGACAACGTGAGCCCGCCCGGCCGGAGCCCAGACGACGGGCGAGGCGTAGCCCGGGCCGTCGCCGGGTCGCCGCCAGACTTCGCGCCCGGTCGCGGGCTCGTAGGCGACGACCGCCCCTTGGTTGCGCGCGCCGACCTGAACGATGAGCAGGTGACCGAAGCTCAAGGGGGAGCTGGCGGCGCCGAATTCGGGCCATGTCATCGGAAACTGATCGCGGTAAGTGTGTTGCCACAAAAGCCGGCCGGAGGCGGCCTCGAAAGCCGAAAGGACGCCGCTCACGCCGAAGGTGTAGAGCCGCCCGTCGGCCACCAGACTGGTCGCCTTGGGTCCGAGGCCGTGAGCCTGGGCGGCCCGAACCGGCGTATAAGGGGCCGGATAGGCCGCGCGCCAGAGCACGGCCCCGTCGGCGGCGTTGAGGCTCAAGGCCACTTCATCGTCGCCTTGGCGGGCGAGGAGAAAAACGCGCCCGCCGGCGACGATCGGCGAGGAGTGACCCTCGCCGACCTCCGTCCGCCAACGTCGGTCAAGCCGCGCCGGCGGCGGGTCCGGCAGGCGCTCCTCCCAGGCGACGCCGTCGCGATGGGGGCCGCGCCATTGAGGCCAATCCCCCGCCAGGGGGGAGACCGCGCTCGCGGCGGCGAGGAACGGGATGAGGACAAGCGCCAGGGCGGGGCGAGAAAACGATCGTGGCGACGCGCTCACGCGCGAAGGGGCCTCAGCGCATCCATGACACATTGATCAATCACCCGGAGACAAAGAAACCAAGAGATATGTCATAACGTATCGGAAATTCAAGCCTTGACGAAGGATATCTTTTCCTTTTTGTGTGTCCCGGGCGGGTTACTTGCGTCATGCCCTCGCGTCCCATTATCGCGCGCCATTCAGGCGTGGGGCTGGCCCCGGGCTTTCAACCAGCGGCGGAACCTGGCCGGCGTCCAGGTGTTGATGACGTCGTCGGCCTCCAGCCAACCCTTGCGCGCGACGCCGACGCCGAAGGCGTTATCGGCGATGCCGCTCGTGTGGTGCGCGTCGGGGTTGATGGCGAAAAGGCAACCGGCGGCTTTGGCCTGGCGCATGAAGCGCCAATCAAGGTCCAACCGGTGCGGGTTGGCGTTGATCTCGATCGCGACGCGGCGGCGGGCCGCCTCGACGAAGACCTTCTCCAGGTTCAGCTCGTACGGTTCGCGTTCCAGGAGCAGCCGGCCCGTCGGATGGCCGAGGATCGTGGAGGCCGGGTGGGCGAGGGCCCGGCAGACCCGGCGGGTCATCTCCTCGCGGCTCAACTGAAACCGGCTGTGGATGGAGACGACGACGAAATCGAAGCGGGCCAGCACGGCGTCGGAATAATCGAGCGAACCGTCGGCTCCGATGTCGGCCTCGATGCCCTTGAGGAGCACGGGGGTTTTGAGTTTCCGGGCCAGCGCGTCGATCTCCCGATGCTGGCGGGCCACGTCGGCCTCGGCGAGCCCGCCGGCGTAGGCCGCCGAGCGGCTATGGTCGCAAACGCCGAAGTAGGCATAGCCGGCCCCGGCGGCGGCCTCGGCCATCTGGGCCAGCGTAGATTTGCCGTCGCTGTACGTCGTGTGGCAGTGAAGCAGACCGCGCAGGTCCTCCGTCCGGATGAGGTTCGGCAGATCGCCTTTTTGGGCGGCCTCGATCTCGCCCATGTCCTCGCGCAGTTCGGGCTCGATGTAGGCGAGGCCCAGGTGACGGTAAATGGCGGCTTCGTCCGGGCAGGGGAGCGAACGCTCCTTGCCTTCGGGGAATAGGCCGTATTCGTTGAGCCGCAGGCCCCGCTTGAGAGCGCGGGCGCGCAGTTGGATGTTGTGTTCTTTGCTGCCGGTAAAATAGTTGAGCGCGGCGGCGAACTGATCCGGGCCGACGACGCGCACGTCGGCCGGGACCCCGCCCTCGAAAAGGACGCTGCTTTTGGTCGGGCCGTGGCTGACGACGCGGAGCACGCCCGGGGTTGAGATGAACGCCTCCATGACGGCGGCCGGGTCCCGGCTTTCGACGACAAAATCGAGGTCTTTGAAGGTTTCCCGCCGCCGTCGAAGGCTGCCGGCCAGCTCGATCCGCCGGACGGCCTTGAGTCGCCGCAGGCGGGCCAGCACGTCCTCGGCAATCGCCAGCCCCACGTCCAGCCGGTGCCGTCCGGAGAACCGCCGTCGTTGCTCGATCCCGGCCAGAATCTTATCGGCGGTCTTGCGGCCGAAACCGGGCAGAGAGGCCACGGCTTCGCCGGCGGCGGCTTTCTCGAGCTTCTCCAGGCTGTCGACCCCGAGCTTCTCCCAGAGCGCCTTGACCTTCTTGGCTCCGAGGCCGGGGATGGCGTACATGTCCAGGAGGCCCGTCGGGAGCCGGGCCTTGAGTTCCTCATGCGTCTTGAGCTCCCCCGTCTTCGCCCATTCCTCGATATGCTCGATCATCCCCTTGCCGATCCCCTTGACGCCGGCCAGCACATCGCTCGCCAGCCAGTCGGCGGGCTCCCCCTGGAGCCCCTCCAGGGCGCGGGCGGCGTTTTCATAGGCGCGGCAGCGAAAGGGGTTCTCGCCGTTGATCTCCATGAGGGCGGCGCACTCGCGGAGCGTGGCGATGAACTGAGTCTTGCCCGACATGAGGCGGAGTCAAAGCGCGTCCGGGCCGCGCTCGCCGGTGCGGATGCGGACGGCTTGAAGAAGGTCGAGGACGAAAATCTTGCCGTCGCCGATCGTGTCCGTGCGGGCGGCGCGCTCGATGACCCGGACGGCCCCTTCGACCTCCCCGTCCTCGACGGCGATCTCCAATCGGCTCTTGGGCACGAAATCGACCTGGTATTCCGTCCCCTTGTAGATTTCCGTATGGCCGCGTTGTCGGCCGTAGCCTTTGACTTCGGAAACGCTCAGCCGCCGGACGCCGACTTCCTCCAGCGCCGCCGTGATCTCCGGAATCTTGAACGGCTTCACGATGGCGATGATCAGCTTCATGGCCGGGCGATTATGACGCGATCGGCGCCTCCGGTCGAGCGGCCGCCGGGCCTCGGCTTTGAAGGCCCCCTGGGCGGATAAAGGAATCGCGGCTCCCCCCTCAGGGGGGTTACGGTCGCGTCGCCGTCAGGTCCAGGACCTGAGCGCCGGCCGGCGGCGCATAAGCGAAGTCGGACTCGGAGGTCGGCGGATTGAAGACCAGATTGCGCAGATGAACGGCGACCCGGATGTTGCCGCTTAAGTCGCTGAGGACGACCTGGCGCGGGAACCCGTCGGCCTTCCCGACGGCCACGCGCGCCTGATCCAGGGAGCCCACGGCGGGCGCCCCCTGGCCGGCGGGCGCCGCCGGCTGCGCCTGGGGCTTGAGCGTCCCTCCGAGGATCGTGACTTCCGTCCCGTCGAGCGTCTCGGTCCCGGCGGGCGAGAAAGTGTAAAGCTCTTCCAATCGCTCCATCACGCGGCGGGGATCGGGCTCGCTCAGGGCGGCTGCCCAGGGGCCCATGGCGGCGGCGGGTCCGGCCGCGGCCGCCGCGGATTGTCCGTCGGCGCGGGTGACGGTGATCCGATCGCCCTCGCGCGTCTCGGTCCAACGCGTGCCGCCGGCCTCCTGGACGGTCAGCGTCTGAATCGTCGCCCCCCCCATGTCGAAGTTAAGCGTCTGACGGAACGCCGGCCCATTCGTGAGCAGCGCGCCCTGACCGGAGCCCATCATCGGGCCGGCCTTGAACTCCAGGCTGATGTCGGCGCGCAGGCCCTCGATCGAATCGGGATCGATCGGGGCCGGCGCGGGCGCCGCCGTCGCCGGGGCCGGCGCTCGGATGAATGGATTCTCGGGCTCGGCGTCCGGGGCCGGAGGTTGCTCGGCAGGGCTCGGCGGGGAGCTAGCCGCGGGGGCGGTCGATGCGCCTCCGGCGGGCGCCAAGTCGCCCAAGGGAGAGGCTGTCAGGGAGGAGAGGGCATCCAGGGCCGTGCCGGCCAGATCGGCGGCGGACGAGCCCTCGGAGGCGGTGGCGGGCTGGCCCCGTTGACCGAGGGCTCTTATGGCATCCTGAAAGCGGTTGATCTCGCCGGAGCCCTCGGCCGGAGTTCCATAAAGCTGACGGGCGTAATCCTTGGCCATCCGGAGACCGTAGGTCATCCGGGCTTCGTCCCGCTGGGGGAGCGTTTGGCGCCCCTGATTAAGCCGATCGAGGTGAAACTCGATCTCGCGGCGTTCGTCGACTGAGAGACCGGGCCGCGCCAACAGGACCCGGCAGTGCTGGAGGGCCGTGGCGTAATGCTCGGCGGCCTCGGAGCCATAGGCGACGAGGGCCCGATAGCCGGCCAGTTTGATGACGATGAAGTGGAGCGGGACGTTATCGGGCGCGGCGTTGGCGGCCCGAATGAACTCCCGCAGGGCCAGGTCATAGGCCACGCGATCCAGCAGGAACATGCCTTCCTCGTAGGCCTGGCGGGCCTCGGCCGGCAGGGCGGCGGCTTGATCAGGCTTGAGCGGGGTGATCGTCAGACGGGGGGCGCCGATGACGACGGGCCGGCTCTTTCCTTCGCGGGCCTCTTTATCCAGGGCCTCCATCAGGTCTTCTTTTCGAGTGGTGGGGCGGATGATCTTCTGAGCGGGCCGATGGTCACGGATGGGGAGATCGGATCGGAAGCGTCCCCCGGGGGAAAAATCGTCGCGGAATTGACCCGACCGCAGATAATCCTGGGCCGAGGTGTCGGCGTCGGACGCCGGCGGGGCCTGCTGAGCGTGGAGGGGAACCTCGACCGCCAGGATGAGGGCGACGAGGACGCCCCAGCGTGGGGTTCTCCACGCGCGCCAAGGTCGTGTCACGGTTCGGCCGACCATGTGAATCCGCGGGGGATAACCTGTGCGCAAAGCGGCCCGTCGCCCGTCGCGGCTCGCCCGCGCATCCGGGGCCGGAGTCTACTCAGCCCGGCACGATCGCGCAAGCAAATCAAGTCGTCTCAAGGGGCTGCTTCCCGGGGACGCGTTCCAGAATCCGGTCCCACAGCCAATCGGCCACCTGGTCCTTTCCCATGCGGCCGGAATCCACAGCCTCGCCGGTTCGGCTCAACAACGTGACCGCGTTGGCTTCGGCCTCGAAACCCACGCCCGGCAGCCCGATCGGGTTGGCGACGATCAGGTCGAGGTTCTTCTCGGCCAATTTCTCTCGGGCCGCCTCCAGGAGGTTCTCGCTCTCGGCGGCGAAGCCGACAAGGAAAGGGCGGGCGCCGTTGCGATGATGGCCGGCCCAGCCGGCGATGTCCGGGTTGCGGACCAGTTCCAACGTCAGCCGCTCCCCCGCCTTGATTTTGCCGGCGGCGGGCGCGGCGGGGCGATAGTTGGCCACGGCGGCGGCGAAAACGGCGACGTCGCAGTCGGCCAGCCGCCCCTGAACCGCCTTCAACATGGCCTCGGCGCTCTCGGCGGGGACGCTCTCGGCCTCCGGCGGCAACGCGGCCGCCATCGGACCATGGACGACGGTAACGCGCGCGCCCCGTCGCAGCGCCGCGGCGGCCAGCGCCACGGCCATCCGCCCCGAGGAGCGATTGCTGATGAACCGGATGGGGTCGAGGGCCTCGCGCGTCGGCCCGGCCGTGATCAGGACGCGTCGCCCGGCGAGTTGCCCGGCGCTGAGGCCGCCCGGTCGCGCGGCGCCGGCCAACAGGGCCTCCAGCGCCGACATGATCTCAGCCGGCTCGGCCATCCGGCCCTCGCCGATCTCGCCGCAGGCCAGCGGCCCGGCGGCGGGGCCGACGAGGGCGACGCCGCGAGCCGTGAGGGTGTGAACGTTGGCCTGGGTGGCCGGGTGCTCCCACATGGCGGTGTTCATGGCCGGGGCGAGGAGGGTCGGGCCGCGAAAGGCCAGATAAAGGGCGAGCGGGGCTTCCTCAGCCTGACCGTGGGCGAGCCGAGCGATCAAATCGGACGTGGCCGGGGCGAAGAGGAGCGCCTCGGCCCATCGCGCCCACTCGATGTGCTCCATGCGATAAGCCTCGGCGGGGTCGAACAGATCGCTATAGACGCGATGGCCGGCGATGGTTTCAAACGTGAGGGGAGCGACGAAGCGCGTGGCGGCGCGCGTCATCGTCACGCGGAGTTCAGCCCCGGCCTTGCGGAGCCGGCTGGCCAGATCGGCGGCCTTATAGGCGGCGATCCCGCCGGCGACCCCCAGCACGAGGGTTCGGCCCTGGAGGTTCATGGGCCATGATCCCCGATGGGTCCGAAGGTTTGCAAGCGCGGGCCGAGGGGAGATTCACCGCCGAGAGGCGGCGCGGGAATGGCGAGGCAATTATGATTGTAGGCATGAGTATTTTCGGCTATCGTCCGGGGTCCGGTCGGCGTCGTCCCTGAGCGGGACGGGGCCGAGACGCGGGGCGTCTCTCCCCGCGGCTTCCTTATGCCCTCGCGATTTGCGCGCCTTTATCCCTTCCTCTGGAAGCACCGAGCGAGCCTGGCCTGGGGCGCCCTCGCCCTCGTCGCGGCCAATTATTTCGACGTGAAGGCCCTGGTGCTTCTGGGCGACGGGTTGGATCTCATGCGGCTGCGACTGGAGACGCTGGGGGGGCTTCAGCGAGGACTCTTGCTGGGGACGCTCGTCGTCACCGTTCTGACGATCCTGGCCGGGGCGGTGGCGCGGTTCTGGATGCGCTGGCTGATCATCGGCGTTTCGCGCGAGGTGGAGTTCGGCGTGCGCAACGCGCTGTTCGCCCACCTGGAGCGGCTTTCCCCCTCCTTTTACCGGCGGCACCCGACGGGGGACCTGATGGCGCGGGCGACCAACGATCTGGAAGCCGTGCGGATGGTCATCGGCCCGGCGGCCATGTACCTGGCCTCGGTGGCCGTCATGATGCCCCTGTCGCTGTATCAGATGCTCCGGATTTCATGGACGTTGACGCTGGCGACCTGGCTGCCGCTGGTGTTCATCGCCCCGCTGTTTTACGTTTTCAGCCGACGGATTCACGCCCGCTTCACCCGCGTTCAGGAAACCTTCTCGGAGATTTCGAGCCGATGCCAGGAGACGCTCACCGGCATCCGCGTCGTCAAGGCGCACGGTCGGGAGGCCCAAGTGGCCGAGGGTTTCGAGCGTCTCTCGCAACGTTACGTCGGCGATAACATGCGCCTGGCCCTCGTGCAGGCCTTCTTCATCCCGCTCCTGGGTTTGATCGTCGGCCTCAGCCTGCTGGCCCTGGTGACGGTCGGCTCGGCGTTGATCCTCGGCGGCAGGTCCGGCCGCGGGCCGACGGCGGGCAGCCTCGTCGCCTTCTTCGGCCTCACGATGGCGAACATCTGGCCGCTGGCGGCCATCGGCTGGGTGCTCTCGGTGATGGAGCGGGGGGCGGCTTCGATGCGTCGGCTGGATGCGCTCTTCGAGGCCGAGCCGGAGGGGGTCGATCCGCCCGCGCCGGCGGATTTGCCCCCCTTGCGAGGCCGCCTGGAAGCCCGGCGGTTGACGTTCACCTATCCGGGGGAATCCCGGCCCGCCCTGGAGGACTTCACGGTGACGGTTCCCGCCGGCGGGACGCTGGGGCTGACGGGCCCCGTCGGCTCCGGCAAATCCACGCTGGCGGCGCTCCTGATGCGGCGGGACAACCCCCCGCGGGGGGCCCTGTTCGTCGATGGTCGGGACATCCTGAATTGGCCGCTCGCGGCCTATCGAGCGCGCGTGGCCATCGTGGATCAGGAGCCCTTCATCTTCAGCGACTCCCTGCGGGCCAATATCGCCTACGGGCTGCCGGAAGGGGCCGACGGCGTCGTCGAGACGGTGGCTCAGATCGCCCGGCTGGACGATGAGGTCCGCGACTTCCCCGCCGGCTACGAGACGGTGCTGGGCGAGCGCGGCATCACGCTTTCCGGCGGCCAACGCCAGCGCACGGCGCTGGCCCGGGCCCTGGCCCTGGACCCCGCGGTCCTGATCCTGGACGACGCGCTGGCCGCCGTCGACGCTCACACCGAGGAAGCCATCCTCCAGGGGCTGGCCGGTTTCATGGCCGGCCGAACGACGCTTCTGATCTCGCATCGCATCCGCGCGGTCTCTCTGGCCGATCACATTGTCTACCTTGAGGACGGGCGGATCGTCGAGGAAGGGACGCACGAGCAGTTGATGGCCCTCGGCGGACACTACTTTGATCTCGCGCGCCGTCAGCAACTGGCCGAGGAGATCGAGGCGACCGCTTGAGCCCCACGGGAGACCCAGCCTTGAAGCGCAGGGACGAAGACGGCCCGGCGCGGCCGCGACCCCCGGCGGCCGACGGGCCCCCGGGCCGCGGGGCTGACGATGATCGGTCGCATCAGGCGCTGGACGCGCGGCTGCTGCGCCGGCTGTGGTCTTACCTGATGCCCTATCGGCGGGCGGTGATGGGCTGTTTCGCGCTGACGCTCGGGCTGGCGCTCCTGCGGCTGTCGCAGCCGCTGATCATCCGGCGGATCATCGGCGAGGCGATCGGGGAGGCCGCGACGGCCGTGATCGGCGGCCTGGTCGTTTTGTTCCTGACGGTGATCCTGGCGGTGCTCGCCGGGGAGATTATTTTCAATTACGCGACGGCGTACATCGGCCAGCGGTCGATGCACGACCTGCGGATGGCGATCTTCCGCCGGGTGGCCGGGCTCGACGTGGCTTATTTCGACCGGACGCCCGTGGGGCGGCTCTTGACGCGGATGACGTCGGACGTTTCGGCCCTGAGCGATCTCTTCACGACCGGCGTGATCGCGCTGGTGGCCGACCTGGCGTTGCTCCTGGGGCTGTTGGGCGTGATGTTTTACTTCAGCCCCCCGCTGACGCTCGTGGTCCTCGCGGCCGGGCCCTTCATGTTCATCGTCCTGGCGTTGTTTCGGCGGTATTCGCGCCGTTGGTATCTGGAGACGCGCGGAAGGCTGGCGCGCCTGAACGCCTTCCTTCAGGAGAATCTGGCGGGGATGGCCACCGTCCAGGCGTTCAATCGGCAAGGCCGCAACCTGGCGGACTTTACCGGGCTCAACGATCTCTATCGTCAGGCGCAGGTGAAGACGATTCTGGCCTTTGCGCTTTTTTTCCCCGCTCTCAACATCTGCCTTTACTTGACGCTCACGGGCGTGATCTGGCTGGCCGGCGGGCGGAGGCTCGAGGCGGGGGCCTGGGGGGGCGGGCCGTTGGCCTTCGAGACGGTTTTCCTCTTTGTCCAGTGCGTCAATATGCTCTTCACGCCGCTCAGGAACCTGAGCGAGCGCTATAACGTCCTCCAAGCGGCGATGGCGGCTTCAGCCCGTATTTTCCGGCTGCTGGATGAGACGCCTCGCGTCGTCGCCGCGGCCCAGCCGCGTCCGGTCGCCCCGCTGCGGGAGGGGATCGTTTTCGAGCGGGTGGGCTTTGAGTACGTGGCCGGGGAACCGATCCTGCATGAAGTGAGTTTTGAGCTTCGGCGCGGGACGACGGTGGCCGTCGTCGGGGCGACCGGCTCCGGCAAATCGACGCTCGTCAACCTGATGACCCGATTTTACGACCCCACCGCCGGGCGGATTCTCTTCGACGGGACGGACATTCGGGCGTTCGATCCCGTGGCTTACCGGCGGCTCTTCGCCGTCGTTCTTCAGGAAGTGTTTCTCTTTTCGGATACGGTGGCTGAAAACCTTCGCCTCACCGGCCCGGAGTTGAGCGACGGCGAACTCTGGGAGCTGCTGCGGCAGGTGCACGCCGATGATTTCGTGCGGGGGTTGCCGCGCGGGCTGGCGACGCGGCTCAACGAGCGCGCCTCGAGGCTTTCCACGGGACAGAAACAGTTGCTGGCCTTCGCGCGGGCGCTGGCGGCTCAGCCGGAAATTCTCATCCTGGACGAGGCCACGGCCAACGTGGACTCGGCGACCGAACGCCGCATCCAGGACGCGATCGCCCGGCTGCTGGAAGGTCGGACGGCCTTTGTCGTCGCTCACCGGCTTTCGACGATTCAGAACGCCGATCTGATCCTGGTCATGCACAAAGGGCGGCTGCGCGAAGCGGGGGCTCACGAGGAGCTGCTCGCTCGCGACGGGCTCTACCGGCGCCTTTACGAGCTACAGTTCCGGCCGCAGACGCAGCTCCTTCCCGTCGTCCGGGCCGTGAGCTGATCCGCGGCCGAGGGGAATCCCCGACCGACGGCCGGGCAGACGGCAACCACCAAGAAGTGAAGACACAAAATAAACGGGCGAATGACCATCTGAGACATAGTCAACGCCCGTCAAACCGTTTCATCTTCGCCCTTCGGCGTCCGGGTGGTTTGATTATTCCAGATAGTTACTCTCATTTCTCCGGGGGGTAGACGTCGATGCGGCGGCCTTCGGCGTCGAAGGCCCGGTAGCGGACGCTCCGGCGCGTCACGTCGACGAGCCAGAAATGGGCGATCGATTCGGCGCGGTCGAGGTACCACCGTAACTCGGCGTCCACGGTGCGCGGCGCGCGGCCGAAGCAACCATCCCCGAGATAAAGCGTCCCGTCGGGATCGGGCTTGCCCTCCTTGAGCAATTTGGAACGCTTGAAGGTGTGATCGTGGTTTTCGAAGGCCGTCGTGAGGCCGTAGCGATCGAAGAGAGGGGCCCAGTGCGCTCGGCCCGCCTGGGACCCCGCGCCTTCATAGTCGCGATGGCTCGGATAGAGGGGGACGTGGTAAACGGCGAACGTATAGCGGGCGTTGCGATGACGGGCGAGCTCGGCCTCCAGCCAGGCGGCCTGAGGGCCGCCGTGAGCGGCGATATGCCCCGTGTCGAGGAAAAGGAAGACGAGGTTGGCGCCGAACCGGCGGGAAAAGTAACTTTCCTCCGCCTGAGCGAAGAAACCGAAATAAAACGGAGCGTTCTCTTTCGGGCGGTTATAGGCGCCGTTGACCTCGTGATTGCCGATCGCGAGCGCCATCGGAATGGTAAGCCCCTCCGGTGTTACCATCCATCGTTCCCAGGCCTCCAGCCATTGATCCCACAGGCCGATGTTTTCCAGCCGCCCGTTGGCGTAGGCGATATCCCCGCCGATCGCGGCGAATTGGGGTCCGTGGAGGGCGGCCTGGGCCATGAGCTTCTGAGGCAACTCGCCGACGCCCATATCCCCCCCCGTGACGAATCGCAGGGGGCCGTCCCCGCTGGGGATAGTGCGGAATTGGCGCTCGGGGCTGAAACCGCCGGTCGAGTCGCCGGCGATGAAATAATAGGTTTTGCCCGGCTGAAGCCCGGTCAATTCGACCACGTGGACCCAGCGGCCGTCGGCCAGGCCCGGGATCTGATGGTGACCGCCGGGGACCTGATAACGGTAAGCTTCGGCCTCGCCCCCTCTGGGCCGCGTGTCATAGTAAACCCAGCTCGCCGGGGCGTGGCCGGCCGTCTGGTAATTGACGGTCATCGTCCGGCTCGTGTCCCCTTGCCAGGTGAGATAGACGTGCAAGGGTTGAGCGGTCGCGGCGACTGTGATCGCCCAGAGACCCAACCCCAGCGCCGGCCGCCGGGCCCCGGCCGGCCGCTCGATCCGCGCCGGGCCCGCGAACGGTTCGCGCAAGCGCCTCCACGTGATTCGCATGCGTCTGGGTTCCTTCAGATTCAGCGTATCGGCGCCTGGGCACCCGGGTCCGCCTTCCCCATACGATCGCTCAGGCGGGCGAGCACCGGATCGTCGGGGAGAACGACCAGCCCGGCCTCGGCGGCCCGTCGAGCCGCCTCCGTTCGGCCGAGCCGCTCCAGAATGAGCGGTTCGAATCTCAAAAGGAAGGCCAAATCTTCCTCGTGGTCCTCGGACCAAGGGGCCTTGGCCGCGCCGGGGGGCGAGACGCCATCGGCCGGTCGCGCCTTGAGCCCCTGAGCGATCCCCGCTCGAACGGCCGCCAGCGCCGGCTCCAGGCGATCGGCCTCTCCCCGCAGGGCAAGACCGAGCAACACCTGGACCTTGGAGAGATAAAGCTGGAACAGTTCCGGATGATCCTGATTCTTGGCGATCCCCTCGTCGAGGAAGGCCAGGGCCTGATCCGGGTGGCCGACCGAACTGAGCCACCAGGCCCCGGTGCGATACGCCCGCACGAACCCCGGGTTGGCCAGCGTCATCAGGCGAACCCAGGGAAGAAGCTCGCGTCCCGGGGAAAGCTGGTGCGGGAGTTCCTTCGGGCGCCAGGGTTTGATCTCACGCTCCAGATTGCCGATGAAGCCGCGGAAGTCGCTCTCGGCCGAGCGGATGATCGTCTCGACGGCCTCGTGATCGGCTTCGGTTTCTTCGAGCTCAAGCCCTGCGGACGGCGTGGCCGGGGCCATCGGGCCCACGAGCGCGGCCAGCGCCCCTGAAACGTCCGAGTCGGGCTCCTCGCCGGCTGAGGGACGATCGGCCCCGCCCGTGGGCCGTGCGCGGGCGACTCCCTCGCGCGCGAGCGCCCCGGCGTCCAGATGCGGGCGGTAGGCCACGCCGCCGTGGAGATAGCGCTCGGTCTTGACGAACATGATATCGGCGGCCCCGAGACGCAGCTCCCCCAGGATCTGGGCAAAGGCGTTGCGATTGCGTCGCTCCAGCGCCTCCACGCTTCCCCAGACCTGATCGGACTCAAGCCGCGCCCTTCGCCCGACCGCTCTCAGCGGCGGCAGTAGCGCCAAACCGAGCGCCAGGCCGCCAAGCCAGGCCCGTGCGTGTGCGTGAGGGCGCCTCATCGGTTCGGCCTCCAGCGCCGGTCAGAGACTGCGGCGATGGAACGTCCAGGCGGCCAGGGCGTAGAAAACGGCGAACCAGGCCGCCGCGTAGAGCACAATCGCGAGCGACGTGACGACGGACAGGGGTTCCCCCCCCGCGACGTAACGTTGCGCGTGATCGAAGACGCTGAAATCCGGCAGCGCGGCGAGCCCCCAGGCGGCGAGCGCCCCCGGCAACGCCCCGACGGTCCGGAGCCGTTCGTCCAGAAAGTCGATCGCCGGTCCGCCGGCCAGGAGCGTCGTCAGAGCGACGAGCGCGGCGACGGGGCCCGGCATCATCAACGCCAACCAGGTCGTCAGCATCGCCAGCGAGGCGAGGGCCAGCATCTGAAGCGCCAGGGCTTGGGCCAACACGATCCAGCGCTGATCGGGCGAACGCGGCACGGGGAGCCAGGCCAGGGTCGCTAAGAGCGCGAGCGTGAGGGCGGCGACGGCGGCCACGGCCAGCGTCTTGCCCAGGATGATTTCGGCCCGAGCGACCGGCCGCGCCAAGAGCGGCAGGAGCGTCCCGTTCTCGATCTCTTCGGGGAGCTGCCGCGCCGCGATGAGGACGGCCAGGATGGCCGCCAACAGATAGCTGAGCGAAAGACCGAAACTCATCAGGAAGGCCGCCGTCTCCGGCGATTCCACGCCCACGAGCCGGACCACGACGACGCCGATGACGAACAAAAACGTCAGGATCACGACGACGTAGAACTCCTTGCGGCGGAGAAACTCCAGCCAGACGGTCCAGGCCAGAAGGGCCAACGAACGCATGCTCATGGACCCGGCCTCCGGCTCACAACGGCCGCCGCCGGAACAGCGCGTAGGCCGCCCCCAGATAGAGCCCGGTGTAAAGCAGCCCATAGACGGTGAGCTGGCCGATGGCCCAGCCGGCCAGGCTCGGCCACAAGAGCGCCTCCCCCCCGGGGCCGATCATGCTGTGGACGACTTTGCCCGAGGCGTCGAAGAGCGTCAGTTGCGGGATCACGTAATGCAGCAGCAACAGGAGCCGTTGTTGGAGGGCGCCGAGGCCGTCGTAAAGGAAGCTCATCAGGTTCAGGAAGACTTGGGAGAAGATATAAAGGACGAGGGCGATCGTCATGGCGGCGTCCACGTTGAAGATCAACGAGAGCAGGAACGCCAGGGCGGCCAGGACGGCGAAGTTCCAGAACTGGAGATAGACGAACTGGACGAAGAGCGCGGCGTTCAAGGCCGTGCCCGTCGTCGCCTGCCCGACCAGAAAAATCGCCATGAACAACCCATAGCAAAAAGCCGCCGCCGCCATCACCCCCAGGAACTTCCCCAGCAGGAAATTCCACCGCCCCAGCGGTCTGGCCAGCAGCGGATAAAGCGTCCGCCGTTCGAACTCCCGCGGCAGTTGACGCGCCGCCAGGAGGATCACCGTCAGCGACGTGGCCAGGTTCATCACCCGCAGCGAGATCTCCCGATAAAACTTCCACAACCCCTCGACCTCGAAGAATCGGAGGAGCCGCGTCGCCACGATCAGCGCCAGCGCGATCAGCACCGTCGCGTAAATCTCCCGCCGCCGGATCGCCTCGATCCAGATCGTGCGGGCGATGAGCCACGTGTTTCGCGCAAAGGCCATGGCGCCGAGGCCGCGGGCGGCCCGGGACCTTTAAGGATAACGGCCCGCCCTGCGGCCGGACAAGCCGCTCGCGCCGGGAAAGGCGTTGACTCCCCTCCCGGCCGTCTCAAAATGATCGACGCGCTCTCGTTTCGACGCGGCGGCCGGGGCGGCCGTCCCTCCCTCCCTTCAGGAGCCCTTCATGGATCTCCTCCAAAACCTGGGTCAGGACCTTCAGGGCCCGGCGCTGGACGAACTCGGCGTCAACACGCTGCGGACCCTCGCCATGGACGCCGTCCAGAAAGCCAATTCCGGCCATCCCGGCCTGCCGATGGGCTGCGCCGATTTCGCTTACGTCCTCTGGACGGAGTTCCTCAAATTCGACCCGGCGGCCCCGGACTGGCCCGACCGCGACCGGTTTGTCCTCTCGGCCGGCCACGGCTCGATGCTCCTCTACGGTCTCCTGCACCTGGCCGGGTTCGATCTGCCGCTTGAGGAGCTTAAACGTTTCCGCCAGTGGGAGAGCCGGACGCCCGGCCACCCCGAATACCGCATCGCTCCCGGCGTCGAATGCACGACCGGCCCGCTCGGCCAGGGCGTCGGCAACGCCGTCGGCATGGCGATCGCCGAAGCCTGGCTGGCCGCCCGGTTCAATTCCGAAGCCCTCCGGCCGGTCGATCATCTGACCTACGTTCTTTGCAGCGACGGCGATCTGGAGGAGGGGGTCGCCGCCGAGGCCGTCTCCCTGGCCGGGCACCTCGGCCTCGGCAAGCTGATCATGTTCTATGATTCGAACCGCGTCTCGATCGAGGGGGACACGGCGCTCGCCTACAGCGACGACGTGAAAGCCCGCTTCAGGGGCTATCACTGGCACGTTCAAGAGGTGGACGGCCACGACCGGGCGGCGATTCGGCGCGCGCTGCGCCGCGCCCGGCGCGTGGCCGATCGACCGAGCCTCATCATCGGCGCCACAACGATCGCCTATGGCAGCCCGAACAAGGCCGGCTCGGCGGCCGCCCACGGCTCCCCCCTCGGCGAGGAAGAAATCCGCCTCACCAAACGCGTCTACGGCTGGCCGGAGGAGGGCGCCTTCCTCGTCCCGGAGGTCGTCCGGCAGCGATTCGCCCGGGCCGCCGGGCGCGGCCGCCGGGCCCGCCGCCGCTGGGAACGCCTGATGGGACGCTATCGTCAGGCCGATCCGGAGCGGGCCGCCCAATGGGAGCGGGCCTGGTCCGGGCGCTTGCCGGAGGGGCTGGAGGCCGCGTTGCCGCGCTTTGAGGCGGGCAAGGGCGTCGCCACGCGCGTCTCAGCCGGCAAAACCCAGGAGGCCCTGATGAAGGCTTTGCCGAACCTGATCGGCGGCTCGGCGGACCTCGCCCCATCGACGAATACCTACGTCAAGGAGCACGGCTCCTTCTCGCGGACTCACCGCGCAGGGCGGAACTTTCATTTCGGCGTCCGCGAGCACGGGATGGGCGCGGCGCTCAACGGGATGTGTTGCCATGGGGGCGTCCGCCCCTTCGGCGCGACGTTTCTCGTCTTCAGCGACTATATGCGCCCGTCCATCCGCCTGGCCGCGTTGAGCCGCTTAAACCCCATCTACGTCTTCACGCACGACTCGATCTTCCTCGGCGAGGACGGGCCGACGCATCAGCCCGTCGAGCACCTGGCCGCCCTGCGCGCGATCCCGAACCTCGCCGTGATCCGCCCGGCCGACGCCGCCGAAAGCGCCTGGGCCTGGCTGGCCGCGCTGCGACGCACCGACGGCCCGACGGCGCTCTGCCTGACGCGCCAGGCCGTGCCGACGCTGGATCGGACGCGCCTGGCCGCCGCCGAGGGATTGCTCCGGGGGGGGTATCTGTTGGTCGGCGAGGGGGACCTTACGCTCCTGGCCACGGGGTCTGAGGTCGCCGTGGCGCTGGCGGCGCGCGATCGGCTGGAGGCCCAGGGGATTCGCGTCCGCGTGGTGAGTCTCCCCTCGATCGAGCTGTTCGAGGCGCAGGAAGAAGCCTACCGCCGCCAGGTGCTCGGCGGCCCGCGACGCGTGGCCGTCGAAGCCGGCATCCGCCAACCGTGGGACCGCTACCTGGGCCCCGAGGGGTTGTTCATCGGCGTCGAGCGGTTCGGCGCAAGCGCCCCGTGGGAGACGCTCGCCGAACGCTTCGGCCTGACGGCTGGCCAGGTGGCCGAGCGGGTGGGCGCCTGGTGGGGCGGCGGGGGTCGTGGGGGGGGCTGAGGAGCTATACCTGGGGGGGTGGCGGCGGGCCCGTCGTGGCGAGAAACCGGTGAATCAGGCGGATTCCCCGAGGGGGCGGAAAAGCGCGCCGTAAGTCTCCCCTGGCGTGAAAAGGGCCCAGCCGCGGCCGCGGGGAGGAAGAGTGCGCCGCCGAGACGCTCAGGGCGCGGAGAAGGGCGGAGAAATCGGCTGTAAGGAGCAGCGAGCGGTACCGAATCTCATCCCGGCGGCGATTCTTCCTGAGGCCCGGTGGAACGTCGCTCCCCCGCCGCCTCCCGTCATTCACTTCTCCGGTCGATCAAAGACTTTAAATTCTCTTCTTATTGACCCCAAAAAGCTTTGAATTCTCTTCCTTCTCCGCGTTCTCCGCGCCTCCGCGGTGAGTCTTATCTTCTCCCCTCAGGAAACCGCCAACGTAAGCGGCTCCGGTCGCGGGGCCGCCTGGTCCCGACGGGTCGGCCAGCTCGAGCTGACGCGTTCGGCGGCGGCCTCGATGATGAGCCGCATCAGGTCGGCGTAGCGCAGCCCGGCGAAGCCGGCCATGAAGTTGAGCTTCCCGTCCCAGCACCAGCCGGGGTTGGGGTTGGCTTCGAGGAGTTTGATTTCGCCCTCGGCGTCGGCGCGGAAGTCGAACCGGGCGTAGTCGCGGCACTCCAGACGTTCAAACAGAACGGTGGCGTAGTCATACAATTTACGGCGCTGATCCCCCTCCAGCTCGGCTTCGTGATACTTGATCTTCGTCCAGTAAGGGGATTCCGGATGCCACTTGCTTTCGTAGCCGAGGATGCGGGGAAGCCCTTCGTCCAGGCCGGAGTAATCGACCTCGAGCGGCGGCAGATAGGTATAACCGATCCCCGGGTTGCCGATGATGCCGATGCTGTATTCGGGGCCGCTCAGGAACTCCTGAATCAGCGCCGGCCGGCCCGGCAGCAGTTCCCGGAGCTGTTCCAGATAGGCGATCAGGCGCTCGGGGGTGTGAACGACGGCTTCCTGCGTGATGCCCAGGCTGCTGTCCCCGTAATTGGGCTTGACGAGGGCCGGGAAAACCGAGGGGAGCGTGGCCGACTGATCGGCGGGGTTGTGATAGGTCTCCAGGGGGACGGGGATATCGAGCGAGGCGGCGATCGCCCGCACGATGGATTTGTTGTAACACAAGCCGAGGCAGGCCGGCCCCGCGCCGGTGTAAGGCACGCCGTGCATCTCGAGGATGGCGGGGACGTGGAGCTCCATGAAGGCGTCGTTGTTGTAGCCTTCGTCACACAAATTGAGGACGAAGCGGGGGGGATTGGCCCGCAGTTGCTGGATGAGGGAGGCGTGATTGTCGATGAGGGAGAACCGATAACCGTTGAGTTCGGCGAGCGCGTCCCGGAGGTGGCGGAGGGTTTCAAAGTCCTCGGGGTTGAACTGACCGTTGCGCTTGACGCCGTCGGGCAGCCGCGGGTCGCCGAGAACGACGGCGACGTCCGGGAAAAGGGGGCCGCGCTTGGCGGCGGCGGTCCGGCGCGGGGTCTGCGCGGTCAGGAACATGCGGTTGGCCATCATCCCGAGGTCCTGATCGCGCGCCGAGTCGGCCTCGAGGCGGCCGTGATCGCGCAGGGCGAGGAAGCCGGCGCCTTCGAGCAGCTCGGCGATCTGATCGCGCGTGTAGAGCCGTTCAGCGTAGAACTGGTCGGCGATGACGCCCCGCTCGGCGTGGACGACGACCTCGCGGGAGATCAGGCGCTTGCCGTCGGCAGCCAGGGAGCGCTCTCGGCAGACGAAGTGGTTCTGATCGATCCACTCCCAGGACCGGGGCTCGAAGTGGCGCTTCATCCAGTCCCCGTCGACGAGATCGAGGGCGAGCGTCCCGCCCGAGCCCAGGACGCGCAGGACGGCTTCCAGGACGGCGCGGTCGTCCTCCTCCCGGTCGAAGTAGCCGAAGGAGTTGCCGAGGATCGCCGCGCAGTGAAAGCCCTCGGCGGGGAGCCGGAACCGGCGCGCGTCCCCCTCGTGAAAGGCGACGTTGAGCCCGAGCCGACGGGCGCGCTTGCGCGCCAAGCGGATGAGGTAGCGCGAGCGATCCAGGCCGGTGACGCTGCGGAAGCCGCGGCGGGCGAGCTCCAGGCAATGGCGCCCCTGGCCGCAGCAGAGGTCGAGGATGCGGTCGTTGGGCTCCAGGCCGGCGGCTTCGACGAGGAGATCGACCTCCTGGACGGTGTTGGCGTCGTTCTCGACAACGTCGCCGTCGGTCTTGAGGTAGAGCGAATTAAACAAACTGCGCCACCAATCCGAGGGAAGGTGGCGCTCCAGATCCGAAACCGGTCCCAGCGTGCGAAGCCGGGCGGCCTCGGACTGTGGGGGTTCGCCGCGCTCCTGACGCTTGAGCGTCTTTTTGCCGTTCTTGTCGGTCTTATATCGGAGGTCCATGGTCCCTTTCTACTCGACTCCGCTGACCCTAGGGTGAGGATGAAGCCGACGCCCCTGGAAGAGGGGTCGTTGGGAAGGTGGTCCGGCGCCTGAGCGGGGGCCGCGTTGCCGCCATCGGTTTCTTATCATAGCGCCGATTCGCCCCGGCTCAATGGCGATTTTGCGCTTTTTTCGCCGCGCGGGCCGGTCCGCCCCGTCCGCCGCGGCTCGCGGCTCAGGGGCGGTTGAAGGCGCCGATCACCAGGCCGATCACGAGGCCCACGATCGCCCCGCGCTGCGTCGTCGTGCCGGCGAAGGCCTCCTCCAGGGGGAGCCCGCCAAAGGCCAGGTTATAGGCGAACATCACCACATAGCCGGCCACGCCGCCGAGCACGCCCCAAAGCACGATCCGATTGAGGATCCCCAAGAGCCTTCCCATGGCGCCTTCCTCATTCCGGCCCGAACGTCGTCTCCCCCGCGCCTTGGTTTACGGCCGCCGGCCGGCGCGCGCCACGGGAAAAATCGAGCCGGGCGGGCGGAGGCGCGCCCCGACGACCCGGCCGACGGCCGCACAAACGGCTTGCGCCCCCCGCCGGCTCCCCCTTTGATGCTTCGGCGAAGGAGGCCCGGCGATGGACGCGCGCGGCGAGACCCACCCCGAAGCAACCGCCGAGGGGCGAGCCCTCGCGACGTTCGCCTGCCTCTGGGCCTCGGCGACGGTCTTCCATCTGGCGTCTTACGATCAGTGGGCGCTGACGCCGGGGCACTTTGCTTTGCTGGTGGCTGCCGGGGGGGTGCTGGCCCGGCCCGCCGCTCCCCGGCGACTGCTCGTGCTGGCGGCGTTGCAGGTGTTCGAAGTCCTCGTGATGAGCCCGCAGGTCTCCAATCATTGGCTCTTCACGGGTTTCGTCAATCTGACGTGGATCGTCGTCTTCGTCGGCTCGGCCGTCGCCCGGCGGCGATGGGACGCTCCCGCTGGGGAGCTCTATCGTCAGTTCGCCCCCCTGGCCCGGCTGGAGCTGCTGATCCTCTATCTGTTCGTGGTGCTGCACAAGCTCAATTGGGATTTTTTCGACCCCGAGGTCAGTTGCGGCGCGCGCTTTTACTTCGCTCAAGCCGAACGCTTCGGGGTCCTGCCCCGCAGCCCGGGCCTCGCGCTGGCCTGCGCCTGGCTGACGATCGTGACCGAGGCGACGATCCCGCTGCTTCTCGTTTTTCCGAGGACGCGCCTGGGGGGCGTCATCCTGGGGGCCGTCTTCCATTGGCTGATCGGCTTGAATCCGATCAGCGGCTTCTACAATTTCTCCTCCATGCTGTTGGCCGTCTTCGTTCTTTTCGCGCCGGCGTCGTTCCTGGCCGAGGCGTTGCGCCGGCTTGGCGACGCGCTGGCCGGACGGGGAGCGCGGCCTTTCGCGGGGTTGAGCTTCGCCGCGCGGGGGGTGCTGGCGGCGGCCCTGACGGCCGGGGCCCTCGGGCTTCTGGGCCTTCTCATGATGACCTATCGGGGGGATCGGGACTTTTTCGTCCTGCTCTGGGGCGTTTACGGCGGCGGCCTCACGTTCGCGTTGGGCGCGGCCGCCTGGCGCGGGCGCGGGCGCTTCGTCCCTGAGGCGCGGGCGCTGGCCCCGCCGCGGCCCGCGCTCTGGGCGTTTCCGGCCCTGGTCTTCCTCAACGGGCTCTCCCCCTATCTGGGGCTCAAGACGGAGACGGCCTTTGCCATGTACTCCAACCTGCGCACCGAGGGGGGGCGGACGAATCACCTTTTCATCCCGACGGCGACGCAGGTCTTCGGCTTCCAGCGCGACGTGGTCGAGGTTCTGGAGTCCTCCGACCCGGACCTGGCACGGCTGGGCGAGCGGGGCGAGGTCCTGCCGTGGCTTGCGTTCAGAGAGTTGACGAGCCGACGGCCCCGGGCGTCGGTCGTGTTCGTTCGCGGGGGCCGGGTCGAGCGCGCGCGCCGGATCTCGGCCCGCCCGGAGCTGGCGCTGTCCCCCCCATGGTGGTCGCGTAAGCTCCTGCCTTTTCGGGCCGTCCCCAAGACCGGCCCGCAGCCGTGCGAACATTGAGGCAGCGGGGGGAAAGTAACCACCCGGGCGCGAAGACGCAAAGGAAGAACGCTGGGAGGAGACCGCGGCGGCGTCCCCGGCTTTTTAAGTATGTTACTTGGAGTGATTTTGTGGGAAAGGGGTACTTGTTTGAGTCATCCTAATTGACTTCATGGCGTCTTGGCGGCCGGGTGGCGCAATTCTTCCCTCAGCTCAGGACCGCCAAGGGGTTATAGCACGGGCTCCGGTAAGGGTTGTAATACATGACGAACCGGACGGGTCGGTTCTCGTCGGCCCCGTTGCGAAAGAAATCAGTCGAGAGCAGAAAGATGGGGAAGACGTCGTCGTCGGGCTCGGTCAGGCCTTCGGCCAGGCTGGCCTCGTGTTCCCTGACGAAACGGCGCACGCCCTCGGCGTCGAGCTTGAGAAAGTGAAAATAGCTTCGGATGCGTTCCTCGAGCGGCCAATTTTCGGGCGGCTTCCGGAGCGACTCGGCGAGGCGAAGCGCCGCGCGTTCCCGCCCGAGCGACCGGAGCCGCCAGCCGAGCGCGGCCGCCCCGGGGATAAGTCCGCCGCCGACGGCGGCGGCGATCCGGAGAAACCGACGGCGGCGCGGGCGCGGCCCGACGTTGGAATCGGGCTTGGCCGCGGGCGCGTCGGCCGGCTCGTCCGGCGAAGGCGACGGGGGGTCGGGGCTCATCGGCGTCTCTCCGGATAGCCGTTTCTGAGCGCGTTCATTGTACGTGTAACCTCGAAGACGCGATAGGGGCGTCCCCGAGACCAATCAGAGCCCACGAGCTTCGTGGCGCCGGTCGATGATGCGGCCCTCGCCGCGTCCGGGCGGTTAGACATGATGCGGGGCCAGGCTCTGCGGGCCGCCGGTGAATTCATATATCTTAAGCGGGGTGGCCTTGCCCTTGAGCTTGACCGGTTCGATCTCGCGGGCCTCGATCGGGCGCCCTCCGGCCTCGCGCCTGACCTGTTCCAGGAAAACCTCGGAGAAGAGAATCTGGCCGCCGCGGGCGAGGTCGCACAGGCGGGAGGCGGTGTTGACCGTGTCTCCAATGAGCGTGTACTGCATCACCGTTTCCGACCCGACATTGCCGTGGATGACCTCGCCGTAATGGAGGCCGAGACCGATGCTGAAGCTCGGCCCGGCGAAGGTCAGTTCGGGCAGGCGGGCCATCATGGTGGCGGCGCAGGCGAGCGCGTTGAGACAGGCCCGCTCGTCGGGAACGGGGCTGCCGAAGGCGGCGATGATGGCGTCGCCGACGTATTTGTCGAGCGTGCCCTGAAACTCAAAAATCGTCTCCGTCATTTCCGAGAAATAGGAATTGAGCATCTGGAGGACCTGATCCGGCGGCATGGTCTCCGACAGGGAGGTGAAATCCCGGATGTCGGAGAAGAGGACGGCCACCTGGACCTTGTCCCCGCCGAGCTTGAGTTGCAGCTCCTGGCTGGTGACGCGCTCGACGAGCTGCGGCGTCAGGTAACGGGCCAGGTTGGCCCGCTTGGTCTCTTCGCTCACGATCTGCCGGTGCAGCCGGGCGTTGCGGAGGGCGATCGCCGCCTGATTGGCCAGGATCGTCAACAGATTCAGATCGTCCCGCTGAAAGGCGTAATCGGTAATCACATTATCGACGTACACCACGCCGAGAATCTCCCCCAGGTAAGCCAGCGGAACGCACATCGCCGAACGGATGCCGTGCGCGATGACGCTCATCTGCTCCTGGAAGCGCTCGTCGCTCTGCGTGTCCGCGCTCAGGACCGCCACGCGCTGCCGAACGGCGTATTGCACCATCGTCCGGCTGAGCCGCAGCTCCTGAGCCGAGACCGGCCCGCGCCGGTTGCGGACGTAGACCGGGACGACACTCTTGCGCCCGGCGTCGAACAGAAGGATCGCCCCCATATCGACGCGCATCAGCTCGAAGACCTTGTCCAGGATCAGCTTGAACAGCCCGCGCAGATCGAGCTGGGCGACCAGTTGCTGGCCGATCTCCTGGATCAGCATCAGGCGTTTCTGCAGATGGGCCCGTTCGGCGGCGTCGGTCAGCCGCCCGGCCAGGTTGGCGATCGAGGTCGAGTCCAACTGCGCCACGTGCTCAAAGGCCGGCGCCTCGCCCGTGAAGGCGCCCGCCAGCGAGATGCCGTGGGACTCCTCGAACGCCGAGACGGTCGAGCGTTCCCCGCCGGAGGTCTCCGGCCGCGCGCCGCCCGGCTCCCGCAAGCGGAGCTCCATGACCGTCTCTCCGGCCTTGATCTGATCGCGGTGATCCAGCTGGATGTTGTCGACGACCCGGATGCCGTTGACGTAGGTCCCGTGCGTCACCGAGTGATTGACCAGAATGGCCTGCTCGCCGCCGACGTAAAGCGTGAAGTGCAGCCGGGAAATCCGCGGATCGCTCAGGACGACCCGGTTCTCCCGCCGCCGTCCGACGGTCGTCTCCCCCTCGGGCAACTCCCACACCCGATCCTTGTCATAGCCTTTGAGAACGACGAGCTTAGGCATGGCTAGGTGCGGAGGGCCGGCCGCTTGAACCCGGGGTCCGCCCACCGGAGCCGATCCCGCCGGCGCGCCGATCGGCCGCCCCGCCGCGCATGGGAATGAGTATAATGGAATGTCCCGTCGCGGGGAATCCCCGCCCTCGGCCCAGGGGAAACCCAGGTGACGCCAGTTAGCCCCGAACGCCTCACACCCGGAGCCGCCTTGAAAGCCCCCGCCCGGATCGGCTTTGACGCCTCCTCGACGGTCGGCCCCCGGACGGGGATCGGCGTGGCCACGGCCGAGCTGCTGACGGCGCTCCTGGCCGTCTGGCCCGAGTCGTGGTCGCTTAAGGTCCTGGTGAACTCGGCCCGTTGGGCGCCGCCCGACGGGGATGCCTGGCCGCGCTCGAAGCGCATCGAGCTTCGACGCACCCGCCTGCCGGGCCGGTTGCTCCTGAGGGGCTGGCAATGGGTGGGGGCGCCGCCGATCGAGTGGCTGCTCGGCCCGCTGGAGTTGCATCACTCTCCCGCCGGTTATCTGACCCCCTCGCGCCGGGCGCGCGCCGTCCTCACCGTTCACGACGTTTACTTTGCGCGCGGCCCGGAGCATCCTGATCCGTTCGGGGCCAGTTACTTTCGCCGGACGTTCCCGCGCCGACTGGCCTCGGCCGGGCGCGTGATCGCCAGCTCGGAATTCACCCGCGGCGAGCTGATCGAACTCTATGGCCTTCAGCCGGAGCGGGTTCACGTCGTCCCGCTCGGGGTCGATCCGGCCCGCTTCCATGCAACGCTGACAGAGGCCGATCGCCGGGCCGTCGAGCCGTGGGCCCCCGACGGCCCTTACTGGCTCTGCGTCAGCACGATCGGTCCCAAGCGCAAGAACTTGACTCGCCTCGTCGAGGCCTACGCCCGCGCCCGCGTCCACGCCCCCGATCTCCCGCCGCTGGTCATCGCCGGGCGTCAGGACCCCGGGCCCGAGCTGGAGGCTCTGCGCCGCGCCATCGACGCGGGGGGGCTGGACGGGCGGGTCCGTCTGACGGATTATCTCCCGCCGCCGACGCTCCCCTCGCTCTACCGCGCGGCGCGCGCGCTTGTGATTCCCTCCCTCAGCGAAGGCTTCGGGCTGCCGGCTCTGGAGGCGATGGCTTGCGGCTGCCCGGTCCTCGCCGCGCGCGCCGGCGCGCTGCCGGAAGTCGTCGGGGAGGCCGCCCTCTTGTTCGACCCCACCTCCGCCGACGCCATCGCCGCCGCCATCCTCCAGTTCGATCGGGAGCCTCCCCTGCGCGAAGCCTTGCGCGTGGCGGGGATTGACCGCGCCCGCCGGTTCACCTGGGCCGCCTCGGCTCAGGCGACGCTTGGGGTTTACGCCACGGCCCTGGCCGAGGATTCCCCGGGGGCCGCCGGCAGGTTCAGACCTTCGCCCCGTCCCAACCCATGAGCCGTTGGCATCCCCTGACCCGTGATCTGACCGATCGGCTCGTCCGCTTCTGGCGCGACCATCACCCGATGTTCCCGCTGACGGAGCCGCTTCTGATCGAGCGCGTCTTCGGCCCGCCGGACGCCGCGCCCGAACGTTCGCTTTGCGCTCTGGACGCACGCGGCGAGATCGAGGCCCTGGCCCTGATCGTCCCGCCGGGCCCGCCGGACGCCGCCTCGGGCGAGCGGATCGGCGGGCTCCGCTGGTTCGGCGCGCGGGGGCTGATTCCCGACGAGGCGCTCGGCGGCGCGATGCTGGCCGAGAGCCTCGATCGCTTGGGCGAGGCCGGCGCCACTGTCGTCGACGCCTACGCCACGCCCCCCTATTACATCCAGCCGGGGATTGACCTGCGGCATACGGGCCTGATCGTCTGGTTCCTGGAGCGGGGCTTTGAGCCGCATCGGACGATCGTCAACATGACGGTCGATCTGGCGAGCCGCCCCTGGCCGAGCCTGGAGGAGCTCGCCCGCCCCGACGCCGAGGGCTACGTCGTCCGCCGCGCCCGGCCGGCCGAACGCGAGGCTTTCCTCAGCTACTGCCGGCGCGACTGGACGGCTCACTGGGCCGCCGAGGCCGCCCAGGGGTTCGACCATGATCCGCGATCGCTTTTTCTGGCCGTCGGAGGCGACGGGGCCGGTAGGACGGCGAGCGCCGCCGACGAGATCGTCGGTTTCGCCGCCTATGAAACCAATCAGTGCCTGGGGTGTTTCGGCCCGACCGGGGTGAGCCCGGCGCACCAGGGGCGGGGTCTCGGCCGGCGGCTGCTGTGGGCGACGCTGGCCGATCTGCGGACGTTGGGCCGGCGGCGGGCCGAGATCGGCTGGGTCGGGCCCGTCGATTTTTACTATCGCGCCGCCGGCGCCACGCTCGGCCCCGTCTTCTGGGCCCTCCGCCGTCGCCTTTAAGCAAGACGCGCGGTACCCCCCACGCAGTTCCCTGCTGCCCATCCTGTAAATGGCGCTCAAGATCAACCTCGCTTCTGCGGCGGCTCCGTCAGTGATGGACACCGGCGCCCCAATCGGTCATACAAAGACGAGCCGGCGGGCGCCGGCTTCCCATCCTCACGTCTTCGAGGTGCCCTATGCGCGCGCCCCGCAAGAATCGTAATTCGGGTGTCCTTCTTGCCTCGGTCGCCTTGCTTCTGAGCGTTGGCCGTTCGCCGGCGCAACCGGAGGACCGGCCTCTGCGGATCATCGCCTTCGGCGCCCATCCGGATGATTGCGAGATCAAGGCCGGCGGCGTGGCCGCGCTCTGGGCCGCCCGCGGCCACAAGGTCAAGTTCGTCTCCCTGACCAACGGCGACATCGGCCATTTCGCCATGGCCGGCGGCGAGCTCGCCCTCCGACGGACGGCCGAGGTTCAGGCATGCGCCCGCATCCTCGGCATCGAAACGGTCGTCCTCGACAACCACGACGGCGAGCTGATGCCGACCCTCGACAACCGCAAGGTCGTCGCGCGCCTCATCCGGGAGTGGCAGGCCGACGTTGTCCTCTGTCCCCGCCCGAACGACTACCACCCCGACCACCGCTATACGGCCATCCTCGTGCAGGACGCCGCCTTTATGGTCACCGTCCCCTTCTTCACGCCCGATACGCCGCGGCTCCCGGTCAATCCCGTTTTCCTTTACTATTCGGACCGGTTTGAGAAGCCCAATCCGTTCGATGCCGACGTCGTCGTCGGCATCGACGACGTCGCCGAGAAGAAATGGGACTGCATGGCCGCCCTGCGGAGCCAGTTCTCCGAATGGAACGCCTGGCATGCCGGCGTGCTGGATCAGGTGCCGGCCGAGGAGGCCGCGCGGCGGCAGTGGGTCGCCGCCCAATTCCAGGCCCGCGACGCCGCCACGGCCGACCGCTGGCGGGAGCTTCTGATCCGCGCCTACGACCCCGCGCGCGGCCGCGCCTTCCGCTACGCTGAAGCCTTTGAGATCTGCGAATACGGCTCCCAGCCGAGCCCGGACGCGCTCCGGCGGCTTTTTCCATTCTTTGAATGAGGCCCCGCGGCGTCGGGGCGACTGCAGCAATGAACCCTACGGCTGGGGCCCTCCCGCCCTCTGGGGGCCGGAGGCCTGAGAGCCCGTCAAGGTGGACGGCCCGGGTCGGGGGCGGGTAGGCTGGGGGGTAGCCGGAAGGCGCCGCTCGTGAGCACCGAGGCATTGGTCCATATCCGCATCCAGGTCGAGCCGATCGACGTGGCGGCCGAATACGCCGCCGTGGCTTCGCCCGAAAGCGGCGGGCGATGCCTCTTCACCGGCTGCGTCCGGCCCGAGGAGAACGGACGGCGCATCACGCATCTTCAGTACGAGCATTACCCGGGGATGGCCGAGCGGGAGCTGGGTCGGCTGGCCGAGGAAGCATGCCGCCTATGGGGGCTCACGGCGCTGCGGCTGGTCCATCGGGTGGGGCCGGTGGCCGTGGGCGAGGAATCGGTGGTGATCGTGACGGCGGCGGGGCATCGAGAGCCGGCCTTGGCGGCGGCCCGGTTCATGATCGAGGAGCTCAAGCGGCGGGTCCCGATCTGGAAGGAGCCCCCGGCGGGCCGTTAGGCGGGCCTCCGGGCGGGCAAGGGCGTGCGGCAGCGGCGCTGGCCCGTCGCAACCAGGCTGTCCCGGGCGGGCCAGCCGGATCGACGGGGAGGCCCGGCCCCAATCGAATCCTAACTTCAAAAGATCTAGGGGTTCCGGCGAGATATTCGCCGCGAACGGGCTCCGGCAAGGCTTTTGCTCATGGCCATGGCGAGGGCCAGTTTCTTTCTCCGAAAGGGTCGGACGTGGCCGGATGCGGACAGGCGCGGCGTGGGAGAGGGCCATCGGCCACACCGAGGGGTGGGGCCGCGGCGGGCGAGTCGTTCGTCAGGGAGGGGCCCTCTGCGTTCTGCCGAAACCGCCTTGGATCGGCGAGGAGACTACGTTTTACGACGGCTGGCTGTAATTGGGGTTTGACAATTCGACCCCAGGCGGCTAGAAGGGCCGGGACTCAACCAGGTCGGGAGCCCCGGAGCGCGAATCGGGCCGATGGCCGGCGCGGAGGGATTGCCGGCCTCGCGAGGGGACGAGAGTAGAGACGGAGAAGGCGGGTCAGTCCCAATCTCAGGGATGAAGCCTGAGATTGACCTCCAAGCGGGGGGAGTTGCCGACCCGCGGCCGCGGGCGGAGGAGTCTCATGCAAAGGACGGAGGAGCCGTCGATGGTCAAACGAGCCCTGGCTGTGATGTGCGCCCTCGGGTGGATAACGGGGCTGGGGGCGGCGCAGGAGACCGAAGGGATTTATTTCCCGCCGCAGTCGCCCGCGACGCCGAATCGGGCCGTCTCGCCGGCCGACCAGCTCAACCGGGACGTGCGGGTCCTGCGGACGACGAACAAGGCCCAGGTGAACCGATACGTCGTCAAGGCCTACGCCCTAAGGAACGTCAACCCGTTCGCCGTGCTGCGGTTCATGCGGCGGCCGATCCAGGCCGAGAACGGCGCGATTTTCACTTTCATCGGGCCGGATGGGGCGAGCGGACGGGTGCTGATCGCCGTGCCGGAATATCAGTTGACGGCGATGGACGCGCTGATGGCGACGATCGACCGACCGGGGCTGACGTCCTCGAGCGGGACCAAACGGATTTATCGTCCGCTGAAGCACCGGCGGGCGAACGTCTCGCTGATCGAAGCCTTGGACGACAGCGACTTCATCAACAGTTTCGCCGTCTATCTGACCGGCAACAACGCCACGATCATCACCGACCCGACGCGCAACGCCGTTTTCTTCGAGGATGCCCCCTCCGGGGCCGACTATCTGGACATTGCGCTCACCGACAAGCTCGACGCCCCGACGCCGCAGGCCATCTTCAACGCCAAGGTCTATGAGATCGACATGACCAACAGCGCGCGGATCGGGCTGGATTACATCGCCTGGAAGAACGGCCCCGGCGCGGCGCTCTTCTCCTTCGGCGCGTTCTCGGAGCGGGGGCGCAACTCGATCCGTGAAGGGGCGCTCGTTCTGACGCCGCTCGACACCAACGGGCAGAACCTGATCCCGTCGGACGGGCCGCTGCCCCGGCGAGCCGTTCGCGGGGACTTTCAGAGCCAGGGCTATAACTTCTTCTGGCGCTACGAGTTTCATTCGGCCTTCTTTGATTATCTGACCGTTCGCGGCAAGGCCAAGGTGCTGAACGCGGCCCGCGTGGCGGCGCTCAACACCCGCCCGGCCCGCATCGCCGCCAGCGATCAGCTTCTCTACTACGCCGTCCAGACCTCCAACCCCTCGGGCATCCGCGCGATCGGCGATTTCGCCAACCTCTTCAACGCCGATCGGGACACGGCGGCGCTTGAGCCCGGTCCCGGCGGGCGGACGGTGATCGGGACGACCAATCAGCTCATCGAGGGCTCGCTCGTTCCGGTCGAGACGGGGCTCGAGATCAACCTGACGCCCACGATCTATGAGAACGGGCTCGACGTTTCGATCGACGGGGCGCTGACGAGCTACAACGGCTTCGACGACACGGGGTTCCCGCGGATCAACAGCCGGGCCTTCGCTACGACGATCCGGATGGGCGTCGGCGAGGAGGTCGTCCTCGGCGGGTTCATGCGGGACGAGCAGATCAAGGCCTCGCCGAAGGTCCCCGTCCTCGGTTCGCTGCCGGTCATCGGTTACCTCTTCGGCGGGGAGAATACGCGGCGGCGACAGACCGAGGTCGTGGTGGCGCTCACGACCGAGCAGGTCGTCCGCTATGACGCCAAGGGCCAGGGGATCACCGACGCCGACCGAGCGATCCTCCGCCAGGCCGAAGGGACCGACCCGATCCAGAAGCCTCCCTTCACCTGGGGCTTCGACATGAGCCTCAAGGATCGGGAGAAGGTCCATCACCTCCTGACCCCGCCGCAGAACTGAGGCGGCGGTGGGCCAGGGGCAGAAACGAAGAGCCGAATCCCACGACCTTACAGGACAGGAGAAGCGAACGATGGCCAAGACGATCAAGTTCGGGACCCTGGGCTGGATGGCGATCGCCGGGTTGGCGGGGGGGCTGGTCGCTGAAGCCGGGGCCCAGACCCAGACGGTGATCCGCTCCGGGGCGCTGACGGGCGAGGCGGTGGACGTGGATCGGACGCCGGGGATCTTCCCGAGCCCGAACCCCTTCCCGCCGACGGCCGACAATCCCCGGGGCAGTTTCGTGGACAACTACCTGTTCCAGGACGAACAGATCAACCTGGACGCCAACGCCGGGATCGTCCGCGTGCTGCGAACGAACCAGAAGGCGTTGGTCAACGACTTCGTGACGGCCGTTTTCCCGGTTCACAAGGCCGTCCCGCGCGAGCTGCGCAACGTCTTGCGGACCATCATCGGGCTGGAAGGGGGCCGCGCCGAGGTGATCCGCGACCCCGACGGCGGCCAGAACTACATCCAGGTCATCTGCCCGGCCTACATGGTGCCTTACCTGGAGCAGGCGATCCCGCTGCTGGATGAATCCTGGGTGCGGGAATACGACACCGGTTCGGCCGACGTTTATTACAAGGCCAAGAACCGCAACGCCGGCGACATCGACACGATCGCCTCGCAGTACGCCTCCGACAGCGGCTTCTCTCAAGTGGACACGCGCAACAACGCCGTCTCGCGGATCGACGAGCCCTACCGCATCGAGAACTACCTTCGCGCGGCCGAGTTGGTGGACATCCCTTCCAACCAGGTCTTCCTCGAGGTCAAGATTTATGAGGTCGCGTCGGCGAGCGATCTCAAGCTGGGCCTGGATTACATCAACTGGAAGAACGGCCCCGGGCGCAATCTCGCCCAGTTCATCTACACCGGGGCCGACGCCCAGAGCCGCAACGAAGTCTTCACGAGCGTCTTCGATCCGTTCGTCAACGCCCTCACCGGCGAGATCAACCTGATCGGGCGCGATCTCGACGAGGTCAAGCTCCTGACCGACTTCGATCAGTTCCATCGATCGGTCAATTATCTGCTCCCTTCCAATTACCTGGATTTCCTGGAATTCAAGGGCGTGGCCCGCGTGGCGCTCAACCAGCACCAGATGGTGACCAGCTCGCAGACGGCCCTTTTCGCCGCCGAAGATCAGATCGTGGCGCTGGTCTCCACCCCGGGGGACCTGGACACGGTCGGCCCGGACACGCTGCAAGGGGTCTCCGGCCCGATCGCCGGGACGCGGTTCAGCTCCCGTATCGCCCGCGACACCGACGGGACGCCGATTCTGGACAATCTCGGCGGGGAAGTGCCGCTCGACGCCAATGGCGCCCCGCTCATCCATGACATCGTCAACGGCCAATTCGTCCGCCGGCTCGGACCCGACGGGCAGCCCCTGACGCTGCGCCGGGCGATCCGGTTCGGGCTGATCACGGAGGGCGATCTGGTGGCCGACGCCCTGGCCGTCGGCGTCAGAGATTCCAGCCGGCGGCTCAACTACCGCAACGCCGGCCGCACGGGCATCTTCGTCGCGGTCACCCCCTTCGTCGGGCTCGAATCCATGGAGCTTGTCGTGGACGTCCAGATCGGCGACTTGAACGGCCTCGCCCCCAACGGCCAGCCGATCATCAACGCGCGCACGCTTTCGACGACGGTGCGGCTGCTCGACGGGGAGCCGCACGTCATCGCCGGGATCAAGCGCCGCATCGACATCAAGGAGACGGCCAAGGCCCCCGGCCTCGGCGATCTCCCGATTCTGGGCTACCTGTTCGGCGGCGAGACCGACGTCAAGCGCTGGACGGACGTGGTGATCGTCGTCAAGCCGCACTTTTACCTGCCGTCTCAGACCGACATCCACGCCCCGCAGACGGTCAAGAACCTGGCCCAGTACGTCGAGCACGGCAAGGGCCTGCGCCCGCTCCCGCACGATCACTATGGGTTCGATCAATGGCTGCTTGACCCGAACAAGTAAGGCCTGAGTCCGGGAGGTCCCCGTGGATCGGACCCGGCGTTCTCGACCCCCTCGCCCCGGCGCACGGCTCACCGTCCGGCGCCGGGGTTTGATTTGGATCCGCCGTCGGGCCCTCGGCGGACGTCGGGATTTTGCGCGAGCCGAAGGCGGCCCGGGATGAGCGACTTCCGTTTCCGGCAATGGCGAGTCTGGTATGAAGCGGTCGGCGCGGGAGAACCGATCGTCTTCCTCCACAACGGCGGCAACGACCACCGGGTCTGGGACCGGCAGGTCGAGCGCTTCTCCCGCAGTCACCGGGTTTACGTCCTCGACCATCTGGGGTTCGGCCGCTCCGAGAAGCCGACGATCGAATACACGCTCCCCCTTTACATCGATCAGGTCGAGGCCTTCATGGAGGAGATCGACGCCCCGGCCACGATCGTCGGTCACTGCATCGGGGGCGCGATGGCGCTCGGCTACGCTCTCCGGCGGCCGGAGCAGGTGCGGCGATTGGCGTTGTTCAACGTGGCCACGGAGCAGACGCTCTGCGCCGGGCCGTTGCGCCCCTTCTACGAGCGCTTCTCGCGCGATCGGGCCGCCCTTGAAACCTTTCTGGAGCCGATCGAGCGCCGGGGCCTGCCGCCGGAGCGCGTCCGGGAAGCCCTCAGCCTTCAATACGCGCCGGGCGGAGCTCCCGAGCCGGAATTCGCCGCTTACATCGGCGAGCTTTACAATCAACCGGGCCAGATGCGCTCGATGTACAACAGCTTCGCCAACTGGGCCACCTGGGGGATGATCGACGACGTCGCCAAACCACCGGGGTTCCCGCCGACGCTGCTCATCTGGGGCGAGGCCAATCAGGTGCTCCCCTGCGCGGCGGGCCTTGCCTTCGCCGCGCGCCTGCGTCCGGACCGGGCCGTCGTCTTGGCCGACGCCGGCCACCTGGCCATGCGCGAGCAGCCCGACGAGGTGAACGCGCTGCTGGAAAGTTTCTTCGCCGGCCAGCGGCCATGCTGAAGGAAACCTATCCTTACTATCTGGGGGGACGGGCCGAATATCCCAACGCCGACCTGGCCGTGACGGACAAATTCACGGGCCAAACGGCCACGCGCGTGGCGTTGGCCGACCGGGGGGCCATCGAGCGCGCCATCGCGGCG
The DNA here is from genome assembly GCA_964463045.1 of uncultured Candidatus Sumerlaeota bacterium. Taxonomy (GTDB): domain Bacteria; phylum Sumerlaeota; class Sumerlaeia; order MVZB01; family JAJFLK01; genus CAYXAU01. The sequence continues at coordinate 146,420 of CAYXAU010000005.1, read as the reverse complement.
GCGACCCAGGCCGTCGAGCCGATGCGCGCTCTGCCGAGCCACCGCCGCCAGGCCGTGCTGCGGCACTGCGCCGAGCGGTTCGCCGCCCGCGCCGAGGAGCTCGCCCAGACACTCTGCGTGGAAGCCGGCAAACCGATCCGGGACGCCCGCGGCGAAGTGGGCCGTCTCATCGACACCTTCCGGATCGCCGCCGAAGAGTCCGTCCGGATTCTGGGCGAGGTGATTCCGCTGGATCGGACCCCCCGGTCGGAAAATTACGTCGGCATGTGGCGCCGCGTGCCGATCGGCCCCTGCTCGCTGATCTCGCCCTTCAACTTTCCGCTCAACCTGGCCGCGCATAAGATCGCCCCGGCCATCGCGGCGGGCTGCCCGTTTGTCCTGAAGCCGGCGAGCCTCACGCCGGTCGGGGCGCTCCAGATCGGCGAGGCGCTCGCCGAGACCGACTTGCCGCCGGGGGCGTTCTCGATCCTCCCCTGCGGGCGAGATCAGGCCGAACCTTTCGTCGTCGATGAACGCTTCAAGCTCCTGAGCTTCACCGGTTCGGCGGAGGTCGGCTGGGGGCTTAAGGCCCGGGCGGGCAGGAAGCGGGTTGTCCTGGAGCTCGGCGGTAACGCCGCCTGCCTCGTGGACGCCGAGGCCGACCTCGAAGACGTCGTGGCCCGGCTCGTGATCGGCGCTTTTTACCAGTCCGGCCAGAGCTGCATCAGCGTCCAGCGAATCCTCGTCCATGAAGACCTTTACGAGCCGCTGCGGGATCGACTCGTGGCGGCCACGCGCGCCCTGACGATGGGGGACCCCAAAGAAGAGACGACGTTCATCGGGCCGATGATCTCCGAACGGGAGGCCGCTCGGCTGGAGGCTTGGATCGGCCAGGCCGTCGAGCGGGGCGCCCGGCTGCTGTGCGGCGGCGGGCGTCACGGGGCGCTGCACGAGGCCACGCTGATCGAGAACGTGGACCCGGCCTCGCCGCTCTGGGCCGAGGAGGCCTTCGGCCCCGTCGCCGTGCTGGCGAGCTTCAGGGACTTTGAGGAGGGGCTGGATCGCGTCAACGCCGGTCGTTACGGGCTTCAGGCGGGGGTGTTCACGCGCGACATCCACAAAGTCCATCGCGCCTGGGAGCGGCTGGAGGTCGGCGGCGTCGTCGTCAACGACGTTCCCTCCTGGCGGGTCGATCACATGCCGTACGGCGGCGTCAAGGAGAGCGGGTTCGGGCGGGAGGGCCTCCGCTGGGCGATCGAGGAGATGACCGAGATTCGCCTGCTGGTCGTTCGACGGGCCGGTTGACACCCCGCTTCCCAAGCGAGTAAACTGTCGGGCTGAAAATGCTCAGCGCTCGCGCGTTTTTCAGACCCCCTCCGGAGCGGCCGGAATGACGCCGGCGGCGACGGTTCAAACCTTGGGAGCCGGGTTCCTCCTCCACGAGGTGGACCCGGCGACGCTCCCGACGCCGGAACGGCTGACCGACGAGCACCGGATGCTGCGGGAGACGACCCGGCGGTTCGTCGAAGCCGAGTGTTTGCCGCGGATGGAGGAGCTGGAGCGGCTCAACCCGGCGCTCCTGCGCGAGTTGCTCGGCAAGCTCGGCGAGCTCGGCCTGTGCATGATCGACATTCCGGAGGAGTATGGCGGGCTGGGGCTGGATCTGTTGAGTTCGATCCAGCCGGTGGAGATTCTTAACCGCGCCGGGGGGTTTCAGGTCACGCATTCGGTCCAGACGGTGATCGGCGTTCTGCCGATCCTGTATTTCGGCGGCGAGGCCCTCAAGCGTCGTTATCTGCCGAAGATCGCCACGGCGGAGCTGGTGACGGCCTACGCCCTGACGGAACCCGGCAGCGGGTCCGACGCGCTGGCCGCCCGGACGACGGCCGTCCTGACGCCGGACGGCGGCCACTGGATTCTCAACGGTTCCAAGCAGTTCATCACCAACGGCGGGCTCGCCGACCTGTTCATCGTCTTCGCGCAGGTAAACGGGCGGGAGTTCTCCGCCTTCGTCGTGGAGCGGGGGACGCCCGGTTTTCTCGTCGGGGCCGAAGAACACAAGATGGGCATCCGCTCCTCCTCGACGACGACGCTCAGCTTTACCGACGCCCGCGTGCCGCGCGAGAACCTGATCGGCGAGGTCGGCTGGGGGGCGCGGATCGCCTTGAACGTTTTGAACGTCGGGCGGCTCAAGCTGGGCGCGGCGGCGCTCGGCGGGGCGAAGGAAGCGCTCGAAACCGCCGTTCACTATGGGCTTGAGCGGCGGCAGTTCGGCCGACCGATCGTCGAGTTCGGCATGATCCGCGAAAAGATCGCCGAAATGGCCGCCCGTATCTACGCCGGGGAATCGACGATGGTCCGGACGACCGGAAGCGTCGACGCGGCGATTCGCGCCGCCCGGGCCGAGGCGGGCGTGGACCCGGCGCGGGCGATGATGGAGGCCCTCCGGGAGTTCAACGTCGAGTGCGCCATCGAAAAGGTCCACGGGAGCGAAATCCAGGCCTATTGCTGCGACGAGGCCGTCCAGATTCACGGCGGCTATGGCTTCATCGAGGAATACACCGTGGCGCGGCTTTATCGGGACGCGCGGATCACGCGCCTCTATGAAGGCACCAACGAAATCAATCGCATGCAGATCGCCGGCGACGTCGTGAAGCGCTTGCAGCAGGGGACGCTGCCGATCGGCGAGCCGGCCGGCAATGGCGGCGCCTTCGGGCCGTTGGCGGACGTGGCCAGGCGCGCGCGGGACGCCAAGGCCGCCCTCGCCCGGCTTCTCCAGGCGGTCAACGCCGGCCGGGCGGGCGCCGTCGATAAACGCGGGCCCAATCAGGAAATCCTCCCTCGCTTGGCCGATATCATCATCGGCGTCTATGGGATGGAAAGCGCGATGGGCCGGGCCGTCCAGGCCCGCCAGGCGGGGCATGAGCTGGCCGACCTTTTCGAGACCATGACGCGGATATATGCGACGCACGCCGAGCGCCTCATCCACCGCAGCGCGGGCGAGGCGGTCCAGTTTCTCGGCGAAGGGGGAGCCGCCGGGGGCGAAGCCGAGGCCGTCGAGCGGCTGACGCTTCCGGCCCCGCGGGACGTGATCCGCCTGCGGCGTCGCGTGGCCGAGGCCGTCATCGCCCGCGAGGGAATCTGGTTCTGAACGCCGCTCCAATGAAAGGGAACGTTACGGCCGCCGCGGCGCGTGAAATCGGGGCGGGAGAAATTCTCAAGGCCCGCTATCGAAGTCTTCCTGCGCGTTGGGGCGTCTTGGGGGTCTAAGTCTTCCGGGGATCGGTCGCGGGCCCGCCCCGGTTACCCGTGGGAAGGGAGCCAGGTTCCTCGAGCATGAGAATCGTCGTCACCGTCAAGCAAACCTTCACGACCGAGGCCAAGATCGTCATCGACAACGGCGCGGTCTCCGACAAGGGGGTCAAGTACATCGTCAACCCGTACGACGAATTCGCCGTCGAGGAGGCCATCAAGGCGCGCGAGGCCGGCGTGGCCCACGAAGTGGCCGTCCTGACGGTCGGCCCCCCGCGGGCGAACGAGGCGCTGCGTCAATGTCTGGCGATGGGCGCGGATTCGGCTTTTCGCCTGTGGGATGAGGCGCTGGCGGCCGACTGCGCCTGGGAGCCGCAGGCCGCCGCGCTGGCCGCCGCGCTGGAGAAAATGAAACCGTGGGACCTTGTCCTGGCGGGCAAAGTCGCCGTGGACGACGGGGCGGGGATCGTCGTGGCGCGGGCGGCCGAGCGGCTCGGTCTGCCGCAGATCAATGTCATCAGCAAACTGGAATTCGAGGACGGACGGATCGTCGCCCGGCGCGAAATGGACGGCTACCAGGAAATCGTCGAGGCGCCGCTTCCCGCGCTCGCCACGGCCGATAAAAGCCTCAACACGCCGCGTTACCCCACGCTTCCCAACATCATGAAAGCGAAAAAGAAACCGCTCACGGAATGGTCCCTCGCCGACGTGGGGCTGACGGCCGGCGCCCCGGGCTGGCAGCGGGTCGGGCTGGAGCTCCCCCCTTCGAAGAAGGGGGCGAAGATGATCGCCGGGGACCCGGCGCAGGCGGCCGAGGAGCTCGCGCGGCTGCTCCACCTGGAGGCGAAGGTGATCTGAACGTGTGAAGCGTGAGGGAAGCGGAGTGAAACCTTACGGCATGGACACGAAGACGCCAGGCCGCGCAAAGGCAACGGGCGAAAGCGACGTGGATGAGAGACTCAAGACGCAAGACGGATGATCTTTGTTCCTTTGCGTCTTGACGTCTTGGTGGTGTGTTACTTTTCGTGAAAACCAGGAAAGGACGCTGACGTTGGCCCGAGTTCTCGTCTTCTGCGAAACTGACGGCCCGGCCATCCGCAAGGGCTCGCGCCAGGCTTTGAGCGCCGCCCGCCGGCTCCCCGGGGCGAGCGTTGAGGCGCTCCTCATCGGCCAGGCCGCGGCCCCGGCGGCCGAGGCGCTCGCCGCCTTCGGCGTCGCTCGGGTCATGGTGGTGGACTACGAAGGGGATTACGCGACCGGCGTGTGGGTCGCCGCGGCGGCCGAAGCCGTCGGCGAGGAGGGAACCTGCGTCTTCCTCGCCAGCCACACCGCCATCGCCAAGGACTTCACGCCGCGTCTCGGGGCCCGGCTCAATTGCCCGCAGGCGACCGACGTGATCGATCTGTCCGGCGAGCTAGGGGCGCTTCAGGTCCGCCGTCCGATTTACGCCGGCAAGGCCTTTGAGACGCTCAAGACGAGCGCCTCGCGTCTCATCCTGACGCTCCGCCCCAACGCCTTCGCCGAGGAGACGGTCAACGGGGCCGCGCCGCCGGAGGTCGTCCACCTGAAGGGGGCGGAGCTGCCGGCGGCGGCGCGGACGCGCGTGCGCGAGACGCTACGGGCCGAGGCCGGCGAGATCGATCTGACCGAGGCCGACGTCGTCGTCTCCGGCGGGATTGGCGTCGGCGGCCCGGAGGGCTTCGAGTTCTTGAAGCCCCTCTGCCGCGCCCTGGGGGGGGCCCTCGGCTCCTCGCGGGCGGCCGTGCTGGCCGGCTGGATTTCGCCCGATCATCAGGTGGGTCAGACGGGCAAGGTCGTCTCGCCGCAGCTTTACGTCGCCTGCGGCATCAGCGGGGCCATTCAGCACCGCGCCGGCATGAGTTCCTCCAAAATCATCGTGGCCATCAATAAGGACGAACAGGCCCCGATCTTCGAGATCGCCGACTATGGCCTCTGCCATGACCTCTTCAAGGTCGTTCCTCCGTTGACCGAGGCCATCCAGAAAATCAAATCCGGCTGAGGCGGGGGAGGCCGGTCCGGCGCCCCCGACTCCGCCCCCAGGAGCCCCCCATGGTGGACCATCCCGACGGCCGCCGGACGCGGGAGGGCTACGCCGCCCTCATCGATCTGGCCCGTCATCAGCGCCAATCCTTTCAGCGTCAGGTGACGACCTCCGTCTATCACCTCGAAGGCCGACGCGTGCTCGTCCGCGGCCTGTTGCAGGACACGTATCACGATATGCGGATGGCGCTCCTGGTGGACACGGCCAAGGCCGAGATCGCCGACATCGAGGCCGTCATGCTGCGCTACCCGTTCACGATCTGCCCGGAGGCCCTGGACTCCTACCGGCGGCTCATCGGGCTCAAGCTGTTTCAGCCCGGCACGATGAGGCGCATCCACGAGCTGATCCCGCGGCGGGACGGCTGCACGCACCTCTACCACGTGCTCGAATCCTGCCTGCGGGCGCTCTTCATCGGCGGCCGCGGCGGCCGGCCGAGCGACAGCGTTTATGAGACGCTCCAAAAGGCGGGGCCCGAAGAGCGGCGCCTGCGCGCCATGGAGAATCCCTTCCTCAAGGGGACGTGCCTGAGTTTTTCGCGCCCGCCGTTGAGCCCGGCCCCGGACTCGACGGGCTGAGGGAAGGCTCAGGGTTGACGGGGGCGGCCGCCGCCGAAGGCCTGGCGCACTTCGGTCAACGTCACGTAGCCGTCCCCGTTCAGATCCAGGGCGTCGAAGAGGGGATTGCCCGGGGCGACCTCGTCGCGCCCGATCCGGCCGTCGCCGTTCTTGTCGTAACTGCGGAAAACCGCCGGCTCGGTCGGCGGCGCGAGCAGCGGCGGGCGCTCGGAGGCCGAGCCGACCTGGACGGCGAGCGCCGCGTCGGCCGGCAGGAGATCAACGCGGACGTCCTCGACCATGAAGCTCTTGCCCGGGGCGTTGACCTGGAAGGTGAGATAGGCCTTGTGCGTCCGGAAGTTGAACGGCTCGCTGGCGACCTCGCGTTCGTACCACTGGCTGTGTCGGTTGGAGAGCGTGAGGAAAAAGTGCCGGGCGAAGATCGAGCCCAGCGGCTCGCCGCGCTTGACGATCGTGAGCGCGGCCACCTCGGTGATCTCCTCCCCCACGTCGAGGGCCTGCATGAGGACGCGGACGCGGACGCGCCCCTCGATCTGGGCGACGCGTTCGAGGCCGTGGCTCACGTCCAGCCGCAGGGCGGCGCTGGATTGGAGGCCGGAGTCAATGGTCAGGCAAGGCGAACCGAAGAGCCCGGCCTTGGGGTCGATCCGGCTGGCGGCCTTCGAGATGGGGATGAAGAGCGGGGAGTCGATGGCTTCCAGCGAACGGAAACCGTCGAAGCTCTCGTAGAAGAAGTGGCCGCCGGCGGCGGTCTCCTCCCGATGGCGATCGGCCAGCGTGGGGTCCTGCGGGGCCACGACGCGCCCGTCGGTCGTCGTCAGCACGCTCGGCTTGTCGCGCGGGATCGAGGAGAGTTTCTCCAGGAGTTCCTCGGCCCCGACGTAGCCCTTGAAGCGGCGTTGCTCGCCCATCCGGCTGTCGAGGACGACGATTTCCGGCACCTGATGAATCTGCCACCAGGAGAAGAAACTGGGGTGGCGCTCCGGTTGCAGCCGCATCCAGATGAAATTCTCGTCGGCCTCCCGGGCCGAGATCTGCGACCACGTCTCGGCCTCCATCCGTTGGCACCCCTCGGCCTCCGGCGTCTCGAAATAAAGCACCACCCCCTTGCCCGTCTGAGCCGCCAACTGCGGAACTTCGGCGCGATCGCCCGACCACCACGGCGGCGCCGCCGGCGGGCGACCCGTTCGCAGGGCGAACGCCGCGACGAGAAGGGCGACCCCCCCGCGGGACACCAGCGCGCGCGCCAGCGCCGGCCCCCGATTCGGCTCCCCGCCCCACCGTGACACGCCCCGGAGCCGCCCCGCGCTACGACGCCGTGGCCGGAGCCGGCTCACGATCGCCCGGCCGGTCCGTCGCGCCGCTTTGACTGAAAACCCTGCAAACAAATCCGTTGCTCCGCAAGAGGAGCCAAGGTCCAAATGCAAACACTCCCCCGTCGGGAGCGCCTTCGGCGTCTCTCCCGGCCTCTGACTTGAATATAGCCCCCTCCGTCGGCTCGGGACAACATCAAGCGCCGCGGGGCCGCGGCCCCCAAGCCGAAGGTCCGGCTCTCTTAAGAACGCGCTCGACGCCTGTCGAGGCGCGGCGGCGGGTCCACGCGTCGGGCCCGGTGGTGGGCCAGGAGTTCCGCCGGGAGGGCCACCTTGAGGTAAAGCCCCGAGGCGTCGTGACGCCGCTCGCGCGCGCCGAAGGCCTGCTCCAGCCGGAGCGCTTCGCCGTATTCGTTGTGGTCGAATCTGAGCCAGACGAGCGGCCGGGCCTCGAGCAGCCGCCGGTCGATCTCCGCGAGCAGGCGGTCGAGCCCTGCCCCCCGCAAGGCCGAGATCGCCAGGCTCCCCGGCTCGCCCACTTCCAGCAGCCGGGCTCCGGCGCCGTCGTCGTCCAACGCGTCGATTTTGTTCCAGACGGTCAGCGTCGGAATCTCCCCCGCCCCCAGCTCCTTGAGGACTCTCCGAGTCACCTCCAGCTCCCGCCGCCGGGCGGGGGAGGCCGCGTCGACCAGATGGACCAGGAGATCGGCGTGGACCACCTCTTCGAGCGTTGCGCGGAAAGCGGAGACCAACTCCGTCGGAAGGCGATTGATGAAGCCTACGGTGTCCGTCAGGAGCGCGCTCATGCCCGAGGGGAGCCGGACGCGCCGCGTCGTCGTATCCAGCGTGGCGAAGAGCTTGTCCTTGACGTCGACGCCGGCCCCCGTCAGCGCGTTGAGGAGCGTCGATTTGCCGGCGTTGGTGTAGCCGACGAGAGCGATGACCGGAAGGGCGTTCGCTTCGCGGCGGGCCCGTTGAGTCTCCCGCCGCCGTTTGATCTGCCGGAGCCACCGCTCCAGGGAACGCACCTGGGCGATCAAGGCGCGCCGGTCCGTCTCCAGCATTTTCTCTCCCGGCCCGCGCGTCCCGATCCCGCCCCCCAACCGCGACAGCCGCACGCCCAACCCCCGCAATCGGGGCAACCGGTATTGGAGTTGCGCCAGCTCCACCTGGAGCTTGCCTTCGCTCGTGTGCGCCCGCCGAGCGAAGATATCCAGGATCAATTCGCTGCGGGTCAGGACTTTGACGCCCCAGCGATCGGACAGGTTGTTCTGCTGAGCGGGCGAAACGTCCTCGTCGAGAATGACGGTTCCGGCGCGAGCCTGGGCCATCTCCCCGCCGAGCCGATCCACCAACCCGGCGGAGAGGAAGGTGGCGGGCTCGGGTGACCTCAGGCGGGCAAGCGACTCCCCCACGATCCGGGAGCCGACCGTCGATTCGGCCAGACGGCGCAGCTCGCGAAGAGAAGCCCGAGCCTCAGGCTCGCTCATGCGGCCGGTCTGAAGGCCGATGAGGAAGACGCGCTCGTCTTCGGGCCGAGTCGCAATCAGCCGGTCGCGCGAGCCCAGCCGGGCGGTGGAGTGATGGCCGGCCGTCGTGGGGCTCATCGCCGGGCTGGGGCCGGCTCCAATGCCGGACGGGATGCCGTTGGGACCGTCATCGATGGATTTTCGCACGCCTGCGGGCGGCGGGCCAGAACGATGCGCTTCAACGGGTCAGCCGCCGTGGAGCCGCCTGTGGGCGATCTCGTCCTGGGGACGCGTGTCGCGTCCCGGTTCGGCGGTGAGCAGGATTTCCTCCAGGAACTTGACGTTGACGCACTCGTCGATCTCGTCCCCGCCGCAAGCGGCCGGGTCCGGAATGATGAATCGGAACGGGCCGCCTTCGCGGCGCGTCATCGGCGCGCCGTCAAGGGCGAAGATGACGACGCCGACGCCTCGGACGCGCTCCAGGGGGACCGAGGCCATGAAATCATCGCTCGGCGACCGGAACGTGACGTACCGAACGCCGGAGGCCGGACGCGCCCGCTCCACCAGAGCCCGGAGGTAAACGCCGCCCCCCTGCCGCCGCGCCCCGATACGCCGGACGTCATCAATCTTGTCGCTCTCCGGGAAACGGGCCAGGTCTTCGGCGCTCAGTTCCAGCGGCGTCTCGACTTCGCCCAGGATTTTGAGTCTCATGCAAGGCTCCTTCTCATTCCGGCGCAGGTCGAGCTCGCCGCCGCGGCCCGCAACGGACCGGGCGCGACGGCGGCCCGCGGCAGCAGATCGCGGGCCGTCTGCCCCCGGGCGAGCGGCAAGACGCGGGCGCCGGCGCGCTCCAGGGCGGCTTGGAGCGTCGCGAACCGGGCGTCGGCGTCGGCCGTGGCCGGGTCCTGATCCCGCCAGATGCGAATCAGGCGCGATTCGTCGAGCAGGATGACGTCGGTGGCGACGCCGGCCGCGCGGAGGCGCTCCAGGACCCGGCCCGCCCGGCGGGGCTCGGTCGTCGCCGCCGGGACGACGAAAACCGCGCGCGAGCCGGCCCGCAGCCGGGCGCAAGGATCAGCCACCGCGGTCCAGAAATCCGCCGCGCCGCCGAAATTGACCGTCGCCAGCCGATCCAGCAGGAGATGCAGATGGGCGAGACCCTCGCCGGGAGGGAACCCTTCCAATCGGTCCCTCAGATAGGCGACGCTGATGCGCAACCGGCCCTCGACGGCCTGACTGAGAACGGAGCTGGCGCAGCCAAGCGCGACCTCGGTCGTGGATTCGGACCCGGTGCCGAACCGGGCTCGTTTCGTGAGATCGAGGAAAAGGGCGACCTCGGCCTGGACGTTGGCGTTGAGTTCCATCGTGTGCAACGCGCCGCGCCGGGCCGACGTCCGCCAGTGCACCCGCGAAAGCGGATCGCCCGGCCGGTACGGGCGGACGCTGAGAATTTCCTCCCCCTGGCCGATCCGATCGCGCCTCTCGAGCCCCGCCCCCGCCGGCGGACGTTCCCCCGTTAATCGATACCCCTCGAGCGGGACGGCGTGCGGGTAGACGGTCAACGAAGTGAAGCAATCCAGCTCGCCGGTCCGGAAAAAGATGCCCATCGGATCGGCGCCCCAGAAGCGGACCGGACCCAGAACGTAGACCCCCCGGTGGCGTTCGGCTTCCTTTCGGTAGCGCAAGCGGGCCTCCCACGCCGGGCTGAGCATCGGAACCAGATGGCGTTGCCGGGGGCTCAGCGAGGCCAGAAACTGATCCTCAATGAGCAACAAATGCCGGGCCGGGCCCGAGCTTTGCCGCAGGCTCAGCCCCACGTGGACGGCGTCGCCCTCAAACGCCCGGGGCCGATGCGTCCGTTCCACGATCAACCCCTTGCCGACGTTCCGGGCCAACGTCCAGCCGCCGAGGAGCGTCCCGCCCAAGAACCCCACCCAGGCGGCTTGTGCGGGCGTCGCGGGGATAAGCGCCAACCCCAACCCCAGGCCTAGCGCGAGCGCCGCCAGGAGATTGCGGGCCGAGAAGGCCCCGGCGCCGGGTTCGAGGGCTTCAGGCGATCCCCACATGGATCGGAGCCTCGACCGAATGAAGAATCTCGGCGATGACCTCGTCGGGACGGGTCCCGCCCAGCCGGGCCTGCGGCGTCAGGACGAGCCGATGCCGCAAGACGGCCGGGGCGGCGGCCTTCACGTGATCGGGCCGGACGAACACTTCATTGTCCATCAGCGCCAGCGCGCGCGCCAGATGGTGCAGCCCGATGGATCCGCGCGGGCTCACGCCCAAGACAACCTCCGGCCGATCCCGTGTGGCCCGAACGATCCGGACGATATAGTCCAGGACGCTCGGGTCGACGTAAACCGACTGGGCGACGGCGCGCCACTCCAGCAGCGTCTGGGCCGTGAAGGCCGGGCGGAGCGCCTCGATCGGATGGCCGTGAGCCTGGGCCGACACGATCGCCGTCTCGTCGTCAAAGTCCGGGTAGCCCATGGCGATCTGGATGAGGAACCGATCGACCTGAGCCTCCGGGAGCGGGAAGACGCCCGCCTGCTCGATCGGGTTCTGCGTCGCGATGACGAAAAACGGTTTGGGCAGGGCGTAGCGGCGGCCGTCGGCGGTGACGACGCGCTCCTCCATGGCTTCCAACAGTCCCGATTGCGTCCGAGGCGTGGCCCGGTTGAGTTCGTCGGCCAGCAGCACCTGGGCGAAGATCGGCCCCGGGCGGAAGACGAATTCCTGTTTCTTTTCGTCCCAGATGGTGGAGCCCGTCAGATCGGCGGGCAGCAGGTCCGGCGTCATCTGGATGCGCGAAAAACGCAGATCGAAGCTGCGGGCGAGGACGCGCGCGGCGAGCGTCTTGGCGACTCCCGGCACGTCCTCCAGCAAGGCGTGCCCGTCGGCGATCATGGCCGCCAGGATGAGCTTGAGCGGCTCGCGCTTGCCGATGATGACCTGCTCGAACTGATCGAGCAGCGCCCCCGGCGTGAGCTTGCCCTCGCTCATCGTTCCGGGCCGCCCGAAGCCTCCGGTTCTCGCGCGCCGGCCTCGGGTCGTTCGCCGGCGGCCTCGGCGCTCGTCCGGGGGGATCGGTGATCCGCGCCCCGCCCGTCCCGCCGGCGTCGGGGGAGCGCCCCATGGGAGTCCCGGAGTTCCTCGATCGCCTCGTGCAGGAGACGCTGGCGCAGGCGGTTGAGCGCGCGTCGCAGTTTGCGGCGGTCGGCCTCGGCGGCGGGCGCGGCGGATTCGGCCTCGGCCGCGAAGACGGCCTCAAACCGGCGCTTCAGGCGCGCGATGGCGGGGCTCAGGCGAGCCCGCTCCCAGCGCGCCCCGAACTTTTCGACTTCCTCCTCGACGATTTCCCAGGCCCGCTGAGCCGCCAGCGTCCGGCGCGCTCGATTCTCGGCGATGATCGACTCCAGATCGCCCAGGTCGAAAAGCGCGACGCCGGAGAGCGTTCGGATGGCCTGATCGAGTATCCGAGGCACCGCCGCGTCCACCAGGCAGATCGGACGATCCGTCCGGCCGCGCGCGCGCGCGAACATTTCCTTCGTCACCAGAAAGTTCGGGGCGAAGGCCGCCCCGACGATCAGATCGGCGTCCGGCAGGAGCGCGATCATGTCGCCGATCGAACCGATCTCCGCCGCCAGGCCCTCAGCCACTTCTTCGGCCCGCGGCCGGCTCCGGTTGAGAATGACCAACCGCCGCGGGCCCCGCTGGGCCAACGCCTGGGCCGCGCTCCGGCCGACCTCGCCCGCGCCGATCACCAGGCAGCATTTGCCCGCGAGCGTCCCCAGGGCTTCCTCGGCTCGTCGCGCGGCCGCCCGCCCGAAGTCCAGCGTTCCGACGTTCAGGCCCGTCTCGGCGCGGATGCGTTTGGCGCATCGGAACGCGGCGGCCACCAGACGTTGGAGGTGGGGCCCGCCCATGGCCTCCTGTCGCGAGACTTCGAGGGCTTGGCGCAATTGATGTTTGATTTCGTTCTCGCCGAGGATCATCGAGTTGAGCCCGGCGGCCACGGCGAAGACGTGCCGAGCCGCTTCCAGGGCGTCATAGTCGTAAAGCGGCGGCGGGTGCGGCGGGGACCAGCCGGCCGGAGCGAGCGAGAGAAAAAAGGCGCGCAGGCGAGCGTTGAAGGCGGCGTCCCGCTCGCCGATGGCGTAGATTTCCGTCCGGTTGCAGGTCGAGAGAACCAGCGCCTCCTCGGCCAGCCCTTCCTCCCGCAGACGTCTGAGCGTGGCGCGGCAGGCGCTTTCGGCCAGCGCGAAACGTTCCCGCAGGGCCAGTTCGGCCCGTTCATGATTGATGCCGCAGACGAACGGCACGCTGGGGGCGGCGCGGCGCTCCGCCCCGTCGGCCGGCTCGGCCTCCGGCGGAGCGAGGGGATTTCCTTGCGTCAATGGCTCCATGGACGAGAGCGGCTCCGGCGGCATCAGGCCGGGACGGCGAACCGGGCGATTTCAACGGCCTCGGCCCGCGCCCGCCGCAGTCGATCGGCCAGCGCGACCCCGCCGCGCCAGTTGCCGAAGAATTTGAGCCCCGGATGCCGCCGCTCGCAGGCGGTCAGCGCCTGCGTTAATTCGAAATGGTCCATCCCATATTGCGGGATGGCCGCCGCCCAACGATGGACGACGTGAACCCGGCGGCGGCCGTCCCAGGCGAGCGCCTGAGCCAGATCGCGGCGGGCCTGGTCCAGCAGTTCTTCCTCGTCCCATAGGACGGCTTCCGGGTCCAGCTCGCCGCCGTACATGAGCGTCAGGGCCGCGAACCCCGCCGGGGCGCGTTCGGGAAGAAAATTGGAGTTGAAGATGACGCCCAGCGCTCGCAGCCCTTGGCCCGGGACGGCAAGGAACCCGAAACCCGACGGCAGCTCGAGGCTCGCGGCGGGAACGCCGAGGCCCAGAACGAGAAGCGGGCAATACCGCACGGCCTTAAGTCGCCCTGCCAATTTGGGTTCGAACGGCTCGGTCCATCGGGCGACGGACGGGGCTTCGGCCGCCAGGACGACCTGATCGGCGCGCCACGTCCGCTCGGTTTGACCCTCCCGCCCGGTGATTCGGAATCCCTGGCCGAAGCCGAGGCTTTCCAGCCGTGTGATTTCGACCCCCGATTTGAACCCCCGCCCCAGCTTCTCGGCGAGCCGACGCGGCAACGTCGCCAGTCCCTCACGGAAGCTCACCAGCGCGGGGGGCGTTCGGGCGCCGGCCCCGCGCGCCGCTCGGCGTCGGGCAAGCGTCCCTTTGAACAAGCTCCCGCTTCGCTCCAGTTCCTTGAGTTCGGGCAAACAGGCCATCGTGCTGAGCCGGGAAGGGTCCCCGGCCCAGAGACCCGCCAGGACGGGCACGACCGCCCGCTCATAGACTTCTCTCCCCAAACGCCGCCGGACAAAGGCCTCGACCGATTCATCGCTCTGAACGGGGCCGATCCAGGGCTCGCGCAGGAGCCGTAGCTTGCCCGAAAGCGTGAACAGGCGCGTCCGGAGCAACGCCGCCGGGCTGAGTGGGGCGCGATGAAGCCGTCCCCCGTGCCAGATGTAACGCGCCTGCTCCCGGAGCGGCGCCCGTAGCGTCCTTTCCTGGAGCCCCAACGAGGCGATCAAGGCGTCCAGGGAGCCGTCCCGATCGAGGATCGTGTTGGGCCCGCGCTCGAAGCGGAATCCGTCGGCGGTCACGTCATCGATGACGCCGCCGGGGCGGGGTGTCTTCTCGAAGACGACGGGAGGGACTCCTTCGGCCTCGGCGAAGAAGGCCAGGGCCAGGCCCGAGATCCCGCCGCCCAGAATGGCCAGGGGCAGCCGCTCGGGGGCGGCCTCGGCCGGCTCGGCCGGCGGCGCGGCGCCAGGCCTGGCGGGGGACGGACGGTTGCGGACGGGAAGGGAGTTCACGCTTCAGAGCGTCCTGGAGAAGAGTTGCCGCTGGCCCTGGGCGCGGCGACGCCGCAGATGGGCGTCGAAGATCATGGCGACGTTGCGGGCGAAAAGCCGGCCGAGGAAGGTCAGCTCCCAGCCGGATTCGGTCGGCCCGAGCAAGCCGTCGGCCAGCAAGGGCTCCAGTTCTTCGATCTCCGGGGCGAAGTACATTCGGAAGTCAATCCCGAACTGTTCGGCCAGCGGGGAGGTCTCGATCCGCCCGCGGCACATGACGTCGCTGATCAGGCGGCGGCGCAGCCGATCGTCGGGCGTTAAAAGGTAACCTCGCTCGGTCGGCAAATGGCCTCGGCCGAGGGCTTCGGCGTAGTCGCTCAGCTTTTTGACGTTCTGGGCGTAGAGATCCCCCACGGCGCTGATGGCCGAGATGCCGGCGGCGATCAGGTCCGCCCCCGCCCGCGTGCTGAAGCCCATGAAATTGCGATGAAGCGTCCCCTCAAGGCGGGCCCGGGCCAGTTCGTCCTCCGGCAGGGCGAAGTGATCCATGCCGATGTAGTCGTAGCCTTCGGCGCGGAATCGGTCATGCGAGGCCACAAAGATGCGGAATTTGGTTTCCCCCTCGGGGAGCGTGGCCGGGTCGATCGCCCGCTGATGGGCCAGTCGCTCCGGCAGATAGGCGAAGTTATAGAGGGCGATCCGATCGGGCCGCAGCGCGGCCACTTTGTCGAGCGTGGGGGCCCATGAGGCCTCGGTCTGATGCGGCAGGCCGTAAACCAGATCGTAATTGATCCCCTGGAAGCCGAGTTCGCGGGCCAGTTCGGTGATCTCGCGCGTCCGGTCGAAGCTCTGAACGCGGTTGATGGCCCGCTGCGTGGCCTCGTCAAAATCCTGAACGCCGAGCGAGAGGCGGTTGAACCCCAGCTCGGCGAGCGTCCGCAGTTGCGCGTCGGTGGTCCAGGCGACGTGGACCTCGACCGATTGCTCAACGTCGGGCGCGAGCCTGAAGCGCGAGGCGATCAAGTCGTGCAGGCGGCGGAGCTGGTCCGGTTCGAGATAGGTCGGCGTCCCGCCCCCCCAATGGAATTGGACGACGGGGCGGGTCCGGTCCACGCGCTCGGCCAGGAGGTCGATCTCGCGTTCCAGCCCGTTCACGTAGGGGTCGGAGACGGCGCGGCCCTTGCTTGAAATGATGACGTTGCAGGCGCAGAAAGTGCAGTGCTCCCAGCAGAAAGGCAGATGCAGGTAGATCGAAAGCGGCCGGTCCGCCGGTCCTTGCGGCGTCGCCAGATGGGCGGCCAACGTCTCCGGCCCCACCGCTCGCGTCCATTCCGGCGCGGTCGGGTAAGAGGTGTAGCGGGGCCCCACAAGGTCGTAGCGCTCCAGGAAGGCGCGGTCGAGGCCCCCCAGAGATTCGGCGGGGCTAACGGGCGCCATAACGCTTGACGGCCTCCATGAAGCGGCGGGCACTGCCGACGGGGGTGCGCGGCAGGACGCCGTGGCCGAGGTTGAGGACGTGACCGGTCTGGGGGGGGAAGCTCTCGAAGAGGGCGTGGACGGCGCGTTCGGTAGCCTCGGGTCCGGCCAACAAAATCAAGGGGTCCAGGTTGCCCTGCAGGCTGATGGCCGGATCGATCAACGGACGGACCTTCGTTAATTCCACGCGCCAGTCCAGGCTGAGACAGTCGGCGCCCAGACGCTGAAGGTCCTCCAGGTAAGGGGCGCAACCGTTCATGTAGATGATGACGGGGGCGCCCAGGTCCTTGACGGAATGGACGATGTGGCGGATCCAACGACCGGAAAAGCGCTCATAGTCGGCTTGACGCAAGGCCGAACCCCAGGTGTCGAAGATCTGAACGGCGTCGGCCCCGGCTTCGATTTGCAGGCGAAGGTATTCGGCCACGCCCTCGGCGATTCGCTCCAGGAGGGCGTCGAGCAGCTCCGGCTCGGCCCAACGCATCGTCAGGATCGCCTCGAAATTCCGGGAAAGGACGCCTTCGACCCAATAACAGGCGAGCGTCCAGGGCGAGCCGATGAAACCGAGGATGGGGAAATCGGACCCGACCCGGCGCCGGACCTCCTGGATGGTCCCGGCCACGGGTTGGCCGCGATCGAGGGGGTGGGGTTGGTCGAGGTCCCGCCAATCCTCCCACGTCCGAACGGCGTTCAAGACGCGCGGCCCTCCTTCGTCGTACTTAAGCCGCGCCCCCAGGTTCTCTAACGGGACCAGAATGTCGTTGAAGATGATGACGGCGTCGGAGCCGAGCACGTCCACGGGCTGGATGGAGAGATCACAGGCGGCCGCCGGCGTCTTGCAAAGTTCCAGGAACTCGTACCGGGAGCGAATGGCCTGATATTGGGGCAGGTAGCGCCCCGCCTGACGCATCAGCCAGGCCGGGACCCGGTCAATGGGTTCGCTGCGCAGGGCGGCGAGCAGCCGCCGCCGGGGCGTCAACGGCGTCCGAAAGGCGGTGGTCGATCTCATGGCGTTCAATCTCAAGGACGGCGAAGGGCCGCTCCCCCTGGGGAGAACCCGCCGATCGCGTGAGGGAGGCGCGGATCGTCTCCGTGCCCGACCGAGTCTGTCCGTGAATTAAGTCTTCGCCGGGGGAGGACGATTGAACAGCGGGGGGAAAATCCAGGCCGGCCGCGCCCCATGCGGGCGGTCATGAAGACGAACCGCATGAGCCGGGACGAGGCGGTGATGGGTGGTCTTCGCCGCCGGCGTGGCCACCGTCAGGCCAAGCGTCAACAGGAGGATCGCCGGCCAGGCGAACACGATCGGGTCCAGCGTCGCCATCGGCGACGATCCGGCCAAAGGTTCGCTCGGCCCGCGATGCAGCCAGAGATGGCCGAGCAGGAGAATGAGCGCCCAGCCGGCGACGCGCCGGGGTGAGGCATGGAACGAGGCCATCGCATTCCCGACGCGCGCGGCTCCATAGACCCCATAAAGCGAGCCGGCGAACGCCAGCAAGAGCCGAACCTGATCGAGCCCGGCGTTGAGCTCGCCGGCCACGAGCCGCCGGAAAAAAAGGAACCCGTGCAGCGCGGCCACCCCGCCCCAGAAGGCGCCCCACAGCCCGCCCGTGATCCAAGCGGCCGGGCTCCGGGATGGCCTGCCGACCGGGGCTGACGGATAGGGTCTATCGGACGCCGGGCGGCTCGACATGATTGCTTCATGATCGGCCCGACCGGCCGAAGCGGTCAAGGCCGGATTTCTTAAACTCGTTAAAGCGCCGGAGACCCCAAGCTCGTCGATCTTGAGGGTGTGGCCCGCGAAGCCATGCTTGGCGGCGGTCGTCGCCGAGCGCGGCCCGGCGAGGGAAGGCGGCCGGATGGCCGCCGCACTGCCCGGGCTCGCCGACGTTGCGGGTTTGGAGCCGATTCGGCCGGGCCATGCCCGCGTGGTTTGGGTTTGGAGTCGATCCGACAACGCCACTACGTTCGGATCAGCGCCGCCGCTCTTCATAGCGGCCCCGCAGCGAACCCTCTCGCCCCCGCGGCTTCAAACCGGCTTCTGAATCACGCTTGCCTTTTCGCGAACGGCCCTCCATCATCGCGCCGCAACTTCCATGAGGGAGCCCCGGCCTGGACGAGCGTGGCTGCGGGCCCGGAGAAAGGAGAGGGTCATCATGCGCAGTGTCCGCCGATTGATGGTCTGGGGGGCGTGGCTCGCAGTCGCGCCGGCGTGGGCCGCCGAGCCGACGCACGAATACTTCACCACCTCCGACGGGATCAAGATCCACTACATGCGGCTGGGCGACCAGGGCTCCTGGGTCGTTCTCATCCACGGCTACACCGGCAGCGCCGAAGGCAACTGGTTCCGCAACGGCGTGGCCGAGCTGATGGCGCAGAATCATCGCGTCGTCGCGTTGGATTGCCGCAACCACGGCCGCAGCGACAAGCCGACCCCCCGCGGGCCCGGCATCCCGCAAGACGTGATCGAGCTGATGGACCATCTCCAGATCGAGAAGGCGCACATCCACGGCTATTCCATGGGCGGCTCGATCACCGGTCGCCTGCTGGCCACCGTCCCCGAGCGCTTCATCACGGCCTCCTTCGGCGGCTCCGGCATCCGCGAGGCTGACCCGGAATGGGCCGCGAGGGTGCCGCCGGATAAGGAAGGCGTCGATCCTCAGGAGGCCGAGGCGAGCCGGGCCCTGCGCATCCGCAGCGCCATGGATAACGGCATGACGCGCGAGGAGGCCGAACGGGCCGCCGACGCCCCGCGCCCGGCGCAACCGGCCCCCACCGGAACCGCCGGCGCGGCGAGCGCGCTCCGCCAGCCGCTTCAGATCGATCTGACGAAGGTGACGATCCCCGTCATGGCGATCAACGGCGAATATGACCGGCCGCTGGCCAAAACCCATCGGATGTGGCGCGAACTCAACAATTTCACCAGCGTCGTGCTGCCCGGCAAGTCCCACCTGACCGCGATCGCGGCCCCTTACGTGCCGAAGGAATATCGGGAAAGCCTGGCCCGGTTCATCAACGCCAACGACGAGTGAGCTCCCCCGGCGGCGGGGGTGATCTCGCCCGGCGCCCGCCGACGGAGCCGGCGGCGGCGATCCACGGCGTCTCAGCGGTTGCTTTTCCCCCGGCGAGCGATCAAGCTGGGGCCCCGGCAGCCTGCGCGCGGGACCCGAAGGCTGACGGCCCGCCAGCGCCGAAGGGGGGCCGGGCGAACCTTGAGGCGAGGCTCGCCGTCCGCCGATGAACGTCTCCGTTATCGGGACCGGCTACGTGGGGCTGGTGACCGGGGCGGTCTTTGCCAGCCTCGGCAACGACGTCATCGGCGTCGACAAGGTCGAGGAAAAAATCAGGATGCTCGAGGGGGGGAAGTGCCCGATCTATGAACCGGGGCTGGACGAGATGATCCAGCGCAACCGGGAGGATCGCCGGATCAGTTTCACGACCGACATCGACCGGGCCGTCCGGCACGCCACGGTCATCTTCATCGCCGTGGGGACGCCGGCGCTGGCCTCGGGGGAGACCGACTTAACGCAGGTTGAGGAAGCCGCCCGGGCGATCGCCCGGTCGATCGACCACTACACGATCATCGTCAACAAGAGCACGGTGCCGGTCGGGACGGGCGATTTCGTCCGGCGCGTGATCGAGGAGAACCGGCGACGAAAGGTCGATTTTGATGTCGTGTCCAACCCGGAGTTTCTCCGCGAGGGCTCGGCGATCCAGGATTGTCTGGCGCCGGACCGGATCGTGATCGGCGCCCCGGCCCAGTCCGTCGCCACGCCGCTTCTGGAGCTTTACGCCCCGCTGGAGCGCCCGATCATCATCACCGACGTTGAAAGCGCCGAGATGATCAAGTACGCCTCCAACGCCTTCCTGGCGGCGAAGATTTCCTTCATGAACGCCCTGGCGGACCTCTGCGAGCGGACCGGGGCCGACATCAGCCTGGTGGCCAAAGGGATGGGGCTGGACTCGCGGATCGGGCCGGCGTTCCTGCAGGCGGGGCTCGGCTTCGGCGGCTCCTGCTTCCCCAAAGACACGCTCTCGCTCATCCAGACTTGCAAAAGGTATAACGAGCCCAATAAGCTTCTGGAGGCGGTCGTCGAGATCAACGACGCGCGCGTGGAGCGCTTCTGCCGGCGGATCGAGGAGCGCCTGCAACCGTTGGAGGGCAAAACGGTCAGCCTGCTGGGCCTGGCCTTCAAGCCGAACACGGACGACCTGCGGGAGGCGCGAAGTCTGACGATCATCCGTCACCTGCTGGACCGGGGCGCGCGCCTCAAGGCCTACGACCCCGTGGCGATGCCGGGGGCCAAACAGATCTTCGCCGACGAAGGCGAGCGGATCGAGTTTCGCGAGGGGGCCTACGAGGTCGCCGAGGGGGCCGACGCCGTCGTCATCGTGACCGAATGGAATGAATTCAAGCTCTTGAACCTGGAGCGCCTGAAAAAGGTCATGCGCACGCCGATCATCTTCGACGGCCGGAACATCTATAACCCGCGTCGACTCCATAGTCTGGGGTTCGAGTACTTCAGCATCGGAAGGGGGTCCGCCGCCTCATGATTAAGCTCGAAGAATTGATGACGGAGATGGTCGAACGGGGCGCCTCCGACCTCTTCATGAAGGCCGGCTCGCCCCCCTGCTGCCGGATCGACGGCGCCATCACGCCGATGGACTATGCCGATATGATGCCGGACGACACCGAACAGATCGCCGCTCAGATCATGAGCGACCAGCAGCGCCGCCGATTCGAGGAAACGCCCGAGGCCGACCTGGCCTTGAGCCTGTCGGGCATCGGCCGCTTCCGCGTCAATTGCTTCCGCCAGCGCGGCACGATCGGCATCGTCTTCCGCCACATCTCCAACCCCGATTTCTCCTTCGAGGCGCTCAACCTGCCGGCCGTCATCGCCGAACTCTCGCTCAAGAAGCGCGGGTTGACGCTCGTGACGGGGATGACCGGTTCGGGCAAGTCGACGACGCTGGCGGCGATGATCCATCACGTCAACCATCACCGCAAAGCCCACATCGTCACGATCGAGGACCCCATCGAGTTCCTCCATCAGGATCAGACCTCCATCATCTGCCAGCGGGAGGTCGGCTTCGACACCAAGAGTTTCCGCGACGCGCTCAAATACGTCCTGCGCCAGAGCCCCGACGTGATCCTCATCGGCGAGATGCGCGACCTGGAGACGATGCAGACGGCCATCTCGGCCGCCGAGACCGGCCATCTCGTCCTCTCGACGCTCCACACGACCGACGCCGTCCAGACCGTCGAGCGGATCATCAATTACTTCCCGGCCTATCTGCATAATCAGGTCCGCCTGGAACTCTCGCTCAGCCTGAACGGCATCATCTGCCAGCGCCTGCTGCCGAAGAAGGGCGGCCAGGGGCGCGTCCCCGCCATCGAAATCATGGTCAGCACGCCCACCATCCGGAAGATGCTCCACGAAGGCCGCACGCTCGAGCTGGCCGACGTGATCAAAGAGGGGGAGCAGGACGGCATGCAGACCTTTAATCAGTCGCTCATGAAGCTCATCCACACCAACCTCGTGAGCTACGAGACCGCCCTCAACTACGCCACCAGCCCCGACGAGCTTCGGCTGGCTTATCAGGGCCTCGCCAGCGGCACGACGGCCTTGCGCTGATCCGCCGGCGGCGCTCTCGCCTTCTCCCCGTCGCCGGGGCCTCAGGCCCGATGTCGTTCGGCCCCGGCGAGCCGTCGCAAGCCGCCGCGGAGCGTTCGGACGGCAAAAGCCCGCCACGGGCCGCGCGTGAGGGCGACGGCCGCCCGGCGCCCGTGGGCGGCGTCCCTTGCCCAGCCGTAGCAGGCTGAGCCGCTGCCGCAGAGCCTCGGCCGTATGAGGCCCGCCGTCTCCATTGCTGTTTTGATCACGGCGTAGCGCCGATCGTGCTCGGCGAGCCTCCGATCGAAGACGTTGCCGGCGAAGCGACGGAGCGCGGCCGCATTGCCCGCCCGCAGGGCTCGCTCGACCCGATCCCCGACGGCGCGGTTCCTCCAATCCCCGCTTCGGAGCCTCGGGTAAGCTTCGGCCGTCGAGGAGACGAAGCCGGGATAAACGATCACCAGCGGGATGTGCGGGAGGGCCGTCGGCATCAGGCGGACGCGCTCGCCCCGGCCGCCACAGCGAGCGACGCCGCCGAACAGGAAGAACGGGACATCGGCCCCAATCTCGGCGGCGATCGTCGCCAGTTCAACTCTCGACATTCCCAGTCGATAAAGTCGATTGATCGCCCGCAGCGTCGCCGCGGCGTCGGCGCTGCCGCCGCCCAGGCCGGCCCCCACCGGGATGCGCTTGATCAGCCGGACGCGGAGACCGGCCACTCGACCGGGTCGGGCGCGCCGGAGCGCCCGCCAGGCCTTGTGGATGAGGTTGGCGGGGCCGACGGGGACGGCTGGAGCTGAGCAGCGGATCCGACAGCGCGGTTGAGGCCGGGGCGCGAACCACAGCTCGTCGGCGAGACTCACGGTCTGGAGCACGGTATCGACTTCATGAAAGCCGTCGGCCCGGCGGCCGAGCACTTCGAGCGACCAATTGATCTTGGCCGGGGCGCGAAGCCCCAACCCCCCCATCGGCGAAGGGTTCCGAATCATCGAAAGGAAGCGTTCTTCCGGGAGGGCGCCGAAGAGGCGGGCCCGGCGGCGACGCCGGCCATCACCCGCGACGGCGCGATCATAAGACGTTCGGGCGTCGGCATCCAGAGCCCTGGGCGTATCGGGACCGGGCCCGGGCCTGACGGCGAGGTCGAACGGGGCTGGACAGCGGGGGCGGATTTTCGTATTTTTTTCGTGTCCCCGGGGAGGGGGCCAGGATGCCTTCCGAAGACGCCTGGGCCGAACTCGTCGCCCACGGCCTGCCCCGTCGTCTTATCCAAGGCTGGCGCCGGCGAGGCCTGGAACGCCTGCTTCCGCTCCAACGACGCGCCTTACGGACGAGGGCTCTCCTGAGCGGGGGATCGCTTCTGGTCCTGGCCCCGACCAGCGCCGGCAAGAGCTTCGTCGGCGAAGTCGCGCTCGCTCGGGCGTTGGGGATGGGGGCCCGCGCCTTGCTGCTCGTCCCGACCAAGGCGCTGGCCGAGGAGCGGCTCGCCTGGCTGGAGCCCTGGGCCGCGGCCGGGGGTTGGCGCGCGCTTTGCGCCACGCGGGATCGACCCGAGTCCGACGCCGCGGTTCGCCGAGGCCGTTTCCACCTCCTCATCGCCGTCTATGAAAAAGCGCACCACTATCTGGTGACGCTGCCGGGTTTCCTGGCGGGCGTCGGAACGGTCGTCGTCGATGAGCTTCAGATGCTGGCCGATCCGGAGCGAGGCCCCCTGCTCGACCGGCTGCTGACGCGCCTGGCTGTGGAGCCTTACACGCTGCAACGGGTGGGGCTCGGCCCCCCCTTGCCGGAGGCCGGCGCGCTGGCCCGTTGGTTCGACGCCGAATTGCTGCTGGATCGGATCCGTCCGGTCGAACTGCGCGAGGGCGTGCTCGAAAGCTGGAGCGGTCGGTTTCGCTTCGGGGGTTCCCGCATGGAGGCCCTCCTCGACCCCCAGGAGCTGAGGCGACTCTCAACCGGGCTCGGCGAGGCCGGTCTCGCTCGGCCGTGCGAAGCTCAGGCCGCCCGCCCGACCCTCCTGGCCGCCGCGGCGGCCCTCGCCCGGCGAGGAGAGCCGACGCTGCTGTTCGCCGCGACGCGCGCCGATTGCGTCCGTGGGGCCGAGGGTCTGGCCGGCCTCGGCGTCGGGGTGGGACCCGCCCGCTCGGCCTTGCCCGCCCTGAGCCGCGCCGAGCCGGGCCGCCTGAACGACCGGCTCGGAGTCTGTCTGGAAGCCGGGGTGGCCTTCCACAACGCCGATCTGCCGGCGGAGCTTCGGACGCTCGTTGAGAGCGCCTTCGCCGAAGGAGAAGTCCGCCTTCTCGTGACGACCTCGACGCTCGGTCTCGGGGTGAACCTCGCCGCGCGCAACGTGCTGCACGATCCCTGGCGCGTGGAAACCGACCCCGCTTCCGGACGCATCGTTCGGCTTCCGTTGACGCGCCAACGCTTCAGTTACCAGGGCGGACGCGCCGGTCGGACGCGCCCGGGGACGCCCGCGCCCCCGGGCCGATCGATCCTCGTGGCCACGTCGCCCGAGGAGCGCGAGCGTTTGTGGGCCGAGCTGATCGAGGCGACGGAGCCCCCTTTGCGCCCGACGACGTCGATCGAACCGGCGACCGAGGCTCTGGAATTTCTCTCGCCCGGCCGCGGCCGGACGGCGGCCCATGTGCGGCGGAGCCTCGCCCGAACGTTCCGGGCGACGTTCGCCCCCGCCAACGGCGCTCCCGCGCTCGAAGCGGTTCAAGCCGCTCTCTCGGCCCTGGAGGCCGAGGGTTGGGTACGCCGCGACGCGATCAGCGGCGGCTGGGAAGCGACGGCGATCGGAAAGACGGTCGCCGGGCTCGGCCTTGGGACGGCGACGGCGCGAGCGATGCTTCAGTGGATCGAGGCGGGGTTGCTCCCGGAAGATGATCCAGCCGAACGAGCGATCACCGGTCTGTTCATACGCTTGGCGCGGACCGACGACGGCCGCCGCGCCGCCGCGCCGCTCTTGGGTTCGATCGGCCGCTCCTTCGATTGTGAGAACGACCCCCCGATGGAGCCATGGGTCGATCCCAACTCCGGAATGGGCGAGGGGCTCGATGCGGCGGACCCTCCCCGGACATCCGCGGGGCGCGCCTCGATCGCCCTGACCTCGCTCCTCGGCGATTGGCTGGGGGGGACGCCCACGCTGACGCTGGAGGAGCGCTACGGCGTCTACGGAGGGGCCCTCGCGCGCGTGGCGAGCGAGTTTGCTCGCCTGCTCGGGGCGCTGGCCGAGCTGACGCGGGCCCGGGGCGGCCCCCCCCGAACGGTTCGCGCGCTGGCCCGTCTGGCTGAGGCTACGCGGGTCGGCGTTCCCCTGGCCGGGCTGGCGCTGTCGTGCTTGGCGCCCGGTCGGCTCCGGCGTACGACGCTTCTGCGTCTGCTGGCGGCAGGGTACGATACGCCTCAAGCCCTGCTGGAACTCCCGCCGGAGGAACTCGCCCTGCTTGCGGGTGATGACGCGGCCGCCGAATGGATCGAGGCGGCCCGCCGGCAGCGCCGCGTCGGCCACGTCGTTGGACGTGAGGCCGCGGCCGAGGCGCCTCCTCGGCCCGGGCGCCGCGCCGAACGTCAAGCCGATGCCGTGGCTCTCCCGAAGGCATCGTGGCCCCTCCTTCGGGTTGACCTGAGAAGTCCGGGCGTGATCCGCGCCGCGGGCCAGGAGGTTGTCCTTCCCCCGCGCAGCTACGACCTGCTCGCCGCCCTCGCCGAGAGCCCGCGGCGCGTCCTCACGCGGGCGTTTCTCCACGCGCGGCTCTGGCCCGAGGGCGGGGCCGAGGACCAGCAATTGGACGCTCACCGTCGGCGGCTCATCGCCCGGCTGAGGCCGGCCCTCGGGCCCCGCGCCGCGCGCGTGGCGGAATTGGTTCGCGGCGTTGGGTTTCGCTTGAATCTGCCGGAGAGCGCCGTTCTCGTTAACCGCTGAATTGGGCTTGCCCGATCCGACCGTCGAGGGGGATAACGGGCCGAGATGGCTCGTACCCCCGCCCAACCCCTCGCCTCTCCGGCCGCGGTCGATCCGGCGGCCGAGGCGATCGAACGTCGATTCGCTGAGGCTTGCCAGTCGCTGCCCCCCCTCCGCGCCGGGGCCCGGCTGGCGTTGGGGTGCTCCTGCGGCGGGGATTCGATGGCTCTCCTGCACTTGATGCGCCGACAGGCCGACCCGCGCGGCTGGACGCTCACCGTGGCCCATCTGGATCACGCTCAGCGCCCGGAAAGCGCCGAGGAGGCGCGCTGGCTCGGCGCCTGCTGCGAAGCGTTGAGGCTGCCGATGGCCACGGAGCGGCTCGCGCCGGGGTGGGCAGGCGGCGGCCGGTCGGAGGAGGACCTCCGGCAAGCGCGGCTGGACTTCTTCGCGCGCGTGACCGAGCGGGCCGGCGCCGAGGCGATCGTTCTGGCTCATCAGGCCGACGATTGCGCCGAGACGTTCCTGATGCGACTGCTCGCCGGAAGCGGCCCGACCGGCCTCGCCGCCATCCGGCCCGTCCAGCGCCTGGGGGAGCTGACGCTGGCGCGGCCGCTTCTGGAATTCCGTCGGGCCGAACTCCGTGACTATCTGCGCGTCCATGGAATCCCGTGGCTCGATGACCCCGCCAATCAGGATCGGCGGCTCAAGCGCGTCTGGGTTCGGGAAGAACTCCTGCCTCTCCTGAATCCGCGGGCCGACGGGGACGCCGCCGGACGCGTCGCTCGCGCCGCGCGGTTGATCGGCGAGGAAGCCGCCGCGCTCACTGAGGCGTGCCGCGAATTGCTCCTCGTGCTCGTCGAGCCGGCGGAGCCGCCGGGCCGTCAGCGGCTCCGGCTGGATCACGAACTCTGGCGGCGGGCCGGGCCGGGCTTGCGTCGCCGTCTTATGCGCCAGTGGTTGGCCTCGCTGCGTCGGTCGCCGTATCCGCCCGGGCGGGCCGCCGTCGAGGAAGCCGTCAAGTTCGCCGAGCGGGCGGCCTTGGGGGCGGAGCTCCGGACGATCGAGCGGCTCCGGCTCATCAAAGGCTCGGGAGCCCTCGAGGCCCTGCCGCCTTCCCCGCCGGAGGCGTCGGAGCCGTCTCGTCAATGAGGCCAGCCGGCCGTCCGGGGATTGGCCCCCGGCGTGGTCTGGGAAAATTGTCCGAGGGTCAGCCCTCTTGGCTCACGTTCTCTCAAACGCTCAAAGGGTTCGACGGCGCAGGGGGGGCCCCGGCCGAAAGGTTAGCGGGCAGAGCCGCTCACGCGGATGAGGTCCCCTTCGGAGATCGTGCCGTTGGTGGGGTCATAGGTCAGCTCGGCCAGATAGTCTCGGAAGCGCGCGCGCTGGGCGGGCGTATAGGGCCCGGTACCTTCAATGAAATGGATGACGGCCCGCTCGTTCACGTCGGCGATGCGGGCCGGGCTGTTGGCGTCGGCGGCCGTGGAGAGGGGATTGGAGGCGTCGGGGTTGCCGCGTCCGTCTTCGGCGAAGAGATCGCCGTCGGGGCCGACCGAGGTGATGACGTAGCCGTCGCGCGTGTCCTTGGCGTTACGATAGGCGAGCGGGACGAAAACGCCGCCGGAGCGGGAGAAAAGGTCTTCGGGGACGGCGGAGATATAGGCGACGGGGGTGGTCAGTGTGTGAAAGGTGAGGCCGGCGACGGCGCCGCTCGTACCTCCGGTGAAGAGGGCGTAAAAGCCCGGGGCGAGCGGGCCCAGAAGCTGAACGAGTTCGGGCGCCATGCGGCTGGGGTTGTCGGTCCCTTCGGGGTAATCATTGTGATCGAGGCGATAGGCTTCGAGGCCGAGGGACATGGCGCGCATGTCGTTGGCAGTGCGGGAGACCTTGGAGCGAACCTGGGCTTCGAGGAAGTTGGGGACGGCGACGGCGGCCAGGATGGCGATGATGGCGACGACGATGAGGAGTTCGATCAAGGTGAAGGCGGGAGGGCAAGGTCGACGGGGGTGCAGAGGGAGGTTGAGAGCCATGGAGTGGAATTTTTCCTTCGAGCCTGAGATTGAGAATGATTCTCAATTTAATTCCACGGCTGTCAACCCCTCTTTTTCGAAATCTCGGGACCTGACCGAACCCCCGGCGCCGAATTCCCGTCGGAGCTGGCGCTCGCCGGATGGCCATGGGCTGGTTAAGTCGTTTCATTTCAGTCTTATGAGGTAGGATTCGACCCCTCCACCACCCAACCGCTCTTCACTCGGCCATCCCCGGTCGGTCCAGCCTGAAGCTCCCACAGGTCTCCCTCCGCCCGGTCCCCTTCAGCGCAACTCGTCCTTCTCCCTTCGCGTTTCCGATTCGCAATCCGATCCGACCCCGGTATCCTGCGGCGCGCCTCTGAGAATCCGACGCCTGACTCCGGGCTTGGTCCTTTTCAAACCTCCACGCGCGATGGAAACCGCCTCCCTCCCGCCTCCGGCCCGCCAGCGCTCCCCACTGATTGTCACCGGGCTGGCCGGGCTCGTCGGGTCGCGCCTCCAAAGGCTCGCCGCCGGCCGCTTTGAGCTGATCGGCATCGATTGGGACGGTCGGGTGGGGATCGACCTGACGGATCCCGCCCAGGCGCAGGCGGCGATCGAACCGCATGGGAGCGCTCGGGGGGTCATCCATCTGGCGGCCTTCACCGACGTTAACGCCGCGCACGCGCAGTCGGGCGATGAGTCAGGCAGTTGTTTTCGGACGAACGTCCTCGGGACGCGGAACCTCGTCGCGGCCTGTCGCGCCGCCGGGCTGCCGCTCATCCACGTCTCGACCGACTTCGTTTTCGACGGCGGGCGCGACGAACCCTACACGGAGGCGGACGCCCCTGCCCCCATCGAGTGGTACGGGCGGACGAAGTATCTGGCCGAAGAAGAAGTCCGGCGCGGCGGCGCAAGCTGGACGATCGTCCGGATCGCCTATCCTTACGTTGCCGGCCGGCGACGCCGGGAGGATTTTGTGAGTCGGCTGGTCCGGCGGCTGCTGAGCGGCGAACGCGCGCGCCTCTTTGACGATCAGTTCACGACCCCCACGCTCGTCGACGACGTGGCCATGGGGCTGATCGCCTTGGCGTCTGAATGGCCCGGCGGCGAAACCTTTCATCTGGTGGGTTCCTCCTGGATCACGCCGTTTGAGGTCGGGCTCAGGCTCGTCCGGCTCTTCGGGCTCGATCCGGGGCTCGTCGAGCGCGGCTCGCTCGCGGCCTACGCGCGGGCGAGCCCCGGCGGCCGGCCTTATCATCGGTCGCTCAAACTGAGCAACCAGAAGTGGGTCGCGTGGGCGGACCGGCGGGGGCTCGCCCCTCCCATCGACATCGACGAAGGGCTGCGGCGGGTCCACGAGGCCTGGGAAGAGGTTGAGGTCTGAGCCCCGGCATTCGTTGGTTCGGTCGATCAAACAGGCCCTCCTCGACGTTTCGGCGTTGGCCGGACCTCTCAGATTTCCTCGATCTCGATGATGGCCTTTTCACGCGGCGCGGGCGGCGGCGCTCCTTCAGAAGAAATCGGAGGCGCGGGGCGTGGTGTTCGGGTTGCGGCTCGCCGGCCGGTGGCCAGGCCGCCCAGCCAGGCGAGCGTGCCAAGCCCCATCAGCCCCAGGTAAAGCCCCAGCCGTTGCGAGACGGGATCGTAGAGGAGTTCAAGCCCGTATCTCCCGGCGGGCAGGAGATAGCTCAGAAAGGCCCCCTCGGCGGGCCAGGCGATCGTCTCCAGCGGTTGACCGCCGCGGCGGAGCCTCCAGCCAGGCAGCGCCGGCTCGGCGATCCGCACCCAGCCGTCGAGCCGGGCGTCGAAGTCGATATGGACGTGACCGGGAAAGGGGAACCGCGGCGACGCCTGAAGCCCCATGTCGCGCGCGCGAAACGGTTCGGGGGGACTGACGTAGGTGGGCCAGGGCCAATCGCGGGCAAGCCCGAGGGTGGACTCGGCGGGGTTGAAGCGCGCGTCGCCCAGGCGAGCAAGAATCTGGTCCAGACTCACCGCCGGGGCGCGGTGCGGGATGGAGCGGACATATAGCGGACGCCGCGGGACGTAGGCGCGAGCGGCCGACTCTCCGGCGCGCCCGTCGGGCAGCGGTTCATAGCCGGCCGCCGCCAGCGTCGCCGTGGATTCCGGGTTCTCGGTCAGGACCATTCCGACGGCCATCACCACCCAGTAAGTAGGATTCGCGGGACCGAGTTCGGAACGCAGCCGCGCCAGCGGGGCGAAGGTGACCCGAGGGGGCTCGGTCAAATCCAGGCGCGCGGCGGCGGGGGGCAAGGGCGCCGCGCGCGCCGCGTCGAGGCGGATGAGCCTCAACGGAAGATGGTCATCGCCCGGCGGAACGGGAAAGCCGAGAGCTCCAAGGGCGCGGCGTTCGGAGTCCAAGGAGTCGGCGCGGGCCGAACGATGAAGCGCCGGCGCCAGCATCCGCGCGGCGGGCGGAATCAGGTCCACGCCCCACGCCACGATCACGCCGCCCATCAAAAGGCGCAGGACGGCCTCGCGCCCCGGTAACGTTTCGGGCAGCGACTTGAGGAAAGCCCAGAGACCTGCCACGCCGCAGAGGGCGAAACCGGCTTCGGCCAATGCGGCGCGCGCCGCCCAGAGGCCGCGGGCGGGTTCAGCCGAATCGGCGGTGCTGAGCAGGCTTAACTCGGCGCGGGCGGCCACGGCCGCCACGCCGGCGCCGACCATCGCCAGCAGCAACGAGGCTCCGCGCGTTCGAAAACGCCGCGCCAGCCATTCGGCGGGGGCGAGCCCCCGTCGCCGAGCGGCGTCGGCCAGCCTGAGCGTGTTGCGGGCGATCTCCGGCCGTAGCCACTCCTCCAGCCCCCAAGCGGCCGCCAGAATCCAAGCCAGGGCCGCGGCCCCCAACCATACCGTGAGATCGTTTTGATGACGATAACCGGGCCACAGGGCGTGGAGGCGAGCGTGGAGCCATGGGATGGCGGGAGCCGCGGCGAGCGCCCAGGCGACGACACCCCCCAACGTCAGAGCCGCCACGTTGGCGCGGCGCCGGCGGCCGATGAAAAGCCCCAGGACAAGGAACAAACCGACGCCCGCCCCGAGACGCAGCGCCGCCGGATCGGGCAGCGTGGGCCCCGCCCAGGCAGCGGGGATCGAAGCGTGAAATGGGGGCAGCGCGGCCCAGGGGGCCCCGTCAAGGAGCCCGCTCGACCGGGAGGCCGCCAGACCGAACCCGTCGCGATGGTCGGAGAGGAGTTTAAATTCCAGGGCGGGAAGCCAGGCGGGGGCGCCGATAAGCGCGGCCAGCGCCATCGCCCCCGCTGTCGTCGCCAGTCGAGCGCCGCCCCCCCCGCGCCGGGATGCTCTTGAAGGAGGCTCATCGCGCCAGATCGCCGCATCGGCGGGGGCCGAGGCAAGGACGGCCCCGCCGCCGAAGAGGTCGTGACCCAAGAATGCCGCTAGGGCCACTCCGGCGCTGAGGATCAGGGCGTCGTAGGCCCCCGTCAGGGACTGGAGGCCGAGGATCGTGCCGCTCAGGACGATGCCGGCGCGGCGCCGGCCGGAGACGATCAAGAGAGCGCCGTGCGGGAGGCCCGGAAGCCACAGGAGCGCCTCGGCCGAGGGGGCGTCGGCCATCGTCCAGCGGCTGGCGAGCGGCGCGGCGAGCATCCAACTGCCGGCGCCCAGAAGCGACGCCGTCCAGCCCAGGCCGATCCTCCGACAAAGGCCCCACATCAAGAGGGCAGCCAGGAGCCCGTGGCCGCCGATCTCGAGGGCCCCGCCCCAGGGCTCACTTACGAGGCCGGAGACCCAGCCTGGGGGATAGAAGGGGCGGAACGATGAGGTCGGCGAGAGGGGGAGACCCCCGTCCGGATAGGGGTCCCAGAGCGGCAAACGACCCGTTCGCCGGACCCAGGCCCACGCCCAGGCTTCCGGCGCGGCGGCGTCCTCGAGGTACGCGCCGGGGGCGGGCTCGGCGAAGGCGAGCGCGAGCGTCATGAGGGTCGCGAGGACCGCCAGGGTCCCGGCGGCCGGCGCCTTGAGTCCCTCCAGCCCCCGGCTGCGGTTCATGTGGCCTACCGGCGATCAGGAACGAACGTCCAGCAGCGCCAACCGAAGGATGCGGCGGGCGAGGCTGAGGTCGCGCAAGGTCGACTCCGGGACATGATAGCCGCCGAGCCGCCGGCGGCGAATGGCTTCCTGGAGGCCGACGAGATTTTCCAGGATGACGGAGAGATCGTGGTAGGAGGCGCCGTCCTGGAAAGCGCGGCGAACAAGGCGCAGGAAATCGCGCATGAAGTCCCCGATGAGGGGGTTCTCGGCGTGGCGTTCGCCGATCCGGCGCAGCAGAAGGGCCACCGACGGCAGCGGCGCCCCTTCCGGCACGGACGCCGGCTCGGAGAAGAATCGCCGGCGCACCGCATCGGCCTGGTCCGGCTCGAACGCCTCCACCCATTCGACCACGAGGCCCGAGACGGGATAGCGGCGCACGGCCGCCAGGGGGGCTTCCAGATCTTCGGGCCGCTCGACCTGGACGGCCGGCACAAAGAGCGCGTCCTGATGGAGCTCGGCGAGGTCCGAGACGAGGCGGGCGCTGAAGAGCTCCGGGGCGCGCTCATCGTCGTGATCCACGATGAGAGCCTCGACGATGCCGGAGCCGAGGGCCCGGTTCCAATCCAGGCAGTACGGGGCGTGCAGCATGGGCCCGGCAAAGTCGGCGTTCCAGCGCCACTGCGGCTGCGCCCGACAGAGGAGCCGCAAGGTGCGCCGCGTCTTGATCACGCGATGGCGGATGTACTCCAGCGCCTGCATGGAGGCCTCGGTCTGCCACTGCCGGACGTCGGCGATCCCCGCCTCGGTCAGCGCCGTCTCGATCAGGTCGGCGCCGCGCGCTTGACGGTATCGCTCGGCGCAGGCCGGACAGAAACAGAACGGGCTCGCCTCCAGGCTCCCCCCGCGCAGGCCGTAACCGCTCAGGTTGAGGACGACGCCGTCGATCGGGTAGGCCATCACGACCTCGGCCAGCAGACCGGCCAGATATCGCCGATAGGACGGGTTGATGGGACAGGCGACGTAGCTCTCCCGACGCCGCAGCGGCGAGGTTCGATACTGCGGGTGAATCCGCATCGACCACTGCGGAAAGCGACGGAGCAGGCGCTGGGGCGCGGCGCTGTAGCGCGGATGGAAATTATAAGCCCGGGCGAGCCCCCAGAGGCTCATCCCGTGACCGTGACAGCGCTCCAGGGCGACGGCCAGGGGGTCCCACCGGCGAAAATCCGGATGAAGGGAGTCGAAAGGGGCCTCGCGGGCGACGACCGAAGGAAAGAGCGTATAACCGTTGATGTAGATCGGGAAGACAACCACGTTAAAACCGGCGCGGGCGGCCCGATCGATCTCCTCCCCGAGCGCCTCGGCGCTGAAGCCCTTGGCGTGTTCGATGTAAAACCCCCGCGTTTCAGGCAGGACGAGGGCCGGGGCGGCCGCCAGGGGGATGCGCAAGGCCGTCGCCATGGTGCAGGGCGGAGGCCTTCAAGAGGCCCCCATCCGCCGGGGATTCTGCGCCGGGCGTTTGCGCCCTTGCAACGACCTTCGCCCGGCGGCTCAGGGGAGGAGAATGCGCGCGCGAGGGGGTTCGGCGTAGCCCTCATAGAGAGCCTGGATCGCCTCGGCCGTGGGCGCCCGGCCCGGTTCGAAATCCAGGATGTAGAGCCGATAACGCAGCCGGAGGGGCGCGCCGGGCCGCAGCGTGGCGGGAAAGAACTCGCCGAAGCGGACGTAAGGGCGAACGCTCAGGATCGCCGTCGCGCGCTCGGGGTTGCCCGGATGGGCCAGATAGACGGCGGCGAGGCGCCGGCCTTGAAACGGGAAGAGGGCGGCGGCCCAGGCGCCCGTGGCCAGGTCGTTCTCCCGTCGCTCGGCCTCCTCCGGCAGAAGATAGACCGTCTCTTTCTGGTTCTCGAAAACCTCCTGAGCGGCGCGGAATTGGAACCCGGCATGATGGGCGTCGCCATCGAGGCGGATTTCGCCGGCGCCTGACTGGAGGTGGCTTTCAGCGTCGATCAGCCGCGCCCCGGCCCGTTGGCGATAAGCCGTGAGCGTCCGGGTTTCTTCGATGAGGAGCGTCCCCTCGGGGTTGAGCCAATCGACGCGCATGGCGCGCCGGGCCAGCACGGGGCCGAGGAGCGTCCGCTCGTCGAGGAACCCGGCGTGGCGTTGGGTGGTCCCGTCGGGTTTCATGTGCCAGAAGTCGTAGTCGCGGCCCTGGGCGGAAGTTTTGTTCCAGCCGATGAAAAGTCCCCGGTGGTGAGGATAGGTCCCCCCTTCGGGCTTGGTGATCATGCCGGCGCCGGAGAAATCAAAGAGTTCGTGGAAGACTTTGTAGGTCGCCTCCAGGCGATTGGGGTCGAAGGCACGTCGATAGCGCCAGATGGGCTGATCGCCCCAGAGGAGGTCTTCGGCCGAATCGGGGGCCGCCGCGAAGGTAAAGGCCGGGCCGGGTCGAGTCGGCCCGGCCGAGGCCACGTGAAGCCGAGCCTTCAGTGTTTTCCCCGCTTCGTAGTCCCCCTCGAGGATAAAGTGGGCGATCGCGTGGCCGTCGGCGATCTCCAACTGGGCAGGCCAGATCGCGGCGGCGTCGCTCTCGGGCCAGACCCACGCCCCGAGGGGCCCCGACGAGGAGCCCCGACCCGAGCGGCTCTCGAAAGGCTGCGGCAGCGAAACGGCGACGGGGGCGTCGATTCGGGCGACCGAGCCCGTCTGGACCTCCAGATCGAACGTCGTCTCCTCGCCCGGGGCGGCGACGGCCAAGCCGGCGACGGCGAGCCCGGCGGCCCGGATCAAGCGGCGCAGGTACATGATTCGGCTCCAGCGTGGAATTCGGGCGCGGCTTCAGCGGCCGCGGCGCGCGTCGAATCGCGAAAGGTCGCGCAGTTTCTCAAAGAGGGCCCGTTCCTGAGGCGTGAGGGTCCGCGGGACGTCGATCAAGACGTGGTAGACGATGTCCCCACGGGTCCGGCCGGATTCGTCAGCCAGACCTCGCCCGCGCAGCCTCAACATCTGGCCGGAACTCACCCCCGAGGGGAGTTGGAGCTTCGTGGGCCCCTCCGGCGTCGGGGCCTCCACGCGTTCACCCAACGCCGCTTCCCAAGGGCTCACGTGAAGATCGGCCTGGAGGTCGGCTCCGTTGAGCGTAAAGCGGCCCTGCGGGGCGATGCGGACGTGGATGACGGCCTCGTGACCCGGCGCGCCGGGGATTTTGAGCCGCAGCCGCCGGCCATCGCGCGTGCCGGGCGGGAGTTTGACCTGGACCGTGTGCGTTCGGACCTTGGATCGGCCTTGGGCGTCGCGGTCCCTGACGTTCAGGCGGAGCGCGCGCGTTGTTCCCTTGATGGCCTCCTCAAGCGTGATTTCCAGATCGGTTTCGGCCCGATCGGGCCCCGCCGCGTCGGCCGTGCCGGCGGCGTTCATCCGGTCGGCGAAGCCCTTGAGCCGGCCGAAGAGCCCTCCGGCCGCTTCGGAGCGAGGGGTCGATTTCGGGGCGTCGGGATTCTCCGAGGACGAGGCCTTCTCAGCCGTCTCCGGCGGAGATTGGCACAGCGCCTCATAAGCCTCCCGGATCAGCCGGAACCGTTCCTCCCCCTTCGGGCCGGGATTGTGGTCGGGGTGATACTGTTTGGCAAGACGGCGATAGGCGCGTTTGATCTCGTCGGGCGTGGCGCCGGCCGTCACGCCCAGAACGCGATGCGGGTCTCTGGCGGGGGCGGGGGTCATGGGCTTGGGGAAGGTCGTCGGCCCGGCGGGGGAGGCGTTCCGAGGGGCCGTGTGCCCCCCGCGAGCCGGCTGGAGGCGGCCGACAATTCCATTGCGCCGGACGGGGGCTCCATGCGACAGTGGACGTGAGGCCGAAGGATGGCCTGCCGGGCGTTGGTCTTTGGACCGGGCGAGGAGCCCAAGGGCCCGGCGAGCGATCCGGCCGAGGAAGGTTTCAGTCTTCTCAACCGGCGGCCGGCGGAGCCGGCCCCGCCGGATGCGCGGTCCAGGGCGGCGGCCTCGCCGGGGGGAGCGGCGGCCGGTCGCGGCCGTTTCGTGGCGTGATTTCGCCGCATCGTCCGAATCCAACCCTCGATAGACTGAACGCCGCGCGAGGCGGGCGCTGCAATGGCGCGCGGGCTGGCCTTCCTCAGCTCGGACCGATCCGTGAAATTATCAGCGGGGCAGGAAGGCGCTGCAAGCACAGATGCTGAAACAGGTATTGATCAACGTCGAGGCCACGGACATGCGTGTGGCCATTCTGGAGGACGGGGCGCTCGTCGAGCTCTTCGTCGAGGACTTCAACAACAAGTCCATCCTGGGCAACATTTACAAGGGGCGGGTCGAAGGGATCGTGCCGGGGCTCAAGGCCGTCTTCGTCAACATCGGCCTGGAGCGCAACGCCTTTCTCCACTTCGCCGACATCCTGCGGGAATACGAGCTTCCCAGCAAGGGGAGGCCCGAGCGCTGGCCCGCCGGGCGCGGCGGCGCGCGCCCCCAGGAGGCCGACGCCGAGACCGAGGAGGCGATGGATGAGGACGATTACATTCCGCCGCCGCTCGTCCCCGGCGAGGAGGTCGAGGAGGCCTTTGAGGGCCCCGTCGAGCGGGCCGCCGTCCCCGAGGCCCGATCCCGACCGCTCAAGGTCGGCGATTCCATCCTGGTCCAGGTGACCAAGGAGCCGATCGGCCAGAAGGGCCCCCGGATCACGACCTACCTCTCGATTCCGGGGCGCTACCTGGTCTATATGCCCAACGCGGATCATCAGGGGGGGGTCTCGCGCAAGATCGAGGACCCGGAGGAACGGCGACGGCTGAGGGAGCTGCTGCGGAGCCTGAGGACCGAGAGCGGGGCCTTTATCATCCGCACGGCGGGGCTTGAGGAGAGCGAGAAGGCCATCGTGGAGGACCGGGCGGCCCTGGAGCGCATCTGGAAGGAGATCAAGCGCCGCAGCCTTCGGGCCGGCGCCCCGGCGCTCATCCACAACGAGCAGGAGATTCTGCAGCGTCTGGTGCGGGACGTTCTGCGCAACGACATCACGGAGGTGTTGATCGACTCGCGGGTGAAGATGAAGGAGCTGATCAAGGCCTGCCAGGCGATGGCGCCGACGATCGGCGAACGGATTCATCTCTTCGAAAGCCACCGCAATATCTTCGACGTCTTTCAGGTGGAGCAGCAGTTTCAGAAGGCCCTGCGTCGGAAGGTCTGGCTCAAGAGCGGGGGCTTCGTCGTGCTCGACGAGACGGAGGCGATGACGGCCATCGACGTCAATAGCGGCAAATACGTCGGGACCGACGATCAGGACGAGGTCATCCTCAAGACCAATTTGGAGGCCTGTCGGGTGATCTCGCGCCAACTGCGGCTGCGCGATCTGGGGGGGTTGATCGTGATCGACTTCATCGACATGACCAATCGGGAGCACCAGCAGCAGGTGCTGCGGGAGCTGAAGTCCTGTCTGCGACGCGATAACGCAAAGTATGCGATGACAGGCTTTTCCGATTTCGGGCTGGTCGAAATGACACGCAAGCGTGTCAGAATGAGCCTGTCCCATGCAATCTTCCGAACCTGCCCCTATTGCGAGGGCGCGGGCCGTATCCTGGGCGAATCGCAGACGTGGAAGATGATCAAGTATGCCCTCATCGAGGAGCTGACGCGCGAGGCGGGGGCCCAGGGGGTCAAGCTCCAGGTGCACGCGCAGATGCGCGAGTATATGGAGAAGGAAGTGGCCGAGGAGCTGGAGGCGATTGCGCGGCGCTTCGGGGTGGCGATCGAGATTATCGGGCGCCCTGATTTTCACCACGAGCAATTCAGCGTCGTAAGACAAGTAAAATCAGGGGTTGACGGTCGGGAGCCCTCCCGAACGCGAGGGGCGCCCGGCGGCCGGAAAAAAGTCCAAAAAACTGCTTGAAACCGCCGGGGTCGGGTCTGATAATCCCCCTCAGAGTTGTCAGCCGTGACCAGGTTGACCACCTCTAGACAGACTTCTTCCCCCGCATGAAGAAGTCTCCTTTTCCTGTGGCATTCTCGACGTAAGTCGAGAGTGGCGCACCCACCCCGAAAAATCCGGAAGAGGCGATCCCCTGGCCTGTTCCGGATTTTTTCTTGTCGCCCGATCGATCCTCCACCTGGAGCCCCCTCTTTCTATCCCCCTCAACCGCCGCCTGAACGCCGACGCAGGGGGACGCTCTACAGGCAGGCGGAACCTGTCCCTTGGCTGTAAGTGACGCTTTCTGCGCAGCCGGGGCGGACCTCTCACGGGACCGGCGGCAGCGGCTCCTTCATGGCCGATCGCTCATGAGACCGTGGCGAGGATGTAGTCCATCCCGCGCTGCTTGCACCACATTGTTGCGGCATTCCTCTTTCTGTTCACATCGTCGGAATCCACGCGGCTGGGATCCTTCACCTCGATGATGGCCTTCCGGCCGTCTTCGTACTCCACGATGAAGTCCGGGACGTAATGTCGCTGGTGCTTCTGGCCGTCAATCCATGGGATCGTGATGCCGTGGCGCTTCATCCACTTGACGACGTGTGGGTCACGTTCAAGACGGTCCATCATCCGCCGCTCAAGGTCACTCTGGTACTTCTCGAAGTTCCAGGGGCTCTTCTTGGGGTTCGCGTACTGGCCGTGGATGCTAATCGCCATGCTCAATCACTCCCGCAACGAGGCCCGGAATCGCGCCGACCTTCGCTCTCACCTGCTGGAGCAGTTTCCAGGCAAAATCCACGTCGGCCCTCTCCGCCAAGCCGAGGGACGCTCCCTTGAGGAACTTTGCACGAGCATGATGGAGCAAGGCGCTGTAAACCCGGTCTTTGAAGGTCGCGGCATAGCCGGCCCCAAGGGTCAACTCCTCCGCGATTTCGAGCAATCGCGCCTTCACGGCCTCGCGCACCGCTTCATCCGATATCTGCCCCACGGGTCCAGGCCCACCCGTCTCCTCCGGCGCAGAGTGGATTGTCTTCCACCCGCGACCACCGAGTTCCTGGCCCACAACACCGGCGATGTTTACCTTCGTGATCTCCACGACGGTCGGATCGTACTCGATGCTGTCTAGCGCCCCTTTCCAGTTCTCAAGCGGCTTCGGCGGGGCCGCGATATCACCCAGGTCGAACTCGTCGCTGTCAACCACCGTCGGGTCAATCGGCGGAACGTCGATCACCAGGCCGGGCTTCTCAAGCTCCTGCTTCGGCGGCGGCGCCGGCAGGTCTTCGGTCTCCTCAAACTGGTCGTCGATCAAAACGCCGGTGCGCTTCTTCGCGTTGAAGATGTCCCAGAGCCATTGGTGCTCAAGCTTGGGATGGTCCACCACCGCGCAAATCTGCGGCTCAGTCGGATCAACGCCCTTCACACGGACCCGGCGCAGGCCGCGACCGATGACCTGTTGCCCGTAAACCTTGCTTCCGAACTTGCGCAAGAGCAGGATGACGCCGACTTCCGGCACGTCCCAGCCTTCCCGCAGCATGAGGACGCTGACGACGGCCCTGTAGGGCGCTGCGCCCCTCTGCTGTTTGCCCAGCTCTCGCGCCTTCTGCCGGTCGGCTTCGTCGCTATCTTCGGTGACCAGCAACGTCTTGACCTTGAAGTACTTGCTCAAGGTGTGCTCGGCCTTTTCCGCGTCGGCCTTGCAGACAGCCACAACAAAGAGGATCGGCTGATATCGCTTTTTGGCCCGGCGCTCCTGCTCCTCCAGGCGCCGGAGGGCAATCGCCATCTGCTGGCGCATCGGCTCGTCGTCCGTCACCCACTGCGTGGCGTTCAGGCCGAGCCGGTCCACCTCATCCCAGTCGATCTCTTCGACCTTGCGCCGCTCTCCCGTGCGCGCGTCGGTATAGGTCAACTGCACCGTCTTGATGTCCGGCTGATAGACCACCGGGGTCTTGATGATGCCGTCGGCCAGAGCGTCGGTCACGCCGTATTCGTAGATCATCTCGCTGTCTGGAGCCTTGCCGTCGGCCCGATCGGGGGTCGCCGTTGTGTCCATGCGCAAGATTACCTTCTCGCGCATCCGCCGCAGCGTGGCGTCGTATTCCGGCGCCGGCGAGTTGTGCGCCTCGTCGTTGAAGAGGGCGAACTCGGGACCGTTCATCAAGGCCGACAGGTTGCTCTGCCCGCTTTTGTTACTCAGGTAGAACTGGTGAATATTGCCCAGGATCACGCTCGCGCTGAACAGGCTCGCCCACCCTCCCTCCCCTCCGCTGCCCAGCGTCGTCAGGGCGAAATCCGATGCTGCGCAGTGCGCCCATTCCGGCACCAGGCCCCGATCTTTGAAAACCTTTCCGCCCTGAAAGTCGTCCTCCAGCCGGTCGCGCACGATCAGGTTCGGGCAGAGCAGTACGAACTTCTGGACGTTGTGCGCGATGCGCAGCCAGGCGACTACGGCCGCGATTAGCGCCGTCTTCCCGCCGCCCGTGACCATGTTCAGCAGGATCCCATCCGCCCCGATTTCCGCCTTGCCGAGAATCTCGTGCGCGTAAACCACCCGCAGGAACGATTCCCACTGGTGCGGCCAGAGCGTTCCCGCCCGCGCTGCCTGGTCGTCGTCCCGCGAAGTCAGAAACTCGATGTACTTGTAGGACTCCGCCTTGAGGCCCGGCATCCCGTCTCGCCGCCAGTCGCGGAAAGCGTCCTCGTACTTGGCGAACTGGTTGAACATGCCCTAGGATTCCGGCTCGGACTCATCGGGGATGAGCGATCGCAAAAGCAAGATCAGCGGCGGCAAGTCCAGCGTCACGATGTCCCATAGAACGACGTGGTCCACGGTGTCGTAACCGTGGACCAGTCGATTGCGCGTCCCAACGATCTTCTCCCACGGAATCTCGGGGTGCGCCTCTTGCGTGGGCGGGGAGACACGGTTCGCCGCTTCACCGATAATCTCCACCAATTTCAGGACAGCCAGCGAAAATTGCCGGTCGCGATCAAGGTCCGCGCGGGGGCGGCCGCGCGCCATCGACACCGCCTCGACGGCATGATCCAGCATGTGCCGCAAAGCTACCGTGTCGTCATGCCGCGTCATACAACACCTCCGCCTCGCGCAACACCTCATCGCGGAAGTACTTGCTCAGGAATCCCGGTGTGTTTAGATCAACCTTGCGACCGAGAATCTCGGATAGTTCCTCCTGCATCCCGAAAAAGGCGAAGCCGGTTCGCGCATCAGGCTCGAACTCAACGAGCACGTCAATATCGCTGTCCGTGCGGAAATCCTCGCGCAGGATGGAGCCGAACAGCGCCAGCCGGCGGATGCGGTTGCGGCGGCAGAACTCCTCGACCCGCTCCATCGGTATCTCGACGCCGTGATACACCATGTCGCTCATTCCACCACAATCCTCCCGGTCCAGGTCCCCTCGCCGCCCATGTCGTCCTGCACCCTGCAGGCAACCGTGTAGGTCCCGGCAGCCGGGAACTCGTACTGCGCTTCTAACTCCGGCTCCTTCTTCTTGCCGCGCACGAAGGAGTATCCGGGCGTGCTCGAGAACCGCTTGCCGTAGTCGAAGTCCCACTGCACGTTGATGATCTTCGCTCCGGGGTTCATCACCACCGTCTCGCTCACGTCGAACTTGTACGTGCGCGGTCCGATCCGTTTGTGGCCGACCTCCACCCGCGGCGGCTGCACGAAGGTCAGGAAGTTGGCGTAATCGGCTTTCTCCGTCGAAAGAGAAACCACGTGCTCGCGAAACCGCGGCGAGTCGATGTGGATCATGTCCAGGCGGATGAAGTTCAGCTCGGTCTGCTCCAGCCGCCGCAGTCGTTC
Organism: uncultured Candidatus Sumerlaeota bacterium; assembly: GCA_964463045.1. Classification (GTDB taxonomy): domain Bacteria; phylum Sumerlaeota; class Sumerlaeia; order MVZB01; family JAJFLK01; genus CAYXAU01. Next base: position 105,164 of record CAYXAU010000005.1, on the reverse strand, counting down.
CGCCGCCTCGTGCGCATCGGGCCGGAACGCCCAGGCCAGCATGATCCCGTCGCGCAGGTTGTCCTGCTTGTAACGCAGCGTCTTGCGGATGGCGTTGGCGAACGCCTGGACATCGGCCGCCGTCACCGCCTTCTTCTGGTCCGGCTCGCCCACCCACACGGGCACAGCGCCCTTGTAGCCGTGGATTGTGGCATGGGCGTCTCGCCCATGATTCACCACGGGCGGGACGCCCGTGCCACTATTGCCCGTGCCACTCTCGGCCACCGCTCCAAAGCATTTCAGGACGAAGGCTCGGAACTGCTCTGGCGGGGCGTCGGCCAGCCGCCGCGCCTCGTACACCCCCCAGTACTCGATCGTGAAGTCCGGCACAGGGAACATCTTGCCGGTTTGCTCTTCGACTTGCCGCGTGAGGCGGTCGGCCGTGATCGCTACCGCCACCCGCGACTGGTCGCAAGCGATCCAGCGACGCCCCAGCCGCTGCGCCACCGCCGCCGTCGTCCCCCCGCCCGTGAAAAAGTCGGCGACCACGTCGCCTTCGTTGGAGGAGGCAAGAAGAAGTCTTTCTATCAAAGTAATAGGTTTTTGAGTTGGATATCCAATGCGTTCTGTTCCACGCACAACCGGCGCTTGGGCAATAACCCAAATATCATCTGCCATGCGCCTTTCATTCTCTTCATATATTAGGCTCCCGTCTTCGTCTCGTTCATAGCCTTCCCATTTTTGTTTCTGTTTATTCCAGACTTTTCGAGCCTGACGCAATGGAACGTCTCGCTTCTCGTGAAGAGGTTCAAAGTACTGTTCACTCTTGTTCTTGGCGTACAAAAGAAGTGTGTCGTGATTCTTGGGAAATGAGCGCACCCCCGACGGCAATTTGTCTGGATAGTGCCAGATGACCTCATTCCTAAAGTTGTCGTTCCCGAAAATCTTATCCATCTCCACTTTGACGTAATGCACGGCGTGCCAGTCGAGGTGGACATAGATGCTGCCGGTCTTCTTGAGCAGACGTTTCATTTCGTAGAGGCGGGCGTTGAGCCAGATGAGGTAGCCGGGCATCCCGCCTTCCCAGATGTCGGAGAAGGAGCGCAGCTCGTTCTGGTCGCCGAAGATGACGTTGTACTGCTTGCCTGAGAAGAAGGGCGGGTCGATGTAGATCAGGTCGATGCTTTCCGGTGGCAACTGCCGCATCACGTGCAGGTTGTCGCCCCAGATAAGACGGTTATGCCACGTGGCATGGGCATCCTGCCCATGATCTGAAGTGGCATGGGCGTCTCGCCCATGAATCACGGGCGGGACGCCCGTGCCACTCTCCACGCCCGCGCTACTTCCATGTCCGAAACTCACGCGTTCGACGACCTGAAACGGCAGCATGACCTGGGGGAAGAGCTTGCGGAACCCCCTGTGCCGGTCCCAGCCAAGCGGTTCCTTCTCGACCGGCACGGAGC
>CAYXAU010000005.1:61473-103622 GCA_964463045.1 uncultured Candidatus Sumerlaeota bacterium | reverse complement strand
CGGAACCCCCTGTGCCGGTCCCAGCCAAGCGGTTCCTTCTCGACCGGCACGGAGCCGAAGCGCAGCGGCGGCTTCCAGAACTCCTCCTGCGCCGGCAACGCATCTGGTCGCTCGTCGCACTCGTCGGCCTCCGGCGGCGCGATGAAATCACCCTTGGTCGGGCCTGCGGGGGTAGGATTATGGTCCGTCCTCTTCGCCATGCCCCTGACCTCCTCAGACACTCAATCTGATCCTCCAGCCCAGGCTGGGGCCGTCATATGGTATCAATCAGGCGGGCGGCCGAACCGGCGGCGATGCCAGCCCCAGGCGTCTTCGATGATGGCGTGAAGCGAGCTGCGACGCGGCGTCCAGCCCAAGCGGCGGCGGGCCCGCGAGGCCTCGCCGATGAGCGTCGGGGGGTCGCCCGGTCGGCGGGGCGCGAACCGTCGCGGAATGGCCCGGCCCACGACCGCTTCAGCCGCGGCGAGGACCTCGAGCACCGAATGACCCCGTTCGACGCCGAGGTTGAGCCTGAGGGATTCGCCGCCGGCCTCCAGATGCCTCAGGGCGGCGACGTGAGCCTCGGCCAGATCGGCCACGTGGACGTAGTCCCGGACGCAGGTCCCATCGGGCGTGTCGTAATCGGCGCCGAAGACGTCGAGGGCGGGGCTGCGGCCGGCCGCCGCGTCGAGAACGAGGGGGATCAGGTGCGTCTCCGGTTGGTGATCCTCGCCGATCTCGCCTTCCGGATCAGCCCCCGCGGCGTTGAAATAACGCAGCGCCACGGCCCGGAAGCCGTGGGCCTCCTCGAAGCTGCTCATCATCTGCTCGACGATGAGCTTCGTCCAGCCGTAGGGGTTGATGGGGACCTGAGGATGATCCTCGCCCATCGGGACCGCCGCGGGGAGGCCGTACGTCGAGCAGGAGGAGGAAAAGATCAGGCGCGAGAGGCCCAGATCGAGCATCACGCGGAGCAAATTCAGACTCCCGGCCACGTTGTTGAGGTAATAGCGACCCGGCTCGGCCACGGACTCCCCCACGCGCGCCAACGCGGCGAAATGCATCACCGCCTCGGGCCGCCAGCGGCGGATCGTCTCGGCCAGGCGTGCCCGATCGTTGAGGTCGCCCACCTCCAGCGGTCCCCAGCGGACGAACTCCCGGCGCCCCTCACTCAGATTATCATAGGTCACGGGGAGGTAGCCTTCGGCGGCCAGACGCTTGCAGGCGTGGGCGCCGACGTAGCCGGCGCCGCCGGTGACGAGGATGGGCGTCGGGCGGGAGGTCATGCGAGGCCTTGAGCGTTCAAGGGCTGCGGGAGCGCGGCCGGGTCCCCCGGTCACGGGGCGAGTCGCGCCTCGATGGTCGCTTCCAGCGCTTCGGTGCGCGTCACGATTTCTTGAAGGGCCGCCTGAATCCCCTCGGCGCGCGTGGCGTGGATGAGGTCAGCCGAACGCTGGCGGACGGCCCGCAGCGGCTCCATCACGTCCGGGTCGAAGGGGCGATTGCTCAGGCGGATTCGAAGCTCGCGGAGGCGTGCGTAGGCGGCGTCCTTGCGGGCGAGCATGCCGGTCAATTCAGGCGGCAGATCGGCGACGTTCTCCAGGTCATGGCACTCGGCGCAAGTCGCCGGCCAACTGAACTCCGGCGGGCGGGCCCCCGCCCCCAGGTCATGCGCCCCGTGGCAGGACATGCAGGTGACGCGCTGCACCCCCTCGTATTCGGCGTGGTGCTTGCTTTCGATGAAGGTCCGGACCTCGTGGCGGTGGCAAACTCCGCAGCGTTGGAGCATTTCGGGCAGTTCGAGGACGCCGAGGAAGCCCTTGTCCAGATCGTGGGCGGTTTCTTCTTCCTCGGCCTCAGGGTCGCCGCCGTGGCATTCGTGGCAGGTGACGGCGGCGCGGTAGTGGGCGCTGGTGATGTGCTGGCGCGCCGGACGGCCGTAGCGTCGCGAGATGGTCTCGTGGCAGTCGAAGCAGGCGCTGCGGATTTCCCGGAATTCGCGTTCTTCCCAGCGAAGTTCGTAATCGCGGGCGACGCCGTCCGTCGCCGGGTCGGCCTTCGCCCGACGGCTCATCGACCAGGAGGTCGAGAGGGCCGCCAGAAGGCCGAAGCCCAGGGCGACCGACAGGCAGGGGCCTCCGCCGGCCGCCCGGCGGGAGGTGAAGGCGGGGGGAGGTCTCAGCGGGGGCGCGCGCATCTCAAGCGAAGGCGGAGAGGCCGGTGACTTCGCGCCCGATGGCCAGCGTGTGGATGTCGTGCGTCCCCTCGTAGGTCTTGACGGTTTCCAGATTGCACATGTGGCGCATGACGGGGTATTCGAGCGAGATGCCGTTGGCCCCCATCATCTCGCGGGCCATCCGGGCGATCTCCAGCGCCCAGAAGCAGTTATTGCGCTTGGCCAGGGAAACCTGGACGGGGGTGGCCTCTCCCCGCTCCTTGAGCCGGGCCAGTTGAAGGCACAAAAGCTGCGCCTTGGTGATCTCGGTGACCATCTCGGCGAGGCGGGTCTGCTGGATCTGGAAACCGGCGATGGGCCGGCCAAACTGCTTGCGCCCGCGCGTGTAGTTGAGGGCGGTCTCGTAGCAACCCATGGCGGCCCCGACGACGCCGAAGGCGATCCCGAAGCGGGCCTGCGTGAGCGTCATGAGCGGGCCCTTGAGGCCGGCGACGCCGGGGAGGAGATTCTCCTTCGGAATCTCGCAATCGCTGAAATAGAGCTCGGAGGTGATTGAGGCCCGGAGCGAGAGCTTATGCTTCTGCTCGACGGTCCGGTAGCCGGGCGTTCCCTTTTCGACCAGAAAGCCGCGGATCACTCCGCCGAGCTTCGCCCAGACGACGGCCACGTCGGCGATCGACCCGTTGGTGATCCACATTTTGGAGCCGTTGAGGCGGTAGCCTCCGTCGGTCTCGACGGCCGTCGTCGTCATCCCGGCGGGGTCGGAGCCGTGGTCGGGCTCGGTCAGGCCGAAGCAGCCGATCTTGCGCGCGGCGGCCATCTCCGGCAGCCAGCGACGACGCTGCTCCTCGCTGCCGAAGGCGTAGATGGGATACATGGCCAACGTCCCCTGAACGCTGACGAACGAGCGCAGGCCGGAATCCCCTCGTTCGAGTTCCTGCATGATAAGGCCATAGGCAAGGGGACTAAGGCCGGCGCAGCCGTAGTCCGGGGGGAGCGTGGCCCCGAAGACGCCCATTTCGGCCAGCCGGGGGACCAGATCGAGCGGGAACGTCCCGGCCTCGAAATGGCCGGCGATGATGGGGATGACCTCCTGATCCACGAACCGGCGGACGGTGTCGCGGATCATGAGCTCTTCTTCGCCGTAGGCGGCTTCGACCTGATAGAAATCCAGCCCCTGAAAGACGCTCGGAGCGGAGACGATCATGGCGAGCCTCCCTGGGCGTTCCGGTTCGATGCAGGCTCCGGCCCCCGCAAAAGAACGATTATAGGAACCCGTCGCCGGGGACCGCCAGCCCTTTCCCGTCCGAAGCGGCCCGGCGGAGATCGCCGCCGCAGGGGCGCGATCCCACCCGGGGAGCTAAACCAGCGAACTCAGCCGCTCGACCCAAGAGGCCGACGAGGCCCGGTCGATCCGGCCCGGCGGGACGGCGGCGGCCTGGAGACAATCCTCGACGTATTCCGGGCGCCGCATGCCGACGAGGACGACGGGGCGGCCGGGGAGCGAGCGCAAGGTCCAGATCGCCTTCCGCGATAACGGCGCGGCGGCCAGCTCCGGCGGCACCACCGCTTCGAGAGCCTGATGGACGGCGCCCAGCCGCGGCCGTCCGGCCGAGGTCAGATGGTCGGAAATGGCTTCCACGGCGGTGTTGACGGCCCGGACGTAGGTCTCCTGCCAGGCGAGCGTCGCTCCCGCCGGCCCGCTCTCGTGGGCCGGGCGCCTGAGAAACCGTCGGGCCGCGGGGATCAACTCTCGCTCCAGAAAGGCCAGCCAGGTGGGCTCGTGAGTGAGCGTCGGCCAGCGGCCGGCGAGCAGCCGCCCGGGCCCGGAAGCCTCGGCCGAGCCGCCGAGCTTCGTCTCCAACTCGACCCAATGGTCGATGAGCGCGGTGATTTCAGCCCGACGGGCCGGGGCGTCGCCGGGCGGATCGGCCAGGCGGATGAGCCGCCCGCCGGCGAAGGCATTGAGCGGACGATTGAGCAGCACGCCGGCGCCCAATTCCGCCGCCAGCTCCAGAACCGTCCGCGTACCCCCGCGCTGGCTGGGTTCGGTCCAGGCCCCCGTCTCGAACAGGTTCGCCGGAAGCTGAAGAACCCGAAAGCCGTGATCGGGCCCATTCTGGGCGGCGAGCTCCCAGCAACGCTCGAAGCTGGTGAAGTCGAACTGGTCGGCCGGAGCGGGGAAGGCGTTGGACGAAACCCCGTAGTGGCCGATCCGGCCCGCGCGAGCCGCCGTTTCCAGAAAGGCGAAGGCCGCCGCCAACCGCCGCTCGTACTCGGCGCGGGCCCGATCGGCCGAAAGCCCCTGGTGACGGGCCACCTGAAGGAAATACTCGGGATTGTGGAGCAGGAAGACATCGACGCAAGCGACGCTCAGCCGCCGCAGCGAGCGCTCCAGTTGATCCTCGAGGAACTCCGGATGAATGCAGTGCCAGCAGTCGTCGTGAATCTTGACTATCTCGGGAAACGGGCGTCCCTGCCGTTGCCGCTCGAGCGCCTGGTCGAGGTTGCTCCCCTGTACGTAGCCGGCCTTGGTGACGAGGACGACGTCGGCCCGCGCCAGCTCCCCGGCCTCGATAAGCTCAGCCAGGACGCGTCCGATGAGCCGCTCGCTGCCCCCGTCGGCGTAATTGGCGCTCGTGTCGATCAGGTTGACGCCGCCGAGCAGGGCCCGACGGAGCGCCTCGGCGTGCGTCTCGGCGCGATCGTCGACGCGATAGCCGCCGAAGCCGAGGCCGCCGACGCGCAGACCGGCCCCGCCGAAGGCTTCGCCCCCGGGCGGCGAGAGCGCAGCGCCGCGGGATTGACAATAACGGAGCGTCGTCTCGGGATCGGCGCGCCCTTCCAGGCGTCGCGTCACGGGCGACCCGCCCCGCCGTCGAGGGTCGCCTCCGGAGCGAGCGCCGCCGGAGGTAGTTCGAGCTCAAAGCCGAGGTCTTCGATCATGCGCCAGGCCTCCGGGGCGTCCTGGCCCGGCTCGGTCAGATAGCCGCGGACAAAAATGGAATTGGCGGGGTAAAGACCGAGCGGCTGAAGCGAGCGCAGATGAACCTCCCGCCCGCCGGCGATGCGGATTTCCCGGGCCGGGTTCATGAACCGAGCCAGGCAGAGGATTTTGAGGCAGCGCCGGGGCGTCAGATCGCGCGCGCGGTCGGCGAACGGCGTCCCCGCGATCGGGATCAGAAAATTGATGGGGATGGAGTCCATGCCGATTTCGCGGAAGGCCCGGCAGAGGTCGATCACGTCCTGATCGGTCTCCCCCTGGCCGAAGATGGCGCCGCAACAGAGTTCCAGCCCGGCGGCGCGACAGGCCCGCAGCGTCGCCAGACGGTCCTCGTAGGTATGCGTCGTGCAGATCGAGGGATGGAACCGGCGGCTCGTGTTAAGGTTGTGATTGATCCGGTCCACGCCGGCCGCCTTGAGCCGCCGGGCTTGATCGCCGTCCAAGAGGCCGAGGGAACAACAGATGTCGAGATCGGTCCGGCTCTTGATGTCGCGGACGGCTTCGCAGATGGAGCTCAGCTCGGCGGGGCTGGGAGAGCGGCCGCTGATGACGATGCAATAGCGCCGGGCGCGGGCCTCGGCCGCCTGAAGGGCCCGCTCCAGGAGCCGCTCCGGCTCCATCAACCGGTAACGGCCGACGTCGGCCGTCGAGACGGCCGACTGCGAGCAATAATGGCAATCCTCCGGGCAGAGGCCGCTTTTGGCGTTGGTCAGGACGTGAAGCTGGACCGTGCGCCCCCAGAAATGGCGCCGGACGCGAAAGGCGGCCTGGAGGAGCTCCAGAAGCCGCTCATCCGGCCAGTCGAGGACGCATTGCGCCTGAGCATCGGTGAGTTCGGCGCCCGCCAGCGCCAGGGCCGCGAAGGTTTCAGCGGCGGCAGGGATAGGCCCGCCGGCGCCGTGGCCGTCGCCCGGGTCCGTTTCCATGCCCAGCGTCCTTCAGCGCTTCTGAACCTGGACTTTCGGATCGACCCAGAGCGTCCAATCGCGGCCGGAGACCTTGCCTTCGGCGTTGCCCGTCTCAAACTCCAGCGTGACGGTCTTGCCGCCAAAGGCCGCAAGCGAGAGGGCCTCAGGCTCGACAACGCGATCCCCGGGATTCTCCCGCGGGGCAAGCTCGCGGAAGTAAATGCGTTGCCGTCGGCCGTCGGGGCCGGTGACAAAGACGGCGAAGGTCGCCCCGTCGGTGTGTTCCCACTGATTGGGATGAATCGAAGGAGTGAACGTGAGCGCAGCCCCGCGCGGGATGCTGATCCCCGCGTAGGTCACGGTGGCGGGGGCGTGGGCGAAGATGGCCTGGCGGCGGGGTTTGCCTTCGACCGAGAGGGGGAGCAGTCGGATCTTGCGGAGGCCCTCGATCTCCCGATAGGTCGCGCTCTCAAAGTTCCGGATGAACCCGTAGCGCGCCACCATCTTGTCGGGCTCGATCTCCACGCGGGGGGCGTCGGCGACTTCGAACGTCCGCGGCGCACGGGGCCTGGGGGCGGGCGCCTTAGAGCCGGCCTCGGCCGGACGGTCGGGGGCCGGCGGGGCCGCACGCGGTGGAGCCGCGAGGGCGGGCTCGGGAGCCGAGGGGGGGGATTCGGCCTTCTCTGCGGGCTTGCCGCATGCGGCCGCCCACGCCGCGCCCGCAATCACGGCCGGAATGACGTAGAACTTGACTCTCATGCTTGCTCCCTCGTTCCTCTGACGTTCGCCCTCATCATGAGGAAGGGCCGGCGGCGCTGTCAAGGAGGGGCGGCGCCGCCGGCGAAGGCCCGCGGGGCGATCGGGGTTGAAATCCAGAGGCGGGGGCAAACAATGGCCCCATGAATCGGAACGTCTCGGCCGTGATCGGCGCCGCTCTTTTCCTGGCCAGTTGTCTCGTCCGATGGCAAGAGCGGCGCATGTATTACGCGCGACTGCACGCCATCGACCCACAATGGCTTAGGGAGGCCTCCTTCCTCGACCTCTGGGCCGCCTATGCCCGGACGCCGGGCTTCACGCTCTGGCTTCTGTGGCTGGGGACGTTCCTGGGGGGGCTGGGTCTGATTGCCCGCGCGATCTGGCTGGATCGGCGTGCCCGGCAGAAAGGCGCAAGGGGTTAACGTCGGGGTGGGGGCGCTCAGGTCCAGCCGGCGGCGGTTGGCGGGGCGATGAGCGCGCTGTCGTAGGCCTTCAGGATCGCGTGACGGCCCAACGTGGCGATCGGGCGCGAGGCGTCGGCCGGATCGACCACGACCAGCTCGCTCGCCCCGGTGAGATTGAGCCGTCGGACGGCCGTCAGGAGGGTTTCCTCGGCGTGGACGACCTCCGGCCGGCGCATCAGGTCGCGGGCGACGACCAGCTCGGCCACGCCCTCCTCGCCGAGGGCGCGCCGCACGTCCCGCCCGTCGATGACGCCCATCAGGCGACCGCCGTCGTTGAGCACCGGAAAACAGGTTTGGTCAGCTTCGGAGAAGCGGGCGATGAGGGCCCCGAGCGTCAGCCCTTCGGGGATGGTGACGAGCCCCTCGACGCGTCCATCGGGCCCGATCCGGCCCAGGGCTTGATGGACGGGGATTTTGCCGAGGACGGCCGTGAGCATGTTGCCCATCTTGGTCGGGGCGTCCAGCCGCGAGGGGAGTTGGTTGCGGTAGAGCGTGTGGTTGCGAGCCAGGAGGAAGGCGAGCGTGCAGACGAGCAGGGAGGGGACCAGCAGATGGTAATTGCCCGTCATTTCACTGGCCATGATGACGGTGGAGAGCGGGCAGTGAGCCGCCGCGGCGAAGAAGCCGGCCATCCCGACCAGGACGAAAGCCCCCGGGTCGATCCCAAGGCCCGGCAGGAATTCCCGCCCGACAAGGCCCACGGCGCCCCCCAGGGCCCCGCCGATCACGACCGATGGGCCGAAGACACCGCCGCTGCCGCCGGAGCCGATCGAAAACGAGGTCGTCAGCATCTTGGCCCCGGCCACGGCCAGCAGAAGGCCGATCCCCAATTCGCCGGCCAACCCCCGCTGAAGGACGTCGTAACTGGTGCTGAGCGCCTGCGGAACGAAGAAACCGACGGCGCCGGTCAGGAGGCCGCCGAGCGCCGGGCGCAGGGGGCGCGGGAGCTTCAGGCGGGCGAAAGCGCCGTGGAGGGCGTAGAAGAGGCGGATAAAGAGGACGGCCCCCGCCGCCACGACGAGGGCGAGGACGGAATACGGCAGCAACTGAGCCGGATTGTCGAAGACGAAATCCGGGGTGAAGAAAATCGGGCTCCAGCCGAACTTCGAAGCGAAGAGACTGTAAGCGACGATCGAGGAAATGAAGGCCGGAACGAGAACTTCGTGTTCCAGGTCGGCGTCCTTATAAAGGACTTCGGCCGCGAAGAGCGCTCCGGCCAGGGGAGCGTGAAAAATCGCGCCGATGCCGGCCGACATGCCGGCGGCCATGAGCGTCCGGCGCGTCGCTGGCGGCAACTTAAGCCGGCTCGCCAGCAACGACCCGACGCCGGCCCCGATCTGTGCGATCGGGCCCTCTCGACCGCCGGAGCCTCCCGAGCCGATCGTGATGGCCGAGGCGACGGCCTTGACGAGCGGGACGCGAGCGCGCACGTCGCCGTCGCGGTGGTGATAGGCCTCGATGGCGGCGTCGGTTCCGTGGCCGGCGGCCTCGGGGGCGAACCGATAAACGATCAGGCCGCTCAGAAGCCCGCCGGCGGCCGGCAGGAGGACCAGCGCCCACCGGCGCAACGGCGTCGAGGTGGGACCAAAGAGCACCAGCTCGCCGCCGGGACCGGGCGGACGATATCCCGCCAGAAGGTCCAGCAGGAGAAACCTGGCCGCGGCCAGGAGCCAGTAAAAGGCGATCGCCCCCAGGCCCGCGATCAGGCCGACGACCAGGCAGAGGAGCAGGAGCCGGCCCAGTTCGCCGGCCAATTGACCCGGGACTTCGACTTTGAGCGAAGGCAAGGCCATGGGGGAGCCGTCGGGACCTGACCGGGACGGCGGCCGCCGCTGGTCGATCAACTTTCGCCGAGATCATCCTTGCGGAGGATATCGAGAAACTCGTCGGGGAGAGCGGCTTCCAGCAGTTTGACGCGCGTGGCGCCGTTCTTGAGGAGCCGCATGACGCGGGCGAGCATCTTGACGAAATCGCGCGTTTGTTTGTCCGAGGCGCCGATCATGAAGACCAGGCGGACGGGTTGGCCGTCGAGCGAGTCGAACTCGATCCCTTCGACCTTGCGGCCGACGGCGAAGACGTAATCGCGCACCTCCGGGATTTTCACGTGCGGGATCGCCACGCCGAGCCCGACGCCGGTCGAGACCAGTTCCTCGCGCTTGTAAATCGCTCCCAGAAACGCCCGCAGATCGGTCACGTTCGGGTCCCCGGCGAGCAGATCGGCCAGCTCGCGCAGAGCCTCCCGCTTGGTCGTCGCGCGGAGATCGACGACTCGTTCCCGCGGAATCAGACGATGGAGTTGAATATCCTGCGGCGGCATCGACGGCGGGAGCCGGACCGAGAACGCCCCAAAGGCGGGAGGAAGCCGCCGCCTCTCGGCGTTTTCTTTCTCCGACGCCCGGAACCTTTTACCATACGGCTCGAAGTCCCAAGAGGCAACCCGCATCCGGCTGAGCGGGGCGATCCCCTCGGCGAAGACCTTAGACACCCTTGGGAGAGCCGCGTAGAATGATCCTTTTTGAGGGGCAGCGTCGGATGAATTAAACGGGCTGGGTTCGCATGGGCGTCCTGGGTTACGAACCCCTGGAGCATCAGATCGGCGGCGCGGCGACGGAGAAGGGCGAGGGCGCGCCGGGGGGGCGATCGGCGGCGCCGGCGGGGCTTCGCGTCACGGAAGTGACCTCCGGCAGCGCCGCCGAGCGAGCCGGCTTCCAACCCGGGGATCGCCTCCTGGCCCTCAACGGCCGCCGGCTCGCCGACGCGATCGATCTGGCCTTTCACGCCGCCGAGCGCCGGGTCTCGATCCGTTATCTTCGCGGCGAGGACGCGGCCCCGCGCCGCGCGATCGTGCGCCGCGAGCCGGGCGAGGCCCTCGGCCTCGTCGTCGAGGATTTCAAGCTTCGCGCGTGCAACAACCAGTGCATCTTTTGTTTCATTCATCAGAATCCGCCGGACTTGCGCCGGAGCCTTTATTTCAAGGACGGCGATTACCGCATGTCCTTCCTGCACGGCAATTACATCACGACGACCAACCTGCGGGACGAGGATTACGAACGGATCATCGAGCAGCGTCTCTCCCCGCTCTATATCTCCGTCCACACGACGCGACACGAGCTGCGGCTCAAGATGCTCGGCGTGCGCCGCGCGCCGGACATCCTGAGGAACCTCCGCCGGCTCGCCGACGGCGGGATCGAGTTCCACGCGCAGATCGTCCTCTGCCCCGGGCTCAACGACGGCCCGGAGCTGGATCGGACGCTTTCGGACCTGGAGGCCTTCATCCCGGCCCTCCGCTCGATCGCCCTTGTCCCGCTCGGGCTGACGGACCATCGGGGCGGGCTGCCGCGCCTGGAACCGGTGACGCCCAGCTTCTGCCGGGCCACGATCCGGCGGGCGGAGCCTTGGCAACGGCGCTTCAGGCGGCGGCGCGGCCGCCGGCTGCTCTATCTGGCCGACGAGTTCTACGTCACGGCGGAGGCGGCGCTGCCCCGGTATTCGGCCGACGACGCCCTCGAACAACTCGAAAACGGCGTCGGAATGGTCTGGGAGTTCCTGCGTCCCTGGCGGCGGGTCCGGCGGGCGTTGCCGGCGCGGCTGCGGCCGCCGCGGCGCGTCGCCGTGCTGACGGGGCTGCTCGGCGCGCGCGTCCTGCGCCCCGTGATGGAAGGACTGCGAAACGTTGACGGGCTCGCCGTTGACGTGATCCCGCTCCAGAATTCGCTCTTCGGGGGCGCGATTACGGTCTCGGGCCTTTTGCCCGGCCGGGATTTCGCCCGGGCGCTCGCCGAACGGCCCGGATATGATGCGTATCTGATCCCCGCCAACGCCGTGCGCGCCGAGGGCGAAGTTTTTCTCGACGATCTGGCGCTCGCCTCGCTCAAGACGCTGGCGGGCGGCCGCCTGGCGGCGATCGAGGGCAACTGCGCCGAACTCACCCGCGCGATCCTGACCGCACCCGAGGAGGCCTCGTTCGAGCCCGGCAACGGGGGTCGGGCGCGATCGGCCGACCCTCAAGGCGTGGGGACGCGCTGAGACGATGCGGACGCCCGCCCGCTGCGACGCCGAGGCCCTGGCCGCCCAAGCCGAAGCCGACGCGGCCGCCCTGGACGTGGCCCCGCCGGAGCCGCTGCCGATGGTGGCCATCGTCGGTCGGCCCAACGTCGGCAAATCGACGCTCTTCAATCGGCTGATCGGCCGGCGGGTGGCGCTCGTCCACGAGCGGCCGGGGATGACGCGAGACCGGCGGATCGAGCGGGTCGATGCCCCCGCCCGGCCGTTTCTTCTGGTCGATACCGGCGGTTACGATGCGGGGTTGGACGATCCGCTGGCGGCGCAGGTGGTCGAGCAGGCGCGGCTGGCCCTGACCGAGGCCGACCTGATCGTCTGGCTTGTGGAGGTGGGCCAGGCCGATCATCCGGTGGAGCAGGAGTTAGTCCAGCTCCTGCGGTCGGCCCGGAAACCGATTCTGCTCGCGGTCAACAAATGCGATCACGCGCGCCGCGATCTGGAAGCCCAGGAATTTTTTCGGCACGGGTTGGCGACGCTCCATCCGATCTCAGCCCTTCATGGGCGCGGGATGGATGCGTTGCGGGAGGCGTTGGATAGGGATTTGGCGGCATTGCCGCCGACGGATCGACGCCCTTACGCGTCGGGCGGGATCGCCGTGGCGCTCGTCGGGCGGCAGAACGTGGGTAAGTCCAGTCTGCTCAACCGCCTGCTCGGCCAGGAGCGGGTGATCACGAGCGACGCCCCCGGGACGACGCGGGACGCCGTGGACGCGACGCTCGTCACGCCGGAGGGCCAGGTCTTCACGCTCATCGACACGGCGGGCATCCGGCGGCGGGGCCGGATCGAGCGCGGGGCCGAGCAATTGAGCGTCTTAAGTTCCCTGCTGGCGATCCGGCGCGCCGACGTGGCGATCCTCGTTCTGGACGGCGCCGAGGGCCCGACGGCGCAGGACGCTCACATCGCCGGGGCCATTCTTGAGGCCGGGGCCGCCTGCGTCCTGGCGGTCAATAAGTGGGATCTGGTGGAGAAGGATCATCGAACGGCCGACGCCTTCACGGCGCACCTGGCCGAGCGATGGGGGTTCCTGGACTTTGCTCCGGTCGTTTACGTCTCGGCCCTGACGGGCCAGCGCGTTCCTCGGCTGCTCGATCTGGCCCGGCGCGTCTATCGGAACGCGAGCCGCCGGATCGCGACCCCGAGGCTCAATGAACTCCTGCTGGAGTGGACGCGACGGCGCCCCCTCCCGCCGCGGAAGGGACGCGCCGGACGGATCAAATACGGGGCGCAGGTGGCCGTCCGCCCGCCGACGTTCGTTCTCTTCGTCAATGATCCGGCGCTCGTCCATTTCTCCTATCGGCGGCATATCATCCGCTGCCTGCGCGAGGTCGAGGATTTCGAAGGCGCGCCGGTTCGCTTGATCCTCAAGCCCTCCGGCCCCGCCAAAGGCGCCGAACGTCGGCGCCGGGAGGCCCCCGCCCGGCCGCGGCGCGCCGAGCGCCGGCCGCGGTAAAGGGCGGCGGGATCAGGTTTGGACGACGGCGGGCGCTCCCACGCCGCGATAGCGTCGGTAACGCCGTTCGAGAAGCTCATCCGAGGAAACGGAGGCCAGCTCTTCCAGGTGGCGATGGAGCGTCTCGCGCAGATGGTCGGCGGCCTCGATGGGCGCCCGATGCGCTCCCCCGAGGGGTTCGGGGACGATTTCGTCGATGACGCCCAGGGAGAGGAGGTCTTCGGCGGTGAGTTTGAGGGCGGCGGCGGCTTCGGGAGCGTGGGCCGGGTCGCGCCAGAGAATGGCGGCGCAGCCCTCCGGCGTGATGACGCAATACCAGGCGTATTGGAGCATGAGGACGCGGTCGCCGACGCCGACGCCGAGCGCGCCGCCACTGGCCCCCTCGCCGATCACGGCGCAGACGATCGGCGTCCGGAGCCGGCTCAACGCCAGAAGATTGCGGGCGATCGCCTCCCCCTGGCCGCGCTCTTCGGCCCCGATGCCCGGATAAGCCCCCGGGGTATCGATGAAGACGAGGACCGGGAGACGGAACTTCTCAGCCAGGCGCATGACGCGCAGGGCTTTGCGGTACCCCTCCGGATGCATCATGCCGAAGTTGCGGACGACGTTGTCTTTGACGTCGGCCCCTTTCTGCTGGCCGATGACGGCCACGGGGCGGCTCATCAGGCGGCCGAGGCCGGCGATGAGGGCCTTGTCATCGCCAAAGGCGCGGTCGCCGCGCAGTTCCTGCCAGTCCGAGATCAGGCGCCGGATATAGTCGAGCGCGTGCGGCCGGGCCGGATGGCGGGCGATCTGAACGCGTTGCCAGGGGGTAAGCCGGCCGTAGATCTCGCCGCGAGTGGCCTCCAGTTGAGCTTCGAGAGCGCGAACCCGCTCCTCTCGGTCAGGCTCACCGTCGGGGAGCGCGCGGGCCTGGAGGAGTTGTTCCTCAAGCTCGGCGATCGGTTTTTCAAAATCCAGCGGGCTGACGGGCATCGAAGGGCCTTGGCGGCGGCTCGGGAGCCGACAGTTTCATCCTAACCGGCTTCGCGCGGCCGCTCCAGTTCCAAGGATCACGGCCGGGCAGGCCGGGTTGGGTCAGAGCGAGCCGCCGGCGGCCGTCGACGATTCTTCCGGCGCCAGGCGGATGATCCGCTGAAGCGAACCGCGCAGGAGGATGTCGTGGATGGGCTTCGGGGGTTCCGGGCCGGGGACGAAATGTTCCCAGACGATCTGGGCCACGGCGCGCTCGCCGGGCCCCACGCGTGGCAACACGACTTCCCCCAGCCGGGTTTCCGGGATGCGAATCTCGCTCTGATAAAAGACGACGGTCACGTTGCGGGCTTCGGTCTGGCCCAGGTTCACGACCTCGCCCAGCACGCGCACCTGGGGGGTGCCGTCGGGCAGCTCGCCCAAGGCGACGTAGGTTTTGCCGCGGGCCAGATGGGCCTTCGTTCGGACGAAAAGCCGGCGTTCCAGCGCGAGTTCCTCCCGCGTGGAGCCGCCGCGTCGCCCGCCCGGGTCAACGCCGATCCAGAAGACGTTCTCCCCGGCGTTCTGATGCGGGTCCCAACGGAGCAGCACGGACTCGACGCCGCCGGGCGGGATCGGCCCGCCGCGGATACGATCCGGACCGACGAGCGAGGGAAGCGCCGGGGGACGCAGCTCCGGGTCGCTGGGAAAAAGGGCGGCGGTGAATTCGGCGCTGGCGGTCGAGCCGACGTTTTCAAGCTGAAACCGGATGAGGATCGTCTGGCCCTCGAACGGGTCCGGCGGATCGACCCGGACCGACTCCGGGACGATCCGCAACCGAGGCTCCGGGCGCGGCAGTTGCTGCGTCCGCATCTCCGCCGATCGAGCCGCGGGACCCAGCGCCGGGGCCGTCGGCCGATCGATCCAGAGCGTGCCGGAGGTGAGGCGGGAGACATCCTGAAGGGGGATGAGGAACTCGGCCGAGGCCGTCCCTTGGACCATCTCGACCGGCTTGGTCTGGAGCGGCACGCCGGCCTCGTCGGCGACGCCGACGTTCCAGCGCGCGCCGGAGTCGGCCCCGGCGGCGATCTGGGCGCGGATGCGGATCGTCCCCAAGGCTTCGGCGGGCTCCCACGCCGAAAGGGCCGGGACGAAGCCCACCCGGCCATCCGCCGGCGGGATGACGACGTGGCGACGCGCCAACGGCGGCCCGGCATCCGGCGCCGCCGATCCGGAAGAAGTCAACTGCACGACGTAGGCCTGAGCGTCGCCCGCGCCGCCGGCGGAGGGTGCGGCCGCCAAGGCGTCGGCGAGCGGCAGCCGGAGCGTCGTCTCGGCGTCGGCGGCGAGCGTGATCTCGTGGTCCAGGCGTACTTCGGATTCGCCGTGGGACGTCAGAGCCGAGACGACGACGCGGCCGTCTTCCCACGGGATCGGCTTGGCGTTCTTAAGGCCGAGGACGAGCGTCGTTTCCCCCGACGGGCCGCGCTCGCCGCGGGCCAGGACGATCGACGGTTCAGCCCGGTCAAGCTTGAGCGACGTCGAAGCCAGAAGGTCCTTCCCCGTCGCCTCGTCCCAGGCGTAGAGGCGGAAGAAGGCCGAGCCGAGGGGGGCGGTCGTCGGCGTGTCGGCTTCGATGGGAATCGCGCCGTCGGAAAAGCGCGCCGGGGGGCGCTCCCACAGAACCTCGCCCGACTCGGTTTCGAGCGAGGCGACGAACCGGCCGGCGCGGGGTTGGACGTCGACCAGCCGGAAGGCGAGGGACTCGCCGGGCTGAATGACCCCGCGCGGCGCTTCAAAGGCGCGGGGGGGGCCGGCGATCGCCAGATCGAGGGCCGGATCGCCGAGGAGGACGTACATATAAGCCAACGGCGGGGCGTGGCCGTGCGCCGTGTGGCGCGCCTTGGCAAGCGTCGTCGCTTCCCCCAATCGCCGCAGTCCGTCGGCGAAGAGCGCCGCGCGCAGCTCGGTCGACATTTTCATCTGGACCGAGGTGACCGAGGGGCCCGAGGGAACGAACAGAGCGACGGCGCCGCCGTCGGGCGTGCGCAGGAGGTCCTCGGAGATATTGATGTGCCAGGGAGGGTCCGGGTAGTCGAAAGCGCCGGTGTTGCACGTGCCGTTGACGACGAAGGCCGGATGGCCGGAGCCGGTCAGGTGGCGGTTGTCGCTGTTGACGTGATCGCCGCCGAACCAGACGCGCTCTTCCATCCAGATGTTGGGGGACCCGTGGCCGTAGTATTCCAGGAAGCTGACGCCGTCGCGGAAGGTTCTGAGGAGGCGGGCCGTGAGCACGGGGCTGGCTTTCAGGCGGGCGCGCGCGACCGTGTCGGCGTGCACGTTGAGTTCATCCTCCAGCGGAACGGTCCGCTCCATGAAGAGCCGGGCGGCCGCATAGGCGGGGGGGGTGTAGCGTCGGCGCAGTTCCTCGACGGCGTCGATGAAGTCGCCGTCGTCGCCGACGTAGGCCAGACGCGCGCGCCACGGCCCCGTGGCCGGGCCTTCGGCGTAGGCAACGATTTTGTCGATGATCGCGCGGGCGTCCTCGCGGCGGGCGACCGAAAGCCGCCCGATCATGAAATCGGCCAGGTCGTCAGCCCCGGCCACCGCCGCGAGCCAATGATCGGAGGCCCAATGGTCCCCGCGGCTGTCGTAGGTGTAAGCCGGCACCCAGTTGCGGACGTCGTTGCGGAGAAGGCCGTGGTAATCGCTGGAGGCGTCCCCGACGAGCGTGATGTAAGTCGGCGGAGCCGGGAGGCGGCCGATCAGGCCGGCCAGGAAATCGCGCAAGGCCACAGGCGAAAGTTCGCCGCCGCTGAAGTGGTCGTAGACGGACTGGACATCGAGGGAACGGACGACGAGACCGCGGCGGCGGTGCAATGTCTCCAGCGGCCCGAGCAAGTCCAGGAACTCCCGATGCGAGATGATCAAATAATCGACGCCCGAAGCCTCGTCGATCAGGTCCAGGCGGCGGACGGTTTCGACAGGCGGCGGGCGTCGGATGCGATCCGGAGCGAGAATCTCAACGCGCCGATCCGGACCGGCCATCCAGCGCCAACCGACGCCGGATTCCAGGGGGCGCAGAGGGACCGTTCCGAGCGGGCGATTGCCCGGACCGATCGCCAGGGCGATGGCGTCCTCCAAGCCGGCGGCTTGAGCCCGCTCCAGACGGGACTCGACGGGGATCGGGTCCGGCAACGTCGGGTCCTGGAGCGTGAGGTTGCCGTCGACCAGCTCCAGGCGGGCGGGGTAATCCATCTCCAGCCGGTCGAACCAGAGCGTGGCCGAGGGGGGGGAGGTTTGACCGAGCGGCCAGGCGGCGCCGGGCTCGGGCAACGTTTCGATCAGTTTGAGGGAGAATCGGTTGGCGCCTTCACCAATGAGCCCGGGCTCGATCTCGACCCGCTCCTCGATGCGATGGATCGTGCGGGAGCCGCCGACGGGCTCGAAGACTTTGAGCAATTGATCGTCCAGGTAGAACCCGACGCGGTATTGCGCCCCTCGCGTGGAGTCTTCTTCGGCCTCAAGGATGAAGAAGACGTGGGCTTCGAGAGAAAGGGAGCCCGCCGCGAAGGCCGGGCATTCGAGCGGCACGAGGAGCGGCTCTTCCTCGCGCAACGGGGCGTCGACCCAGGCGATGTCCTCAATCGAGAGGAAGACGTCCTGATCGACGAGGATTTTGTGGTCCCGGTCAACGCGGGCCCGCCGGGTCGTCACCGTCCGCACCTGGGGGGAGACGTCCGAGGGGGGGTCGTACGGCGTCAGCGCCGGGGCGGGGAGGTCCTCGCCGAGGGTCACCCAGAAGACCCGCTCGCGGGTGTAGCGCGTGGATTGGGCGTCATTCCAGAAGAGGGGAGGCCGCCCGGGGAGGCTGGGCAGGAGCGGGACAGGCTCGCCGCGGGAGAAGAGCCGGAGGGCCTCAACCCGAAGACGGCCGGCGGGGAAACCCACGGCAAGCAGGTCCTCAACCGGCACTTCATAGAGCCCGGGCTCGGTCAGACGCAACCGCGCCCAGGGGCGGTCCCCCGACGCCCATGCCCAGGGAGGCGACGGCTCGGCGGCGGCCGCGTCGGGAAGGGGCGGGGGGTTCAGAGCGTAAAGGCGCAGCCCTTCGGGATTGGCGACGAGACGCGCGGCCACCCGCCCCCAGCCCCAACCGGGGTCCAATTCCCGTTCGGGCGGCCCGGGGGAGGGGGAGAACGGTTCGTCCCAGAGGAGTTCGATGTCGGCGGTAAGGTCGCCGACGAGGCCGGCGCCGGACGGCCCATAAGGGGCGAAGAACTCCGGCCGCGACTCCAGGGCCACGAGCCGCCACCGCCTCAGCACGCCCAGCTCGCGAAGCCGCAGGCCCGCTTGGAGGCTCTCCAGCGTCGTGGCCGAGGGGCTTAGCGTTCCGGCCGAGGCGGGCGAAGGAGGGTTCAAGGGTTCGTCGTTCGAAGGCATGGCGCTATCGCCGACGCGATAGGCCTTGAGGTTAACCGAGACCGCGCGATCGGGAGGGACGACAAAGATGAGGGGCGCTTCGAGGGAGGGGGGCTGACTCTCGTGCGGCAACCGCAAGCGGAAATAGATGTTGCGGTCCGTATGGGCGAGATCGGAGATGGGGGGGCGGGGGAGATCGGGCGGCGGCTTGAGCCGGACGATCGGAATGGCCTCCGGCGCGGCCGATCGCGGCGGCCGCCCCCGCCGAGCCCAGTACACCCCCGACGCCGCGGCCAGGCCAAGGCCGACGACAAGACCGAGGGCCCAAGTTCGGGCGCGCCCGGCACGCGAGGAGGGCAGCGTAAAAGTCAACGGCGCCCGACTCCTGGGGATTGGCAACGAAGCAACGCCCCCCAAACCGATTCTCGGCGTGGCGCAGGCGACATGTCAACGGCGGCCCACGGAGGAGTCGACATCACCGCGGGGCGCGCCTCTGCTGAGCGGATAGCCGTCGGCGTCGGCTCCATCGGCATACTTCGCCCTTGACGTCGCTCGGCTGCGCTGGTACGTATCGTCCGCGCGGATAGGTGCAATCGAATGAGCCGGCGAGTCAGCGAGCAACTGGAGCTCTATCGACCGCCGTTCGAGATCGCCGCCGCGTTCAAGCCAGACGCGGGGGCCGTACTCCACCAGGGGGATTGCCTTCAATTGCTCGGTCAGTTGCCCGATGGACTGGCGCGATTGGTAGTTACCTCTCCCCCCTATAACATTGGGAAACGATACGAGCGCCGGATCAAGCTGACTGAATATGTGGATCGTGAGTCGGCCGTGATCAAAGAATGCGTGCGCGTCCTGGCGCCGGATGGCTCAATCTGCTGGCAGGTCGGGAATTTCGTGAGTAACAATGAAATCATTCCTCTGGACGTCGCCCTCTGGCCGACGTTTCATGAATTGGGGCTGAAGATGAGGAATCGGATCGTCTGGCATTTCGAGCACGGCCTTCATTGTTCCCGCCGATTTTCGGGCCGATACGAAACTATCGTATGGTTTACCAAGTCCGACAACTATGTGTTTAACCTCGACGCCGTTCGGGTCCCTCAGAAGTATCCCGGTAAAAGACATTTCAAAGGACCGAAAGCGGGGGAGTTTTCCTGCAATCCGCTGGGGAAAAACCCCGGCGACCTCTGGATTATCCCGAACGTTAAGCACAACCATGTCGAAAAGACGATCCACCCCTGCCAATTCCCCGTGGAGCTGGTCGAGCGGCTGATTCTCTCGATGACCGAGCCCGGTGATTGGGTCCTGGACCCATACATGGGCGTCGGCACAACCGCCGTAGCCGCGATTCGCCACGGTCGCAGAGGGATCGGCGCAGAGCGGGTTGAGAAGTACGTCACAGTGGCGCGAGAGCGCATACACGCCACCTACGCGGGCGTATTGCGCACCCGCCCCATCGAACGACCCGTGTATCAACCGAGTGGGCGTGAGAAAGTGGCGCAGAAGCCCTTTTTCGATCAGCCGCGACGGTGAAGATCGCCGCCCTGCATTCTCACCTGAACGGCTACGAATGGCTGCTTGTCCACGAGAAGCAAACGTGGGCAGAAATTCGGGCGACGATCCAATGTATTGACGTGGAGAAATTCTAAACCAAGGCGAGCAAGGAAATAACCAAACGGGGCGCGTTGCTGTATTCTCCCATCGGGACCAACACGGCTTTTGAGACCCGCCTGCGGAAGGTCGAATGGAGCGAAAGTCGGACAAGTTACTGGGTGACGGACGACTACCACCTTGTCCGCAAGACGATGTTCCTCCCGGCTTCGGAGCAGAAGCGCATGATTGAGGCGGCGGGAAAACGTCCGATCTATTCGTACAACCAGACGGATTTTGTAAAGAATCGCGTGGCCTTGGAAGTACAATTGGGTAAATACAGCTTCATTGCTTATGATTTGTTCGTGAAACACCTCGCGTTCTTCGTGGGAGACGCCATCGACGTCGGCGTCGAGATTCTGCCGATGAAGGCGATGCAGGAAAAAATGTCTTCCGGCGTAGGTTACTATGAAGGAGCGCTCTACGATGTAGCACGGCAGGGCCGAGGGGTGCCGGCTGTCCCGCTCGTGCTTGTCGGAATCACGCCGTGAGCGGAGTTTCGACGCAAGGGGTTCTCGCGTACGGAAGCCCGGCGATCGTCAAGCAAATTGGGCCAGGAAGGTCATGGCCGTGCGGAAGTTTTGCCCGGGGCGGAGGCGGCGGAGCCCGTACTGGTGGAATCGGAAGGCGTCAGCGCCGCCGGACTGGGGCTCCAGGGCGATCTCGTCGCGGTCCGGAGGAATGTAAATCTGCAGGTAGCTGCAATTCTCGCCGGCGTGAATCGAAAGGTTGAAATTACGCAGGGCGAGCTCGGCGACGGGGGAAGCCGAAGCGTCGAGCACGAAACCATTGTCGAAAAAGGTTTTCAACAGAGGCCGGGGTCGCCGAAAATCATGCTCCGGCGTCACGTCGATCAATCCGGTCGGGATCAGGCGGTCGTCGACGGCGAACTCGGCCGCGGCGGCGCAGAAAAGCTCGATCGCGTCGACCGCGCCCCCGAAGGGGTTCAAGAAATAAGGATGGAGGCCGGTCGTGACGTAGGCGATCTGGTCGTCCTCGGCGAGATTGGTCGAAACGATCGAAACCTCCAGGGCTTCGGCTCCGTCCCGTGACCCGATCGCGTATTCCAGGGCGCACTCGACCGGGCAGGGGTAATACGGCCCGGGCTCCAGCCGGTGACGCAGCCGCAAGCGTCGCTCCTCGGCCTCCAGCACCTCAAACGGCGCGTCGAAGACGAGCCCGTGAAGGTTCCCACGCTCGCGCGACGTATCGACCGGCACGCGACGGCCTTCCAACGACCAGTGATCGCCGCCGATCCGGTTGACCCACGGGAACATGACGCAGGAGCGGTAACCGTCTTCCGACGGCTTCAACACCGGGTCGCCGCGGACGAGTCGGCGCCAGGCCGAGCCGTCCCGCGCGTCCCACGTGAGCAGGCGGCCCCCAAGGTCGGAAAAGGTCCAACGATTATCCCGCCCGGAGAGGCGATAAACCTGCGCCATGAACCCACGACCCCGCGCCGGCCGACTCCTTCGGCCCGGTCCATCGCAGGCTAGCACGCGGCCCGAAAAAGGCAAGGCGGCACGGCGGGCGGCCGCCGGCCTCGACGAGAGGCTGGGCTTGTGAGGCTCCCGACGATCGACTAGGGTGGAGCCTCCGAGTTGTGGGAACGTCACTCGGGGCGCCATGACCACGATCGTCGTCGGGATCGATTTTTCCGAATCCTCGAAAACCGCGGCGGCCCAGGCCGGGCGATTGGCCGCCCTGCGCGGGGCGACGCTTCACGCCCTTCACGTGATCGACGAGCTTGTCCTCGACGATATGCGCCAGGTCATGAAGCTCCCCGCCGAACAATTGCGTGAGGAGACCCTGCGGAACGCTCAGGACCATCTGGCCCGCTTCCTGATCGAGGCGGGCCTCGACATCGAGCGGGTCGTCCCGTCGGCCGTCGTCGGGCATCCGTTCCAGGAACTTCTGAGGCGGGTCCAGACCACCGGAGCGGAGCTGCTCGTGCTCGGGGCCCATGGGTCCTCGCCGCCGGGCCGGCGAGCGGGGTCGTTGGCCACGCGTTGCGTGAGGAAGGCTGCGACGCGCGTGTTGCTGGTTCGACGGGCGCACGTCGGGCGGTACAAGCGGATCGTGGCGCTGGTGGATTTCTCGGAAACTTCCGGCCTGGCGCTCAAGGAAGCCCTGGCGACGGCGCGACAGGACGGGGCGGCGCTGGAGGTCTTACACGTTTTTGATCCCCCCTGGGCGCGGCTGCATTACCGATCCCCCTCGCCGGAGTCCTCTCCGGACTTTCGCCAGCAATACCAGGAGACGTTGCAAGGCCGGCTCAAGCAGTTCGTCGAGCAGTGGGCGGGGGAGGCGCCGGAACCCGCCGCCTCGCTCCATCTCATGGAGAGCGTCCACGTCGGCGCCGGCATCATCGGCCGCCTGGCCGAGATCAGCGCCGATCTGGTCGTGCTCGGCACGCGAGGGGCGTCGCGCCTGCGCGTCGTGCTCCTGGGGACGATCGCTGAGCGGATCGTTCAGGAATCCCCCTGTTCGGTGCTGGCGATCAAGCCGGCCGACTATGCCTTCGAGATCGACGGATGAGGGCCAAGCCGCAGCCGGGCGATGAGGATCGGGAGCACGCCTGGCATGCGCGGCCGGCGGCCGAGGCGCTGGCGGCGCTCGGCTCGCGGGCCGAAGGGCTCGCGGCGGCCGAAGCCGAGGCGCGCCTGCGGCTCCACGGGCCCAATCAACTGCCGCGTCAGCCGCCCCCGTCGATCCTGACGATTCTCCTCCGTCAGTTCAGAAGCCCGCTGATCTATATCCTGGCCGCGGCGGCCGTGCTGGCGCTTTTCCTCAAGGAGTATTCCGACGCCGGCTTCATCGCCGTCGTTCTCGCGCTCAACGCGGCCATCGGCGGTTACGAGGAGTGGCGCGCCGAGCGGAGCAGTCGGGCCCTCGAGAAGATGCTGCGCATCCGAGCCGCGGTGCTGCGCGACGGGGAGGTTTGCGAAATCGACGCCGAGGGGGTCGTCCCCGGCGACGTCGTCTGGCTGGAGTCCGGCCAGAGAGTCCCGGCCGACCTGAGACTGCTGGGGGCGCAGGGCCTCGAAGTCGACGAATCCCTGCTGACGGGGGAATCCCTGCCGGTGCTGAAGGAAGCCGACTGGATCGGGGACCTGACGACCGGCCTGGGCGACCGGCTGAACATGGCCCATGCGGGAACGACGGTAGCCCGCGGGCGGGGGCGGGGCCTGGTCGTCGCCACGGGGCCGCGGACGGTCATCGGAGGCTTGGCGCTGGACGTGATGAGCGCCACGGGGGGCAAGCCGCCGCTGCTGGTCCGGCTGGAGCGGTTCACGCGGGTCGTGGCCGTGGCGGTGCTCGTGGCGGCGGCGCTGGTGGCGCTGGCGGGGCTGCTGCGGCACTATCCGGCTTACGACGTTTTCTTCTTCGCGGTGGCTCTGGCCGTTTCGGCCATTCCGGAGGGGCTGCCGGTCGCCGTGACCGTGGCCCTGGCGATCGCCACGGCCCGGATGGCTCGGCGGGGCGTCATCGTGCGGCAACTGGCGGCGGTCGAGGGTTTGGGAAGCTGCACCTATATCGCCAGCGACAAGACCGGCACGCTGACCTGCAATGAGCTGACGGCCCGGCGGCTGGAACTACCCGACGGGACGCGCCTGGAGGTGACCGGCGAGGGGGTTCGGCCCGAGGGTGAGGTTCTGCTTTCGGGCCAGCCGGTCGAGCCGGGGGCTCGTCCGGACTTAGAGGAGCTGCTCCGGGCGGCGGTGCTATGCAATGAGGCCGATCTCCACCACCATGACGGCGCCTGGGTGACGCGGGGGGACCCGACCGACGTGGCCCTCCTGACGTTGGCCCGCAAGGGAGGCTGGGTCCGCGAGCGGAGCCTGGCGGCGAACCCGATGCTGGCTGAAATCCCCTTCGAGCCGGAACGGCGATTCGCCGCTACCTTCCACCAGACGGCCGACGGCGTCCGCGCGTTCGTCAAGGGGGCCCCCGAGCGCGTTTTGGCCATGTGCGCCGAATCCGAGACCAGCCAGCGGCTGGAGACGCTTCGGGAACGCGCTCGCGGATTGGCGGGGGAGGGCTATCGCGTGCTGGCCTTCGCCACGGGGGCGGGCGAGTCGGATTTGAAGCCGGGGACGACGCCGGTGGAGCCTCGGGGCCTTCGGTTCGTCGGCTTCGTCGGGATGATTGATCCGCTTCGGCCCGGGGCCGCCGAAGCCGTCGGCGCCTGTCAACGGGCGGGCATTCGGGTGGCGATGGTCACGGGGGACCATCCGGTGACGGCGCTGGCTATCGGTCGCGAGCTGGGGCTCGCTGAGACTCCCGAACAGGTGATCCTGGGGAGGAAGCTGGCCGAAGAAGACGAGGAGGCGTTGCCGGGGCTGATCGATCGGGCGCGCGTGTTCGCGCGCGTGGCCCCGAGGGAGAAACTGCGGATCGTCGAGGCGGCGCGCCGGGCGGGGCATTTCGTCGCCGTCACCGGCGACGGGGTCAACGACGCCCCGGCGCTCCGGTCGGCCAACATCGGCGTGGCGATGGGCCGTTCCGGCACCGACGTGGCCCGGGACGCTTCCGATATCGTCGTCAGCGACGACAATTTCGCCACGATCGTCCAGGGGGTCGAGCAGGGCCGCATCGCCTACGACAACATCCGCAAGGTGATCTACCTGCTGGTTTCGACCGGGGCGGCCGAGGTGCTGATGGTCACGCTGGCCGTGGCGGCGGGCCTCCCCCTGCCGCTCCTGCCGGCCCAGCTCTTGTGGCTCAACCTGGTGACCAACGGCATTCAGGACGTGGCGCTGGCCTTCGAGCCGGGCGAGGGGGACGAGTTGCGGCGGCGGCCTCGGCGGCCGAGGGAGCGCATCTTCAATCAATTGATGATCGAGCGGACGCTGGTGGCGGCGGCGACAATGGCCGCCGTGGGGCTGGGGGCCTTCGCCTGGATGCTGGAGCACGGTTGGAGCGAGCCGTCGGCCCGGAACGCGCTGCTGGCGCTCATGGTGCTATTTGAGAACATCCATATCGGCAATTGCCGCTCGGAGACGAAATCGGCCCTGGCGCTCTCCCCCTTGCGAAGCCCCATTTTGCTCAGCGGGGCGATCGGGGCGTTCCTGATCCACGTCGGCTCCATGCACACGACGTTCGGCCACCGCGTGCTCCGGACGGAGTCCCTCAACCTGGCCGCGTGGGGGGTCCTTCTGGCCCTGGCGCTCATCATTTTTGTCGTCATGGAAGCCCACAAATGGTCCTGGAAGCTGCGGGCCGGGAGGACCTGATCGCGCGCCGGGGGCGCGCCTTTCGCGAAGGGGCCGGATGTGGTATGGAAGGCGTGGGGCGGCGCGACGGGCCGGCGCGCCGGACGGCCTCATGAGCGACCTCGGACGTTTCGTCCACCTCCATCTCCACAGCGAATACAGCTTGCTCGACGGAGCCTGCCGCTTCGGCGAACTGTGCGACCGGGTCAAAGCCCTCGGGATGGGGGCCGTGGCGCTGACCGACCACGGCAATCTCTTCGGGGCCTTCCAGTTCTACAAGGCCTGTCGGGAGGCCGGGTTGCGGCCGATCCTGGGCTGCGAGTTTTACGTCTCGCCGACGCATCGGGCCGACCGCGCCGGCGCCCCCCGCCATCAGCACCTGGTGCTTCTGGCCGAGACGCTTGAAGGCTATCAGAACCTCTGCCGTTTGAGCTCGATCGGCTTTCTGGAGGGGTTCCATTCCAAGCCTCGGATCGACCAGGAGGCGCTCGCGCGCCACGCCGGCGGGTTGATCGGGCTCTCGGCCTGCCTTAAAGGCGTGATCGCCGATCCCCTCTTTGAGGACAACGCGCGGGCGGCTGAAGCCGCCCTGGACGCCTACGTCCAGATCCTGGGCCGGGACCGATTCTACCTGGAGCTGATGGACCACGGCATCCCGGCCCAGCGCAAGGTCAACGACGGGCTGCTCGCCCTCGCGGGCCGGCACGGCCTGCCGCTGGTGGCGACGAACGACTGCCATTACCTCACGGCCGACGATTACGCGATCCACGACGCGCTGCTCTGTCTGCAGACGGGCAAGACGATCGCCGAGGAAAAACGGCTCCGGTTCCATCAGAACGAGTTCTACGTCAAGTCGCCGGAGGCGATGATGGAGCGGTTCGGTCACCTCAGCGGGGCGATCGCCAACACCGTCGCCATCGCCGAGCGGTGCGACGTGACGCTGCCGATGAACCAGCGGCTGATGCCTCGCTTCGAGCCGCCGGAGGGAAAGACCGAGGCGGCTTATCTGGCCGAGCTGGCCTGGGCGGGATTCGCCCGGCGCTACAACGGCGAGGCGCGGCCGGAGCATCGCCGCCGGCTGACGTTCGAGCTGGAAACGATCCACCAGATGGGTCTGGACTCCTATTTTCTGATCGTCTGGGACTTTATTCAGTTCGCCCGTCGCCGAGGGATTCCGGTCGGGCCGGGGCGAGGGTCGGGGGCCGGCAGCCTGGTGGCCTATGCGCTGGAAATCACCGACCTGGACCCACTGGAGCACGGGCTGTTCTTCGAGCGGTTTCTTAACCCCGAGCGCGTCTCGCCCCCCGATTTCGACATCGACTTCTGCCCGGAAGGGCGGGGCGAAGTGATCGGCTACGTTCGACAGAAGTACGGCGAGGCCAACGTCGCTCAGATCATCACCTTCGGGACGATGAAGGCCCGCCAGGCCATCCGCGACGTCGGGCGCGTCCTGGGGCTGCCGCTGGCCGAAGTCGACCGCGTGGCGAGGCTCGTCCCCCTCGGGCCGAAAACGACGCTGGAGCAAGCGCTCCAGGAGAACGAAGAGCTGAGGCGCCTGTGCGCGAAGGAGGAGCGGATCAAGCGATTGCTGGAGACGGCGCGCAAGCTGGAGGGGAGCATCCGGCACGCCTCGACGCACGCCGCCGGCGTCGTGATCGCCGACCGCGAGTTAGCCGCCCTTATCCCGCTGTGCAAGCAGCGCCGGTCGGACGAGATCCTGACCCAGTACACGATGACGGAGGTCGAGGAGATCGGGCTGCTCAAGATGGATTTCCTGGGCCTCAAGAACCTGACCGTGATCGACAGGACGGTCAAAGCGGTCCGGCGCCGGCACGGGGTCGAGATCGATTGGTCCAAAATCCCGCTGGACGATCCGGAGACCTACCCGTTATTGCAGCGCGGCGACGCCTTCGGTCTGTTCCAACTGGAAAGCGGCGGGATGCGGGACCTGCTGCGGCAGCTCAAGCCCGAGAAGTTCTCCGACGTGGTGGCGCTCATTTCCCTCTATCGGCCCGGGCCGATGGAGATCATCCCCGAATTCATCGCCCGCAAACAGGGACGCAAACCGGTCGTCTATGATCACCCTCTGTTCGAGCCCATCCTCAGGGAGACCTATGGCCTGATCGTTTATCAGGAGCAGGTCATGCAGATCGCGCAGGCGCTGGCGGGTTTCACCGCCGGCCAGGCCGATCTGCTGCGCCGGGCCATGGGGAAGAAGAAGCCGGAGGTGATGGCCCAGCAGGAGGCGGCCTTCGTCCGGGGTTGTCGGGAGCGGGGCGTCCGGGAGGCCGAAGCCCGCCGCATCTTCAAGCTCATCGAGAAGTTCGCCGGCTATGGTTTCAACAAATCCCACAGCGCCGCCTACACGGTGATCACGTTCCGGACGGCGTATCTGAAGGCGCACTATCCGCTGGAATTCATGGCCGAGCTGCTGAGCAACGAGATCGGCGGGCAGAACAAACGCATGGGGGCGTACTTCGCCGAGGCGGCGGCCATGGGGATCGGCGTCCTGCCGCCGGACGTGAACGAGTCCGGCGTGGCCTTTACGGTCGTCGGGGGCAACCTGCGCTTCGGGCTGCTGGCGATCAAGAACGTCGGCGCGGGCACGGTCGAGGCCATCATCGCCGAACGCGAACGAGGGGGGCCGTATGCGAGCCCGCAGGATTTCGTGGCCCGACAGGCCTCCGGCACGCTCAATGCCCGGGCGTTGGAGTGCCTGATCCGGGCCGGGGCGCTCGACGGCTTTGGTCACAACCGGCCGAGCCTGGTCAAGGCGCTGCCGCGATTGATGGAGCACGTCGGCTCGCTCAGCCCCGAGCCCGGCCGGGCGCAAACGTCCATGTTCGACCTGATGAGCCAGGAGGAAATTTCGGCCCTGGGGAGCGGGCTCGCCATCGAAGGGGTCGAGGACTGGCCGGAGGCCGAGCGGTTGGAGCAGGAGCGCACGCTGATGGGGTATTACGTCTCCGGCCATCCGTTGCGGCGGTTCCAGGCTGACGTGGAGGCGCTGGCCGACGGCGGCTCCGCGGATCTGGAGGCGCTGGAAGAAGGAACCGCCGTCCAGCGGCTGGCGCTCATCCGGGCCGTGTCGGTCCGGGCCCAGAGGGATGGTCGGCCGTTCGCTCAACTGGTCTGCGAGGACCGGGACGGCGCCCTTGAAGCCACTATCTTTGCCGAGCCCTACGCGCGCTATCGGGAGCGGCTCGAGGTCGGGGCCGTCGTCTGGCTGACGGGCACGATCAACGTCTGGAATGAGAAGGCGAGTCTGCGCGTGACGGAGGTGCGGACGACGGAGGAAGTCCGGCGGCGGCGCGTCGGGCGGTTGGATATCGCGCTCCCCGCCGAGGCGATCACCGAGAGCCGGCTGGCCGCCCTGGCCGAGATTCTGGCGCGCCACCAGGGAGGCAAGCCGGTCCGGCTTTTCGTCACCCGCAACGGCCACGCCGTGGCGATCGACGCCGGCGACGCCTGGCGGGTGGACCCGAGTGACGAGTTGATCCTGACGCTTCACCAGGCTAACTTCGGCGACGGTTTATCCTACGAACGGGCCTGATGGGCGAGGCCGAGGAGCGGTCACCATGAGACGATGGGCCCTCAGTCGAGCGGGGGTTCGGCGGATCACCTTGGGCGCGACGCTGCTGGCCCTCGGCGTTTGCGAGGGCCCTCATGTGGGGGCCGCCGGCGAGCCCGAGCCTTTGAAGGGTCTGGAGGCCTACGTCGAAGCGGCGCGGGAGACGTGGGGCGTGCCGGGGCTGGCCGTGGCGGTCGTCAAGGACGGCGAGGTGGTCTATGCGCGCGGCTTCGGCGTGCGGGAGCTGGGCCGGCCGGAGGCCGTCGATGAGCACACGCTTTTCGCCATCGGCTCGACGACGAAGGCCATCACGGCCGCCGCGATCGCTCTCCTCGTCGATGAGGGCCGCCTCGGCTGGGACGACCGCCTCATCGAGCGCCTGCCGGGCTTCCAGCTTTACGACGCCTACGCGACGCGCGAAATGAGGATTCGAGACCTTCTATGCCATCGCAGCGGACTCGGGCGAGCCGACATGATCTGGTTCGGGTCCGGCTACGACCGGGCCGAGGTCCTGCGTCGGGTCAGTCGGGTGGAGCCGAGCTTCGGTTTCCGCAGTCGGTTCGGTTACCAGAACATCATGTTCCTGGCCGCCGGTGAGGTCCTGGCGGCGACGGCGGGCCAGTCGTGGGACGATTTCGTCGCCGAACGGATCTTCAAACCCCTCGGCATGAGCCGTTCCAATACGACCGTCCGCGGGCTCGCCGAGAACCCCAACGTGGCGACCCCTCACGCCGAAGTCGAAGGGGAGGTCTTGGCGATTCCTTATCGGAACATCGATAACGTGGCCCCGGCGGGGGCGATCAACTCCTGCGCGGCGGACATGGCCCAATGGATCAAACTCGTGCTCGGGGGGGGCGTCTTCGAAGGGAACCGCATGATCAGCGAAAAAGCCCTGCGCGAGATGCTCGCGCCGCAGGCGGTCCTCCCCCAGGAGTTTCCCAGCCAGCGCGTCTTCCCGGACTCTCACCTGGCGGCTTACGGCCTCGGCTGGATGCTGCGAGATTATCACGGCCGGCTGCTCGTCCATCATGGAGGGGGCATCGACGGGATGATCGCCGAGGTGGCGCTCGTGCCGGAGGAAAACGTCGGGGTCGTGGCGCTGACGAACCTGAGCCCCAACGCGCTCGACGACGCCGTCGCCATGCGGATCATCGACGCCTATCTGGGGGCGCCGGAGCGCGATTGGAGCGGGGAGCTTCTGGAAGTTCAGCGAGAAGCCCTGAAACGGGCCGAGGCCGAACGCAAGCGTCAAGAGGAGGCTCGCGTCGCCGATGCGCATCCGTCCCTGCCGCTCAAGGCTTACGTGGGAGGCTACGAAAGCGACATCTATGGGCGGGCCGAAGTGAGCCTGGAGGAGGGGCGGCTCGTGCTGCGGCGGGGCGAGGCCTTCGTCGGGGATCTCGAGCCATGGCACTATGACGTTTTCATGGCCCACTGGCGGGAGAAGCGGCTGGGCCGCCTCCTGGTCCGCTTCAGCCTGAGCCTTCAGGGGAAAGTCGAGGCCTTGCGCCTGCCCGATCTGGGGGAGTTTAAGCGCGTCGAAGGGGAGGCCCAGCCCTGAGCCAGGTCCGTATTTCCGTTGCCGGGCTTCGAGGGCGGACGTTATACTTACCTGACGGATGGTCGGTCCATCGCTTCAAGAGCTGGCCGACGACGCCGAACGGCGGCTGCCGGCGAAAAAATTCCTTCACGCCCTGGGGGTGACGCACGCGGTGACGGCTCTGGCCTTCCGTCATGGGCTGGACCCGGAGCGCGCCGCCGCGGCGGGCCTGCTGCACGACCGCTCCAAGGCCGAACCCCCCGCGGCGCTGGAGGCCGAACTGGCCGCCTGGGGGAGTCCCATTGAGCCCGTCGATCGCCCCTTTCCGGGCTTGTGGCACGCCCACCATGCCGCCGAGGCCGCGCTCCGGGACCGGCGGTGGGAGGACCCGGAAGCCGCGCGCGAGATCGCCGAGGCGGTGCGATATCATTCAACGGGCGAGGCCGAGCTGGGGCCGCTCGGGAAAGCGCTTTTTGTAGCCGACGTGATCGAGCCGACGCGGGCCTTCCCCGGCGTGGAAGCCTTGCGGCGGGCGGCCCTGGGGAGCCTGGAGGCCGCTTACCGTCAATGCCTGGTTGAAAAGTGCCGCCACTACGCCGCCCAGGGCCGGTCGCTCAGCCCGCGGGCGTTACGCGCGCTGGCGGCCTGTGGCCTGACGCTCAATGCCTGAATCCAAGGGAGGCCGCTTAAGCTTGGCCAAGACGCATCGTCCTGACGGGGGCGGCTCCGCCGAGCGCCTGGAGCGCCTGGCGGCGATCCTGGAGGAGATGAAGGCTGAAGAGATCGTGGCGCTGGACATGCGGGCGATCGTGGACTACACCGATTTCCTGCTCATAGCGACGACGCGCTCCCCGGCTCATGCTCGCGCGATCACGCAGGCCGTCGAGCGCGCGCTGCGGGCCGAGGGGGTCCGCCCTTACCTCCCCGTCGAAGATGAGAGCCCGCAGTGGGTGATCATGGACCACGGCGACGTTGTCGTGCATTTGATGGAGGCCCAGACGCGGCGACATTACCGCCTGGAAGGCCTCTGGGGCGACGCCGAATCGATTGCGCT
Organism: uncultured Candidatus Sumerlaeota bacterium; assembly: GCA_964463045.1. Classification (GTDB taxonomy): domain Bacteria; phylum Sumerlaeota; class Sumerlaeia; order MVZB01; family JAJFLK01; genus CAYXAU01. Next base: position 72,422 of record CAYXAU010000005.1, on the reverse strand, counting down.
CCAGGGGCGGGCCAGCGCTTGAAGCGGGGCCGCGGCGTCAAACGGGGCGCTGGGGGATCGACAGGGCCGCCGGCCCTGCGTTATCGTGGGATTTGAGGCGGCTCTGCCGCCGGAGGATGCGATGGGCGGCGGACGCTCGCCGCCGTGTGTGTGGGTGACGCTTCTTCATGACCAACCGTTCGGCCTCGGAATCACGCCTGATGGATGGGGGAAAGTCCTCGACCGGCGAGGTCGCCGATGCGGCGCTCAAGGGGGCCTCGGGCGAGGCGCGGGCGGCCGCCTATAGCGTCGATTCCATGATGATCGGCCCGGCCAGTCACATGATGCTGCTGCGGGCCGACGAGCGCGGCGACCTGAGCTATCGGCTGGGGGCGCACCGAGGGCGGCGCCTGCCGTTGGGCCGGGAGTTTGCCCGGCGGCCGCTGGCCCTGATCGACATTCTGCGCAGCATTGTGATCTGCGACTCCTCGACCAACCAGCTTGTGGCGCTGGCGGCTTATCCGGGGGCGAAACTGGCCGTTTTTCTTTTTGGAGAGTTGTGGGGGCGGTGGGTCGACGAGGAGGGCCGCCGGCACCCGGTCGCCGACCCGGTCCGCGTCATGATGGACAAAGGGTTCCCCGTGACGTTCGAGAGCGGCGGCCACGAGCTACGGTTCGACACTTACATCAACGCCTTCGCCCGTGACGTTTTCGCTCCCGCCGCCCGGCGGTATTTCCGCTCGGGCAACGCCCGGCATCAATTGGGGCTCCTTTTTGAGCTCCCCTCCGGCCGGTTCGAGAAGGCGCAGGTGGTCATCCTGGAGCCGGAGACTGGCAGTCGGTTCGGTGGGTTCTACGTCCGGGATTTCCCCGTTCGCTGGCCCGCGCAGACGGCCGTGCACCGTCCGATCGCATCCGCGGCCGGCCCATCGGTTTCCGCGCCCGAGCCGACCGTCCCGAGATCGGAGCCCCCGCGCGAGCCCCCGAAGAAAACCGCCGAATCGCCACATGAGGCCCCCGCCGCCGAAGCGACCCGCGAAAAAAAGGGCGAGGCCGAGCCGGAGAGGCCGCCGAGACGGCCGGTGGCCGGGCCGGGCGCCGAAGGGCCGGGCCCGAGACCTTCGGCGGCCTCGGTCGTGCGGCGCCGGCCCGGGCTGGCGTCGGCGCGCCCCGGCGGCCGGCCCCCCCGGCCGTCGCCGCCGTTGCCGGCGACGCAGCACCTTGACGTTGAGGAGTTGGTGCGGTTGATCCAGGCCGAGCCGGCCCGTGACCGGCGTTGGAAGTTGATCGAGGCCAACCTTCAACTTCGGCGGCCCGAACGGAGCTACGCGCTGATCTCGCACTTCGCTGAACAGATCGGCGAGGAGACGCCGCGGTGGACGCCGGCGCGGCTCCGGACGGTGCTGGGAGACCTGCCGGGCGGCATCCTGATCGGCCTGATGCACAATTGGACGATGAATCAGGTCCTGGCCGTGAGCGAAAATAACCCTGAAAACGCCAAGATTTTGTCCTGGCTGAGGGAGCGAGAAGTCGATCGCATGCTGCGGCTGGACCTGACCGCGACGCCGACGACGGCCGAGGCGGCGCGCTCCGATCTGTTCATCGACCGGACGGCCGACGCGCCGACCATCCGTCGCGTCTGGCGGACATTGCTCGGCTTCCTCAACGCCGATCACGGCCGCAGCGACGAGCGGGCGATCCATCGCAAGAAGGATGAGATCGCCAAACACCTGCAGCTCGCCCGGGATTTGCTGCTCCGGCGGCTCTGAACCGAGCGTCGACCGAGCCCCCCGGCCGGCGCGAACCGACCCGATCGGGAGGTGACGACCATGAACCGACGCCGCGGCCTTCAGGTGCTGATCGCTTCTCTGGCGACGCCCACCGGGGCTTGTCTGCGTCCGATTCGCCGGGCGACCGCTCGGCCGGGGCCGCCGCCCTGGGCGCCGGCCCACGGCTATCGCCGCCGGGCGCGGTATCGGCACTTTCCGGGTAAGGGGGTCTACTTCGACATCGAGGCCGGCATCTGGCACTGGGCCGAGGGAGGCCAGTGGCGTTCCGGTCCGAACCTGCCGCCGGGCCTGAGCGTCGAGGGGGAAATCTCCGAGATCGTCGAGTTCGACGAAGCGGAGGAAACCGAACGGCCCGGCGCCGGCCGGGGCCGGGGCCCCGACGAACGCCCCACCGGTCGCGGGCGCGGCCGGCCGCGTTAATCGTTCGCCCCTCAGCCTCGGCGGCAGAACTCGTCGCCCGCCGGTCAGGTTCGACCCCAGTGACGGGCGTTCAGCCTTATGTTTCGGATCAGCGGAACAACCCGTTTGGTAGGGGTGGTCGGCTGGCCCGTTGAGCATACGCTCTCGCCTCCGATGCAGAACGCGGCGATCGAGGCCCTGGGGCTGGATTGGGTCTATGTCCCCATGGCCGTGCGGCCCGGGGGGCTGGGGGAGGCGGTAGCGGGGGCCCGAGCCATGGGTTTCGTGGGGCTCAATTGTACGATCCCGCACAAGGAAGCCGCCGCGGCGCTGGCCGAGGAGTTGGACGACGCCGCCCGGCTCACCGGCGCCGTCAACACGCTCAAGTTCGGGGACGCCGTTCAGGGTTTTAACACCGACGTTTACGGATTCACACAGACGGTCCTGGCCGAGGCCGAGATTACGTTCGAGGATTTGACGGTACTCATCCTGGGGGCCGGGGGAGCCGCCCGAGGGATCGCCGTCGGCGCCGCCCAGGAAGGGGCCCGCAAGGTGATCGTGGCCAATCGGACGCGCCCCCGCGCCGAAGAGGTCGTCCTGCGCCTGGAAGCTTCCTTTCCGAGAACGCGCTTTGAGATCGTTCAGGCCTCCGAGCCGAGTCTGGCCAACGCCGCCGCCCGCAGCGACCTGATCGTCAACGCCACCTCGTTGGGGCTTCGGCCCGATGATCCGTTGCCGATCGCCGCCCGTAGCCTGGAGCCGCGCCACGTTGTGATGGACACCGTTTACACGCCGCCGGAGACGCCGCTCCTGACGGCGGCGCGGGCCGCCGGGGCGATCTCCGTCGGCGGGCTGGGGATGCTGGCGCGCCAGGGGGCCCGGTCGCTCGCGCTTTGGAGCGGCCTGGAGGCGGACGAGGACCTGATGCTGAGAGTGTTGCGCCAGACGGCGGCGGCCCAGCCCGGTTCGACGAAGCCCTCGGCCCGGTGAGGCGTTGGATCGGGAGGCGCGCCGGCCCGGGGGGGGCGTGACCAGCCGAACGGTAATGGCTTGACGGTGAAGCATGATCCTTGAAGCGGGGCGCGAAGGCCATGCCTGCGCCTTCTAGGCCCGAAGCGGGGTTTCGCGGCCGGGTCGCCTTGGCTTTGGCCCTTCTGGCGGCCGGCGCGGCCCTGGCGGCGTTTCCCCGCTGGACCGTCGACGACGCCTTTATCATTTACCGTTACGGCGAAAATCTCGCCCGCCACGGCGAGCTGAACTGGAACGTGGGCGAGGACCCGGTTGAAGGCTACACCGGCGTCGCGCTCGTCCTGGCCCTTGCGGGGGGGATCAAGCTCGGCGCGTCGCCGATCGTGCTCGCCAAGCTGATCGGGATCGCCGCTTACGTGCTGACGGCGTGGGCGCTCGCCGGCCTGATGCGCGCGGCGGGCGTGGGGCCGGCCTTCCGGTCGGGGACGGTCGGGCTCTACCTGCTCTCCCCCATGGTCTGGACTCACGCCTGGAGCGGGCTCGAAACGCACCTTTTTGGCCTCGGGGTCACGGCCTCGGCATGGGGCTACGTGGCGGCGCTGGCGGCGCCGCCGGCGAAGAGGGGCCGGAGCGAGACGGCGCTCGCGCCGGCGCTTCTGGCCACGAGCCTTACGCGGCCCGAGGGGGCCGCTCTGGCCGCGGCGTTGGCCCTGGGGCTGGCCTGGGGGCGTGCGCGAACCGACGGCAAAGGGCTGGCGCGGTGGGCGGGGACTTTCGCCTGGGCATACGTCCTGCCCGGCGCGGCGTACTTCGCCTGGCGCGCGAGTTATTACGGCCAGTGGCTGCCGAACACATTCTACGCCAAGCGCTACGTCGGGTGGGCCAATCCGACGAGCCTGCTCTATCTTCTGGACTTCTTTTACACCTATCTGACGTTTCCGGCCCTGGCCGTGGGCGCCCTGTGGCTCGTGACGCCGCGCGGCGGCCGGCCCGGCGGCGGGAGCGACGAAGGATCGCCGCCGACGAAGGGCCTGCGCCCGGGGGTCGTCCTCGTCCCGTTCGTCGTGTTCCTTATCGTGGTGTTGACGCAATACGCCCGGTCCGTCCTGGTGATGAAGTTCTCGTTCCGGTTCATGGCCCCCTTCTATCCGCTGTTTCTGGCGGGGCTGGGGTGGGCCGCCGACCGGTCGTGGAGCCGCGCCGGGGTCGTGCTCGGCTCGGCGAAACCCCGCGCGCGCGCCGGGATCGCCGTCGCGCTCGGCTTGCTGGCCATCCAGCTTGCGATCCTCGCGGCGCAGGTTCCCAAAGAGTTCGACTACGCCCGCACCTACCTTCAGATTCTCGAAGACGAGCACCTCAAGGCGGGGCGGGACCTGGCCGAGCGTTTGCCCGCCGGAGCCTGGATCGCCGTCTGCCCGGACGTGGGCGCGATCGCATATTTCTCGCGGCTCAAGACCGTGGACCTGGGGCTGCTGAACGACGAGACGCTCACACGGCCGGGCCTCGCCCTCGCCGACAAGGTCGACTATTTCTTCTCTCGGGAGCTGGCCGCGGCCATCTTCACGAGCCACGCCGCGGACCGGATCGACTACTTCGACCTGCCCGACGCGATCGCCGCCGACCCCCGCTTCGCCCAACGGTTCGAACTCCACCGCCTCTATCGGACCACGCGGCCTCGAATCCGCCAGCGGACCTACCTCCTGGTCTATCTGCCGCGATCGGCGGAGACCCCGCCATGAAACCGCCGAACGGTGGCGGGAGCGATTTCGCTCATGCGCGGCCCCCCGGCCGTCCGCTATATTCAGGGGACCCGATCCGGGGCCGAGGCTCGCGCGATCCCGGTAGCCCATCGGAACCATCCCTATGCTCCGCTATCTGACCGCCGGGGAATCCCATGGACCGCAACTGACGGCGATCGTGAGCGGCGTGCCGGCCGGGTTGACCCTGCGGGCCAAGGAGATTGATCACGATCTGCGCCGGCGGCAAGGGGGCTATGGGCGCGGGGGACGGATGAAGATTGAGGCCGATCGGGTGCGGATCGTCTCCGGCGTGCGGCACGGGCGGACGCTCGGCAGCCCCATCACGCTCATCCTCGAAAACAAGGATTGGCGGAACTGGGAGGCGATCATGTCGCCGGAGCCCCTGGAGGCGACGGCGCAGGCCGAGCTGGACTCTGAGCCAGCGTTGGGCGAGCCCAGGGGCGAGGGTCCTCGACGGGAGATCACGCGCCCTCGGCCGGGGCACGCCGATCTGGCCGGAGCGCAGAAATTCGCCCAGACGGACGCCCGCAACGTGCTGGAGCGGGCCTCGGCGCGGGCGACGGCGGCCCAGGTCGCCGTCGGGGCCGTCTGTAAGCGCCTGTTGGCGGAATTCGGCATGCGGGTCATCTCCCACGTCGTCAATCTGGGGGGGATTCCGGCCGACGCCGCCGGGCTGAGCTATGAGACGATCGCCGAGCGAGCCGAGGCCTCCTCCGTGCGCGTGGCCGACCCGGCCGTCGAGCGCGCCATGATGGAGCTCATCGACGCGTGCAAACGCGAGGGAGACACCGTCGGCGGCATCTTCGAGGTGATCGTTACGGGCGTCCCGGTCGGGTTGGGTAACGTGATGAACTGGGACGAGAAGCTCGACGGGATGATCGGGCGGGCGATCATGAGCATGCAGGCGATCAAGGGGGTCGAGATCGGGGGGGGCTTCCGGGCCGCCGTTCGGCGAGGTTCGGAGGTTCACGACGCGATTTATTTTTCGGACGACCCTGGGGAGATGCCGCCCGGCCATGGCCCGACCGGCGGGTTCTATCGCAGGACCAACAACGCCGGCGGTCTGGAAGGGGGGATGACCAACGGCGAGCCGATCGTCGTCCGCGTGGCCAAGAAACCGATCTCGACGCTGATGCGGCCGATCCCGTCGGTCGATCTGGCCACACGGCAGCCGGCGGACTCTTCCAAGGAGCGTTCGGACGTCTGCGCGCTGCCGGCGGCGGCGGTCATCGGGGAGGCGCTCGTCGCCTACGCCGTCGCCTGGGCGTTCCTCGAGAAATTCGGCGGCGATAGCCTGGCCGAGGTCCGCCGCAATTACGAAGGCTACGTTCGTTCGTTGTCGGCCCGCGCGCCCGCCGAGCCGCGGCCAGCGGGGCAAACTTGATCATCGTCGGGGGGATCGAGCGTCCTGCCGTTTCAAATCTCCGGCGAAGGGAAGACCGGCGATCCATCGGCCGGCGGAGCCCGTCGTGCCGACGGGGGCGAGCCTCGGCGCAGCTCTCTCAGCAATCCACGGCAGGTTACCGTGGCGTCATCCTCGGCTGGGCCGACGCCCCCTCCGGCCGGGGCGCGGCGATGGACCCTGTATCGCTGAGCGGCGACTGCCCCGCCGTCAGCCCAGTTTATTGAGGCCGGTGAAGGCCGCGCGTTTGTAACACTCGGCGAGCGTGGGATAATTGAAAACGGTGTTGACGAAATAATCGACGGGGCCGTCGAAACTCATCACGGCCTGGCCGATGTGAACGAGCTCGCTGGCCCCTTCGCCGAGAATCTGGACGCCGAGCAGGCGGTGATCCTCGCGGTGAAAGAGGAGTTTGAGCATGCCCTTGATGTCGCCGATGAGCATCCCGCGGGCGGACTCCCGATAGCGGGCCACGCCGGTGGCGTACGGGACCTTCGCCTCGGTCAGTTCGCGCTCGTTGCGGCCGACGTAAGAGATCTCGGGGATGGTGTAGATGCCGTAGGGGAAGAGCCGCGGATCGGCCTGGCAATCCAGACCGAAGGCGTGGCAGGCGGCCATCCGCCCCTGTTCCATGGAGACCGAGGCCAGGGCGGGGAAGCCGATCACGTCCCCGGCGGCGTAGATGTGGGGGGCTTCGGTCTGATAGTGCTCGTTGACCTGGATGCGGTCCCGGTGATCGGCGCGGAGGCCCGCGGCGGGTAGATTGAGTTCCTCGGTGTTGCCGGTGCGTCCAACGGCATAAAGCACGGTTTCGGCGCGGACGAGCTTTTGGCTCTCGGTCTCGATGAGGACGTCGCCGCGCTCGTTGACATAGACCTTCTCGCATTTTTCCCCGAGGCTGAAGACGACGTCCATTTCGCGCATGTGGAACTGGAGGGCCTCGACGATTTCCTCGTCGATGTTGTCGAGCATCCGCGGCCGGGCCTCGATGATCGTGACGGGGATGCCCAGGGCGGCGAACATGCAGGCGTATTCGACGCCGACGACGCCGGCGCCGATGATCGTCAGGCTGCGGGGCAGCCGCTCCATGTTCAGGATCGTGTCGGCGTCGTGGATGTCTTTGCCGTCGACGGGGAACTGAGGGGAACGGGCGGGCCGCGTGCCGACGCAGACCATGAAGAAGTCGGCTTCGTACTCGTCGGTCTGGCCGGTCAGCGTGTCGACGGCGATCCGATGCGGGGAAAGGAACCGCGCCTGGCCATAGTGGAGGTCGATGTGGTTGCGTTTGAAATGGCCGTGGATCACGTCCCGCTCGGCGCGGATGACGTGCGAGACCCGCTGCGTGATGTCCTCCATCGTGATCTCGGGCTTGACGGTGTAGCTGGAGCCGTAGAAGTCCCGCTGGCGGATGCCGCTCAGGTATAGGATCGCCTCCCGGACGGCCTTGCTGGGAATCGTCCCCGTGTTGACGCAAACGCCGCCGATGACCTTCTGGCGCTCGATGGCGGCCACGCGCCGGCCCAGCTTGGCCGCCTGAATGGCCGCGTGGAGACCCGCCGGCCCCGTCCCGATGACGATCAAGTCGTACCTGTTCATGACCGAAGCTCGCCCGAAGGATCGGCGCGGCCGCGCGCCCAACGGCGGGTCAGCGCTGCCCGAAGGGGGTTATGATACACGGCCAGCCGGATGTCGAGAAGGGGAGCGAGCCGCTCGCCCGGAAGGGTGTTGATTGTCCGGCGGGGCCTTGCGTAGGCTTGAGGGGTTGAAGCCGGAGGCCGCACGTCCGCGGCGGGCCGCCGCCGAGGCCGTCTGCCGCCGAGGGGCGGGCGTGGCGCGGCCGCGTCGGCGAGGGCGGCCGCCGGGGGAGGAGACCCAGCGTGGCCGATTATGAACTGATCGTGATCGGGGCGGGGCCAGCCGGGCAGAAGGCCGCGCTCCAGGCGGCCAAGCTCAAGCGCCGGGTGGCCGTCATTGAGCGGGAGGCGGTCGTCGGCGGGGCGTGCGTCTCGACGGGGACGCTGCCGTCGAAGACGCTGCGCGAGACGGTCCATTACCTGGCGGGGCTGCGGACGCGGAACCTTTCGACCTACGACGGGCTATCGCGGAAGCGGGTGAAGATTCAGCAGCTCATGGAGCGGAAGACGCAGGTGATCGGCCATGAGATCGAGATCATTCAGCGGCAGCTCGACCGCAACGACGTGGACGTGATTCCGGGCGAGGCCGTTTTCGTCGATCCGCACGCGATCCGGGTCGGGATGCGCAACGGGATGATGAAGGACTACACGTCGGAGAACTTCATCATCGCCACGGGCTCGCGGCCGAACATGCCGCCGGGGTTGCCGCGGGATCACCCCTCGGTGCTGAACAGCGATTCGGTGCTGAGCCTGGAGGAGATTCCGCGGACGCTGACGATCCTCGGCGGCGGCGTCATCGGGTCCGAATACGCCTGCATCTTCGCCTGTCTGGGGACGAAGGTGACGATCGTGGACCGGCGGGAGACGCTCATGCGGTTCCTGGACCGGGAGATTTCCGACGCGCTCGCCTATCAGATGCGGGCCAGCGATATCACGCTCAAAATGTCGGAGCAATTGGACACGTTCGGCGTGGCCGACGACGGACGCGTGGAGACGCGGCTCAAGAGCGGAAAAGTCGTCGTCGGGGAGAGGCTCTTCTGTTCGATGGGGCGGATCTCGAACACGGAGAGCTTGGGCCTGGATAAGCTGGGGATCGACATCTCCAGCACGGGCCTCATCAAGGTCAACGAGCACTTCCAGACGGCGCAGCCGCACATTTACGCCGTCGGCGACGTGATCGGCTTCCCGGCCCTGGCCTCGACGTCGATGGAGCAGGGGCGGCTGGCCGCCTGTCACGCCCTTCAGGTCGAGGTCCGCTCCTTCCCCGAATCGTTTCCTTACGGCATCTATACGATCCCGGAAATTTCCTACGCCGGCTATACGGAGGAGGAACTCACTGAGCGCCAACTTCCGTACGAAGTGGGCCGGGCCGAATACAACGAGACCGCCCGCGGGCAGATTCTGGGGGACGAAAGCGGCGTCCTCAAACTCCTGTTTCATCGCCAGACGCTGGAGCTCCTCGGCGTGCATATCATGGGGGACAGCGCCACCGAGCTGATCCACATCGGCCAGGCCGTCATCGCCCATCGGGGCAAGATCACCTACTTCACCGATAACGTCTTCAATTACCCCACGCTGGCCGAGTGTTACAAGGTCGCGGCTTTCAACGGGCTCAATCGGCTTTGAGCCGCGCCCCGCGCGGCCGGCGGGCGCGCCGGGGGAGCCTGGGCCCCGCCGCGCGGCTCCGGATTTTTCTTTTGTGTCGGCCGGGGGAGTGGGCTAAAAACGGGGGTTCGCGCGCGAGGGTCGTCGGGCGAGGGGGATCCGTCGAAGGCGCATCCCCGGCGCGCCGCTGGATATCATGGGTGGAAGTCGTCCGGTTTGACGTTGGCTTGCGCTCGGTCTCGCCCCGATGCCCTTCGGACCGGCCGCCGGCCCGTCGGCCCGGTCGTTTTCTTGGCGGCCGCGGTGATCGTCGCGCTCGCGGCCGGGACGGCGCCGCCGGCGGGGATCGCTCAGCCGGGGCGGGGGTCGATCGAAGTTTCGCGCGACGGCCGGATATTGGAGGAGCCTCGACCCGCGGCCGAGCCTGCCCCGGCGACGGCGGCGGGGGCCGAGCCGACAAGCCCGCCGCCCGTCGTCGCCTTTCTGGATTTCGAATCCGGGACGCTGTCGCCCGGTCAACAGGAGGCCTTCTCGCAGGCCGTCTGGGCGGAGTTTTATCGCGATCCGCGCGCGCTCGTGCTTCCTCGCCGAGAGACGCGTCGCTATCTGTTTCGTCATAATCTGTATCCGGGCGGGCCGTTGGGGCCGGGCGTTCCCCCCGCGCGGGTGGCCGAGGCGCTGCGGGCCGACTATCTGGTGACGGGCCACGTTGATCAGCTCGGCGGCGCCTACGCCGTGGATGCGACGGTCTTCTGGCGCCGGTCGGGCCGCGCACTGACGCAGGAAACCCTGAGCCGCCATGGGGCGCTTCAGGAATTACTGCCGCAGGCAGAGAGCCTCGCCCAGAACCTGCTTGCGCAGATTCTGCTCAACGAGCGGGCTCAGCCCCCGGTCAGCCCGGCGGCCTCAGCCCCGGCGACGCTCGAACGGCCCCGCGCCGAGGCGCCTGCCCCCGCGACCGTCCCCGTCGCCACGCCATCGCCCGATCGGGCTCCCCCCGGCGGTCGAGAGGTGGCCGCCGAAGCTCGGCCCGAGCCGCCGGGCGGCGAACGACCTCCAGCGGAAGGGGCCACGGCCCCCTCGGGCGGCCGCGCCGCCATCGACACGACGATGATCCGCCCGACCCCCGGGCCGGCCGCGCCGCCGCCGGTGTTGCGTCTGACGCCGCCGCGCGAGACGGCCCCGGAGCGCGCGGTGCAGCCGACGCCCACCCCGCGGGCCACGGTAACGCCGCTGCCGGAGGCGACGCCGCCGCCGACGCCGAGAGCGACCCCCACGCCCTCACCGTCCGAGCCGACGCCGACGCCTACGCCCCCGCCAACGCCTCCCCCCACGCCCGCGCTGACGGCGACGCCGACGCCCCCGGCGACGCCGACCGGGACGCCCGCGCCGACGCCTCGGCCCACGCCGA
>CAYXAU010000005.1:31322-61373 GCA_964463045.1 uncultured Candidatus Sumerlaeota bacterium | reverse complement strand
ACGCCCCCGGCGACGCCGACCGGGACGCCCGCGCCGACGCCTCGGCCCACGCCGACGGCGACCCCCACGCCGGGCCCCGCCACGGCGGGGCAAGCGACGCGCCCGACGCCGACGGTCTCAGAGGCCGACCGTGCGGCCGCGGCGGCCGCCTATGAAGAGAGCCGCAGCCATCCGGCCGATTCGCCTCAACGGATCGAGTTCTTGCGGCGGTCCATTTCGCTCGATCCGACGGCGGCGGCGCCGCGGAAGGCGCTGGCCACGTCGTATTATCTGATCGGCGATTACGCCCGTTCGACGTTGGAGTGCCGGGAGGCGATCAAGCTCTCGCCGAACGATTCGCTGCTGTTCACGCTCCTGGGGTCATGTTACTTCCAGCAGGGCGAATACGAACAGGCGCGCGACGCGCACAACGAGGCTTTGCGGATCGACCCCAATAACCTTTACGCCCGATTCAACCTGGCGCTGGCCCTTCAGGCCATGGAATCGCCCAAGGCCCTGGCCGCCTGGGAGGATTACCTCAAGCGTTCGGAAGGGGACCCGGACCAAGAGGCCAATCGCGTCACGGCCCGCGAGTTCTACAACCGGCTCAAGGAGGCCGAGACCCGTCCATGACCGCCGGCGCGCGCGGGCAGGGCTGAACCGCCCGGCGGTCGTGGCCGCCTCCCCGTCGCCCGGACCGGCCCCCCCCGGGGCGCCGGACTCCGGGAGAGCCTTCCCCTTCCCGCCGATGCGTTGCCCTCAATGTCATACCGAAAACCGCGACGATCAGGACGTCTGTTATCACTGTGGCCAGGAGATGGGCCTGCTGCGGCTCGTCGTCAGCCGGGCCCGGAACCATTTCAACGCCGCCCTGGAGCACGCCGAGCGCGATCGACTGGGGGAGGCCATCATCGAACTCGAGCACACCCTCGAGCTCGACGCCTCGTTCGTCGACGCCTGGATGGTGCTCGGGACGTTGCGGGCCCGGCAGGGCCAACTGGAAGAGGCCCAGCGCTGCTGGGCGAAAGCGCTTTCGCTGGATCACCGCTTTGAGAAATGCCATAACTACCTGGTCAAGGCGCAAGCGATCGCGCCCGCGTTGCCGGCCCTGCGGCGTCTGCGCAGGCTGACCCTCGGCCTGGCCGTCGTGACGTTGGCGCTGGCCGTCGGGCTCGGGGCTCTGGCGATCCGCCGCCGCAACGGCAGCCCGATCGAGGCCGCCCTTGATCTGCGCGGCCAGGGCCGGCCCGCCGAGGCGCGGCAGTTGCTGGCCGCTTTCGTCGCCGACTCGGCGAGCCCGCCGGAGGAGCAGCGCCGGGCGCGCCACCTCGCCGGGCTCTGGGAGGAGGAAATTTCCGTCGGCCTGGAGCGGTCGCGCGAACGGATCGAGCGGGAGGAACTCCTGCCGGCGCGGGAGACCCTGGCGGCTCTGCGGGCCCTTGAGCCTTCGGAGGCAACGCTCGAAACCGTGGCGGCCCTGGAGGCGCGGCTGCGCGAGCGAGCCCTCGCCGCGGCCCGGGGGGCGTTGGATCGCTACCGGGCGCGGGAAGAGGCCCTCGAAACGTTGGAAGGCCGCCTGGCCGAATACGCGGCCATCGTGGCGGGCGATCCGGGTCCGGCGGAGGAAATTGAGCGCCTGGCCCAGGCGGCCCGCGATGAGGAGCGGGGGCGACGGCTGGAGGGATTTCGGACGGAACTGGCCGCCGCGCCGACGATTGGGGCCGCGGCTCGCGCGGCCGCCGAAGCGACCGAGCGTTACCCGGCCCTCGCGGACGAGATCGCCGGGCTGCTCCGACTTCGGGGCGAGGCCATGGCCGAAACGTCCATCGACCAGGCCCAAGGCCTTCTGGAGCGGGGCGATCTCGACGGCGTCCGGCGGGTTCTGACCGAGCTGACCGAAAGTTTTGAGCGGGCCGAGATACCTCTGCCGGAGGGGCGGCTCGAGCCCTTGGAGGAGCGGCTTCAAGGGGCCGACTGGTCGGCGCGGCTGGAGGCCGTGCGTCAGGCCTACGCCGAGGGGCAATGGGAGGCGACGATCGAACGGGCCGAGGCGGCGGCGGCGGCCCGGCCCGGCGAGCCGATGCCGGTGGCGATCGCGACGGCGGTGGAAGAGGCGCGGCGCCGTCTGGCCGATCAGCTCTGGCGATGGGCCAACGCCCGCGACCCGCAGATTGAAATGCTGGCCTTGGAGGTGGAGGAGGCTCAACGGATCGTGCGCTGGCACGAGCTCGTGATCGAGGCGGCCGGCGACCGCGAACCCTTCAAGCGCCGCCAGATGGTCTTCTACGCGGCGGCGGCCGCTCTCCGTCTGGGTCAGGTTGAGACCTCACGCCGTCTGCTGGATCAGGTGCTCCAAGGCGGGCCGAGCGCATACTTCCGGCGAACGGTCGAGGCCTTCCGCCGTCGCCACGCCGACCGGCTCGGCCTCGCTCAACCATCTTGAGCGGCGTCCGGCGGCGCTCGCCGTTCAGTCCAAGAGCGAGGGCTGGATGCAGTCGGCGGCGTCGTGGCGGGCGTTGTTGACGGCCTTGCCGACGGCCGTCACCTGGAGCGCCTCGTGAGCGAAGGGCACGAGCAGAGGCTTCAGCGTGGCGGGGTCCTCCACGCCGGGGTCGAGCCAGAGGGGACGCGCGGGCGGCGGGAGGATCACGGGCATCCGATCGTGAATCGGGGCCAACATCGAATTGGCCGCCGTCGTCACGATCGCGCAGGAATGGATCGGCTCGCCCTCCGGCGGGCGCCAGCCTTCCCACAAGCCGGCGAAGGCGAACGGCCGGCCGGAGGCCAACCGCACGAAGAACGGCCGGCGGGCGCGTTCGCCGGGCGGCGTCCCCCACTCATAAAACCCGTCGGCCAGGATCAGGCAACGGCGACGGCGGAAGGCCGCGCGGAAGGCGGGCTTCGTGGCCAGCGTCTCGGCCCGGGCATTGATAAGGCGGGCGCCGATCGATGGGTCCTTGGCCCAGGAGGGGATCAGCCCCCAGCGGAAGAATTGAACCTCCTGTGGGTTCTCGTTGGTGAGGACGGGGATGGGCTGGGTCGGGGCGACGTTATAGCGGGCCGTGAAATCCGGCGGAAACGTCACGCCGGGGAAGGCCTCGGCGAAGAGGGCGGCCGTGGCGACGGTCGTGAAACGCCCGCACATGGCTCCACTTCGTCCGTAACCGGAAAGCCGCGAGCACGCGGGATGACAACCCGACGGTGGCCCGAAGCCGACGAACCCGGCGCTCCTTCCGGTCGGGCGTTTCGGCCGATCCCCGTTCCGACCTCAGGGGGCGAAGCTGGATCGCCCGCGAACGCCCCAGCGGCCGTCCTGGAGCGTAAGGAAATAAGCCGTCGGGAACGAGGAGATCAACGTCCCGTCAGCGCGGTAGCGGTTGAAGCGCAGGGCGACGATGGCGCTCTCCTCGCCGGCCCAAACGACCCGACGGGACTCCCAGGCGCTGCGATCCCAGCCGCCGGCCTGCCGGGCGAATCGCTCGAAATCCATGTAGCCGACGTATTCCTCGGCGGTTTCCCAGAGGCGGAGATCGGCGTCGGAGATGCGGACGTGGGGGAAGTTGAGCGTGCCGGCCCAGGCCGCGGCGTCCCGCGCGTTGAAGGTGCTCATGAAGCGCTCGATCACGTCGAGGGCGGTCGCCTCAATCGCCGCGCGCCGCTCGGGCGGGGCGGGCCGCACGCCGGTGAACCGGGCTTGCAGCCCCCAACGGCCGTCCTCGCCCCGCGTCACCAGATAAAGACCCTGGAAAACGCCCAAGGGAGCCTCGTCGGCGCCGTAGCGCGAGAACTGCACGGCTACGTGAACGCGTGACTCGGAGTCCTGGATGGGTTCCTTCACGTCCCACATGCTGCGACGCCAGCCGGTCGCCGCCAGGGCTTCGAACTCCGGTTCGGCCAGCGCCGCCTCGGCGTCCTCCCAGACGCGATGCCCGCCGGGGCCGAGCCGCAGATGAGGAAACCGGAGCGTGGCGACCCAGGCCTGGGCGTCGCGTTCGTTGAAGGCCTTGAGGAAGGCCTCCAGCGTCGCCAGGGCTGCTTGCTCGCTCGCGGTTGATTGAGCCGGAAGGGGGGCCGCGCCGATCGATACCAAGGTTATCCCGAGCAGCGCGAGGCCCCACGGCGGCCCCGAGCCGGCCCGGCCCCGATGGCGACGCTTTCCCGAGAACATTTTCCGCGCCCTCCTCGACAAGCTCAGAAAGATGCCCGCCCCGGCGCTCAGCCGGCCCAGCATAACCCCCGTCGGGGCGGCTTGGGAGCGTTTTCTGGCCGTCGGGCGAGGCCGCTCCGGCCGGCGGTGATGGCGTTTGCTCGCCGGCAGCGCTTGGGTTAGGCTCAAGCTTGGGATTCCGAGCGAACCTGCCCGGGACGCGACGGCGATCCTCCAATCGACGGACGCGCGAAGGGAGCCCCCCCGTGGGATTCGACATCGGTTTTTATGATCCGCTGAGCGAAGAGCTGGACGAAGTCGAGCGCCTGAGCAACGTCGCGGGGTTTTTCGCCACGGCGGAGCTGGTCACCAAGCTCACCGAGCTGCTCGACGAGCACAGCATCCCGCACGACCTGGGGATTGAACAGATCCGACCCTGGCTGCAGTCCTTTCATGAATACGTGGCGATGGATCGGCCGCTCTACGAGGACCGATTCGCCGCCTATTGCGCTCACGTCGAGGCCATTCAGCGGGAGTTGCGCGCCCAATCCGAGGGGTCGGGCTTCCTGCTCGGCCTGGACGTCGAAAAGGGCCCCGAGCCGGAGGAGTTCGCCCCCGATATGCGGGTCTTTCTCGGCCGGGCGATGTTGAACCCGGAACCGGTGACGCCCGGGGAGTGCCAGGAGCTGCTGGAGCCGCTGCGCTGGCTGGCGGCCTTGTTTTCATTCTTTCGGCGGCAGTTCGAGGAGCGGGAGCCGGAGGTGGCCCGTCATATCGACGCCGTCAACGACATCGTCGAGACGCTGGGGAACTATTGCCGGCGCTCGGCCGAAGAAGATCGCTGCCTCAGGATTGATTTCTGAAGCCTCGCCCCGCCGGCGTCACCCCTCCAGGCCGAGCCGGCGACGCTCCCGACGGATCAGCGCCAGATTGCGGATATAGACCGGCATGCCCGCCAGCGTCGGGATCATGAAGGCCACCGAGGCCTTGTGCAGGGCGTAAACGAAGATCAGGACGGCCCCGGCGATCGAGAGCCACCAGAATCCGACCGGCACCAGGCTGCGGCCCGCCCGTTCGCTGACCCACCATTGAAAAACGAACCGGACGCCAAAGATTACCTGGCCGAGGATACCGACGGCTTCCCAGGCCGGGTCGGCGAGAAAACGTGACCAGTCCATCGGCAATGCTCCTCGGAGGGGATGAGGCCGGACGGGGAACGCTCCGGGCGGGGTTCAAACGCCGCGGTCGCGCCCCGGCCAAAGAACCTTGTGCAGTTGGATTTGCAGCCGGGCCGGCAGCCGATCCTCGATCATCCAGCGCGCCAACGCGGCCGGGTCCAGCCGGCCGTGAACGGGCGAGAAAAGCAGCCCCGGCCGGCCGGCGAGACCGCGCTCGGCGATCACGCGACGCGCCCAATCGTAGTCGGTCCGGTCGGCCAGGACGAACTTGATTTCGTCCCGCGGACCCAGCCGGTCCAGGTTCTCCCAGCGATTGGCCTCGGCTTCGCCGCTGCCGGGGCACTTGACATCGACGATCTTGATGACCCGCGGATCGACGCCGGCCACGTCGATCGCCCCGCTCGTCTCCAGCAACGTCTCGTAGCCCGCATCGCCCAGCGCCCTCAGCAGCGCCAGGCACGCCGGCTGCGCCAACGGTTCGCCGCCGGTGACCTCGACGAGGCGCAGGCCCCAGCCGCTCACCGTTTCCAGAACGTCGGCGATCGTCATGCGGCGGCCGCCATGGAAGGCGTGCTCGGTGTCGCACCAGACGCAGCGCAGGGGGCATCCGGTCAAACGGATGAACCCGCAAGGGCGTCCGGCATGGGACGATTCGCCTTGGATCGAGGCATAGAGTTCGCTCACGAGGAGCGTCGTCGTTTCGACGTCGGACGTGTGAGCGGCGAAGGAGAGCATGGCGTCGGCGGGGATCGCCGCGCCGATCGTATCAGAACCCCGACCCCGCCCAAAGCCCGGCGGCCGGGGCGGGGCCGCCCTCCGGGAGCGACAACTTAGACGGCCAGGCGGTGACGCAGCCCCTCGCGCACCAGGTCCTCGACGGAGGCTTGCTCGCCGAGGGCTTCCAGGGCGCGGGCGATCGCCCGCCGGGAGACCGTCGGCTGAAGGTCCAGCGCTTCGAGAGCGGAGGCGGCCATCCGGGCGGCTTCGGTGGGCAGAGGGGGCTCGGCGGCGGCGAGCCGCGCGGCCTCGGGCGCCAGCGCCCGGCGTCGGTCCGGCTCCAGCCCGGCGCTCAGACGATCGACCCGGTCCTTGAGCTCGACGAGCAATTTTTCGGCCTTCTTGTGGCCTATCCCCGGAACGCGCGTGAGCGCGCGGGCGTCCCCCTTCATCACGATGTCGATCAAGTCTTCAATCGCCAGCGTCGAAAGGATCGAGAGGGCGATGCGGGGGCCGACGCCGGAGACCGCGGTCAGCGCGGCGAAGGCTTCGCGCTCGCCACGACGGGCGAAGCCATAGAGCGTTTGGCTCGACTCCGTGACGTGATGGTACGTCCAGAGCTCGACGGTCGCGCCGAGGGGGCCGAGGGCGTCGGCGAGGCCCGACGGCACCTCCACGCCGCAACCGAGGCCCCCACTGTCCACAATGAGGTGATCCCCCTCTCTGAACAACAGGACGCCGCTCAGATGCTCAATCAAGTTGGGAAAGGATGACGCGTGCGCGAGGCCGCGACGGCGGGCTCACGGGTTGGTATGCTCGTGCCCCTCGTGACTTTCCCCGGCCGGAGGGTCGCTCAGGAGTTTGCCGCAGTGGGGACAGCGTTCCATCATCTGCCCCATCTTGCCCTTCTGGGCCCGGTCGGGGGTGTTGATGGCAATGACGCACCCGGCCAGCGGGGCCAAGAAGAGTCCCAAGGCAGCGAGCGTCAAAAGCCGTTTGAGCGAACGAGAGCCGAACATCCTTAAGAATCCTTTCGCGCGCGGGAGTGTGTGAGCGGATCGATGGCCGGGTTCAACCGATCCAGCTTAACCGCCGGGGAGAACGATCCGCAATGGTCGTTTTTCTCAGCCCTCGGCCTTCGGCGCGTGGGGCTCGGCCCCCTTCTTCGACGCCTCGTCGAAGTCCCGCGCGGGGAGGTCCGCGCCGCAGTACTGACAGGTTCGGGCGGCGGGCCGGCTGCGCCGGCCGCAGGCGGGGCAGACGTGAGGCCGCCGGGTCTGGCGCATTTTTCCGTCGCGGGAACCGTCAAGGGCGTCGACGTAATCGATCCACTGCCGGAACTCTTCGCGCTCGATGAGCTTTTTCTCGACGAGCAGTCGGAGGAGCGTCTGCAGAAGAAGCTCCAGCCGGTCCAGGCGCTCCTCCAGCGCGATCAGTCCGGCCAGCGACGGTTGCTCGACGCGGGTTCTGATGAGGGGCCGGGCCGCCGGCCCGCCCTGGGCCACCCCCCCCAGGACGCTGCCCAACGTGGTTCGCTTCCTCATGAGCGTCTCCTTTGCGTGAGCCCCAATGTAGCCCCGATCGTCGCGGGGATGCAATCGGGACGTCGCCTCAGCCCGAGGCATCCGCTGAGCATCGAGTGGGCCGCAAACCTCGAGAGGCCGTCATTTCCCTTTTTCGTCGCCGGATAATTTAGTAAAAGTTAGCGTCGCCGTGCGCGGCGGACGATGGCCGCATGGAGCCTCTGGATCGGTTGCTCAATCCCCTTTACGCAACGCGAGGCCTTTTGCTTTCTCGCGCCGGGTGGTGGGCCGGTCGGCGTCCGGACGCCGCATCGACCCCGGCCCGGTTCGAAACCTATCTCCGGCGGGGGCTGCTGGCCCGGATGGGCTACGGGGAGGCGCGGCTCACGCCGCTCCGGCCCGAGGAACCGAAACCGGATCGGCTGATCCTGCGCAAGGTGGAGGCCGAGGGGCGGCCCCCGCTGCTGGCGCGGTGCTATCCGCGCGCCACGGGAAAAGCGCGCGGGCAGGAGCGGCGTCGGTTGGCCGGCCGATTGGCCCGCCGAGGGATTCTCACGCCGGAAATCCTCGCCGTCGACGACTCTTACGCCACGTTGGGCCGGCATCGCTTTGAGCTTGTGCTCGAGCGCTGGATCGAAGGCCGCCACCCTCGGCCGGAGGATTTCGCTCCGCCGACGTCGCCCTGGCCGGCTCGCCTGGCCGAGCTTCTGGCCCTCCATCACGGCGATCAGGCCCCGACGGCGGGGCGACCCTGGCGCCGCCAAGCCCCGGTCGACGGGGCCTTTCTTCGCGAGCATTTCGGCGGCAAGCTGGCCCGGGCGACGGAGGCGCTCGCGGGGTGCGACTTCATCGCCTGGAACGGGGAACTGGGCCGCGCCATCCGGGAACGCCTGCGCCGCGGCCTGGACGAACTTTGCCCTTCGCCGCCGTGTTCACTCGTCAACGGCGATCTGCAGCTCGGCAACCTGATGCTGGTCGAGGGCGAGCGCCCGGCCGTCGCGCTCGTTGATTTCGGCGCCTGTCACTATGGCCTCTGGCCCTGGGACTTCGTCAAGGTGTTCCACCAGGTCCTGGGACGGAACGTTGCGGCCTTCGGGCGTCTCGCGCGCGCTTATTTCGAATTCCGGCCCCAGGCCGACGGCGCGGAGTTCGACCGGTTCATTCCCTTCTTCGAACTCTATTACCACGTGGAGAAAGCGGGCTCGACGTTCGCCCGGTATCGACGTTCGCTCCGGCGCGGCGGCTCGCTGGGCGAGGCCGCTCATCTGCGCGATCGCGTCGAGCGCTCCTGGCGCGGAGCTCTGGAGGTGTTCCGATCGCCGTTGCGCATCCCCGCTGACCTCACCCCTTCGGCTTGAGCCCTCCGGTCAGGCCGAGCAGCCGGTCCCGCATCAGGAGCTTCTTGCCGGTCCAGGTGAGGGGTTTCCCGCGGGCGGCGGCTCGGAGGTCCGCGCGCAGGCGATTGAGCAGAAGCCAGGCCTCGAAGAGCGGCCCCTCGCGTTGGAGTTCCTGGGCGCGTTCGGGGGGGGACTCGGCCACGTACGCCGACAGGAACTCGCGCAAGCCGGTCCCGTCGCCGATCCAACCTTTTTCATACGGCTGAAAGTGCGCCAGGTCCCGCGCCGCCCGATGAAACGCGGCTCCTCCGCAGTCGATGAAAGCCGCGGCGTCGGCGCGGGAGTCGTACAGGATATCGTCCTTGCCGAGATGAAGGTGGCAGAGCTGGAACCGCCGGATCGGCGCGAGGGCGCCGAGCTCCTTCCGGAACCAGCTTTCCATTCGATCGACCGCCGCCGGCTCGACAGCCTCGGGAAACGTCCGCAAATCCCGCATCCGGCGATCGAGTTGACGTTGCAGGGTCTCGGCGAAGCCCGGCCCCGCCGGGCGATCGACCGGCCCCCAATGATCTCGTTCGATGGCATGCAGCCGCGCCAACGCCCGGCCGACGGCCGCACGGAGTTCCGGCGTCGGGCCGACGGCATCCGGCCGTCGGCCCGGGAGCCGACTCTCCAGGACGTAGCGCCCGCCAAGCCGCCAGCGGGCCCAGAGGCCGCCGCCGTGGTCGATGAGCCGCGGCGTGGGGGCGCCCTCAGCTTTAGCGAGGGCGAGGGTCCGCCAGTAGCGGCGGTACGGCTCAGCCGCCTCGAACAGACGGAGGATCGATGCCCGGCCACCCGGGGGATCGAGAGAAAACAGCAGTGATCGCTTGCCCTCGCCGGGGACGGACACCTCGATCGGCCCCTCCCCCCAACCGAGCCGCCGCCGAAGCGGGCCTTCGGCAAATCGGCGCACGCGGGGCAGAAGGGCCTGGCGTCGGGCGAGGGTGCGGAGGGGATCCGTCAAGCCGGCGGGTCGAACGCGCGACCGCCTGGGGCGGAGTCGCGATCGCG
Organism: uncultured Candidatus Sumerlaeota bacterium; assembly: GCA_964463045.1. Classification (GTDB taxonomy): domain Bacteria; phylum Sumerlaeota; class Sumerlaeia; order MVZB01; family JAJFLK01; genus CAYXAU01. The sequence continues at coordinate 51,439 of CAYXAU010000005.1, read as the reverse complement.
CCCGCCATCTTGAAGGGCCCCTCCCGGGGGGTCAAGTTTCCGCCCCGACGGCCCAGGAATGTTTTGTTTTCCCGGCCGGGCGATGATTTGATGCCGACGGTCCAAGGCCGGCCGCTCGGCGGCCTTCGAGTCTGATGTTCCCCGATCTTCCGAAGCGAACGTCCTCGGACGCGGCGCCCGCCGGCCCGGGCCGGACGTGGACGCGCGAGGCCATCGAGCGATTCCTGGCCGAGGAAGACATCCGATATCAACGGATCGAACTGCCGCATGGGCTGGCGACGGGAGGCGGGGACCGGAGCGCCGTCGCGCGGCTGATTTTTCCCGACGATCTGACCGGCAAGTCCGTGCTCGACGTGGGTTGTTACTCGGGGTTTTATTGTCTGGAGGCCTGGCAGCGGGGGGCGCGGCGCGTCCTGGGGGTGGATTTAAGCCGCGATCACGTCCGCCAGGCCCGCGCGATCGCTGAGATGCGGGGGGCGGCGGTCGAGTATCGACGGCTCGATATCGAGGCCGAACTTCCCGACGAACGCTTTGATTACGTCCTCTTCCTCAACGTCCTGCATCATTGCCGCCGGCCGGTCGCGGCGCTTGACCGTTTGATCTCGCTTACGGAGGAGCGTCTGGTCCTGCAGGTCGCCGGACTGGAAGACGAGAACGCGCGGCGTCGGCTGCGGCGTCTGGGGGCCGATTGGTACGTGCGCCGCAAGCTTCCGCGCCTGCCGCTCGTTTTCGTCGGCAAGGGAGGCGTCGAGGAGAAAGCCGAGGAACAGTTCTATTTCACGTCGCCGGCGCTCCTGAACCTGCTCATGCGGCAGCGGCAGGCGTTCGCGCGGATCGAAGCGCGTCTCACGCCGATCCGCCACCGCCGGCTGCTGATCGCGCATCGGCGCCGCGTGGGGCGGCTGTTGCTCGTGGCCGGACCGCTCGCCGCCGGGAAGACGACGCTCGCCGAGCGCCTCCGGCGAGGCGAGGCGCCGGAGATCGCCGGGGCGCTCGATCTGGGCGACCCTTCCGGCTGGGCGCATCTGGACCCGGAGCGGCGGCTGACCGACGAACGAATCTGGATCGAGCGGCTCATCTTCGAATACGACACGAATCGGCCCTGGCGGCGCGACGGCGGCACGCACGCGCGGGACGAAGCGCTGGAGGTCCTGGACGGCGCGCGCGAGCGTCGCGTGGCCCTGGCGCTCGCCCCGGCGAGGGTGCTTCTCGGGCGGCTGGATCAGGAGATTGAGCGGGCCGAGCGGCGGAAGGGGAAACCTTCAAAGCGCCTGCGCGCGCTCCGGCGGCTTTATGAGCGACCCGAGCGTCTGGCCGAGGTGATCGAGGATTGGCTGAGCTTCTGCGAGCAGAGGAGGCTCGCCGTTACCTTGATCGACGCGACGGCCGAACCGCGCTTGAGACCCCTGGACGCGTGGCCCGCTCTCCTGGAGGGGTAAAGCTCAGGACCAGAAGTTCGAATCGGGACGGCGGCGGGCGGGGAAGGCCGCCCCGCCGCGGCGCAGCCCCAGAGCCGCCGGCGCCGGGCGAGGCCGTCGCTTCTGCATCACCGGCAGGAGCGCCATCCCGGCCGCGAAGCCGCCGACGTGCGCCCAGAAGGCCACGCCCCCTCCTTCCGCGCCGCTGACGGCGGCCGCCCCGGCGATCGCGTAAAGAAGCTGAAGCCCGAACCACAGGACGAGATAAAACGCCGCCGGGATCCACACCATGCGGATCAGGAAGAAAAACCAGAAGAAGGTCAGCACGTGAGAGTGGGGAAAGGCGATCATGTAGGCGCCCATCACGCCGCCGATCGCCCCGGAAGCGCCGATGATGGGGACGGTGGAACCGAGGGAGAAGAAAATCTGCGCCAGCGAGGCGACCAGGCCGCAGAGGAGGTAAAAGATCAGGTAGCTCAGGTGCCCGAGCCGATCCTCGACGTTGTCGCCGAAAATCCAGAGGAAGAGCATGTTGCCGAGGATGTGATCGACGCCGCCGTGAATGAACATCCCGCTCAGCAGCGTCGGCATCGCTTGAACCGGCGCGAAGGCCTCGGCGGCGGGGTTGAACGCCGCCGGCACCGCCCCCCATTGGAAAACGAAAGCCTCAAGGGCCTCCGGCGGCAGCGAGACTTCGTAAACGAATATGGCGACGTTGGTCAGGATCAGGACCCAGTTGACCAGGGGGAACGTGGAAGAGGGGATGGAATCGCGCAGGGGAATCATGAGCCTCGAAACTCACGAAGCCCGAGGGGAAGGGCGTCTCTCCCGGACCCTAGCAGATCATTCCCGGCGGGACTCCCCCTTTTTCCTCCGACGGCTGGGAGGAAGCTCCGCCGGGGTTCGTTGATCGTCGGGCCGGCGCCGAACGCGAACCGCCGCGGCCCGATGCCCGAAGATCGGCCCGCGACGCCGAGCGCGGGGGGGCCGTCAATCCTTCAGGACCGGCAGAACCAGCGCGCTCGGGCGGGCCGCGTCGTGGTGAATGGAAACCTGCGCCACGCGCGGGGGCAGGGCGGTCGCGTTGGGCGCCTCGCCCGTGTTCGGGTTGACCTCAAAGCGCGGGGCGTTGCTCGAAGTCACGTGCAGAGCGATGCGGTGACCGGTCTCGAACGTGACGGCCGTCTGCCAGAGGTGGATCTCGACGCGCTCGACCTTGCCCGGCGTCATCATCTTGATCTTGTCCGGCTCGCGGCCGTGCCGATATCGCAGCCGCAGGGGGGCGTCCAGCACGAGCGCCTCGTAGCCGTCAGGGTAAACGTCCACGAGCTTGGCCATCACGTCCGTATCCGGCGCGTCGGTCGAGACGAAAAGCTCCAGCCGGACCGGCCCGGCGATGGCCACCTCGCTTTCCAGCGGCGGCGTCTGAAACCTCAGGTAGTCCGGTCGCTCGCCGATCGCCCGCTGATCCATCGGCCCGATCGGGAGCGTCAGGTTGGCTCCGCCGACGGTCGGGACCGGATCGGCCGGATCAAAAGCGTAAGCGGTCGGGTCGTGGGCGCCGTTGGGGGGGGAAGGCTTCAGGCCGCGATCCGCGTGAAGGTAGTAGCGCGTGTCGGCGGCGGCCGGCGGCCAGTTCTGAAGCGTCCGCCAACCGTTGTTTGCCGAGACGGCCCCGTTGCGCGCCGAGGCCATCATGTAGAACTTGACCGGCGGCTCTTCGGCGAGCCCGTTCTCCTTGCCCTTGAGCCAGTGGTCGAACCAGCGCAGCTCCTCGGCCCCGAAGACGCTGAAGAGGTCCAGGCCGCCGGGATAGGCCAGGTCCCCTTCGAGCCGGCCGTGGCCGAACGGGCCGACGAGCAGCTTCTGCCGCCCGCGGGCGCCGGGGGCCCCGTGATTGTGGAGGAAACTGAAATTGCCGACCGTGCCGACCGAGAAGATGTCGTACCAGCCGCCGAGGTTATAAATGGGAATGTCGATCTTGTGGCGGTGGCGGACGATGTCGTTCTCGATCTCGCGCCGGCCGACGATGACGCCCGCCCGCCGCTCCGGCACTTGATCGCCCGCCCCTTGATTTCGCATCCAGTTGCCGACGTCGGCCTCCTTGAAGACGCCGCCGATGAAGGTCGCCTCCTCAAAGAAACTCTGCGGGGCGACGACGACGAAGGCGCAAACGAGCGGGTCCGGATTGGCGATCGCCGCCAGCGTTGCCGTGATCCCCATCGCCGAGGCTCCCGTCATCCCGACCTTGCCGTTGCACCACGGCTGAGCGGCGGCCCAGTTGACCGTATCGAACCCATCGGCGCCGTCTTCCTCAAAGGGACGGTATTCGCCCTCGGAGCGGAACTTCCCCCGGCAGTCCTGCACCGCGTAGGCGTAGCCCGCCGACGTGTAACGCTGCCAGCCGTTGCCGAACCGGCCGTCCTTCCCGTACGGCGTCCGGGTAAGGATCATCGGCCAGGGCCCCTCCCCCTCGGGCAGGAAAACGTTGGTCGCCAGCTTGACGCCGTCCCGCATCGGGACCATGTGCTCGACGGCCCCCGCGGCGACGGGGATGGGTTCGGATTGGCCGAGAGCGATCCAGGGGAACGCCGCCGGCAGAACGGTGGCCACCGCCGCAAGCCAAAGCCGTTGTGCTCCTACCCTCGGATGATGCGATCGATTCATCGGGTCTGGCCTCCTCCGTTGAGATGACCGGGTCGAACAACCGCTCATTTCCCCCGACCGACGCGAACAAATCATTTTAGCCCCATCTCCGGCGGCGGTCCACGGCGAACCTCAAGCCGAAGCCGAGGGGGGAAGAAGAGCGCGACGACGCCAGAGGGGAGCCGGTAGAGAAGAGAAGACGGGCTTTTCTCGTTTTCGCGGCCGGGCGCCATGGGCCTCGAACCGCCTAATAAGCCCGCGCGAAAATGACGACGTGTCGCGCGGGCTCCCCCGAGCGGACGCAGCGCTGTCCCGCCCGCGGCTCCGAACCTTCCAAGGGGATGCACCGGATCGTCGCCTTGGTTTCCTCCTGGATGCGCGCCTCGGTCTCCGCCGTGCCGTCCCAGGGAGAACGCACGAACCCCCGCTCGGCCTCGATCGCCTCCCGGAAGGCGGCGTAATCCTCGATCTCGAAGGTGTGGCGGGCCAGGAAGGCTTCGGCCTCGGCGAGCAGGCGGGCCTGAACGACCATCAGCGATTTGGAGACGTGCATCGTCAGTTCGCCGAGCCCGACGGGGACTTTCTCGCCCGTATCCCGCCGGACGACGACGGCTTGGCCTTTCTCCACGTCCTTGGGCCCGACCTCCAGCCGAACGGGGACGCCCCGCAGCTCCCAGTGATTGAACTTATAGCCGGGGGAATGCCAGTCCCGATCGTCGATCTTGACGCGCAGGCCAAAGGCGCGCAGCTCGCTCTCGATCCGGGCGCAGGCCGTCAACGTCTGGGCCTTCGTCGCCTCAAAGACGATGGGGACGATGACGATCTGGATCGGCGCCAGGCGCGGAGGGAGAACGAGCCCCCGTTGATCCCCGTGGGCCATGATCAACGCCCCGACCAGGCGGGTCGAGACGCCCCAGGAGGTCTGCCAGACGGGCTTGACGGCGTTGTCCTCGTCGAGGAACTGAATGCCGAAGGCCTTGGCGAAGTTCTGGCCGAGGAAGTGCGACGTGCCGGCCTGAAGCGCCCAGCGATCGGCCATCATGGCCTCGATCGAGTAGGTCTCGACCGCGCCGGCGAATTTCTCCTTCTCGGTCTTCTTGCCCATGATGCTGGGGAGAGCCAGTTCTTCCCGGAGAAAATCGTGATACAGGCGGAGCATCTTGAGCGTTTCCTCGTAGGCTTCCTGGGCCGTCCGGTGGCACGTGTGCCCCTCCTGCCAGAGGAATTCCGACGTGCGCAAGAAGAGCCGGGTGCGTTTTTCCCAGCGGACGACGTTGCACCACTGATTGATCAGCAGCGGCAGGTCCCGATAGGACTGAATCCAGCGGGCGTACGTCGCCCCGATGATGGCCTCCGACGTGGGCCGGATGCAGAGCCGTTCTTCGAGCTTCTCCTCGCCGACGTGGGTGACCCACGGGACCTCCGGGGCGAAGCCCGCCACGTGCTCGGCTTCCTTGCGGAGCAGACTCTCCGGGACGAACAGCGGGAAGTAAGCGTTCTCGTGGCCCGTGGCCTTGATGCGCTGATCGAGCGCCGACTGCATCCGCTCCCAGAGGGCGAAGCCGTAGGGTTTGATGACCATGCAGCCCCGGACGTCGGAATAGTCGGCCAGATCGGCCTTGCGGACGACGTCGATGTACCACTGCGAGAATTCCTTCTCCCGATCCGCCAGGGCCGCCGTCCCTCCCTCTTTGGCTTTGTCCTTTCGCCCCATGAGCCTCTCACCCCGCGCGCCTGGAACGTGAACCCGCCCGAAGCCTCGGCCCTGGCCCGGTTCCTTCGCGCCTGTTTGATCCGCCCAAAGCCAGCCATTCTAACGCTCAACCGAGCCGAGACAAGACCCAATCGCGCCGCCCGTGGCGCGAGAGCGCAAAGGCGGGCGTAGGCCGTCCGGCGGTACGGAGCGCGCGGGCCATGCCTGCGCCTTGGCGCGCGAAGCCTTGCTTTGCGTCCGGCGGGGCCACGGGGAGAACGCCCACCGAACCCCCGATCCGGACGGGGACAAATCCGTTGACTTCGCCCGGACCGATCCCTTTGATAGGACGTTCCGTTCCCGGACGGGCGAGCATTGGGCCCCGACGCCCGTCAGGGGCACTTCGGCGAGCCGGGCCCGTCCCTCCCGGCCCGGAGCCCCCGACCCGCCGACTGGGAAACCTCCCCGCGCCGCTGATTGCTTTCCATGCCCAACGCGCCGGAACCGCAGAGCCCCCCCGAGGGGGGCGAAGCCATCCGATCAGGTCCCGACGGTCGGCTCGACGTCCCGGACCAGCCGACGATACCCTACATCGAAGGCGATGGGATCGGGCCGGACATCACGCGGGCGATGCGACGGGTCGTCGATGCGGCCATCGAGCGGGCCTACGCGGGCCGGCGAAGGATCGCGTGGCTTCAGGTCTGGGCGGGGGAGGCGGCTCAAGCCCGCTGCGGCTCGCCCCTGCCGGAGTCCACGCTGGAGGCGATCCGGCGCTACCGCGTGGCGATCAAGGGGCCGCTGACGACGCCGGTCGGGGGCGGCATCCGATCGCTCAACGTCGCTCTGCGGCAGATCTTCGACCTTTACGCCTGCGTCCGGCCGGTTCGCTGGTTTGAGGGGGTTCCCGCGCCGGTCCGCGAGCCGCACAAGCTCAACGTCGTCATTTTCCGGGAGAACACCGAGGACCTTTACAAGGGGATCGAGTTCGCCGAGGGCTCGCCGGAGGCGCAGCGGCTGATCCGCTTCCTGCGCGAGGAATTCGGCCAGGCGATCAACCCGGATTCCGGCATCGGCGTCAAGCCGGTCTCCGTGAGCGGCAGCAAGCGGCTCGTCCGGATGGCGATCCAATACGCTCTGGAGAAGGGGCGCGCCCCCGTGACGCTCGTTCATAAGGGCAACATCATGAAGTTCACCGAGGGGGCCTTCCGGGACTGGGGGTACGAAGTGGCCCGGGAGGAATTCGGCGAGCGGACGGTCACCGAGGCCGCCCTCGCCTCCGAATTCGGCGGGGCGATCCCCCCCGGGCGCCTCCTGATCAACGATCGCATCGCCGACTCGATGTTTCAGCAGGTGCTGCTCCGGCCGGACGAATACAGCGTCATCGCGACGCTCAACCTGAACGGCGACTATCTTTCCGACGCCTGCGCGGCTCAGGTCGGCGGCCTGGGGATGGCGCCGGGGGCCAACATCGGCGCCGAGACGGCCATCTTCGAGGCCACGCACGGCACGGCCCCCAAATACGCCGGCCAAGACATGGTCAACCCAGGCTCGCTGATCCTTTCGGCGGTCATGATGCTCGAGCATCTGGGATGGGACGAGGCGGGGCGGTTGATCGTCGGCGGCATCGAGGGGGCCATCGGGGCCCGGACGGTGACCTACGACCTGGAGCGTCAGATGGCGGGGGCGCGCAAGGTCTCCACGAGCGGCTTCGCCGAAGCCATCGTCGATCACATGCATGGACCCGATTGACGGGGCCCGGAGGTCAGCCGAGGCGATGCTCAGACGGCGCAAACTTTCGATCATCGGGGCGGGCAACGTCGGGGCGACGGCGGCGCATTGGGCCGCGGCCAAGGAATTGGGCGATATCGTCCTCGTCGACGTGATCGACGGCCTTCCGCAGGGCAAGGGGTTGGACCTTTATCAGGCCTCGCCGGTCGAGGGCTTCGATTGCCGGGTCGTCGGGGCCAACGATTACGACGCCACCGCCGAGAGCGATCTGGTGATCATCACCGCCGGGCTCGCGCGCAAGCCCGGCATGTCGCGCGACGACCTTCAGGCCAAGAACACCGAGATCGTCAAGGCCGTGACCGAACAGGTCGCCGCCCGCTCGCCGCGGGCCATCCTGCTGGTCGTCAGCAATCCGCTGGACGTGATGACCTACGTGGCGCTCAAAGTAAGCGGCTTTCCGAAGCACCGGGTGGTGGGGATGGCCGGCATTCTCGACACGGCCCGCTACCGGGCCTTTCTGGCCGAAGCCCTGGGGGTCTCCGTTGAGGATATCCAGGCGCTGGTGCTGGGCGGGCACGGGGATTCGATGGTGCCGCTGATCCGGTATACGACCGTCAGCGGCATCCCGGTGGGCGACCTGTTGCCGAAGGCGACGCTGGAGGCGATCGTCCAGCGGACGCGCGACGGCGGCATCGAGATCGTCAACTACCTGAAAACCGGCTCGGCGTTCTACGCCCCCTCGGCCGCCGTCGTTCAGATGGCTGAAGCGATCTTGAAGGACAAAAAGCGGGTCCTGCCGTGCAGCGTCTGGCTGGAGGGGGAGTATGGCCTCGGCGAGACGGTGATCGGCGTGCCGGTGATTCTGGGGGGGGGCGGCGTGGAGAAGATCATCGAGGTGGCGCTCGACGACGAAGAGCGCCGGGCGCTCAAGGCCTCGGCCGATCACGTCCAGGCCAATCTGGCCAAGGTCCGCCTTTAGCCGATGCGCTTTGAATTCAAGCGCCGGGGGTTCTTGCTGGTCGTTTCGGCCCCGTCGGGCGGGGGAAAATCCGAGGTCTTGAAGCGCCTGCGCCGGATGGATCCGGCCCTCGACTACTCAGTCTCCTACACCAGCCGTCCGCGGCGACCCAACGAGGTCGACGGGACGCATTACCGGTTCCTCACGCGCGAGCGGTTTCTGGAGATGGTCGCCGCCGGCGACTTCTATGAGCACGCCGAGGTGCACGGCAATCTCTACGGCACGTCGGCCGCGGTGGTCGAGGCGGCGCGGGCCGCCGGGCGCGATCTGGCCATGGACCTCGACGTGAAGGGGGGGCTCAGCGTCAAGCGGCGCGATCCGGGGGCCGTCCTCGTCTTCCTGATGCCCCCCTCGATGGAGGTTCTGGAGGAACGGCTACGCCGACGGGCGTCGGACGCCGAGGACCAGATCCGGCTGCGGCTCAGGAACGCGCGGACGGAGATCGAGCAGTGGCGATCGTTTGACTACGTAGTTTTGAACGAGGAGATCGAAGTCGCGGTGGCCGAGGTCGCGCATATCGTCGCCGCCGAACGCCGCCGCGCCGACCGCCAGGAGTGGCTGGAGCGGACCTGAAGCCTCCGGCTATGGAGCTTTCCCGGTTTCCACGTGGGGCTCAACTTGGATGCCGTAGCGGGCCATGCGCTTGCGCAGCGTTGAGCGCGCGATCCCGAGCAGGCGGGCGGCCTGCACCTGATTGCCGCGCACGTGAATCAGCGCTTCACGGATGAGGGCCCGCTCGACGAGCGTGAAGGCGTCCTCGGCGCCTTTCGGGCCGCGCAGTCGCCGCACCTCCTCGAAGACATCTCTCATCAGGCCGTCCAGACCGGCCGTCGGAGCCGGGGGGGGAGAGGGTTCCGCGGGGGCCCGGCCGGGCGAGGCCCGGACGTCGCCGGCGCCCAGGTTGAGGTCTTCGGGCAGCAACGTCCGGCCCTTGAGTCTCAGAAGCGAGCTTTTGATCACGTTTTCCAGTTCGCGGACGTTGCCCGGCCAGTCATGGTCCTCCAGGCGCCGGATCGCCGCCTGACTGACCGTGACGCTGCCGCCGAGGTCCGGCTGGAAACGAGCCAGGAAGTATTCGACGAGGAGGGGAATGTCTTCTTTGCGCTCGCGCAGCGGCGGCAGGCGGAGCGTGACGACGTTGAGCCGATAGTAAAGGTCCTCGCGGAAGCGCCCGGCGGCGATCATCGGCGCGAGGTCCCGGTTGGTCGCCGCCAGCACGCGGACGTCGATGGGGATGACCTCGCTCCCCCCGAGGCGCTCGATTTCGCGCTCTTGAAGCACGCGCAGGAGCTTGGCCTGAAGGGTCGGGGAAAGCTCCCCGATTTCATCGAGGAAGAGCGTCCCGCCGTTGCAGACTTCGAACTTGCCGAGACGGCGGGCGTGAGCCCCGGTGAAGGCCCCCCGCTCGTGGCCGAAGAGTTCGCTTTCCAGAAGCGTCTCCGGGATGGCGCTGCAATTGACGGCGACGAAGCGTCGGTCGTGCCGGTCGCTGTGGTGATAGATCGCGCGGGCCACGAGTTCCTTGCCCGTCCCGGTCTCCCCGGTGATCAGCACGGGCACGTTGCGGGCGGCGACGCGGCCGATCTCCTTGTAGACGCGCTGCATGGCCCGGCTTTTGCCGATGATCCCCAGCGAATGGTCCTCGCGGCTCAGCAGCGGCTGATAAGAGACGACCGATTTCATGCTCTCGGAAGATCGCAAGGCGTTCTGGATCAGGAGCTTCATCTCCTGGATGTCGAAGGGTTTGAGGACGTAATCGTACGCCCCGGCCTTCATCGCCTCGATCGCCGTCTGCGTCGTCGCGTAAGCCGTCATGATGATGACGAGGGCCTTCGGGTCGATCTGATGGATCGCCCGCATCGCCTCCAGCCCCCCCATCTCGGCCATTCGCACGTCCAGGAGCACCAGGTCCGGTCGCCGGTCCCGGAAGAGGGCCACCCCCTCGGCCCCGTTGTCGGCCGTCAAGACCTCGTAATCCTCGCCGGCCAGAATCCGACCGAAGGAATAGAGAACGTCCTTCTCGTCGTCGATGATCAGGACGCTGCGACGGGAAAGGGCCGGGGGCTTCATTCGGGCGAAGGGCTCCTCCCGGCGGGGAGCGCGGCCGAGGGGCCGCCGTCGGCGCCCGCCGGCAGCCAGATCTCGAAGGCGGTGCCGATGCCTTCGCGACTCTTGAGCCGGAGTTCCCCGCCGTGCTCCTTGACGATCCGTCGCGTGATGAAAAGCCCGAGGCCGGTTCCCCGGCGGCGCGTGGAGAAGAAGGGGCTGAAGAGACTCTCCAGGCGCCCGGGCGGGATGCCGTGGCCGTCGTCGCGCACGGCGATGACGACCCAATCGACGCCGTCCCGCCGGGCCCGTCGGGTCGAGAGCATGAGCGTCGTCCCTTCGGCCTGAATCGCCTCCAGCCCGTTGAGGGCGAGGTTGAGCACGGCTTGCTCGATCTGGACCGGGTCCCCCAGGACGGGCGGCAGCCCCTCTCGGCAGCGACGGACGACGCGTCGGCCCATCGCCGCAGCTTTGTGCCCGATCAACAAGCGCACGTCGTCGATCACGCGGTTGACCTCGACCGGGGCGGGCTCGATCTGCTGGGCGCGGGCGAAATCCAGCACCTGGTCCAGGATGCGGTTGATCCCCTTGAGCCGGGTCTCCATGACTTCCAGATCGGTTCGGCTCTCCGGCGTGAGGGCCGCCTCGGCCTGGATCGAATGCACGAGCATGGACAGGATCGTCAGCGGATTGCGGATTTCATGGGCGATTTCGGCCGAGAGGATGCCCAGAAGCTGGAGCTTCTCGCGCTGGCGGAGCAGCTCGTCGGCGCGGATGATCCGTTCATAGCGTTGGGCGTTGACGATGCCGACGGCGCAGTGACCGGCGAAGGCCGTCATCAGCTCGACGTCCTCGTCGGTGAATTCGGCCGGCGTCGCCGTATAGACGTTGAGGACGCCGATCGGGCGAGCCAGATAGGCCATGGGGATCGAAAGCAGCGAACACAGCCCCGAAACGCGCGCCACCCGCCCCAGCCGATAGCCCGGCTCCCGACGCACGTCGGCCACGTAGAGCGGCCGTCCGGTCTGAACCACGCGGCCGATGACGCTGCCGCCGACGGGAATCCGCCGTCGAGCGATGTAAGCCGGGGAGACCTCCCCCGAGACGGCCTTGATCTCCAGATTGGCCTCCTTGTCGTCCAGGAGCATGATCGAGCAGACGCGCGCGTCCATCAGGCGGCGGACGGCGTCGGCCACGCGCTTGAGCACGTCTTCCATGAGCGGGTCCGAAACAATGGAGCGGGCGACGGTGAAGAGGGTGGCCAGGCGCGCGGCCTTGCGGCGAACCTCCTCGTTGAGCCGCGCGGCGTGCATGACGCGCGAGGATTGCGCCGCGATCGCCACAAGCAGTTCCAGGTCCGGCTCGGCGAAGGCGTTGAGCCGGTTGCTGTCGACGTTCAAGACGCCGATCACCTCGCCGCCGACAATCAGCGGGGCCGCCAGTTCGCTCTTCACGTCGGCCTTGAGCTTGACGTAATGCCGGCTGCGGCGGACGTCCCCCACGAGCAGCGGGCGGCCGGTGCGGGCGACCCAGCCGGTGACGCCCTGGCCGATGGCGAGCTTGAGCCGTCGGGCGCGATGGGCGTCGATGTTCTGCGCGATCTCGATGTTGAGGACGCCCGCGCGCCGGTCGATCAGAATCAGCGAGCCGCTCGTGGCCCGCGTGGCGCGGACCGTCTCCCGCAGAATCATCTTCAGCACGTTTTCGCTGCGGGCCTGCGTCGTCAGAATGTTCGCGATCCGGTAAAGCGCGCGCAGGCGGGCCAGTTCGGCGCGCGACCCGTCGCGACGACGCCGGCCGGCGGCCGGCCTCGGCGGGGGGGATGCGGCCGCGGAGCGCCGCTCCAGGGATGACGATCGCCGCGGCCTCAAAGATATTCCATTTGCGTCCGGAGGATGAAAACCTGGTTCTTTCCGCCATAAATCGCCTTGACCCATCCGGCCACGCCGGCTTCCTCAACCCGGATCACCGTCCCGGGCCGAAGGGTAAAGGCGTAGGCTTCGGCCGTCGGGCTCGGAAACGCCCGAGGATATGTCTCCGGGGCGACGACCACCCCCCGCCTGACGTACAGCTCGTCATAATATTTGACCCCGGCCATGGCATGACCGGCCAACCCAATCACCACCGCCGCCGTGGCCAGGCGGACGAGCCATGGGCGCAGCGCCTGATCCCGCCGGAGCGCGAACGTGACGGTCAGGAGGCAGCCGGCCAGCGCGATCCCCGCGGCGCCGATCCACGCCCACTCGTTGAGCGTCAGGCTGCCGTAGATCGCCTGGAGCGGCGGCACCGGAAAAACGGCCGTTTGAGAGAGAATCTCGGGGGCCAGGACGGTGAGATTATGATTGATGTCGGCCTCTCGCGGGGCCAGACGCCGGGCCCGCAACAACATCCAGAGCGCTCGTCCGGTTTCCCCCATTTGGGCGTAAGTCGTCCCTAAATTATAGTAGAGCTTGGGGTCGGCTCCCCCTTGATCGACGAGCGCCCGATAGTGACGGGCCGCCGTCGCCCAATCGCCGACGGCATAAGCGGCCGCCGCTGCTTCGGCCGAGGCGACGAAACCGGCGTCTTCCCCCTCGGTCCCATCGGCTCGCGCGCTCACGGGGGCGAAGCTCCCGGCCGCCGCCAGCAGCGTCAGGAAGACGATCGGGGCCGGCTTCATGAGCGGACCTCGGCCAATAACCGGCGGGCCTCCTCGGCCCATGCCGCCGGGCCCGATCCCTCGGCATCGAGCGGGGCATAGCGCACTTGGGCGCAACCGTCGAGGATCGCCCTGAGGCGTTCGGCGGCTTCCGGCGGCAGGCCCGCCTGCGTGAGCATCCGGCCGATCGCCTCGGCCGTAAGGCCGTCGGCCGAGACGTTGAACCGATCGGCGACGAACTCCCGCAGGGCGCGTTCGAGCCCCTCGGCTGCCGCCTCCGCCTGGCTCCGGCCGGGACCCGCGGGCATCCGTCGCAGCTTGCGCTCCAGTTCGCCCCACGCCCGATCGCGGCGCACGCGGGCGGGATCGCGCCGCTCGCGCGCGCGCATACCGGCCAGCGAGACGCCCGCCGCCGCCGCCGGGAGCGCCTGCAAGGCCCAGAAGAGGGGGGACTCCGTCAAGGGCCGGGGCGTTCGGTGCGCGAGGTCCGGCGCCGGCGCGATGTAGCGGAGGCGTTGCTCCAGGTCGGGCGGGCGGCCGGCGCCTTCGGCCCCGCCGGCGACGACGACCGCCGTCGAGCGCCCGCGGGCGATCGTGACGGCGCGGGCGGGCGACTCCAGCGTTCGGTAACGCTCCTCCTGAGGGTCAAAGATCTGGTATTCGAGGCGGGGGACGGTTAGCGACCCTGGGTGCCGGGGCCTGAGGAGGTATTCGATGGTCTTGCGACCGGCCAGGCCGCGCTCGTCGGTCCATTTTTCATGGCTCTGGCTCTGGTCAAAGAGTTCAAAATCCTCCGCCTCGGGCAGCCGGGGAACGGCCGCCAGAGCCACGTTGCCCCGGCCTTCGATCTTGACCGTCAGCGTGATCAGATCGTCCTCGGTGGCCGAGGTTTGATCCAATTCCGAAGCGAGCGTGAAACTGCCGACCGTCCCGGAGAAGTCGGGACGTTGACCCACAGTCGGCAGGGGCCGGACGTTGAGGCGAAGTGGCCCGCCGCGGGCCACGCCATTGACAAAGGAGCCGAAGGGGGATTCGAGGAACAAGTCCAGATCGTCGAAGAGGGACCGGCGGCGACGCTCGCGAAACGGGAGGCGGAAGGAAACCTGAAAATCCTCGAAAACGTATTGCCCCGGGCGCGTCGGCGTGAGGGCCACCTGATAGAGCAAGGTGACCAGGAACTCCTCGCCGTCGATCACCTGGCGCGTCCATTCAAAGTTGCGCGCCTGGTAAAGCGTCTCGGTCAGCATCCCCCCGAATTCGGGCTGGTTCATCCGGAGTTCCTGGACGAGCGAGCCTTTCTGGTAAAGGGAATAGCTCAAGACGATCGGCTCCCCGACGTAGGGGTTGAGCCTCGAAATCATCGGCCGGACGAACAGTCGGCCCCTCAATTGCTGGGTCAGCTCGGGGCTGTCCGTCCGCGGCGGCAGGATCGGCTCCTCCCGCAGGCTCGGCGGAGACGCCTCCGAGGAGCTTTCGGCCACCTGGATCACGATCGGGTTCGTCCGCCAACGGCGGCCGCCGTCGGTAAGTTCGGCGGGGCCGATCGTGTATGGGCCCGGCCCCGGCGCCGTCAGCACGTAGGTGATCCGCATCGTGTAGGTCTGCCGGAAATTGACGATCTGAGTCTCGTGCTGGACGGCCGGGGCTCCTTCGATCCGCAGGGCGCCGAAATCGGGCTGGCTCAAGCCGCGCTGGTTGAACCGCCCGCCGTCGGTCTGAACCTGGATCACGTAGATGATCGGCTCGGCGACCTCGACCGTCGCGTCCTCCACGACGGCTTCAAACCCCAGGACGGCCCCGACGACCGGCCGACTCAGGGCGGCCAGGGCGACCACGCCGACCCAGCGGGCCGTCACGCGCCCCGCCCCAGCGCACTTCTTGCCGGCCCTCACCAATCCTTCTCCGGACGCCGAGAGGGAGCGGCCCCTCGGAATTGGAACAGCCGTCGGAAGCTCTCCGGCCGCGCCTCTTCGAGCGCGTTCAGGACTCTCAAGGCGTCGATCTGGCCCGGGCTCAGCGGCGTCGATTCCGTCGCGGGCTCCCCCGGCTTGACCGGCGGGACGGCCGGAGGGGTCGCTGCGGCGGGCGCGGGCGTCGGCGTGGCTTCCAGCCCGGCGCGCTGGCGCGATTCGGCCGGGGAGGCGTGCCCCTGGGAATCCTCCGAGGGCTCGCTCGGTTCGGCGGGCTGCTCGGTGCCTTCCCCCGGCGCCGGCGGCTCTTGACCCGCCTCGGAAGGCTCTTGCCGCCCCGATTCGGACGCATCGGGCTGATTTTCAGATGACTCCCCCGTCCGTTCATCCGTCGGGCTCGATTCCTCCGAGGGGGGCTGCTCGGCGGCGTCCTCCCCCTCGGGTTTCTCTCCCCGGGACGGGTTCTCTCCCTGGGCGTTCTCCTGATCGTTTTGGGATCGCTCGTTTTCGGAGTCGGACTCTCCCTGACGTTGCGCCTCGGCCTCGCGCCGAAGCTGTTCCTCCAGCTCGGCGATCCACCGCTGCGTCAGTTCATAGTTGCGCTTGGCGTCCCCGTCGCTGGGGTCGGCGATCAAGGCGGCCCGAAAAGCCTCTAGTCCCCGCCGGAGCCCTTCCAGGCGGGGCTCCAGGGCCGACGGCTCCAGGGCCCGGGCGGCCTCGACCCGGCTCAGGCCCAGGTTATAAAACGCGTCCCGGCGCGTCGGGTGCTCCGGCAGCGAGGTCGAGCGCGCGAGCGCTTCGGCGGCCTCGCCGAACCGTTGCTGGCGGGCGAGCGTCGTCCCCAGATTGTACTGGAGGGCCGGGGAGGTGGGGTCGAGGCCGGCGGCCTCCTCGAAGGCCTGGCGGGCGGCCTCGTAATCTTCAGCTTGGAATCGCTCAACGCCTCGGCGGGCGAGCTGCGTGGCCTCGTCGGCCCCGACCCACGCCGGGGGGATAAGGGTCAACCCCGCCAGGAGGCCGACGATCGAGAGCCCTGGACGGTGAGCGCGGCGGGGGGGCTCAGGCGACATGAGCGGCGGGGGTGAGCTCGGCGGCGCCGCGGGCCGAGACCCGGCCGCCGGGCCCGAAGGCGGCCAGCCAAACCAGAAGGATGATGG
The DNA here is from genome assembly GCA_964463045.1 of uncultured Candidatus Sumerlaeota bacterium. Classification (GTDB taxonomy): domain Bacteria; phylum Sumerlaeota; class Sumerlaeia; order MVZB01; family JAJFLK01; genus CAYXAU01. Next base: position 35,185 of record CAYXAU010000005.1, on the reverse strand, counting down.
CCGGGGCGACGAACCACCCATAGCGATCCTCGTAGAGCACGATCTTGCCGGATTCGAGTTCGGTCTTGTCCATGCGATCCAGCCGGAGGGCGATCGCGTTGACGGCCACGCCGGGGTTGGCCCCGCCGGCGTAAGCCGCCCCGCCCGTGGCGCGCGCCATGGCGGCCAGACCGGCCAGATCCAGATGGGAGACGACCTTCGCGCCGTCTTTTTCCTTGTAGCCCCGCTCACCCTCCGGCACCGGCCCGCCTCGTTCCGTCCCGATCCCAATGGCGAAAATCCGCACGCCCGCCCCGGCGGCGCGTTGGGCCGCGGCCAAGCCGCGCCCTTCATTATCCTCCCCGTCGGTGATGAGGACAAGAACGGGGCTCCCGGCCCCACCGCGCTGGAAGGCCCCCTGGGCCACTTCAACCGCGCGGCCCAGATCGGTTCCCGGAACGCCGACCGAATCCGGCCCGACCGATTCAAGCACGAGAAGCGCCAGGGCATGATCCAACGTCATCGGACACAACAGGAAAGCCTCGCCGGCGAAGGCGACGATCCCCAAGCGATGCCCCCGAAGGCTGCGGACCAGCCGCTTCAGACTCTCCTTGGCTTGGGCCAGCCGATTGGGCTCGATGTCCGTGGCGAGCATGCTCGCCGAGACGTCGATGCCGATGATCACGTCGAGCCCGGCCCGTTCGAGCGTTTGTTCAACGCGCCCATATTGGGGCCGCGCCGCCGCCACGGCCAGCAGCGCCGCCGCCGCCAGCCCAGCCAGCGCCCGCCGCCGTCGCCACGACCGGACCGCCGGCTCATAGAGTCGGCCCAGGAGGGCCGTCTCTCCCAGGCGGGCCGCCGCCCGGCGCCGTCGCCGCGCGCTCCAGAGGGCGGCCAGGACCAGCGGGGCCAGGAGCGTCAACAACCAGAGGGCTTGGGGATTGCCGACGTGCATCGGCGGGAACGCCTTTACTCAGGGAAAGGACCGGACCAATGTGTTCTCCAGCAGGCAGGCCGCGACGAGGAGGACGAGGGCGGGGATAATCGCCCAGGGGGCCCGCTCATCGAAGTAATTCGTCTCCGTGACCTCGCGCTTGCTCCGCTCCATCTGGTCGATCTGGCGATAGATCTCTTCGAGCTTCTTGCCGTCGGTGGCCTCGAAGAACGTCCCTCCGGTGGCCTCGGCGATCCGGCGCAGCGTCTCGATGTCGATGCTGGCCATGACCCGCTGAACGTAGGTTTGCCCATTGGCCGCGCGAACCGGCATGTCGACCGGGCCGCGGCTGCCCACCCCGATCGTATAGACGCGCATGTGGAGCTGTCGGGCGAGTTCGGCCGCCGTCAGCGGGGCGATCTCGCCCCAGTTGTTCTCTCCGTCGGTCAGCAGGATGACGACTTTGCTTTTGGCCGGGGAATCCTTGAGGCGATTGACGGCATTGGCCAGGCCCATCCCGATGGCCGTGTGTTGACCGTTGACCAGATCAAAATCGATCCGATTAACGAACGTCTCCAGCGCCGCGTAGTCGTGCGTCAGCGGGCAGAGCGTGAAGGCCTCCTGACCGAAAATCACCAGCCCGATCTGATCCTCGACGCGCCCCAGAATGAACTCCTTGACCACCTCCTTGGCCTTCTCCAGCCGATTGGGCCGGAAGTCCAGCGCCCGCATCGATTCGCTCACGTCCAGCACGAGCATGATGTCGATGCCTTCCAGCAGGCGCCGACGTTCGCTCCAAGGGGTCTGCGGCCGCGCCAGGGCGACGATCAAGAGCCCCACGGCGGCCAACAGGAGCCCGCGAGGGAACGTCCGCAGCGCCGTCCGGATCGTGGGCCGGCCGGCGGCGGCCAGCTCCGTGGAGGAAAACGTGAGCTTCGGGGCGAGCCGACGGCGGGACCGGATCACCCAGACGGCGAGGGCGACCAGCGGAATCGCCAACGCAAAGGCCCAAGGCTCCGCAAAGCGAATCATCCGACGGGCGCTCCTGAGGCCGGCCGGGGACGCTCCCCGGCCGCCGCCGGGTCCAGGACCCAGACCGGCGCGCACTCCTCAACAACGTCGGCGGCGGTTTCCCACAGGCCCTCCCACGCGCCGCGCGGCGGTTCCCACTCAGAAAACTTCCAGAGGTCGCATTGATCCAGGAAGCGACGGATTAACTCGAGCGTGCGCGCGGCGAGCGGGCGGCCTTCCAGGGCGCCGAGGCACTCGGCCGTCGTCATGTCCATCGCGGCCAGGCCGAACCGCCGGCCGAAATAAAGCCGGATGACCTCGGAAGCCAACGTGGCGATCTCGCGCGGCGGCCCTTCCGAACAGACGGCAAGGCGGCGGCGCCGAGCGATCTCCCGTAACGCCCAAACCTCAGGCGGCGGCTCGGGCTCGACCGCCGGGGCCAAGGCTCGGCGGCGTCCGAACCGCCGGTAAAACAGGTAAGCCGCCGCCGCGGCCGCCACGGCCCCCGCCACCGAGACGGCCACGGGCCACCCAGGCCTTCGCAACCGATAGATGGGCCGAAGACCGGCCAGCTCCTCAGGGGCCGCCGGATCGGCGGCGAGCACGCTGCGGATCTCCACGACCGGCGGCTCGAGCTCGATCGTTTGCTCCTGGCCGTCGGTCGCTTTCAACTTGATTCGCGTCGGCGGCAATGGGCGCGCGCCGACTTCAAAACTCTGGAACGTCGCCGTCCAGAGCCGCCCTTGGCGGCGGTCCGAACGCGCCGCCGTCGGTCCCCACGGCGAGAGCAGGTGCCAGTCTCCCCCCTCGACGTCGGAATCGACGCTCAGGATCGCCGACGCCGCCGGCGAGCCCGTCTCGGCCACCAGATCGACGATGATCCGGTCGGCCAGCCGAACCGAGGACTGGCGAGGCGCGAGGCGGAAGGCCGGCGATGGAGACGGCTCGTCGGCGCCGAGGGCCGAAGCCGCCCAGCATGCCATCGCCCAAGCCGCCCAGAGGCGGACGGAGGCGGAAAGCCATGGGCACGGGGCCGCCGAGGCCGATGAAGGCCCGTCGCTCATCGGGGAGCCGCTCCGGGGGATTCGGGCTCGGGAGACGTTTCCCCTGGGGCCGAGGCGGCGGCCGAGGCGCCCCGCTCCCGAAGGCGCGCCTCGAGGTCGGTCGTGAGCATCTCGACGCCGAGGGTGGTCTTGAGGCGCTTGAGGAGGTCCCGCTGGGCTAGAAGAAACTGCTCTTGCCGGAGACGATTTTCGATTTCGGACCGGGCCTCTTCGAGGGGTCGGGGCCGCTCGGGTCGTCGTTGGCGGACGCGGAACCAATGATAACCCCGCGAGGCGGCGATGGGCCCGGTCGTCGCGCCGTCGTCGTATTGAGTCAGGCGGGCGGCCAGACCGGCCAGCGGCCCGACCCGCGGGACCCCCCCATCGTCGGCGTTGATCCATCCGAGGGAACTCCCATCGGGCAAGAGATCGCGATCCAGACTCAGGCGGCGCGCCAAAGCGTTGAAGTCTTCCCCCCGGGCGAGACCCTGGTTGACCTCGTCGGCGGCTTCGGGCGAGGCGACGACGATGTGGTCCACGCGCGCGGCGGCGGGCTGGAGGAACTCCTTCGGGTGAGCCTCGTAGTAGGCCTGAAGGGTCGGCTCGTCGAGTTCGGGGACGAGCGAGCTGAGGAGGGCCTGGGCCAGAAGCTGGCGTTCGTAAAAGTTCATTTCGAGCCGATGCATCGTGTCCCCGTGTAATCCCCGGCGCCGGGCTTCGGCCGCCAGCGCCACCTGGTCCATGTAATCCAGCGAGAAGCGATGGAGCCCCTCGACGGTGAGCGGAGCCTCCGGATGAACCGTCCGGTAAGCGTAGAGCACCTCTTCCAAGGTCACCGTTTCATCCCCGACTCGAAACAAGGGGACGGAGACCGGGGAGGCGCCGGGCGAACCGGC
>CAYXAU010000005.1:0-31222 GCA_964463045.1 uncultured Candidatus Sumerlaeota bacterium | reverse complement strand
CATCCCCGACTCGAAACAAGGGGACGGAGACCGGGGAGGCGCCGGGCGAACCGGCCGGCGGCGACGGGGCCTGGATCGTCTGGCGCAGGTCCTTGAGCCGCGCGCGCCGCTCCGGCTCGCGGGCCAGAAAGTAAGCCAGTTCGAGCGCTTCCAGCGCCCCCGGCGTATCCTTCAGGCGAGCGAACCTCAGATTGGCCAATCGCTCGGCCGCGCTGGAGCGCAAAGCGGGGGCCGCCGAAACATCCTCGGCGAGGGCGGCGTAGGCGCGGGCCGCGGCTCCCCAGAGGCCCTCGGCCTCCATCGTCTCGGCCTCGGCCATCAAGGCGCGCCCCGCCCCGCCCAGCCTCGGTAGCGCGCGGCGGGCGCTCGGGTCGGCGCGGCCCGTCCACATGAGCGTGACGACGACGGCGGCCATCCCCAGAAACAGGAGCGTGATGACGAGCATGCGCCAGCGGCGCGGGATCAGGGCGGGCTCCTCGCCAGGGCGCGGGGACTTAAGACGACGCATCCGGCGGGCTCCTCAAACCCCAAGGCGGCGGCGGGCTCGCCGACGGAAGAATCGGACCAGTTCGGGGGCGTAGGGCTGATCGGTCATCAGCTCGATCAAACCGGCCCCCAGCCGGTTCATCATCTGACGGAGGGCCTCGCGCCGTCGATCTCGATGGTCGGCGTAGGCCTGACGGACGGCGGGGCTCGTGGTGTCCAGGACGCGCAGTTCTCCCGTCTCGGCGTCCACGACCTCAAGGAGCCCGACGGGCGGCAAGGCATGTTCCAGGGGATCGGCGACGGCCACGGCGATCAGATCATGGCGGCGGGCGAGCGCGCTGGCCGCGCGTTCCCAGAGTTCGACTCGGCGGCCCGAAGGCGCCAGCGCCAGGAAATCCGAAATCAGGAAGACGATCGCCCGGCGGTGGAGAACGCGCCGGAGGTGATCGAGGGCCAACGGCAGGTCCGTCCCGACGCCCGCGGCTTCAAAACCCAGGACGTCGCGCACGAGCCGCAGCGTGTGGCGGCGGCCCTTGCGCGGGGCCAGGAACAATTCAATCCGGTCGGAGACGAGCAGGAGCCCGACGCGGTCGTTGTTGGCGATCGAGGCAAAGGCGAGGACGGCGCACAGCTCGGCCATCAGTTCGGACTTGAAGGCCCCGCGCGTGCCGAATCGGCAGGACGCGCTCACGTCGACGATCAGGAACACCGTCCGTTCGCGTTCCTCGCGGTAGCGCTTGACGTGCGGCTCGCCCGCCCGGGCCGTGACGTTCCAGTCGATCGATCGGATCTCGTCCCCGGCGATATAGGGCCGGACCTCTTCGAACTCCATCCCCTGGCCCTTGAAGACGCTGTGATATTCCCCGGCCATTTGCTCGGTCACGAGCCGATTGGAGACGATCTCGATCCGGCGGACCTTGCTCTGGAGCCGGGCGATATCCAGACCGGTCATCGGCGTTCCTCCCGCCGTCTCGCCGGACGCAGCCTCAAGGCACCTCCACGTGGTCGAACAAGAGGCCGACGACGTCGTCGGCGGTCTTTTCCTCGGCCTCGGCCTCGTAGCTGATGATGATCCGGTGCCGGAGGACGTCCGGGCCGATCGTCTTCACGTCGTCGGGGATGACATGCGCCCGGCGCTGGAGGAAGGCCTGAGCCCGCGCGGCCATGGCCAGATAGACCGTCGCCCGCGGCGAGGCCCCATATTGCACGTAGGGCTCGATCGGCACGCCGTGCGCCTTCGGTTGGCGCGTGGCCAGCACCAGCCGGACGATGTAGTTCTTGATCTTGTCGTCCATATAGACGGCCTGCGCCATCCGGCGGGCGCGCAGAAGCCGCTCCGGATGCAGCACCGGCCGGACGGGCGACGGCGGCGGCCCCGTCATCAGGTCCAGGATCGCCCGCTCCTCGGTCGCGCTCGGATAGCCGACGATCACCTTCATCATGAAACGATCGACCTGCGCCTCGGGCAGCGGATACGTCCCTTCCTGCTCGATCGGATTCTGGGTGGCCATGACCATGAACGGCTCGGGCAGCGGATGGCTGGTCTCGCCGATCGTGACCTGATGCTCCTGCATGGCTTCCAGGAGCGCGCTCTGGACCTTGGCCGGAGCCCGGTTGATCTCGTCGGCCAGGATCAGATTGGCGAAGATGGGACCCCGCCGCGGGGTAAACGTCCCGTTGGACTGATCGAAGATCATCGTCCCGATCAGGTCGGCCGGCAAGAGGTCCGGCGTGAATTGAATCCGCTGAAAACGGGCGTCGATCGCCTGGCTGAGGGCCTTGATCGTCAGCGTCTTGGCCAGGCCCGGCACCCCTTCCAGCAACACGTGGCCCCCCGTGAGCAGCGCCGCCAGCAGGCGATCGATCATCGCCTGTTGGCCGATGATGTGCTTGCGCAGTTCCGCGACCAGCTCGCCCACAAAGACGCTCTCGCGCGCCACGGCCTCTTGCAGGGCCAATAGCGCCCCCGCGTCGCTGGGGGTGGCCGGCAAAGGTTCCGTCATCGCCATCGCAAGTCTCCCTGAGGCCGACGCCGAGCCCGCTCAGACGTACTCCCGCCCCTCGACCTGGTAGACCAGTCGGCGAAAATCCTGGATCAGCTCCAGGGGATCAAACTCCAGGACGGCGGCCCCGAAATCCTCCTCGCCGACGCTCTCGCACCGCTCCAGGATGCGGTTGATCTCCTGGGCCTGATGGGGGGAGAACTTCCCGGCCTGCACGGCGCGCCGGAGCTCCTCGTAGCCGACCGTTCGCGCCCCCGGGACGCCCGTCTTATCCAGGAAAATCCGCACCAGCCGAGCGATCTTCGGGACATTGGCCCGTCCCTCGCCGCTCTCCACGCGCAGCCGGATGCCCTGTAGCTCGGCCAGAATCTGCTCAAAGGGCGAGGAATCGGCCTCCCGATCGACCCGGGGACGCGACGGCGCCTCCCCTCGGTTTCGCAACGTGAAGAACAACCAGCCCCCCAAGCCGATCACGGCCGCCAGCGCCAGAAACCAGACCACGAGCATGGAACGCTGCCCGACCACCCGCTCCCACCACGACGGCGGCGGCGCCTCTTCATCCGGAACGGTCAAGGTCAACACGGTCCCTTGCCGGTCATCGCCTTGGGACCACGCGGCCGACGATCCGAGCGCCGAAGCCACGGCCAAGGCCCCCCACACCGTCCAAGCTAAGGCGAGGAACCGCCTCGGCGGGCGCGCCGCCGCCCGGCGGGCGGGTCCTTGGGGCGCTGGTCCGAACAACGGCATTCGTCCCGTCAGGGAGCCGCGGCAGGGGGAACCCCCACCAGAAGGTCTCGGCCGGAGCGCTGAATTCGGAACAGGTGGGGACGGTCGGGAGCCTGCCCGCCGACGGCTTCGGCGTAATCCGACAGGGTCATCACCGGCGTACGATTGACGTCCAGCAGCACGTCGCCCGCCAGAAGCCCGGCCCGCGCCGCCGGCGAGCCCGGCTCCACCCGCTCGACGACCAGCGCCGAGGCTTCCCCCTCCTGGACGACCCGAAGTTCCAGGCCAAGGCCGCCGATCGTCGGCGCCTTGGGGGGTTCCATGCGCGGCACCCGGCGACGCGGCGGGATCAGGGCTCCGTCCGGCGGCCGTTCGGTAACCTGCATGTCGAGAGCCAGGCGTTTGAGTTCTCCCCTTTCGCGCCGCAGGATCGTCAAGCGGGCCACGTCGCCGACCCGTTTGCCGGCCACGAGCCCCAAGAGATCGCCGTTGTCCTCGACGTTGACGCCGTCAACGGCCGTGATCACGTCGTAAGCCCGCACGCCGGCCCGATCGGCGGGCGCCCCCTGCACGATGTCCATCACGACGATGCCCGTCGCTTTCTCCTCCACGCCGAGGGCCTGGCGAACGGCGTCGTCGGCCAACGGCGTCATGTAAATTCCGATATAGCCACGGCGGACCCGCCCGTCCTGGATCACCTGGTCGGTGATGAAGCGGGCGTCGTTGGAGGGAATGGCGAACCCGATCCCCTCAAAAAAGCCCGAGCGGGTGGCGATGGCCATGTTGATCCCGATCAATTCCCCCCGCAGGTTCACCAGCGCCCCGCCGCTGTTGCCGGGGTTGATCATGGCGTCGGTCTGCAACAGGTGTTCGATCGGCGCCTTCTGTATTTTCCGATTCTTGGCGCTGATGATCCCCTTGCTGACCGACCCCCGCAATTCGAGCGGGTTGCCGATGGCCAGAACCCATTCCCCGATCCGCAGTTGATCACTATCCCCCCACGGCAGCGGCTTGAGCGTCAACCCCGCCGGATCTATCTTGAGCACGGCCAGATCGAGGTACTCGTCCTGTGCGATGACCTGGACTTTGTCGGCCGGCACCTCCGTGTCGTCGTGCAGAACGACGCTGACCGTCCCCGGCTGAGCGTTGCCCACGATGTGGTTGTTCGTCACGATGTAGCCCTCGGGGGCGATAATCACGCCCGAGCCCGACGTTCGCGCCTCCTCCAGATCCGAATGCGGGTCCCCTTCCGAGCCGGACCCGTCCCTCTCGGGCGAGGGTTCCCCCTCGAAAAACTGGCGGAACCGCGGATCGTCGCGGAATTGGCGGAACCGTTCCCGCAAGGCTTCCATCTCGGCCCGAACGTCCCGCCGGACGTAGACGGCCACGACCGACGGGAGCGTCTGCTCGGCGATGTCGGCGAAGACGTTGGGGATCAGCAACTCCTGGCCGGGCTCGGCCGAAAGGGCCGGCCCCGCCGCGGCCGGAAGAAGCGCCAGCGCCAACCCGCAGGCGAGGACGACCGATCCACCTCCCCCACGCCGAAAACAGGGCTGATTCACGAATCTCCCTCCGCGTTCGCCCGGGCTCTGCCGCCCCGCGCGCGGCCCCTCACCGAGCGGCCCGACGGCCGCGCCGAGCACGTGTTCGGCGGGCGAGCGCCGAAAAAGTCTATCATCGGCAGGAGCCGAAGCAAACAGCTTTGCGCCGCGGCGGCCGAGCTTCCGCCGCGGGCCCGCGCCGCCCCGTCAGCCGACCGCCAATCGCGAATCGGCCAGCAACCCCAGGCGGGTCATCTCGCGAGCCAGGGCCGCGCGGTTCTTCTCAGCCAGGCGCGAGAGCGGCGGGCGAATCTCCGGCCCGATCATCCCCATCATTTCCACGGCGGCCTTGACCGGGACGGGGTTGGATTCGACGAACAGGAGCTTCGTCAGGCGGTAAAGATGCCGGTGCAGGCGGCGGGCCTCCTCCCAGCGGCCCATCAGCGCGGCCTCGCAGAGCTGGGCCACCTCGGCCGGAGCGACGTTGGCCGTCACGGAGATCACGCCGGCGGCGCCGACGGCCATCAGCGGCAGCGTCCGGGAGTCGTCGCCGGAAAGGATTTGCAGCCCCTCGATCATGGAAACTTCAGTCGTCCAGTCCGGGTCCCCCGTGGCGTCCTTGACGCCGATGATCCGCGGATGCTCGGCCAGGCGGGCAAGCGTTTCCGGCGAGATCGAAACCCCCGTCCGCCCCGGGCAATTATAGACGACCAGCGGCAGATCGACGGCCTCGGCGATCGCGCAGTAGTGGTCATAGAGCCCCTGCTGGGGCGGCTTGTTGTAATAAGGGGTGATGAGGAGGGCGGCCTCAGCCCCGGCGGCCTTGGCCGCCCGCGTCAGACGGATCGCCTCGGCCGTCGAATTGGAGCCGGTCCCCGCGAGCACGGGGACGCGCCCCCGGACGGCCGCCACGCAGGCGGCGATCACCTCTTCATGCTCCTCGTGGGTCAGCGTGGCCGATTCGCCCGTCGTTCCGCAGGGGACGATGCCGTTCGTCCCGCCTCGAATCTGAAAGTCGATCAGGCGCTCGAAGGCCTGCCGATCGAACCGGCCCCCCCGGAACGGCGTCACAATGGCGACAAAGGATCCCCTGAGGTCCATGATCCTATCCTTCGGGTTTTGGATTGAAATTCACGCGGCGATGGCCGCCGGCGGCTCGCGGGCCGACCCCGAGGACGATGGCGCCGCCGGCGCCGCAGAATTCAGAAACTAGGCGGCGACGGCCGGGCTGTCAAGACCTTCTGGACCTCGGCCTCGCTGTAGGCCACGGCCATCAGGCAGAGCCCCTCGGGCGGGGCCGCCAGGAGGGTGGCCGGGCGCTCGGCCGTGGCGAGCACGCGCTGGATCGTGTCGATTTCGATCCGGCGCGCGGCGGCCTGGACGGCCGCCCCCACCATCAGACGGACCATCTTGTGCAGAAACGACCGGCACTTGAAATCCAAGGCCACCCATGGGCCCGACCGCGCGATCGAGGCTTCCCGCATCGTCAGCCGCGTCCGCTCAGCGTCGCAGCCCGCCCCGCGAAAGCCGCCGAATTCATGCTCACCGACGAAACAAGCGAGCGCCGTCTGGAGCCGCTCCGGGCTGATCGCCAGCCCGATCCGCCAGACCCTCGGCCCCAACGGATGCCGCTCGCCGGAAAGATCAAGCTGGTAGCGATACCACCTCAGGAGGGCGTCCCGTCGCGCGTCGAACCGGGGGGAGACCTCCTCGGCGGCCAGGACGGAGATTTCCGGGCGCAGCGGACCGCGCAGGGCCCGCGGCAGCCGTTCGATCGGGATCGGGTTCTCGGTGTCGAAATGCGCCACCATGCCAAGGGCGTGGACGCCGGCGTCGGTGCGCCCGGCCCCGCAAACGTCAACCGGGTGGCCGAGGGCCGTCTCCAAAGCCGCTTGCAGCGCCTCCTGAACCGAGGGTTCTCCCTTTTGGCGTTGCCACCCGGCGAAGGGGCGGCCGTCATATTCGAGCGTGAGCTTGATGCGGCGGCGGGCCAAGGGCCGTTCGGGGGAGGATCATTCACCAGGGAGAGGACATCGGAAGCCTACGGGAGTCAGGCGACGCCGTCGTCGGACGATGGCGAGAATGACCGCGGCGAAAGGGCGTTGCGTCCTTGTGTCCTGGTGGTTCTCGTCCCGGCTTCACCCCCCGGCGACGACCCTCAGACGATCCGGAAATAATCGACAAGCGCGCACCGGCGCTGGCGCGTGAACGTGAGCGGCGTCGTGCAGCCCTCCCCCGTGGCTCCGGCGATCGAGAAACTGGTGTAGCCCTCGCCGCCGGCGCCGAGCGCCGCCGTCGAGGGGCCGTTCTTGACAAAAAGGGTCGTGTTCACGCGCCGGGCCATCTCGTGCATGTTCTGGATGTTCCGCGAATGGATGCAGGCCGTGTGACCGTAACCGTGCTCGGAAGCGATCGCCAGATTGATCGCCTCGGTCACGTTCCGGCAGCGCACGATCGGGATGAACGGCATCATCTGCTCTTCCTGGACGAACAGATGGTCAAAGCCCGTCTCGCCGAAGAGCAAGGGAGGATCGTAGCCGGTCTCGATCCCAACGGCGCGCGCGAGCACGGCGGCGTCCCGCCCGATCAGGTTGCGGTTGAGCAGGGGCCGATCGCCCCGATCGAGCGAGAAGGCCGCGCGCGTCAAGGCTTCGATCTGTTGCGCCCCCAGCTTCATGCACCCCTGGGTTTCGAGCTCGGCCATGAGCTTTTCGGCCACGGCCTCGACGACGAAGACCTGTTTTTCCCCGATGCAGAGAATGTTATTGTCGAACGCCCCGCCGAGGATGATCGACTCGGCGGCCTTGTGGATGTCAGCCGTCTCGTCGACGACGACCGGCGGATTGCCCGGCCCGGCGCAGATGGCCCGCTTCGGCGCGCGCAAGGCCTCCCGCACCACCGCCGGCCCCCCCGTCACCAACACCAGCCGCACGCCCGGATGGACGAACATCGCCTTGGCCGTTTCGACCGACGGCTCGGCGACGCACGTAATCAGGTTGGGCGGCCCGCCGGCTCTCTGAATCGCGCGGTTGAAGACCTCGACCCCATGGGCGAAGACGCGCATCGAGGCCGGGTGCGCGTTGAAGACGGCGGCGTTGCCGGCGGCGATGAAGCAGATGGCGTTATTGACCATCGTCGGGAGCGGATGCGTCGAAGGGGTGACGGCGCCGATCACGCCGAAGGGGGCCAGCTCATCGACCGTCAGGCCGCGATCCCCGGTGAAACAACTGGGGCGGAGGAACTCGATGCCCGGGGTCTTGGTGGCGACGATCTCGAATTTCCGCTCCTTGTGCGAGACGCGGCCCATCCCGGTCTCGCGCATCGTCCGCTCGGCGAAGTCGGTCTTGTTCGCCAGCGCCGTCGCGCGGATCGCCGCGATGATCTCGCCGCGTTTCTCCAAGCTCAGATCGTTGAGCGCCTCGAAGGCCTCCTCGGCGGCCCGGACGGCCTGATCGACCGTCTCAAAAACGCCGCTCGCCAGGCCGGAGGCCTCGCGCGCCGCTCGTTCGAGGGATTGCGGGAACTCGGCCAGGTGCAGGGGCGCCCCCCCGCCGCTCCGCGGCCAGGGCTCCGTCGCCTCGGCCGGCCCGCGCCGCCCGCCGGGGTTGACCGATGCGGGAGCCCCCGTCGGCTCAGCCAGGCGCGTCTCCACGGCCGCCGAAGGGTTCAGCAGGACCGTCGTCCCGGGGACGTCGCCCGGGACGCCGCGCGGCGCGATCGGGCCGAGCGTTCTCTCCGGCGGCGGCTCGGGGCCCGGCTGCCGAAGCTGGCGCAATACCTCGCTGACGATGGCCTCAATCCGCTGCTCGTCCATGGGTCAGGCTTCCGTGACGTTCAAACTCCCTGGCCGATCGGCTCAGGCCGTCCGCGCGGGAAAACGGCCGGGACGCTCTTGTGACACCGACCGCATGATGCGCCGCTGAGCCCGCGTCATAAAGCGAAAAAGCCCCGCACGGCGCGTGACATGTCCGGAAAGCGGAGAGACCCGCCGCGAGCGAACGCGAACCGCGGATCGGCACGACCGGCCCCGCGGGCCGAGCCGAAGCCGGAATCGGAGGCGGAACGGTCTTCTCGGCGCGCTCGAGGGCCTCCGTGGCCAAGATTCATGCCGTTCTTCGGGACCGGAGCGCGGCCCGCTCGCGGGCGGCCGCGTAGACCTCCTCCATGCGGGCCATATTGATCCGGGCGTCTTCCTGGCGGACCATCCGCTCGGCGTTATAAGCCGCCGCCCGACGTCGTCGAGGCCCGTCCTCGAAGGCCGAGACGATCGCTTCGGCCAGCGCGGCGGGGTCGGGCCGGTCCAGGACGATGGCGTGATCCGCGCCGGGCCAGGCGTGCTTCCGATACGCGGGCAGATCGGCCAGCACGGGGAAGCAGCCGCAGGCGAGGGCCTCCAGCACGGTCATGGCCAGCAGGTCGCTCCGCGGGGCCGAGACGAAGACCTCGGCGGCGTTATACAGCCCGGCCATCTCCGGCGGGTTGAGGACCCGCTCGATCCAGCGCACGGCGGGCTCCTGCCCCCGTTCACGCGCGAGCGACTTCATGCGTTGGCGAAAGGGGGTGGGCGCCGGGGCGAGGATGACGGCGATCGCCTCGGGCCGGCGGGCGAGGACGGGGCCAAGGGCCTCCATGAACAGCTCCGCCCCCCAGTGGGGATCGAAATTGCGAGGGTAGAGGACGATCGGCGACTCAGCCGGGGCGGCGAGCTCGGCGCGCCAACGGGCTCGCGCCTCCTCAAGCCCCGGACGGAAGACCGTCAGATCGACGCCCCAGGAGAAACCGCGAACGCGTCGGCGATCCAGGCCGTATGCCGCCTGGAGAAAATCGGCCAGCGTCTCGTCGTTGGTGGTGATCAGATCGGCGCCCCGGAGCGCGCGCCGCACGATCCAGCCGCTCAGGCCGCGGGCCCGCCCGTCCCGGTGAATGTCCATTCCCCAAGGGGTCAACACCTTGGGATAGGGGCCGGCCCAGGCCGTCGCCAGGCCGTTATAGTAAGCCTCGAAGCCGTGGACGACGTCGGGGTGGAAGGCGCGGATGAGCGGCCGGTAGTGGATCGGCTTCCAGAGGCTGTTGCCGTGGGGGGCGGGGGTCAACCGGAAGGCCAGGGAATTCGTTAACGCGTTCCAGCGCGGCAGAACGGTCTCGACGCCGGGGGGGCGCTCGCGCGTATGGGGGTCAGCGATCAGGCGGAGTTGATGACCGCGCTCGAGGAGGAAGGCGACCCATCGTCGGACGTGGATGTTGTCGGGGTTGGCGAGGAGCACGAGCCGCATGGGCGAGATGAAGGCCTTGAGACTTAAGGATTTAGAGGAACCTGAAGGGCAGGCATGAGTCAAAAGGATTCAAACTATGGGTTGACGCGGCGGGTCCTATGGCTAAAGATCGGGTCGGCGCGGGTGCGTCGCGCCGACCAAAATCGTTTGTACGGATAATGCGGCGACTGAGCGGCATGATCCTGCTGGGCTCGGCGATGGCTGGGATGTTGGCGTCTCCGGCCGGCTGCGAGCGTTATCGAAGCGCGAGCCGTGAGGTTGAGGCAGGCTTCCGGACAACGGCCCTGGACCGTCAATATCGCCAGGCGCAGGCGGCTTTCGCCGAGGAGCACTGGGCGCTGGCGGCCACCTCGGCCGAGGGGTTGATCGACCGTCTGCCGGAATCCCCTCGGCGCGAGGAGCTGCTCTTCCATCAAGGGGAAGCCTATCTGCAACTGAAGGACTATCACCGGGCCGAACAGACGCTGCGCCAGTATCAGGAGGATTACGCCGCCGGACGCTACCGCGCCGAGGCCGAGCAGCATCTGGCGCGGATCGCCGTGGCGCGATCGGAAGCGGAGCTGGCCGGGGAGGAAGTGATCGGGCGGGCGCGGGACGAGCTCAACGAGCTTAAGTCCCTGGAGGAGCGGTATCCGGCGGATTGGCGGATCAAAAACCTTTTGGGTGATATGTATTACGAACTGGGCAATTACGAGTTGGCGGCCCGCTATTACTACGGGGCGCAGTCGCTCAACGCGGCGGCCACGGAGATGAAGCTCGCTCGCGAACGACTGTTCATCAACGAACGAGGGGAGCCGGAAGTGCTCACGCCGGCGGCGATCCGCCGCCTGGAACGGGATCGGCACCCGATCGTCGTCTTCGACGAGTTCACCTACCTGCCCCGGGGCCGCAACTTCGGGGACTCCGGCAGCCGGTCGGCCGTCATTCACACCGGCAAGGTGCGGAACCAGGGGACGAAGACGCTGGAGAACGTCGTCCTGGAGGTCCGGTTCCTGAACGCGGTGAACGAGATGCTGGATTTTCAGATCATTTCGCTCCGCACGTTGCGGCCCGGCGACGTCCGCCCGTTTCTGGCGCGGGCCGACTATTTCACCAATCTCTTCAACGTGACCGAAGTTGAAGTATTGGTCCGGGTGGAGCCATGAGGTCGGCGCGGCCGCCCAACGCCCGGCGCCGCCGGCCGGCGCGGGCCCTCCTGAGCTTGGCGATCGCCCTGGGCTCCACCCCCCTCGCCGCCCAGGAAAGCGCCGAGGCCTCCGCGGCCCCGGAGGCGAAGGCGCCGATCCGCCAGGTGCGCGTCGAAGTGCGCGTTCTCGAATGGCAGCTCAATAACTCTACGGATTTTGACTTCGCCGTTCTCTTCTCGGGCGAGACGGGCACGGTCGTGCGCTCGGCCGATCTGACGCTCCCGTCGCCTTCGCCGTTGAGTTCGGCCGCGCGGCTGTTCCTGGCGGGGCTAGACACCGGCCACGGCAGCTTCGAGGTCGTCATCGAGGCCTTGCGCACGGTGGGCCGGATTCGCGTTCTTTCCGAGCCGACGCTGATCGTCACGATCGGGGAAGCGACGGGAAACGAAGAAAAGCAGGGCAAGGACGCGTCCTACGCCGGGCGGGTCACGCAACGGAAAGAAATCCCTTACGAAAAAGCGACGGCCTTCGGCGGCGGCTCCCGCATCGCGACGACGACGGAATATCGGGACACCGGCGTGGCGCTCGAATGCAGCGCCCTCCCGTGTCCCTACGACGGCCTCGTCCGGCTGCACCTCAAAGCCACCGTGACGGACCTGACGGGGTTCATCAACATCGGCACCGACGGAGAGAACCAGCCGTTGCGCGTGCCGGTGCTGGACAGCCGGGAGCTGCAGAGCCAGATTCTGGTTCAGAACGGCTCGGTGCTGATCGCCGGGTTGCTCAAGGCCAATCGGGAGATCGAGCGCCGCCAGGGAATCCCCTGGATATCGGAGCTGCCCGTCTTGCGTTGGTTTCTGCGCAACGTCTCGACCGATGATCAGGTGACGGAACTGGTCTTTCTCGTGAAGCCGGAGTTCATTGATCCGATCGAGGCCCCCTGATGCGCCGTCGTCGTTCATCCCGCGCCGCTCCCCGCCGCCGTCGCGTGCGCTCCCGAGGGGCGGCTTGGGGTGTCCTGGGCCTGCTGGCGCTGGTCACCCCCCGCGTTTTGGGCCAGGGCGCCCCGCCGGAGGCTTTGGAGGGGGTGAACCCCTGGCGATGGGACAAAGACGCCTACATGGTGGCCATCGAGGCGCTAGTCGTCGAAGTGAACGAGGATAAAACGCGCGACCTCGGGCTGCACTACGGCTTCCGCGCCGACGACCTTTCGAAGGTGATTCAGGGGGCCGACGTCGTTCTGGGCCGCCGCCTGGCGCCGGTGGCGGTGCCGATCCTGCCCGAGACGGTCCCGGAGCCCGACGCCGCCGAGATCAACGAGACCCCGCTCGGCGCCGCGGCCTTGGGGTTGACTTCGGTCGGCTTCATTCCCCGGCTGCCGGGCCTGGGGATCAACCTGGCCGGCATGGACGTGAACGGCGGCGTCGTCTCGGCGCGGCTGAGGGCGTTGCTCGATCAGGGGGAGGCGCGGATCACGACGCGGCCGATCGCCCTGGCCTTGCACAACACGACGACGCTCATGACGATCGGCAGCGAGATTCCGTACCAGGACATCAAGACCGACGGCAACCGGGAGAAGCTCGACGTGGCCTTCCGCAGCGTGGGGGTCAAGCTCGCCGTGCGGCCGCAGATCCTCGACATCGCCCAGCAATTGGTCGAGCTCGACATTACCCAGGTCGAAGTCAGCTCGCTCTCCAATTTCATCACGTCGCGCAACGTCGATCGGCCGGTGTTCAATACGTCCGACACGCGGACGAAGGTCACGCTCCGGGCGGGGGAGACGTATCAATTGAGCAGCCTCAAGTCCCGCCGCAGCCGCGTGATCCGCGAGGGGATCCCCTATCTGATGAACCTGCCGTTCCTCGGCCACCTCTTCTCCAGCCGCGAGGAAATCGAGCAGGGGGTCGATGTCTTGTTCTTTATCACGCCGCACATCGTGCCGCCCGGCCGGAACGTGCTCCTGCCGTACGACTTTGAGCACGGGCGTGATCTGATTGAGCAGAAGGTCCGGCTGCCGTAGGCCCCGGACGGCCCGGCGGGGAACCTTGCGCCGGGGCCGGCGTCTCTCTTGAGAGGGAGCGATGCCCCTTGAAGTCGCTCGCGAAACTGGCCCGTTGGGCGCCGCCGGGCGCGATCGCCCCCGAGCCTGAGGCGCCAAGGCTCGCTCAGCGGCGCGGGCCTTGTCGAACCCCCGCGGGGGGTCGACAGCCGCCCCGGGAACCGACTCAATCGCGGCCCCGACCCCGCCTTCGACTCCGCCGGCTCGGCCGAGAACGGCAAAGGCGGCGGACTTGCCTCTTTAGCCTGACTTCCCTGCTGATCCTGATGCTGGGGGCAGGGGCCGCCGTGGGTCCGGATCGCGCGCGGGCGCAAGCGGCCACCGGGCCTCAGGGGCGGTACGAGGAGATCGAGGTCGCCGACGGAGGCGTCATCCGCGGCCGCGTGACGTTCAGCGGCCCCCCGCCGGCATTGACGCTCTTCGTAACGCAGGATCGCGCGCTTTGCTCGCATGGGGTGGCGGAAATCCCGAGCCACCGGCTGCGCGTCGGGCCCGAAGGGGGCCTCGCCGACGCCGTCATCCGGATCCAGGCCATCGCTCGCGGCAAACCCCTGGCCCGGCTCGGAGACACGTTCCGGCTGGACCAGCGCGGCTGCCGCTATGAGCCCTTCGTTCAGGTCGCCCCCTTCCGCGGAACGCTCACGATCGTCAACAGCGACCCGATCAACCACAACGTCAATGGCAAGCTCGACGGGACGCGCCAGATTTTCAACTACGCCATGCCGACGCTGAACCAGGCCATCCCCGTTCGGCTCATCCGGGGGGACGGCGCCGTCTGGATCAACTGCGACGTCCACCCCTGGATGAGCGCCTTCATCTGGGTCGCGCGCCATCCCTACTACGCGGTCACGGGCGACGACGGCGTCTTCGAGCTGACGGACGTCCCGCCGGGGAACCACGTGATCGAACTGTGGCGGCCCGGCTGGCGCGGGATGCTCAAGCGCAATCCGCAGGGGCAGCCGATCGGCTACGAGTTCGAGCCGCCGATCGTTCGGACCGCCTCGGTCGAGCTCGCCCCCGGCGGCGTCGCCACGGTCGATTTCGTGATCAGCGCCGAGTGATCCCTTCCCGCCACCGCCGGCCTGACTGCGCCGTCAATACGGCCAACAGTAAAAGCGCCCCCCACAGGCGAATCGACAGCAGCAACACCCCGGCCCCCTGACGCCAGACCGTTCCCGTGTGGACCCACGGCACGGCGAACAATCCCCAGGCCGCCGCGGCGAAGATGGCGAGGTCCGGACGGCGACGAACGTTCATCGCGCCGAACAGCCAGAGCAACGGCGCCAACGCCTGGACCATGTAGTGATCCCACATCAAACTAGGTAACAGCAACATGACGATCACCCCCGCCATGAAAAGCTCCGTCTCGGCTTCTCCCCAACGGGGCGAGAAATAGGGCCGGCGCCGATAACGAAGCACGGAGGCAAGGAAGAGCCCAAGCGTCCCCAGGCTCGCCAGCCACGTCAGCGCGTCGGCCGTCCTCGGCCCCCAATCGAACCAGGGGCGCGTATGCGGGTTCTCGGTCACCAGATGATGAAACAAAGCATTAAAGGATTGATTGAAGGGATCCCGATAGAAATCCATCTGGAACTCGGCCCACGTGGAGCTCCCATAGCCCATTTGGCGCAAAACCTCGATCGCCGCCCGATGCGTCTCCCAGCCGACGAGCCCGACCGAAAGCGCGAGCCCCAGCCCCAACGTCCCCACCGCCGCCGCCGCCGCGCGCCAACGACGCATTCCGGCCAGGACGACGATCAGGAAGGCCGGGGCGATCTTGAAGGCCGCCGCCAGCCCCAGGATCACCCCGGCCGCGACCTCTCGCCCCCGGATCAGCAGGGTCACGCTCCCCAGGATCGCCGCCAGGACCCCAACATTGAGCTGGCCGGCCGTCATCTGCCGCAGAAACGGCGAGACGCCGAAACCCTGCAGCGCCGTCGGCAGCGTCAGGAACAGCGCACCGGCCCAGCGGGCGCGATCCCGAAACGGAACCGCGAGGGCTCGCGGACCCCACAAGACGCACGCCCACGCGAGCGCCAGGTTGCCCCAGAACCAGACGGCCGCCGCCGCCGGGAACGACAGCCACGCCAGCGGCCGCAGCATCAGCCCCGTGGCCGGCAGATACACATAGGGGTTGATGGACTCAAATCCATACTGTCGGGCCGCGAGCAGGAGCACGTCCGGATCGTAAGGGTTGCCCCCTTGGGCGAGGATCACCGCTCCGGCCCAGAGGTGCTTGAAATCGTTGTTGTGGACGCGTCCGGAGGCGAAAAGCCACGCGGCATGACCGACCGAGGCCGCGATCACCGCCGCCATCAGCGCCGCCGACAACACTCCGCCGCGACGGGGGGAGCCGGTCGACCACGGATCGTTCGGGGCGGCGGAGATCATGGAGCCTCGACGTTAGGGGGATGAGCCTAACGCAAGCTCACGGCTTGCGAAAGCGGCCCGCCCGACGGGCCCGGTCCCGCCGGCGTGCGCCGGCTTGAACTCGACCAGCCTCCTGGGGTTAGATGAGCCCGGCCCATGAGCCGCCGTCGCCACCCCATCTGGAAAACCCTCGTTGTCATGGCCGGCGATCTCCTGGCCATCGGCGCGGGGCTGGGGTTCGCTTAC
Source organism: uncultured Candidatus Sumerlaeota bacterium (assembly GCA_964463045.1). Taxonomy (GTDB): domain Bacteria; phylum Sumerlaeota; class Sumerlaeia; order MVZB01; family JAJFLK01; genus CAYXAU01. The sequence continues at coordinate 15,394 of CAYXAU010000005.1, read as the reverse complement.
TGGCTGCGGTTTCATTCCGGCTGGTTCGCCGTCACGAAGGGTTATGACCCGGCCGATTACGTTTGGCTGTTCCCGTGGGCCTGCCTCATCTGGTTCTTTTCGCTGCGCTTTGAGAATCTTTACCGGCGGCGCTCGCCCATTCTGAGTTTCAACGTCGTCCGGCGGATCGGGACGGGCTCCGTCCTGGCGCTGTTGATACTTTTCGCCTGGGTTTTCGCCTTTCAACGGGGGACGGATTTCTCCCGCGCGATGATCCCGATGGTTTACGCCGCCGTCGTCGGGGCGCTCGTGCTGGAGCGCGCCGCGCTTCACGAGTTGCTCGGCGGCCTGGCGCGGCGCCGGCGCCTGGGGCTCACGCGGGCGCTTATCATCGGCGCCGGGCCGGTCGCCGCCCGCGTCTTTGCCGGTCTCGCGCGCCACCCGGAGCACGGTATCGCCCCGATCGGGCTCGTGACCGACCCCGAGGCCCCCGCCCCCCCGGCGCCGCCGGAAGGATTGCCGGTGCTCGGCACGATCGGCGATCTGGAGACGATTTTGCAGGAACACCGGATCGACGAAGTGATCGTGGCTCAACCGGAGCTGAACCGGCGGCGCATCGCGTGGATTCTGCTGCAGTGCGAGCGAAACCTCGCCGCCTTCCGGATCGTGCCGGACACGACCGAGCTCCTGTTCAGCGGCATGACCGTCGAGGTGCTGGAGGGCGTCCCGTTCCTCGGCATCCGCGAGACGCCGCTTCAGGGCTGGAACGCCGCCTTGAAGCGGATGATCGATTTCGGCGTCGCCGCCGTCGCGCTCGCACTCCTCTGGCCGGTGTTCGGCGTCGTCGGTTGGCTGATCCGTCGGCAGGACGGCGGCCCGGTCTTTTACTGGCAGGAGCGGATGGGGATCGACGGCCGGCGGTTTCTCGTGTGCAAATTCCGCACCATGGCCGTCGAGGCCGAAGCCGAGACGGGCCCCGTCTTCGCCGAGGACGACGACCCGCGCTGCACGCCCGTCGGGCGCGTCTTGCGGCGGCATCGGCTCGACGAATTGCCGCAGCTCCTGAACGTTCTCAAGGGGGAGATGAGCCTCGTCGGTCCTCGCCCGGAACGCCCCTATTTCATCGAACAATTCCGCGACGAAATGCCGCGCTATATGACCCGGCACAAGGTCCGAAGCGGCATCACCGGCTGGGCGCAGATCAACGGCCTCTCCGGCCGCCACGGCTCGATCGCCCAGCGCCTCGAATACGACCTCTATTACATCGAAAACTGGTCCCTCTGGCTCGATTTCAAAATCTTATTTCTTACGCTTCTTCACGTGCTGGACACCCTCCGCCTCGGCAGCCAGAGCGCCTGAATCCGCCACGCACCCGTCGCGTGAACTCGCTCATAATGTGCAGGGTTTCCGAAACGGCCCCCCGCACCGCGTGAGAAAACCACCCCCCCTTCCCGCCGACGGGCGCCCTTCCGTACAATGCCGCTGACGCATCGCATGATAAAGTGAACACAGATGACATCGGACTTCACAGTGGCCGAGCTTCCTGCGGAATCTGGTCCCGCCGTGTCCGGCCGAACCCCTTCCTCCCTACTCATCTGATCCCGACCGCCCCATACGGCCTCCACCCCTACGCCCATCCCGCGGGACACGATGAGCGGCTCCGCGGCTCACATCTATACAGAAGATCGATGTCGCTATCGGAGCCGTGTTCAGTAGAGGGGCTGCGACGTAGGCTCCGTCGCTGCCGCGCTCGGTGGGGAGTGAATCCCGTCGCGTCCGGGGGGAGTGGGCGTCCCGGTCCAGACATCCCAGAGGGAACGGAGCGCGAGGCGGCGATAAGTTTTCGAGCGGCGAGAGAGCAACCAGCGGACCTCGGCGGGGAGGTAACGCAACAACCAATCGCGCGGGCGATAATGCTTGATCAGATAGCGCGCGCGGCCGCGAAACAACATTTTAAGAAACTCCCGATCCTGAACCTGCCGCCGCGGGTCTTGATGGTGAATGACCGCCGCCTCGCACACGACGGCGACCCCCCAGCCGGCCCGGCGCGCTCGGAAACACAAATCGGCCTCCTCGAAATATGCCGGGTAAAAACCCTCGTCGAAACCCCCGAGGGCATCGAACACTGAACGGCGCACCGCCAGCGCCGCCCCTTGAACATATTCGCTCGGCCGCAATCCCCGGTATTGACCCCGATCAAGCTCCCCCTCGCCGAGGTGATAGGGAAGCGCATTGGGCCGTAGGGCGCCCCCCACGTGTTGCAGGGATTGGCCATCCGGCCGGAGAAGCTTGCAACCGGCGACGCCCAGGCGCGAATGACGTTCAAACGCCTCGGCCAGGCGTTGGAGGCAACCTGGCGTCAGCTCGGCGTCGGGGTTGAGAAACAGTATGAGGGGCGGCCCGGGCTCCTGCGCCGCGGCCCAATTGCATCCGCCGGCGAAACCGCGGTTATAGTGACTGATCAGCAACCGGACCCAGGGATAATCCCGCGCCACCCGATCGGCGCCGCCGTCGGTCGAAGCGTTATCCACGACCCACGTCCGGACGGAGGGGGGCGCGAGGCGGGCGATCGAGCCGAGGGCTCGGCTCAGAGAACCGGCGCTGTTATATAACACAATAACAATCTGAAACGTGTCCGTCACGTCGGTCTAGCTCCCCGCGGCCTCGAAGAACTCGAGCGCAAGGTGTCCCAGCGCCCGCGCGCAGGGGAGCAACATCCCGACGTCGATCGATTCATCGACGCAATGGATCGCCAACCGGTCCGGATCGGCCGAAGGATGCACGAGCTGAAACCCATAAACGGGCGTCCCCAAAGCCCGGACGAACCGCGAATCCGTGAACCCGGCGCACCACGTCGGCAGGACGCACGGGGGGGCGCCGGTCCAGCCGGGCGGGCGCGGCTTTGGATCGTCGTCGTCGAGCGTGCGGGCGATCGCCCGCTCGAAGAGCTGGCGCCTCTCGGCGTCCCATGCCGAAACGCTCGGGGCGGCCGTCGGCTCTAAACGGAACTTCAAGTCGGGAAAATCGGCCAGAGCGGCTTCGATTTCCTGCCGGAGCTCCGCTTCGGATTGAAGGGGCAGGATTCGCGCGTCGCACCGCAGCTCGGCCCGCGTCGGCACGGCGTTGGACTTGTCCCCCGACGTGATCATCGTCGGCACAAGCGTCATCCGGCTCTGCGCCAGCAGCGAGTTCCGCAGGGCCGGGGAGATCGCCCCGGCGCGTTGGATCGTCTCCTCAAACGCCGAAATCTCATCCGCGCCCTTGAGGCCGAGTTGGCCGGGCAGCTCTTCGAAAATGGGGGCGCCGCGCCGCGGCCGCGCCGTCCGAGCGGCGAGTCGTTCGGCGAACGCCGCGATCCGAAGCAAGGGATTGGGCCGCCCCCACGGGACCGACGCGTGCGTCCCGGGGCCGACGGCTTCGAAGACGACTTCGTAGCGCCCCTTCTCTCCGCAGGCGACCGTAAACATCGGCGCGCCGTCGTTCGAAACACCGATGAAGGCCCCCCCGCCTTCGTTGATCGCCAGATCCGCCCGCAGAAAGTCAGGCTCATGCTCGGCCAGCCAGCCGAAACCCCATCGCCCACCGGCTTCCTCGTCGGCCCCGATCGCTAGCCTCACGCACGCGCCTCGGACGGCCCCCGCCGCCTGGAGCGCGGCCAGAGCGAACAGCTCGGCCGCCACGAGCATCTTGCAGTCGTTGGCCCCGCGGCCCCAAACGCGACCCTCGGCCACGTGCGCCGAAAAGGGGGGGAATCGCCAGCCGGAGAGATCGCCGGGCGGGACGACATCGGCGTGGCCCATCAAGAGGAGCGTCCGTCCGGCGGGCTCCGCCGCGCCGATTGCCGCCAGGAGATTGGCGCGTCCCGGGGAGCCTTCGCCGAGGCGCCAGGCGATCCCCGCCTCAGTCAGGAAGCTTCCGGCCACCCGGGCGACTTCATCCTCGCCGGCGGGGCCGCCGTCGCCGGCGTTGACCGACGGAACCTGAACGAGCCGACGATGTAACTCCAGCAACTGCCCCGCGCGCGACTGCATCCACCGGGCCAGTTCATCGTGAAGCGCCGCCATGGCCGGCGAGGTCGTCACGCCGGAGCCGGGGCATTGCCGCGAGGCGGGCCGAGGGCCTCGATCATGAGATGATCGATCACCTGGGCGGCGGCAAAGAGCAGTTCAAGGGCCTCCCGCGGCTCGCGTTTCTTCATCCGGCGGAACTCCGAGCCGGGGAAGGCCGTATAGGCGATGTCCGTTTGGGCCCGGACGCTGGCGTAGCGTTTCTCGCCGGAGAAAAACCCCAGCTCGCCGACGATCGTCGGGGCGCTCATGCGGTTGAGCAGCCGGACGGTTTCCCCCGGCAGGCCCTTGATCACGTCCACGACCCCGCTCTGAACAAAATAAAACCCCTCGGAGGGTTCGCCTTCGGTGATGAGCGTCTCGGCGGCCTTGAGCGTGTGATGGCGGAACAGACGCTTGAGCGTCCCCTGACGCTGGAGGACGTACTCGATCGTGGCCAGGGCCGAACGGGGCGGGTTGACCTCGACCATGAGCGGGGCCGTCGCGCCCATCGACGCCCGCAATTCCTTGTTTTCCTTGTCCCGGAGCATCTGGCCGAGGATGCAGATCACGTTCTCCAGCAACGTCACCGCCGCCTGCGGATCGTCGATCTGCGCGAACAGTTCGCGAGCCCGGCCGGGAATGCCGATGAGGGAGGAATCCTCCAGGGCGACGGCGGTCGTCGTGCGTCGGCCCGATTCGAGGAAAATCCCGACGGCGCCGACGACGCCGCCCGGGCCGACCTGCATGAGAATCTCCTGGCCCTGTTCGGTCCGCCGATAGACGACGACGCGTCCCCGCTCGACGACGAACAGCCCGTAAGCCGGGTCCCCCTCTCGATAGACGATCTGCTTCTTGTAAAACGTGAAGGCCGCCGGGCATTGCCTCACGGCCAGGATTTGCTTGTCCGTGAGGCCCTTGAAGATGTTCATCCGCCGCTCCGCCCGACCGCGCCTGAGCCTTCAGTATGGCTGCGGGCCCGCCGATTGCCTAGGGGGAAGTTCCCCCGGCGCGGCTTCGCCCGGTGAGGCGCGATGATAGCTGCGACGCCACCCGGAGACGTGACACCACGTTCCCGCCCTGGGGTCGGCCCCTCAAGGCAGCGTCGGCCAGTTCAGGGAGCGTCCGATCCCGTCGCGGGTCCTGCGGCTTCGGATGCGGCCTCCGCCTGGGCTTCCGTCTCTCGGGCGGGCCCGGCCTCGGACGCTGGGGGCTCCTCGGCCGTGACGACGATCGTTATCGGCGTGGCGACGGTCGGTTGCAGGCGAATCGTGGCCGTGAACGTCCCCGTCGTTTTAATCGGTCCGGGCAAGGCGATTCGACGGCGTTCAATGTTGAAGCCGAGCTCGGCCAGCTTCTCGGCGATATCCCCCGGCCCGACCGACCCGTAAAGGCGATTGCTCTCGGCGACCTTCATGATGAACTCGACCGTTCGCCCTTTGAGCTGATCGGCCAGCGTCTGCGCCTCGCCGATGATCCGGGCCGCCGCTTCCTTGAGCTTACGCTGCTTGCCCTGAAGGCCGCGCAGATTGGCCTCCGTGGCCTCGACGGCCAATCGTCGCGGGCCCAGGTAATTGCGGAAGTAACCGTCTTTCACGTTGGCGATCTGACCGGGCAGGCCCAGATGCTCGACGTGATCCAGCAGAATGACTTTCATCGGGCTTTTCCTCTCCCTTGGGGGCGCGTCGAGGGCTGAGTTCGCCGGGGGCGGCGCGCGGCTCAGCGCCCCGGATCGGGAAACGCCGATCGCCGCCTCGTTTCAGGAGCAGAGGAGCTTCATCAAGCGGGTCCGGCGGAAGTCGAGCCAGACATCGGCCAAGCCCACGACGGGACCGATGTAAAACGCCAGCCCCAGGGCCAGGAGGCTCAAGGCGAGAAAGCCCCAGCCGCCGCCCGCCGGTCGGCCCGCCCGCCGAAGCGCCATCGCATAGATCACCACGCCGACGTAAGCCACCAGAAACCCGGCGGCGCTGACGGCCAGGAGCGGATATGCGATGAGACGCAGTCCCTCCTCCCCCGACCAAACGGCTAAAATCTCGAAAACGAGCCCCGCGATCAATACAAAAGTATATTGAGGCCCCACGCGGAAGAATGCCACGGAGGCGGCGATCGGCGATGGCCCCAGCGCCCGGCGACGCGCCCAACGCCCGGCCAACCAGAGCGCCAACGCCCAGAAGGCCACCCCCGAGGCCAGGCTGATCAGCCCCATCCGCGGCCCGATCGTTTCCCAGCCGGCCAGCTCGGTGAGGTCGCGACGCAACGCCTCGTTCTCCGGAAGGCTGAGGAAGGCCTCAAAGTTGGCCTGCTGGGCCGCGGCGCGTTCCAGCAGCAGCCCCCACGCCCCGACGGGTCCGCCCGACCCCAACGCGACCAGCCCCCCGCAACCGCCCACCGCCCCGGCAAGGGGAGGGATAAAGAATTGATCGTCCTCGCGCCCTCCCTGGCGCGTCACCCAAGCCGCCCCTGCCCCGGCCGATCCACAGGCAAGCAGCCAAGCGGCGGCCGTCTCTGATCCGAAAACCCGCCCGGCGGCGACGCACAGGCCCAGTTCGCCGGCGACGAGCCAGCCCCGTTGCCTCAGGAAGGCGTGCAGGAACGCCGCCGAGGCGGCCGCCCCGCCGAGGGCCGTCGCCAGCGGTCCGTGATCGAGCGTCCAGACGGCCCCGCCGGCGGCGAGGCCGACGAGGGCGTGCGCGCCGACCGGGCCCAGGGCGGATTTCGGCTGGGCCGCCTCCAGCGCGAAGGCGCCGGGATCGGCGTCGGGCTGGACCTCAGGCGTCGCCATGGTTGCTAACCGTTGATGAGCCGCACGCGAGGCGCTTCCCCCTGAGGGAACTCGATCACGTTGACGCTGCCATAGTCCAGGAGGATTTGAAAGATGCGGCTGAGCGGCATGCCCAGGCAGTGCGCCAGCGTGACGCGGATGGGTCCGGCGTGGCCCACGAGCGCGATCCGTTGGGCGGGAAAGGCGGCCACCAACTCTTCGACGGCGGGGACGATGCGCCGATAGAGGTCCTCCCACGTTTCGCCGCCGTCAACGCGGTGAAACACCCGATGCGCCCGCCACTGCCGATACGCCTCGGGATGCCGCTCGCGGAACTCCTCGACCGTGCAGCCCTGGATGACGCCGATCGAACGTTCGCGGAAGACCGTCAGCCGCCGGACCGGCAGATCGCGCGGCGCCGCCAGCATCGTGGCCAGGCGGCCCGCGCGTTCGAGATCGCTCGCATAGACGGCGTCAAACGGGACCGAGGCCAGCCGTTCGGCCACGCGGCGGGATTGCTCGAGGCCGCGCTCGGAAAGCGGCACGTCCATCTGGCCGTAGAAACGGTCCTGATAAGCCTCGGCGGGCTCGCCGTGTCGAATCAGATAGAGCGTCGTTTTCAGGTCCGACGTCATCGGTCAAGCGGCCGAGGGAACACGGGCGCGCCGAGGGGAAATAAGGCGATGGTTAACTTATCACGCTGTGATACCATGATGATGTCACTTATCCGGACGACGCCGACGCCCACGGCAAGGTTATCGCTCCGTCGCCGTTTTTGTATGCATGGGGGAGGAGGGTTACATCTGTCAACGTTCCTGGACAAACAACCGGCGCGCGGCGCGCAGGGCGAGCGCCGTGATCGTCAGCGTCGGGTTGGCCGGGGCGGCCGTCGGAAAGACACTGCTCCCCAGGACGACGACGTTCCGCAGCCGGTGATGCCGCAGGTCGGCGTCGACCACGCTCCGGGCCGGATCGGTCCCCATCACCGTCGTCCCGATGATATGGGATTCGGTGTCATTGGGTCGAGGGTCGAGCTTGAGGCGCGAGATGGGCAGCGGGGCCAGCGCCCGTTCGAGATCGCTCCGGAGCGCGCCGATGGCCTCGGTGGTATAAGCCGAGCGGCCCGCGTAGTGGACCTCGGGCCGGGTTGGGTCCTCGGCGCTGACGGCAACGCGATTGTCGTCCCGTCGCAAGTCTTCGAAGATGGCCTTCACGCGCAGATATTGCAACCAGCGGCCCCGCTGCGGCCGTAGATGCGGGATGTTGGAGGTCTCCAGCAGGGCGCCGGCGCGTCGGGCGCGATGCGGCCCGGCGTACAACATGTAGCCGTGACCCGTGAGGCTTGTGCTCCCGCCGAAATTATTCACCCCCTCGAGAAGAACGTGCGCGTGGAGGCCGGTTTGTTCGGTCAGGCCGCGGCCGAGCGCCGGATGCTCCAGCCCCGATCGCAGTAGGATGTGCGGATTGAAAAGGCCGTTGGCCGCCAGCGCGATCAACTCCCCGCGAGCGACCCGTTCCCGCCCGGCTTGGAGATAGCGGACACCTGTGGCCGCGTCCCCGGCGAACTCGACCGCCTGGACCGTCGCCTTCGGGCGGAGTTCGACGCGCGCGTCCTCATACAGCCCCGCCATCTCGTTCAGGATCGTGAATTTGGAATCGATGGGGCAGGCGTGGCAGACGCCGCTCGCGCAGCAGCGGGGCCGTCCCGCCGGCGTCGTCCGGCGTGCGCGGGCCGACGGCATGGCGAAGAATTGATCCGGATAGGCGCGCTTGAGCAGTCGATCCGGCTCCGTCAGCCGATGGGGCGGCTGCGGATACGGCCGGCTGCGCGGAAAGGGAGAACCGTCGTCCGGACCGGAGACAGCCATCAGCTCCTCGGCCTGGGTGTAATAGGCTTCGAGGTCGTCGTAGCCGATCGGCCAATCCTCGCCGACGCCGTAGCGCCGGCGCAGCTCGAAATCCTCCGGCAGCATCCGCGGCGTGCAGGCCCACCAGCAATTGGAGCTGCCGCCGAAGGTCAGCTCGAACCGCCAGGGCTTGGCCGGAGCGCGGTTGAGAATCTGGCGCTCGGCCTCGGCCCAGGTTTCCTTGTAGTGACGGATATGCCAGGCGTGGGCGTGGCGTTGGCCCCGTTCCAGCACGAGGACGCGCGCGGTCGGCGCGGCCCGTCGCAGATACTCATGCAGGAAGAACGAACCGCCGAAGCCGGTCCCCACGACGATCAGGTCGTAGGCGTCATTCGGCCCCATGGGTCAAAGGTCCCTCTGCCGGCTGGAGCGACCGGATCAGGCTGATGAGGGCGGCGATCTCATCCTCGGTGAGCGCCCCTTCGTAACTGCGCATCGTATCGCCGTAGCCGGCGACGATCTCAGCCGAGGGGTCGAGGATCGCCCGGCGGAGGTAGGCGTCGTCGCGGAGCACGGCCCCGCCATCGGTCAGCGCCGCGGGCTCGCCGTAAATCCCCAGATAGGACGGTCCGGCCAGCGGGGCGCCGTCGAGCGAATGGCAGGCGTCGCAGACGAGCCGCTGATGAAGCGTGCGCCCCAGCGCGACGGCGTCTGCCTCGGTGGCGGGCCGAGCCGGCGCCGGCTCATCTTGAAAACCCGCCCCCGGCGGCTCGTTCGTCCCGCCCCCGGAGCACGCCGCGAGAACCAGGACGGACGCCAGAAGGGCCGCTGCGGTCCTCTGAGCCCGAGGGCCGCGCCGGGGCGCGGGTCCGGCCGAGCCGCCGGGCGGGGAGATGTCGATCTCAGGCGGTCGAGCGCTGGGAATATGGCGGCCCAGGGCTGGGATCGATGGTCGGGAAATCAAATTCGCCGGTGCCCCTCAGGCGGGCATGCCCCCCGGTGGGATAGCCTATGGTATCGCAATCGCCCCGCGCAGCGAAGGAGAGCCAGAAGAGTCGAGGCGGCCGGATGGGGGGCCTGAGAATCGCGCCCCGATCCTCGGCGGCGCGCGCAAGATTGGATCCCGTGGCTCGCGGCGAACGGCTGCCGGCCCGGGCGATCAGCCGAGGACCATCAGCGCCCGGCGGTAGGTCGCGTCCAGGTAAAGCCACAAGGGCGGGGACATGCCGAGCGAGATCGAGAGCCGCTGGGCGAGGTCCGGCGTGATCGGTCGCTGGCCGATCATCAATTCCCGGACGCAGTGAACGGGTTGGCCCATGACGCGGGCCAGATCGTGCTCCGACCAGCCGCGGGCGTCCAACTCGCGGTGGATCAGCTCCCCGGGGCAAATCGCATCCATCTCCGGCGCCCTCCCATGGCGACCCGCCGGGGGGTCTCTCTCCCACGACCCCCGGCGGGAGAGGAGCCTAGACGAAACAAAATCGAACGTCAATCGCTTTTTTTTCGCCTTTGAAAGGGCGATCTCTCCGAGGGCCGGCGCCGAGGGAAGGCCGACGGGGACGCGCCGGTCAACGTGGACGATCTTGACACCCCGGACGGGATAGACAAGATGGGAGGACGAATCGGACCGGGAGAACCCGATGGAAAAGCCTGCTCCGGCAGCCGAGAGCCTCTCCAAAGACGCCCTCTCGGCCTTCGACTTCATCGACCTCGGGGCCTCCGAGGGGGGCTCGATCCGATTTGCGCAAGAACGGCTGGGCGGCGGCCGTGCGCTGGCGATCGACATCGATCCCCACAAGGTCGCTCGCATCCGCGCCGCGGGATTGGATTGCATTCAGGGGGACGCCACCGCGCTGCGCCTGCCGCCCGGGTCGGTCCGTTTCGCCGTCCTGAGCCACTTCCTGGAGCATCTGCCGGATCGGGATGCCGTCCGGCGGGCGATCGTCTCGGCGGCCGAAGTCGCCACGGATTTTCTGTTTATCCGGGGCCCCTGCTTCGACGCCGACGACTATCTGGCCGGGCTCGGGCTCAAGTTCTTCTACTCGGATTGGGTCGGTCACCGGTGCCACCTGACGAGCGGCGATCTGGTCGATAGCCTGCACGGGGCGGGCCTTCATCATTACAAGCTGCTGCTCGTCGGCCCGACTGCGAACGCTCAGGACCCCTTCCTCCATCCGCTCAGCTCGCCGCCGGATCAACACAAATACGACCCGACGCGCCACGCCAAAAAGCCCGCCGTCGAGTTCGGCCGCCCCGTCTTCAAGGGGATTGTGGTTTTCGTCCGGCTGCGGCCGTTCAACGCCTGGCCGACACTCCTCCACGCCGTCGAGACGGCGTTCCCTCCCCCGGTCTTCTACCCAACCCTTCCAGGGGGAAGCGCCGGCGCGCGGCCGACCGAGCCGGCCCTGAGCCAAGTCTGCAATCGACTGCTTTCGGCCCGAGGCGGCGCCTTGATGCGCCACGTTCACTTACGGGCCGCCTTCGCCGCCTGCGATGGCATCCGGACGTTCATGAGCGTCGGGGAGGGTTCGGCGTTGCCGGAGCTGGCGCTCGCCGTCGAATTCCCGGACGTCCAATTCCTCGCGGCGCGCTGGGACCCCTGTTCCCTGGCCGAGGACGAAGCGGCTCCCACCCCCGCCCCGCCCAACTTCCGGCTGGAGAAGCTCCCCTCGGGCGCCTGGCCCGGCGATCGATACGATTTCGTGGCGGCCGTGGACGCCTCTCGGCTCGGCGGCGGGCTCGAACCCGTGGCCGAACGGGCGCGCTCGCTCGCGCGCCTCTGGGCCTTTCTCCTCGAAAGCCGCTTTCGGCCTCGCAGCGAGCCTCAGCCCTCGCTCCGGTGGTCGCGGCCCTTTGGACGGATCAGCCGCCCGGCGGAGGAAGCCGTCGAGGCCGCCTGGTGGAGCGACCTGGCCGCCGCCGGCGACGTCCGAACCGGGGTTACGCGCTTCTGCCCCGGTCTGGTCCGGGCGCAGGGCTGCCTGTGGGAGGACCGCGGAGCGCGGCTCAGCCGGCAATTGGAGGCGTTGGAGGCGACGGCGATCGTCGCCGCTCGCGACAAGTGGCTGGCCGCCGCCCAGAGCGATCTGCTCGTCAAGCCCGGCGAGAGCCTCGGCCGGGCCAACGGTTTCTGGGCCCTGGCCTACGCGGGTGCGTGAAAGCGAATTCAGCGGCCCTGGAATCGGGGGGGCCGCTTCTCCTTGAAGGCGGCGACCCCCTCCCGGTGGTCCTCGGTCTCGCCGCAGCGCAGGTGCGTCATCGCCTCGCGGTCCAGCATGGAGCGGAAATCCGACGTCATGGCGAGGTTCACGTTCTCTTTCATGTAACGGAAGCTGACGAGCGGGCCCGCCGCGACGCGCTCGGCGAGGGCGCGGACCTCGGTCAGGAGCGTCTCGGGCGGATAGAGGCGGTTGACGAGCCCGATCCGGAGGGCCTCGGCGGCGTCGATCACGTCGCCGAGGATAAACAGCTCCTTCGCTTTGGCCGGACCAAGCAGCCGCGTCAATTGCCAACTGATGCCGTAATCGCCGCCGAACCCGACCTGCGCATAGGCCGTCCCGAACCGGGCGCCCTCGGCGGCGATCCGCAGATCGCACGAGAGGGCGATCCCGAGCCCGGCCCCCATGGCGTAACCGTTGACGGCGGCGATCGTGAGCTTGGGGATGGCATAGAGCAGCCAGGAGAGTTCCTGGCCGGCCCGGAGCGTGTCCAGGCGCTGCTCGAAGGTCGACCCGGTCGCCGAGGCCATCTGCGAAACGTCCCCGCCGGCGCAGAAGGCCCGCCCGGCCCCGGTAACGATCACGGCCCCGACCTCCGGGTCGAGGGCCCAGGCCTTCAGATGGAGAATCGAGGCTTGAATGAGTTCGGTGCTGAGCGCGTTGAGCTTTTCCGGCCGGTTGAACGTGAGCGTGGCGACCCGATGGGCCACCTCCACGTGCAGCACATCAGCGGTGGCGACGGTCATCCTGGGGCTCTCCTTGGTTGAGTCTGGTGGGGGCGAGCCGCCCGCTCCGGGGGGGTCATTCGCCTCCGATCTCCGTCAGGGCGTCTTGGCGGAGCTGAACGCCGAGGCCCGGCCCTGGGATCAGGCCGAGCGTCCCCTCGGCGAAATCAAAGATCGGCTGGTAGAGCAGTTCGGCTTCCAGGGCCCGGTCCCGTTCGGGCAGATAGTCCAGCATCAGGAGGTTGGGGATCACGGCGGCCACGTGGAGGGCCATGGCGGCGCTGACGGGCCCGCCGGTGCGGAACGGGGCGATCTGAAGGCCGTGCTCGGCGGCGAGCGCCGCGATCCGCAGCGCCTCGCGAATCCCGCCGCAGTGGGCCACCTCGGGCCGGAGAATCCCGCTCGCGCCGGTCATGATCAGGCCGCGGAAACCCTCGACGCGGAAAAGCACGTCCCCCTGGGCGACGGGAAAACGGAGCCGGCGGCTCACGCGCGCCGTCCCTTCGACGTCGAAGTGGTTGACCGGCGAATCGAAGAAGGCGATGCCGATCGGGGCCAGGCGCTCCCCGACGGCCAGGGCGGCCTCGGGGCTCAGGCGGCCGTGCGCCTCAACGACGAGCTGCACCTCGGGGCCGACGGCCTCGCGCACGCGACGGAACTGCTCGGCGATCTGATCCAACGGGACGTCCTCGGGCGGCAGGCGGGTCCGCGCCACCGCCTCGCTCCGCTCGGCGGGCGTCAGCTCGTTGCCGACGACGTAGGCCAGGATGAAGGGGTCCCATTTGATCGCGCCAAAACCCTGGGCGACGGCCCCGCGGGCCAGCTCGACGAGCCGTTCCACGGAGTGAACCTCGGCGGGATTGCCCTCGACGTTGGCGTGATAGACGGGGATGCGATCCCGCACGGCGCCGCCCAAGAGCTCGTAAACCGGGCGACCTTGGAGTTTGCCGTTCAGGTCATGGAGCGCCCCATCGAGGGCGCTCACGGCGGCGGCCTGCAACCCGTCGAGCGTGTAGCCGGAGCCATACCAGAGGAGGTCCAGCAGGCGGTCGATCTCCTCGACGGGGGCCCGCTCGATCGCCGAGCCGAGGGCCAGGATGCGCCGGGCGAGGGCGTCGGCCTCGGTCTGGCCGAGCGTCCGGCCCTCGCCCCAGCCGACCGCGCCGTTGGTGGCCGTGATCTTGGCGAAGAGATAGCCGCGTTCGCCGGAAGGGGAGCGATGGAGGTAGTTGAAGACCTGGACGCGCTCGATGCCGATGCGCGCCGCCGCCGGCGCCGTCGGGGCCGTCAGGGCCGCGGCGAGCGTCAGGACCGGGCCGAGCCATCGTCGAGGGGCGCCGTCCAGGGGCATCGTCTTCCCCGTCGTGCTCCGAAAGCCGCTTAGCCGATTCGAGGGCCGGATCAACCGGGCTTATCGTGGCAGAAGCCCCGCCGGAGGGCAAGCGCCGGCTCCACCGGCGCGGGCCCGCGCCCGCGCCAGGCAAAGCCCCGCAGGCAGGCGCCCAGTTCTGGCGCGATGAGGCCGCCGACAACCTCGCCGCGCGGCCGCAACCCTGACGGGCGTCGGCCTGATCCCCCAACCCTTGCTCTCTGTCATCAGTTATGATGGACCCGCTGGGGTCGTCCACTTGTTGCCGCGCGAACGGTGGTGCTCAGCGGGGCGGGCCGCAATGCTACCGACGAGCGAGGTCCCGCATGTACGGCGTGACGTTCGCCGCGATGACGTGGAACTCAGCCTGGCTCAGCGGAAGTCGTTGGAACAGCCGCCACCCTACGCGCGGGTAGGTGAAAGGGTTCGCGGCGGCATCCGAGCCGTAGAGCAGGCGCTGGACGCCGATCTGGCGGATGCGGGCCGTGATTTGCTGTAGCTCATCTGATGACATTCCCGGCCGGACCACCGCTGTCGCGTCGAACCACACGTTCTTCATGCGCGGATCATGTCCGGCGATCGCCTCCGTGAAGACGCTCAAGGCGGAGGCCGTCTCCGGCTCAAAACCGCCCGCTCCGGCAAGATGGGCTATCTGCAACGGCACGTCGGGCGCGGCCGGTAGGAGCTCGTCGAGAAAGACGCGTGCCTGGTCGGCGCCATAATTCCGCTGGTTGTCCAACGAGGTCCGCATGTGCACCACGATGGTCATCCGATAGCCGTTCGCCGCCGCGAAGACCTCCCGGACCCGCGCGACGTTGGCGGGGTTGTCGAGATCGACGTCGGAGTTGCCGAAGTGCAGTTTCAGCCCCTGCTGAAGTTGCGGCTCTTTGCTGCAGCGCGCCAGCTCTTCGAATGCGTAGGGCTTGAGCGGGTTGAAGCTGCAGAACCCGCGGAGCCGGTCCGGATACTGCTGCACCTGACGCGCCGTCCAGTCGTTCTCCTCCTTGACGCGCTCGTATTCGTTATCGACCGGCGCGCGGCTCGCCTTGCCCCAAGTGTACGCGACCGACAGCACGATTGCGTGTTGAATGCCCGCGGAATCGAGCAAGGCGATGAGGTCGCGCGCACTGATCCCCTGGGAGTTCGGATCACCCGTCACGAGCGCCGCGGCGGCCGGACTGAACAGATGCTGGTGGTAGTCGATGACCGGGGTTTGCGCCGCCGATTTCGCCGGCAGAATCAACGCGAGGACAACCATCGTGCAGAAAACGTATCGCATCGAGAGTTCCTCAATGCCGTGAAGCAATCGGCAGCGCCGGCTAACGCTCGGCATCAGCGGCGGCGAAGTTCGGATTAGCGTGACATAGAGCCCACGTGACGTTGCTAAGATCGTTCTCCCAATATAGCCGCTCGGCAAGGTGCGACAGAAAGGCGATAACGTCACTT
>CAYXAU010000004.1:0-373476 GCA_964463045.1 uncultured Candidatus Sumerlaeota bacterium | reverse complement strand
GCCGCCGGAACGTGGCCTACGGGGTGTTATGTGGAAACCATATAATCAATAGTTATGTGACCAACGAAGCGCGAGACCTGATGTTACGATGACGAGAATGGATCACGCCACCTCAGCCAGATCCGAGCGCAAGCGTATGGGGGCGCACTACACGCCGCCAGCGTTGGCTCACCTTCTTGCCGACAAGATCGTCGAGCATCTTGAACCGTCTTCCGCCCGGGAGATTCGAGTTCTCGACCCGGCGTGCGGTGACGGAGGACTCCTGCACGCCGCGATTGACGCGCTGCGGCAAAGAGGTTTCGACAACTGCCACGCAGTCGGCGTCGAAGCGGACCCCAAGGCACTCGCCGAGGCGGGACGGGCCTTCGAGAAGGCCGAGGACGGTCTGGTCGAACTCATGGCCGGGGACTTTCTGGAGCTTGCCGCAGGGTTCGAACCTCAGCGTGATTTGTGGTCGAGCCACGCGACAACAGGAAGGCTTTGCGGCGACTTTGATGTCGTCATCGCCAATCCCCCATACGTACGCACTCAGGTTCTCGGCGCTGCGCGAGCCCAGCAGCTTGCGAATCGTTTCGGTCTTTCCGGTCGTCTTGACCTCTATCATGCCTTCATTCGCGCGATAACTCATTCGTTACGCCGCGGTGGAGTCCTTGGCATCATCACGTCTAACCGGTTCATGAGCACTCTGGCCGGAAAGGCCATTCGTGCCTTTCTTAGCGATAATCTCGAAGTCCTCGAGCTAATCGACCTTGGAGATACGAAGCTCTTCGAAGCGGCTGTCCTTCCCGCGGTGCTAGTCGGTCGACGGCCCGGTGGTCGTCGCTCGCCAGACCCGTACCTCGTCCCATTTACCCGGGTCTACGCACAGGCGCATGGGATAGCATCGGGGGGAGATGTCACGCCTGACAGAGGCAGTATTGTGGAGGCTGTGGCCGCAGGGGATGAAGGTCTTGTTCAGGTACCTGGAGGGCGATTCGCCATCACTCGTGGGAAGTTTCCTCTCTCTCCCGGAGCAAGCCACGTGTGGGCATTGCTATCCCCTCACGAGTCTAACTTGGTGGAACGCCTCCGAGAGAGATCCCACCGAACGATAGAAGAAGTTGCGCATGTCAGAGTCGGGATCAAGACCACGGCTGATGACGTTTTTATCCGCGAGGACTGGACTGGACTGCCTGCGGAGCGAAGTCCGGAGGTCGAACTGCTCCGGCCGTTGCTCCGCCATGAGGATGCTCATCGTTGGGCGATGCCGCGCCGGCATGCGCCCAGCGCGCGGGTTTTGTACCCTCATTTCGTGGTTGGCGGAGCCAAACGTGTCGTTGACCTCGAACACTATCCGCGGAGCCGTGCGTATCTCGAAGACTTCCGATCCCGTCTAGCAGCCAGGCGGTACGTGATCGAGGCCGGCCGAAACTGGTACGAGGTGTGGGTTCCACAGGACCCAGCTGCGTGGGCGTCCCCCAAGATCGTGTTCCCCGATATTAGTCCTGACCCAAGGTTTTGTCTCGTCGAAGACAATTGCCTTGTGAACGGCGACTGCTACTGGATGACGCTTCGACCAGGGGTAGCCGAGGAGATACTGTACCTGATCTTAGGTGTCGCGAACTCGGGCCTCATGACGCGCTTTCATGACGCCGCCTTCAGCAACAGGCTCTACTCCGGACGGCGACGCTACATCACTCAGTACGTGGGCAAGTATCCGCTCCCGGACGAGAGTACCCACATCGCGCGCCGCATCGGGTCGCTTGCTAGGGAGATGGTGAAGGCAGCACGTACAGGTGCTGCGGATCAGGTTAGGCAACTTGAAGAAACCATGGATTCTTTGGTTTACGAAGCGTTTGGACTCGACCGCAACGGAGGTTTACTGTGACGCGGGCGTCGAAGGCCCTCGATCGCGCTCACGAGAAGCGGGAGCGCATTCACACGCTCGACCTTGGAGACGGCGACCCGCTGGCAAATGCTCCAGCCGATCCGGATCTGCTCTTTACGCTGGAGGAGATCGCGATTCTTCTCAAACCGCTCATGGGAGTCGACGCGCCCCGGGATGACGGCGGGCGCATCTTGGAGGTTCGCCCGAAGGGTCACTGGTTCGAGTTCGAGGTGGCCAAGCGTCTGGGCTACCACTACCCCCCGGGCGCAGGGCTCTTCCCCGATCTGCGACACCAGTTGCTCGAAGTGAAGCATCACACCGGAAAGTCCGTGACCATTGACTTCGGCCACCACCATCCGGGCGCGGAGAACATCATCGAGACGCGTTGGAACGAGAAGGCACGCTCGCGGGTCTGCGATATCCGCTACTTGATCGCTCTCGCCCCGCCGCCGGAACACAGGGTCACGGTTCTGGTATTGGCAACGGGCGCTGAGATCAACAGCATCTTCGGCGTCTCGCCAACGAAGACGATCAAGTACCAGCTTGGGATCTCGAACAAGTGGAGACAAGACCATGCCGGGCAGATTCTGGTCTCAGGAAAGGTATTCTCGGCATAGGGCACCGATGGGTCGCATAACAACCGGTTGCAGCGGACGGCGCTGCGCGCCGCCGCTGAACCGGGGCGTTAGAAGGCGCTCACAGACTGACACCGGCCGAGCTTAGAGAAGTGACCGATGGACACACGCGTCAGCAACTTGGAGGTGTCGTACCCACGTCAAGGTGCGCCCACCTATCGACTGGAGGTCGGGCATGACGGGCTGAACAGGCACCGCGTCATCACAGGCAAGGACGTGGCAATCGTTGAACGGAAGGCGCGGCTTCTGGTGAGAGACTGGGCAGAGAAGTGGGAGGCGAAACAGGAACGCGAGGCGATCCGGAGGGAGAACACCCGGAGGAAGGAACACCTAGATGCCCAGAAGACGCTCGCCGCCGAACGCACGAGTGAGGCCCGGGCTGAACTCATGGCCCTTAACGCCATCCTGGCTCACGCTCTCGAAGTGGATGACACGATCGACTGGGAGAGTCTGAAGGACCGAAGCGACTTCCCAGAGCCTCCGCCGAAGCGGGAGCCCGCCTCGGGCCCGCCGCCGCGTGAACCGGATCGGGCACGCTACAGGCCGGATATCACATTGCTGGACCGATTGCTCTCCTCACGCCGGGAGAGAAAGATCGCCGATGCAGCGCGACGTTATGAAGCGGCCCGTGTAGCCTGGCAGCAGGAGATGGACCACCGGGGGGAAGAGCAACGGAATCGAGAAGCGCGGCTGGCTGCTCTTGTCATCGAGTGGGAAGGGCGCCGTAACGCCTACATGTCCGCGCAGGCCGACTCGAACACGGCGGTAGATCAGAAGCGCGCAGCTTATGAATCGCGCAATCCGGACGCCATTCTCGACTACTTCGACTTGGTGCTGTCCAACTCCGAGTATCCAGACTGGATGCCACAGGAGTGGGATCTGGACTATAACGGCGAGAACGGGATTCTTGTTGTTGAGTACAGTCTGCCGTCGCTTGAACAGATTCCCCGCTTGTCAGAGGTTCGTTACGTGCAGTCGCGGGATGAGTTCACGGAGAAGCTTCTGTCGGACGCCCAGCTCAAGAAGATCTACGATGCCGTTGTGTACCAGATCGTCCTCCGCACCGTTCACGAGTTGTTCGAAGCGGATTCGGTCGGCGCCCTTGAGGCGGTCGTCTTCAATGGTCGAGTCACCTCAGTAGATCCAGCCAGTGGCCACAAGACTACGGCGTGTATCCTGTCCCTCCAGGCCAACAAGGACGAATTCGTCGCGGTCAATCTCGCACAAGTGGATCCGAAAGCGTGCTTCAAAGCGCTCAAAGGCGTGGGAAGTTCGAAACTCCACAGCCTCACTCCCGTGGCACCCATCCTGCAGATGCGCCGGGACGATGGCCGCTTCGTTTCGGCGAGGGAGATCGCAAGCACCCTCGATGACTCAGTCAACTTGGCCGCTATGGACTGGGAGGACTTCGAGCACCTTATCCGGGAGCTGTTCGAGCGCGAGTTCAGCGCCTCTGGAGGCGAGGTGAAGGTGACGCAGGCCAGCAGAGATGGTGGCGTGGACGCGATCGCGTTCGATCCGGACCCGATTCGGGGTGGGAAAATCGTGATTCAGGCCAAGCGGTACACGAATACGGTTGGGGTGGCGGCAGTTCGAGACCTCTATGGCACCGTAGTGAATGAGGGTGCCACAAAGGGGATCCTCGCGACGACATCTGACTACGGCCCAGATGCCTACGGCTTTGCGAAGGACAAGCCCCTGACTCTTCTGAACGGCGCCAACCTTCTCCATTTGCTCGGGAAGCACGGTGCAAGAGCGAAGATCGACATTCAGGAGGCCAGACGGTTGATGGGGTTATAGCTTGCCCGGTTTCCATGGGGCCGCGCCTTCTAACAAGGCGATGCACCTGACGGCGCTTGGCGCCGCAGGTGATCGCCAATCCGTCAGGCCGCTTCAGTGACCCTCAGAAGGAGAAAGCCGCTGTGGCGTGCAAACGGGGCCGCGCCGGGCCGGCGGTGGTTGAAGCCTATTGGGCCTTGAAGCCGGAGGAGTTGTTTCAGGGGCTCAAGGCCGGGCCGGAAGGGCTGACCTCAGTCGAGGCCGCCGAGCGGCTGAAAAGCCACGGCCCGAACGCGATCGCCCGTGAGCGGGAAGCGGCGTGGCCGGCGGTCTTGTGGGATCAGCTTCGCAGTCCGTTGCTGCTGCTTCTGGTGTTCGCGGCCGGCGTGGCGGCGCTCGTCGGCGAATGGGCCGACGCGGTGATCGTGTTTTCGATCGTCGCGGCCTCAGCGGGGATCGGCTTCGTTCGGGAGTATCGGGCGGAGACGGCCGTGGCGGCCCTGCGGGAGCGGGTCAAAACGCGCGTCACCCTCTTCCGGGACGGCCAGCCCCGTTCCCTCCCGGCGGAGGAGGTGGTTCCCGGCGACGTGATCCTTCTGGCGGCGGGCAGCCTCGTCCCGGCCGACGCGGTGGTCCTCGAAGCCAGCGCATGCTACGTGAACGAGGCGGTCCTGACGGGGGAGAGTTTCCCGGTGGAGAAGGAGCCGGGGCCGCGACCCACGGCCACGCCGCTGGCCCGGCGGACCAACTGCGTCTTCGGGGGGACGAACGTCCGAAGCGGGATGGCCCGATGTCTCGTCGTCGCCACCGGGGCCACGACGGCCTTTGGCGCGATCGCCCATCGGCTTGCGCGGCGTCCCCCGGAGACGGAGTTCGACCGGGGGTTGCGGCAATTCGGTCACTTGCTCCTGCGAGGGATGCTGATCCTGGTGCTTCTGGTCTTTGTGGCGCACGTGTTCCGCGGCCGACCCCCGGTGGAGACGCTTCTGTTTTCCGTGGCTCTGGCGGTGGGGCTCAGTCCGGAGCTCTTGCCGGCGATCCTGGGGGTGAACTTGGCGCGCGGAGCCGAGTTCATGGCCCGCCACGGCGTCCTCGTGCGCCGCCTCAATGCGATCGAGAACCTGGGGAGCATGGATATCCTTTGCACGGACAAGACGGGTACGTTGACCGAGGGCGTGGTTCAGCTGGAGGGGGCCTATGATCCGTTCGGGCATGAGTCCGAAGCGGCGCTGGAGCTGGCGGCGCTGAACGCGGCGCTGGAGACCGGATTTCCCAGCCCGCTGGACGAAGCCATCATGCTGGCTCGGACGCCGGACCTGACCGGCCGGCGAAAACGGGCCGAGATCCCCTTCGATTTCCTCCGCAAGCGCGTCAGCGTGGTCGTCGAAGACGCCGGCGGAGTCCGGCTCATCTCCAAGGGCGTTTTTCACCGGGTGCTCGAGGTGTGCGATCGACTCGCCGACGGCTCGCCGCTCGACGCCGATCGTCGGGCGGCCCTCGAGGCGCTCTATGACGGCTGGACCGGTGGCGGCGTCCGCGTCCTGGCCGTCGCGGTCGGGGAGGCGCCGGACCGCGAGGGTTACGGCCGCCAGGACGAGCGCCAACTGGCCTTGGCCGGGTTCCTCACCTTTCTTGACAGCCCGAAGGAGGGGGTGAGCGAGGCGCTGGCGGCTCTGGGGCGGCTGGGGGTCGCGGTCAAGCTCATCACCGGCGATAGCGAACGCGTGGCCCGCCACGTCGCCGGGCGGGTGGGCCTCCGCGCCGAGCGGGTGCTGACCGGGGCGGCGCTGGAGGAGCTTCACGACGAGGCGCTCTGGCACGCCGCCGAGCGGACGGACGTCTTCGCCGAGGTCGATCCGAACCAGAAGGAACGGATCATCCGGGCGCTCAAGAAGATGGGTCATGTGGTCGGCTTTCTCGGCGACGGCGTGAACGACGCCCCGGCGATGCATGCCGCCGACGCTTCGCTCTCCGTCGAGCACGCGGTCGACGTGGCCCGCGAGGCGGCCGATTTCGTGCTTCTGGAACGGCATCTGGACGTGATCCGACGGGGCATCGAGGAAGGACGCAAGACGTTCGCCAACACGCTCAAGTACGTGCTGACGACGACGAGCGCCAACGTGGGCAACATGGCGAGCATGGCGGCGGCCTCGCTCTTTCTGCCGTTCCTGCCGCTTCTGCCCGGTCAGATTCTCCTCAACAATTTCATCTCCGACATTCCGGCGATCGGTCTAGCCGGGGACGCCGTCGATCCGGAGCTGGTGGAGCGTCCCCGGCGCTGGGAACCGAAGTTCATCGGCCGATTCATGGTCGAGTTCGGGCTTTTGAGCTCGACGTTCGACCTGGTGACGTTTGTGCTGCTCCTGGGAGGGTTCCGGGCCGAGGCGGCGACGTTCCGGACGGGGTGGTTTGTCGAGTCGCTGCTGACGGAGTTGGCCGTCGCCCTCGTCATCCGGACGCGCCGGCCCGCTTTTCGCAGCCGCCCCGGGCGTCTGTTGCTGATTTCGACGGTCGTTTTGATCCCCGGGACCCTGGCGATTCCGTATCTGCCGCGGGCGAGCGCGCTGGGTTTTATCCCGCCCCCGCCTGGCCTGATCGTGGCTCTGGTCGGCGTGACGGCGCTTTACGTCGTGGCGTGCGAGTTACTCAAGGCCTGGTTTTACCGAGAGAATCATTAGAACCTGCCGCGGCTCGTCCCTCCGGTACGCATACGACGCGCTGGAGAACGGGGTTATTGCAAGCTGCGGCCTCCGCTCTGCCCGTCGCGCGCCGATCGCCACGCCGAGGCGCGCGGCGCTTATCGCGCCAGCAACACCGTGACCGTGTCGGCCTCGAGGTTGGTCACGGCGACGTCGGCGCGGCCGTCGGCGTTCAGGTCGCCGACGGCGAGTTGCCACGTTCCCTTGCCGCAGGCGAAGGGGGAACCCGGGGCGGGCTGGAAGTCCCCTTGTCCGCCGCCGAGCAGGACGATCAGGCCGTCGCCCGCCGCGGCGACAACGTCGGCTTTGCCGTCGCCGTTCACGTCGGTCACGGCCATGCGCCAGGCCGAACGACCCAGATCGATCGGTGAGGCGGGCGTTTCGGTGAAGCCGCCCCGGCCGTCGCCGAGCAGGATCGTCAACTCGTTGCGTTCGGCGTGCGTCGCCGCGAGGTCCGGGCTCCCGTCGCCGTTCATATCGGCCACGGCCACGAACCAGGGGAGGACCGTCCGGAGCGGGATGCGGCCGTTGCGAAACCGGCCTTGCCCGTCGCCGAGCAAGAGCGTCAACGCGCGCGTCGAGGCTTCTGCTTCCGGCGTCCGGCGCGACGTGCTCGTGGCGATGATGTCGAGATGGCCGTCGCCGTTCAAGTCGGCGAGGGTGGCCGGATAGGGCTGGGCGCCGACGGCGAATGAGGAAGCGGCGGGCGTAAAGCCGCCTCGGCCATCGCCGAAGGCGACCGAGACGTCACTGTCCTCGCTGTTGACGGTGACGAGATCGAGATGGCCGTCGCCGTTGAGATCGCCGGCGTCGAGGCCATGGGTGTGCGGCCGCTCGCCCGCCTTCATGATCACCGGCGGCTCATCCGCCGGGGCGAAGCCGCCGTGGCCGTCCCCCCAGAGGAGCGTCACGGCGTAGCTGTTGTGGTCGGCGAGCGCCAGATCCATTCGGCCATCGCCGTTGAGGTCCCGCAGCACCATCTCGTTGGGCCGGGCGGGAACTTGGACCGGGCTGCCCGGGGCGAGGCTGAACCCCCCGTCGCCCTGACCCAGCAGCACGGTAAAGCCGGGCCCGCTCGCCACCACGAGGTCAGGTTTTCCATCCTGATTTACGTCGCCGAGGGCGATGTTCCCCGGATAGCCCGCCACGGCGATCGGGGAGCCCGGCGCGGGCTTGAAGAGCGGCTCCTCGGTCCGCGGCTGCGCGCGCGCGGCTCCGACGAGCGCCACGAGCGCCGCCCCCAAGAGGGGACCCTGACGGAGGCCGGGGCTGAGGGGATTCAACATGGGCGTCGAGCGGTTTATACGCGTGTGCGGCCGCGTCGTCAATAGACCGCGCCGGCCCGCAAGGTCGGGCGGCGCGTGGAGTGGGTTTCCCATCGGCTTCGGCTTCACCAGGCCTTCCGGACTTCAGAAAGGAGTCCACGGCGCCGAGGGGAAAGGTCGATCAGTTTGCCGTTGCCAACGGCGGCGGCGTTGCTAAAGTGTCGGGCTTGTCCGGGCCCAGGCTAGGCGCGCGCGACGGTGGGCCCGAAGGTTCGGCCGCGGGGGGCGGGCGATCCTCTCGGCGGCTCCCCGGAGACCGGCGCGCCTGCCGGCCGAGCCCGACGCCGGCGGACGGCGCCTCGGCTCCACCCCGCCGAGGGCCGCATCTATCACGCCCCCGGCCCCACCACGGGCCTCAGGGGGTCAGGCAGGTGTTCACCCATGATTGCCATTCCCTTGACGGCCAGCCTGCTGGCCCTGGCGTTTGTCGCCTGGTTGGCGGCCGACGTGACGCGACGGCCGCGCGGCAACGCCACGATGATCGAAATCTCCGAAGCCATCCAGACGGGGGCGCGGGCCTTTCTCCGGCGCGAGTATTTCTATATCAGCCTTTTCGTGGCCGGGATGGTCGTCGTCTTTCTGGTGCTCAATCAGTTGAACCCGGAGGTCGAGCTGGGCTGGCGGACCGCCGCCGCCTTTGCTTTCGGCGCCGTGGCCTCGGCGACGGCGGGCTATATCGGCATGAGCATCGCCACGCGGTCCAACGCGCGGACGACGCAGGCGGCCGTTGATGGCGGCGTCAAGGGAGCGCTCAGCGTCGCCATCACCGGGGGAGGCGTCATGGGGATGGGTGTGGTCGGCGTGGCGTTGCTGGGGCTGGTGGTCGTTTACTTTCTCAGCAAGGGGGAGACGAGCATCGTCAACGGCTACGCGATGGGGGCCTCGTTGGTGGCGCTCTTTGCGCGGTCCGGCGGCGGCATATATACCAAGGGGGCGGACATGGGGGCCGATCTCGTCGGCAAGGTGGAGGCGGGCATCCCGGAGGACGACCCGCGCAACGCGGCGACGATCGCCGATAACGTGGGCGACAACGTCGGCGACGTGGCCGGCCTGGGGTCGGACCTGATGGAGTCCTACGTCGAGGCGATGGTGGCCGCCGTGGCGATCTCCTCGGCGAGCCTGCTCTTTACGGGAGCCGCCGACGCCGACGCCGCCCGCGCCAACATGAATCTCCTGCCGTTCATGATCGCCTCGGTGGGGATCGTCGCCTCGATCTGCGGCATTTTCTTCGTGCGGCTCTTCGCGGGTCAGAACCCTCAGGCGGCGCTGATGAACGGGACCTACGTTGCCGCGGGGCTGACCGCCGCCGGGACGTTCGTCGTCGTCCGGCTCTTCGGTTCGGATTTTGAGGAAGGGGGGAGGACCTACGCCCAGCTCGGCATCTTCTGGTCCACGGTGGTCGGCGTGGTGGCCGGCGCGATCGTCGGCTTCATGTCGGAGTTCTACACGTCGTCGAAGTTCCGCCCGACGCGACGGATCGCCGACAACGCCCAAAGCGGCCCGGCCCTGGCCATCACCGAGGGGCTCGCCGTCGGCATGGCGTCGTGCACAGTTCCGGCCCTCGTCCTGGGGTTCGCGATCATGTTGGCTTATCAGCAGGCGGGTTTCTACGGCGTGGCGCTGGCGGCCTTCGGGATGCTCGCCACGACGGGGATCATCGTCTCGGTCGATTCCTACGGCCCGATCGCGGACAACGCCGGCGGGATCGCCGAGATGAGCCGGCTGGATCGATCCGTTCGCGAGATCACCGACAATCTGGACGCCGTGGGGAACACGACGGCGGCGATCGGCAAGGGGTTCGCCATCGGCTCGGCGGCCTTTGCGGCCCTCGGGCTCCTGATCGCCTATATGAAGGTGGCCGGGGTTCAGACGGCCGATCTGAGCGACCCCCAGGTGCTCGTCGGGCTCCTGCTCGGGGGGATGTTCCCGTACTTCTTCTGTTCGACGCTCTTCCGGGCCGTCACCCGTTCGGCCTTCGCCATGATCAACGAGGTTCGCCGGCAACTGCGCGAGACGCCCGGGATCATGGAGGGCCGCGCGCGCCCGGATTACGCCCGATGCGTCTCGATCGCCACGGACGGGGCCATTCGGGGGATGCTCCTGCCGGGGTCGCTGGCGATCGCCACGCCGCTGGTCGTCGGCTTTGTTCTGGGGAAGGAGACGCTCACGGGCGTGCTGGTCGGGGCGATCATCTCCGGCGTGATGATCGGCATTCAGATGGCCAACAGCGGCGGCGCGATGGATAACGCCAAGAAGTTCATCGAAGAGGGGCACTACGGCGGCAAGGGGTCCGACGCGCACAAAGCCGCCGTCGTGGCGGATACCGTGGGCGATCCCCTCAAGGACACCGTCGGCCCCTCCATCAACATCCTCATCAAGCTGATGTGCGTGATCTCGCTCGTCTTTGCGCCGCTGCTCAAGTAGCGCCGGCGGGGGGGTCGAGCGGCCCTATCGGCTCCCCGGCCGGGGCGAGGCCATCAGCTCGAGCAGGAGCCGCTCCAGAAGGGCCCGCGCCTCCGGGACGTAAAGGTCACTCGGGCGCGGCCGCAGCGCGCGATAGACCTCGAGCAGCTTGAGGTAAGCCTCCAGGAGCGCCGTGGCGCGATACGGCGCCGGGCGGGAGATGTACTTGCGCCGGACGAAATCCGAGGCCCGAGCCAGCGAAAGGTTGGACGGCCCCGGCAGATAGCGATCGATCTGGAGCGAAGCCTCCCCCAGGCGCTTCTCGCGAGCGATCCCGGCTTGCAGCATGAAGCGAAAACAACGCGCCACGCCGCTATAGACGCTCTGATCGCCCTTGCCGGGCTTCCAGAGATCGTCGATGGCGGCCAGACAGCCGGCCGCGTCCCGGTTCAGGATGGCCTCTTCGAGGCGCCAGAAGGCCTTCTTGTCCCGGAACGGCTGGACGTGGCCTATCCCGGCGAAGAGTTCCATCAGCGGGTGACGGTCGTTGACCTCGCGCCCTTCGGCCTCATCCTCGAGCGCGATCACGATCAGGTGATTGCCGCTCGCCGGGAGGCGCTGGCGGAGCCAGGCGAGCGCCCCCGAGGCGGCCGCGGGCGCCTCGCTCGCCTCATCGGCCGTGGGGGTTTCGGCGGCGGCGCGCGCCGAACCTCTGCGACGGCGCGACGGCGGCTTGCCAAAGCCCGCCCCTGAGGCGTAAAGCTCGGTGGGGTTATGAACGAGGGCGACCTTGGGGGCGCCGGGGATGAAGGAGACCGTATCGAGTTCGGCGGCCAGCTCCGGCAGGAGCTTCATCAGCTCGACGCCGAACCGGTTGGCCGGCGGCGTGTATTCGATCAGGTTCTCGGCGCGGAACTCTGGATCGAGCAGAAGGTTCAGCGTCCGGTCCCGCGCCTGCTGGAGAGCCTCGACCTGATCGCCGTAGAAGACGTAGACGGGGCGTCGGGGAACGTCGGGTCTCACTGGTTGGGTCTCCCGGAAGTCGGCTCCTCGAGCTTAGGGCCCGCCGCGGCCGGCCTCAAGCCAAACCCTCCCCGGCCCGGCGATGTTGAGACGAGCGCTCCGCCGGGCTATCGTACGCTTCTGGAAGTTGGGCCCCCCAAGGCTTGAAGCCTCGCCTGGGCGGGGGCGGGAGACGTTGCGGCATGGCCGACCGCGAGTTCACCGAAGGCGAGCTTTCCGATCTGATCCGACTGGCCGCCCGGCGCCAACGTCAGGAGCCTCATCGCCGGGTGACCTACGAGGAAGTCCTGGCGATCGGACGCGATCTGGGCCTGGAGCCGGGCCACCTTCATGCCGCCATGGGGGAGCTGGATAAAGTCCGCAAGGAGCGCCACCGCCGCGTCCGGCGCAAGATGGGCTTTTTCCGTCACCTGGCGGTCTATGGCACCGTCGTCACGGGGCTGTTTCTGATCTACCTGATTTCGGGGGGCGGCCATCCGTGGCCGCTTTACCCGGCTGTCGGCTGGGGGATCGCCGTCGCCATCCAGGGTTTTTCGGTTTATTTCCACGAAAAAGAGGCGATGATCCGGGAGACGCTTTAGCGTCAGGGGGCCGCCGAACCTCGAAAGGACGTGAGCTTCATGCGGACGCTTGCAATCTGGCCGACGCTGGCCGCGGCGCTGATCCTGGCCGCGCGGGAAGCGCCCGCCCAGCTCAAGGCCGGCGTGGGCCGCGCCGAGGTGACGCCGCCCGTCGGCGGCCGGATGTACGGTTACGGCGCACGGGGAGACAACGTCTCGACCGGCGTGCACGACCCGCTGATGGCGAAGGCGCTGGTTCTGGACGACGGCGCGACCCGGCTGGCCCTCGTGACGCTGGATCTGGGCTCGTTTCCCGAAGCGAACACGGCGGCGGTCAAAGCCGGCGTCCAGGGGACGGCGGGGATCGAGCACGTGCTTCTCGTCGCCTCGCATTCGCACTCGACGGGAGTCTTCGACGACGCCTTCCCCAACGCCGAGGAGCCCTATCCCCGCCGCGTCGAGCTGCGGATCATCGGGGCCGTTGAGCAGGCGGCCCGATCGCTTCAGCCGGCGCGGCTCGGCGTCGGGTGGGGCGAGGCGCGCGAGGGGCATAATCGCCGCTTTGTGTTGCCCAATGGGCAGGCGACGATGCTCTGGGCCAATCGCCAACGCGTCTCCACGAACCCGGTGGATTACCGCGTCGGCGTTCTGCGCGTCGAGAACCTCGAAGCGGAGCCGATCGCCCTCGTCGTTAATTTTCAATGCCATCCGGTCGTCCTGGGGCCGGAGAACCTGGAAATCTCAGCCGATTATCCGGGGGCGATGATGCGGGTCGTGGAGGCGGAGCTGGGCGGCCAGTGTATGTTCATGCAGGGGGCCGCCGGGGACATCAATCCCTATTGGGACAAGACGCCGCCGAACGAGGGGGCCTTTGACCGGATGGAACGGATGGGCCGGGCGCTGGCCGAGGAAGTGATCCGAGTCGCGCGGGCAATCGAGGACGTGGACGCCGACCCGAGGCTCTCCGTCCGCACGCAGATTATCCCGCTGGCTCACCGCTGGGACTTGAAGGACCCGGCCATTCAGGCCTCGATCCGGGAGCTCTACGGCGAGCGGCGCCTCCGGATGTACCTGGAACGCTATAACCGGGACCTCCGGGCCGAGATCAACACCGTGCTCATCGGGCCGGAGATCGCGCTGGCGACCTTCCCCGGCGAATTCTTCGTCGAGCACGGCCTCGCCCTCCGCGGCCAGAGTCTTTTCAAACACACTTTCTTCGCCGGTTACTGCAACGGCATGCTCGGCTATTTTCCGACGATCAAGGCCTGCACCGAGGGGGGCTATGGCGCCGCCGAGGCGACAATCGTCGAGGTCGGGGCGGGCGAGAAACTGGTCCATCAAGCGCTTATTAACCTCTATTATCAGGCCGGTAAGCTCCGGACGGTTCCTTGACGGTGAGTTCGGTCGCGTCGGGCGGGTTGGCGACGCCGGGGGGCCTCTTTCGTGGGGGGGGCGGCGCCACAGGGCGCGCGCTCAGCCGAATAGACAAGCGCGGATCGACACCAAGAGCGCCGTCCAAGCTCCCGGCGACCCTAACCGCGAGAGGGGAGGTCATCGCCGTGACCCGTGACCCAGCCATCCTGATCGGGATCGACGTCGGGACGACCTCGACGCGCGTCGTCGCTTTCGACCTCTCCGGGCGGACGCTCGCCGCCGCCACGCACGGCTATGCGATGGCGACCCCGCGCCCGGATTGGGCCGAGCAGAACCCGGAGGACTGGTGGGAAGCCACGCGCCAGGGCCTGAGAGACGTGGCCGCCGCCATCGACCCGGCGCGCGTGGCCGGCCTCTCCTTTTCCGGCCAGATGCACGGCTCGGTCTTTCTGGACCGCGAGGATCGCGTCATCCGCCCGGCGCTCCTCTGGTGCGACGGTCGAACGGCGGCCGAAGGGGCCGAAGCGCTCCGGATCGTCGGTCGTCGCCGCTTCCTGAGCACGATCAAGAATCCGCCGCTGCCCAGCTTCACGCTCCCCAAACTGCTCTGGCTGCGCCGCCATGAACCGCGCCACTGGCGGCGGCTGGCGTGCGTGCTGTTGCCCAAGGATTACGTCCGGTTCCGCCTCACCGGCCGCAAGGCCATGGACGTGGCCGATGCGGCGGGGACGGCCATGATGGAGGTCGGCGCGGCGCGCTGGGCCGAGCCCCTCCTGAAACGCCTGGCGATCGACCCGGCGCTTCTGCCGCCGCTCCTGCCCTCGACCGCCCAGGCGGGGCGCCTGACGGCCGAGGCCGCGCGCGCCACCGGCCTGCGCGAGGGGACGCCCGTCGTCGCCGGAGCGGGCGATCAGCCGGCCGGGGCCGTCGGGGTCGGGGTCTTCCGCCAGGGGCAGTGCATGATCAGCCTCGGCACCTCGGGGGTGATCTTTGCCCCGACGCGGCGGGCCGTGGCCGACCCGACGCTGGCGCTGGCGACGTTTGATCACGCCGTGCCGAGGGTGAGCTATCTGATGGGATGCATGTTGAGCGCGGGGGGGGCGCTCCAGTGGCACCGGAACGTGAGCTGCGGCGAGGAGATGGCGGCGGCGCGCCAGGGGGGCTTTGAGGCCTATGACCTGATGCTCGTGCGGGCTTCGCGGGTGGAACCCGGGGCCGAGGGGCTTTTCTTTCTGCCCTATCTCATGGGCGAGCGCTCCCCGCATAACGATCCCAAGGCTCGCGGCGCCTTTGTCGGGCTATCGATCCGGCATGAGCGGCCGCACTTGACGCGGGCGGTGATCGAAGGGGTTTCCTTCGGCCTGCGGGATTGTCTGGAGGCCGTGCGGGCTCGCGGCGTCGGCGTGACGGAGGTGCGGGCGACCGGCGGCGGCGCGCGTAATCCCTTCTGGATGCAGACTCTCGCCGACGTTCTCGGCGTGCGCGTCCGATGCGTCGAGAGCCCGGAGGGCTCGGCCCTGGGAGCGGCGCTGATGGCCGGCGTGGGCGTCGGGGTTTATAACAGTTTCAACGCCGCCGCCGAGGCCGCCGTTCGGTTGGGGCCGATGTTCCGCCCTTCGGCGGGCGCGCGCCGAACCTATGAGGCGCTCTACGCCGGCTTTCGGGCGCTTTACCCGGCCCTGCGGCCCCACTTTCACCGCGCGTGAGCCGGCGTGTTTGAATTCTCTTCCTTCTCCGCGTTCTCCGCGCCTCCGCGGTGAGGCTTCGTCCCTTGTCCCGGCCGAATTCCCTCCGGGCGTTCGGCGGCTCCACGCCGAGTGTCGTCTTCTTCGCGCCCGCTGCATCGGCGCGGCGAGGCTTCACTTTGAGAGCGCCTCAAGCCGCCGGCAGCGGCTCGGCCTCCCAGCCAAAGGCGGCGGCGACGCCGGGGCAGTAAATCCTGCCTTCCATCATGTTGAGACCGCGGCGAAGGGCCGGGTCCTCGCGCAAGGCCTGATCCAAGCCCAGATTGGCCAGCGTGAGGAGGTAGGGGAGCGTGGCGTTGGTGAGCCCCCAGGTCGAGGTGTAAGCGACGGCGCCCGGCATGTTCGTGACGCAATAGTGGACGATCCCTTCGTGGACGAAAGTCGGTTGGCTGTGGGTGGTGGGCCGAGCCGTCTCGACGCAGCCCCCCTGATCGACGGCGACATCGACGATGACCGAGCCCGGCTCCATCGTCTTGAGCATTTTCTCGCTGACGAGGATGGGCGTGCGGGCCCCGGGCACAAGCACGGCCCCGATGACGACGTCGGCCGAGGGCAGAATCTCCCGGATGGCGTAGCTTGTCGAGGCCAGGGGATGAACGTTCGGCGGGCAGGTATCAAAGAGAAAGCGAAGACGCTGAAGGTTGGTGTCAAACACATAGACATCGGCGCCGAGGCCGGCGGCGATCCGCGCCGCGGAGGTCCCGGCGATCCCCGCCCCCAGGACGAGGACCCGTCCGCCCCGAACGCCGGGGATCGGCGAAAGGAGCTTCCCCTTGCCGCCGCTGGGGCGTTCCAGGAACTTGATGGCGGCGGCCATCGCCACGCGGCCGGCGACGTCGCTCATCGGGGCCAGGAGGGGGAGCGATCCGTCCTCGGTCTGCACGGTTTCGTAGGCGACGCAGGTGAGGCGTCGGCGGGCGAGCGCCTCGGTCAGCTCCCGGTTGGCGGCGAAGTGAAAGTAGGCGAAGACGATCTGGCCCGGGCTCAGGAGATCGTATTCGCTCGGCTGCGGCTCCTTGACCTTGACGATCAGCTCGGCGAGGTGAAAGACCTGGGAGCGGGGGAGAATCTCGGCCCCGGCTCGGCCGTAGCTTTCGTCGCTGATGCCGCTGCCTTCGCCGGCGCCCTGCTCGATCAGGACGCGGTGATCGGCCGAGGTGAGGGCCTCGACCCCGGCCGGCGTGATCGCCACCCGATATTCGTGGTCCTTGATCTCCTGGGGGACGCCGATGATCATGAGGCAGGGTCTCCTTCGCAGCGACGGTCTGAGGCGCCGGAGGGCCGCCCGCGGCGGGCTCCGGCGGGGGCCCGCCGATTATAGCGTCGGGCGAAGCGGGGCCGCCATCGGTCGCCGCTCAAGGGAACGTCTCTGCCGCGGGGCCGCCCGCCATGTCGCTGGCCGAGTATCTCGCCGCCGCTCCCAAGGCCGAGCTCCACGTGCACCTGGAGGGATCGATCCAGCCCGAGACGCTCTTGAGCCTGGCCCGGCGCAACAAGGTCGCCTTGCCGGCCCCGACGCTCGACGGGCTCAAGCAGTGGTTCCGCTACCAGGATTTCGACCATTTCATTCGCGTGTACGTGACGATCACGCGCTGCCTGCGCGAGGTCGAGGATTACGAACTGATCACGTACGAGCTGGCGACGGAGATGTGGAAGCAGAACATCCGCTACGCCGAGGTGACGTTTTCCCCTTCGACGCACGCGGCCCTGGGGGTGGCCGAGGACGTTTATCTTGAGGGGATGCGCCGCGGCCGCCGGCGAGCCCGGCGCGATTATGACGTGGAGATCCAATGGGTCTTTGACATCGTGCGCAATGTGGAAAACGTCGCCGAGACCGCCGATTACACGCTCGCTGTGGCCCGAGAAGGCCTCGCCGACGGCGTCGTCGCGCTCGGGCTCGGCGGCCTGGAGCGCGGCTACCCGCCGGAGCCGTTCGCCCCCTGGTTCGAGCGAGCCCATGAGGCGGGTCTGCGCGCGGCGCCTCACGCGGGGGAGCTGGCCGGTCCCGCCAGCATCTGGGGAGCGATCCGCGCCCTTGGGGCCGACCGAATCGGCCACGGGGTTCGGGCCGCCGAAGACCCCGCCCTCGTCGAGTATCTCGCCGGGGAGGAGGTCCCCCTCGAAATCTGCCCGACGAGCAATCTCCGGCTGGGGGTGGTCCCCTCGCTCGCCGAGCACCCGGTCGCGAGGCTCCTGAGCGCCGGAGTTCCCGTGACGATCAACACCGACGACCCGCCGTTGTTCAATACGACGCTGACGCGGGAGTTGATCGCCGTGGCCGAAGCCTTCCAATGGGACGTCCAGGCGATGGACGGCTTGCTTCTGGCCGGGCTGCGGCGGAGTTTTCTGGCTCCGGAGCGGAAGGCGGCCCTGGAGAAGGTTTTCCTCGAGGAGATGGCCGAGCTGCGAGGGCGCTATTTCCCGGCGGCCTGAGGCCGGGGCTACCGGTCGCGAGCCGGGTGGGGCTCGGCCGGGAGAATGATGGCGAAGGCGACGCGGCCGCCTTCGAGGCATCGGGCCTCGGCGAGGCCGCCGTGAGCGCGGGCCACCTGATCGACGACGTAGAGCCCGATGCCGGAGCCTTCGATGCCGCGGTCCTTGCCCAGACGCTTGAAGCGCCCGAAGAGCCCCGGGAGCTGCGAGGGCTGAACCTGCGGGGCGGCGTTGACGACCTCGAACTTGAGACTGGCCTCGGCGAGGGGGGAGGCTTCCGGCGTGAGGCGTTCGACGCCGATGCGAATCGGCTCGGCGGGGTCGCCGTATTTGACGGCGTTCTGAACGAGATTGGCCACGGCCCGATAGATGGTGCTTTCGTCGAAGACGGCTTCGGGGGGATCGACGGCGACGTCGGTTTCGATGCGCAGGCCGCGGCGGGCCGCTTCGTGGCTGACGAAGCCGAGGATCTCCTCCAGAAGGTGCTTGAGCGAGACGGTCGTCGGGTGAATGACCAAGCTGTCGGAATCGATCCGGCAGGTGGTCAGGTAATTGTCGACGAGGGCGAGGATGCGCTGAGCGTTGGCGCGGATCGTGCCGATGAACTCCGGCCCGCGGGGATGGTACTGACCGGTCCGGGGATCATGCAGCAGCGAGGCGAAGCCGATGATGGAGGTGAGCGGCACCTTGATGTCATGGGTGATCATCGCCGCCGTGTCCTCGCGGAGTTGATCGACCTCGAGCTTTTGGAAGGCGCGGTCGATCGCCCCCTTGAGCCGGTCGAACTCAAACGGCTTGCGGATGTAATCGAAGGCCTGATAGCGGAGGGCCTCGATGGCCGAGTCGGTCGAGGCATAGCCGGTGATCACGATGACGAGCGTCTTGGGGCAATGTTCGTGCACGTAGCGGACGACGTGGAGACCGTCCACCCCCTGCATGCGAAGATCGGTCACGACGACGGGGTAGTGCTCCTGCTCCAGGGCCTCGATCCCTTCCTGGCCGCTGTTGGCCGTGGCCACGCGGAGGCCCGCGGCGGTCAGGAGCCCCCGGAGGGACTCCGTCATGCGCCGTTCGTCGTCGATGAGGAGGATGGATTTTTCGATCATGGAGCCCCCCCGAGGGCCGAGCCGAACGGGACGATCAACGCGAGCGGAACCGCTCCATGAGGAAGGCGGCGGCGTCCTCGGTGTTGCGGCCGGCGGCTCGATAGATGTTGCCCGTTGAGATCGTCCCGTTGGTCGGATCATAGAATTGATAGACCGAGCCGCGGAGCAGGGGGTCCAGCGGCCAGCCGCTGTTGACGGAGATGGCGCCGAGGTTGCCGTCCGGCCCGACCGAGACGAGCAGGTACGGGGCTTCGGCCGGATCGATGCGGCGAGGCGAGCCGACCGGAAAGCGGCGATTGATGAGCCAGGAGGTCTGGACCGGGTCCCAGTAATCCAGCAGATTGTTCGGCGGCGTCAGCGTCGATTCGAAGACGTCGGCGGGGAGCGTGCTGATATAGGCGACGGGGGTGGTCAGCGGGGCCATCTGGCCCGGGCGGGTGGCGGCCTCGGGCACTTCCAGATTGCCCGGCAGCATGCTGCGGCGGAAGGGGGGCTCGTTGTGGTCCACCACGTAGGCCTCGACGGCGGTGTTGAGGGCCCGGAGATCGTTCTTGACGCGCCCGACCTTGGCGCGGGTCTGGGCGTCGAGGAAATTCGGCAGCGCCATCGTCGCCAGGATCGAAATGATGGCGACGACGATCAAGAGCTCGATCAGCGTGAAGCCGGCTTCCCCCGCGGGGAGAGCTTCTCCCGTCACGATCGCCCGTGTCGGTCCGTGGGGGTCCGCGGTCTTCTTGGCCACCCTACACCGCCGCGATCGAAATCCCCTCGGCCTCGGCCAGGCGGACGGCCTCGGCCTGATCGAAAAACAGGACCTCGCGCGCCGGGAAGGCCAGGGCGACGGCCCGAGCCGCGACCAGGTGTTCGACGGTCGTGCGGCCCAGGACGGGGACGTCGAAGCGCCGGTCCTGAGCGGGTTTGCTGACCTTGACGACGACGCAACCGGGCCCGGCCACTTCGCCGGCGCGCCGAATGGTCGCGTCGGTCCCCTCCATGGCCTCGACGGCCACGACGGCGCCGCTTTTGACGACGACGGTCTGACCGATGTCGAGCCCGGCCAGGCGCCGGGCGTGCTCCAGGCCGAATTCAACGTCGGCTCGAATGGCGAGGCTCAAGGGACGGGAAGGGGTCAGGAGCCCCTGAGCGGGCATGCAGTGACGCAGGAAAAGGGTCGATTCCAGGACTTCGATGCGCTCGCGGCTCAGCTCCTCGGTCAGCGCCCCGAGGATCGTGTCGGCTTTCTTATTGGCCAGCCGGGCCAGAAGGCGCAGGCCGCGCCCGTCGATGCCGCCCAGATCGAAGATCGAGGCGTGGCGAATGCGCCCGGCCATGATGGTTTTGCCCACGCCGGCTTCGTGAAGGAGCTGGATCACGCGATCCAGCTCTCCCAGGCGGACCCAGGCCATCCGATCGACCTCGGCCTCCAGGCGCGGGGAGGTGACCCCTCGGATCCCGACGGCGACGACGGCCACCGAACGCTCGCGGGCGGCCCGGGCGATCAGGAGCGGGAAGTCGCCTTCCCCCGCCAACAACCCGATCCGGTCCAGAGCGGTTTCGGCCAGGGGAAGCGCCGGGGCAGGACTAGACATCGAAACCGATCGTGCTTAGGATAAGCGTCCGTCAAGGACACGGATGCGCCGAGCCGGGCCCCCGGCTCGCCCGGACGCCGAGCGAGCGGCGCCAGCGGCATTCTCCCCGGCCCGAAGGGCCGGGTCAAGGCGCTCGGCCCGGAGGGCGCTCACCCCCGTCGGACCCGAACGCGGGCGGCTGCGCTGAACCCGCGAACGGGGCACGTTCCGGGCCGGCCGAGAGGGCCGAATCGACGCGGGCCGAACCCGGAGGGACGCGATGGGCCGATGGCTGGTCAAGACGGAGCCGGCGACCTACGCGCTGGCCGATCTGGAGCGCGAGGGGACGGCGCCGTGGGACGGCGTGCGCAATGCCCTGGCGCAGCAATACCTGCGCCAGATGGAGTTGGAGGACCCTGTGCTGATTTACCATTCGGGTCGAGAGAAGGCGATTGTCGGCTTGGCCGAGGTCATCCGGGAAAAGTATCTGGACCCGACGGATGAGCGGGGGAAGGCCGTCTGCGTGGACGTGAAGTTCGTGGCGCGCCTGGGGCGGGCCGTGACGCTTAAGGAAGTTCGCGCTCACCCCCGCCTTCAGGCTATGGCCCTGGTCAGAATCTCGCGGCTCAGCGTGATGCCGGTGTCGCGGACCCATTGGGGGATCCTGATGGAGCTGGCCGGGCGGCCCGAGTAAGTTTTGAGGGGCGAGCGCCGGCTTTCGGGCCCGGCCCGGCGCGGTCTTGACAAGGGCGGGGGGTTCGTCGCCAGATTCCAACTCGGCCGGATCGGCTCCGGCCGCGCGCCGTTTGCGGTCCGGTCGTTCCGATGAAGTCGTTCTGGAAGGGTCATTTTCTGACGTTCCTCCTCGTCGCGGTCGACGTGGTGACGTTCTGCCTGATCTGGCGTCTCTCCTGGGAGGCGCGGCGGGCGCTCACGGGGCGGACGTTTTCCGTCCCGATCAATCCGTGGGAGAACTACGCCGCCGCGCTGCCGAAGATGCTGGTGGTCTGGGTGGGCCTCATGGCCTTCTTCGAGCATTACCATCACCGCGGGAGGATCTCCTCCCTCAATCAGATTCCGAATATCGTCAAGGCGGGTCTCGGGCTGGTCGTCGGCTCGATAGCCGTGGCGTTTCTGTTCAAGCGATACGACCTGGGGCGATCGGTCATCCTGCTTTCTTCGGCCGGGATGACCGCCTATCTCTACGCGAGCCGGACGACGCTGCGGATGGTCAAGGAGGCGTTTATCGCCCGTGGCCACGGGTTGACGCGCGCCGTGATCATCGGGGCGGGGCCGATCGGCCGAGCCGTGGCGTCGCGCATTCGGCATCACCCCGAGGTCGGCTATGAACTCGTGGGTTTTGTCGATTCGGACGCGGCGCTCAAGGGCCGATCGGTCGAGGGGGCGCGCGTGCTCGGCCTCCCGAGCGAGCTTGTGGATCTCCTGCTGCGCCATCGCGTGGAGGAGGTTTTTCTGGCCGCGCCGGACATGGAGGCGAACGAAAAATTCAATCTCATTACCGAATGCGAGCAGGCGCGGGCGCATTTCAACGTCGTCACCAATGACCTCTTTCAGGTCATCTCGAGCCAGGTGAAGATCGACGAGATCGGCGATTTCGCCGTCATTCCGTTGCGGCAAGGACGACTGACCCCCTTTGACGCCCTGCTCAAGCGGCTGCTGGATCTGGTGGTGGCCGTGCCGCTGGCCGCGTCGACGGCGCCGCTAATGGTTGTCATCGCCTGGCTCATCCGGCGGGATTCCCCCGGCCCCGCCATCTTCATCCAGGAACGGATCGGCAAGGATGGCCGGCGCTTTCGCATGTGGAAATTCCGGACGATGTATATCGAGACCCCCCCTTATGTGCCCGCGCCGAACGATCCTTCCGATCCGCGGATCACGCGGGTGGGTCGCTTCCTGCGTCAGACGAGCCTGGACGAGCTGCCCCAGTTGTTGAACGTTATCCGCGGGGAGATGAGCCTCGTCGGGCCGCGGCCGGAGATGCCTTTTATCGTCGATCGGTATGAACCCTGGCAGCGGCGGCGGCTGGACGTGCCGCAGGGGATCACGGGCCTCTGGCAGATCGCCGGTCGAAAACGCCTCCCCCTGCATCAGAATCTGGAATACGACTTTTATTACATCCGCAATTGGTCGTTGTTGCTCGATCTGACGATCCTGTTGCGGACGCTCCCCGCCGTGATTTTCCGCAGCGGAGCCTTTTGAAGAACGACAATCCCGGGGGAGGGGCGGCGAAGGCGGGGGGGAGTACTCAGCGCGAAGACACGAAGACACAAAGAAATATGATAATCAGATACATTTCATCAATCATGGCGAAAGTATGTGTATCCGAATGATGGGAGTCTTTGGATATTGCTGGAATTTCCTTGCGTTTTTGTGTCTTGGTGGTTCGACTTCCCGCGTCAGGGTAACTCAGCGACGGAGGCGCCCGGCCGGGCCGGGGCCCCAAGCTCGACCGGCCGCGGCTGGAGGCGGCGGTAACCCCAGTATCGCGCGAGCCAGGCTTGAAGGGACGGATGCAGCTCCGACGGGGGAACCGGCCGGCCCAGCAGCGCGGTGAGAGACGTGGGGCGGGTGGCCGGCTCTCCGCAGGCGACGATCGTGTCCCACAGCGAAAGATCATTCACGCAGTTGAGCGCCGCGCCGTGCATTGTGACACCGGACCGCGCCGAGAGCCCCAGGCTCAAGAGCTTGCGCCCATCGACGAAAAGCCCCGCCCGGCGGGCCGGGGCCTCCGGCGTGATCTCGAACTCGTCCTCCAGCCAACGCGCCAGCCCCTCAAGCAACAGCCGCGCGAACCTTCCGGCCGCCAGGGAACCGGCCTTGAGCTTCACAATCGGGTAAAGGATCAATTGGCCGGGGCTGTGGAGCGTGGTCATGCCCCCGCGGTCGATGCGGAAGACCGGCGCTGGCGTGGGGGCCGGCCCAGGCCGAAAGTCCTCGGCCCGCGCGCGCACGCCCTGGGTGATGACGAGCGGATGCTCGCCGACCAGCCAGACGTCGGGCCCGGCCGTCCGGCGGCGTTCGCGCAGGCGTTCCTGAAGGGCCAGGACGTCGGAGTAAGCTCCCCGGCCGAACGGGGACCACTGGGCGACGTCGAGATCGACCAGCACGCCGCGGCCGGGAGGGTCGGGATCGAGCGGGCGCATTGGGTTTGCCTTCGGGCCGCCCGTGGGTTGAAATGGCCCGTCGGGGCGAGCCCTCTTGGCGGGGGCCTTCGAACATTTTCCTCGCCACCGCCGATGGATTGCAAATGCGCTTGCCCGTCAAGGCCACGGTTTCCCGATGGAGCCGCCGGGCGTTTCTGGCCGTCGCCGGGGGCGCGCTGGCCTGCGGCGGCGACGGCTCGGGCCCGGCGGACTCGCCGCGGGGCGGGCTGGCCGATCTGGTCCGAATCAGCCAGGGGTCGGACGTCCTGACGCTCGACCCGTATTTCAAGAACGAGTCGCCGACGCTCGGGGTGCTGATCAATATCTTCGATCCGTTGACGGACGTTTCTCCGGACCTGAAGATCATCCCGGCCCTCGCCGAGGCGTGGGAGCCGGTCGGCTCGACGGCGTGGGAGTTCCGGCTGCGGCCCGGCGTCCGCTTCCATAACGGCTCGACCTTCGACGCCGAAGACGTGCGCTATACGATTCTCCGCGCGCGGGATTGGCCCCCCTCGCGTCAGAAGGCCGAGGTCGCGACGATCGGCGAGGTCAGGATCGTCGATCCGCTGACGGTCCGTTTCGAGACGACGCAGCCCGACGCGATCCTGCCGACCAAGCTCATCTCGATCTACATGCTCGACAAGGAGACCTGCGAGGCGGCGGTGGCCCGCCACGGCGAGGCCTGGCTTTCGGCCAACGCCGTCGGCACCGGCCCGTATCGCCTGGTCGAATGGCGCAAAGACGAGCACGTGCTGCTGGAGGCGTTCGAGGGCTACTGGGGGCCCGCTCCGGAGGTCAAGCGGCTCAGGTATCTGGCCATCAGCAACGACGCCACCCGGATCGCCAATTTCCTGGCCGGCGGGGTCGATCTCCTGAGCCACGTGCCGGTCCAGGACGTGGCCCGCGTGGAGGCGACGCCCGGCTTCAAGGTCCTCCGCCAGCCGAGCCTCCGCCTGATCTACCTGGGGCTCGACGTGGGGCGGGATCGCTCGCCGGGGCTTCCCGGCTCGCCGCCCAATCCGCTCAAGGACCCGCGCGTGCGGCGGGCGATTTACGCCGCCATCGACGAAGACCTCATCGTCGAGAAGATCATGAACGGCTTTGCCGTTCCGGCGGGGCAGCTCTTTCCGGAGGGGGTCGTCGGCTATGAGCCCGCGATCGGGCGCGAGCCCTTTGATCTGGAGAAGGCCCGGCGGCTGATGCGCGAGGCGGGCCATGAGCGCGGTTTCGACGTGCGGCTGGACGCGCCGAACGACCGCTACGTCAACGACGAGGAAATCGCCCAGGCCGTCGCCCAGATGCTGGCCAAGATCGGCATCCGCGTCCGCGTCAATGCCCAGCCCAAGGCTCGCTTCTTCCCCGACGAGGAGGCCGGCGAGTTCAGCTTCTTCCTGATCGGCTGGACCAACCCCAACGGCGACGGCTATGGAACGTTCGATCACCTGCTTCACACGCTGGACCCGGCGACCAACCTCGGCGGCGCGAACACTTCGACGCACTACACCAACGCCGAGCTGGATCGCCTGGCCGAGGCCGCTTCGGCCGAGTTTGACGCCGGCCGGCGCGAGGCCCTCCTCCGCCAGGCGGTCCGGATCGCCATGGCCGACCTTCCCCATATTCCGCTGCACTATCAGATGGACGTTTACGCCGTATCGGATCGCATCCGCTGGTCGCCCCGGCGCGATACGCAACTGCGGGGGATCGACATCGGCTGGGCGCGGTAGGGGTACGCCGTCGGGCCGGAACCAGTGGTCCCCCGGCCCGATGTTTGGTAAAGTTTGAATGGGCGGGCTCAGCGCGGGCCGGCGCTTCCGGGATCGGTTCCGTGGCCGAGAGGCCGCAGGAGGATAGAGCCATGAACGGGGCCAAGACGCTTTTCTTCATGCTTCTGATGACGGTGCTGTTGATTGTCGTCGGGGGCGCGCTGGATTACGCCTTTGCCGGCGGAGGCATTTTCTTTTACGTCTTTGGAATGATCGCGATCGCCGTCAACTTCTTCACCTATTGGTTCGCCGATTCGATCGTCCTGCGCATGCACGGGGCGCGCGTCGTGAGCCCGCAGGAAGCGCCGACGCTCCACGCCCTGGTGGATCGTCTCGTCGCGCGCGGAGGTCTTCCCAAGCCCAAGGTCTGCATCATCCCGACCCATATCCCCAACGCCTTCGCCACCGGTCGCAATCGGTCCCGTTCGGCCGTGGCCGTGACGCAGGGCCTTCTGGAAAGTTTGAATGAAGAGGAGCTGGAAGGGGTCCTCGCGCACGAGCTGGCCCACATCAAGCACTATGACATGTTGCTCGGGACGATCGTGGCCTGCGTCGTGGGCCTGATCGCGATGATCGGTTCGCATGCGCGGTGGGGGTTGCTCTTCTTCGGCGGGCGCGATCGGAACAATAATCCGCTGGCCATCGTGGTGATCCTCTTCCTGGCGATTCTGGCGCCGCTGTTGGCCGTGATCATCCACGGCTTCATCTCGCGCTCGCGGGAATTCGCCGCCGACGAGGGTGGGGCGCGGCTGAGCGGCAATCCATTGGGGCTGGCCTCGGCGCTGCGCCGGATCGAGCAGCAGGCCGGGCGGTGGATTCAGACCGAGGAGATGGGCAATCAGGCCACCGCGCATCTCTACTTCATCAATCACTTTTCGCTCGGGCGCGGGGCGGTTCGCCTGTTCAGCACGCATCCGCCGACGGAGAAACGGATCGAGCGGCTGCTGGCGCTCAACGCCTCGGGCCGCTTCTAAGCCGTCGGGCGGGCGCAGCGCCAACCGGCGGGAGATCGCTGAATCGAACGGCGACGACGCCAATCCACAGAGTTCACGGATGCCGCATGCGATCCTGTCGTCAAGACAATCGTCGTTCTTGACTACTCCGTGTCGGGGCGTCTTCGTGGTTCGGCGCCCTGCTTGCGTTGACTTGAGCCTCCCCCATTGAAGGACCCCGAGATCCTGCCGTCGGTCGAGCCCGTGGGGCCGATCAACGAGGCGGGGCGGCCGGCGAGCTTCGCCACCTCGCTGGCGGCGCTCGGCTGGGTTTCGCTGGCCGGTCTCCTTTTCAACGTCGTCCTGACGCGACTTTTCAGCGTCGAACAATACGGCCAGATCCGGTTGCTGCGGACCGTCCTGGACCTCCTGGCGATCCCCGCCGGGTTAGGGATGGGGGCCTGCGTCGCCAAGCACGTGGCCGATGCGCGGGCCGGGGCCGCCGAGCGTCAGGCGATGCTGGCCACGGCGGCCGCGATCGCCCTGGCCGCTTCGGTCCTCGTCGCCCTCCTGGCCTTCGGGGCCCTGAGCGCGCCGTCGATCCTGCGGGACCAGACGGCCCGCCGCGCGGCGCGGGTCCTGACCGGCGTCCTTCCGGTCGTCGCCCTTTACGCCGTCGGCGTCGGCTATTTGCAGGGGATGGGCTATATCCGACGGCTGAGCCTGACTCAGGCCGCGCGCAGCTCCTTCATGCTGCTGGTGGGGTCGCTCTTGTGCCTGACCTTCGGTTTCGGCGGCTGGATGGGGATGAAAGCGCTGACGGAAGCCTTCGCTTGCGCGACGGCCTGGAGCGCGGCCGGTCGGCTGCGGTCGGCCTGGCGGATCGATCGGGCTCGCCTGAGACCGTTCCTCCGGTTTGGGGCTTATGGGGCCCTCACGTCGGCCGTCGTTGGGCTGCTGACGGGGCTGGACGTTCTGGCCCTGGATCGGTTCCGAGGCGACGCCGCCGAGATCGGCTTTTATGGCGTGGCGACGCTCATGTTCGCGACGGCGCTCTTGCTCCCGTCGGCCTTCGTTCAGTCGCGCTTTGCCCGCATGGCCGCCTGGGGCCACGACCCGGAGAAGACGTGGGAGCGCTACCTTCACGATTCGGGTTGGGTGCTGCTCCTGGCGACGCCGGGGGCGATCGCGGCCTACTATTTCGCCCCGGTGATCGTTTGGGTCTTCGGCGAGCCTTACGGTCGGTCGGTCCAGATCTTTCGCTGGCTCCTGCCGGCCTTTGTGATTCAATCGACGGGGGTGGTCGGCGGCAATTTCGTCGTCGGGGCGGGGCTGATGCGCGCCAGTTTCCTCTCGACGTTCCTGATGGCCGTGGCCAATGCCGTCCTGAACGTGGGGCTCGTGCCCACCTGGGGCGTGGCCGGGGCCGTGATCGCCACCTCGGCGACGTACGTCCTGGGGACGACGCTTTCGTTTCTGATTCTTCAGCGGTATCGGTCGCAGGCCCGGATCGGTCCGGCCGCGGGGCCTTGATCCCATGAGTTCATCGCCTCGCTCCGACGCGGCCGCCGGGACCCGACTCTGGGACGATCGGGCCGCGTTGGAGAGCCTCCGGGGGGTGCTGGACCCCGCCGACCGCGCCGGCTACAAGAACTTTTACCTGGATCGGCTTCAGAAGCTGGTGCTTGAACCGGAGCTGCGACGGTTTCGGCCCGAGGCGGTTCTGGATGTGGGCTGCGGCGTGGGCCGGTTGAGCGCCTGGGTCGCCGAACGGTTCGGCGCGCGGGTCCGGGCCGTCGACGCCTCGCCGGCGATGATCGAGGCGGCCCGACGGCGGCACGGTTCTTCCTCGCCGGTGAGTTTCGAACTCTTCGACGGGCGGCGATTGGGCGGGGAGCCGGGCGGCGTCGACGTCGCGCTGGCCGTTTACGCGCTCGGCGCGATCGAGTCCGACGCGGCGTTGGCGGATCTCCTTGCCGACGTTCGGCGGCTCCTGCGGCCGGGCGGCGGCGCGCTTGTCTACGATCACGCGGCCGAGGGTCGGGAAAAGCTTCTCCGTTCGCCTGAGGGGGGCTTTTATTGGCTGAACCGGACGCCCGAGCAATACCGCCGGCTGTTCGAGGCGGCGGGCTTTCGTCTCGAAGTCGCTCGGGCGGTTGCGGCGCCCCAGCAGGGGTTGATGATCCGCGCCCATCATCGGGGGCTGCTGCCCGGTCGGGCTTTCGTTCTCTTGCCGTGGCTCGTCCGGCTCGATCGGCTCTACGCGGCCCGGCGTCGGCCGCGCCGGCGGGACGACTTCG
The DNA here is from genome assembly GCA_964463045.1 of uncultured Candidatus Sumerlaeota bacterium. Taxonomy (GTDB): domain Bacteria; phylum Sumerlaeota; class Sumerlaeia; order MVZB01; family JAJFLK01; genus CAYXAU01. The sequence continues at coordinate 344,800 of CAYXAU010000004.1, read as the reverse complement.
ATCTGCTCCTTGTCTTTGTGGCCACGTGAGCCCGCGCCCCCGTCGCCTGACCCGGTCAGAGTGGATCGACGCCGCCCATTCAGCGGGCGGGCATTACTTTCACTTTCCTTATTTTGTGGAGGCCCTCCGAGAGGCCGGCGCACCCGATCACGCGCCGCTGGCGTATGGCCTGGACTTTGAAGACCGCCGCCGCGCGCTGGTACCCGGGGCGATCGTCGAACGCGCTCTCGGTCCCGTGCGGCTGCGTTATTTCGTCAGCAACCCGCTCGGGGCCTACGGCGGATGCCTCCCGCTCGATGGGAGCCCGTTGGAGCCGGCTCACGTCCGGGACGTCCTCCGATGGCTGGTGGATGAGGGGTTTAACGTCGTTGAGGTGACGCTGGGGCCGGATCAGGTCCCGGAGGCGGAAATCGGGACCGTCCACCACTACGCCGCCCGGAGCCTGGAGACGCATGCGTTGAACCTGGAGGCGGCGGGCGACCTCGAGGGCGAGTACTCGCCCGCCGGCCGGCGGAACCTGCGCCGGGCTCGCGACTCCGGCGTCACGATCGAGCGGGCGGGGCCGGCCGGATGGTCGGGGTTTTCGCCGGTCTGGGAAGCCGCATGCGAGCGACGCGGCCGGGGCTCGCCCGATGCGGCGTTGCTGCGTCGCCTGATTCAACCGCGGGAAGGGGGGGAACTCTTTCTGGCTTGGCGGCAGGGCCGAGCGATCGCCGGGGCGATCGTCTTCATGGCCGAGCCGGAGTGGTTTTACTGGCAGGGGGCGGCCTTGGCCGAAGCCCTGCCGTTCCGGCCCAACAACCTGCTCCACCACGAGATCGCGCTGGCGGCGAGGGCCGCCGGGGCACGGCGGTATAACTTCGGCGCGAGCGAAGGGCTCCCCGGCGTGGCGCGGTTCAAGCGGACCTTCGGCGCGCGGCCGCGTCCGTACCTCCGGTATCGGTTCGAGGATCGGCTTTATCGGTCGGCGCGGCGGCTGCGCCGGCTAATGGCCCCTTGAGATGAGTTCGCCGTAGAGCCCTTCCATGCGGGCCATCTGGCCCCGCCAGTCGGCGTCTTCACGGACGCGCCGCTCATTGCGCTCGGCCCACCGGCGCCGTCGCTCGTCGTCCAGATCGAGCGCCGCGGCCAGAGCATCGGCGAGCGTCTCCGGATCGAGGCGATCGATGAGGAACCCGGCGGGTTCGGACCCGTTGGCTGAATCCTCCAGCCAGGCGGCGATCGACGGCAGGCGCAGGGCCACGATCACCCGGCCGAAGGCCATCGCTTCCAGCAGGCTGACGGGGGTTCCATCGCTGGCGGCGGCGGTCACGACGGCATCGGCGGCGGCCGTCAGACGCAAGACTTCGGCATGCGCCATCACCGGCGCGATCCGGACGGCCTCGCCGACGTTCTCGTCGGCGATGGCCGCCTCGATCCTGGCGCGGTAAGCGGGGTCATCCCCGGGAGTGGATTTAAGAACGAGGACGGAATCCGGACGGCGGCGGTGGAGGCGGGCGAACCCGCGGACGATCGCCTCAAGGTTATAGATGGGACGGAAAGCGCGGGGGGAATAAATCAACCGTTGATCGTCGCCGACGCCGAGGGCGGCGCGCGTCCGCTCCGGCGTCGGCGCGGGCAGCGCGGAGAAATCCACCCCCCAGATGATCCGCTCCAGGCGCGGCTCGGGCCCCGCCACCCGCCGGGCGCGCTCCAGGAGATCAGCGCTGTCGGCCGTCACGAGGTCCATGCGTTCCAGCGCCCAGGCGTTCAGCCGCCCGAACCATCGACGCCGCCCCTCGACGAGGAGATCGGAGCCCCAGAGGCTCAGGACCCGGGGGCGGAGGGCCGCGGCGGCGCCCATCCAGCCGTAGCCGATCAGATAGTGCGCGTGAACGAGATCAGGCTTGAGTTCGCGGAGAAGCCCGCGGGCTTCGAGGAGCTTGCCGGCGAAGCGCGCGCCGGAGGGCCAGGCGCGCCGCGCCCCCAGAGCGTGAACGCGAGCCCCTTCGACCTCGCCCGGCCGGAAGGTAAGGAGGTTGACCTCGTGACCCCGCTCGACGAAATGGGCGAGCCAACGCCGGACGTGAATCCCCGGCGCGTCGGCGAGAAAGCAAAGTCGAAACATCCGGCGGCCGGCCAAAGGCCGAAACGGAACACCGCGCCCGTTCGACTGTCCTCACCACTTCGGAACCGAACAACCGCCTCAGCGTCCGGGTGGACGCCGGGGCGGCCAACATTGAGCGCCGAGCGGTCGGGCCTCCCCGACCGAGGCCCGCTCGGCGGCTAAGGGAAAACCTTCTTTACGTCTGCACAGGGCCCTCGCCGGGGCTCTCCTGGCGACTCTTCATCAAATCCTGCAACGTCCGTTCGATCTCCTCAATGAGTTTTTTCAATCGCTCGACGACGACCTCCCGCCCGGCTTCCCGCATCCGCTCAATGAGCGGCCCGACCTCGGCGCGCAGCCGCTTCCACTCCTCAAGCACCCGATCGAGCTGATCCGCCGTGACGCGGCCCAATTCCCGAAGGAAGCGCGTCAATTTGGCGACGACTTCGGCGGTGTCGCGCCCGGCCCCCGGGGCCGACCTTTCGGCCAGATCCTTCGGCGAGGGTTCGACGACGCGGGGGGCCTCCGCCTCGGCTTCAGGCCCGCGACTCAATTCCCGGCGCGCGGCCTCCAGCTCCTCCCCCCATTGGGAAAGCTTGCCCCGGAGCTGCCAGGCTTTGAGTTCCAGCGGGCTGTCTTTACCCTGAATGACCGAGCCGGCCTCCATGGGCGGTCCCCCCGCCGGGCTGTTGTAAATCTCGACGACCATCTGACCGGAGACATTAGGGAACGTCATGTTGGCGATATAGGCGGTCGAATCGGCGAGGACTTTGTTCTTGTGGGCCGCGTGGACCTTGATCTCGACGGTGACTTTCTCGCCGGAACGATCCAGCTCGACCCCTCGAACCTCCCCGATATCGATCCCGTTGAGTTGGACCCGATCGCCGGCCTTCAAGTTCTTTCCCTTGCCGAAGACGACCGAATAGCTCACGCCGCGGCTGCGGGAGACAGCGAAAACGATGCCAATCAGCGCGATAATCAGCGCCGCTGAGGCCAGGGCGAGCCCCCCGATAAGCCGCTCCGGTTTCTGCTCCATCAGCCTGCCCGCCTGCGGTGCTTAAGCGACGGCCGCGGCCGCCTCGGCGCGACCCTCAGTTGCCCGGCGGAGCCGTCGAGCCCTCGGGAGGCGCCGGCGTCGGACGGCCCGCCTGCAACGCCGCGTGGTTCTCCTTGACGCGCTGAATCCCCTCGTAGCCGGGGTTGGAACGGATGATTTCCTCATAGAAGCGGAGGGCCTCGGCCGGCTGGCCCTGTTTGACTCGGATCTCGGCCAGACGCTCCAGCCCGCGCCAGGCCAGGGGATGCGTCGGGTCGGCCCAGATGAGGCGGGTGTAGTGATCGTAGGCGGCCGTCAGGTCGGGCTGTTTGTAGCAGGCCTCGCCGAGCCAGAAGCGGGCCTGGATGGCCAGATCGCCGGTCGCCCCTTCGCCGAGGGCCTTCTCGAAGCCCTGCCGGGCCAGGTCGTAGCGCCCCAGATTGAACTGGCGGAGGGCTTCGTTATAGGCGGCCTCGCCCGCTGCGGCCGTCTCCAGGAGCGCCGAGCTGGTGGGGGAAAGCTGAGCGGCCTGGACGTCGAGCTTGCGCCGCAGCGCGTCCAGTTGAAACGTCAGCTCGCCGATTTCCTTGCGCAGGCCGAGAATCTCATCGTTCTGCTCGCGCAGCCGCTTCTCAATCTCCGTCAAGTTGGTGTTGAGCAGATCGTTGCGGCTCTGGACTTTCTCCTCGAGCGTCTCCAGGCGATAGTCCAGCGTCCGGCGGCCGGACTCCTGAGCCTCCATCAGTTTACTGATGTCGGTCTTGATGGCGTAGATGTCGCCGGAGACCAGGCTCCCCCCCTGCCCGCTCTGGCAGCCGAGGACGACGCCGGCCAGAAGAAGACCGGCGGCGGCGCGGACCCACTGCCGGGAGCGCCCTGGGAGACTCGCAGTCGTCTTCATCGGCGCGCGCCCGATCGACTAATAGACCAGAAACTGGGCTCGACGGTTGAGGGAGAAGGCGGCCTCGGTTCGTCGAGGATCGACTGGCCGTTCCTCCCCATAACTGATCGTGTGGAGCATCGAGGCGGGCACGCCGCGACTGACGAGGTAAGCCTTGACCGACCGGGCGCGCCGTTCGCCGAGCATGAGGTTGTATTCGACCGTCCCCCGCTCGTCGCAATGGCCCTCGATCTGAATCTCGACCTGCGGGTTCGCCAGAAGCCATCGGGCGTTCTGATCGAGGACGGCCCGCGCCTCATCGTCCAGCTCGGCGCTGTCGTAGGCGAAATGCACGGTCTGGAGCGAGCTGACGGCCCCCAGGGCCGCGCGCCGGACCGGGTCGGGCTCGACCATATCGGCGGCCGTCAGCGTCGTCGGCGGCGGGGGAATGTCGGCCGGCGTTCGCCCCAGCGCCACGGACTCATCCCCGATCCCCGGATGCCCGATTGCGTCCGGCGGCGGGGGGAGGATGACCTTATCGGGGTGGAAGATCGAGGCCGTATCGACTCGTTTCGGACGCCAGAACTGCCACCAGTGATCTCTGGGTTTGGCGCTGGCGCAGCCGGCGGGTCCGGCCAGCGTCAGGGCCGTCGCAACAACCATCAACAGGAACGTGGTGCGTGAACGCCTGACCATCGGGCTCTCCTCCTTCGCGCGTGTCGGTTGTTCCGATTCGAATGGGCCGAGGTCGCCGCGCCCAAGCGGCGGCCGGGGCGCCGCCGCCCCTCGTCCCGCTTCGTTCGCCTTAACTCTCTAACCCAATCCCTTGGCGGTTTCCAATCGAAAAACCTCCGCCGCCTCCAGGGGGCGCCCGAGGGCGCCGCGGGCTCGCTCGCGGGCGGCCGTAAATCAGGGCGCGTCCGGCCTCGCTTGAAGGGTCCCGGTGCGAGGCTCGGCGGCCTTTCATCGGGGAGGCGACGCTTTCCCCCCGGCTGAGGACAACCGAAGGGGCCCGAGAGTTCCCCATCTATTCCGACACACCGCGCTCGGCAAGGGACCCCGGTTGTATCAGATTGATGCATCAGGACATCCCGGGCCGCCGGAAGATAAAAAATGGGCAGAACCTGACCCTGCTGATGGGGGCTTGAGAAAAGGAGAGTTAACCTGGATAATCCGCCCCGGGGGGAAGGGAGTTCTCCGCCGGGAATGCTAGTTGCTTGATTCTACGCGTGGCCCTGGCCGACGCGCGAAGAAAGGGTCGTTTTTCGTTTCGCCCCATCCCCGGCACGTGGAAAGCCACCGGAGGTCATCTCGCCCGCGGGGGGGCCGGTGCGGCTTGGTCTTTGATGAAGGAGGCGCGGTATCGTCATGAGCGTTAAGGTCCGTCCGCTTCACGATCGCCTGCTGGTCGAGCGAATCGAAGGAGAGGATCAGAAGTCCGCCGGGGGGATCATCATCCCGGACACGGCGCGCGAGAAGCCGCAGCAGGGCAAGGTGATCGCCGTCGGCGAAGGGCGGATCGGCGACGACGGCCGCCGGATCGCCATGGACGTGAAGAAAGGGGATAAGGTGCTCTTCGGGAAGTATTCGGGCAGCGAGATCAAGATTGACGGGGTGGAGTATCTGATTTTGCGCGAGGACGACGTTCTCGCCGTTCTGGTCTGAGCCGGCGGGCGGATCGGCCGATCCGTCCCGAAACGCCCTGGCCGGCGTCCCCCGAGAGGGGCCGGCCGTCACTCACTCAAGGAGGTTGGAAGCTCCGACATGGCCAAACAGATGAAATTCAGTGAGGAGGCGCGCGCGGCGATTCTGAGCGGCGTGGACAAGCTGGCCAACGCCGTCAAGGTCACGCTCGGCCCGCGAGGCCGCAACGTCGTGCTGGACAAAAAATTCGGCGCCCCCACGACGACCAAGGACGGCGTCACCGTCGCCAAGGAGATCGAGCTGGAGGACCCGTACGAGAACATGGGGGCACAGATGGTGCGCGAGGTCGCCAGCAAGACGAGCGACGTGGCGGGCGACGGGACCACCACGGCCACGATTCTGGCCCAGGAGATTTATCGCGAGGGCCGCAAGCAGGTCACCGCCGGGCACAACCCGATGTCGATCAAACGGGGGATCGATCAGGCGGTCGAACTGGCCGTCGAGGAACTCAGGAAGCGCTCCATCTCGACCAAGGATCACTCCAAGATCGCCCAGGTGGCGACGATCTCGGCCAACAACGACCCCAAGATCGGGGAACTGATCGCCGAGGCGATGGACAAAGTCGGCAAGGACGGCGTCATCACTGTCGAGGAAGCCCGCGGCATCGAGACCACGCTCGAACTCGTCGAGGGGATGCAATTCGACAAGGGCTACCTCTCGCCGTACTTCGTCACCAACCCCGAGAAGATGGAGGCCACGCTGGGCGAAACCTTCATCCTCATCTACGACAAGAAGATTTCCTCAATGAAGGACCTTTTGCCGCTCCTGGAGCGCGTGTTGCAGCACGGGCGGCCGCTGCTGCTGATCGCCGAGGACGTCGAGGGGGAAGCTCTGGCGACGCTGGTCGTCAATCGCTTGCGCGGGACGCTCAACGTCTGCGCCGTGAAGGCCCCCGGCTTCGGCGATCGACGCAAGGCCATGCTGGAGGACATCGCCGTCGTCACCGGCGGCAAGGTCATCAGCGAGGAGGCGGGCCTGAAGCTCGAGAACACGCAGATCGGGGACCTCGGCCGCGCCGCCCGCGTCACGATCGACAAGGACAACACGACGATCGTCGAGGGGGGCGGCAAGAAAAAGGACATCGAGGGGCGCATCCAGCAGATCAAGAAGCAGATCGAAGAGACCACGTCGGATTACGACAAGGAGAAGCTGCAGGAGCGGCTGGCGAAGCTGGCCGGGGGCGTCGCCGTCATCAAGGTCGGCGCGCCGACCGAGATCGAGATGAAGGAGAGGAAGGCCCGCGTCGAGGACGCCCTTCACGCCACGCGCGCCGCCGTCGAGGAGGGGATCGTCGCCGGCGGGGGCGTGGCGCTCTTGCGCGTGGCCGACGCGCTCGCCAAGACGACGCTGCCGGACGCCGAAGAGCAGGTCGGGCTCGCCATCGTGCGCAAGGCCATGGAATCCCCCGTGCGCAACATCGCCCAGAACGCCGGCAAGGAGGGGTCGATCGTCGTCGAGCACGTGCGGGCCGAGAAGGGCAACGTCGGCTTCAACGCCGAGACCGACGTCTATGAGGACCTGATGAAGGCGGGGATCATCGACCCGACGAAGGTGGCCCGGATCGCTCTCCAGAACGCCGCCTCCGTGGCGGGTCTGCTGATCACGACCGAGTGCATGGTCACCGAAATCAAGGAAGAGAAGAACGCCGCGCCGGCGCCGCCCGGCATGCACGGCGGAGAGTTCTGAGCCGCGGGCCGAGCCGCCGCCCGCCGCCGGAGGCGCGTTCCCGGCGGGCCCCGGTGCGTGGGGGCTCAGGAGCGTCACCATGAGCAAAGACAAAATCATCGGCATCGACCTCGGGACGACCAACTCCTGCGTCGCCATCGTCGAGGGGGGGGAGCCCCAAGTCATCCCGAACTCCGAAGGGGGCCGGACGACGCCGTCGATCGTCGCCTTCACCAAGGACGGCGAGCGCCTGGTCGGCCAGGTGGCCAAACGTCAGGCGATCACGAACCCCGAGAACACGATCTTCTCCATCAAACGCTTCATGGGGCGGCGGTTCGAGGAGGTTTCCCAAGAGATCCGGCGCATCCCGTATAAGGTCATCGCGTCGTCCAATCATGACGCCGTGATCTCCGTCCGGGGGCAAACGTTCACGCCGCCGGAGATTTCGGCCCGGGTGCTTCAGAAGATGAAGCAGACGGCCGAGGACTACCTGGGCCACAAGGTCACCAAGGCCGTCATCACCGTCCCGGCCTACTTCAACGACAGCCAGCGTCAGGCGACCAAGGACGCCGGCGTCATCGCCGGCCTCGACGTCAAGCGGATCATTCATGAGCCGACGGCGGCGGCCCTGGCTTACGGGATCGACAAAAAGAAGGAGCACAATATCGCGGTTTACGATCTGGGCGGAGGGACCTTCGACATCTCGATTCTCGAGCTCGGCGACGGCGTTTTCGAGGTCAAAGCCACCAATGGGGACACCCACCTGGGGGGGGACGACTTCGACCAGGTGATCATCGATTGGATGGCCGACGAGTTCAAAAAGGAATCCGGGATCGACCTCCGGCAGGATCGCATGGCGCTCCAGCGCCTGAAGGAAGAGGCCGAGAAGGCCAAGTGCGCGCTCTCCAGTTCGATGGCCTATAACCTGAACCTGCCGTTCATCACCGCCGACGCCAGCGGCCCCAAACATCTGAACATGGAACTGACGCGGGCCAAGCTGGAGGCGATGACCCAGCATCTGATCGAGCGGACGCTCGGCCCCTGCCGCCAGGTGCTGGAGGACGCCAACCTCCGGCCGGATAACATCGACGAGGTCATCCTCGTGGGGGGGATGACGCGCATGCCGGCCGTGCAGGAGGCCGTGCGCCGGCTCTTCGCCAAGGACCCCAACAAGAGCGTCAACCCGGACGAGGCCGTGGCGATCGGGGCGGCCATTCAGGGGGCCGTGCTCGCCGGCGAGGTGAGCGACGTGCTGCTGCTGGACGTGACGCCGCTCTCGCTCGGGATCGAGACGCAGGGGGGCATCTTCACGCGCCTGATTCACAAGAACACGACGATCCCGACCCGCAAGAGCGAGATTTTCTCGACGGCCTCCGACAACCAGACGGCCGTCTCCATCCACGTTCTTCAGGGCGAGCGGGAGTTGGCCAAGGACAACCGGACGCTGGGCAAGTTCGATCTGGTGGGGATCCCGCCGGCGGCCCGCGGCGTCCCTCAGATCGAGGTGACCTTCGACATCGACGCCAACGGGATCATCCACGTCTCGGCCAAGGACCTGGGGACGGGCAAGGATCAGAAGATTCAGATTGAAGCCTCCAGCGGGCTCAAGGAAGACGAAATCCAGCGCATGATCCGCGAGGCCGAGGTGCACGCCGAAGAGGACCGCCGGCGGCGCGACGAGATCACGCTGCGCAACCAGGCCGACCATCAAATCTACAGCGTCGAGCGCCTCTTGAAGGACCAGGCCGACAAGATCGAGCCCGCCGCCCGCGCCGAGGTCGAGGAATGCATCGGCGAGGTGAGAAAGCTCCTTGATCAAGGCTCCCTCAAGGAGCTACAATCGGCGCTTGACCGTCTCTCGCGGGCGACGCATCGCCTGAGCGAGGGGGTCTATCGCACGGCGGCGCAGACCGCCGCCTCCGGCGCCGGACGCCCCCGCCCGGAAGACACCGAGCCGGCGCGCGAGGAAGTCCTCGACGCCGAGTTCGAGGTCGGCGGCGAGGACCAAGGCCGCTGAACCGGGACGGTTAACCTCATGGCCAAAGCCAAGCGCGCCAAAGCCAAACCCAAGCCCTTGGAGATCGCCTTTGAGAAGCTCGATCTCCAACGGATGATCACCCAGTGGGAGCATAAATACCTGATGGTGAACCTTCTGGCCCGGCGCGCCCGCCAGCTCAACGAGGGGGCCCGCCCGCTGGTGACGCCCGAAGGGCCGTACACGCCGCTTCAGATCGCCATCGCCGAGGCCGCCAATGGCCGGCTCGGCATCGAGCGGCGGGAAAAGCCTCGGATCGTCGTCGATCTCGTCGAAAACAACTGATTCGGCGGGTCTCCGCCGCCTCGGGGGGGAGAAGACCACAAAGCCACGAAGGCTCCAAGGAAGTAGCCTCGGCAGCGGCTGGCCGGGCCTCGAAGCCGGGGAACGGGCGGGGCGACCCCCACGTGCCGGCCGCCGATTTACGGAGCGTGTGGCTTCTGGGGCTGCCACGGCGGATTTTTAGGCTTGCGTCCAGGGGACCGATGGCTTCAGACTGCAGCCAATAGATGGACCCACGGGGCGGAGGCCCCAGGCCAAGTGGGTCCGGCCACCCCATCGTGGCGGCGCAGGGCGAAGGCGCCGGAGATCGTGCAAGTCGCGGCGGCGTATCGGCGGAGAGCGCCTCCCACGCCTTCCCTGCCTGCGCCGCCCGCGCGGCAGGCAGGCGGCATTCCTTCGCGACCCACCTGCTTGAGGCAGCGTACGACATCCGCACGATCCAGGAACTCCTCGGGCATATGATGGATGTCAGCACGACGATGATAGACACGCGCGTTTTGAACAAGGGAGGCCACGGCGTCTAGAGCCCTATGGAAGGTCTATAGGCCGGCTTATACAGTCTGTATAAACCGGGACGGGCGATTCGGGAAGATGCAAGGAAATGTCTGGGATTAAAGCGTTTAGAGCAAGAGTTGGGAAGAGACGGCAACTTCTTATACAGAAAGCGACAGGCTGCCTTTGCCGTTTTATACAGGCTGTATAATCATTGTTAGCCGCACTGGGAGGCAAACGATGCGACATCACGCTCCGATACTGATTATACTGATCACCATCATCATCTTCGTCACGGTCGGATGTGGCGACAATCGAGAACCCACGAGTTCTCAAGGATCGTCTTCCGCGTCACGAGCGCCGAAGAATCCGCCGAAGGCGCAAGTCACGGCGATTCCAGGCGATGTGTCGTACTCTGTCATCGACACAAGTACGTTGCCCGGCATCAAGCGCAGCCTGGACGTACGGTTGAACAAGAAGGTATCTGAGGCGACACTTCGGGCCATTGCCCTTGAACTCAAGTCGGAGGACAATCGAACCTATGAGCGAACCTTCATCATGTACTATCTCCCGGACATGACTGTCGGCGCTGGGGCTTGGGCGACAACCCATTTCAACCCCGATCTCCAAGTGCGGATCCTCGGCTTGACGGCGGAGGAGGAGACCAAGCTCGTCACACAACGCGAGCCTGCCAACCGCGAGATCATCGGGCGCTGGCTCAATGAAAGCCCCTTCGTCGAGAGTCGCATCACGATCTTCCGCGAAGAAGGCAATCTGTTCATTGAGCAGACCTTCAAAGATGGCAGCAGCGGCACGAATCAATTGACTGAGTCGAAATCTCCTCTAGGTCGGCGCTTCGATGAAGTGAGGTCCCAATTGGCCGAGGCAGCCGCGGAGAGTCAGCCGGTTGCAGTGACGTCGGCCGGCCGCCAGTTCGTTCAGACGAAGCTGCTTGAGCTCGATTTATTCAAATCCGAACCGAAGTCTCACCAATTCGGCTTTGAAATTGGCGGCACGTTCAATTCATGGCTCAAGTCCGTCGAATCCAAGCGTCATGATTCCGGGTTCAGCCTATTCGAAAAGATTGCAGTTAGTGACTTGCAGATGCTTGGCCTCGAATACATGAAGACCAAGGGACACGAGAACGACTACACGCGTTACGCGAGGAAGCAAATCATGCAGGTTATTCAGGAAGGCGCGCTAGAGACCCACACTGACTATCATTGGGTTCTTGATGCTCGTGGCGACCTTCAGATTCGCGACAATGAGGGGCTGATTGCGACGGCCAAGAAGATCGAGCGAGGCGGCGGCTAACAACAGCATGCAGCGGACGGCGCTGCGCGCCGCCGCTGATGCTGAGCGTTAGCCTGATTCCATGACGATCCCTCTCACTGACGTACTGACGATTACCGACCCGCAGGAGTACAAGCTGCACTTGGCCTGCTGGAACGGCGAGCGCCATCCGCTCGATGTGTTTGTCGCTGATCCCGAGGAATGGCTTGGTTGGAACCAATGGAGGGGTACCAAGAACGACTGGACGAGGCCACGAGTCCTCTCGTTCATGGAGTTTTACCCAAAGACTGACGCCTGGTTGTTCGGCGGCGCCTTCGAGGTGATCGACAGGCGCAATGACGGGTACGAGCTTAAGGCCGACTCCCGGTTTGAACAATACGTCGGCCGCTTGGTGGCCTCCTTTCGCCGCTATAAAGGGATGAGGGGACGTGCCTTCAAGCTTGAATCGTACATCCAGCAGTTCACGGTCGCCGAGATCCTTCCGCAGGTGTACTCTGGCGAGAGCTTCCCTGGGTTCGAGCGCATCAATCACGATTTCGGGACGCTCGAAGCCGTTTTCAAAGCTGAGCGCGCTGACTGGAAGGCGGCGTTGCAGAGCGTGAAAGGGATCTACGTCATCTCAGACCGCGCAAATGGGAAGCAGTACATCGGTTCGGCGTACGGCGATGCGGGCATTTGGTCGCGCTGGGCCTGCTACATCGGCACTGGGCACGGATGGAACGACGACTTGGTGAAGCTTGTGCAGACGAAAGGACTAAAGTACGCGCGCGAGCACTTCCGGTTTGCCATCCTCGAGGTCATGATCAAGTCGACTCCGGACGATGTTGTTCTGACCCGCGAAGCCCACTGGAAACAAGCGCTACTCACGCGAGAGCATGGGTACAACAAGAACTAGGCTAACAACCGGTTGCAGCGGACGGTCCGCTGCGCGGCCCGCCGCTGAACCGGCGCGTTAGGCATCAACGACCCGAAGAAACGAGGTGGCGATGGCTGAAATAGAAAGCATGTCTGAAGGCGTGTTTCGCCGGTTCGCCCATGAATAATCCAAGTAAGCAAGGGTTGGGCGATCAGGCTGACGCCGATTCGGGGTGGGGCTGCGCCGCCCAGTGGTCCGTGGCTTCATCGCGCCCGAGTTTGGCGCCTGCCTTCCGGGCTTCGTTCGCGGCCAGGACGGGAACGGCTGGCGCTGACAATCCCGGAGTTCGCGTTATTCACCTTTGAGAACTCACGGCAGCGGCCAGGGGCCGAAGGCGAGCGCGCCCATCCCCGCCTCGTCCGTCAGGTTGCAATACGGATCCAGCCCTCGGCCGTACCAGAGCCGGGCCCCCGGCGGCAGCTCGCTCGGAAACAGGAGCACGACGCTCGTCGGCCGCGCCGGATCGATGAAGGCTTTGAACGGCTGTGGCGCGCCGCCGCTCTCGGCGTCGCAGGAAAAACCGCTGAGGCGCCCCTCGGTCCGCAGGCGACCATTCACCTGTTCAAACTCGACGCGCGCGCGCCGCCGATCCCCGCCCTCGAACGTCACGCCGCCGACGCGCGGCCCGCGTTCGAGCCCGGTGAAGGCCGGGCGGTCTCCGAAGAGATCGGCCCCGGCCAGCGCGGCCAGCCGCCGGCCCAGGGTCTTCTGGCCCTCGGTGTCGACGTGGATCAGGTCATCGAGCGACAGATCGACGGCGGCCACCACGCCGACGTTCGAGAGGCGGCTTTCGAGCCGGCGTTGGGCTTCGCGCACCACGTTCCACCCTTCGGCCGAGCCCGTCTCCGTTACGAACCGGCCGAGCTGGACGTAATAAAAGGGGAGGTCCGGCCGGTCCAGGTCCCGCCGCAGGGCCTCAATGAAGGCCTGGAACTTTCCCTCGTAAGCCGAGGCCGCCGCCGGCGTGGCGTCGGATTCCCCCTGATACCACAGCACGCCGCGGACGCGCCCGCCGGCGGCGGCGATCCGATCGAGCATCGCCCCGTAGAGCGCGTGACTGCCCCGCTCCCTGAGGGCCGGGCTCCATTGGTCCATGCTCGTGCCGCCATAGGCGCAGGGGATGAGCCCGATGGGGACGTCCGTCTCGGCGGCGAGCCGCTTGGCGAAGGCGAGGCCGAGGCCCGCCCCGCGCGTCCGGCTCTCGCGCGCCCGCCGCGCCGCCTCGCCCTCGCGCCGCGCGCCCTGCTCCGGGTTGCGCACGTTCCAATAGACCGGATAGACGGATTCGGCGCGGTTGTGGAGCGGCTCTTCGGCCAGGTCCCAGCGGTCGGCCATGTCAAAGACGTGGACGCGGCCGTCGGGCGTCTCCGCCCCTTCCAGAAGCGCGACCCCTTCCATATTGGATTGACCGGCCAGCACCCAGAGGTCCCCCACCATCACGCCCGGCAGGGCGCGGGTTTCCAGGAGCTGGGCGCGGCCGTCGAGGGCTTCAAGACGAACCTCGTAGGGACCGCCGACGGGCAGGGTGACCGTCAGCGACCAGCCGCCGTCGCCGCCGACGTCCGCCTCGACGCCCTCCAGACCCTCCAGCGCGAGCCCTTGACGGAGCGCCGCAAGTCGGACGACGGCCGCGCCGGGGGAGCAACGGCCGCTCAGGCGGGCTTCGGCGCCGGCGAGATCGTCGGCGCGCTGAAGGACCTGATCCGGGGCGAGACCCTCGACGGCGAGGAAGCCGGCGCGAAGGGAGGCGGGCGATAACCCCGCGCAGAACCCGATGAGCGCGAGGATGGGGCGTCGCGTTTTCGATCTCATGGCCGCTCCTTTGCGTGACGTGAGATGGACTTCCCGGGCGCCGGCCCCGGCTCGCCGGCTCAATCCGGTTTAAAGCGACGGCGGTATTCCTCGGCCCCCGGCAGCGGCGGCTGATCGGGCTTGAGCAGGACGTGATGGCCGAGGACGAGCGCGTCCATGTCGGTGAACATGAAGCAACGGTAAGCCTCTTCCGGGCGGCAGACGATCGGTTCGCCCCGGATGTTGAAGGAGGTGTTGATGATCACCGGGCAGCCGGTCTGGTCGTAATAGGCCTTCAGGACCCGATAGAACATCCCGTGGCGTTCGGGGTCCACGGTCTGGACGCGGGCCGAGTAATCGACGTGTGTGATCGCCGGCCACGTCGATCGTAGCTCATTGACGCGGTCCAGCCCCTGGCGGCGACCGTCAGCCCCGTCGGGCTGGAGCCGATGCTCGTCCCGGACGGGAGCGACGAGGAGCATGTAGGGGGATTCGTCGTCAAGCTCGAAGAGCTCGGCGGCGTGGTCGGCCAGCACGGCCGGGGCGAAGGGCCGGAACCCCTCGCGGAACTTGATCTTGAGATTGAGCTGGCGCTGCATCCCCGGCGATCGCGCGTCGGCGAGGATCGAGCGCGATCCGAGCGCTCGCGGGCCGAACTCCATCCGCCCCCAGAAGAAGCCGACGACCTGTTCCCGCGCGATCAGATCGGCGACGACGGCGGGCAGCTCGGCGTCGGCATAGACCGTCGACTTCGCCGCGAGGCGATCGAGCGCCTCTCGGATTTCCTCCTCGCTCCAGGCCGGCCCCAGGAGCGCCCCGGCCATGGCGTCCCGCGGCTTGGGCCGCCGGGCCTGGCCGTAGAATCGATGCCAGACTTCCAGGGCGGCGCCGAGGGAGCCGCCGGCGTCCCCGGCGGCGGGCTGAATCCAGAGCCGGTCAAAAATCTTCTCTCGATGAATCAGCCCGTTGCCGACGCAATTGAGCGCCACGCCGCCGGCCAGACAAAGATTTCGCAGTCCGGTCTCCTCGCGGGCCCGGCGCGCCAGGCGCAGCATGATCTCTTCGGTGACGGCTTGGGCCGAAGCCGCCAGGTCCATCTCCCGTTGCGTCACGGGGGCCTCCGGCGGCCGGGGGGGGCCGTCAAAAAGCCGCTCGAACGGACACGAGGTCATCGTCGCCCCGCGCGTATAGTGGAAGTAATCCATGTTGAGGCGGAAAGCGCCGTCGGGGGCGACTTCGATCAGCCGGTCCAGGATGAGGTC
Organism: uncultured Candidatus Sumerlaeota bacterium; assembly: GCA_964463045.1. Classification (GTDB taxonomy): domain Bacteria; phylum Sumerlaeota; class Sumerlaeia; order MVZB01; family JAJFLK01; genus CAYXAU01. Next base: position 329,358 of record CAYXAU010000004.1, on the reverse strand, counting down.
CCGATAGCGGGGCCGGCCGTACGGGGCCAGGCCCATCAGCTTGTACTCGCCGCTGTTGACCTTGAAGCCGCAGAAGTAAGTGAAGGCCGAATAAAGGAGGCCGAGGGAATGCGGGAAGCGGATTTCTTCGAGGATGGCGATCTCGGCCCCGCGCCCGACGCCGATCGTCGTCGTGGCCCATTCGCCGACGCCGTCGATCGTCAGGATCGCCGCCTCCTCGAACGGCGAAGGATAGAAGGCGCTGGCGGCGTGCGAGGCGTGGTGCTCGGTGAAGAGGAGCCGCCCGCGCCAGTCCGGCCCCATCTCCCGCCGAATCTCCTGGCCGATCCGGAGCCGGTGCGTGGCCCAGAGCGGGACGCCGTGCAGAAAGTGCCCCAGCCCGCGGGGGGACGTGGCGAAGAACGTCTCGACGATCCGGTCGAACTTGAGGAGCGGCTTTTCGTAGAAGACGACGGCGTCGACGTCGGCCGGCTTGAGCCCCGCCTCGGCCAGGCAATAGGCGACGGCGTGGCGCGGGTAGCGCTCGTCGTGCTTGAGGCGGCTGAAGCGCTCTTCCTGAGCCGCCGCGACGATCTCGCCGTCGCGGACGAGGGCGGCGGCGCTGTCGTGATAATAGGCCGAGAGCCCGAGGATCGACGTCATCGGGGCCCGCTCAGAAGAGCGTATAGATGAACGGCGCGGCCGGCGTCGACCCGAAATAGAGGAGCGCCCCGAGCAGGAGCACCATCACGACGATGGGGATCAGCCACCACTTCTTGTTCTCGGCCAGGAAGAGGTAGAACTCGCGCCAGAGCGATTGCGACTCCGGCGGTTCGGTGCCGGATGGCTCCCCACCGCCGGATTCGTTCAACATGGGTCAATCCCTCTTCGACCGGGCTCTGTTTCGAGCCGCTGGGGCGCGCTCGGCGAGGGCGTCATGGTCGCGGGATAGATTCTGCCTTGCAAAAAGGGGTCTTGCACGCAAAAAATTGGGCGCCGCGCTGTGGCGCGTTGCGGATTTCGGAAGCGCACAGACCTGGAGAAGGCGGTGAAACGAAGTCGACGGGGTCGCCTTTCGCCGTTCCGGAGGACGCTTTTCTTCTCGGCCCTCCTGATGATACTTTTCGTGTTGCTCGAAGCTGGGGCTTGTCTGGCTTTTCGGTGGGTGCAGGGAGGGTGGTTTTCCCCCGCCTTTCTGCGCCAGACCCGGCGCGAAGTCCTGTTCGAATTGGATCGACTCGGCCCGGGGGCCGAAATCCCGGGCGGCGACGGGCCGGAGCGGCCGACCGCAGTTCCATCGGGGTCTCATGCTCAAGCCCCCCAAATGATTCATCCCTATCTAGGCTTCGTCACGCCCCCTCTGCCGGAAGACCTCGCGGGGGGGGTGTACTTCGGCTTTCCCCGATCGCCCGATCCGCTTCAGGCGCGATCCCCCGAAAGAGTGATCTTTGCCATTCTCGGTGGTTCGGTCGCCGCTTACTTTTGGGATGAAGGGGCGTCGGAGTTCAGAAAGACCGTTGAGAGTTCTGCTTTGTTTCGGGATAAGGAGCTCGTTTTCGTTCGCGTCGCGCGTGGCGGCTATAAGCAACCTCAACAATTGATGGCGCTGGCGTACTTCCTCGGCCTCGGGGCTCAATGGGATTATGTCGTCAATCTGGACGGATTCAATGAGGTGACGGTGCACTTTACAGCCAATCCCCATCGAGAAGTTTCTCCCATCTATCCACGGGCTTGGAAGTTGATGGTGCAAGACCGACCGGGGCCGGAAGAACTCAGGTTGATCGCCCGCGTTGACACTGCCCAACGGCGCCGGCGAGACCTGGCGGCCTTCATGCAGGGGTTTCCCTGGTCATACTCTCCCACGGCCAATCTCCTTTGGGTCGTTGCCGACCGCCGACTTAATGGCCAGCAGGCGGCGGCGGAGATGAAACTCCAACAAACCTCCGTGACGGGGGACCCCTCGGCCACGGCCGAAATCCGGGGCCCGCAGGTCGGGCTCCGGAACAAGGCGGAAACCTTCGATTATCTGGTCGGCCTCTGGAGGCAATGCTCTCTTCAGATGCATCGGCTCTGCGAGGCCAACGGGATTCGATACTTCCACTTTCTTCAACCCAATCAATACGTCCCCGGTTCAAAAACCCTGACCGATGAAGAACGCCGGACCGCCTATCGGGAGGAGGGCGAGCATGCGGTTCACGTGCGGCGCGGATACCCGAAGTTGATCGAAGCCGGCCAGGAGCTTCGAGCCGCCGGCGTTCGTTTCTTTGATCTGACGGGCGTTTTCGCTGATGAGACCGGGACGATCTATCGGGACGTGTGCTGTCACGTCAACGTTCGGGGAAATGATATTCTGGGGCGAGCCATCGCCCAGGCCATCCTCGCTGATCTGGAAAGCCCGCGGCCCGCCGATAAGTAAGGCTCGCCGGGGCTCAAGGAAATGCCGGACGAAACAGGGGGAGCCGGGGCCGTCCGCGACATCCGTCGGGGAACGTGCGCCGGAGCGGCGGCCTTCACCGGAGCCAGCGGTGGGTCTCCAGGTAGGCGATGATCTTCGCCGTGCTTTCCTCGACGGTTTCCCTCGCCGTGTCGACGTGGATTTCAGGAGCGTCCGGCGGTTCATAGGGGTCGGAGACGCCGGTGAAGTTCGGAATCTGGCCGGCCAGGGCGCGCCTATAGAGCCCCTTCACGTCGCGTTCGACGAGCGTCTCCAGCGGGCACTCCACGTAGACTTCGATGAAGTTGCCGATCTGGGAGCGGTTATAGTCCCGGACGGCCTTGTAGGGGGAGATCGCCGCCGTCATGACGACGACCCCGTGCCGCGTCAAGAGCCGCGCCACGTAGCCGATCCGCCGGATGTTCGTGTCCCGGTCCTCCTTGCTGAAGCCGAGCCCTTTGGAGAGATTCTCGCGGACCTCGTCCCCGTCGAGCACTTCGACCGTCCGGCCGCGGGCGCGCAGGATCGGCGCCAACCGCTGCGTCAGGGTCGATTTGCCCGCCCCGGAAAGCCCCGTGAACCAGAGCGTGAAGCCCTGCTCGTAGCGGGGCTTGACGATGAGGGGGTCGGGCTGGGAGGAGACCGAGGCGGCGGCGGGCCCGGCCACCCCCTCCTCGGCGTCGAAGGAGGCCTGCTCCGCCCGGTAATGATCGATCAGGATGCGGGCGATCTCGGGCCGGGTAAATTCCTCCGGCGGGGCGACGCCGGCGCCGAGCATCTCGCGGACGCGCGTGCCGGACAAGACGACGCGATCCTCGGCCGCGTGCGGGCAGGTTTTGAAACTCGCCATCCCTCCGCAACGGTAACAGTAGAAGGTGTTATCAAACTTAAGGGGCTCGATGCCGATTTCGTCGGGGGGGAAGTCGTCGAAGATGCGCTGGGCGTCGTAGGTGCCGTAGTAATCGCCGACGCCGGCGTGGTCGCGCCCGACGATCAGATGGGAGCAACCATAATTCTTTCTCACGAGGGCGTGATAAATCGCTTCCTTGGGTCCGGCGTAATGCATGTTGGCGGGGAAGATGGAAAGGGCCACCCGATCGGGGGGGAGATAATGTTTCATGAGGGCTTCGTAACACGCCCAGCGGACGGCTCCCGGAATGTCGCCGGCCTTGGTCGCGCCCATGAGCGGATGGATGAGGACGCCGTCGGCCATCTCGATCGCGCACCGGAGCAGATACTCATGGGCCCGGTGGATCGGGTTCCGCGTCTGGAAGGCGACGACGCGTCTCCAGCCCCGCCGGGCGAAAAGCTCGCGGGTCTGCCGCGGCGAGAGGCGACGGTCGGCGAACTCGGCGAAGGCGTGGCGATCCAGGGCGTCCAACCGGCCGCCGATGAGGTAATTTCCGCGCTGATGAAGCGCCTCGACGCCGGGATGGGCGGTGGCTTCGGTTCCATAGACGGCGCGGGCTTCGGCGGCCGGATCGGGCGCAAAAATCTCTTCGATCTGAAGAAGCGCGAGGTCCCGCGCGCCGTCGTGCAGCGCGACGGCCTCGGCCGAGGCGATCTCCGAACGCTGGGCCTCGGTCAGGCCGAGCGTGACCGGGATCGGCCAGACCGTTCCGTTGGCGAGCCGCGCCGACTCGATCACGCTCCGGTAATCGCGCGAGGTCATGAAGCCTTCGATCGGCGAAAGGGCTCCGGTCGTGAGCATCTCCACGTCGGCGATCTGGCGGGGGGTCAGTCGCAGCCGCGGGAGCTTGGGCAGCCGCTCGAGGGCCCGCTCCAGGGCGGGGCCGGTCAGGAGACGATCGACCAATCGGCCGCCGTGCGGCGGGATCAGCGAGGTTTCGGGGGGGGCGGATGTGGTGGCCATGCCGGGGATTCCCGGAGGGGATGCGCGCCGAGGAGGTGCGCGGCGACGGGAGGCGGAGGGATCATCGCCCTCCCGAGCCTGAACCCGTGATTATCTTCCCCGCATCCGGCACTTTCAACGCCCGGCGAGCGGCCCCGGACGCCGACCGCGATCCCCCGTCAGCCGGGCCAGAAGGCCACGCCCGTTACGGTCTCCCCTTCGAGCCGGACGACGCCCCAATCCCGCGCTCCCTCGCCGCGTTCGGCGCGCCGGAAGACGAGCGCCCCGTCAAGCTCAAGCTCGCCGGTGGGCCCCGTCCTGAGCGCCCCGCTCGGCCAGCGAGCCCGATGGGCGGCCGGCAGCGTGGCCGATCCCACGAGCCCCGTGCCGGAAGGGTAGGGCCGCATGAGGGCGCGTGCTTCGGCCGCCGACATGCCGGGCCGGACGCGCCCGAGACTCTGGACGAAGGCCTTTCTGGGAGTCCAGGGGACCAGGTGGATCAAGACGAGCGCCGCCGAGCAGAAGAGCCAGAAGAGCCCCTTGGTCAGCGTGAACCGGAGGATCAGCAACGGGAGAGCGATGAGGGCCCAGCCGGCCAGGATCGCCGCGTAGGCCGACCGGGGGAGGGGTCGATCGGCGTAGATCTCCAGGCCGGAGACGGCCCCCAGGCCGATCACGCCGATCAGGTGCAGCGCGAGCGTCGGCCAGAGATCGGCCCTGGGGGAGGGCTCAGCGGCGGCGGGCATCGTGGGGGCTATCGTCCGGGCGGCGCGCCGCCGGCGTCAAGGTCCCCGGCCCCGACGACTTGACAATCCCGGCGGCGGGACCGAGAACGGGGCGGGCTCCGCCCGGAGCGGGGCCCTCACGGAGCCGACGCATGAGGCGGCGAAGCCCGCCCGACCCCGAATCGCGACGCCTGGCGGAGGACGCCCGCCGCCAGAAGAACTGGAAGCGCTGGGGGCCGTATCTGGCCGAACGTCAATGGGGGACCGTGCGCGAGGATTACTCGGCCGACGGGGAGAGTTGGGCCTATTTTCCGCACGCCCACGCGGCCAGCCGCGCTTACCGATGGGGAGAAGACGGGCTGCTCGGCGTGACCGACCGGGAGTGTCGATTGTGCTTCGCCTGGGCCTTTTGGAACGAGCGCGACCCGATCCTCAAGGAACGGTTGTTCGGGCTCACGGGGCCGCAGGGCAATCACGGCGAGGACGTGAAGGAGTGTTACTTTTATCTCGACTCCACGCCGACGCATACCTACTTCAGCGCGTTATATAAGTATCCGCAGACGGCGTTCCCCTACGATCGTCTCGTCGAGGAGAACCGACGGCGCGGCCGCGGCGAGCCGGAGTTTGAGCTGGTCCCCCTGGGGGCGTTCGACGGGGGGCGCTATTTTGACGTGCTGGCCGAATACGCCAAGGCGGCCCCGGATGATCTGCTGATTCGCCTGACGATCGTTAATCGCGCGTCCGAAACGGCGGCGCTTCACGCCCTCCCGATAGTCTGGTTTCGTAACACGTGGTCCTGGGGCTGCCGCCACGAAGGTTGCGAACCCAAACCGCGGCTCGCGCTCGTCGAACCGGGCTGGGTGGCGGCCGATCATGTTACTTTAGGGCGGTTCTGGCTGGCGGCCGCGCCGGAGAACCCGGGCGGCCCGCCGCGTCCCCTGTTCACGGATAACGAATCCAACCTCGAGCGGCTTTATGGCGTCCCGAACGCCTCCCCCTATGTCAAGGACGCCATCCACGCCGCCGTCATCGGAGGAACGGCGGGGGCCGTCAACCCTCGGCCCGTCGGGACCAAGGCGGCCCTCCACTATCGGCTCGCGCTGGGCCCGGGCGAACGAGCGGCGCTCCGGCTGCGGCTCTGCGCCGACGGGCTGCGTCGGGCTGAGCCCTTCGGGCCCGGCTTCGACCGCGCGTTTCAAGCTCGCCGCCAGGAGGCGGATCACTACTATGAGGGGCGCCTGCCGGCCGGGATGGAGGAGGAAGCCCGTCGGATCGCCCGTCAAGCCTACGCCGGGCTCCTCTGGAACAAACAGTTCTATCACTATGTGGTCAAGGACTGGCTGGAGGGCGATCCCGACCAACCGCCGCCCCCTCCGGAACGACGGAACATACGGAACCAGGACTGGACCCATCTCTTCAATCGCGACGTCATTTCGATGCCGGATAAATGGGAGTATCCGTGGTACGCGGCCTGGGACCTTGCCTTTCACGCCGTCGCCTTCGCCCGGATCGACCCGCAGTTCGCCAAGGAGCAACTGATTTTGTTCCTTCGGGAATGGTACATGCACCCGAACGGACAGTTGCCCGCTTATGAGTTCAATCTTTCGGACGTCAATCCGCCGGTCCACGCCTGGGCCTGCTGGCGGGTTTACAAAATGACGGCCCCCCGCGGCCGGCGCGATCGAATGTTCCTCTCCCGCGTGTTTCAGAAGCTTCTCATCAATTTCACCTGGTGGGTGAATCGAAAGGACGAGCATGGCCGACACATTTTCTCCGGCGGGTTTCTCGGTTTAGATAACATCGGCGTTTTCGACCGCTCCAAGCCGCTGCCCACCGGGGGGCGGCTCGAGCAGGCCGACGGCACGGCCTGGATGGCCTTCTATTGCGCCACGATGATGTCGATCGCGCTTGAACTGGCCGAGCGCAACCCCGCCTGCGAGGACGTGGCCTCCAAATTTTTCGAGCACTTTGTGGCGATCGCCGACGCGATGAACACGCTCGGCGGGGCGGGCCTGTGGGACGAAACCGACGGCTTCTATTACGATCAGATTCAATTGGAGCAGGGGCCCGTGCCGCTGCGCGTCCGCTCGATCGTCGGCCTTCTGCCGCTCGTGGCGGTTGAAATTCTCGAAGCCGAGCAACTGAACCGGATGAAAGGTTTCACCAAGCGGCTTCAATGGTTCCTGGACAATCGCAAGGACCTGGCGCGTCACATCGCCTACATGGACGTTTCCGGCGAGCCGGCCCACGCGCGCCGGCTGCTGGCCATCCCCTCGCGGGACCGGCTCTGCCGGGTGCTGCGTTATCTTCTGGACGAGGAGGAATTCCTTTCCCCCTTCGGCATCCGCTCGCTTTCGCGTTACCATCTGGCGCACCCCTACCGGTTCAATCTGAACGGCGAGGAGCGCATGGTGGCCTATGTGCCGGGCGAATCCGATTCGGGACTCTTCGGGGGGAATTCCAACTGGCGGGGTCCGATCTGGATGCCGCTTAATTATCTGCTCATCGAGGCGCTTGAACGGTATCACCACTTTTACGGGGACTCCCTCAAGGTGGAATGCCCGACCGGTTCCGGCCGGTGGATGAACCTGAAGGCGGTGGCGCAGGAGCTGGCCGCCCGACTGGCTCGGTTATTTCTACCAGGCCCCGACGGGGCGCGCCCCTGTCTGGGGGGGGATCGCCGGTTCGTCGAGGACCCCGCCTGGCGGGATATGTTACTGTTTCACGAATACTTTCACGCCGAGACGGGGGAGGGATTGGGCGCGAGCCACCAGACGGGGTGGACGGCCCTCGTGGCTAAATTGCTGGAAGATTATCACCCCCGCCGGGACGCGCCCCCAGCCGCCGTCGTGGGCGGCAGATCCGCCAGCCGGACGATCTGAAGGCCCGCCTCGGGGGCGAGGCTCAAGGCTTGCAGGAGCCCGCCGGCCCAGCGCGGGCCGAAGTGAATCGTGAAGGGGACGATCGGATTCAGGATGCGTTCCTGAGGCTTGCCGGCGGGGCGAAGGTAGTGCTCGACGCGTCGCAGCGCCTGGCTCAGGTGACGTTGATCCTCCTGCCGGGCGTAGAGCATCCGCTCCTCGATCGTGGCGTAGCCGCGCTCCATCGCCTGAAGGAGCCGGGCGAAGGCGGACCGCACGGCGGTGTCCTCGCCGGACCGGGTCTCCAACCGACGGAGTTCCTCGAACTGGCGCTCCCGGGCCGCGCGGATTTCCCCCAGGACGCCCTGGCGAAGGTCCCGCTCCAGGACCCGGCGTTCCAGATCGGGGGTTTCCCACTGGAGCGCCTGATCGAGTTCGATCCCGAACTTCTCCAGGGCGCGCTCGACCGGCGGCGCGAGCAGGAGCACATTCGGGCGTGGCCAACGGACCGGGGCAAACGCCTGGAGCGTCGGGCAGGCCGCCTCCACCAGCGGGAAGTAAGCCGCCTCGCCGGGTCCCACAAGCTGCGCCACGGTCGGCAGGATCGCGTCCTGGACGATCGGTCGCGTCACGACGTTAAGACTGGCTTCAGCCGGGGCGGCCTCCAGCCGCCGCCGGAGCGCCGCCACCGTGCGCGGGGCGGCCGAGTCCGGGGCGTCGGCGTCTCGGTTGGCCCCGGCGACGGCGACGTCGAGCTCCGAACCCTCCAGACGAAACGTGTGCCGGCGCTGGGCGGGGTCCACCCAGAAGAGGTTGAGCATCCCCGGGCGTCGATGAAGCGTGATCTCGGCCCCCTGAGCTTCCAGCTCGGCCGCGCGCCGGAGGATGGCCTCGGTCGTCGCCCCGGGGGCGTCCAGTTCGCGAAGGAGGATTGGGGCCGCCCGCCGCCGGACCCAATCCATCAGCGGCGACACCAGGACGAGGCCCGTCTCGGGCAGCAGGCCAAGGAGCAGCCGGCAGAAGCCGGCTTCCCAGGTCTGACCGGGCGCGTAGGCCGCCGCGAGGCGCTCCAGGGCCGCCCCGCGAAACTCCGTGGCGAACGTCGATTCCTCGATCCGCCGAGGCAAGCTCGCGGCCAAGGGTTCGCAGGAAAGGGGACCGATCATCCGGCCGGGCCGCCAGTCGGGATGATCGATCAGGACTTCCTCCAGTTGACCGCTCGCGCCCGGCCAGAACGCCCGCCGAACTTCGTCGAAATCATGATCCTCGGACGCCACCCAAAAGACGGGCACGAATTGTAGCTCAGGATGGCGCGCCGCTAGCCGTCGAGCCAGCGCGATCGCTCCGATGGCTTTATAGAGCGTATAAAGTGGTCCCGCGAGGATGCCCGGCTGCTGGCCGGCGATCACGACCCGCGCCTCCGGCCGGCCGAGCCGCCGGATCGATTCCAAGGCCGACGCATCGGCTCCCCAGCCCTGATGAGCCGCGGTCAACTCCTCCAGCTCGGCGCGGTCCAAGGGGGCCGGCAGCGCCGCCGCGCGAGCCTCCAGGCAGGCGTCGATCTGCGACGGATGCCAATGGAGGCCGACCGGCGGCGCCGCGCCGGCCGGTCGCGTCAGGAACGTCCAGGCGTCCGGGGCGGGCCGATCCATAGCCCCTGAGCGTCTCAAGAGCGGGGCGGCGTGTCCACGCCGGTTTGATTCAGAACGGAACGGCCGCAGCAGAGCGGCTTGAGGCCGAGGTGGTGCGCGGCCGTCTGGCCCACGTCGGCCAGCGTCGGGCGCGTTCCCAGATCGCGCCCCGGCTCGGCGGCGCGGCCGAGGACCAGCAGCGGCGCGTATTCCCGCGAGTGATCGGTGCTGGGCGTCGTCGGGTCGTTGCCGTGGTCGGCGGTCAGGATCAGGAGATCGTCCGGGCGGAGGACGGCCTCGATCGCCGGCAGCGCCGCGTCGAAGGATTCGAGCGCCCGGCGGAACCCTTCGCAGTCGTTCCGGTGGCCGTAAAGCGTGTCGAAATCGACGAGGTTGACGAAGATCAGCGCCGGGCCGGGTTCCCGTTCCAGTGCCCTCCGCGTCGCCTCGACCCCTTCGGCGTTGCCGTGCGTCGGGATCGAGACGTCGAGCCCCCGCCCGGCGAAAAGGTCCCCGATCTTGCCGACGCCGACGGTCCGGACCCCGGCCCGCTGACAGTGATCCAGCAGCGTGGGGGCCGGCGGGGGAAGGGAAAAATCCCGCCGGGCGGCCGTACGCCGAAAAGCTCCGGGGGGCCCGGTGAAAGGCCGCGCGATCACGCGGGCGACGTGATGCGGCGGCCGGAGCAGTTCCCGCGCGATCCGGCAGATACGATAAAGCTCCTCCGTCGAGCAGACCGCCTCGTGCGCGGCGATCTGGAAGACGCTATCGGCCGACGTATAGACGATCGGGCGGCCGGTTCGCAGATGCTCTTCGCCCAATTCGTCGATGATGGCCGTGCCGGAGGCCGCCCGGTTGCCGAGAAGGTCGCGTCCGATCCGCTCGCGAAAGGGGCGCAGGATCTCATCGGGAAAGCCGCCGGGATAGACCGGAAACGGCTGCTCCAAGATCAGCCCGGCGATCTCCCAGTGGCCCGACGTGCTGTCCTTGCCGCGCGAGACCTCGGCGCAGCGACCGAAGGCGGCCCGGGCCCGCGGGTCGCCGCGACGCGGAGCCACCCCCCGAATCCGGCCCACGTGGCCCAAGCCCAAGGCTTCCAATCGCGGCAGGCGCAATCCCTCGGGAAACTGCTCGGCCAGATGACCGAGCGTGTCGCTCTCGGCGTCGCCATAGTCGGCTGCGTCCGGGAGCGCTCCGCAGCCGACGCCGTCGAGGACGATCAACGCCACGCGGTGGGGCGGCAGCATCGGCGGTCTCCACGTTGGGGATAGCCCGAGGGCGCAGCGGTCAGGCGCGTGGGGCGACGGCGGCGGAACGGGCCGACGGGCTGCGCTGGAGAGCGCGGGCGCGGAAGAGAAACTCGACGATGTTCCCCTCGTGGGGCTGATGCCAATCCAGCTTCGTCGTCGGGATCGGCCCCAGATTCAGCCGGTCGACGTGCGGGGCGTCGAGCAGCGCGCGCTCGAAGGCGGCGTCCTCGGTGATGGCCGTCGCGACGAGCGTCGGCCCGACGGCCTCGATCATCCGCGCCTGCGGGCATTCGACCACGGCGACGAACGGGAACAGATATTCCCTGCGGGCGATCGCCGGCTCCGGCGACGAGCAATAGACGACGACCGGCCGCAGGTAGGCGCATCGTTCGCGTTCGATCAGACGCGGGCCGTAGGGTTCCGTCGCGTGGCGAACTCCCGGCTCGCGCAGCTCTTGCTCGATCATGGCCCAGATCGCCTGAGCCTGGCCCGGGAGCGTGAAGGCGGCGAGCGCCGCCTCAGGGTCCTCCGGCGGTCGCGGCTCGACGGGCCCCAGGCGCGCGGCGAGCGCCTCGGCGATCGCCCGGCCATGGCGCGGGACCCAGATGCCGGAGGCGTTGATGCAGCCGCGCCCGCTGTTGACGAAGACGCTCTCGACCATCAGCTCCAGGTAATCCTCCCAATGGTCGGCCACGTCATCGCCGAGAAGAATTTTGGAGAACCCCGGCCCGTGGACCTGAACCGCCGGGTTCCCCCGATACGTCTCCACCGTCTGCGTCGAACCAAAGATAAGGCAGCGGGGCGAGCTTTGGAGAACGGCTTGGCCCACCTCGGCCTCGCCGGGATAGATCGAGATGGCCTCGGCCGGGACGCCCGCCTCGATGAACGCCGCCGTCATGCGGTAGGGGGTCCAGGGCTCCTGCGGCCCCGGCTTGAGCACAAGCCCGATCTGCATGGGGATCACCGGCAGCCAGAGCGTGTGCACGCCGGGGGAATTCGACGGCAGGACAAGCCCCAGGGCGGGCGTCTGGGCCTGGTAGCTGACCATGACGCCGGGGTCCTCGACGCCGTAGCCCTGGCTCAGGATCGACAGGTCCAGCCGCCGGGTGAGCGCGGCCAGAATGCGGTCCATGTTCGAAAGAACGTAGTGATTTTTCTCCATGTTGGCGCGGCACATGCGGACGGGGAGCCCGGTCGAGGCCGATTGGGCCCGCGCGAACTCCTCGGGGCCTTGGCGCCCGTCCCCCATCGTCAGCGTCCCGTTGAGATAAAGCTCCCCCGCCCGCTTGAGCCGGCCGATCAACTCCTCGCACGCGAGGGCGCGCAGGGCGCCGCGGGCCGCCGCGGCTCGATGCAGGTCCTTGCGCACCATGGCGGCCGTGGCCAGGCTCACCTGCGCGATCGGCTCGCCCGTCAGAAAGTGCGTCACTTCCTGATGTTCGAGCGATGCGTACGGTTGGCCCCATCTCAGGACGGGCAATTTCAACACGCGGCCTCTAACCTCCTGCTTCGGGCGTTCACGGGGCGTCCCCCTGCCTTGGTTTCGGTCCGGTCAATAGACGCCCACCACGGTCCCCCCCGCCAGCTTGCTGAACGGCCGGACGCCGCTGACGCCGTCCCAGGGATAGAGCTCGCACGGGGGCTCGCGCTCGCCTTCGTCGCGTTCGAGGAAGCCGGGGACGAAGAACTCTTTGGTGAGCGTCGTCAGGCGCACGCGGCCGGTCCGGCCATAATCGACGATCCGGTCGGGATCGTCCGGATCGACGATTTCAATGACGGCGCGGGGCTGCGGGGCGTAGTAACTGATTTTGTAACCTTCCTCGGCCGTTACGGGTTTCGAGCAGGCCAGCCCCATGAGCGTATTGCCGTAAGTAGGCGTCATATAAACCCCGGGGATCAATTCCTCCGTGGCGAAGCGGGTCCATTGCGGCGTGAACTCCGTGCCGCCGGAGAAGATTCCCGTTATCCCCTGCTCGGCGATGGTGGTCCCCTTCTCTTCGAGCGCGTCGGCGAGGGCCTCGAGCAACTTGGGCGTCGTGAACATGCAGCGGATGTCGTGCCCCGCGCCGAGGAGGGTGATCGCCTGATCGACCACGTGACGTTTGTACGCCTCGAGGTGCTCGGCCCAGCCGCGTCGAATGAGCTTGATGACCCACCGAGGGTCCAGATCGACGCAGAAACAGACGCCCCCGCGATACTGGCAGAGATGCTCGACGGCCAGACGCAGGCGCCGCGGGCCGGAAGGCCCGAGCATCAACCAATTGGCGCCGGGCGGGAAAAATGTGTCCGGCAGGGTCTGGCTGAACATTTCATAGTCGATGCGGAAATCGTCGATGACGACGCGGCTTTTGGGAACGCCCGTTGTTCCGCCGGTCTCGAACACATAAATGGGGCGCCCCGCGTAGACTTTCGGAACCCATCGCCGGACCGGTCCTCCCCGCAGCCAATCGTCCTGAAACGGCTCAAACCGTTTCAAGTCGTCGAACCGTTGGATGACTCTCCGCGGGTCCCAATCGAGCCGATTCGCGTACTCCAACCAGAACGGGCAGCCGGTCGCCGGGTCAAAGTGCCACTGGATGACTTCGCGCGTCCAGGCGTCCAGTCGGCGTCGGGCTTCGGCGACGCGTTCATCGAGGCCCCCCGGTCCGCGGGGTATCAGAAAGAGCTCGCGCCCGGTGGGGAAGGAAGCCTCCAGGACGGCGGGGCTCACCGGCCCCCTCCCTGGAGCGCGGCGGCTTCGGCGAACGCGAAAAGCTCATTGCGGTTGGCGATGTAGAGCACGCCGTTGGCGGCAACGGGCGTCGTGTAGGCGGAATTGTGAACGCTGTTCTCGGCGAGGACCTCCATTTGCTTGCCGGGTTTGAGGACCGCCACGTCGCCATCCTCGTCCCCAAGATAGATTTTGCCGTCAATGACCGTGGGGGACCCCCAAACCGCAGCGAGCGTGTCATACTTCCAATAATTCTGGCCGGTCGCGGCGTCCAGGCAATAAAGGAAACCATTGAGATCGGAGATGTAAACGAGCCCCTCGTGGACGGAGGCCGTCGAGATGGTCCGCGTGATGTCGTCGAATTGCCACACATTGCCGGATTCGGTCACGTCCCCGGTCCCGTTGGCGTCGATGCAGTAAAAGTGTCCGGGGCCGATGCCGTGCTCGGGGTCCTGACCGACGCCGAGATAAACGCGGCCTTCATGAAAGACGGGCGTGGCGATGATGTTGTTGCGCGTCCCGCGGCCGCCGAGTTCCCATACCGAATCCTTCGGGTTGAGGTCGAAATTCCAGATCAGGTCCCCCGTTTCCGGATCGAGGGCGTAAAGCCAGCCGTCCCCCCCGGGGAAATACACCTGGCCCTTGCCGTTCACTTCGCCGTAGGCGGGGCTGGACCACTGGCCGTGCAGAATCCCTTTGCCGGGCAGGCCGCTTTCCCACAGGACCTTGCCCGAAGCCTTATCGACGGCGATGAAACTGGGGGCGCGCGGCGAGGGGATGAACAGGTGCCCCTCGTCGACGCCGTTGCTGGTGACGATGAACACTTTGTCGCCGACGATGAGCGGCGAGGAGGTCGCGAGATTGTGAGGGAAAACCCCCAGCTCATCCATCATGTCCAGCACCCAGACGAAATCGGCGTGACGCTCGCCCCGATATTTTTCCTCCGTATAGGGGCCGTCGTTTTCGCCGTCGAGGAAGCCCTCGGTGTCCGCGCAGACGAGCTGACACTGATTGGAAACGTAATAGATCCGATCCCCCTCGGCGGCGACGGTGGAACAGATCCCCTGTTCCGGCCAGTCGTTCACGCGCCCGGACGGAAGCTTGTCATGAATGGCCTGCCACAGAAAAGCGCCGTCCGCCTCCCGGAAGGCGATAACAATTCCCTTGTCGCCCTTCACCTCGGGGTCGTACTCAGTGCCGTTATTCGTCCCGACGAAGATTTTCCCCTGATGCACGGTCGGGTTCCCGTAACTCTGCGAGCCCAGCGCGGCGCGCCACTTCACGTTCTTTCCCTTCTCCAGGTTCCACTCGGCGGGGATGTTTTTTTCCGTCGGGTTCACCATGTTGCGCTGGACGGCGCCGCCCCACATCGGCCAATCGGCGGCGACGGCAGCGAGCGAAATCAGGCAAAGGCCGCAGGCCGCCCGCAAAGGGAGAGGAACGCGGCGGGGGAAACGCATGAGATCGGGGCGATGGGGCATGTTGTTCCTTTCCGCCTGTGCCCGTAGACGGGCCGGCGAGCCGCCGATCAGTTCGGCGTAACTTTCACATTGTCATAGTAGACTTCGGCGAGGGAGAAGCACGAGAGTCCGGGGCTGCCGTTCCGGTTGGGAAGCGGGTCCTCCAATTCGATGGTCCAGGCTTCCGGCTCCGGTTGGGCGCGGGGCCAGATTTTCCCGCGGACGAGGGCGCGCTCGCCGGCGTATTCCACGTCGCACTTCATCGTGTACCACACGTCTGGCTCGATCGTGAACGGGATGCGCCTGACGACGCGCGGCATCGGCACCCAGGCGATGAGCCGCAGTTCTTCGGCGTTGCCGAGGACGTTGAATTCATAGCGGGAGTTGATGATCCCCATGTCCGGCAAATTCCGTCGCAGCAGGCCCGCGCGAACGTCCGCCTGGATGGTGTAGCCACGGGCTTCCGGAGCCCCCAGATAAACGAGCGCGCGGCGGAATTGGACGTTTTGCGCGTCCTTCTTCAACAAATGATTGCCGTCTTCGATAACCGTCTGGAACTTGACGCGTGTCGCCCCCACCCACGAGGCCGGCGTCCCCCCTTCGAGGATCGATTCGAAGTCTTCCAGGATCGGGAGGGCGGGATAGACGCGCACGCGCGCGGTCGCCGTCAGCTCCCCGACGCGCGCGGTGACGACGCCGAACTGACCGTTCGGCTCCGGGCTCGGGGTGTAAATATTATTGAGGAGCGAGCCCTGCAACCCTTCGGCCGTCCAGGCCGGTTGATCGGCGACGCGGATGAAGCGGCCCCGCGCGTCATACAACCGGGGCTGGAAGGTCACGGTCGCGTCCAGGTGAATCTGCGCTTCGGCGGGGACAAGCTGAAGGTGGGCCGGCGTCGGATCGGCGGGCCCGTCCGGCGGCAGGGCGGCGATTTCAATCGGCTCGGGTCGGCGATCCCGCTCCCCCAGGCAGAAAAGGTTATAGCGCGTCAACACATAAAGCCGCCCGTAGGCGACGGCCGGGCAGCCCCGCAGGTCTTCGACGGCGCCATCCTCGCGCTGGAACTCGATCGTGCTGAGGATTTTCGGTTCGTCGCCGCTCACGTCGATGATGTGAAAACGGCCGTCGACCTCCGGCATATACAGTTTGCCGTCGGCCCAGACGGGGGATCCCCAGCCGACCTTGCCGACGTTGAGCGTCCAATATTCCTCGCCGGTGGCCGCGTCGAGGCAGATCAGGTTACAGGAGTTATCCACGGCGTAGAGTTTTCCTTCGGCGAGGGCCGGCGTGGCGTACCCGTCGCGGAAGCCGTCCCGGCGCCAGACCTCGTGCGTGGCGGTCACGTCGCCTTCCCCCGTGGCGTCGACGCACACGACGCGACCCATCACGGTGTTATCCACGTTCTCCTCGCTGTGAGCGGCATAGACGCGGTTGCCGGCGACGACGACCGAAGCGTTGAACGCCCTTTCGCTCGCGTGGAAGGACCAGATTCTTTCCCCGGTGGCGATCTTGACGCCCACGATCCAACCGTCGGCCGTTCCGGAAATCAATTGCCTGAGGCCGTCGATCACGGCCACGGAGGGAACGGTAAAGGTGGTATCCTCGGGGGTTTCGCCGATCGCCGACCACCAGATGATTTCGCCCGTGCGTTTATCCATGGCGAGCGCGCGGTGCATGCCCCGGGCCTGATCCCCCAGGCCGGAATTGAGAAACGTCAGGATCACCAGGTCCCGGTCGATGAAGGGGGTGGTGGTCCGCCCGCCGTAGCCGGAGATGCGCCCGAATTGCTCCGTCAGCGATTTTTCCCAAAGGACGTTGCCATCGCGATCGTAACAGAAGAACAACCCTTGGACGCCGTGGACGTAAACGTTGCCCGTTTCAGGGTCCCCCGCCGGCGAGGCCCAGCCGACCCGGTCCGTCGGCACGTCGGTGTGAAACAGCGGAAAAGCGTGACGCCAGAGAATCGAGCCGTCGTCGGCGTCCAGACAGACCACTTCCTCCTGCCAGGTCGGCCCCTCGCCCGCAACGTGAACGATATAGACCCGCCCGTTGAGGACGATCGGCGTGCTGCGACCGCCGAGGGGAGCCTTCCAGAGCACGATGGGGTGCTCCGGGCTCTCCCATGCCGCGACGGGCAACTTCGCCCGCGAGGCGCCCGTGTTCTCCGGTCCCCGCCAGCTCGGCCATTGCTGGCCGTCGATGGCGCCGAAGGCCGCAATCGGCGGCAGCTCGACGTTGGGCTCGGAGACGGCCGTCGCCGACGGAGCCGCCGCCGAGGCTTCAGGCTCCTCTTCCCGTCCGCCGCACGCCCACGCAAGAATCGCGATCACTGCCATCCCCACCCCCGGAGCCAGCTTGCTCAGCCCATTTTTCATCACGCCGACCTCATGGGGGAGGAGTAGATCGTGAAGCGAGAAGCCTTCAGTTCCGATCTCGGCAGCGAGTCGGGGGCCACGACGGCCACCTCCGGAACAAAGCTGAAGGCGTCCTTCACGGCCCGGGCCACCTGCCCGGCAAGAGGTTCCCCATTGGAGCCCAAAGGAGCCGAGGATTCAACCGTCAGCCGAAGCTGAAGGAGCCCCTGGAGCGGCACGACCTCGGCGCGCCACTCGGCCAGACCGGGAAGGCGACGCAGGACGGACTCCAGCGCCGAGGGATAGACGTTGTTGCCCCGGATGATGACCATGTCGTCCAAACGGCCGAGGATTCCGCCTCTTAAACTCAAGAGACTGGAGCCGTCGGCCGCGGGGGCTGGGTCAATTTGAACCAGATCGCCGGTTCGATATCGAAGCAGCGGGCTCCCCCAGCGGCCCAAGTTCGTCAGAACCAGTTCCCCGCGCCCGCCTGGGCCGACCGGTTCGCCCGAGGTGGGGTCCAGGACCTCGGCGATGCATTCGGTCTCGATCAACTTGAGGCGCCCCGGGTCGGCTTCGCTTTCGAAGGCCAGCGAGCCGATCTCGGTCATCCCGGCATGGTCGATGCAACGTGCCCCCCAGCGCCGTTCGATCAGGGCCTTCGTCTCCGGGATGTTCCCCCCCGGCTCCCCCGCCACGATCAACATCCGGACGGGGCTCGCGGGCAGGTCGATCCCCTCGCGTTCGGCGACCTCGGCCATGTGGAGGGCATAGGTCGGCGTGCAGGCGATAACGGTGGCCCGATGGTCCAGCATAAAGGCCAGCCGGGCCGCCGTGTTCATGCCCCCGCCCGGCAGCGCCAGACGGCCTTGTCGCGCGGCGGCCTCAAAGGCCGCCCAGAAACCGATAAACGGCCCGAAGGAGAAGGGGAAAAAGAACCGATCGCCGGGCCGCACGCCCGCCGCCTGATAGATGACCTCCCAGCAGCGCATGAACCAGGCCCAGCTTTCGGGCGTATCGAGCCAGCGCAGCGGCCGCCCGCGCGTCCCGGAGGTTTGATGCAATCGGACGTATCGCTCCAGCGGGTAGGTCAGGTTGGAGCCGTAAGGGGGAAAGGCCTCCTGATCGAGCGAGAGCTCCTCTTTGGTCGTCGTGGGGCAGCGTCGAAGTCGGCGCGGGTCGGCCAGGTCGTCGGGCGTCAGCCCGCTGCCTTCCAGTTTGCGACGATAGAAACGGTTACCCTCCCAGAGCGCCGCCAGCATGGCCGAGAGCTTGCGGCGCTGCACGGTCTCGATCTCGGCCCGCGTGAGGCGGAGCGTTTGCTCGGGGGTTGGTTCCGGCTCGATCACGGGCCGGAGTTTGGGGTGGCTTCCGGCGACGGTCAAGGTCATCCGAACGGGCGCGGCGAGCCCCGGCGGGGTTGTAACCCAGCCGCCAGACACGGATGGCCACGGACCGGCACAGACGACACCGACGGGGACGGACTCGGACAGGCACGAGCGTCCCTCACGTCGGGCCGGCGCTCAGAGCGGCAGGCGCGCGATGACCTCGGCCCGGCGGGGATAAGGCGAGGGGGTCCGTTCCCTCTTACGGTAGGCCAACAGATGACAAGTCCGACCGTCGGGCCGTTGATAGGCGCTGCGTTGCGGAGGATCGGGAGCCCCCAGGAGCCGGAACGCGCGCCGGGCGGCCTGGATTTCAGCCTCGACCTCCGGCCCTTTGATGGCGAAGACCCACCCGCCCGGCTTGACCAGCGGCAGCGTCCACTCCGCAAGCGTCGGCAGAGGGGCCAGGGCGCGGGCGCTCGCCCAATCGAACGTCTCACGCGCCTGGGGCTCATGGGCGAGTTCTTCGGCGCGGCCCTGGAGGGCGTCGGCGCGGTCCAGGCCCAGTCGTCGGAGGGCTTCCTTCAGGAACCAGACCTTTTTCCCAGTGGCTTCGAGGAGGGTCGGGCGGGCCTCCGGCCAGAGAATCGCCCAGATGAGACCGGGCGATCCGCCGCCAGCGCCGACGTCAATCAAACGGGTCAGCCGTCCCGGCCGCCCGGCGATGCTTTCGATCCGGGTCGCCGCCAGGAGGGCGTCCTCAATGTGGCGGGACCATTGGCGTTCGGGTGTTCGGTCGGCCGTCAGGTTCATGGCCCGGTTGGCTTCCAGGAGGAGGCCAACGTAGCGGGCGAGTTGCTCGGCGATAGCCGGAGCGCGGTCGCCCCAGGGTTCGAGCAAACGGAGGGTGGACTCCGGCGCGATGGGCTGGCGCGCGTCGCTCCGGGCGTGAGTCCGCCCGGCGACCCCGCGCGGTCCAGGGCGGCCCGGTTGGGGGCGTCGTCCTCGGCCTCTGCCCCCCGGGGGCGGTCCCTGGCGGGTTCGACCCATCGGCTTTCTCGTGCGTCCGTGTCCGTCCGCGATCATCGGCGATTGTACGTGGGGGCCGCGGGCGCGCCGTCCGAGCATCGACACCTCGGCGGGCGTAGCTTACGATGCGCCGGCCATGAACGGCAACGCCGAGAACCGTCTGCTTCGCGCCGGCGCGGGTCATCGCCGACCGCTCATGGTGGCGGAGCCGCCGCCCGAGCCGGGCCCTAACCGGTCGCGGGTCCGCAACCGCCTGACGCTCATCTATCCCGGCGCGGATAACGGGCTGCTCGCCGAGAGCGAAGCCGACGGCCGGGAGCGGCCGCTGGGCTGTCTGGCTCTCGGCGTTGTGGAGCGAGCCGCGCCGGTCGGCCCGGGCGCGGGCGAGCTTATTGTCTGGAACGGACCCCACGCCGATTACGGTCTCCTCGACCCCGAGGTCAGCCTCTGGGCAACCGTCCCGGGCGAGGAGGCCCGGCTGCTGCCGGCGGGGATCGGCGCTGAAGCTCAAGAGGGACTGCAGGCGGCCTTGGAGACCCTGGACCGCCGCCCCGGCCATTGCGTCGTTCTGGGTCAGGGCATGCTGGGGCACCTGGCGGCGCAATGGCTGCGATGGCGCGGATCGCCGGTCATCGTCGTCGAGAACAGCCCCAAGCGGCTGGAGTTTTCGAAATACGCCGGGCTGACGGCGCGGATCGACACGCATAACCTGGACTGGCGAGAGCGGCTCAAGCGCCGCGCCCCGGAGGGGGTGGATCTCCTGGTGGACGCCTGCGGCTACCCCGCGCCCGTGCTTGAGTTGCTTTCATTTTTGAATGAGGGGGGCGTTCTGTGTCGGTTGGGGCAGTGGCGTCAACGGGAGGGCCCGGAGTCGCCCGTCGAGCAGGCGCTGGCGGCCCGCCGAGGGCGCGCCGTCGGACCGCCGCCGACGTTCGGGCAGAGCCGCGCTCAGCGGAAGATGCTGGCCCGGTGGATCAGCCTGATCGCCGGCGGGGAGATTGCGACCGAGAGGCTGCTGACGCACCACATCCGGCCCGAGGAGGCCCCTTTGGCGCTTAAGCGTCTGGCGACCGGGGTCAAATCCTGGCTGGGTGTGGTCATTGACTGGCGAAGCGAGGCCGCGGCGGAAGAAGCCGAGGGTTCGCCGCCAAGACGCGAAGAAACGAAGGGATCCGGATGATGAATCGCATAGGTCCATTGCGCGTGCGCCGCCGAAAGGGGACCGCCCCTCTCGGCGATGTCACCTTGCCCCTTTGCGCTTTTATGATTCATGCTTTGGCCGCTAAGATTTCATGCCGCTCGCTCAGACGCGCGATCAGGAAGGTGAGCATCATGAAGGAGCCGATGAAACTCGGGTTGGCCTTGGCGCTCATTCTGGGCGTCGGCGTGGGGGCCGCTGACCCGCCCGGGGACGAACCGGGCGAATTGCGTTCGCTCCTGCGGCGTGTCCCGCTGATCGACGGACACAATGACGTCCCGTGGCAATACCGGGAACGCGTCCGGAACCAACTCGATCGGTTGAATCTGGCCGATGACCTGAGCGGCCTCACGCCCCCCATGCACACCGACATCGGCCGGTTGCGCCGCGGGGGCGTCGGGGGACAGTTCTGGTCGGTCTACGTCCCGGCGACGCTCGAAGGCCCGGCCGCCGTGCAGACCGTGCTTGAACAGATCGATCTCGTTTATCGTCTGATCGCGCGCCACCCGGAAACGTTCGAGCTGGCCCTGACGGCGCGCGACATCCGGCACATTCATCGTCGCGGGCGGATCGCCTCGCTGATCGGGATGGAAGGGGGCCATGCGATCGGCAACTCGCTGGGGGTGTTGCGCCGGATGTACGGCCTCGGGGCGCGCTACATGACGCTGACCCATACCCGCAACAACGATTGGGCGGATTCCGGAACGGACGACCCCCGCCACGACGGGCTGACCGCCTTCGGCCGGGCCGTCGTCGAGGAGATGAATCGGCTGGGGATGCTGGTGGATCTGTCCCACGTTTCGCCCGCGACGATGAGCGACGCGCTGGAGGTCTCGCAAGCCCCGGTGATCTTCTCCCATTCCTCGGCGCGGGCGGTGTGCGATCATCCGCGCAACGTCCCCGATGACATCCTGGCGCGCCTGCCCGACAACGGCGGGTTGATCATGATCACGTTCGTGCCGGCTTATCTGAATCCGGACGCGGCGGCTCACGCCGAACGGGAGCGGGCCGAAACGCGCCGGCTCCGCCAGGAGATCGGCGACGACGAAGAGGCGCTGCGTCAAGGGCTTGCCGCCTGGCGCGAGGCGAACCCGGCGCCGCCGGCCACGCTCAAGGACGCCGCCGATCACATCGACCACGTCCGGAGCGTTGCCGGGATCGACTATGTCGGTCTCGGCGGGGATTTCGACGGCATCACGTCGGTCCCGGTCGGGTTGGAGGACGTTTCCACGTATCCGGCCCTTCTGGCTGAACTCCGGGCGCGGGGCTACACTCGGCGGGACCTGGAGAAGATCGCCGGGCTGAATCTTCTGCGCGTTCTGGAAGGAGCCGAGGAGATCGCTCGAAGGCTTCAGAAGGAGCGCCCCGCATCCGAAGGCCGGATTGAGGAGCTGGACGGACCGGCGCGCCTCTGACCGCGCTCGATCCGGCCCTTTCCGCCCCGCGCTTGCCTGATCGGCGCGGTTGCGCGATCGCCGATCGTTCGTCCGCCTTGCCTTGACCTCGGGGGGAGGCTTTGTTAGCATCTCATGATAGAGGCGAGACGAAAGATCATTTCGATGGGAGCGTGTTGAGCGTACCCCTGGGGAAGGGACGGGGTTTCTATCAGGACGCCGATGATGGCCGGAAGG
Organism: uncultured Candidatus Sumerlaeota bacterium; assembly: GCA_964463045.1. Lineage (GTDB taxonomy): Bacteria > Sumerlaeota > Sumerlaeia > MVZB01 > JAJFLK01 > CAYXAU01. The sequence goes on along the minus strand of CAYXAU010000004.1, from coordinate 306,919 downwards.
CGGCGGCCGGCGGAGCAGTCTCCGAGGGCTGGGGGGCGTCGGTCCGCCGACGGGGCCACTCGGAGCGCTGGAGGTCGGGACGATGACCGAAGCGCCTTTCTTCAAGATCGGGGATACGGTCGTGGAGCCGACGATCGGCATCTGCCGGGTCCAAGGGGTTCGTCAGATGGCCGTCGACGGGCGGTTGGAGGATTATTTCATTTTCCAATCGGCGACGGCGCGGGTGCTGGTTCCGCGCTCTCAGTTGCGCCGACGCGGGATTCGACCGCCGATGAGCAAGGATGACATTCGGAAGGTGGCCAGCGCGCTGCGCGTCCCGGCCCATCCCGTCCGGGGGGACGCCAAAGCCCAATACCTGGATTACCAGGAGACGCTCAAGAGCGGGGACCCCCTGCGGATCGCTCGGTTGTTGCGCAGCCTTTTCATCCTCGAACAATCCGACGATCTCAAGGGCAAGGAAAAGGAACTGATGGAGCAGGCCCGCCGCTTCCTGGTCGACGAAATCATGTTCATTCAAGGGACGCCCAGGACGAAAACCCAGGAGGAGATCGAGGAAACCCTCCAGCAGATGTACCGGAAGAAGATGGCCGGCGATCACGGGGGCGAAGCCGCCGGCTCGAACAAGTCCCGCTGAGCCCCCTGGGGGCTCAGGGCGCCGCCGTCACCCAGATCGGCGAGCTCCAGGCACGCGCGGGCCGTCCCCGGACAGGCTCCATCAACTCCGCCCGCGCATAGAGCACACCCTGCTTGACCCCGGCCGGGGCCTTATAGGATGACTCCAGGAGCCGACCCGGAGCGTCCCACCGGGCGACGGGCGAGAACTCCGGCGCCCCATCGAAGCAGCCGACGATCTCGACGAAGCGCATCGGCCCGGGGGCCGCCACGAGGATCGTGCCGCCCCAGGGAGGGGCCGCGACGACGGCTTCCCCCATCCGGCCCCCGGCGAGCGTCAGTTCCATAAAGTATCGCTCGCCGGTGGTACCGTAGGTGCGGCGGGCGGCGAGGGCGTCGAAGACCGATTCGCGCGTGAGCGTGGGGGCGAAGACCGCCGTCAGCCCCCCGTGGCGCTGGCCCGGCTGGGCTTGATGATTATCGGAGGCGGCGACGACCCCGAGGGCGAGCCCCCGGGCCCAGGCGTCCCGCGCGTAGTGAGGGCCGGGGTGACTGCGCGCCGAGGTGAAGCGGGCGTTTTCGTAGGCCAGGGGGTCCTCCGGATCAAACCCTTCGGAACTGCCGTGGAGCGAATAAATCTCCAGGAGGGGCCGGCGCGCGGCGTCCTGCGGGAGGGTCCAATCCAGGTGAGGGCCGCGGGTCGGCATTTCGTCCGGCGGCCGCACCGGCTGAAGACCCGGCTGGGCCGGCGGGCCCAACCGGCGCACGCCGCCCCAGGTGATCCCCAGGTGGTGCGGGATGGTGATCGCTTCGCCCTCGGCCAGTTTCGTCCACAGGGTCCGGACGTCCCGGACCCGATGAGCGGGCCAGGGGACCCCCTCCAGGGAGCGGAAGAAGACGTTGTGGTGGCCGCCGGAAAGGCTGCACTCGTAAGCCAGCAGGGTGACGAACCGGCCCGGCTGGTCGAATTCATGCGCGCGCCGACGGATGGCCTCCCATTCCTCCGGGGTGATGCCGTCGCCGAGCGGGTTGCCGTCGTCGTCGGCGTGCTCGGTCGGGGCGAAGAAGTCCAGCCGGGCGGCGTCGCGGGCGTAAGCGAAATCGCCTCGGCCGATCGCGTCCTTGCTGATTTCGGAGTGGCTGTGAAGGTCGCCCCAGTAGAGTTTGAGCGGGGGTTCGGCGGCGGTGACGCCGATGGGATTGCCGGCGGCTTTGAGCGGCAACGGGCGGAAGTTCCCCAATTGGTTGATGAAGATCGTGGCCGTGGCTTCCGGCCAATGCCAGCCGGGCTCCGTGGGGGTCCAGGTGATCTTGAGCTGGCCCAGATCGCGGGAACCGAATTCGGTCCGGATGGGCTCCCCCAGGCCGGTGATCTGGACCGGCCCGGCGAGGAACTCCGCCCGGTTGGAGTAGGGGTCGAAGGCCGTCAGCGTCAGATCGACCGGCCGGCCGACGACGGCCTGGCTCGGCCCCACGAGGACCAACTCGACGGCCTCCCCGCACAACACCTCGTAGTGCGCCCCTTCGGCCACCCGCCGGAACCGTCCGTCGCCGGCGGCGTCCACGGCCACGTCCACCGTGTCCTCGCCGATCAGATAGGGGGCCGTCGTCCTCCCGAACGTCACTGTCAGCGTGTCCCCCGCCTGAAGGCCGGGTTCCCCGACGTGGAGGGTGATCGTGTGATTGAAGCGCTCGACCTTGCCCGTCAAGCCCACCGAATCGATCCCCACGGCCAGCCGCGCCCCCGGACGCGAGGTCGTGACGCCGACGTGATGGGGCAGGGCGGGGTCCTCCGTCTGGACAAACTTGATCAGCGGGAAAGGATTGGCGAACCAGGCCTTGGGGAAGGCGACCATCAGGCCGCCGCCGGCGGCTATCCCCGACGGCCCCACCGTGAATTCCAAACTGTAATCGCCGATCTCGGCGGCCACCATCGACGAGGGCTTGAGCCGGGCGCGCCCCTCGCCCAGGCCCTCGGCGAGGCGCGCCGCCGGGGGTTGAAAGGGGCCTTCGCCGTCGGGGGCGATCTGCGCGGCAAGCCGCCAGATGAGACCCACGAGCGCGGTCATCCCCAACCAAGAAGCGAGATAAAGGCGCCGGCGCATGGGATTTCCTTTCGGGGCCGGGGGCTAAAAGAAAATTTTGAAGGAGGCCTTCAACAAGCGGCGGCCATCGGGCGTCATGGAGATCGAGAGCCCCCGGCCGATCGGCTCAAAGTCCCGGATGATCCCTTGCCGCAGAAGGGATTCGATGAAATCAACCCCGACGGTCATCACGTCGCCGATCCATTCCACTTCAATAACCCCCTCCAGGCCCGTCCGTTCCAGGCGGGTGATGGTGACGCCGGCGGCCTGGGCCAACGCCTTCATGTCGGCCGATCGATCCCGCGGGATGAGCCCCGACGGCGGCGGCGTGGCGGCGACCAGCGGCGGGGAAGCCGGGGCGAAGGTGGCCGGCGGCGGCGTCGAGCCCGGCGAGGGGAGGGTCTCAGCCTTGCGACGGCCAAGAAAGTAAAGGCCGGCCACAAGGGCGGCGACGAGGATCAGCAAGACGCCGAAGGGACGATCCATGCGGATTCAACGAGCCCCCCGAGCCGCTTCGATGCGCCGCCCGCTTGGCCGATGGCGCCTGCGTTGACCGACGGGACGGGTTCGGCTAGAATCAGCGTTTCCTCCGCCGGGCCCGGCGCCGCCGACGGCTCGCCGCCGCGACCGACACGGACGAAGCCGGACCGGCACGGAGGAACCCGCAAGGCCCTCGGGGCGAGAGCCTTCGGCAAACCGACCTCGTGGAGGACCGGGGCGGGAGCGGCGGTAAAGGAGAGGACCGGCGATGGCCAAGGCGAAGAACCGCGTCCAAGTCATTCTGGAGTGCACGTCGTGTCGCAAGAGCGACGGGCCCGGCGTTTCCCGGTACGTGACGACTAAGAATCGTCGCAAAACGACCGACCGGCTGGAACTCAAAAAATACTGCCGCTACGAACGCGCTCACACGCTCCACCGCGAAACCAAGTGAAACCCCCTCGGGTTCCCCGCCGTCGGGACCGTCGGCGGGTCACGATCGCCTCGGCGGCCGGCGTGGGCCGAGCCCCGGAGCCGCGCCTCGGGGACCGTAGGTGTTGGTCCATGGGCGTCGATCAACCGCTCGGCGAGGTCGCCGGCGTCCAGCTCCTATGGCTTTAGCCGCGCCCGACCCCCCCGTGGTTGCCCCTGCGGCCGGCGAGCCGGGGGCCCGGGGGAGCCTCGCGCCGGACATCTATGAGCGCGCGAACGCGCCGGCGCTGCTGGCGGGTCTCACGGCCGCTCATTTCTTCAATGACTTCTGTCTGGGGATCGCCGCCCCGATGATCCCGTCGCTCGAGACCAAATTCGGAATGGGTTTGGGAGCGGTGGCGGGGATCGTGATCCTGACGGCGCTTTTCGGCAATTTCGCTCAGCCGGTGGCCGGGCGGTTCATGGATTTGAGCGCCACGGCGCGCGTGCTGCTCCTGACGCCTCTCCTCGCCGGCTTGTCCCTGCTCGTCGGCCTCGCGACGGCTCCCTGGCAGGCCCGTCTGCTTTTCATCTTGTCCGGGATCGCGATCGGAACGTTTCATCCTTACGCCCTCGTGCTGGCCCAGCGGACGTTGCCCCGGCGCCCCGCCCTGGCCACCTCGATCTTCATTTCCTTCGGCTTTCTGGGCGTATCCTTCGGTTCGATGGTCTCCGGGGTCTGGTTGGAGCATCGCGGCTTCGCCGGGTTCCACGGGCTCTATCTGATCGGGGCCGCCGTGGTGGGGTTGCTGGTTCTGGTCGGCGTGCCGCGGCAGCGTCTGGCCGATTACCGTTCCCCGTCCCCCCCGGCGGAGCCTTCGGGCCCCCGATCCTCGACGACGGGCGGCATCGGCTTTGGCTGGCTTTATCTGATGGGGCTGCTGGTGGCCATCGAGGGGGGGACGCTCCTGTTTTTCGTCCCCAAACTCTTCAAGGACCTCTACGGCTCCGAAGGGCTCGGCGGTCAGGCGAACTTCCTGTTCGGCGTTCTCGGGGGCTTAAGTTCCTATGGCCTGGCCTACCTGGCCGACCGGGGCAATCCCTATCGGATTGCGTTGTGGGTTCAGGTGGCCGCGATCGCTCCGCTGGTGGGTTTCTTCGAGTTCGAGGCCGCCGGGGCGAAGATGGCCATGATGGGGCTCATGGGCGTGACCGTGGGGGGGACGTTCCCCGTGATGGTGTCGCTCGCGCGCGAGGCCCATGGTCTGACGCTGGGGCTCCGGTTGGCCATCATGCTGGGGGGCGTCTGGGGCGTGGCCTCGTTGGTTAATCTGGCGGTGGCCCAATTGCCCGGCCATGGCTTTGACTTGCAGGCTTCGATGTCCGTCATCCGGTTCTTGCCCTTGGCGCTGATCCCGATCATGGCCGTGGCGGCCCGGCAGGCCGACGGGCGGCTGGCCGAAGCCGCGGCGGCCTGAACGCGTTATAAGGTTCTCGGAACCCGCCTCCAAACTTTTGTCGGTTCTCGCCGGTCTTGATAATTGGGCCGGCGGGAACGCCCGCGTCGGATACCGGCCGCACCGAGGAGGCTATCGCAATGGGCGCCATTTCGAGGGCAATCGCCGCCGGAATGCTCTGCGCCGGGGCGACGCCGTTCCTGATCAACCCCAGGAAGGCGGCGGCGGAGGAATCCCAGGCCGTCGGGGGCGTCACCTTCTCCCGTGACGTGGCGCCGGTTTTTTATGCCCGCTGCGTCGGATGCCATCGACCGGGTCAAGCGGCCCCGATGTCGTTGATGACCTATGACGAGGTGCGTCCGTGGGTCAAATCCATCCGTCAGGTCGTCGCCGAAGGGCGGATGCCCCCCTGGCACGCCGACCCCGCCTTCGGGCGCTTCGTCAATGACCGGAGCCTGGCGGCCGAGGAGAAGGACCTGATCGAGCGGTGGATCGCCCAAGGGGCGCGACCGGGCGATCCGGCCGACATGCCCCCGATCCCCGCCTTCCAGGAGGGGTGGAAGCTCGGCGAGCCGGACCTGGTCCTGGAATTCGAGGCGGTGGACCTGCCCGGGGGCGGCCCGGATCAGTTCCGGGACCTGGCGGCCAAGACCGCGATCCCCGAGGACCGATGGGTGACCGCCGTTGAGGTCCTGCCGGGCAATCGAAAAGTGGTCCATCACGTCATCGCCTACGCGGCTCGCGGGGGCCAGGGGAGCCCGGAAGCCGGATGGCTGGGGGCCTGGGCGGCGGGGATGGAGCCGATGGTGTTCCCGCCGGGGACGGGTCGGCTCGTGCGCCAGGGGGAGCGGGTCATGGCCAACCTGCACTATCACCTGGCTGAGGAACCTCAGCGAGACGCCACGCGGGTGGGGCTACATTTCGCCGAGGGAGACGTCGACAAAGAGGTCATCAATCTCTGGATCGCCAACGCGGATTTCCTCATCCCGCCGGGGGCGGACAACCACGAGGTCCGCTCGGTCTTCACCTTCGATGAGGAGAGTCAAATCCTGAGCCTCCTGCCGCACATGCATTATCGAGGCAAGGACTTCACCTATACGGCCGTCTGGCCCGACGGACGCCGCCAGACGATTCTCCGCGTCCCTCGTTGGGACTTTAACTGGCAGACGGTCTACGTGCTGGCCGAGCCGTTGACGCTCCCCGCCGGCTCCCGACTGGAGTGCGTGGCTCATTATGACAACTCGGCCGCCAACCCGGCCAATCCGGATCCGACCCGGGCGGTGAGGTTCGGCGACGCTTCTTATGACGAGATGATGATCGGGTTCGTCGATTACGTCGTCGCCGAGGGGAGACGCCCGGAAAGCCCCATCGAGAAGATGGAACGGGAGCTGGCTGGGCTGGCGGCCGAGGCCCCCGAAGCGGTCTATCGCCTGATAGCTCGCGAGGACGATCAAGAGACGTACCCGCTGGGTCTTTACTTCCCTCGCGAGGGAGAGGGCCGATGGCTGATCCCGCAGCGCGGGCACGTCTACGTCGGGCGCATTTACGACGTGAGGTGGCTGGGCCTGGCCTTCAGCGGCAAGGTCACCGTCGAAGGGTTCGGCACATTCACTTTCAAAGGGGTGACCCGCCCGGCGGAGGGAACCATCCGCGGCCAGCTCTTCCACATGGATCATAAATTTCTGGATTTTGAGGGAGCATTGGCCTCGACGACGGAGTAAACTGAAAGAACAGGCGCGTGCCCCGGGACGAGGCCCCGTGAGAGTCGTGACCTGATAAGGCTAAGGAGATTGGCCATGTCCAAGCTTCGTTCGGCAGCGATGATTCTCGTGGGGAGCCTGACGGCGATCGTCGGGTTCCTGGCGCCCGCGACGGCGGCCGCTGACGCCGGCGAGACGCTCCCGGATCAGGCGACCTTCAGCCGCGACGTAGCGCCGATCCTCTACGCCAACTGCGTCGTCTGCCATCGGCCCGGCCAGATCGGTCCGATGTCCCTGACGACGTATGAAGAGGTTCGCCCGTGGACCAAGTCGATCCGCCAGATGGTCGCCGATCGGGTGATGCCCCCCTGGCACGCCGACCCCGATTACGGAAAGTTCTCCAACGAGCGGCGGCTCTCCGACCGGGACGTGGCCGTGATCGCGCGATGGATCGACCAGGGGGCCCCGCGCGGCAATCCGAGCGATCTGCCGCCGGCCCCCGTGTTCGGCGATGAGTGGCAGCTCGGCCAGCCCGACCTCGTGCTGACGTTCGACGAGCTCAAGGTCCCTGGGGGCGGGCCGGACCAGTTCCACTTCCTCGTCTCGGACGTGGCCATGCCGGAGGATCGTTGGGTTCAGGCCGTGGAGATCGTGCCGGGCAACCGGAAGGTGGTTCACCACGTCATCGCCTGGCTCTCGCGCGACGGATCGGCTCAACCCTCTCAGGAGGGCTGGCTCGGGGCCTGGGCCGCCGGGACGCCCCCCATGGTCTTTCGTGAGGGGACGGGCCGGTTCCTCCGTCAGGGGACCCGGATCATCGCCGACATGCACATTCACCCGACGGAGGAGCCGACGACCGACAGGACGCGCATCGGGCTCCACTTCGCCGAGCGAGAACTGGCAAAGGAGTTGATCAACCTCTGGGTCGCCAACACGAGCTTCGAAATTCCCGCCGGGGCCGAGAGTCACGAGGTCCGGTCCACGTATACGTTCCAGCAGGATAGCCACATCATCAACCTGATACCCCACATGCACTATCGGGGGAAGGACTTCACCTACACGGCCGTCTGGCCGGACGGACGGCGCGAGGTGCTCCTGCGCGTGCCGCGGTGGGATTTCAACTGGCAGACGGTCTATGAGTTGGCCGAGCCGCTGGCGGCTCCGAAGGGGACGCGCATCGAGTGCGTGGCCCACTTTGACAACTCGGCGAACAATCCGGCCAACCCGGACCCGACCAAGAACGTCACCTTCGGCAACGAGTCCTACGACGAGATGATGATCGGCTTTATCGACTATATCGTCGACGAGGGGGTCCGGCCGAGGTCCTCGCAGGAGATCATGGTCGAGCGCCTGGCCGAGCTTCAGGCCGCCCATGCGCAGGACGTTTACAAGGTGCATCAGGCCGGGGACGCCTCCGGCGGGTACATGGCGGTCTATTTCCCGCGCCAGGGCGACGGCGTGTGGTTTATCCCCGTTCAGGGCCAGGTGCTGGTAGGGCGGATTTTCGAGCAGACGTGGCTCGGGGAGGCCTTCTCGGCCAAGGTGGAGACTCAGGGGCTGGGGACGGTCATGATCCGCGGCGTCCGCAGCCCGCAGTCGGGGGGCATGAAGGGCAAGATCACGATGATGAATCAGACGCTGCTGGAGTTTGAAGGGACGCTGGCCCCCTGAGGGGGGGCGCCCCCGGGGGATCGAAGTGGAGGCTTTCCGGGCAGGGGGGAAGGGGAAGAGGCTCGGTGATTGTGATTGACAGATTTTTTTATCGCGTTAAAAGATTGGCCGGCGAGGGAAAGGCGATCGAGCGACTGACGCGCCGGGCCGAGGCGAAGCGTTCGGCGACGGGGGGGCGTGCTGCCGGCCCGACGCGGGAAATCAGGAGGTTGAGGCCGTGAGAAAGCGAATTTCAGAACCTCGAAAGGGCTGGGTGGCCGCATGCTTGGCGCTCCTGAGCCCGATGGTCTGGGGCGAAGCCGCGGGCCCGGTCACGTTCACCCGCGATATCGCCCCGATCCTCTTCGAGAACTGCGTCGGCTGCCACCGGCCCGGCGAGGTCGGCCCGATGTCGCTGCTGAGTTACGACGAGGCGCGCCCCTGGGCCAAGTCCATTCGCGAGGCCGTGGTGGTCCAACGTCGAATGCCGCCCTGGCATGCCGACGCCCCGCGCGGGGTCTTCAAGAACGACCGGCGCCTGGAAGACGCCGAGATCGCGCTCATCGACCGCTGGATCACGCAGGGTTGCCCCAAGGGGGACGAGGCCGATCTGCCCGAGGCGCCGCGCTTCGTCGAGGGGTGGCAGCTCGGCGAGCCCGATTACGTCCTGGAGTTTCCCCCCTTCGACGTCCCCGCCGAGGGCCCGGATCAGCTCGCCAACTTGCCGTTCAAGGTCGATCTACCGGAGGACCGGTGGGTCCGCGCGATCGAGATTCGCCCCTCCAATCGGCAGGTGGTTCATCACGTGATCGCCTTCGTGGCCGATCGGCCCAATGCCGGGGTGCAGGGCTGGTTGGCGGCCTGGGCGGCCGGGGCGCCGCCGGCGGTCTTCCCGGAGCAGACGGGTCGGCTCGTGAAGGCCGGGGCGGTGATCGTCGCCAACATGCACTATCACCCGATGGGGACCGCTGGGCGCGATCAGACGCGCATCGGGCTCTACTTCGCCGATAAGCCCGTCGAGCGCGAGGTCATCAACCTCTGGGTCATGAACAATCAGTTCGTCATCCCGCCCGGCGCCGGCAATCACGAAGTCACGGCCACCCACACCTTCGAGCAGGACTCCGTGATCCTCTCCGTGGCGCCCCACATGCACTACCGGGGCAAGGACATGCTGATGAAGGCCGTTTTCCCCGACGGGCGCGAGCGCGTCCTCGTGAACGTCCCGAACTACGACTTCAACTGGCAGACGTTCTACGAACCGGTGGAGCCGATCCAGGCCCCCAAGGGGACCCGCATCGAGATCGTGGCTCACTTTGATAATTCGACGGGCAACCCGGCCAACCCCGACCCCAATAAGACGGTCACGTTCGGCCTGGCCTCGACCGACGAGATGATGATCGGCTTCGTCGATTACGTCCCCGTCGCCGCGCCTGAGGCCTCCGGCGGCCAGTGAGGGGTCAACCGCTCGGCGATGCCCCCGATGGATGACATTCGCTTGCCTTGACCGGAGCCCCCCGCCGGACGCCGAGTCCGCGCGGGGGGTTTTCCTTTTTGGTCCAGCCCCTCGACCGGCGCCGGCGTTGGGCCGACCCCATGATCGGCGACGGTTGACGCCTGCCCCCTCAGCCGAGACAATGCAGGTCGTCTGGGGCACATCGTCCATGGGGGAGCCCGGTATGCCGAAGCGATCCGCCCTGAAGCCTCTGCGCCGCGTCGAGGCGATCGGTCGGGTCGTCGCGGCGCTGGCGTTGGCGCCGGTCGCGTTGCCCGCACGGGGCCAGGCCGCTGCCGACGAACCCGCGCGGCAGATTCTGGAATCGATCCGGACGCTCCAGGCCGATCCGGAGGCGCTCGAACGCGCCATCGCTACGCTGGCTTGGCGCCTGGAGCGTCTTCAGGCCGAGGCGGCGGCTTCACGAACCGAGGAGCCCTCGGCCCCGACGCCCGCCTCGGCCGTTGCGCGGCTTCGCTTGGAGCTTGAGGGCATTGAACGGCGGCTGGAGGCATTGGCCCAGGCGATCGAGGCGCTGGGGCAAGGCCGAGCCGCCGAGATTCCCTCCGTCGCTCCCCCGACGACGCTCTCGCCCGCCGATCAACGTCGCCCGCTGGAAGCGCTCATGGACGTTCTGCGCGCCTTGGCGAGGGAAGCCGGGGCCGGGGTTGAAACCCTTAAAGTCGGGCCCACTCCAGGGGTCGCCGCGGCGGCGTTCCCGCCGGAGGCGCTCGAGTTCTTCGAGCGACGGATCCGGCCCATCCTCGTCGAGCACTGTCAGAGCTGCCATGGGCCTGAAAAGCAGAAATCCGGCCTGCGACTGGATACGCGTGAGGCCGTCCTGCGGGGCGGTTCCATGGGCCCCGCGGTCATCCCCGGCGATCCGCCCGGGAGCCGACTGATCCAGGCCGTCCGCCATCAGGGGGAACTCAAAATGCCCGCCGAGGCCGATCCGCTGCCGCAGGAGGCGATCCGGGCGCTCGAGGATTGGGTTCGGATCGGGTTGCCCTGGCCCGCCGAAGGCGAGCCGAGCGTGGCCTCGGAGCCGCCGACGGCCGAGGCGGCGATCGCGCGAGCGCGCCAGACGCACTGGGCGTTTCGGCCCGTAAGGCGGCCCCCGGTCCCGGCGGCGCGGGATGAGACCTGGGCGCGGACGCCGATCGACAGCTTCATCCGGGCCCGGCTGGAGGAACGGGGCCTTGAGCCCTCGCCGCCGGCCGACCGGCGGACGCTGATTCGGCGCGCTTATTTCGACCTGATTGGCCTCCCGCCGACGGCCGAGGAAATCCGGGCGTTCGTGGAGGATCCGGACCCGCGGGCGTTCGAAGGGGTCGTCGATCGTCTGCTGGCCTCGCCGCGCTACGGCGAGCGATGGGGGCGGCACTGGCTCGACGTGGCCCGCTACGCCGATACCAAGGGTTATCTCTTCGAGGAAGAGCGCGCCTTCGCCTTCTCCTACACCTACCGGGATTACGTGATCGCCGCCTTCAATGAGGATAAGCCGTTCGATCGGTTCGTCATCGAACAGATCGCCGCCGATCTGTTGCCGTTGGGCGAGGACAAAACGCCGCTCGCCGCCCTGGGCTTCCTGACGCTCGGCCGGCGGTTTCTGAACAACGTCCACGACATCACGGACGATCGGATCGACGTCGTGACGCGGGGGTTTCTGGGGCTGACGGTCAGTTGCGCCCGCTGTCACGATCACAAATATGACCCCATTCCCTCGGAAGATTATTACTCGCTCTACGGCGTCTTCCGCGGCGCTGTCGAGCCGCCGGAGCCGCCGTTTCTGCGCGAGCCGGAACCCTCGCCCGAATACGAGGCTTATCAGCGTGAATTGGAGGAGCGCGAAGCGGCTTATCGCACTTATCGGGCCGATCGGTGGGTCGGCGTGCTGGCCGAGTTGCGCGCCCGCGTCGGGGATTATCTGCTCGCCGCTCACGAGACGCTGGGCCTGGCCGAGGAAGACGCCTTCCAGGCTTACGCGCGCGATCGCAAGCTTCATCCGCCGGCCATCCGCGCCTGGCAGAAGCGTCTGGAGGCCGCCTCCGAGACGCCGCACGATCCGATCTGGGCCCCATGGCGGGCGCTGGCCGCGCTGCCGGACGACGAGTTCACGACGCGGGCCGCGCCGCTCGCCGCCGCCCTCGCCCGTAACGCCGAGGGCGATCGTCCCCTTAACCCTCTCCTGGCGCGGGCGTTTGAAGGGCCACCCCCGGCGAGCATGAAGGAGGTGGCCGAGCGCTACGGGCGGCTCCTGACCGAGGCCGACCGGCATTGGGCCGTGATGCTGCAAGGCCAGGCCCAGATCGCCGCTCAAGAGAACGCGCCCACGGCGGAACCTCCCACGGCGCTGCCGGACCCGGCCGAGGAAGCTCTCCGGCAAGTCCTTTACGCCGCCGATTCGCCCGTCAACATCCGGGACGGTCAGTTGGAGACTTACCTGGACTTGGAGACGCTGGCCGAGTTGCGGCGCCGGCGGACGGCGATCGACCGCGTCAAATCGACGCATCCGGGCCGCCCGCCGCGCGCCATGGCGCTGGTCGAGGCGGACAAGCCGTTTGATCCGTATGTTTTCGTCCGCGGCAGCCCCGGCAACAAGGGCCCCGAAGTGCCGCGACGATTTCTGGCCGTTTTGAGCCCCGGCCAACGGCGGCCGTTCGAGCGTGGCAGCGGGCGGCTGGAGCTGGCCGAAGCCATCGCTTCGCAGGAGAATCCCCTGACGGCCCGCGTCCTCGTCAATCGCGTCTGGCTGCTTCATTTCGGGCGCGGGTTGGTCGATACGCCCAGCGACTTTGGCCTTCGGAGCGAACCGCCCACCCACCCGGAGCTGCTCGACTGGCTGGCCGACGCCTTTGTCGCCGGCGGCTGGTCGCTCAAGCGGCTTCACCGCCTCATCCTGCTCTCGGCCGTGTATCAGCAGGCCGGAGCCGATCGGGCGGCGGCCCGCGCCGTCGATCCGGAGAACCGACTGCTCTGGCGGTTCCCGCGCGGGCGGTTGGATTTTGAAGCGATGCGGGATTCGCTCCTTCAGGTAGCCGGCGTTCTCGATCTCAAGATGGGCGGCCCGCCGGTCGAGCTGACCGAGCCCCCGTTCCCGACGCGCCGGACGGTCTATGGGTTCGTCGAGCGGCAGAACCTGCCCGCCCTCTTCCGGACGTTTGACTTCGCCAATCCGGACGCCCACAGCCCCCAGCGCTTCACGACGACCGTCCCGCAGCAGGCCCTCTTCCTGATGAACAGCTCCTTCGTGGCCGAGCTGGCTCGCAAACTGGCGGGTCGCGAGGAAGCGCGGGCCTCCGCCACGGCGGGCGACCGGCTGCGCGCGCTTTATCGGCTCGCGCTGAGTCGCGAGCCCTCGGAGGAGGAACTGACGTCGGCCGCCCGCTTCATCCTCGCCCAGGGTTGGCTGGGGCCGCCCCCGCCGGAGCCGCCGCCCGTCTGGCGCTACGGTTACGGCGAGTACGACGCCGAGGCCAAGAGCCTCATATCCTTTGCGCCGCTGCCCCACTTCGCTGACGGTCAATGGCGCGGCGGGCCGCAGATGCCCGACCCGACGCTCGGCTGGCTCATGCTGAACCGCGGGGGCGGGCATCCCGGCGGCGACGCCGCGCACGCCGTCATCCGCCGCTGGGTCGCCCCGCGCGAGGCCGTCGTCGCCGTCGAGGGGACGCTCCGGCATCCGAGCGAACAGGGCGATGGCGTGCTCGCCTACGTCTTTTCCAGTCGGGAAGGCGAACTCGGGCGCTGGGCGGCGCGTAACGGCGAAACGGCCGCCGAGGTGACGCGCGCCGAAGTTCGTCGGGGGGACACGCTCGACTTCATCGTCGGCTGCGGCGGCGACGAGAGCTTTGATAACTTCCAATGGGCGCCGACGATTCGCGTGATCGAGGAGCGCGCGGCGGCCGCCGTGATCGGCGCCGGCGAGATCGAATGGAACGCGCGGGCGGGCTTTCAAGGTCCGCCGCCGCCGAGGCCGACGCCGCTCGACCCGTGGGCCGAGCTGGCCCAGGCGCTCCTCATGACCAATGAGTTCATGTTCGTCGATTAGCGAAGTTCGTTGCGCCGCGGGGCCCGGCGTGTCAGATTGGAGCCCGTCCGCCGATGACCTTCCGGCCCGGCTGATTCCATGAACCCGAGCCGTCGTCACCCCCTCTCGCTCGACGATTTCATCCTGAGCCGCCGGGATTTTCTTACGCGCACCGGCATGGGGTTCGGCTGGATCGGCCTGGCCGGGCTCTTCGGCGCGGGGACGCCCGCCTCGGCGGCCCCGGATCGCTACGTCAACCCGCTGGCCCCGCGCGAGCCGCACTTTGCCCCCAAGGCCCGCCGCGTCATTCATCTCTTCATGAACGGCGGTCCCTCCCACGTCGATACGTTCGACCCCAAACCGGCGCTCGGACGCTACGCGGGCAAGCTGCTGCCGATGGAAAACCCCAAGACCGAGCGGCGCACCGGGGCGGCCATGCCCTCGCCGTACAAATTTCAGCCCTACGGCGAGAGCGGCATCGAGATCAGCGAGATTTTCGCCCGGACCGCCGAGCGGGCCGACGATCTCTGCGTCATCCGCTCGATGCATGCCGACGTCCCCAATCACGAGCCGTCGCTCCTGCTGATGAACTGCGGCGAGGCGCGGCTGATCCGTCCCGCCGTCGGCTCCTGGGTCACCTATGGTCTCGGGACGGAGAATCAGAACCTGCCGGGCTTCATCGTCATGTGTCCGGGCGGGTATCCGATTCAGGAATCGCAGAACTGGCAATCGGCGTTTCTGCCGGGCGTCTTCCAGGGGACGTACATCAACACGGCCAACGTCGAGATCGAGAAGCTGATCGAGAACGTCCGCAATCGGTACGTCTCGCCGGGCCGCCAGCGCCGCCAGCTTGATCTCCTGATGGAGCTCAACCGGCAGCATCAGGCCGCCCGGGAGGAAGACCCCCAACTGGAGGCGCGCATTCAGTCCTTTGAGCTCGCCTATCGGATGCAACTGGAAGCGACGGACGCCTTTGATGTCTCGCGCGAGCCGGCCGCCATCCGCGAGATGTACGGCCGCGGCGTCCAAGCGCGCCAGCTTCTGATCGCCCGGCGGCTCATCGAGCGCGGCGTCCGGTTCGTGCAGGTCTGGCATGGGGCCGGCCAGCCGTGGGATAACCACGACGACCTGGAGGTGAATCACCGGCGGCTGGCGGGCGAATGCGATCAGGCCATCGCGGCCCTCCTGACCGACTTGAAACAGCGGGGGCTGCTGGAGGAAACCCTCGTCATCTGGGGCGGCGAGTTCGGCCGCACGCCGACCGTCGAACTGCCGCAGCCGGGCTCCAACGCCGGCAAGATCAACGGGCGGGATCACAATCATTACGGGTTTTCAATGTGGCTGGCCGGCGGCGGCGTCAAGGGGGGCTACGTCCATGGGGCGACCGATGAGTTCGGGTTCGCCGCGGCCGAGAACAAAGTCCACGTCCACGACCTGCACGCGACGATGCTGCGCTTGCTCGGTTTCGACCACGAGCGCCTGACCTACCGCTATGCCGGCCGCGACTTCCGCCTGACGGACGTCCATGGCCGTGTGGTCGACGATCTGTTGGCTTGACGCGGTCGCCTGCGGCCCGGCGGGGCTCCGTCCGCCGCGGGGAAATATCAACCCCCAAGACGCAAAGACACAAAGATTTCAAACCCTGGGGAGCGTCAGTCACTATCCCCTGAGGAGGGAACGAGCAACGACTTTCGGAAACATCCTTGATGTCATTGCATCTTCGGCGTCGGATAGATAACTTCCGAAAGTATGCAAACCCTTTATTCCCGTGCGAGGGCGCGGACGGCTTCAGCCAGGTCGAGGGCCCCCTCGTAGACGGCCCGGCCGGCGATCGCGCCGATCACGTTCGGCGCGCCCAGATCGCGGATGGCCCTCAGGTCCTCCAGGTGCCGGACGCCGCCGGAAGCGATCACCTCCATCGCGGTGGCCTCGGCCAGGGCGCGCAGGCCCGCCAGATTGGGCCCGGTCATCATTCCGTCGGAGGCGATGTCGGTGGCGATCACCGCGCGGGCGCCGAGGGCCTCGAGGTCGCGGGCGAGCTCGGCCTGAGTCAGCGGGGCCGAGCGCGTCCAGCCCTCGACGGCGACGCGGCCCTCCCGCGCGTCGAGCCCGATGATGATCCGGGGGCCGAACCGATCGAGCGCCCGACGGACGAAGGCCCGATCGGCGATGGCGCTCGTGCCGAGAATGGCGAAGTCAGCCCCGAGCGCGAAGAGGGCCTCGAGGTCGGCCTCGCGTCGGAGCCCGCCGCCGACCTCCAGCTCGACGGCGACGGCCTCGCGGATGGCGGCGACGGCGGCGCGATTGCCCGGCCGCCCGCTGAAGGCGCCGTCCAAGTCCACGACGTGCAGGCGGCGCGCGCCGGCGCGTTCAAAGCGCCGGGCCACCTCAACCGGATCGCGCGAATAGACGGTCTTGGCCCGGGCCTCCCCTCGCCGCAGGCGCACGACCTCGCCCTCCATCAGGTCAATGGCCGGGATGGGGAGGAACGGCATGGAACGGGGCCGGGCCGGCGGCGTCAGTCGGCGATGATAACGAGGTAGCGTTCGGGCTCCTCGCCGCGGCTGAACGTGGTCACGCCCTTGAACCGCCGCAGATAGTTATGGAGATACTTGCGCGTGGCGGGGAGCATCGGATCGAGCTCAATCTCGTTGCCCGTCTCGCGGGCGCGCTTGACGGCGCGCTCGACGAGCCGTTCCAGCGGCCGATATTGCCGGGCGCGATAACCTTCGACGTCGATGAGGATCATGGGCACTTCGCGCCCGGAGGGGGCCGCCATCCGGTTGACCAGAAACTGGAGCGCGTTCAGGTTCTGACCGTCGCGCCCGATGAGGAGGGCGGAATCCTCCGGGGCCCGGAGCTCCAGCCGGATAATGTCGCGCGAGACCTGACTTTGCAGCTCGTACTCAACACCGATGATTTCCAGCAGCCGCCGCAGGCGATCCTCGGCCCGCTCGGCCACGAACTCCGCCCGGACCCACGCCCGGACCTGAACCTGCGGCCTCGCCCCGGGCAGTAAGTCTTCCTCGGGCTCGGTTTCGACCCGAAACTCGATCCCCTCGCGCGGCAGGCCGAGCCGGCGCAACACCTCGGCCAGCGCGTCTTCCTCGGTCTCGCCGGAGACCACGATTTCGGCCGTCATGGGCGTCTCCTCCATTGGTGCGATCGATCGCTCCTCGGCCCCCGGGCGGGCGCTCCGCCTCAGGTCGCCTCCGCCGGCTGCGGCGGTCGCAAAATTTTCTTGTTGACGAATTGTTGCTGAAACAGTTGCCACACGTTGGAGACAAACCAATAAAGCACGAGGCCCGAGGGGAAGGCGTACGTCATCGCCAGAATCAGGATGGGCATCATGTAGAGCATCTGTTGCTGGATGGCCGCCTGCGAGGGGTCGGAGAAGGAGGCGGGGTTGAAGGAGAGCTTGCTGACGACGAACTGCGTCACCGCCGTCAGGATCGGGAGGAGATTGAAGTGGCTTTCGCCGATGAGCGGCAGGGTGAAGCCGAGCGGGAAGAGCCGATCCGGCTGCGACAGGTCCTCGATCCAGAGGAAGCTGGCCCCGCGCAGGTCAAACGATTGGCTCAACAATCGGTATAAGGCGAAGAAGACGGGCAACTGGACGATCATCCAGAGACAACCCTTGAACATGCCGAAGGGATTCACGTTGTGTTCACGGTAAAGTTTCATCATCTCCTGATTGCGCTTGGCCGGGTCGTTCTTGTACTTCTCGTTGAGTTTGTCGAGAAAGGGCTTGAGCTTCGCCTGCTGAGCCATCATCCGGGCCTGATGCTTGAGCCCGATCTGCGTGAGCGGGAAGGTCACCAGGCGGACGAGAATCACGAGGAAAATGATGGCCATGCCCCAACTGTTCATCAGGCCGTGGAAACCCCTGAGGAGGGTCATCATCAGGAGACACAGCGCGCGCATCCAGTCGTAAGAGTCATAAAACAAAACGGCGTCCAGACGCTCCGGAGTGGCTTTGAGAATCTGGCGCTCCTTGGGTCCGGCGAAGAGCGTGTAACTGAGGCCGACGCGGTCCCCGGGCTCGAGCGCCATCGGCGGACCGTAGAGCTCGAGACGAGGGTAGAAGTGCAACTCTTTTTCGGAGGTAACGGCGGGGACGAGCCCGGCGCCGTCGAGGCGGGCCCGGCCGACGGCGAAGGCGCGGGGGGCGCCGTCGGTCTCCCGCGGAATCAGCGCCATCAGAAAGTAACGGTTGTGCAGCCCGGCCCATTGGATCGGCGCGGCGCTGTAAACTTCGGCCGGCGCCGAAGGTTTGAGCCGGACGGCCACGAATGTCTCCGGCGTCTTGTAGAGCGCGCTGGTGTATTCGTAGCGCGCCCCGAATCCGCCGCCGGGGTTCGGCGTCGGCCGGCCGAGCCCCGGCCCGAGGGCCACGCCGAGGCCGTAACCCTGCTCGTTGAAGAACAGTCGGGAGCCCCCTTCGTTGGCCAGCTCCAGGTCCAGCCGGCACTCAAAGCCCTCCTGGGGGAGCGTGTAAGTCTTGATGAGCCGGAGGCCGGCTTCGGTCAGCGGGGATTCAAAGCGTAGGAGGGTTTCGCCCGCGGGACCGGTTGAGCGGCTGACGGCGTACTCAAAAGCGTTGAGCTCCTTGTAAAATCGCCCCTGACGCTCCTTGAGAATAACCTCCAGCGGCCGATCCCCCGCCTCGGCGTCCAAGGCGGGATCGATCAACTCGACGGGCTCGCCGTCGGCCCCTGACGTCTGTGCTTTGCTCCGGTGCAGCCGGAAACGCTCATCGTGGATCGCCCAGCCGATCGGAACCGCCCCCATGCGCGAGAAGCGAACCTCGAAGGTCGCCGTGTGGACGACTTCCGGGTTCGGGTCGATCCGCCTGGCCGCCGCCGGTTCGCCCTCTCCCCGGCGAAGGCCTTCCCCGGCCGGGCCGATCGTGGGCCACTCGGGCGCGGCGGGTTCGGCCGGGGCGGAGGCGATTGGCTGGGCGGGCGGTTCGGGAGTGGCCTCGAGGGCAGCCGGCGGCGGAGCCTGTTGCGCGGCCCGTTCCTGCTGCCGCTGAATGTAGAGCATCGTCCCGATGTAGACGGGCAGGGCGAGCAGGAAGAAGGTGAGATAACGCTTTTCCATGGGCGGGCGGTCAGGCGGGGCCGGCGCCGGTTGAGCCGCCTCCTCGAAGGTTCGGTCTCATGACCGCCGGACCGTGGCGTCCATCGGACGCGCCGGGCCCGTCGGCTCCGGCACGGGATCGAAGCCGCCCGGATGCAGGGGATGGCAGCGACCGAGACGCATGAGGATGAGGCCCATCGCGCGCGGCAAGGCGTGCTTATCCAACGCTTCGAGGGCATAGGCGGCGCAACTGGGATGGAATCGGCACATCGGCGGCAAGAGCGGCGCGACGCCGTAATGCCAGACCCGGATGGGGAACATCAGCGCCCGCGCCAGAAGTTTCATCGCCTCTCCCCTTCGTCTCCGGCTTCCGGACCGCGCCAGGCGCCGAGCCGCCCCAGGGCCCGCCTCACCTCCTCGGCCAATTCCCGTGGGGGGGCGGCCTCCAGGGAGGGGCGCGCGTTGACGACGTAATCCCAGCCATCGGCGATCCAGCGCTGGCGCGTGCGGAAGAACTCCCGCAAGCGCCGCCGCAGCCGGTTGCGGACGACCGCCCCGCCGGACCGCCGCGTCGTCGTGATGCCCAATCGCCACGGCTCAGCCGCCGCCTCCGGTTCGGCTCGGCGCAGCCCGAAGAGGACCAGATGGCGGCCTGAGGCGCGGCGGCGGGCGTCGTAAACCCGAAGGAAATCGCGCCGCCGCAACAGCCGGCGCCGGCGGCCAAAGCTCAAGCGGCGCCCGGTGACCGAGGCCTGGGCTGGATGACTCATAGGCGGTTGAGAGCGGCCGGCGGCGGTCGGGCTCCGTGGGCGGGGATTCGATCGGCGCCGGCAGCGAGGCGGCTCAATTGCGCTCGGTGACGCCCAGGCGCTTGCGCCCCTTGGCTCGGCGCCGGGCCAGGACGGCTCGTCCCCCCTTGCTGCTCATGCGCTTACGGAAGCCGTGGGTGTTGACTCGCCGCCGCTTGCTGGGTTGGTAAGTCCGCTTCATTTGTTGCGCTTCCCGACGGGGCTGCGGCCCCTTTGGATTTCCTTCGCTCCGCTGGTCTCCAGTCCTCAGCCTCCCCTGACCGGCCAGGAATCATATCATTGTCGTTTGTCGCCAAAGACCTTGTCAAGCCGCCGGGCCGTCCAAAGGGCAGGGCGCCTTCGGCCGGCCGATCAGCCTTCATCGGACGACCGCGGGTTCCTTCCCGGCGACGGCCCCCGACCCCAGGCCGACAGGCGGCGGCGGATCGACCGGCGCAGGCGCTTCATGAGTTTCCGCCGGCGGCGCGCCTTGCGGAGATTATAAACCTTCTTCTTGAGGAAACGCCCCAGGCGGAGGTCCAGCGGCGGATGGGTCAGCCATCGGCGTTCCTCGGGGCTCAGACGGTCCGGGTAGAACTCGGACTTGATGCGCGCGAACGTGACGCGATCGACCGCGGCGAACCGACGGAAGACCCATCGAGTCAACCACCCGGAGAGCCCGGGCTTGGCCGTCACCGACGTGGCGAAATCGATGAGATAGGGTTGCTCGGCTTCGTCCATGAGGATGTTCATCCGGCGCAGGTCCCCGTGGCCGATGCCGCGGGCGTGGAGGGCGTCGATCAGACGACGCAGGCGGTCGAAGAACTCCGCCGAGGGGGGCCGTTCGCGGTTGCGCGGCATCCGGCGGGCGGCCAGGCGCTCCATGAGCATGGCGTGCGGGCCGGCGGTCCCCAGCAGCCGCGGGACGC
Source organism: uncultured Candidatus Sumerlaeota bacterium (assembly GCA_964463045.1). GTDB lineage: Bacteria > Sumerlaeota > Sumerlaeia > MVZB01 > JAJFLK01 > CAYXAU01. The sequence goes on along the minus strand of CAYXAU010000004.1, from coordinate 286,207 downwards.
CGATCTGGCCGTCGAGCCGTCGCAAGGCGCGGAATTCTCGACCGAGCACGAAACGCCCGACCGTCCAACGGACCCACCAGGGCCGGCGGCTGAAATCCTTGAGCAGCGCCGGCCGCCGCTGCCACGGCAGAGCATAGACGTCGGCCTGAAAGCGGGAGTGGCCCGCATGAACGAGGCCCGTTACCTGAGAGCGAACCTCGGCGTAGGGGAAATCCGGGATCGGGGCCATTGGCGTTGAGCGTCCATCCGGCCGCGGGGCGCAGCCATCCTCGGGTGGCGACGGCGAGAGCCTCACTCCTCGGCCCGCCGGGAGACGTCAGTCCTCCTGTGGCGGCGTGATGAACCCATAGAACCGGCCCATCCAATAAGCCGCCAGCCAGGCCACGCCCGTCGATTCCGAGCGGCCGCCGTTGCCTCGGACGGCTTCAAAGGGGTCCCGATCCCAGCGGATCAGACCGGATTCGCTGGGGGGCAGGCGGCGGCGCGTGAGGAGCCGTTCGAGGCCCGGGGTGTCGTCGAATTCCAGGTCCGCGCGGGAGCGGTTGTCCACGGTCCACTCGACGAGATCGAGCGGCCAATCCCGAAGGACCTCGGCCGCGCCGTCGAGCGGGACGGTTTCGCCGGAAAAGCGGTGAAAGACGAAATCGAACAACGGGCTGTGGTCGCGGGCGATGACGGCGTGCCACTGGCGCAGACTCGCCTGGAAGACCGTCCGCAAGGCCGGGTCGGTCTCGTAAGCCAGCAGCGACGGATACGACAGCGCCAGGAGCTGATCGTCGATGTGCGTCAGCTCCGAGGGGGTGGTCGGCTTGGCCTTGAGCGTGTTGGCGGCGTAACCGTGGCGTTCGATGAGTTCCCGCCGCGCGGCGACGAATCGCTGCTGGCCCGTCAGCCGGGCGGCCACGCTCAGGAAGGAAAGAATCTCGACGGAGTTGACGCCCCGCTCCGGGCGCCAGTCCGGATCCTCATTGAGCCGCTCCGGGGCCCAGACGCCCCAGCGTGTGGCCGTCCCGTCAATGTCCTGAAGCACGAAGCCGTGATCGACGACGCCGCCGATGATCTTGCCGACCAGTTCGGCGACGCGGCGGCGTTCGGCCCCTTCGGCCACCAAGTCATGATAAGTCGCGTAGGCGAACATATGGCCGGTCAGCTCGTCGGAGCTTGTGTCCCCCTTCCAGAGCCATTGGCCGTCGGCGCTGGGTCGCCAGCGTCGCTCGACGGGTTTCCAGCGCGCGTCCTCGACGCGGCCCTGGGCGATTTCGGCCGGCGTATAAGTCCGGTTGCGGTCGGCCTGGGGCTCGGTGGCGATCGGGACGGCCGTCCGGGCGATAAAGTGAGGGGTCCCGGTGACCCGCTGGAGGAACTCCAGGGCCCCGAAGGCTTCGGCGGCGTGGGCCTTGGCCGAAGGATCGCCCGTGACGGCGTAGCGGAAGGATTCCATCGCGCAATAGAGGCCGGTGAAGAGGCCGTCGTTGTCGCTGTCGGAGATGAATGTCGAAGAGAAGTCGCCCGGCCCGGCCAGGACCGTCTCGGCGACGAAGCCCGGCGGGCGGACGTGGCGTTGTCGCACAATCTCGAGGTAAAGATCGGCCTTCTCCGCCAACGTCAGCCGCCGGGGCCGAATGGCGCTGACTCCCCCCGCCGTGGCGATCCAGGCCGTCCCGTCGGGGCCGATCTCGACGTCGCGGCAATCATCGCTCAGGACCCAGCGACGGCTGTGGCGAAGCGTCCAGCGGTGACCGTCGAAGCGCGCGACGCCGAGGGCCGTGGCCGCCCAGAGCCGTCCCGCGGCGTCGAAGGCCATGGAGCGGACGTGCGGGTGCGGAAGCCCCTCTCGACCGGTGAAGGAAGCCGCTCGATGTTCCCCGTCGTAAACGTCGATCCCCCCGGTTCCACCGATCCAGAGCCGCCCGTCCGGAGCCCAGGCGAGACTGAGCAGGTTGCTGCTCAGCAGGACGTCGGAGTGAAAGAAGTGTCGCGGTGGCGCTTCTGGGGAGTTCAGCTCGGCGAGGAACAAGCCGACGCCGGTGGCGATCCGGAGGCGGCCGTCGGCGTCAAGGGCGACGGCTCGGATCGAATCGGCCCATCGCGTCTCGATCCGACGCCACGCTTCGCCGTCGAAGATCCAGGTTCCGTCCGGGCCCGCGGCGAGGATCATCCGTTCGTCGGCGGCCGCCGCGCCTGCGCCGAAGCGGGCGATCGCCGCCCCCGTCGCGGCGACCTTGCCGATCCGGTCCGTCGCGGCTTCGTAGAGGCCGTCCCAACCCCCCACCCAGACCCTTCCGGCGGCGTCGATCAGAACGTCGAAGGTCGGGCCGATGGCCTCGCCGCCGGGCGGATGACCCCATCGGCCCGCCTCCAGAAAGAAGACGCCTGAGCCGGTGGCCGCCCAGAGTCGCCCGTTGCGGTCCAGGGCGACGGCCCGGACGTCGGGCGAGGCGGCCAGCGGATGGGGCTCGTGATACTCCTGAACGTAGGGACGATCGACGATCGGGGTCCCGGCCCGGGCTGCCCTGCCCCCGGCGTGCAGGATCAAGCAGCCGAGGATGAGGGCCGCCCGCGTTAAAACCGCGGGCCGATTCAGCCCCTGCGGCTCTGGCCCGACGCCCGGACCCGAGCGGATCAAGGCCATCGGACGCCTCCGGGGCTTGCGAAGTGGTTTCTCGATGGGCGGCATCTGGATCACCGGCGACGATGGACGTTGGCTCGGCGGGCCCGAAGGGAGAGAGGCAGCCCGCCGCCGGGGCCGATTGTGCCTTCGCGCGCGCGCCGAGTCGAAGATCAATTGGCCCGTCGCCGCCGCCCGGGCGCAGGGGGCCTGATTCCCCTTGTCAAAAACCCTCTTGACCTTGAACAATGGTGCAAGCTTTAGGCTCGATCCGGCCTCGTCGCCTTCGGCATGACATCGGTCGCTCAACCTCACACGGAGCCCGTCTCACCATGATGAAGAGCTGGTTGACGCATCTCGCGCGAAGTCTGGCGCTGACGCTGACGGTTCCGATCGTCGCCTGCGGGGCGGATGAATCTGAGGCGTCCGGGGCGGAGCCGAGGCGTCTCGTCTCGGACATTGAGCCGCTGCGCGAAGCCTTCAATCAGGACGTGGGCCGGCACCGGCTCATCATGCTGCTCTCGCCGACCTGACCTGTCTGCGTCGAAGGCGCCCGGTGGGCGCAAGAGGAGATTCTGGCCCCCCGCCCTTCGGCTCGCCTGGCCGTTTACGCCGTGTGGGAGCCCATGCTGCCAACGGACAAGCTCCGCTCCTGGCGCAAGGACCTGCTCACCGATCCCCGCGTCGTGAACTTTCTGGACCCGGAACGCCGGAGCGGCCGCTGGTTCGCCGAACATCCGAACGCCTGCGCCGCCCCGGGTGAGATCGCCTGGGACGCCTACTACCTCTACGGCCCGGAGGTTCGGTGGGAGGACTCCCTGCCGGAACCGCTGACCTGCGGCGCCCCCATCGTGCGGACGAAAGAAAAGCTGCTTGAGGCGATGAAGAGTCTGGAGACCGAGGCCGAGCCCCAGCCGTAGCGGGGGGGCGACGTCGGCGCGGAGACATCGGGTTTCAGAGCTCGCTCCGGCCGCACGGGGCCAGCGCGCCGTCGGCGGGGTCCTCCGAAGCCCAGGCCTCCGGGTCATAGGTCATCAGCAGTTCTTCCAACTCGGCCAGACGGGTGAGGGTCATCAATTGGGGCCGCAAGCGGCGGACGCCGCGCTGGCCCCTCAAGTAAGCTGCGCCATGCTTGCGGAAAAGGACGAGGCCCCGCGGCTCGCCCCGCGCCGCCACGAGCAGCCTCGCGTGCTCGATCATCGCCTGACGGCGGACCGGCCAGGCGGGCGCGTCCAGGGGGGGCTTGGCCGGAGAGCGAAGAAGGCCCAAAGCCCGCCCGACCAGCCAGGGATCGCCGATGGCCGCCCGGCCGACCATGACGGCGTCGCATCCGGTGGCGGCCATCATCGCCGGGGCGTCTTCCGGCGCGCGGACATCGCCGTTGCCGACGATGGGGATGCCGACGGAGGCCTTCAGGCGAGCGATCCGCGCCCAGTCGGCCCGGCCGGAGTAACCCTCCCGCCGCGTACGCGCGTGAAGGCAGAGCCCGTCGAGCCCCTCGCCCTCGGCGATGCGGGCGACTGCGAGGGCGCCGCCGGAGTCGTCGTCATCATCCCAGCGCATCTTGGCCGTCAAGGGGACCGTCGCGACGGCCCGCATGACGGCAAAAATCCGGCGGCAGAGCTCCGGTTGCCTGAGGAGGGCTGAGCCGGCCCCCGGGGTGGTGATCCGCCGGGCCGGGCATCCCATGTTCAGATCGATGGAGGTTGCCCCCAGGGCTTGCAGGCGCCGCGCGGCTTCGGCCAGCTTGGCCGGGTCGCAGCCGAAAAGCTGCATGCCGAGGACCGGCTCTCCCCCTTGCAGGTCAAGGATCGCCAGCGTCTTGGGATCGTCCCGGATGAGCCCTTCGGCGGAGACCATCTGCGTGAAGGCCATGGGGCCGCCATGACGACGGGCCATCGTCCGGAAGGCGTGATCGCTCACGTCGCACATGGGGGCCGGCAAGACCGGCTGCGCGGCCAAGAGGGCCCGCCAACGCGTCAGGGAAGTGTCCATGGAGGTCTCAACGTCTGCGGAAGAGACCCGTCAGGCGGCTCAAGATCGAGCCCGTATCGGCGCGCTGGATGCGGCGCAGGAGCCGTTCATTTTCGCCGCAGACCTCCTCGGCGCGGGTCAACGCCCGGCGGGCGGCCTCTCGCCGGCCCAGATGCGCGTTGGCCTGGGCGATCAGCAGCCAGGCGTAGGGGAGCATCGTCCGCCGTTCGAGCGCCTGATCCAGGAAGGCGATCGCCCGGGCGTAGCGCCGCTCGCCGTAAAGGAAAAAGCCGATCGAGAACGGCATCGTCCAGTCCGTCTCCGGCGAGAGCTTGATCGCCTGGTCGAAACAGAAATCCGCGTTGCGGTTCTCGGCGAGGCTCAAGATCATCCCGCGGCAGAACCACGCGAGGGCGTCGCCGCCGTTTTGTTCCAGGATGTGGTCGGAGAGGGCGAGCCCCTGGCGGAGCATCCCCGAGCGGGCGTGCGCCGCCGAGCGCAGCGCGAGGAGTTGCGGCAGATCGGGGAAATTCGAAAGCGCACGGTTGATCCAGACCTTGGCCTCCCCGACCTGATTCGTCAGCAGGAGCAGGCGCACCTGACCCAGCCAGGCGTCCAGATAGGCGCCGTCGCGCTGAAGGCTCCGCCCGTACCATCGCAACGCTTCGCGGGGCTCGCCGCTATAGAAGGCCTCCTCGGCCCGGGCCACGCAGCCGCGCGCGTCGGTTGGGGGCTCCTCGGCCGCGGCCGGACGGCCGGGCCCGGTCGACGCCGCCTGGGATCGGCCGCCGCCCGCGTCGATGCGACCCTTGGCCGCGGAGGCTTCGGCCGGAAGGTTGGTCTCAAGTTTGGAGAAACGGCCCATGATCCTTCCCCACAAGGTCGCTCCCTCACGGGGTGGACCTCCAGCATAGCCGGGCATGGGGAGATTGACAATCCGCGGGTCTGGATTCCCCGGCGCGGCCCCGCAAGGCTGAGGATTACCGTTCTTACAAGAGGCCCGGCCGGCAGACGATTCTGTTGTCGGCCCTCGGTCCGCCCTTGTAGCCTGAGCAAGGAGGCGGGCCGAACCGGACCTGGCGCGAACCCGCACATGTCGGAGAAAACCGAAACCTCCCCCCACGTCACGCTGGCGGCGTTCGCCGCGGGGGCTCCGGCCGACGGTCACCGCCGCGCGCTGGCTTATTTCCGCGTCGGGTTCGGCTTGGCTCTGGCAACGACGGCCCCGGGGCCGACGCTTCGGATGATCGGGGTCTTCATCGCTCTGGGGGTCTTTCCGCGGGCGCTCGCGGTGGCAGGCTTGATCTGGATGCTGGCCGGGGCCCCCCCGGGGGGCTCCGGCGTGGGCTCGTTCGGGTTCCTCAGGGATCTCTTCTCGGGCGGAGGCGCGGAGGTCGAGCCCCCGGCGCTGGCGGCGATCGGCGTCGAGGTTCTGCGATGGGCGCTGGGATTCAGCCTGGTGCTCCTGAGCCGCTGCGACGACGCCCTGAGCCTGGGGGCGCTGGCGCGGCTTTACTATTTCGGGGAGGGCGACAACGCCGAGCTTGCCCGTCGCGCCGTCCGGGGAAGATACCGGGGCCCGCGTCAGGTCGGCGCGGCGGCGGCCCTGGGCTTCATCGGGGCTGCCCTCGTTCTCGGTGAGCGGCCCCTCGCGGCCGACGCCTTCTGGATCCTGCCTTTGTGGCTGCCTCTCCATCGGCTGGCGGCCGGCTTGCGGCGAGCCGGGGGGCGGCTTTTTGGTCCCTCGCGTCGCTACGTGATCTACGACGGGGATTGCGGTTTCTGTTTCCGGACGGCGCTCGTGCTCGCTCGGCTGGACCTGTTCGGGCTCCTGGAGTTCATCGATTTCCGCAGCGAGCTGGAACGAGTCGAGCCCGCCTACCGCCGGGGCCTTACGGCTGAGGATTGCGCCCGCGAGATGTATTTGTCCGAGCAGCGCGGCAATTTCGGCGGCTTCTTCGGCTTTCGCGCCCTGGCCCGATGCCTACCCCTGGCCTGGCTTTTCCTGCCGCTGCTTTATCTTCCGGGCGCGGCGCCGCTCGGCGTGCGGCTTTATCGGTTCATCGCCGACAATCGCCTGCACATCCGGCTGCGAGACTCTGACGCCTGCCGGACGGAACCGGAGGCCCACTGACGGGCACCGCCGGGAGGGGCTTCAGGGGACGGGCGCCTCGGCCGGCGAATCCTCCGGCGCGAGGGGTTCGTCTTCGGGGAGCGTCCGTTCGGCATCGCCGGTCAGCGAGATGCGGCCGGTGTTGACGCGGATTTCAAGCTGGCGTCCACGGGCCTGATCGGCGTCGCCGAGCGTGGAGTCGTATTCGGCGTAAACCAGTTCTCGGCGGACCTCGCCTTGAATCTGGGCGAAGCCCTCGACGGTAACGTTTCCCATGTTGGTCTCGGCGATCACTTCGGCCGCGGTTTCCCCCGGCAGCGAAAAGACGACGACCCCCCGGCCCACTTCGACGCTGGTCTTCTGCGGCAGCGGCAGTTCCCAGAAAACGTTGCCCGCCCCCATCGTCAGCCGCAGGTTGATCCCCGGCGGCAGCGCGATCGTGAAGGAGGCCTCGTAGGCGAAATCGTCCTGAGCGGGGGGGAGGCTCAGGAGGGTGTACGCCCCGAGCTTGAGGTCCGGCTCCAATTGCGAGGCCCGCAGCCTGGCCGTCGCCTCGTCGGAGGAGAGGATTCGCAGGGCCCCCTCAACCCGGAGGGGATCGCCCGCCTCAGCCCGCACAAGCGTGACGGAGGCTTCCGGAAATCGAAGGTCCAACATGGCGATCGAGCGGCTATCCAGATCCAGTTGAATGGGCTTGATCTCCTCGAATTCCCCGGCGCGATTGCCCCGGCACGCCAGGCCGCCGCCGGCCAACGTCAGCCAGGCCACCGCCATCAACCAGCCGAGCGTCCGCCCATCCCACATCATCGCCGGCGCCTCTCAAAGGGGGGGCTGACTCCCACGCTCGGGCTGGACCCCCCACCGGCAGTCGAGGCCTTCCCGACCGAAGGGAGGAAGCAGGCTTCCTGAGGTCTCTCCTCCAAAGATTACCGGTCTTCCGGTGTAGCCGACGAATCGGCGGATCAAATGTTCCCTCTCGTTCATTCGGTAAGTTCCTCGTCTGAGCAGGGTCCAGCTTGGCGGCTGGAAAGGCTCGGCCTCGGTTACGACTGGCCCTCTTTCCATCGAGAATCGGGCCAGTCGCCTGTATCCGACATAATTCCAATAAATTCAGTCTTCTAAATGAGCTTGAGCGGCGCCGGGCGGGTCCGGCTGACAGGCGAAGCCTTGCCCCTTTCGAGGCGCTTTTGCCGAGATGTAGCTTTTTTGGCCAGGGGAAGGCGAAGAGCAGCCACCGGGTCTTTCTGGCGGCCAAGGTTTGTGGATTCAGTGCTCTATGGCTGGGACGCCGACAACGGCAAGCCGCTTCGGGGCCTTACCGACGGAAATCGTCGCCACGACGACCCTGGAAGCGGCGTCGATGACCGAGACGGTATCGGCCAAAGCGTTGCTGACGTAGGCGGCCTGTCCATCGGGGGCGAAAGCGATCCAATTGGGCCCGTACCCCACCTCAATTCCTCCGCTCAGGTCGCAGGCCGGCAGGTCGTAGACGTAAACCTTGTCGTCGATCACGCTGGTGACGAAGAGTTCGCGGCTGGCGGGGCGAAAAGCCAACCCATGGACCGGCGTGTTGTGCTCCGGGACGGGCGCCTCCGGCGGATAGGGGGGATGCTCGACGATCCGATCGACGAGGCCCGTGCCGAGATCGACGACGATGAATCCGTGGAACCCGGAGATGGCCGCGTAAAGGCGTTGCTCATCGGGGTCGACGGCGATGGGGCGAGGGATGCCCGGGATGGGAATGCGGCGCGCGACTTCGTGCGTTCGGGCGTCGAGGACGCTGATGTGGCGGTCCACCCAGGCCGTCACGTAAACGTGGCGATCATTCGGGGCGTAAAGGACGTGCGGGCCCAGGCCGGTCTCCACGGTTCGGATTCGCGTTCGGCGCTCGGTGTCGATGACGTCGGTTTGTCCGAGGGAGCCTCGCTCGCCGAAAATCCCGACGAAGACGTAACGGCCGTCGGGCGTGATGGCCAGCATGTGCGGATTCGGGCCGCAGTCGGTCCGCCAGAGCTCGGCGTCGGTGGCCGGGTCGAAGGCGATCACGTCGTCGGGGCCGGAGCAACTGAGATAGGCCCGGTCGCCGGCGGGCGTCACCGTGATGCCATGCGGCTGACCCCCCACGTCGATCACCTTGAGGACCCGATGATCCCGCAGATCGATCACGTGGAAATCGGTCCCCTCGTTATTGCAGACGTAAAGTTTACCGGCCGGACGGGAGCCGCCGTCGGCCTCGGCCAGGCTGCTCCGGGAGTTGAGGCTCGTCGCCCCGGCCACCACCGCCATCGCCACGATTGCGCCCATGCGGCCGTTCACCGTTGCGTTTCTCCTTCCGTGCCCGGAGGTCCCCTCTCGTCGACCCGGGCCACGGTAGGAGCGGCCGGGGGGAAAGGTCAAGCTCCCCCAGCGTCATGGCAGGCTCCGCGTCTCAGGCGGGCGGCCAGTTTAGGCTTGGCCACCGGCGGCGGGTTCAAGGATCATGGCGTGCGATCGGCTGAGATCGGCCCTGGGAACTTGAAGCCATGAAATCCGGCGCGGCCTTGGCGTTGCTGACCACGGCGGCCCTAGCGAGCGCGAAAGCCGCGGCCCAGGAGCCGATCGTCCTGCCGGTGCCGGGGGGCGCCCCGGCCGACTCGCCGGCCAGGACGGACAACCCGGCCTATGCCTGGATGGAGTGGTCCGCGGTTCGTGGGGTCAATTATCTGGCCGGCTACGCGGCTTCTCCCGACGAGATGTGGCGGCGTTACGATCCGGAGGCGATCCGCCGGGAGCTGGGGGCGGCCGCCCGACTGGGGCTCAACAGCGTCCGAGTGTTTCTGAGTTTCCGGACCTACGAAGCCACGCCGACGTCGTTTCTGGAGCACTGGGGGGATTTCCTGACGGCGGCCGGCGAGACCGGGCTGACCGTCCTTCCCGTTCTGTTCGACGGCTGGGGGGTGGACCCGCCGCGGCTGGCCCGTCGCGAGTCCACACGGGCCGCCTTCGAGCGGTTCCTTTCCCGGCCGGCGACCTATCGTCTGCATCCGACGTACGAGCGGTCGTTGAAAACGATCGCGCTCGAATTGACGCCGGATCGCGGCGTCCCGGCCGTGATGGACCCCGGTTCGGTCTATTGGGGGGACTGGCGCCCCTCGCCGGAGCCGGACCGCCTGGGCCCGGAGCATTGGCCCCTCTTTGAAGAGTTCGTGGTCCGCATGATCGAGCCCCGCCGGACCGATCCGGCGATCGTCGCCTGGGACCTCATGAACGAGCCGCAGGCGGGCCAGGCCTTCACGACGGCCCCGCCCAACGCCGCCGCCGCCGAGTTCGTGCTGGCGCTGGCGCGGCGCGCCCATGAGCTGGACCCCGCCCAACCCATCACGATCGGGGCCGGCGGCGGCTGGGACGGCGCGACGGCTTATCGGCTGCACGTCGAGCTGATTTCGCTGCACGCCTATCAGAAGCCGGGCAGCCGGCTCGCGGCCGACCTGGCCGAGGCGCGTCGTCAGAGCGACGGACGACCGCTTCTGATCACCCACGTGGGAGGGATCATGTTCCCGGCCTCGGCGGCCGAAGCGGCCGAGGCGGCCCAAGCCGAGGCGATCCGTCAGACGCTGGCCATGGCCGAGCGGGCGCGGGCGGGTTTTTACCTCTGGCATCTGATCGAAGGGCCGGGGCTGACCCCCTGGGCCGGGCTCTTGAGGTCGGACGGGTCGGCCCGGCCCGCGGCCGAGGGGCTGGCCGAACGCGCCCCCCGGCGTTGAAATGACGCGCGGACGAACGAACGACGGGCCGTTTTAAGGAGGCGGAAGCCATGCGAACGCGGCAAAGGGTTCGAGGACTGAGCTGGGCGATCCTGATCCTGGGGACGAGCCGTCTCTCGTCCGCCGGGGAGATCGAGATCGTCTGCCACCGGGGGGCGAACGAGTACGCGCCGGAGAACACGCGCGCCGCCGCGCAGATCTGCGTCGATTGGGGCGTCGATTACATCGAGATCGACGTCCGGCGCAGCCGTGACGGCGTGATGTACATCCTCCACGACACGACGGTTGACCGGACGACGGACGGAAGCGGTCCCATCGCCGCGATGACCGCCGAGGCGATCGACCGGCTCGACGCCGGGAGCTGGTTCGATCCGAAATTCGCCGGCGAAGGCGTCCCTCGGCTGGAGCCGTACCTGCGCTGGATCAAGGGTAAAGCCAAGGTTTATTTCGACGTGAAGGACGCCGACCTGGAGGCCCTCATCGGGCTCGTCTATGAGGTCGGCATGGAACAGGACTGCTTCTTCTGGTTCGGGGACGACGCGCTCGCCCGCCGGTTTCGGCATCTGGACGGGCGGCTGCCGCTGAAGATCAACGTCGCCACGCCGCAGGACGTCGCCCGCGCCCACGAGGAGTTCGACGCCCAGATCGTCGAGGCGCGCCTCGGGCAGATGAGCCCGGCCCTCGTCGAGGCCTGCCGCGCGCGCGGGATCAAGCTGATGATCTATCACCCCGAGAAGGACGCTCAGGCCTTTCGCGACGTGATCGCCTGGGGGGCCGACATGATCAACTTGAACAACGCCGATCTGTTCATGGCCGTTCAGCGCGAGACGCTCGCCGAGGCGCCCGCCGCCCGGCCCTGACTTTGCCAAGCCGGCCCTTCCCCATGACCGAACGCAAACCCCGCGACGAAAGCTGGGAGGCCTGGGCGAACCGCAAGCTGGAGGAGGCGCTGGAGGCCGGGGCCTTCGACCATCCCGAAGGTCAAGGCGAACCGTTGCCCGGCATCGAGGGTCCCTATGATCCGCTCTGGTGGGTCAGGCGCAAGATCGAGGAGGAAGGGCTCAACGTCCTGCCCCCGAGTCTGAGCGCGCGGCGCGAGGCGGAGCGCGCCCTTGAGGCGGCCTTCAGGCTGGCTGACGAGCGTCAGTTTCTGGCCGCCCTCGATGCCGTCAACGCCTTCATCCGGCGGGCGAACGCCGTCTCCGTCTGGGGCCCGCCGACGACTTTGCGCCCGCTGGAGCCTTCGCGGGCGCTGGCGCTCTGGCGCGAGACCCTGCGGGGCGGGCTCGCCTGGCCCGAAGCCCGCGACCGCCTGATGCCCTGATCGACCTTGGCCTCCCTCGGGCGGGCAGGCTTCGGACGCCGATTCCCCCCCAGCCGGGGCGGGTTCGGTCTCTCTCGAAGGAGGCTTCCGGCCCGCGGACTCGGCCGTTGGCTGGGCTCGGCGCCGCGGCCTCGGGGACGAGCATCGAATATCGGTTGAGGGGCAGGGCCGTAGCGGCCGATGAGAGGAGAAGGAGGAACCCTCGGCGGGGCCTTCGTCGCCTGCCAGGGGCCAGCTTCCCGGTAAGGGTCCGGGTGGATGTCCATGAAGCGGGTCCGGTTGTTCCGACGGCGGCGTTCGAAGGCGGCCCGGCCGAAGGCCGGCCGAGGCGGAAAAACGCGTGGGGGGGCCCCCGGATGCGTCGCGGGATCAGGGGTCCTTGAGTCTCAAACTCGGTTTGCAAAGGCTGAAAGGGGTCTGATAGGCTCGACTATGGCGCTGAGGGAGGGGCGGGCGAGGGATGCGCCGGCTGATCAGAGGGTTGAGGCCATGAAGCGACGGTCCGGCCAGAGCCGCCGAAGCGGAGGCGGGTCGATCGAGGCCGACCGGTACGTGCAGTTGTTCGAGGCCTTAAGTCCGCTGGTCGGCTCGCGCAGCGTTCCGGAGATCACGGCCCTGGCGGCCAAGATCATCGCCGATCTGCTGCAGGTGGAAGCCTGTTCCATCTTCCTGCACGACGCCGCCGGGCGGGTGCTCGTGCTCAGGGGGTCGACGCACATCGAACGGGAGAAATGGCCGGAGATTCACCTGCCGATCGATTCGGGCGTCTGCGGTCACACGTTTCGGACGGGCTCCTCGCTCCTCTTGCGCAAGGCCGAGGATTTTCTGGCTTTCGGCCTGACGCCGGACCGGCGATATGGTCGGCCTTCGTGCGTCGTGGCCCCGATCGTCGTGCGCGGTCGGGTCGAGGGGGTGATCAATATCGCCAACCTGAAGAGCGGACGGACGTTCAACGAACGGGACGTACGGGTCATCGAAGCCGCCGCCCGCCTGATCGCCGGGGGCATTCAGAACGCCTATCAGTTCGAGGAAACGGCCCGCGTCCATCATCAATTGGAAGAGCTATTCGACGGGCTGCACGTCGCCCTGCTCGTTCTGGATTCGGGGCTTCATCTGACGCAGTGCAATCGGCGGTTCGAGGTCATGATGGAGCAGACCGAGGAATCGCTGCGAGGGCGTCCGCTGCGCCAGGTGCTGGAGGGGCCGCTGTTTCACGCCTGCCGCCGGGCCGTCGAGCGGGCGCGCGCCGGCGACCCGACGCCCCGCGAACGCCTCCAGGCGCGGCTCGGACGGCGGGACCTGAGCCTGGAGGTGACGGCCTCGCGTCTGAATCCGTCGCCCACGGCGGCCGATCAGTTTCTTCTGACCCTGGAGGACGTGATCGCCGACGAAGAGATTCGGCGGCTGCGGGAGGCCGATTCGATCAAGGGGGGGTTCCTGCGGACGATCTCGCATGAGTTGCGGACGCCGCTGACGGTGATCCGGGGGGCGCTGCCGCTGCTGAAGAAGTGCCGCGAATCGGACAATGGGGAAAGCGTCGAGACGCTCGCCCGCCTGGAGCGGGCCGTCGACGCCAACGTGCACAAGCTCACGTCGCTGGTGAACGCGATCCTGGGGGTCGTCGAGCTGGAGAACGGGACGCTCCAGTTGCTGATCCGGCCGGTGGAGCTGAACCCGTTGATCGAGGAGCGGGTGGCGATCATCCATGAGCAGGCCATCCTCAAGGGGTTGGAGCTGCGGCTGGGGCTGGCGCCGAATCTGCCGCCGGTGGCCGCCGATCCGCAGCATCTGAGCCAGATCATCAACGAGTTGCTGGATAACGCCGTCAAGTTTTCCTCTCGCGGCGGCGCGATCCGGATCGAGACCGGCCGGGAGGGGGCGATGGCGACGATGACGGTGGCGAACCGGGGAGAGACCATCGCTCCGGAAAGCCGGGAGGCGATATTCGAGAAGTTCTATCAGATCGATCAATCCAGCACGCGCCGGACGGGCGGGGCGGGCCTGGGGCTTTATCTGACGCGCGAGATTCTGCGCATGCACGGCGGCGCCGTTCAGGTTGTGGACGGCGAAGCGGGGGAGACTGTCTTTCTGATGCGGCTTCCCCTGGCGTCCGTGTCGTCGGCGGCCCCGTCGGCCGTGGAGGGCGGCTTCTGATTGCCCGCGACGCGGTGATTTGATACGGTGAAGTCCGGTTTCGAAGGGCGCCGGCTGCGCGCGCCTTCAGGCTCCATGGCCAAGAAGAAGATCATGATCGCCGACGACGAAGAAGACATCAAAGTCGTCATGCAATTGTTTCTTGAGTCCAAAGGCTATGACATCGTGACGGCCTTCGACGGCCTGGACACGATCGAGAAGGCCAAGTCCGAGCATCCGGACCTGATCCTCCTCGACGTGATGATGCCGGTCATCGACGGCTTCGAGGTCTGCAAGCGCCTGAAGGCTGACCCGGCGACGTTCGCCATCCCGATCATCATGGTCTCGGCGGCCTCCCACGCCGAAAGCAAGCAGCGCGGCCTGGAGGCGGGGGCCGTCGATTACGTCGTCAAACCTTTTGAGCCGGAGCTTCTGGCCCAGCGCGTTCTCGAAACGTTGGGCGACGCCCAGCGCCGATAAAAGACTCGACGTCCCCCGGGGGGCCCGGTTAGGATTTGGGATTCGGCCGCCCGCGTCGGCGGCGCGGCCGCGAGCTTTTCATCGAAGGAAGCCCCATGAACGAAACCACCCCGACCGAGACCCAGCCGACGACCGGCGAGACGACGGCGCCCTCCCCGTCGGGAGAAAGCGCCGCTCCGGAGACGCCTGATCTGACGACCCGGCTCGTCGAGGGTTTCTGCAAGGCGCTCGAGTCCGGCGCCGCCGATGTCTACGATCGCTGGGGCTACAGTCTGTTTCATTCCATCCAGCCCGACGTCGCCGAGCGGGAGCGCGCCCGGCTGGGCGTCCCTCTGCGGGACGCTCTCGATCATTTCAATCGCGGGTGCCTGCTGGCGGGGGATGGGAAATTCGCCGAGGCGGTCAAGGCGTTCGACCAGGCGGTCAAGCTCAAGGAAGACTTCTACGAGGCGCGATACAATCTGGGGCTGGCCCTGGAGCGCGCCGGCGAGATCCCAAAGGCGCGGAAAGCCTGGACCGAGTCCCTGCAGCATTGCGATGATGAGGCCGAGGCCTCGGCCATCAAGCATCACCTGAGCGAGCTGGCCGACCTCTGAGGGGTTGGCCGCCGGCGACAGTCCCCCACGTCGAACTTCGGGCGCCGCGGCCTCAGGCGCCGCCGGGCGGCCGACCGATCCCCCCGAGCTGTTCCTTCGCGCAATGATCGGCCGTCGTCGCGCCGCGCGCCTCCTGAAACCAGGTCCGGCCACGGCCGTCCTCTGGATGGTCCCGCTGGCCTGGGCCGTGGCGGGTCCGGTCCGGGCCAGACCGAATCTGGCCGATCTCGGCTGGGAGCGAGGCGACGGCGGGCTCGTCTTCCGAGCGACGTTCGAGGGGGGGGAGATCGTCCCGCACAACTACGATCGTATTTATGAGAAACGTTATTATTACGTGGATTTTCATGGGGCCGAGGGTCCGGCGGCGCCGGCGGCCTGGGATTTCGCCGAGCCGGATTTCTTTCACCTTAAGCGGCTTTATTACCCGGAAGCCGCCGTCCTGCGGCTGGTCTTTTACTTCCGATCGGGGCTCGGGGCGCGTGTGGAGTTCGGCGGCGGCGGCTCCGTTTTTACGATCAAGATCGGTCAAATTCCCATGGCCCCATTGGGCGAGAGGGGGGCTCGGGCCGACGCCGCCGCGCGCCGCCGGGTGGTGATTGATCCGGGCCATGGGGGAGCCTCGGTCGGCGGGCGGACAAGTCGGCCGGTCAACGGCCGCCATTTCGAGGAGAAAGAGGTCGCTCTGGCGATTGCCCGGCGGCTGGAGGCTCTGTTTGAACGCGCCCCGAACGGCGAGGCCGTGCTCACGCGGCGGGATGACCGCTACGTCCCGCTGGAGGAACGCGTGCGGATCGCCGAGGGAGCGGAGGCCGATTTTTTTATCAGCATCCATCTCAACGCGAGCCCCGAGCGCCGGAAGGTCGCCGAAGGGTTCGAGGTCTATTACCTCGGCGAGGGGACGCAGGCGGCCAATCGGTACCTTGTGGACCTGGAGAACGACCACGTCGTCCTGATGGACAAGGGCCTCTCCGGGGGGGAGACGCTGAGGCGGATTCTGGAGGACCTGGCCGATGAGAACCTGCGACGTTGGCGCCAGGAGTCGATGGCCGCCGGGCTGGTCATCAACCAACTTTTTCTCCGGGAGGGTCCCTTCCAGGGAAGGTCGCGGGGGGTGAAGACGGCCGCTTTTCGCGTGCTGATGAACTTTTCGATGCCGGCCGTGCTCGTGGAATGCGGCTTTCTGGACAATCCGCGCGAGGCGCCGCTGCTGGTCGATCCGCGCGTCCAGGATCAAATCGCGGCCTTGCTTTTCAACGCCATCAACCTGTATTTTGCCCGGACGGACCCGCGGTTCCAGGCTTACCTGGCGCCGGTCCGGTGATCGCCGCTCTTTGGCAAAGCCGGTGGCCGGACGGAGGGCCGCCCCGTGAGCATGCGTCGTCTGGCCCGTCAGCGCGTCCTTCAATTGCTTTACGCCCTGGAGTATTCGGGGGAGAGCTTCGAGGAGACCGAGGCCCGCTTTCTTCGGCTGCGTTCCGGCCAGCGCAAGGGCTGGTCGGACTTCGCGCGGACGCTGGCGCGCAAGACCTATGAACGGCGCGAGGCGCTGGACCGCGAGATCGCCGGCGCGCTGGAGCACTGGAGGATCGAGCGTCTGGCCTTGACGGACCGGCTGTGCCTGCGGCTGGGGCTCTGCGAAATGCAGGCGTTCCCCGAGATTCCGCTCCGAGTCACGCTGGACGAATACGTCGAATTGGCCCGGCGCTACGGCGGTCAGGATTCGCCGGCCTACGTCAACGGTGTGCTCGACCGCCTGGCGCGGAATTATCGTCAGAAGGACTTCCAGGCGCTCGCCCGGGGAAGCGACGGGTCAGCCGGCGGCGGCCCGGGGCCGACGGCGTCGGTCGCCGCGCCCGAGGCCGAGCCTGAGCCGGAGACTCCTCGATGAGGACGACGACGATGCCGGAGGCGCTCTCCCAGACGATCGAGAAAGCGGTCGTTCTGGTCGAGGCGCTGCCTTATCTTCAGCGCTTCCGGGGTTCGACGGTCGTCGTCAAGTACGGCGGCCACGCGATGATCGAGGATCAGATCCGGCGCAGCGTGGCGCGGGATTTCATCCTGATGGAAAACGTCGGGATTCATCCGGTGATCGTGCACGGCGGCGGGCCGGAGATCACGAACCTGATGCGCCGGCTCGGCAAAGAGCCCCAGTTTCACGAAGGCCACCGCTTCACGGACGCCGAAACGCTCGAGCTGACCGAGATGGTCCTGGCCGGCAAGCTCAACGGCGAGATCGTCGCCCGGCTCAACGCCGCCGGCGGCCGCGCCGTCGGGCTCTCCGGCAAGGACGGGGGGCTCATCCTCGCCCGCCCGAGGACCGATCCCCAGGGGCGGGACTTGGGTTTCGTCGGCGAGGTGGTCCAGATCCGAGCCGGCGTCCTGGACCTGTTGATACGGAACGGTTTCATCCCGGTGATCGCCCCGATCGGGGCCGACGCGGCCGGTCAGGGGCTCAACATCAACGCCGACGCCGTGGCCGCCGAGGTCGCCGTCGCGCTCAAGGCCCGCAAGCTCGTCATGATGACCGACGTGCGCGGCATCCTGCGCGACCCGCAGGACGAATCCACGCTGCTCACCACGATCGACGCCGGCCAGGCCCCCCAGCTCATCGCCGAGGGCGTCATCTCCGGCGGGATGATCCCCAAGGTGAAGGCCTGCCTGCGCGCCCTGGAGGGGGGCGCGGGGAAGGCCCATATACTGGACGGCCGGCTCCCGCACGGCCTGCTGCTTGAACTGTTCACCGACGAGGGGATCGGGACGGAGATCATCCGGTGACCGAGCGCGAAGTGGCCCGCGGGCGGACGCTCGGCGGGGCGCCCGCCCGGCTCGGCGGCTACCTGGCGCTCAACGCCGGGACGTGGGCGCTGCTGGCTTTCCAGACTTACATCGTGACGCTTTCTCTGGGGTCCTCGCGATCGTTGATCATGTTCTCGACGCTGCTGGGCGCGGGATTTCTCTTTGTTTCGGCCCTGGATTATCTGTGGAGCCGAAGGTAGCGGAGCGGCTCCGTCCGACCCATGAGGAAACATCCATACCACGAAGATCCGAAGACACGAAGGAACTCGGGTTACACGAAGTCGACCGAGGCAAGGGGGATCGAATTACAATGACGCATGAGCCATCTTGATTCTTCGCGCCCCGGAGCCTTCGCGGATTGATTCCTGACGTCGAGGTCGGAAACGGCGCTCGGCGTGTTCAGGGGGCGCCTTCCAGCACGGTTCGGGATTCAACGTTGTGGCGCAGCTCTTCCGGCCGCCACCAGGTCGGTTTGAGCTTTCTTTCGGAAAAGAGCCGCTCGGCCTGATCGCGGAAATGGGGCGAATCGGGCCGATCGCTCTGGCCGATCGGGACGGCCGTCCAACTGCGGATCGGGCGGCTGAGGACGACGATCTGCGTGGAGGTCTGGCCGCTGCGGCCCCAGCGCGTCCCGTCCTCGCGCGGCCCCGCATAGCCGATGTTGCGCAGCGAAGAGGTTCCGTGCTGACCGCCCCCCTCAAGCGGCCAGGAGCGGTCCTCCCGGCCGACGCGGAAGACGTCCCCATAGGTGGCGTCCAGGCGGCCGAGTTCGGCCTTCAGGCGGGCCATGGCGGCGGCGAAGGCTCCCGCGATGGCCTCCAACTGGTCCTGTTCGAGCTCGATCGGGGGGGCTGGACGGCCGATGGCCGAGAGGTGAAAATCGACCCGTCGGGCGAGCGCGGTGGCCGCGTCGCCCAGGTCGCGCGCCAGCTGCTCCCGCCAATAGAAATATTTGAGCGCGGCAATCGAATCGCGTCGGAGCGCGCCGTCCCAGGCCAGGACCTCATCCATGCCGACGGCGTGCTCATGGAGGCTGCGAAGGGCGGGGGCGGCTTCATCGGCGCGGCGCAGGACTTCGAGCCACCGGTCGGTCCCGTAAGGACGGATATCGACGGCGTAGGCGAGGGCCTCCTCGATCGTCACGGAGGCGTCGGCGGCGAGGAGCTCGACGGCCCGCGCCCCGCGCGGATTGGTCCAGCCCCCTCGGGGGCCATGGCTTAAGTCGCTGAAAATTTCCGGAAGGTAGCGATCCGGCGTGAGCGGACAATCGACCATCATCGCATCGGGGGGAATGTTACAATTCTGCATGTAGCCCTGCGGCGGATTGAGCGCCTGGACCAGGTCACTCACCGGATGGATACCCTTCCACTCCGTGGCCGACGTGGAGCCATCGACCGGGCGGGACCAGTCGTAGCCCTCCGGTCGGATCGGCACGCGACCGGTGCGCTGGTAATAGATGTTGCCGGAGGTGTCGGCCACCATCACGTTCTGGGGGAAAATCTGGAGCGTTTCGGTGGCGGCGATCGCCCCTCGATAATCGCGCGCCATGTTGAATTTGAACCAGGCGGCCACGGAGTTGACCTCTTCGGCGTAGGAGGTTCTGAGCGCGTAGGCCTTGCCGTTCTGCTGGGCGATGACCGGGCCGTGATGCGAAGCCCAGAGCGTCGCCCGCCGGGGCGGCTCCTCCTTGACCTCGATCACGACCTCGCGCGAGGTCATGCGCCGCCACTGGCCCTCGTAGCGATATTGGGTCGGATCGTCGGGGTGGAGCGTCAGCTCGTAGACGTCGGCCGTGTCCGGCCCGCCGGTGGTCATGGCCCAGGCGACGCGCTCGTTGTGGCCGAGCCCGATCGTCGGGAAGGCCGGCAGCGTGAAGCCGCTGCCGCGCAAGGGGCCGGCGTGAACGCGAAACTCCCAGAAGCGCGAGGGGCCCCACCAGGAAAGGTGGGGATCGATCAGGAGGATGGGGACCCCCTCGGCGCTGCGGCTCGGCGAGACGGCCCACTGATTGGAGCCCCGCTCGACGCGCGGGAGGTTGGGGTTGATCCCGGCGCGGCGCAGGTCGTCGTAGCCGTCGTCGATGGACCAGTTATGGAGGAACAAGCGTCCGAAGGCGTGGACCATGGCCTCGTCCACCTGGCGCCGCCCCCACCAGTCGGGCCGGTCGGCCGGGTGGGCGGCGTAGTAATCGTTGACGCCCCGGACGAAGCTGCCGATGTAGCGCCGCAGTTCGGGATCGATGCGATCGGCGTTGCGCCGAGCGGCCCCATAGTGGTCGAACAACCGGGCCCGCAGGTCGGATTGGAATGCGCCGGGCCCGTCGACGGCGGCGCTCTCGCCGATCCCCCGAAGGAAGTTCTTGAGGAGTTCTTCGGGCCGATCCTCGGCTTGGGCCCAGCCGATCGCGTACATCGCCGCCTCGATCGACGGGGCGTAGATGTGCGGCACCCCCCACGTGTCCCGATAAACGACGGTTTTTCCGCGATCCGGGCCGTGACCGGGGAGGTGGGGATTGGACGTGGCGCAGCCGGCCGCCAAGAGAACGGTCAGCGCGAGGAACCCGCGCAACCGAGGGGGGATCATGGGCGTCTCCCGATAGCTCAGACGTTGTCGGGTCCCGTCAAGACCGGGACCCCACGCTGAGCCTTGCGGAGCTTGGCGAGCGTAGAATCTTAACGCCGCGCGGCGGGGGACTCAAGGCCGGAGGGGGGGCCGGCCGAGCGGGCTCAGCCGGCGCGTTGGCCCTCGAAGCCTTGCAGGTTGAACATCCCCAGGAAAGCGCCGCCGGAGCCCGACGGGGCGGCGGCCGGGGACGCCGGGCGCGTGAAGGCGCCGGTGATCGAGCCATCCGGGCGCACCTCCCCCCGGGCCTCAACAACGATCCCCATGATGTCCAACCTGAAGGTAAAAGCGTCACCCGACCAGACGACGTCGCGGACCGGCACCGTCGT
This sequence comes from uncultured Candidatus Sumerlaeota bacterium, assembly GCA_964463045.1. Classification (GTDB taxonomy): domain Bacteria; phylum Sumerlaeota; class Sumerlaeia; order MVZB01; family JAJFLK01; genus CAYXAU01. The sequence continues at coordinate 265,489 of CAYXAU010000004.1, read as the reverse complement.
CATCTGGGGGCCGAAGGGGACGTGAAGCTCCCCGCGGCCCTCACGCGGCAGGACGAGCGCCGTCGGGACCTTCATCTGACCGAGCGCCAGGTCGACGCGATAGACCGATTCCGTGCCGAGCGCCCGCAAGAGGGCCTCCAGGCGGGAACGCGGCGTGATGGCCTTTGGGCGGACGCCTTCCTTGGCGACAAATTCGAAGACGCCGAACATCATTTCGTCGGTCGATTGAAGCCCGAAAGTGAGCGCTCGGCTGGGGTCGGGGTTGTTCGGGTTCCTGGCCGAATTGTCGTAGCGGGCGTCGATCTCGATGAGCGTCCCCGCCGGCAACTCGACCGGCTCCTCGGGGTAGTAGAAAAGCTGCCAGTTGAAATCATAGTTGGGGACGTGGAGCAGCGTCTCGCGCCGTCCATCGGGGTAGCGCGCCGTGAACGTCATCGCCTTGCCTCGCATGTGCATGTGGGGGAAGTAGGAGACCAGTTGGATGTCCTGATCGACGATGTGCCGGGCGCGCAATTCGAAATCGTCCACGCCGGGGGGGATGCGGAAGGTCACGTCCCCCGCCAGCACGGCGTTGATTTCCTTGTTCAGTTCCCCCTGGCCGAAGTAAAAGCCGACGCGGGTCACGTCCTTCTGCGGCGTGTCGGTGGCGTGATAGTGCATGTTGGCGACGAGCCGCTGGTTGGGCCTGAGCCGCCGCCCCATCCCCTCGGGGAAAACCGTCGGCCCCGTCCCGACGGCCCACGTGGCCAGGACGTCGAAGAATCCCCCCTCGGACAGGGCCGCGCCGCCGGCGTTCATGAAGAGCACGACGTGGTGATTGACGAGTCGGTTCGAGGGTCGAATCTCGACGGCCCGCACCCAGCGCTCCTCCGGCAGGTTCAGCGGGACGATGAGGTTCGGGAACAGGTCCGCGACGTTGGCCGGAACGTCCACCTCGGGCAGTTCGACGATGTAGTCGGGCTCGCCCAGCTCCCAGCCGACCGGGAAGTCCGGTATCGGCGGCATGGCGGCGGGGTCCCCCTGGGGAGCGCCTTGATCGACCCAGGCGGCCAGCAGGGCAATCTGATCGGCCGTCAGGCGGCGCTCGTTGCGGAACTTGCCGTAGGCAGGGTCCGCGAACCACGGCGGCATGGCGCCCTTGAGGACCATTTCCTTGATCGACTTGGCCCAGGGGCGCGTCTCCTCATAGGTCAGCAGGGACATCGGGGCGATCTCCCCCGGGCGATGGCAACCGGCGCAGTGCGCCAGAAGGATGGGGGCCACGTCCTCGGTGAACGTCACGCGTCGCGCGCCGGCCTCGTCCGCCGCCGGGGCGACCGCCGCGATCATCGCCAGAAGCATCCCGGCCCCGGCGCTGAGTCTATTCAAGGTCGAAGGCATGGTTGAACGCGTCCTCCTCTCGGCAGGAACTCGGCGCAGATGATCGCATGGGTTCCACGTTGATGCAACTGGCATCCTTCATCGAGCCGGGGGACATGCCTGCCTTAAGGTTCATTGAATTGCCGAACCTGGGGGGGCCTTACGCCCGGGAAAGGGAGAGGCCGGCGGCGGCCGCGCGCAGGAACCAGCAGGTGACGGCGCCGATCGGCCAACGGCCAAGCTCCCGCGTGGGGATGGCCTCCCAGGCGGCTTGCGCCCTCGCCAGCGCGGCCAACGTCAGCGGGCCGATCTTGCCGTCAACGCCGTCGCCCGCCGGGCCGGATGTCCCCAGATCAAAACCCAATGGCCGGAGAAGTCGCTGGAGCCCGCGGGCGGTCAGCGGGTCCAGGCCAGCCGGTACGTCCGCCGGGGCCTCGACGTGGGCGTCGATCAGGCGTCGGCGGAGCGGACGTTCCAGCGCCCGGTCGTCCGTCTCGTCGCCGACCATCCAGTCGAAGCGGAGCGGCCCTTGGATGGCGGCCCCCACGTCGGCGACCCACATGCGCCCGTCGAAGACCCGGCCGTCGGGGAGTTTTCCGCCGGCGAAGGCCGGGACGATCACCCGCGAGCCATAGGGATGAAGCCGTTGATCCGCCGCGCAATGGACCCAGGGAACGAGGGGGTTGGAGCGATTGCCGAGGCCATAGGGGGCCCACGGGGTTTCTCGCCATCGGCCGGGCCGGAAGAGTTTTTGATAGGGGCGGCGGGTGGGGGTCCAGAGCGTCCCGCCGTCGGCGCTGAGAGGTCGGCGGCGACCCTCGGCGTCAGCGATCCAGGCGCTCCCCTCGATTTCGGCCAGGCGGAGCGATCGGTCCTGAGCGACAAAGACCTGTTCGACGCCGTCGCGGTCCGTCCAGAAGACCTCCCAATCCTCCCCCGGCTCGATCCGGCGGCGATAGTAGCGCGTCAGTTCGATGCGGCCGTTCCAGACCATCGTTAGCTGAAGGCCGGGGGTAGGCCGTGAGGGTCCGTGTCCGACGGCGCCGGTCGGGGCGGCGCCCCCCCGCTCATCTCAGGCCGCGACGGAGGAGATCGCCGACGCCCCGGCGGATGTTGTCCAGCGCATCCTTCAGATCCGGGGGTTTGACGGTCACGCCATAGGCGGGATCGTCGACCGTGCCGCCGACGCTGATGGCGAAGGGGAAATCCGTGAAGCCGTCGCCGGCCTGAAGGAGGGCCCCGACGTAGCGGTTGGACGAGATTTTCTGTCCCAGTTGCGCGGTCGAGACGCGCGGGAAGACGCGAAGGTCGAGGTGACCGTTCAGGCCGACGCGGCCATCGGCGACGACCTGCGTGGCGGGCCCGCTGACGTGGACGCGCTTAAGATGAGCCCAGCCGTCGCGGAACTCCGCCTCGGCGGTGAAGGTGGAGAACTTCATCTGGCGGAAGACGTCTACCTTGGTCTGATCGGCGATGAGGTCGAAGAGACGGCTGCGGCCGAACTGCCCGCCGGAGACCTCGAAGGCGAGCGAGCCTTCCAGCCGCCGCTTGAACTCCGCGCCCGTCCCCGCGCCCGTTCCTTGAGTGTTGAAGATCGCGGCTCCGGAGATCTGATCGGCCATCGAGGGTTTGAAGCTCGCCAGGAGGGGCCGGGCGTCGATCCCTTCCCCCTGAGCCCGCCAGGCGACGGCGGGCTCGGCCCCCGCGCGGCGGTATTCGAATTCCCCTTGGAGCCGGCCGCCGTTAAGGCTCGTCGGATCGAGGACAACCTTGAAGGAAGGGCCTTCGGCCGTGAGGCGCCCCCGGCCCGCTTCCAGCAGCAGCTCGCGATAAGTGACTCGGTCGAGCGTAAACGTCGCCTCCACGTCCAGGGGCAGGATTCCCTCCGGCTCGGGCGCGGCGGCGTCGGAGGCCGAAGCCGCCGGGCGAGACGGCGCCGCCGTTGATTGAGCCCCGGCCGGAGCCTCTGCCGGCGCGGGGAGGAACCCCATCAGGAGGGCGGCGTCGAGGGAACGGACACGGCCTTCCAGCCGGGCGCGAGGTCGCCCGTCCAGCCGCGCCACGCCCCTGATCTCCGCCCGGCCGGCGGGTCTGGCCCCCCGCGATGAGGTGAGTTCGATCAAGAGATCGGCGATTTCCTCTTCCACCTTCTTCAGCCGATGCCGGAGGGAAAGGGCGACCTCCTCCGGCGGCTCCTCGCCCGAGGCCAGGCGCAGGGACTCAATTTCAATCTCCCCCTCGGAAGTGAGGGTTTGGCCCACGGGGTCGAGCGTGAGGGCGATGTCGGCGCGGACCGGCGTCGGGCCAAACTGTCGTCCCTCGGCCCAGCCGAAGTGCTCGATCCAAGGCCCGGCAAGGAAGTCCCGCACCGTGAGTTTCAGGCGTCCCTGGGCGGTCGAGTCGGCGTCGGAGGCGCGGGCGGCCAGCGGCCAGGTCCCGGTCAAGGAGGCGTGCCCGGCGGCCCGGTCGCCGTCGTCGGTCAAATCGATATCCATGCGATCCAGGTTCAGGATTTGCGCTTGGGGGTCGGTTCGGACGCGGTTGGTGACGGCGAGCGACCGGAGGAGCGGTTGCCGGCCTTCGGCCGCGACGCCGAGCGCGTTCACCGCCGCCCGGCCCTCGATCGTCCAGCCCGGGGATTCGCTCTGTCGCTGGAGGGTAAAGTGGCTTTTCATGTCGCCCCCGCGGAGATCGCGGGCCGCAGACTCGGCCAGAATGCCCAGCCGACGGGTGGCCTCGGCGGCGTCGGGGCTGGTCAGATCGATCGCGAACGCTCCATCATGGGTGGAAAGGTCATATTCGCCGGTCAGATCGATCCGGGCCAGCGCCGGCCCGTTCGAGGCATCGCCGCTCCGCGAAGCGCGCTCCCGCGCCCCGGGGGCGTCGGCCGCCAGCCCCATCGTCCATCGCGTTAGGGACAGTCGTTCAAGGTTCACCAGCTCGCCGCTTAAGGTGTTCTGGACTCGAAGCGGGCCGGCGCGCCGGATTTCAGGCGGCTCGTCCGAGGAGGCGAAAAGAGGCTCGATCTCCCGATCTATGATGAGGTCCCGAACGAGGAGCGAACCTTCAAAGGCGAGCGACCGGCCCGTTTCGAGGGCGGCGATGGCTAATCGGCCCTCGGAGGTCCCCTGCCGCACGCCGTCGAGGGCGGTCGAGCCGGCGGCATCGACCCAGGGGCGCACGTCCTCGACGCCGAGGTCTCGGATCTCGACGTTGAACCGCGCCGGGGCTTCCGGGGCCGAGCCGGGGGCGGCGTCCTTATCGAGTCGCAGCCGGAGGGGCTGATCGAGGCCGGCGACGACGATCGGCTGCTCGGAGCGGCGGAGTTCGATCGCGGCGGTCTCAAGGCCAAGGGTTCGGCTGTCGGCGTCGTAATCGCCGATCTCCGTGAATTGGAAGGTCATCGGCGGGGTGGGCCCGCTCTCGGCGCGCAGGCTCAGGTTTTCGCCCGCCAGGCGGGCCTCAACCCGGTAGCGTTCGCCTTCGGTTTCGACCTTGGCGTTGCCGTCGAGACGGGCGTGTTCAAGGGAGGCGGAACCGAGGGCCGCCAGGATGGGATTCAGAAAGGTTTCGTCAACCTCAGCCACTTCCAGCGAGGCCTCCAGATGGGTCGGCTGCCGGCCCTGCCGGGCGCGCCAGTCCAGAGCGACATCGACATGGCCGGCCGAGCGCTCGCCGGCGGCCGAAACGATACGCAACCGGGCCTGGGCTGAGGCTCGCCCCTCGGTCGTCAAGGCGGTCTCGGCCTCGAAAGCGAGGCTCTGGGGCGAGCCCGGATCGCCCGCCGACGTCGGCTCGCCGAAGCCTTCGGCGCGGGCCCGACCCGTGGCCTCGAGCCGTCGCCCCGAAGGGTCCTGATCCAGCCGCAGATCGGCCTCCAGGCGGCCACTCCGGGCTCGGGCCGGGTCGTCGGGGGCGAGCTGGATCCCCGAGGTCACGCTGAGGCGGGCCGTGCCGCCCCGTTCGAGTCCCGAAAGTGCGATTCGGCCCCCTTGGAGGCGCCAGGCGGTCGCTTCGAGGGAGCGTCCGGCGAGGCCGGTGTCGGCGCGCGGGCTGGGGCCGGTCCGATCGGCCTCGGCCCGCGGCCGACGCAGCTCGGCCGACAGGTCGGTGATTTCCAGCTCCTGGATCGCAACGGGGATGAGCGGCGCCTCGGGGGGGCGCGTAGGGGCCGTCGTCGCCTCGGTCGCGGTTGCCGCCGAGCGGGGCCCCGTGGACCGCGGGGTCGCGGCATCGTTGGCTTTCGGAGGGCTCAAGAGCACGAGCCGAGGGCTCTCAAGCCGGGCCGAGCGGATGATGGGCCCCTCGCCGCCGAACAAGCTCATCGGCGCGACCCGGACCTCAAGGGCGCGGATCGCCGCGGAGCGGCCCTGAGCGTCGGCGTAGGTCAGGTCCTGGACGCGCAGGCGGCCGGTGAGCGAGATCGACCCTCTGCCCGCCGAAAGGTCCGCCTTGAGCCTGCCGGCGACGAGCGGGAGGATGATATGCTGGAAGGCATGGCCCGTCTGCGAATAGAGCGCGGCGATGACGATCAGGCCGACCCCGGCGGGGATCGCCATGAAGAGCCATCGGCGGAGCCGCCCGGTCCGGCGTCTTTTGACCGGCGAGGCCGTCGCCGATGGCGGAGGCGGGGTTTCGGGCTGCAAGGCCGGCGAGCTCCCCTTCTCGCTCCGACCTTAGCAGACTCCCCCGGCTCGGGCTAAGCTCAAACCGCCATTCCGAGGCCGGCAAGGTTCGATGAGACCACTGCGTGGGACGGCAAGGGCGCTGAAGCTCCTGCAAGGCCGGCGGCGCGGCGCCGTCGCGTTGGCGGCGGTCCTCCTGGGCTGCGGCGGCGCTGAGAGCCCGGAAGGGGCGCCCAAGACGGCTGCGCCCCCGCGCGTGGTCCTTCTTTACGCGACGTGCACGGTCAACAAGGGGTTTCTTTCTCCTTACGGGCCGGGGGTGGACCTGACCCCTCATCTGACGGCGTGGGCCGCGCGGGGGACGGTCTTTGAGCGCCACCGAACGGAGGCCGGGATGTCGGGGATCGCCTATGCCTCGATCCTTTCCGGCCGCGGCTCAGCCGGCCATGGCGTTTTCACGCATCCGGAGCGGCTGGACGAGGCCGTCCCGACGATACTGGAGACGTTCGCGCGCGGGGGTTACGAGGTCTATGCCTGGAGCGCGCATCCGATGGCCGGGGAGGACCTGGGCTACCTGCGCGGCGTGGCGCCGGAGAACCTTTCGCCGCACGCGCTCACGCCGGAGGCGGCCGATTATGGGCGATTTGAGGCGCTCCTTGCGCGCGTGGCGGCTGATCCCGCCGTCCGCGCCTTCGTGTTCACCCATTTCACCGTCACGCACGGCCCGTACGATGAAAGGCCCGTCCCGGCCTTTTGCCGCGATTACCCGGGCGAATGCGGCATTCTTGAGGAGCTGAGCCGCGCCGAAGAGCGGCGGCTCAAGCGCCTTTACCACGAATACCACGAGCAACTGGCGTTCAACTTCCCCGAGGCCACGCGCCGGCTGCGGCTCGCGCCGGAGGAGATCGCCCGCCTGGCCCGCTTGCTGGAGCTTTTCTATAAGGCGAACGTCTGGCGGCTGGATGGGCTCTTCGGCGGCGTGGTCGAGACGATTCGATCGGCGGGGCTGGAGAACGAGACGCTCATCGTCTTCACGGCCGATCACGGCGAATCGCTCTATGATCCGGCGGCGCCGTTTCAGTGGTCGCATTCGCACTCGCTCGCCGCGGCGGCGCTCGACGCGCCGCTGATCATGGCCTGGCCGGGGCATCTCCCCGCCGGGGCGCGGTACGCCTCCGTCACCCGGTCGATCGACCTCTTCTCGACGTTGACTGCCCTGGCGGGTCTACCTCCCCCTGACGCCCTCGAAGGAGTCAATCTGGCGCCGGCGATCCTGGGAGAAAGCCCCCCACCGGAACTCGCGGCCTTCTCGCATGCGGGCGTGCTGCCGGCGGACCTGATCGGCCGGCCGGCGTTCACGACGGAGCGGCTGCGCGAGTTCTACCCTGAGCCGAGCATGGAGGCCACGTGGGTGGCTCTGCGGGAGGGCGACGCGGTGTGGAAGCTGGTTCAACGTGGCCGAGGCTGGGAAGCCGAACGATATGATCTGGCCGCCGACCCCGGCGAAAGGGTCAACCTTTTCGACCCGGACGCGCCCGAGGACATGGAGCGCCTGGAGGCGCTCAAGGCCTATAAGGGGCGGCTCGTCGAAGCCTGGCGGGAACGCGAGGCTCGACGTGAGGGCGCCCCCTCCATTACCGACGCGGAACGGGAACGAAAGCTGCGCAGTTTGGGTTATCTCCGCTAAGCCGGCGGTTGTTTGCGCGAGGCCAGGGGGTCGGCGGCCTCAGCTCGGCCGCGGGAGCTCGAAAATCGCCAGGCGGTCGTCTTCGTGGATCGGGGAGCCACAGCCGGCCTCGAAGCCACGATAGATTCGGCCCCAGAGGCGATAATCGAGCCCCACCCGGCCGGTCCGACGCCGGGGGCCGTTCCCAGCCGCTTGAGGAGACTCGAGGAAACTCCGGGGGTCCTTGGCGAGGATCACCAGCCCGAAGCCCAGGCGGGCGAGGTGGTCGACGTCGACGGCGCGGCGAATCTGGGGCCTCAAGCCCTGAAGGCGGGAGAGCACCGGGTCACGGTCGACGGAAGCCGCCGCCTCCGGCGGGGTGGTGGAAAGGTAACCTCCGGCGATGGGCTGCCCGTGAAAGGTTTGCGCCACCATGTTCTGAACCGTCTCGGGCCCGAGCGTGAAGGGGACGTGTAACACGGCTCCGTCGGCGCGGCCGGCCAGTTGGCCGTAGATCGGCGGGGCGTCGATCGCTTGGACGGGATAGGGCCAGGGGAGATACTCGAAAAGGATCAGCAGGCCGAGCGCCAGATTCCACCCCAGGCGGCCGCGAGCGAGCGCCGAGGCGCCGAGCCCGACGAGGACGGCGAGCGCCAAGCTGCCGGGAATGAGAAATCGATTCGCCACACGCAGGAGACTCAGGATCGGGGCCTCGGCCAGGAGCGCGAACGGCAGGGGGGCGACCGGCGTAAGCCGCCCGGCCCAGAGGAGGCGCCGGCCGAGGGCGAGGATCAAGAGCCCGACGAGGAGCGCGGCCCAGAAGCGACTGCCGGGCGCGCGCCGCGCAACGGCCACGCCCGCCAACACAAGCGGCGTGAGGCCCAGATAACAGACGAAGCCGGGCTCCCAATAGCTGCGGCGGCCGGCGTAAAACGGCGCCGTCAGCCGGCCGAGAAGGAGGTGCCGGTCGCTCGGCAGGAGCAGGAAGACGGGATCGATCCCCTGATCGACGGGGGGCTTCTGGTAATAGGTCTCCGGCCCGGCGATCTCCCGAAGCAAGGGGGCGGCGACGGGGAGCGTCAGCGCCGCGGCCACGGCGGCGGCCAGCGCCAGCCGCCCGACCCAACCGGCAGCGGGGGCGGGGCGTCGATGCAAGATGAGGACCAGCGCAAGCGGCAACAAAAGGAAGCCCGCCAGGAGGCCGAGATGCCAGTCGAGGAGGGCGTTGCCGGCGAAGGCGACGCCAAGGCCGATCGGGGCCGACGTGCCGGGGCGGCGGAGCGTTCTCAAGAGGAACAGGACGGCGAACGGAAGCAGCTCGGTCGAGAAGAGGTTGAGGTTTTCGAGCGTGTGCTCCAGCCGCTGAGGGAAGAAGGCGAAGACGAGGCCGGCGAGGATCGAGCCGTCCCGGCCGGCCCCGAGCTCGCGCGAGAGCGCATACGCCCCCATGCCCGAAAACGTAAGCGCCGCGAGGAGACAGATGTTATAAGCCGCCGCCGGGCCGAGCGTGGCCGTCGCCGGGAGGGCGAGGATCATGTTGATCGGGGAATGCGCGTGGAAGAGGGCACGGGCGCCGGCGGGGAAAAAGAGCGTCGTCGCTTCGAAGGGGGATTGGCCGCGCTCCAGGAGGGCGGTCTTCCACCACCAGAAAGTCCAGAGGTTCTGCCAGACGTCGACCGAGCCGGCGGGGAGCGTCGAACGCGGCCCCGCCGCCAGGGGCCACGTCATCGCCACGCTCAGGGCGGCAAAGCCGGCCGCCAGGCCGAGGCCGTGAATGAGCCCCTGCGCGGAGCGACCGCTCCGCGCCGCGGATTCGCCGCCGCCAGTCATGGAAAATGATCCAACGTTCCCGGCGAGAAATCATGCGGGAACGTCGCGACCGGCCCAGCCGGCTCCGGGCGTCCGCGGCGGGGCAGAGCGTCGGCCGACGGATGCGGTTGTTAGACCCCGGGCTTTGATTTCTCTGGAGCGGCTGTTCCGCGAAGCAGGCCGCTGACGCTGAGATCCTCGTCAACGTCGGGCCAGCGGATGGCCTGGCCATCGCCGAGGAGACGCCAGCTCCGGCGTTGGTCGGCGCTCGCGTGGAGCAGTCGAGGAAACCACGCCAGGGGGACGGTCAACCGCCGGCCGTCGGCCAGTTCGACCGTCAGGTTGTCGTCATTAGCTGCGACGGCGACGGCTCGGGGGTCTACCCTAGGTCGGGAAGAAGTCATGCCCTGCTTCCAGGAGCTCGTCTCGATGTTGGGCCACGAGCCGTTCCAGGCGACGGAACTCATGACCGCCGAGCCTGCTCGACGCCGCCAAGGATACCGGTTCCAGCCAGAACTTGGCAAAGGCGCCGGCCTGCTCGACGTGGATGTGGGGCGGCTCAGCCCCCTCGTTGCTGTAAAAGAAGAACCTCGCCGAACCGATGCGGAGAACCGTGGGCATCTCAGCGGACGAGGTGGTTCCTCGCCAGGCTTGGGCTGCGGATCGGCCTTGGGAGGTCGCCCTCCCTCGGCACGATGTTCTTGCCGGTTTCGCGTTCCGGCTCAGCCGCGGCGGCGCTTAAGGGATGGAAGAACGAGCCCGACGGCGGCGGCCGGGGCGCGATTGCCGCCGATTCAGATATCCCGCACGTCGCAGAGGGGGAGGGCGCGGCGGAGTTCGGCCAGGCCGGCCTCGCCGATGTCGGTATAACCGACGAGCAAGAGCCGCAGGTGGGGGTGGCCCTTCAGCAGCTCGACGGCCTTCGGGCTCAGGCGGGTGCCATAGACGTCGAGTTCCTCAAGCGCCATGAGGGGTTTCAAATGCTCCAGGCCGGCGTCGGTGATGCGGGAGAACGGCAGGCGCAGGCGTTTTAAATTGACCAGCCCGCGCACGTGAGCCAGCCCCTCGTCGGAAGTCGTCAGCGGCAGGTGAAGGGATTCGAGCGAGGTCAGCCCGGCGACGTGGGCGAGGCCGGCGTCGCTGACGCCGGGGCTATCGAGCGAGAGCGCCTTGAGGGCGGTCATCTCGCGCAAGTGGCGCAGGTCATCGTCCTGCACGTTGGTGTTTTCGAGACCGAGGATTTCGAGCCCCTTGATCTGCTTGAGATGAGCCAGGCCCGCGCCGGTGACCGGCGCCGCCAGCCGGGCCTCGGGCGGAGAGACGAAAATCAAGCCCTTGAGCGCCGGATGCCCGACCAGGCGGGCGAGCCCGTCGTCGTTATATTTGATGCCGATGAGGGCGAGGATTTCGAGCGAGGGGAGCCCGGCCAGGCGGCCCAACCCTTCGTTCGTGATGCCGGCGGTGAAGGCCAGGCGCTTGAGCCCGGTGAGGCGCGTGAGCGAATCGACGGCGGCGTCGCCGAGGAGGGGCTCGAAATAGAGCCCCGGCTGATTCTGCCCGCCCAGGCGGAGGTCTTCCAGTCGGGCGAGGGCGCGCAGGTCGGCGACGCGCTCGTTGGTCAGGCGCGTGGCCGAGAGATCGAGCCGGCGCAGGCTCGTGAAGGCCGTCACGGAGGCGAGCGTTTCGTCGGATAGGCGCGTGTTGGCCAGCGCGAGATGTTCGAGGGCCGGCGAGGCCCGCAGGGCCTCCAGCCCCTCGCCGGTCACCTCGCAGCCGTTGAGGACGAGCGCCCGTAAAGCCGAAAGCGGGCCGAGGGAGCCGAGGCCGGCGTCGGTGACATAGGTGTGGGCGAGGCTGAGGCCGCGGAGCGCGGTGAGCTTGCCGACGTGGGCCAGACCGGCGTCGCCGATGTCGGTGTTGTCCAGGATGAGTTCGGCGAGGCCGGCGAGCGAGGCCAGGCGCGCGAGGTCCGCGTCGGCCACGTCGGTGTCGGCGAGGCTCAAGGTTTGGATCGAACCGGCGGGGAGGGAGGCCAGCCAATCGAGCTTTTCGGCTCCGGCGGGGCTCACGTCCAGGCGGGCGTCCTGACCGTCGGGGAGGGTGACGGAGCCGCGGGCTTCGCCGAGGGGGACCCATGGGGCCGGCGCCGACAGGCGGTCGCTCTCGTCCATGATGGGTCCGCCCCACCAGCTTTCAGCGGCGAGTTCGCCGGCGTGGCCGGCGGGTCGGACTTGAAGGCGGCCGACGCCGCCGTCGGGGAAGACGATCGTCGGCCCGGCGGCCATCGGCGTCGGGCACAAGGCTCCGACGAGCAAAGCCATCAGGCCGGCCCCTCGCCGGGCGGCGTTCGGAAAGAAACGATGGCCGCTCAATGAGGGACGGGAACTGAAAATCATTCTCAACCTTCGCAGACCCCTATCGAGGGGCGGAATCCTTTTTTTCTATCACCCCCGCTCCATGAGGGCAAGCCGCGGGAAAATCTCAATCATCGTGTCCGTTAAGGCGTCCGGTGGAAATAGCGGCGGCGACCCAGGCGGCGGCGTAACAGGCCGCGCCGACCCAGTAAGCGCGCGAGATGCCGAAGTGGATGGCTACGCCGACGGCCAGCACTGAGGCCAGAACCGAGGCCGCCCCGTTCAGCCCCCAGAACCACGCCAGCAGGCCGACATGGCGGCCCGCCGCGGCTCGGATGCCCCACGGGAAGGGCATCCCCATCAGGAAGCCGAGCGGAAAGAGGAGCAGGCCGCTCAGGGCGATCCGGAACGGGGCGGCCGCCGCCTGAGCCGTGGCGAGGGCCCATGGCGTGAGGAGCCCGGTCAGGACAATGAGGCCCATGAGCGGCAGGAAAATGCGGTGGGCGCCCCCGCCGAGCCGCCGATCCAGCCCCGCAAAGCTCAGGCTGCCGAGCCCGCCCGCGACCAGGAGGGTGAAGAGGACCACCGTCAGGGCGCGGCTGGGATGGCCGAGGAAGGGAGTGAGGCGCTGCATCTGGGCGATTTCGACGAGGATGAAGCCCAGACCGATGGCGGTGAAGTAAGCCAGGCGCGGGCCGGAGCCGGCGAGCGCGGCGCGGTCCGTGGCGAGCGCCAGCGGCAGGAGGATGAAGGCCGCTGTCAAGCCGACGGCGACGACCAACAGCACGGCGAGCACGACGACGGCGTGGAGATTCGGCCCGACGCTATCGGCGCGCCGGAGCTCGGCGTCGAAAAGGTTCCGGAACGTGAGGGCGTTGAAGATGAAGGGGGCATCGTCGGTGGGGGGGCGTAGATTGGCCGGGAACCGCCGGGCGGCCCCGTGGGGCTCGGGGCCGGAGGCCAAATCCTCCAAGACGGCGTCCTCGGCCGTTTCGGGCGAGAGCATGATCTCGAAGCCCAGACCGTGGACGACCTGGTTGAGATTCTTCAGATCGGCCGGCGAGAACGGATCCCGCCCGACCAGGAGCGTCGCGACCCCGAGCGGGCCGCCGGCGGGGATCGTGCGGGCGAGGGCGACGTGGCCGCGCGGGTCTTCCACGCCGTGGCGGGCGAGGGCGGCGGCGGCCAGCGCCGTCAGCCGATAGAGAATCACCGGCCGATCGGGGAAGTACCACCGGGTAACGGCGAGCAATCCGCCGGGGCGGAGCTTTGAGAGAAAGATCGACCAGGCCTCGACGGTGTAAAGGGGATTTTCGGTCAGGGCAAAGGCGCCGGCGGCCGTCGCGGCGTAGGTGTCGATGAGGGAGAGTTGGATCAGATCGACGGGCTCGCGCCGGCGGGCGATATAGCCGCGGGCTTCGTCCACGACGAACTCGACGCCGGGCCGACGGCGCATCCCGCCTGAGAAGCGGGCGTAGGCGACGTTGACGATCTCGTCGATGATCGGGTTGAGCTCGACGGCGACGACGCGGGGCTGCTCGAAGACGAGGGCCGAGAGAACGTCCCGCCCGCCGCCGGCCCCCACGACCAAGGTCTCGGCTCCGGGCCGCAGATAGTGGGGCAGGTTCGTGATGTCATATTTGAGAAACGTGAGCGCCGACAGGTCGCCGGGGTCGTGGAGCATGAACGTGGCGGCCGCGGCGTCGATGTCGATCCGAAGCTGGCGGACGCGATCCCGGCCGTGATAGCGGGGGCTATAACCCCAGGCGAACGGCCGGACCGGGACGTCGGGGTCGCCCGTCACGGTGACCCGAGAGAAGGAATTCCACTTCTCGAACAGCGGCGTCGGCTCGAAGCGCCCCTTGACCCAACGGAGGTTCAGGAGGGGCCGGTGAAGCAGGAAGCCGACGTGGCTGGCCCCGAGCAGGAGCGCGCCGGCGAGCGCCGCCAGGAGCGCCCGCCGGCGCGGCCGGGCCGACGGGGCCCCCCAGACAAAGGCGACGGCGGCGGCCGCGGCCAGCCACGCGACGAAGACGACGACCGTCGGGCCGTCGGTGCGGCCGAGGGCGGCCACCAGCGTCAGGCAGCCGGCCGCCGAGCCGAGCAGATCGGCGGCATAGAGTTGACCGACTCTGCGAGGGAAACGGGAGAGCGCGAGCGAAAGGACGACGCCGGCGAAGACGAAAGGGACGGCGATCGTCACATAGGTCGCGGCGAGCGCGAGATTGCCCTGCCAGGAGCCGTCCATTCGAAACCGGATGCGCAGATGAAGGACAAAGGCCGCCAGCGTCGCGCCGGCGAGAGCCAGGGCGTGCCGCGCCAGGTGCGTCGGCAGGCGGTCATCGGGGAACCAGCGGGGAAAGCGGAAGACGAGGAGGCCGCCGACCGTCAGGCCAAACATGGCGATCGAGACGGCCATGAAGGCGAAGTGATACCACATCGTCACGCTGAAGATGCGCGTGAGGAGGATTTCCAGCATGAGCGTGGCGGCGGCGACCAGCCCCAGCCCGACATAAACGCCGGGGCCCGGCTCGGCCGAGGCAATGCCCTTGACCTCCGATCGCATGGAACTCGCCTTCGCGCGTTGGGGCGCCAGCATAGGGTCAGGGCGGGAGCGTGTCCAGCCTTCGGTCAGGCCGGGTCGGGCGAAGGGCTTCCTGGACCGATCCGTACGATTCGAGGTCCGGAGATGGCCCCGATCGAGCGCGCAGGCCCTGTCGGCTCTTTCTGCCGCCAAGCATGGCTCGACGAATCCCACCGGAGGCGGCCGACGAGCCAAGGCGGCGGGCTCGGGGGTCGTCCTGGCTCCCCCCTTGCCAGAACGGGTGGGGGACGTAAGATGGGTTGTCTCTTATCGCCGGGGGGCCTCGCGCGGGAGAGGCGGGTTCAGACGAAGGACGGCGGCGGAGAGGTCCTCCGGCCGTCGTTGAAAGGGGAGACGGAGGAGGGAGAGATCATGGGTGGACGTCGAGTCGCGATGCTCGTTTTGGGGTTGGCGTGGGGGGGGCTGGCCGTTCCAAGCCTTGCGCAGCGGCGGCTGACCGGCGTGCCGCCGGAGGGGAAGGTTTACACGCTGGGGGAGGGGATCGTCGCCAAAGAGGTGACCTTCTACAGCGACGACATGCCGTGCTGGGCCAAGATGTTCTATCCGAAGGGCTTTGATCCCGCCGGCAAGACCCCCGGCGTCGTGCTCGCCCACGGTTGGGCGGGGATCAGCGAGTTTCTGGAGAAGTACGGCAACCGGTTCGCCGAGCGGGGGCTCGTGGCGATGGTGATCGACTATCGCGGCTGGGGCCGAAGCCCTGGCTTTGTCACGGCGGTCGACCCGATCAAGACCACCGACGATCAGCGCGTGGCGGAGACCGAGGCGCGGGTGCGGATCAAGCGAACGCGGCTGATCCCGTCCAAACAGGTCGAGGACATTCGCGCGGCGATCTCCTATCTCCAGGGCGAACCGGGCGTCGACCCGGACCGGATCGGCATCTGGGGGTCGAGCTTCGCCGGGGGGAACACGATGGTCGTGGCCTCGCTCGACGCGCGAGTGAAGGCCGTCGTGGCCCAGGTGCCGGCCATTGGGGGCAAGAACGCGCCGGAAGGGCCACTGCCGCTGCGGGGCGCGGCGCTGGAGGACGCGATCAAGCGGGCGCGCGAGGGGCGCGGGGGGGAGTACGAGACCGGCTTCAGCGTCCGGCGGATGGTGGACGTGGAGACGCAGCAACTGACGCGCGAATACCGCCCGTTTCACCGGGTGAAACATGTCCCGGAGACCGTGGCGGTGCTGTTCATCGTCGCCGGCGCCGAGGAGCTGTTCGACAATCGGGAGAACGCCTACGCGGCCGCCGAGATTCTGAAGGGGCCCAAAGAGGTGGTCGAAATCCCGAACATCACGCACTTTGAGATGTATCTCGGCGACGCCTTCGAGCGGGGATCGAATCTGGCCGCCGAGTGGTTCCGCAAGCACCTGGGACTGGACTAAGGGAGTAAGCCGATGCGCGCCCTGGCGGCATGGGGACGCTTCGGAGGCTGGCTACTCGTGCTCGTCCCCGCCGTGGGGCGGGGACAGGCGACCGACGGCGGACGCTCCGGCCCGGTCGCTCCGGGCCAGGAGTTCATGGTCCCGATGCGCGACGGCGTCCGGCTGGCGACGAGCATCTATCTGCCGGAGACGGGCGGACCCTGGCCGGCCATCCTGAGCCGGACGCCGTACAACAAGGCGGGGACGGGCCGCCGCGCGGGCCGCTACACTTCGGCGGGCTACGTCTACGTCATTCAGGATTGCCGGGGCCGGTTCGCCTCCGAAGGCGTTTACGAGCCCTATCAGACGGACATGGAGGACGGCCACGACACGGTGGAGTGGATCGCGGCGCAGCCGTGGTCCGACGGCAAGGTCGGGCTGACGGGCCGTTCGGCCGGGGGGATCGCGGCCAACCTGGCCGCCGCCGCCGACCCCCCGCATCTGGTCTGCGCCTACGTCGTGACGGCTCCGGAGAGTCTCTTTGATGAGTCATATTTCATGGGGGGGGTCTTCCGGGAACACTTCCGAGGCAATTTCATGCGGTTGCAAGGGGTGGCCGAGCAGATTCCCTCCCTCCAGCGGCGGGTCGTGATGGATGAACAATGGCGTCGGACCGATCTGGTTCATCATCGCGACCGGACCAACGTGCCGATTTATCAGGTGGGCGGCTGGTACGACATGTTCGCCAAGGGGGCCATCAACAACTTTGTCGTTCTGCAGGAGCATGGCCGTGAAGGGGCCCGCGGGCGCCAGAAACTCTGGATGGGCCCGTGGGGGCACTCCGCCCTGGACGGGGACCTCGAATACGTGGGCGAGCGCGGGCTGGCTCGCGCGTTCGAGGAGGAGATGCGTTGGTTCGATTACTGGCTCAAGGGGGAGCCCAACGGCATCATGGAGGAGCCGCCGATCGTTTACTATCACATGGCGGCGGCCCGACGGGGCGCATTCTCCGGCAAGGGGGGGCTCCGGCGGGCCGAGCGGTGGCCGCCGCCGGGGCAGGACGCGCGGTATTATCTCCAGCCGGGCGGCGGCCTGAGCCGGATTCGCCCGACCGTCCCGGTAAGCGCGTCCACGTATCGGTTTGATCCGGCGGACCCGGCGCCGACGCACGGGGGGGCTAACTATAATAATTTCCCCAGGGAAAGCCCGATCACCGTGGGCCCCGTGGATCAACGCGCGATCGGCGAACGGCCCGATTACCTCCGGTTTCAGACCGAGCCGCTGACGGAGGACCTGACGATCCAGGGGCGCGTCGAGGCGGAGCTGTGGGTCTCGACCGACGCGCCGGACACGGACTTCATGGTCAAGCTCGTCGATGTCTACCCGGACGGTTACGAGGCGCTCGTGCTCGACAGCGCCCTGCGGACGCGTTACCGCCACGGACGCGAGGCCGGCGACGTGCGGCTGATGAACCCGGGACGGCCGGAGCGGATCGCGATCGACCTCTGGTCGACGTCGCTGACGATCGAGGCGGGTCATCGCGTGGCGGTCCACGTGACCTCCAGCAACTGGCCGCGGTTCGAGGTGAACCCCAACACCGGCGAGGCGCCGGGCTCGGCGGCGATTCCGCCGCGCCCGGCCTGGAACACCGTTCATCACGACGCGGCCCGATCCTCGGCGATCGTTCTGCCGGCGACGGCCTGGCCGGAGCCGGAATGAGGACCACTCGGGCGGGCCGGAGACAGCTCCAGGGGCAAGCGAAGGCGGCGCGAGAAGAATGAAGACCGGCGACTTTCGCGGGTTCGAGGTGCGGCTGGAAGAGCCGGGCATCGTCTGGATCACGTTCAACGAGCCCGGGCGGCTGAACGGCATGACCGTGCCGATGAAGCGGGACCTGATCGAGATTCTGGCCCAGGCCGAGATGGACGACGCTGTTCGCGTCATCGTCTTCATCGGGTCGGGCCGCGCCTTCAGCGCCGGGGACGACATCAGCGGCCGCGCGGCTCACGCGGCGGCCGCCGCGCCGCTCACGCCGGCCATCGCCGAAGGCTTCAGCCGCGCGCGGCACCATCGGCTGGGGGTCTACGCGGGCCTGCGGACGCACTCGCAACGGCTGAATCTCGCCCTCCGCGAGATGGATAAACTGACGATCGCCGCCATCAACGGCTACGCCATTCAGACGGGCCTCTCGCTGGCGCTCTGCTGCGATTTTCGGATCGCCTCGACCGAGGCGCGCCTGGGGAGCGCCACGTTGCGCTTCGGGCTCATGCCGGACGAAGGGGGGCACGCGCTGTTGGTCCAGTTGATCGGCGTGGCGAGGGCGATGGATTTCCTGATGCGCAAGCGGATCGTCTCGGCCGAGGAGGCGCTCGCCCTGGGGCTCGTTCACGAAGTCCTCCCCCCGGCCGAACTGTCGGCGCGGGCCCTGGCGTTGGCTCGGGAACTGGCCGAGGGGCCGCAAGTTGCCATGCGGCTCCTCAAGCGAGCGATCTATCAGGCCGCCGAGCTGACGTTCGCCCAGGCGCTTGAGGATATCGCCGCCCGCACGGCCGTCTCGGACCCGGAGCCCGACGCGCGCGAAGGGATCGCCGCCTGGCGGGAGAAGCGCCCGCCCCGGTTCAACGCCTGGCTGGAGGGGCCGGGAGGTGAAACGGAGAACACAGCAGGCCGAGGGGTGAGGGGCGAGGCATGAAGGGCGAAGGAAAACGGACAGAGGAGCTTGGAGGGGAGGGCGCCCAAGGGGCTCGGCCGGCCATGAGGATTCCAATGGACCCGGATGGGCTCCTTTGGGGGCTGCCGGCCTTGGTCGCCGGCGGGGTGGGGTGGGTCTGGGGGTGGGAGTGGCTCTGGATCGGGGCGATCGGGCTGATGGCGGGCCTGGCCTGGTTCTTCCGGGATCCGGCCCGGCGGATCCCGCGCGAGGCCGGGGCGATCGTGAGCCCCGCCGACGGCAAAGTGACGGAGATCGCGCCGAATGAGGACGCCGCGCGGGGGCCCGTCCCTGGAACGCGCGTCTCGATCTTTCTCTCGGTGATGGATTGTCACGTCAACCGCGCCCCTTGTGCGGGGGAGGTTCGGGCGATCCGCTATCGGCGAGGGCGCTTCCTCAACGCTCTGAGCCCGGCCAGCGGCGACGCGAACGAATCCAATTGGATTTCTTTAGACTGCGGCCAGCGAGGGATCGCCGTCCGCCAGATCGCGGGGCTGATCGCCCGGCGCATCGTCTGTCGGGTCAGCGAGGGCGAAGTGCTGGAACGCGGCCAACGGATCGGCCTCATCCGGTTCGGCTCGCGCGTGGAGCTTTACCTGCCGGCCGAGGCGCGGATCGAGGTCAGGGTCGGGCAGAAAGTCCGCGGTGGGGCGAGCGTCGTTGCCTTCTGGCCGACGCCGCAGCCATGACGGCGGCAGGGGGGAGGTTCAACCCAGAAAGTCCAGGATCAGCCGGTTAACCTCGTCGGGTTGGTCGTGCTGGACCCAGTGCGTGGCCTCGGGCAGCCGGCGGAGCGTGAGCGCGGGAACCAGCGCTTCGAGCCCATCCAGAAGGCTCGGCAGGAGCGCCGTATCGCGCATTCCCCAGATCACAAGCGTCGGGACGGAGATCAGGACCGGGGGCGGCTGCTCGGTTTGGCCGGTCGACGGCGGCGATTGGCTCAAGTCCGGCGGTGGCGCGGGCATGGCCCGGTAATAATTCGTCGAGGCGCGAATGGCCCCCGGCTGGGTCCAGGCTCGGACGTATTCGGCCCGTTCGGTTTCGCTGAGGCTCGTCGGATCGGCCATCGTCTCGAAGACGAATTTTTTGAGCAGGCGGCAATCGTCCCTCAGGAGCACTTCCTCGGCGCGGTCGCTCCTCAAAAGATGCATGTATTGGGAGGCGGCCTGCTGTTCGGGCCGGGCGCGGACGTCGCGGGCGAAGAGCGTCGGATGGGGAGCGTTGAGGATGATCAGCTTCTCAATGCGCTCGGGCTGGAAGGCCGCGACCGCCCAAGCCACGGCCCCGCCCCAATCATGACCGACCAGGGTGAGGCGGCGTTCGCCAAGGGCGTCCATCAGCCCGATGACGTCGCCGACGAGCGACCGCATGCGGTAATGCTCGGGCCCTTCGGGCTTGTCCGAAAAGTTGTAACCGCGCAGGTCGGGGGCGACGACGCGCCATTGAGGCGCGAGGGCCGGGATCTGACGCCGCCAGCCGAACCAGAACTCCGGGAAGCCGTGCAGGAGCAGCACGGTTCCGCGGCCGGGGGGCTCCTCGGGGCCGGCGAGGGCGCAATGCAGCCGGATATCGTTCGCGCGGATGAAGCGACGCTCAATTTCCGGCGGGCTCATGCGGCGTGGACCTTTCCTCTCCGGCGTGATCCGGACCTCCGGCGTCCGCGCTCGGTTATGAACGAGCCTCGCCTCGATCGCAAGGGGCATCTCCGGCGGCGCCCGGGGCCCTTGGGGCGGCGGGCTTTGCCGTTGGACGGGCTGCGGTTTCAGGCTAAGATCGGCGCGGCGGCCGGGACGCCGTGAAACTGGGGATCGGGATCGGGAGTCCATGATGGGCATCCAGCGGGCCGAGGGGCCGAACGGCTTACGGGTTGCGATGGTTTGGGCCGTCGCCGTAGCCGGGCTCCAGGGGGCCGGCGCCGAGCCGTTGCCGGTGCGGACGGAGCGGTTTTACGCCCCGTCGGTCGAGCGAGAGGTGGCCTATAACGTTTGTCTGCCCGAGGATTACGAAACCTCCGGCGAGCGCTACCCCACGCTTTATCTGCTGCACGGGCTGACGCAGGATCATACGGCCTGGGCGCGGTTGGGGGTCCAGTATTACGCTCAGTTCCACCGGCTTATCATCGTCATGCCGAGCGTCGGACGGACGTGGTACGTCAACTGGGGGGCGAGCCCGGCCGGCGTCAAGAACCGCTGGGAGGATTTCATCGTCCGGGACCTGATCGAGCACGTGGACGGGGCCTATCGGACGATCCCGGAGCGGGCCGGCCGGGCCATCAATGGGCTCTCGATGGGGGGCTACGGGGCCCTCATGCTCGGCCTGCGGCACCCGGATTTGTTCTCCACGATCGGCAGTCACAGCGGGGCGCTCGGGTTCGCCCGGCGGGCCCGAAGCGAGATGTCGGCCGACGGGGCGCTGGCCACGCCGGAGGGGACGATCTTCCTCTCGCCCGAACAGTGCGACGCCCATGATCCGTTCAAGTTGATTCTGGAGGTTCCCCGGGAAGCTTTGCCGCACATCTATCTGGATTGTGGCACCGAGGACGGCCTGATCGCCGAGAACCGCGAGTTCACCCGCCTCCTCCTGGAACGGGGGATTGCGTTCACCTTCGCTCAATCCGAAGGGAACCACGCGCCGCCGTATTGGGCCCGTGAGATCGGGCACTCGCTGGCCGTCCAGGAGCATCTGATGCGCCGGGGGCTCGGGCAGACGGTGACGCTTCAGCGCGCGCCGGCCGCGACGACCTCGGCGGTGACGGCGGCCGATCGGGCGGTCGGGTCGCTGCCGGCCAACTGGCCGCGGTTGGAAGGTTCCGTCGAGGGGCCGAACGAAATCCGGCTCCACAACGACGATGCGGGGGAGGTGCTCGTCGCGATCAGGACGGGGCGGCGGGGGCTCGATTTCAAAATTCCGGCGGGCGAATCCCGAACGGCGCGCGTCGGCAACGGGCGCTACCGTATCTATTTCGTCTTCGCGGGCGAACCCGACCGGCTTTACGAGGGGGACCCCTTTGTCCTCAACAACCAGGGCGTCGAACTGCGCTTGAAGAACGGCCCCTGACGCCGGGCCGGTGGAGCCCGAGCCTCAATCGCCCGCGGCTCCCAGACGGCGCCAGACGAGACGGGCCGTCGTGCGGCCGCCGGAGCGCAGGGAGAGCGTTAACCCATCTTTGCTCAGCTCGAAGAAGCGCACCTGATCCCCGCCCACCCAGCGCGGGTTGACCGAGCCCTGGACATGGTGCGTGACTTTCCCCTCCGTGGGGTCGATCTCGTAGCGGCCAAAGTAGGCGACGTAGCCGAGGCCGCGAGCCGGCGTCGCGGCTTCGGGGGGCCGTTCCGGCCAGTCGAGCGGCATGATCTGGGCGGCCATGTTTCCGGCCGGGTCGTAGTTTAAGCGGCCGATGGCTTCCACGCGCCGGGTCTCGCCGCCGGCCGGGAAAAATTCATAGCTCACCAACTCGTACGTTCCCGCCAAGCGTTGGCGAAGCTGAGGCTGCGGATCGGCGCCATCGTCCCCGGGCGGAGCGGCCCACGACGGGCGGAGGCCCGCCATCCAGCCCAGGGGCAGCCCTAGCGCTGCGATCAGAACCAAGGTGGGGACGAGCATGCGGCGGGGGGACATGATGCGCCTCCGGGGCCTGACGGAGATCGGCGGGGCCGCCGTGGGGAACCCGCGACGGATCGCCTTCATCCGTAAACCATGATCGCGCGGCTTGCAATCCTCCCCTGCGGCGGGGCTGAGGTTTGCCGGGGGCCCTTGCCATCGGGCGCGCGACCTGCTATGACGCCGAACGCGGGCAATCGCGCATTCCCACCGACGGAGGGCCAGGACGATGGGTCCATCGATCCAGCTTCGGGGACCGGTGCCGCCGGGCAATCCCATGGCGGCAGTGGCCTGCCGGACGATGCATCGCTCGATTGGGCGGCGCTCGGGCCGGTTCCGTTCTCGGGCCCGGCGAGCGTGGGGGTTGTGGCCGGCGGCGGCGCTGATCGCCGTGGGGTCAGCCCGTGCCGACGCCCCGGAGGCGGGCGAGAAGGTCCGCATTCTGGTCACGGCGGCGTATGCGCGGGAGCTTCAGGACCTCGCCCAGCGCCATCCGCAGTTGGAATTCATCCCGGCGGCCAACGCGCGCGAACTGGTCGATAAGGCCCCCGGCTGCGTCGCCGTCATCGGGCTGGCGCCCGGGGCGCCCGTCGGCGAGATCATCCGCGCCTCGGGGGAGGTCAAGTGGATCCAGACGATGAGCGCCGGGGTGGAGAGCTACCTGCGCGCGCGCGAACTCAAGGAAAGCGACATCATTCTGACCAACGGTCGGATCATCCAGGGGCCGGAGATCGCCGATCACGCGTTCGCCCTGTTGCTGAGCCTCACGCGGGACCTCAAGTTCTATCACGAGCAGATGAAGAAGGGCTTTGAGCGGACAAGCCGCCTGCCGCTGAAGGAATTACGCGGTAAGACGATGCTGATCGTCGGGCTGGGGGGGATCGGGACCCAGGTAGCCGAGCGCGCCCACGCCTTCGGGATGACGGTGCTGGCCGTGGACCCGAAGGATTTGCCCTACACGCGGGCCGTTGAGTATTGCGGCAAGCCCGATGAGCTTGCGGCGCTGCTGCCGCGGGCGGACGTGGTCGTCAGTTGCGTCCCAGAGACGGCGCGATCCCACCGGATGCTGGGCGCCGAGGAGTTCAAGCTGATGAAGGCGGGGGTTTACGTCATCAACGTTTCGCGGGGGCCGATCCTCGACACCGAGGCCCTGACCGAGGCGCTGCGATCGGGCAAGGTGGCGGGGGCGGGGCTGGATGTCACTGACCCGGAGCCGTTGCCGAGCGATCATCCGCTGTGGGCGATGCCGAACGTCGTGATCACGCCGCACATCGCCGGTCAGTCCGACGCCGTGCAGGCGCGTCGCGTCGCGCTGTTTCGGGATAACGTTGAGCGTTTTGTTTCCGGCCGTCCGCTGCGCAACGTGGTCGATAAGTCCGAGGGTTATTGAAGCCGGGCGCGATAAATCGCGTCCTCCAGATCGGAGCTGATGAAGACCGTCCCCTCCGGACCGACGGCGACGCCGGAGAGCACGAAGGGCGGCGGCGCGCCCGCCGGGGCGGCCAGGCCGACGGGCAGCCGCTCGGCGAGCGTTCGGGCCTCGCCGGTGGCTGGGTGGATGGCCGTCAGTCGCCGCGCCCCCGTCTCGACGACGATGACCTCGCCCGACGGCCCGACGGCGAGCCCTTCGGGGCCGTTGAGGCCCGAGGTCACGCGGCGAGTGGTTTTGCCGGCCGGATCCACGGCCAGGACCTCGCCCGTCGCCGAGAGGGTCACGTAGATCACGCCGTCGGGCCCGCGGGTGAGGGCCGTCGGAGCCGCTAACCCCTCGGCGAGGACATGGCGAGGGGGCTCGTCTCCGGCGCCGACGCGCGTCAACCGCCCGGCCGCCAGTTCGGCGACGATCAGCGAGCCGTCCGGGAGGGCCGCTACGTCATACGGTCCGGCGAAATCGTGAAGCGTCCGAAGAATCTGACCGGTGCGGCGGTCGAGCGTTTGGACGGCGCCGCCGAACCAGCTCGTCAGATAAACGCGGTCCTCGTCGACGTCGATCCCGCTGGGAAACTCCAGCTCGCTGCCGGCGATCCGGGCCAGATCGGTGATTTGACCCGTCGCGACGTCGATGGCGCGCGCGGCGAAAGTATCGGCCACGTAGAGCGTCGTCCGCGGGCCGTCGCTCCAAAGGGCCAGGTCGCTGGGGGCGCCGAGCGCCGAGGCGCGGACCTGACGGGCGGCGCCGGTGGTCCGATCGATCTCGAAGACGGCGTTCTCGGCCATGACGGTCACGAAGAGCCGCCCCGTCGCGTCGAAGGCGAGGTTATCGATCGCCGCCGGCAGCCGCGCGACCACCATTTTTTCCCAACTTTCATTGTTGAGCCGGACCACTTCGCCGGCCGCCGAATCGACGACCCAGAGATCGCCTTCGGGGCCGAAGTTGACGGCGGCCGGGATCCGGAAGCCGCGCGCGAGCGTCCTCACCTGAGCCCGATCGACATCGACCGTGACCACCTCGCCCTTGAACCAGAGCGGGCCATAGAGCAGCCCGTCGGGGCCGAACTCGAACCCATTGAGGCCGCCCAGATTTTCGAGCACCTTTCGCGGCGCGCGTTCTCCCCGGGGGTCGATCTCATGGAGCGCGTCGCCGAGGAAGACCTGCGTGGCGAAGAGCCGTCCGTCCGGAGCGAAGGCGATCGAGTTGATCCCCGGCAGGCCAGCGGCCAATTCCCGGATCGACCCGTCCGGGGCGCGGCGGTGCACTTTGCCGAGGAAGAACGAAGTCCAGACGAGTTGACCCCCGGGCCCGAAGGCCAGATCGTCGGCCATGCCGAGCGGGGGCGGAACCTCGACGCGCGTGGCCCCGGTGGCGGGATCGACGGCGTAGATACTCTGGCCGACGACGCTGCCGACGAGCAGCCCCCCGTCAGGGGCGGCCGCCAGGCCATGGATGCCGTGAAGCCCGTCGCCGGGGATGAAGACCTCAAAGGTCAGCGATTGGGCCGAGGCGGCCGAGGCCGCTGAAGCCGCGGCCAGGCAAGCCGCCCGCGCGATCCATCGCCGGAGTGTCCTGTTCGCCGAGGATTTCATGAGAGAGCCTCCCGATGCCATGAGCCAAAAAAGGGGTGATAGTCCTTCGGGGGCGAGGATAACGTTTTCGCCGTCCGCGCGCGACCCGGAAAGCGCTTCGGCCCGTTATGTCTGAGGCCCAACCCGCAGCCGAATTCACGATCATGATCGACCTGTTGGTGGTCCTGGGGACCGCGGCCGCCGTCGCCCTTGTCTTTCAGCGCATTCGGGTGGCGTTGATCCCGGCTTATCTCGTCGCGGGGACGCTGCTCGGGCCGAGCACGCTGGGGCTCGTGGGCTCGACGGAGAATCTGGGGGCGGTTTCGCAACTGGCGATCATTCTGCTGCTCTTCGGGATCGGGCTTCATCTGGATACGACGAGTCTGCGCCACGACGTGGTCCGGATGCTGGCGGTAGGATCGCTGGCCTGCGCGCTGTCGATTCTGGCGGGCTGGCCGGTCGGCCTGGTCTTCGGGCTGAGGGCGCCGGCGGCGTTGGCCGTGGCGATGGCCCTCAGTCTCTCCTCGACGGCCGTCGTCCTGCGGAACATGGCCGGCCGGCGGGAGCTGAACACGCGACATGGGCGGATTTCGCTGTGCATTCTCGTGATCCAGGACCTGATCGTCATGGGGATGCTGGCCGTCGTCCCGGCGCTGGCCCGGTGGTCGGGGTCCGGCGGCGCCTTCCTCTTGGAGGGTCGCAGCGAGGCCGTTGGCCAGTTGAGCGGGTGGGGACAATTTGCCGTCGATGCGCTGTTGCGGGTCGGCGGGATGGGGGCGCTCGTGACGCTGGGGCGGATGGCGCTGCCGAAGCTGCTGGACGAAGCGGCGCGCGGCCGCTCGCCGGAGGTGATGATTCTGGCGGCGGTGGCGGCGGCGGTGGCGGCCTCGGTGCTGGCCGATCTTCTGGGGTTTTCGCTGGAGCTGGGAGCCTTCCTCTCCGGGTTCATCCTTTCCGGGACGATTTTCCGGCACTATCTGAGCGGCCAGATCGGCCCCTTGCGGGACCTGTTCATGGCCGTTTTCTTCGTCGCCCTGGGGATGAAGCTCGATTCGGCGGTGCTGGTCGAGCAGTGGTGGGTCATTCTCATCGCCGGGGCCGTCATGACCGGGCTCAAGACGGTGACGATCGGGGCAAGCGTCTGGGCGCTGGGGGCGACGGCGTCCATTGGGGTGACGGTGGGCTTTTATCTGGCTCAGGCCGGGGAGTTCAGCCTGATCGTCCTGGAGGCGGCGCAGTGGGAAGGCGTGATCGCCGATGAAGTCTCTCAGGCGGCGATCGCCATCGTCGTGCTCTCGCTTATCTTGACGCCGATGCTGGCCGCGATCGGGCGCGCCGGCGCTCCCCGCGTGGCCGGCTGGCCGACGGCCCCGTGGACCGCAACCGGCCCCGTGACGGCGACGGGGGGCGGCACGGACGAGCACGGACGGCCACGGGCGGTGCCGGAGGCGGCCGGACGTCACGCCATCGTCGCCGGTTTCGGCCCGACGGGCCGCCAGCTCGTTCAGCTCCTGGAGGAGGCGGGGTTCCGCACGACCGTGATCGAACTCAACCCGGGGACCGTGGCCACGGAGGCGCGGCTGGGGCGCAAGATCTTCTTCGGAGACGCCTCCAGCGCCGACGTGCTGGAGGCCGCCGGCATCGACGAGGCCGACGCGCTCCTGCTGACGATCCCCGACGAGGAGGCGGTGCATCGGGCCTGCACGTGGGCCCGACGGCTCTCCCCGTCGATTTTCATCGCCGCTCGGACGGGGACGATTGCCCGCGGCGAGCGGGCGCTCGAACTGGGCGCCGACCACGTCACGGTCGATGAGGTCGCCACGGCCGAGGCGATGCGGCGGGCCGTCCTGGAGCGACTGTTGCCCGGGAGCGAGTCAGCGCCCGCGCCGGGGGAATCCGGCCAGGGCTGATCGAACCGGAAAGGCGACGCCTTCCGTCCGCCGTTCCGGGCGCCTGCGCCTCCCGAGTGCGTCAGGTTGAAGCCTCGGGGGCGAATCCCTGGCGGGTCAGGTTCTCCGTCTCGGTGCGGGCGATGAGGAATTGTTTGAGGTAGTCCGGCCCGCCGGCCTTGGAGCCGACGCCGCTCAGCCGCCAGCCGCCGAAAGGCTGGCGGCCGACGATCGCGCCGGTGATGCCACGATTGAGATACAGGTTGCCGCAGACGAACCGTTGGCGCGCAAGGGCCAGATGACTGGGCGTCCGGGAGAAGACGCCGCCGGTCAGGGCATAATCGGTGCCGTTGGCGATCCGGAGAGCCTCGTCGAAATCCCGCGCGGCCAGCACGGTGAGCAGCGGGCCGAAGATTTCCTCCTGGGCCAGGGGATGGCCGGGGTTCTCGATCGCGTAGGCCGCCGCCGGGGCAAAGTGCCCCTGGCGGGCCAGCTCCCCCGGCTCGACTCGGGCGATCCGGCGGCCTTCGGCTTCGGCGCGGGTCAGATAGCCCTCGACGCGCTGGCGCGCCTCGGCGTCGATGAGCGGGCCGACCTGGCAGCCCGGCTCCCAGGCCGGGGCGACCCTCAGGCTGGCCACGCCTTCGGCGAGTCGGCGGGCCAGATCGGCGTAAACGTCGGCCACGACGATCAGCCGAGAGCAGGCCGAGCACTTCTGACCGCTGAAGCCATAGGCGCTTGAGAGGATTTCAGGCAGCGCGGCGTCCAGATCGGCGCTGGCATCGACGATGATCGCGTTCTTCCCCCCCATTTCGGCCACGACGCGCTTGAGGAAGCGTTGGCCCGGGCCGACGCGAGCGCACTCGGCGATGATTTCCAGCCCGACGGATTTCGAGCCGGTAAAGGCGATCATGTTCACCTCGGGCGATTGAACCAGCGCCCGGCCGGCGATTTCCCCTCGGCCGGGGAGAAAGTTCACCACGCCGGCCGGCAGGCCGCTCCGCCGGAGCAATTCCATGAGCTGCCAGGCGATGAGCGGCGTTTGCTCGGCGGGTTTGAGGATCACGGCGTTGCCCGCGGCGACGGCCGCCGCCATCATCCCCACCGGGATGGCCATCGGGAAATTCCACGGCCCGACGACGCCGACCACCCCCAGCGGGAGATAGCGCAACTCATTGCGCTCGCCCGGGAGCCAGGGCTGCAGGGGCGCGGGGGGTTCCAGGCGTTCGGCCTCGGCGGCGTAGTAGTTCAGAAAGTCGATGGCTTCGCAGACGTCGGCGTCGGCCTCGCGCCACGGTTTGCCGGCCTCATAGACTTCCAGGGCGGCCAGCGCCAGCCTTCGTCGCCGGCAGGCGGCCGCCGTCCGGCGCAGAAGCCCGGCCCGTTCGGCCGCCGAGGTTCGGCCCCAGGGCTCGGCGGCGCGCCGGGCCGAGGCGATCGCCCGTTCGGCCTCCTCAGGCCCGGCGAGGGCGCTCCAGCCCACGCGCAGGCCCAGATCGTTGGGGGAAAGGATTTCCAGCCGGTCGCCGGGGCGAACCTCATGATCGTCGATCAGCAAGGGCGCCTCCAGCGGGAGACTCTGGCGGACCTCACCAAGGGCTTCGGCGAAGGCGCGCCGGTCGGCATCGAGCGAGAAATCCAGGCGGGGCTCGTTCCGGAAGGCCGCCTCGTCGGGGGCCGCTTCCGTGAAGGCGCGGGGAGGGTTCATGAGGCGCATTCCAACTTGGGATCGCGCAACAAATCGGCCTCGTCGGTCTCGCCGAGAGCGCGCTGCCGCAGGAAAGACTCCTGCGCCGTGTTCTCCAGGATTCGCCGCACGAGGTAAGCCATCCCCGGGATCAACTCGCCGCACGGGACGTAGATGCGGGGCCGGTGGCCGAAGGCCCGCAGGGCCCGGGCCAGCGGATCGGCCATGCCGTACAGGAGCTGGATTTCGAGCCGGTCGGGGGGAACATGGAGGGATTCGGCCAAGGCGAGCGCGTGAGCGATCGAACGGACGTTGTGGCTGCCGACGGCCGTCCGGACGAGCCCATGCTCTTGCAGGAGGCGGCGGGTCATCCGCTCAAACTGAGCGTCCGTACGCGATTTTTCCGTGAGGACGGGGCAGGGCCAACCGTTCTGGGCCGCCCCGATCTGCTCGCTGTCCCAGTAAGCCCCCTTGACGAGCCGGATCGTCATGGACCGGCGGCGGGCGCGGACCCAATCCAACCAGGCCGTCAGCGTCGGTTCGGCGTCGACGAGGTAGGCCTGCATGACGATGCCGACGTGGGGGTAGCCGGCCCATTCGGGAGCTTCCAGCAGCCGCCGTGCCAGGCGGAGCGTCAGATCGCGATACTCCCGCTTCTCCATGTCGATGTTCAGGAAGACGCCCCCCGCGCGCGCCGCCCGCGCCAGCGGTCTCAATCGAGCCAGGACGCCCGCGGCCGTCCCTTCCTCGTCCAGGGGATCGAAATGGGAGGCCAGCGAACTGAGCTTGATGGAGATGTTGACGCGGGGATCGTCCGCGCCGTCAGGGGCCTGCGGGGGCATGGGGCCGAGCAGGCGCGCCAGACCGTCCACCATTTCCCGATAGCGGGCGGCGAAGCGGTCGGCCTGGGCCTCACTCGTCACCGATTCGCCGAGGAGGTCCAACGTGAAGCGGAACCCCTGGCGTTCGAGCGTCCGGATGCGGGGGGCGACCTCTTCGGGCGTGCGCCCGGCGATAAACCGCCGGCCCAGCATCGTGATGGCCCACCGGCCGGCCCGCGCCGTGGCCCAATCCGGAGCCCAGGGCGAGCCCAGGGCGCGCCGGGCCAAGGCGGCCCGCGTCGAGCCGCGCCGCCGCGCCGGAACGGGTTCGCGCAGATATTCGCGCAGATGTTCGGCGATCTCGGCGGGGCCGCCGAGCGCCGGGAAGACGTCGACAAACCTCAAAAGGCTCACGCGCAGGCGTTCGTCACCCATGAGCAGCCGGAGGAGGCCCGACTCCACCCGTTCGGCGGCCCTGCGGCGGAGCGTGCCGCCCGCCGTGGCCTTCATGAGGCCGAAAATCTCCGACCCCAGCTCCACGGTCCGGTGTTCGATGGCCTGGAGCATCGGATCGGCCGGCGTCGCCGGGGGGGGTACCTCCGCCGCGCCGGCGGGGGGCGGCTCCGGCCCGTCAGGGGGTTCGCGCGATGTCACCGAAACGCTGGGCTTCGAGGCGGTCATCCATTCGGCTCGGGCGGGATCACCCCGCTCGTCCCCTCCCCTGGGATTATCTCAACGCCTGAGAGCGTCGCGCAACGCGGCGGCGGGGGAGCGGCTCACGCGCCGATGGCCCGGCGGATGCGGGCGATCTGAGCCAGGTGGCGCGCGTCGTGCCCGGCGTATAAGGCGAGGGTATCACGGGCGGATTCCGGCCCCCGCTCGGCATGGATGCCGATCCGGTCCAGCCGCGCCGGCTCGACCGACCGGACGAGCCGGAGGTTGGCCGCCCGCAGGAGGCGGAATTGTTCCTGCGCGTCGGCCAGCGCCACGCGGCCATAGCCGAGCTCCCGCGCCCAGAGGTCCTGATTCATGGCCGTGAGCGTCGGCGTCGGCTCGGCCAAGATCAGGCGCAGGCGGAAGCCGAGGACGAGTTCCACGTCGGCCAGATGCTGGACGACCTCGATGACGGACCACTTGCCGGGGGCTTCGGGCCGGCGCAATTGCGCGTCGGCGAGCCCCTCGACGGCGAGGGTGAGCGCCGCCGGCGTGGCCGCCAGGATATCCAGCGGCTGGCGCCCGCCGAGCCAGGCGGCCAGCTCGCGCGCGTAGGCGGCCGACGGCGGATCCTTTTCACCAGGGCTCATGGCCGGGGAGGGACTCGAGCCGACAGGTTACCGGCGGTCCGGGGCTTCATTTTCATCTTCGCTTCGCCGGTCATGAGTTGCTTTCTGCTTTGGGGACCCATTGGCGCGCGCGCTCGACGGCGCGTTTCCATTCGGCGTAACGCCGCTCGCGATCGGCGGGCTTCATCCCGGGGGTAAAGGCTTTATCCAGCACCCAGTTGCGCCGGACTTCCTCGGCGTTCTTCCAGAGGCCGACGGCGAGCCCGGCCAGGTAAGCGGCTCCCAGGGCCGTCGTTTCGTGGACGCGGGGGCGCTCGACCGTCGCCCCGAGCAGATCAGCCTGGAACTGCATCAGCAGGTTGTTGATGGCCGCGCCGCCGTCGACCTTGAGCCGCCCCAGCCGCACCCCGGCGTCGGCCTGCATCGCCTCGACCACGTCGCGCGTCTGGAAGGCCATCGCCTCCAACGTCGCCCGCGCCAGATGCGCGGCCGTCGAGCCGCGCGTCAGGCCAACGATCGTCCCCCGGGCGTAAGGATCCCAGTACGGGGCGCCGAGGCCGACGAAGGCGGGGACGAAAACGACGCCGCCGGCGTCGGGAACGCTTGCGGCGAGGCGCTCCACGTCGGCCGAACGGCGAAACAGGCCGAGCCCGTCGCGCAACCACTGAACGGCCGCGCCGGCGATGAAGATCGAACCCTCCAAACAGTAGGTGACTTTTCCGTCGATCCCCCAGCCGATCGTCGTCAGCAGCCCGCGCGTGGAGGCGACCGCCTGCGTCCCGGTGTTCATCAGGATGAAGCACCCCGTCCCGTAGGTGTTTTTGGCCATGCCGGGCTCAAAGCAGGCTTGGCCGAACGTCGCCGCCTGCTGATCGCCGGCGATCCCGGCGATCGGGATGGGACGGCCAAAGTGCTTCGCCTCGGCCACGCCGAAGACCCCGCTCGACGGTTGGGCCCGGGGCAGCATGGCCCGCGGGACGTTGAGCAGCCGCAAGAGCTCCTCGTCCCAATCCAGGGTGTGGATGTTGAAGAGGAGCGTGCGGCTGGCGTTGGAGTAATCGGTGGCGTGGACCTGGCCGCCGGTGAGACGCCAGAGAAGGAAGGTGTCGATGGTGCCGCAGAGGATTTCGCCGCGTTCGGCGCGCCGGCGCAGGTTCGCCGAGCGATCGAGCAGATACTTGATCTTCGTGCCGGAGAAGTAAGGGTCGATGACGAGGCCGGTCTTTTCGCGGAAGAGCCCCTCGAGGCCTTGGGCCTTGAGCGCGTCGCAAAGGTCCGCCGTGATCCGGCTCTGCCAGACGATGGCGTTGTGGACGGGCTTGCCGGTGGCCTTTTCCCAAAGGACGACGGTCTCGCGCTGGTTGGTGATGCCGATGGCCGCGATCTGGTCGGGTTTGACCCGCGCCTTGCGGATCGCGGCCCGCGCGGTGGCCCGTTGGGTGCGCCAGATGGCCTCGGGGTCATGCTCGACGTGGCCGGGCGAGGGGTAAAGTTGCGGGAACTCCTGCTGAGCCGAGGCTTTGATCGCCCCCTTGGGCGAGAACAGGATCGAACGGCTGGAGGTCGTCCCCTGATCCAGCGCGAGCACGTAAGCGGTCACGACGCTTGGTCTCCCTTCGCTGAAGAGTGTCCGGCGCGGGTCATCTTGGCCGTCCGGCGAGACGATGTCACGGCCGAATTGAGCCGAGGCGCGCGGGCGCCGGGAGCGGCTTGAGACGCGGTCGGGCTTTGTGGTTTAGTGTTCCGATCCGCGCTGAGCGGGCCGGCTCGCTCGCCGCCGGCTCGTTCCCCTGAAAGGATGCCCCCGTGGCGATCGTCGCCCCGCCGTCGGCAGCCACCACGGCCGAGGCGCTTTTCCGCGCCAAGCAGTATGGTTTCTCCGATCGACAGATCGCTCATATTCTGACCCGCACGGGCCGGCACGGCGTCGTCACCGAGGCCGAGGTTCGGGCCTGGCGGCGGCGGCAAGGGGTGGGGCCGGTGTTCAAATCCGTGGACACGTGCGCGGGGGAATTCGAGGCCTTCACGCCTTACTATTACTCGACTTACGAGACGATGGGGGAATCGGCTCGGGCCGATTTGAAGCGCGTCATCATCCTCGGCGGCGGCCCGAACCGGATCGGCCAGGGGATCGAGTTTGATTACTGTTGTGTCCAGGCCGTCTTCGCCCTCAAGGCCGAGGGGTTCCAGACGATCATGGTCAACTCCAACCCCGAAACGGTTTCGACGGACTATGATACGGCCGACAAGCTTTATTTTGAGCCTCTGACGACCGAGGACGTGCTGGCGATCTGCGAGCTGGAGGCGCCCGACGGCGTGATCGTTCAGTTCGGCGGTCAGACGCCGCTCAATCTGGCCGGCAGCCTGGAAGCGGCGGGGGTGCCGATCCTGGGGACCTCGCCGGAGAGCATCGACTTGGCCGAAGATCGGGGGCGGTTCGGCGCGCTGCTGGACCGTCTGGGCATCCCCCAGCCGGAGAACGGCGCGGGCCGCACGCTGGAGGAAGTCCGCGCGATCGCGCGGCGGATCGGTTTCCCCGTCCTGGTTCGGCCGTCCTACGTGCTGGGGGGCCGGGCCATGGAGATTGTCTGGAACGAGGCCGAGCTGGAGCGATTCACTGAAGCGGCCTTCCAGGCTGCCGAGGGGCGTCCGATCCTGGTCGATCGATTTCTCGCCGACGCCGTCGAGGTCGACGTGGACGCGCTCGCCGACGGCGAGCGGGTCACGATCGCCGCGATCATGGAACACATTGAGCAGGCGGGGATTCATTCGGGCGATTCCGCCTGCGTGATCCCGACGCGAACGCTCTCGCCCGGGGTGCTGGATCAGATTCGGCGGCACACGCGGGCCCTGGGGCTCGCCCTCAAGGTCCGTGGCCTGATGAACCTCCAGTTTGCGGTCAAGGACGAGACGGCCTATGTGCTGGAGGTCAATCCGCGCGCCTCGCGGACGGTGCCGTACGTGAGCAAGACGATTGGGGCGCCGATCGCCCAAATGGCCGCCCGCGTCATGGTGGGGCGGACGCTCGAGGAGCTGGGCTTCCTGACCGAGCCGAGGGTCGATTATTACTCGGTCAAGGAGGCCGTCCTCCCCTTCAGCCGGTTCCCCGGCTGCGTCGTCTCGCTGGGGCCGGAGATGCGCTCGACGGGCGAGGTCATGGGGATCGACGAGGATTACGGCCTGGCCTTCGCCAAGAGCCAGATGGCGGCCGGGGCGAGCCTGCCGACGGAGGGGAGAATCTTCATCAGCGTCAACGACGAGGATAAGCCGCGGTTCGAGCCGATCGCCCGGACGTTCCTCGCCGCCGGCTTTGAACTGGTGGCCACGTCCGGGACGGCGCGATTTCTGAACGAGCGGGGCGTCCCGGCCCAGATGATTTACAAGATCAACGAGGGGCGCCCCAACGTCGCCGATCTGATCATCAACGGCGAGGTGGCCATGGTCGTTTCGACCTTCACCGGCGTCGAATCCAAATTCGACGAGCGGCCGATCCGGTCCCTGGCCGTCGCCCATGCCATCCCGCTGGTGACGACGATCGCCGCGGCGCGGGCCGCCGCCCTCGCCATCGGACAATTGCGCCAGAAACCCCTCACCGTTCGCGCCCTTCAGGATTATCATGCCGCGCTGCGGGGGGGCTAAGCCCCGCGCGAGGCCGACGTTTGCCGATAGGACTTTTTGGGGGAGGTCACTGCCGACGTTTCCCGGCCCCCCTCGGGTCGTGTAAGATGTCCGGCCGTTGGGCGAGGAGGCGAAGGTTCATGTTCCGAGCAAGGCCGCAGTTGATCCCGCCCGGCCGGGCCGACCGCCGGGCCGGGTTATGGGGACTCGCCGCGGGGCTGATCCTCGCGGGGAGCCCGTTCGCTCGGGCCGAG
Source organism: uncultured Candidatus Sumerlaeota bacterium (assembly GCA_964463045.1). GTDB lineage: Bacteria > Sumerlaeota > Sumerlaeia > MVZB01 > JAJFLK01 > CAYXAU01. Next base: position 230,856 of record CAYXAU010000004.1, on the reverse strand, counting down.
ACCGCCGCCGGCCCGCCGCTGACGCCTCCCAATCTCCTGATCCTCATGACCGATGATCAGCGATGGGACACCGTCGGGTTCATGGGCAATCGGATGATCCGGACGCCCCACCTGGATCGATTGGCGGCCGAGGGGGTCGTCTTTGAGAACCATTTCGTCACGACGTCGATCTGTTCGATCAGCCGGGCCACGTTCTACACGGGCCAGTGGGCGCGCCGGCACGGCATTCAGGACTTTGCGCGGCCGCTCAGCCCGGAAGCGCTCGCCAAGACGTACTTCGCCCGCCTGCGCCGGGCGGGTTATCGAGTGGGCTTCGTCGGCAAGTGGGGCCTCGGAGGGGCATTGCCCGCCGAGGCGTTCGATTACTTCACGGGCTACCCCGGCCAGGGCCGCTATTTCGAGCCGGAGGACCCGGAACGGGTCCACCTGACGCGGCGGCTGGGCGATCAGGCCCTCGCGTTCCTGAGCGCCACGCCGGCGGATCAGCCCTTTTGCTTGACGGTCGCCTTCAAGGCGCCCCACGTGCAGGATAACAGCCCCGATCCGTTTCAGCCCGATCCGCGCTACGACGAGCTCTATGGCGAAGTCGTGATCCCGGCCCCCAAGACGGCGGCGGCCGCTTACTTCGAGGCGCTGCCGGAGTTTCTCCGCGTCTCGGAGGGGCGTGTCCGATGGGGTCAGCGCTTCTCCTCCCCGGAGCACTTTCAGGATTCGGTACGGAAGTACTATCGGCTGATCACGGGGGTCGATGACGTCGTCGGGGAGCTGGTTCAGGCGCTGGAAGCCCGGGGGGTGGCCGGGCGAACCGTGATCGTCTTCACGTCGGACAACGGGTTCTTTCTGGCCGAGCGGGGCCTCGCCGGCAAATGGCTCATGTATGAAGAGTCGATCCGGACGCCGATGATGATCCACGATCCGCGGTTGGCGGCGGAGCATCGCGGCCGTCGCCTGCGCGTCATGACGCTCAACGTCGATCTCGCTCCGACGCTTCTCGATCTGGCCGGCCTCGCGACCCCCGGGGCGATGCAGGGCCGCAGCCTCGCGCCGCTGATGACCGGCGAGGCGCCGGCCGACTGGCGGACGGAGTGGTTCTACGAGCATCTGTTTGCGCGACCCGGCGCCCCCGGGATCGCTCCCATCCCGCAGACCGAGGGCGTCCGGACCGAACGCTGGAAATACATCCGCTACATCGAGCAGGAGCCGCCCTACGAAGAGCTGTTCGATCTCGTCCAGGACCCGCTGGAGGAGCGTAATTTGGCCGGGGAGGCCGCCTACGCCGATCAACTCAAGGCGATGCGGGAGCGGTGGAAGCGGCTCAGGGAGGCGGCGCGGTAGGGGACGCGCCGGGCGCGCGAGGTCAAGCGTCCATGTGTGGGATCGTCGGCTGCGTCGGGGTCGAAAACACGCGCGATTTCCTGATCGAGGGGCTCAAGCGGCTGGAGTATCGGGGCTACGACTCGGCCGGGATCGCCATCATCGACGGCGGCGGGCTGCACGTGGCGAAGACGGTCGGCATGGTGGTCGAACTCGAGCGCAAGGCCGATCGCCTGCCGCCGCACGGGTCGGCCGGCGTGGCGCACACGCGCTGGGCCACGCACGGCGGCGTCACCGAGGCCAACGCGCATCCGCACCTGGACCCTTCGGGGACGATCGCCGTCGTGCACAACGGCATCATCGAGAACCATGAACCGCTGCGGAAGTTGCTGCTCTCGGAGGGGGCGCGGTTCCGCTCCGAGACCGATACGGAACTGATCGCCCATCTGATCGCGCGGTTCGACGAGGGGGACCTGGCCGAGGCCGTCCGGCTGACGGCGCACGAGCTGCGCGGGACGTTCGGGTTGCTGGTCCTGAGCGCGCGAGAGCCGGGGACGATCGTGGCGACGCGGATGGGGAGCCCGCTGGTGGTCGGCGTGGCCGAGGGAGGGCTTGTCTTCGCGTCGGACGTTCCGGCGCTGCTCTCGCGCACGTCGCAGGTGATTTATCTGAACGACGGGGAGCTGGTGCGGGCCACGGCCGACGGGTTCCGCGTGACGTCGCTGGACAAGACGCCGATCACGCCGAAGGTGGAAGCGGTGGATCAGAAGCTCGAGTCGATCGAGCTGGGGGCGTTTCCACATTACATGCTCAAGGAGATTTTCGATCAGCCGCTTTCGCTCACCAACACGATGCGCGGACGGCTGAGGCCGGAAGCCGGGGACGTCCACCTCGGCGGGCCGAGGCTGTCGCCGGCCGAGATGCGCGCCCTGCGGCGGATCGTCATTGTCGCCTGCGGGACGTCCTGGCACGCGGGGCTGATCGGCAAGTACATCATCGAGGAGCTCCTGCGCATCCCGGTCGAGGTGGAATACGCCTCCGAGCTGCGCTATCGGAACCCGATCGTCCGGCCGGAGGAGGACCTGGCGATCTTCATCTCGCAATCCGGGGAGACGCTCGACACGCTGGCGGCCCTGCGCGAGCTCAAGCGCAAAGGGGCCCGGACGCTCGGCGTCTGCAACGTCGTCAACAGTTCGATCGCCCGCGAAGTCGATAGCGGGATTTACATTCACGCCGGGACGGAGATCGGGGTGGCTTCGACCAAAGCCTTCACGGCTCAGGTCGTCGCTCTCATTCTTCTGGCGCTCCACGTCGGTCGCTGCCGGGACCTTTCGAGCCTCGTCGCCCGCGAGATCATCGAGGCCCTGGAGCGGGTCCCCGGCCTGATCGAGCGGATGCTGGGGCCGGAGCGGCTGCGGTCGATCGAACGGATCGCCGAGCACGTCGTGGCCCGGCAGGTGCGCAACTTCCTTTATCTCGGCCGGGGGGTCAATTTCCCGGTGGCGCTGGAGGGGGCGCTCAAAATGAAGGAAGTGAGCTACATTCACGCCGAGGGATACCCGGCGGCGGAGATGAAGCACGGGCCGATCGCGCTGATCGACGAGGCGATGCCGGTGATCGTGATCGCCCCGCGGGACCGCTCTTACGAGAAGATCAAGAACAACGTCCAGGAACTGCTGGCGCGGCGGGCGTCGCTCATCGTGATTACGACCGAAGGCAACGCCGACTTTGACCCGGTCGCCGAGCACGTGATCGAGGTCCCCGCCGTGATCGATCCGCTGCTCCCCCTTCTGACCGTCGTCCCGCTTCAGCTCCTGGCTTACTACACGGCCTGTCTCAAAGGCCTGAGCGTCGATAAACCCCGCAACCTGGCCAAGAGCGTCACGGTCGAGTGAGCCAGCGGGGGGGCCGGATCGATTCAGCGAGAAACCCCTGAGACACGAGGAGGGCCGGGCCCCTTCAAACGCTCGTATTTCCGGCCCCGTCGTGACCTGGCATCCTGGGGGTTACGGCTTCGATTCTTGGCGAGGGCCGGAATCCGGAGGCGGGGCGGCCGCGGCGCGGCGTTCGAGAACTTGCTTGAGAATCTTAAGGCCGTCGACGGTTACGGGGACGCCGCCGTAGGTCATCATCTGGAACATAACCTCGGCGATTTCCTCGCGGGTGGCGCCGACGTTAAGCGCCGCGCCGACGTGCGCCTTGAGCTCCTCGGCCCGGTCCAGCGCGGTCAACGCCGCCACGGCGCACAGTTCCCGTTCGCGCTGCGTGAGGACCGTGCGCGCGTAGAGCCGCCCCGTGAAGAACATCGAGATATGCCGGGCGAGTTCCGGATCGAACTCCTTCCACAGGGCGAAGGCGCCGCGACGCCGCTCCTCGTCGGTCGGCTCGCCGAAGAGCAGACGGGCGGTCCGCCGCGTGAGTTCCTTTAGCTCCTCCGGGTCGTCGCTCATCGGGGCCTCCTTCCGAGGGACGCGGCGTTTAGAGAGCGAGGAAGCGGCGGGCGTTGGCCGACAGGAGCGCTCGCCGGTCGGCCTCGGCGAGCGGCGGCTCCCCGGCCGTTCCTTCGCCCCTCAGGGCCTGGATCCAACGGGCGTCGAGTTCGCGAACCGTCGGCCAATCGGTGCCGTACATGACCCGCTCGCGCGCGGGGCCGTTGAGGGCGCGGCGGAGAAAATCGCCGAAGGTCGCCGGGGCCTCGGCGTGGAAGCGCTGGTGCGTCGAAAGGTCGCCGTAAGCGTTCGGATGGGCCTCAAGGACGCCCAAGGCCGCCTCGCGCCAGGGAGCGCCGCCGCAATGGCCGAGGCAGAGGCGCAGGCGAGGGAAATCGGCGGCGACGCGGGCGTAGCGCTCGGGGCGGCTGGCCTCGTCCCGCGGCCCCAGGCCGAGCGGCCGACAGTGACCCGTCACGGCCAGATCAAGCTCCACGCACAGATCGTAGAGCGGGTAGCACGTCGGGCGATCGTCCGGGAAGAAGCCGGCCAGCGGATGGAGCTTCACCCCCCGGACGCCCAGGGTTCGCGCGGCCCGCTCGACGCGCGCGAGCCCCTCGGGTCCGCGCCGAGGGTCGAGCCCGATGAAGGCGATGAACCGCTCCGGCCAGCGGCGGGCCACGGCCGCGATCGCTTCGGTCTCCTCCCAATGGCGGTCCTCGCCCTCGGCCGGGGGGCCGAAATCGATCGGCATCAGGACCGACCTCGAGACGCCGAGGCGATCCAGTTCGCTCAGGCGAAGCCGGGCGATGGGCTCGAGGTCGGGCGCTGAGAGGCCCTCGGCCAATCGGCGGGCGAATTCAGTCTCCGGCCCGTCCCCCGTGGGCGGCTGGGAAAAACGCCCGGCGAGCGGACCGCCAAAGCGGGCCAGCGGCAGGTGGGCGTGGGCGTCGATGACCTCAGGCGGCTCGACCGGTTGCGGCGCGGCCGGGCCGGCTCCGGCGATCGCCGCCGCCGTCGCCCCCGAGCCGCGCAGGAAATCCCGTCGTTTCATGGCGAGGGGGCTTCCGGACCGGGGTGGGGCGCGGGAAGCGTCGGAGTTATGTCGATGAGGCGGATGCGTGCGCCAGCCAGACGGAACTCCTCGGCCAGGCGCAGCGTGGTCCTCACTTGGCGGCCGGGCCGGCCCCCGCCGCCGCCGGCGTCGAGCAAACGGACGGTCAGGGTCGCCGACGGTCCGAGGTCGCCATCGCCGGGGTCAATCCGACCGGCGGCCACGGAGAGGGTGAGCCGGCCGTCGCTGACGGGGATTTGCGCCATGGCGTGCTCTCCGGCCGCGAGGCTCAAGCGCCTGGAATCGGCCGCTTCGCCGATGAGATCGATGAGGGCGGCGGGTTCGAGACGTTGGGAGGGCTCGGCCGGCGGAGCGGGGGCCGGGGCCCGAGCCGGGGCCCCGACGGGCCGATCGCCAACGATCAGGCGTTTGAGCTCGGCGATTTTGGCCGGCGTGTCGGTGATGAGGAGCGTGTTGCTCCCGGGCTCGAACGTGATTTCGCCCCAGGGGGTGAGGTGAGGCCGGAGGCTTTCGCTCAGCAGCGCTCCGTCGCGCCAGGCGAGCGGGATTGCCTCGGTCGTCCGCTCGGCGGAGCCGACGCCGGCCCGACGATCATCGACGACCCGGACCATGCCGGTCTCTTCGGTGATCATGGCCAAACGGTTCGTCTTGAGGATGGATTCAAGGGCGGCTCCCAGCGGTACGTCGCGCAATTGGAGAGTGACCGCGCCCCGGACTTCGGCCGGATTCATCAGCAGGTTGAGCCCCGCCCGGTCGGCGATCAGACGGAGGACGTCCTGAAGGTCGGCGTTCTTGAAATCGAGCGTCACCCGCTGTTGAAGGGGGTCCGAGGGCCGCGGCGGCCCGGAGCCCGACGGCTCGGCCGCCGGGGCTGCCGGCGCCAGAAGCATGAGCGGGACAAGCATGCGCGCGAGCATCGGGGAAGCCCTCGGCGTCGATTTTAACATCAGAACGACGGCGTCGTCACGGCGACCGGAGCCGAAATTGAATCATCAAGTCACGAAAACACAAAGCAAGAGGCGATCTGGACGTCACGTCTGGACGATCGGGTCCGGTCATGGGCTCCTTCGAGTTCCGTCTTTGCGTCCCGGCTTTCTGGCCGTGAATCCCGCCTTCGGGCGCCGGGCCAAATTCGCTCGACCGGCCGGCGGGGGCGATGGTAGGTTCCCCCCGGCAGGGTCTCGAAGCCGTCGGCGCGGAGAAAACGGGTGATGGTTGAGCCCCCGAGGCGAAGGCGACTGAGGGGGGCGCTGGCCGTCCTGGCGACGGCGGCGTTCATCGGGCCCGGCGGGGGGATGGCCGCCGGGAGCGAGTCCCGGCCCTCGGGTCGGCCCGTCACTTACGCCGAGGACGTGGCGCCGATCCTCTGGAGGCATTGCCTCGAATGTCACCGTCCCGGGCAGATCGCCCCCATGTCGTTGCTGAGGCCGGAGGAGGTTCGCCCGTGGGCCAAGGCCATCAAGGCGCAGACGACGGCACGGCGGATGCCCCCCTGGGGGGCCGATCGAACGATCGGGGAGTTCATCAACGATCCTTCCCTCACCGATGAGGAAATCGCGACGCTGGCCGCCTGGGCCGACGGGGGCGCTCCGCTCGGCGACGTGAGCCGACTGCCGCCGCCGCCGGTCTTCAACGACGGTTGGCGGATGGGCGAGCCGGACCTGGTCCTCACGATGGCCGAGGAGTACGCGTTGGTCGCGGACGGCCCCGACCGCTTTGAGTATTTCGAGTTGCCGACGGGGTTGGCCGAGGAGCGATGGGTTCGCGCCGTTGAAATCCGGCCCGGCAACCGGAAGATCGTCCATCACGTCATGGCCTACGTGCAGCAGAATGATCCGGGCGAGACGGCGCTGGGCTGGGGGGATCGCCACGGCAATCTCATGATCGAGTACGCCGTCGGCAACGACGGGGACCGGTTTCCCCCCGGCGCGGGACGCCTCCTCCGGCCCGGTTCGACGATCGTTTTTCAGATTCATTATCACCCCTACGGCGAGATCGCGCGGGATCGCACGTCGATCGGATTCAAGTTTCATCCGTCCGGGGCGGGGCTTCGCCGGGTTCGCGCGCGGGGTATCGCCAGCCGCCACCTCTACATCCCTCCAGGGGCCGCCGAGGTCGTCACCGAGACCTGGGAGCGCTTCGACCGGCCGATCCGGGTTATCTCCTTCCAGCCGCACATGCACTGCCGGGGCAGGGCGATGACGCTGGAGGCGATCCTGCCCGAAGGCGGCCGACGGATGCTCTGCTCGGTGCCGTATTTCGATTTCAATTGGCAGATCACCTACACGTTTCGCGAGCCGCCGCTTCTGCCCGCCGGAACAACCCTCCACGTGACGGCCCGCCACGACAACTCTGAGGCCAACCCGAACAATCCCGACCCGACCCGCGCCGTTCAGTGGGGCCGAGAGACGACCGACGAGATGGCCATCGGCTGGACGGACTTCGTCTTTGCCGACGAGGACCCCGACGCTCCGGGGCTCGCCTTCGGCGGCCGCTGAGGTTTCGGCCCGGGCGGGCCCGCGGGGTTGAGTCATGGCGCGAAGCGGGGCCGGCGCGCTATGATCTTCGGCGGGGCTCGCGAGGCGCCGGCGGGGATCGACCGAGGAAGATTCATGCGGCTGCTGGTCGTCGAGGACGACGTCAAAATCGCCTCCTTTATCGTCAAGGGGCTGCGGCAGGAAGGCTACGCGGTCGATCACGCCGCCGACGGCCCGAAGGGTCTGGAGATGGCTCTGGGTCAATCCTATGACGCCGCCGTGATCGATCTGATGCTGCCGGGGCTCGACGGGCTGAGTTTGATCGAAGGCCTCAGGCGGGCCGAACGGACGACGCCGGTCATCATTCTGAGCGCGCGGCGTTCGGTGGATGAGCGCGTCCAGGGTTTGCAGGCGGGGGGGGACGATTACTTGACGAAACCGTTCGCGTTTTCGGAGCTGTCGGCGCGGATGCGCGCCCTGCTGCGGCGCTCGCGGGGTTACGCCGAGCCGGCCCAGATGAGCTACGCCGATCTGGAAATGGACCTCCTGCGTCGGGAGGTGTCTCGCGGCGGAAAGCCGATTGAGCTCCAGCCGCTGGAGTTTTCCCTGCTGGCTTATCTGATGCGGCACGCCGGCCAGGTGGTGACGCGGACGATGATCATCGAGCAGGTGTGGAATTATCACTTTGACCCGCAGACGAACGTCGTGGACGCCCGAATCTGTCGCCTGCGCGAAAAGATCGACAAACAGTTTTCCCGCAAACTCATCCAGACCATCCGGGGCGTCGGCTATGCTCTCCGCGAGGACGCCTAAGCTTTTCAGGACCGTCGCCTTCCGGCTGGCCGTCTGGTACGCGGCCCTTTTCAGCATGTCGCTGCTGGCCCTGTATCTGGCCTTCTATTTCATGCTCTCGGCTTACGCCCTGCGTCTGACCGACGGGACGCTCAGGGAAGAGGTCCTCGAGGTCAGCGGTGTGATGGACAAAAGCCTGGAGGCGCTGGCGGCCGAGATCCGCCGCGAGGCGGAGTTCGACGGCGTGCAGAAGATATTCTTCCGGCTGCTGGATCGGGAGGGGAACTTGATCGCCTCGTCGGATTTATCCAGTTGGGGCGATCTGAACGCTCACGTCCCGGCGGGCCGGTGGCCGGAGTCCGAGGGGAAATTCTTCACCGTGGCGCTGGCGAGCCGGCCGGCGGCCATCCGCATTCTGGAGGTGCCGCTGGACGCGACGCGGCGGCTCCAGGTGGGTCTGTCGATGGAGGAAAGCGCCGAATTGCTCAAGCGCATCCGCGAGGTCTTCGGCATGGCGTTTTTGGCCGTCGTCGCCGTCTCAGGGCTGGCGGGCTGGTTCATGGCGCGGCGGGCGATGAGCGGCGTCGAACGGGTGACGGAGGCGGCGGCGGCGATCGCGGGGGGGGCGCTGGGGCGGCGGGTGGCCCTCGGCGGCGGCGGGGAGGAGATCGACCGGCTGGCCGAGACCTTCAACACGATGGTCGATCGGATTGAACGGCTCCTGACGGGGATGAAAGAGATCACCGACAACATCGCTCATGACTTGCGCAGCCCGATTGCGCGGATGCGGGGCATGGCGGAGCTGCTTCTGGCGCAGCCGGGGTCGGCCGAGGAGGCCGGATCGGTCGCCGAGGCCACGGTGGAAGAGTGCGATCGCTTGCTCCAGATGATCAACACGATGCTGGACATTTCGGAGCTGGAGGCCGGGGTGGCGAAATTGAATCTGGAAGAGGTGGCCGTGGCGCCGCTGGTCGAGGCTATTTGCGAACTCTTCAAGCCGGCGGCCGAGGAAAAGGGCGTCCGCCTGGCCATGGCCGTCGAGGACGTGGGCCGGATCCGAGCCGACTGCCAGGGGTTGGAACGCGCCGTCGCCAACGTTCTCGACAATGCTCTCAAGTACACGCCCCCCGACGGGGACGTTCGCGTCGACGTGCGCCGAGCCAACGGGGCCGTTCAGATCGCGGTGATGAACACGGGGGCCGGGATCGCCGAGGAGGAGTTGCCGCGGGTCTTCGACCGCTTTTATCGGGGGGATCAGAGCCGTTCTTATCCCGGCAGTGGTCTGGGGCTGAGCCTGACGCGCGCCTTGATGCAGGCGCACGGGGGAGGCGTGGCCGTCCACAGCCGCCCCGGCCAAGGGGCCACGTTCACGCTCAGTCTCCCTTGCGAGGGCCTGCCCGCGCGAACATGACCAAACGGTAATCTTCGCGTCACGTCCGGGTCATCGGTCTTCGGGTAGATCTGGTTGGAGGAGGGAGGGGAATCGGTGCGGCGCCGCCAAACCGGCGCCTACGTCCTTCGTCCAGACGCTCATCGCCGATCGCGACCCGCGCAGAGGCCTTGCCCGTGACCGTTCCCGGCTCGACTCCTCCCGTCTCCCCTGCCGTCCCACCCGAATCCCCAGAGACTCAGAAGGCGGCCGGCCCGGCCGCGCTCGCCGCCGTCCGACTGGCGGGGTCGGGGGGCTATCAGCGGATCGAGCTGCCTGGAGGGGCTATGATTTCCGGGACGGATAGGCGCGCGACGGCCGAGCGCATTTTCGATTTTGACCTGACGGGGCGGTCGGTTCTGGACATCGGGTGTCATCACGGTTTCTATCTGGTCGAAGCCAAGCGGCGAGGGGCCGGTTACGTCGTCGGGCTGGAGGCCAAGCGGCGGCGGCTGCTCGTGGCCAAGGAGGTCCGACGGGTTTTCGGATATCCCGATTTTCATCTCGTGCGCGGGCGCTTCCCGGGGGCGCGCCTGCCGCGGCGGGTCTTCGACGTCGTGCTCCTGATGAACATGCTCCATCATCTGGAGACCGTGGCGCGGGCGCGCGAGGCGATCCTGGCCGCCCGGCGGCTCGCCCGCGAGCGGCTGATTCTCTGCCTTCGCCCTCCGATGGACGAGGGAGGGCTCGGCGAGCGGTTGGAGGTTCAGGAAATCTGGCAGGTCAAGATCAAGCCGGACGGGCGGCGGGTCGAGCAGCGCCGCGCCTTGCTGAGCCCCGGCTTCGCTCGAGATGTGCTGGCGCCCCACGCCCGCGAGATTGAATGCCTGCCGGCGCCGGATTACGCCGGTCGTTTCCTTATCATCGCTCATCTGTGAAGACATTCCGCCGGGCCGTTGGCGGTCGGCGTTCCTCATGCCGCCTGATCTAAGCCGGCTCCCTTCGGAGCGCTCGCCATGGCGATCGCTCGCCTTCCTGCTCGCTCTTGGGGCGCTCTTATGGGGCTGGAACTACGGCCTTTGGGACCTGGAAGGAGCCGACGAAGGTCGTTACGTCCAGGTGGCCAAAGAGATTCTGGCCGAAGGCAACTGGCTCGTTCCGACGCTCCACGGCGAACCCTATGATGAGAAACCGCCGCTCCCGTTCTGGTTGATGGCGGCGGGGCTCACGCTCACGGGGGGCGAGCCGACGGCGTGGGGGGCTCGCCTGCCGTCGGTTCTCTTTGGCCTGGGGACGATCCTGCTCGTTTATCTCATCGGGCGGCATCTTTGGGGGGACCGGATCGGGCTCGTCTCGGCGCTGATCCTGATGACGGCGCCGCTTTTCGCGCGGCAGACGCCGACGGCGCGGCTGGACATCTTCTTCACGGGTTGGCTCACGGCGGCCGTGGCGGTCTGGCTCACGGCCCCGGCTGGGCGGGCGCTCTCCTGGCCGAGGGCGGGCCTGTTCTGGATCTGTCTGGCGGGCGGAACACTGACGAAGGGGCCCCTGGCGCTGATCGTGGTTCTGGCCGCGCCGCTGGTCGAGTGTTGGCACGCGCGGTCGTGGGCGCCCTGGCGGGCCTTGCGTCCACTAGCCGGCCTTGGGGGGCTGGGCGGATTGGTAATCGGTTGGCTCGCGATCGTGGGCTGGCGAGCCGGGGCCGACATGGCGCGGGACCTCTTGGATGAGGCGACCCTCGAACGCTTCCTCCAGGCCGCTCACGACAACCCCCCCTGGTATTATCTGTATTCACTTTTCGCGAGCACGTTCACGCCGTGGACGATCCTGGCGGCGGCGGCGATGGTTCACCTGGTTCGCTCGCGCAAGGCCGGCCTGCCGCCGGGGCTTCGGCCGATCCTGGCCTGGGCGGTCATTCCGCTGCTGGCGCTGCATCTTTCGACCGGAAAGCGGCATCAGTATCTGCTGCCGGTGCTGCCGCCGTTGGCGCTGCTGGTCGGATGGTACGCCGAGGAGGTCCTTTCCGTGCGTCGGCTGGCCGGCTGGGCCCCGAAAGTGGCCTTGGGGGTGGGGCTCTTCGTCGCCGGCGGGCTTCTGACGCTGGGGTTGATCCCGTATAAGTGGCCGGAGCTGTTCTGGGAGGCCGAAATTTACGTCGAGGAGCTTCACGCGGGGATTCTCATCGTCGCGGCGCTGGTCATCGGCGGATTGGGCTTGACGGCGGCGCGCGTCGCCACGGCGCGGGGGCTGATCGCCTTGCTGATTGGGCTGATGTTCACGGTCGATCTGGCCTACCTGACGGCGGTTCAAGGGGCGCGCAGCCCGCGCAACAGCAGCCGCTTGTTCGCTCGGGGGATGGATTACCTGTTGAGGCCCGACGAGACCCGGATCGGGGCGCTGGACGAGGCCGCCCGGCCCCACTACCACGTTTATGGGCACTATCGCGTCGTCGAATACGACGACGCGCCGGAGACGTTCGCCGCGCCGGAGACTCTCCCGCGCCTTATTGTGGCTCGCGAGAAGGATCAAGATGATTTCGCCGCCGAGGCCCGGCAGGCCGGCTATCAGCGGGGGTTCAAGGTTCGGGTCGCGGGCGAGGATCTGTTGATTTATGAGCGCGGGGGCCCAACGGCCGCCGCCTCGGGGCCGCCGCCGCTCCGGTTCGCCTTCGCCGGGGATACGGGGACGGGTGACGACGGCCAGCGCCGGGTGGGCGCGCGGGTGGAAGAACTCCATCGCGGTCGAGGGCTCTCGGCGGTTTTTCTTCTGGGGGATAACCTTTATGGCGTCAAACCGTTTCCGATCGCCGTGAACGATCGGTTTCTCCGGCCCTATGCCCCGCTCGTCCGGGCGCGGGTTCCCTTCTTCGCGGCCCTGGGCAATCACGACGACGATACGCCGGATCGCCGGGCCGGGGAGCTGAACACGCCGTTCCTCCACATGCGCAACCGCCCGTATTACTCCGTTGCCTTCGGCGACGATCTCATCACCTTCTTCGTTCTGGATTCGGAAACGCTGGCGGACGATCCGCGACAGCTTCACTGGCTGGGCCGCGCGCTGGAAGAGAGTCGCTCGCGTCACCGCGTCCTTATCCTGCATCGCCCGATGCTGGCTTCGCAGATTGATCACGGCCCCGACCCGGAAATCAGGCGCTTACTCGAGCCTTTGTTGAGTCGCGCGCCGGGGGTCGATCTCGTGCTGGCGGGGCACAATCACGTCTATGAGCGGTGGGCCGACGCCCGCGGCGTCCCGCACGTGACGCTGGGCTCAGGCGGGAAACTGACGACCGACCCCATTCCCGACGACCCCGGGCGCCTCGTCGGCTACAATCAGGCGCGGGCGTTCGGCTGGATGGAGGCTGACGCCGCCGAACTGCGCTTTCAGGCTGTAAGCGAATTCGGCGAGGTGGTTGACCGCTTTACGATCCCGCCCGCCGAGCAGCCGGGCCAGGAACGGCCGAGCGCCCAGCCGGGAGGACAGAGGACCGAGTGACGCCGCGGGATGCGCGAGGAAGAGCATTCACCACCAAGGCACAAAGACACGAAGAGAGGGGCGACGGGGAATCGATTTCTTGGTGCTCTTGATGACTGGGTGGTTCTTCGCTCAGACCTGAAAAGCCGGGGCCTCATCGGCGGTAGAGGTGATGGGGGTAGTCATGGCCGCCCACGGCGATTTCCTCCAGATCCCAAGAGGGAACGCCGGGGGAGGCCGCCGCGGCCCGGAGCGTCCGCCGCAGCGGGCGCACGCGCGATGGGTTCGGCCCGCCACGGAGCATCTCCTCCAGGAGGCGGCCGTCCATCGACGGGACGGACAGGCCGTTGAGGCGGCAGAGCGTCGGGGCCAGATCGACGACCGAGGTCGGCAGGGGGTTCCTCAACCCCTTTTTGATGTCCGGCCCGGCGGCCAAGAAGACGCCGTCAAAATCTTTCGGCCCGACCCACGCCTCGGGGGCCCGGGCATGATCCAGCCGCATGACCTCAAGCGAGAGCGTCCCGGGGACGAAGCCTTCCGGGTGCGTCGGCCGCGGCTGGCGCGTCAAGATGACCTCATCGGGCCGGGAAGCCAGCAGGCTCCGGGCGATCTCCCGGACGGCGCGGGTTTCGGCACCTCGCAGGTGGATGCCGCCGCCGGCGATCACCACGTCGGGCGAGCCCTCGGCGGCCTTCCAGCCGCGTTCGATCAATTCGCGGCTGAGCGCTTGCTCCAGCGGCCGCGCGTCCCAGGCCCCGCTGGAGAGGATGAAAACGTTTGTCCGGCCCAACCGCCCCTGACGCCTGAGCCCATCGAGCAGCCGCCCGATCTCGGCGTCAACGTGAGCCAGAGCCCTCCGGACGGGCTCCGGCCGGAGCGCCGTGGCGCGGGCGGTGTGGCCGGGCTCGGAGAGCCAGAGGAAGACGACGTGGGGTTCCAACCGGGGAAGCACGTAGCCCAGCAGGATGTCCACGGCCCGGCGGTCTCGCGCCACATTGGGGACGGCCTCGGCGGGCGTCGCTCCGAACGTCTCCAGCAGACGGGGCAGGTGCCCCTCGGGCCGAATCAGCTCCGTCTGGAACGTGCCGGCCCCGCGGAACCGCGGGTCAAGGAGGAGCGCCGAGCCGGGATCGCCCGAACTGACGACGACGAGGCGGCGGCCGGCGGCGGCCAGCACCTCGGCCAGCGTCGGCGCGGTGACCAGGTCCTCGCCCATCGATCGATCCAGGCGTTCCAGGGCCGTCGCATCGGCGGCGTCGATGGCCGGGCCGCCGATCTCGGGCAAGAATAACCGACTCCCGAGGATGCCGTGCCGGGCCGGATAGGTTCCCGTTCCGAGGCAGGCCGCGCCGACGTGTGTCTCCGGCGGATAGGCGTCGCGGTGCTCCTCGGCAAAGGTCCCCCGACGGACCAGCTCCGCCATCCGAGGCGTGAGTTCCGGGCTCACGTCCCCCGGCCGTAAACCCTCCAACACAATCACGAGATTCATATGCCTTCGGGGGTCGTTTTGACCGCCCGGCCACAGAAGACAGCCGCCGAGGAGGGCGAGGGCGATCCCGGAGGTCAAACCGGCGGCCCGGCGCGGCGGGATGCGGCTCGTGGCTCTCATCAGGCTGGATTTTCCGCCTTCGGGTTGAGGCTGTCGAGGCTTCCCCCGCCGCCGGCGGCTCGTTCTGGCGCGTAGGGGCGAGGCTTACGGCTTTCCTTGAAGCGTGGGCCGGAGGTGGATCTTGGACGCCATGACCCGGTCCGGTGATTCGAGGAGGAACCGGATCGTCCGCGCGATCTCCTCGGGGGGGATTTTCCAAGAGGCGTCTTCGCCGGGCCGAGCGGCGTCAAAACGGGTATCGACCGAGCCGGGGCAGACCAGACTGACCTTGAGGCCGTCGCGCCGGACCTCGGCCATCAGGCATTCGCTCAGCCCCTGAAGCCCGAATTTGCTCGCGCAATAGGCCCCCCCGCCGGCAAAGCCGACTTCTCCGGCGATCGAGGAGATATTGACGATGTGGCCGCTCCCCTGACGCCGCATCAGGGGGATGGCGGCGCGCATGAGCCTCAGCGGGCCGATGAGGTTGGTGAGGAGCGTGCGCTCAATGTCGTCGTCGGTCAGCGCCTCGACGGGCTTTATGATCCCCACGCCGGCGTTGTTGATCAGGGCATCGACCCGGCCCCAACGGTTGAGGATCTCGGTGAGCCAGGCCTCGGTCACGGCGGGGTCGCCGACATCGCCCGCCTGTCGGAAGACATCGGCGGCGCCCAACCGGCGAAGCTCGGTTTCCAATCCGGCCAGCGCCTCGGCCGATCGAGCCAGGAGAGCCAGGCGCGTCCGGCAGGCGGCCAGCTCGCGCGCCACGGCCCGGCCGATGCCGCGGGAAGCTCCCGTGATCGCCAGGACGCGATCGGCGTCAAGCCGCATCGTCGAGGCCCCGGGGGCGACCGCCCTCTTGCGCGCTCTGCAGCAGGCGTTCCATGACGGCCGTCTGCGCGCGGCCGTCCTCGCCGGGTTCGAGCGAGGCCGCCGGGTCCCGCGCCGCGCGCGTAAAGCGCCGCACCATTTCCACGTAGCTGTTCATCGCTGGAAACTCCTGAAAGCTGCGTCGGTCGTCTTGCTCGATGAGCAGTCGCGTCGGCTCATCCGTCTGGAGCCAGGGTTTGGCGGTCCAGGCGCGTCCCTCCGTTCCGAGAAGCTCAAGCCCCTGGCAGAAGGAAGCTCGGAAGGAGCAGCTCAGGACGGCCAGGCGGCCTTGGCCGAAATCGAGCCATCCGGCGGCGGCGGCGTCCACGCCGTCGGGGCCGGGGGTGAAGTGCCCGCGGGCCGCCACGGCCAGCGGCTCGGCGTCGAAGAAGTAGCGGGCGGCGTTGGCGGCGTAGCAGCCGACATCCCAAAGGGCCCCGCCCCCCTGGGAGCGGCTCCAGCGATAATCGCCGGACCGATCCAGCGTAAAGGCGAAGGTGGCGTCGATGCGCTCCAGCCGGCCGAGTCGGCCCGCCCGGACCTGATCGCGCAACCAGAGGGCCTGGGCGTGGTGCCGCCACATGAAGGCCTCCATCAGGCGCAGTTTCGCCAAAGCGAAGGCCTGGGTCATCGCTTCAGCATCGGGGGCGGAAAGGGCCAGCGGCTTTTCGCACAGGCAATGCTTGCCGGCCCGGGCGGCTTCGACGGCCCATCGGGCATGAAGGCCGTTGGCGAGCGGCAGATAGACGGCCTCGATATCGGGGTCGGCGAGCAAGCGATCGTAGCCGGCGTAAGCGCGGGGGAGGCCGTGGGCGCGCGCGAAGGCTTGGGCGCGGTCGGCCGAGGAGGCGGCGACGGCGCGAACCTCGGCCCCCGCCCGGCGAAGGGCGGGGATCAAGGCCTTTGCCGCAATGCGGGCCGCCCCGAGGATGCCCCATCGCAGCGGCTCGGCGTCGGCCATCGGCGCGGTTCCCATCGGAGCGAGGGTCACTCCAGGCGGAAGAGGACGTTGCCGTCGAAGGCGGCGTCGGGGCGCATGAGACCGAGCCGTTCCCATTCCGGCGTGCCCATCCGGGCGTTGATCGGATGATTGACCTCGTTGGGAACCCGCAGGTAATAGCGAACGCCGAGCTCCTTGAGGAACCGGACTTTCTCCCGGGCGGGCTGGTCCCAGAGCTGCTGCATGGCCCAATCATCCAGGTGAACGAGGGTGATGCTCGGATCAAAGACCAGGTGACGGTTTTCGTGAGTCAGAATCTTTTCCCCTTGAAGGCGTTCATTGATGTAGCTCCACATCACAGCGTCGTCCCCGAACCGCCAGCGGTAGAACCGTTCCCGGTCCGGGTTGGGGTTGCGGAAGACCGTCAGATCGATGGCCGGCTCCCGCCGTTCGGGCCCGACCGGGACGCTGAAGACCTTGAACCCCATCAACCCCATGGCGAGCCCCGGGATCACCCCCACGACGAGGGCGAGCCCCCCCCAGGCGCTCCGCCAGCCCTTGAGACGCCAGTAAGGGTAGGCATAAGAGGCCAGAACGGCGAAGGCCGGCAGAATCATAATGATCTGGTAAAGATAGAACGGGGCGAGGACGTAGTGATACGCCAGAAGCGCCGCCGCGAAGAGAACGCTTAAGGCGCCGAAACGCAGCGCGGGGTCGAAGAAAGCGACGCGCCCGCGGGCGAGGGCCCGGTAAGTCCACGGCGCCGCCGCCAGCCGGGCCAGGAAAATCAACGCGCCGGCGAGAACGAAGGCCGGGAAAAAGGGCTGAAGCCGCCAGGCCGCCGGGAATCGAATCGCGCCCGCTTCGTCCCGACCGACGCCGACGAAATACAGCCACGAGGCGCGCACGCGACCGGGCAGATCGCCGGCGAGGGAGCCGATGCCGGCCCCGTTGCGCGTCCATTCCTCCTCGGCCGAGGCCAGAACTTCCGGGTTGATGTTTCGCCCGCCGAAGATCCTCGGGAAGAAGGCGTAGACGGGGTTGCCCGTCACGACCCAATTGCGCACGTGCCAGGTCGAAGCCACGGCCAGGCAGGCGATGAGCGTCAGGCCGAAGGTCCGGCTCCTCAGGAAGGCCCCGAGGCCGGGGCGCCGCCGATGATAAGTCCAGGGAGCCTCCGGGAAGGCGCCGAACTCGCGGTCCAGCTCGTGGCGGGGAGTTTGAGCCGCTTGCCGGTAGGCGCGCGCGGCGGCTTCGGTCTCCTCGTCCTCCGGCGTCGGCAGGCCGACGTGCGCGGCCAGGATCATCCCCCCCCAAGGCAGCCAGAGAAGGCCCATCAAATAGTTCAGATGCATGGCGAGCGCCACGAGGAGCGTGGCCAGAATGAAGTAACCGCGCAGGCCCGTCTCGACGTAGAGGAGCGCCAGATAGAGGAAGGCGGCCGTGAGGGCGAGGGCGACCGCGTAATCCGAGGCGTACTGATCGTAGGCCATGCCGAGGGGCGTGGCGCGGTAAAGGAGCGTGACGGCAAGGGAGAAGTTCACGTGGCGGGTCAATTGGCGGACGGTGTAGTAGACGAGGATCGTCGAGGCGAGACCGCAGGCGGGGGCGATCCAGCGTTGCGGCAGTTCGGTCCAATGATCGGCCGCCGCCGCCGCCGCCGCGCCCAGTAAAGCGTAGAGATGGGGGTAATTGGCCCCGAGGCCGATGCCCACCTGGGCGACGACCTTTTCGACGATCCCGCGCTCGAGGAACATCATCCGGGCATAGCCGAGGTAGAGGATGAGCGAATCCCAGTAAACCTCGGGGTAGAGGACGGCGTGGTAGAAGGAGAGGAGCGTAAGGGCGGCGAGGAGCCCGAAGGCGACGGCCTGGAAGAGGCGCGGGCCGGCGCCGACGGGGTGGATCAACGTCCCGCGGAGCCGTTCGCGGGCGTATTCCCGCCGCATCGCCTGCTCGACGCGGCCGCCGGCCCCGCCTTCGCCCGTCTCCGGCCGTCGCCGCGTGGCGAGCACGGTCAGCGGCCACAGGGCGAGGATCGCCAGGCCGGGGACGATGAAGACCCAGGGCCGGGCCAGCAGCCCCGCCATCGCCAGGAGTTCGAATAGAAACCCCGCCAGGCCGGCGCCGAGGATGAAACTCACGGCGGCGAGCGGGGGCTCGGGGAGATAGACCTCCAGGGTCTCGACGAAGAACCAACCGAGGATGACCAGAACGAAGAGCGCTCCCAGGCTATAGGCGTGGTCGATCCAAAGCCACGGGCCATCTCCCCAGGCATAAGCGCCGAAGAGCTGACCGAAGACGCCGAAAAGCCGGTCGTTGGTGACCAGAAACCAGAGCGTGAAAAAAAGCGCGACGGCGAAGAGGAGGGCGGCGACGAGGTGATGAAGCCAGGGGCCGCGCGAAGGCTCACCCTCCGACGAGGGAGGTTCGATCGCGGCGGGCTGAGGAGCCGTTGCCATCAGGGAAGAAAGTCATTCGAAGACGATCCACGAAGGCTCGGAGACACAAAGAATTCTGAAATCACGCCTTCATCCCGTTTCTCCGCTCGATTTCTCTGCGTCTTTGCGTTGGAGTGGCCGGCCATGCCCTCAGCTTAGCTGTCCGTTGATCCATCCGGCGCGGCGGCCTCGACCTCCGGCTCCACGGGCAGGTGAGGGACCTTGAGCGTGAAGGTGGTGCCGCGGCCGACCTCGGTGTCGAGGCGGAGGGACCCGCCATGCTCTTCCATGGTTTTCTTGACCACGGCCAGGCCGAGGCCGGTTCCCCGGCTCCCCTTGGTCGAGAAGAACGGCTCAAAGACTTTCTGGCGGACGTGGGGGGGCATGCCGGGGCCGTTGTCCTCAATGCGGATGGTGATCTCGGCGCGCTCGGCGTCAAAGTGGGTCGTGGCGGAAATCCGCCCTTCGGCCGTCCTGGCTTCCTCCAGGGCCTCGATGGCGTTGCCGATGAGGTTGAGGATGGAGTCATGCATTCGATTGGGGTCGAGCATCGCCGGCGGGAGGCGGTCGTCGAGGGCCGCCTTAAGTTCGATGCCGGCGGCCGCGGCCTTGCGCTGGCAGTCGGCCAGGATCTCCCCGATCATGCGGTTGAGATCGACTTCGGCGCGTTCGGGCTCGCGCTCGCGCGAGACGCTGAGCATGTCCTGGACGAGCTTGCCGATCTTGGTCGTGGCGCGCTTCATGATCGGCCAGGCCTCGCCGACGATCTCGAAATTCTGGTTGGCCAGCCCCATGTCGATCAGGCTCGTCGAACCGTGCAGGGGGGTCAGGATGTTCTTGATGTAGTGGGCGAGGCTGGCGGTGGCCGTTCCGAGGGCGGCCAGGCGCTCGGCGCGGATGTTGGCCTGGATGAGGCGGGCGTTCTCAATGGCGGCGGCGGCGTGCTCGGCCATGATCTCCATGACGCGGGCGTCCATTTCATCGAAGGCCTCCCCGTTGAGCTTGTTGAGCACTTCGAGCACGCCGATCAAGCGCTCGTTGCGGATCATCGGCGCGGCGATCAGATTGCGCGTGACGAAGCCGCTGGATTTATCGACCTTGCCGAAATGGCGCGCGTCCTTGGAGCAATCCTGCACGATCTGCGTCTTGCGTTCGGCGGCGGCCGCGCCGACGATCCCCACCCCCATCGGCACGCGAATCTGCTTGGCCTCCTGATTGAGATCGCCGATCACGACCTCGAAGAACAGGTCATTGCGCTCGGGATCGTAAAGGAACAAGGAGCTGGTTTCGCATTCCAGGAGTTCCTTGCTCTCGGCCATGATGGTCGCCAGGAGCGTCGGCAGGTCCGCCACCTGTTGAATCGTGTGGACGATCCGATAGAGCGCCTCGATGATGCGCTCGCTGGATTCGATGACGCGGTGGCTCACCCCGAACCTCCGTTGCGCAGATGGGCGAGAATCTGCCGGCCGTGCGTCCGGGAGTTCTCAATAAATATCTCACTGCTGACGTTTCCGGCAAGCATAACCCCCGCCAGGTAAACCCCCGCCCGATCGCTCTCCAGCGTGGCGTCGTCGTGACGGGGCCGCCCCGTCGCCGGGTCGTAGCCGATCCCCATGCGGGCGAGGAAGGCCGGATCGGGCCGGTAGCCCGTCAGCGCGAGCACGAAGTCGTTTGCGATCTCGATCGGGCCGTGGCCTTCCCAGTCGATCCGGACCGAGGCGGGGCGAATCTCGGCGACGCGGGCCGGCATGTAGGCGACAACCTCGCCGTTTTTGATCCGATTTTCGATATCCGGCCCCAGCCAGTACTTGAGCGAACCCAACTGCGCCCCCCGGTGACAGAGCGAAACCTCCACGCCGGCCCGCCACAATTCCAGGGCCGCCTCGGCCGCCGAGTTTCGCCCTCCCACGACCAGGACCTTCGAGCCGAAATAGGGATGCGCCTCGTGATAGTAGTGGCTGACCTTGGGCAGGTCCTCCCCCGGCACCTCCAGCCGCTGGGGCGTGGCGAAAGCGCCCGTGGCCAGCACGACCCGCTCGGCCCCGACCTCGAAGGGCTCGCCAACGCGGGTCCGGCCTCGGACGAGGAACCGGCCCACTTCGCCCTCCAGCTCCGTCACCTCCCACCCGGTCCGGACCTCAAGCTTCATCTCGCGGACGAACCGCCTCAGGTAGGTCAGGTATTCCCGGCGGGTCGGCTTCTCGCCGGCGATGATCAGCGGAAACCCGGCCAATTCCAACAGGTCGGCCGTCGAGAAGAAGGTCAGATAGACGGGGAAGCGGGTGATGTGCTCAGCAAGGCAGCCCCTCTCCAGAATGAGCGTCTTCAAGCCGGCGGCCTGGAGTTCATGAGCCGTGGCCAGCCCGGCGGGGCCCGCCCCGACGACGACAATCTCGCTGGCGGCCTCCTGCATGCTCACAACCCTCCGGAGTCTACCACACTCCCCTTGGAGCCTGCCTGAGCTTAATGCGGCCCGGCCGCGGATAAACGCCTCAGCCGACCGGGAGAGTCCGATCCTCCCCGGCCCCGCATCGATAAGTCGGTTCCTGGGGAGCGTGATATATTTTCGGATGAGGAAGCGTGGATCAGAGCCTCCCGGCCGATCCCACGCGGGTGACACGACGCCGATGGAACTGGAGGCCCTTTCCGAAGCCGTCTGGTCGCGCTGGGTCGGCCGCCGCGCCGGGACGCACGAGCGTCGCGAGGTTCTGCGCGCCTTCCCCGAGGGCGTTCTCGGAGCCCAGGCCGAACAACCGGGCTGCGGGGCCGAAGACTATCGACGACGGGCCCTCGTCGCCGCCGCCTCGTCGGGCGTGATCTGGTTGATGGAGCCGCTCCCGCTGGAGTGGCTGGAAGCCGGGCTCGCCTCGGCGATCCACATCTGGGCGGGGCTCCCGTTCTATCGCCGGAGCTGGGCCGATCTGCGGTCCCGACGGCTGAGCGGCGAGGCGTTGATCACCGGCGGGGTGGCGGCGGCCTGGCTTCAGGGGATGACCCTCACGCTTCAGGCTGCCGCCGCCACGTCGGCTTTTGTGACGGCAACGGCGCTGCTGGCCCTGGCCGGCGTGGGCCGTTGGCTGGAAGCAGTCTCCACCTTCCGAGCGAGCGAAGCCTTGCGAGCGTTCGGGCGGCTGGAGCCTTCGCGGGGGCATCGGCTGGTCGGGGGGAACGTCTCGGGCGCGGCTCCCTCGGAGCTGCGGCGGGGCGAACGGTGTCGGGTGCTGCCCGGAGAGCGGCTTCCGGCCGACGGACGCCTTGAGACGGGCGAGGCCGTGGTGATTGAGGCCTTTCTCCGGGGCGAGGGGGCTCCCGCCTTCAAGCGTGAAGGCGATCCCGTTTACGCCGGGACGTTGAACGCCGGGGGTCCGTTCACGTTCGTCGTCGAGGCGGCCGGCGAGGCGACGCTGTGGGCGCGCGCGATCGATCGGCTCCGTGGAGCGATCGGAACGCGCGCTCGGCTCCAGGCGCGCGCGGAAGCCTGGGCGGGGACGATTGTGGCCGTCGCCGGCGGGCTGGGGGTGGTCGCCGGGATGGCGGCCCTCGCTGTGGGTTCGGGCGTTCAGGAAGCCGTGGGGCGGGCGATCGCCGTCTGGGTGACGGTGGCGCCGGGGGCTTGGGCGCTGGTCGCGCGGCCGGTGATCTGGGCCGGCTTGGGAAGCGGGGCCTGGCGCGGGATCGTCGCCGGTTCGGCCGAGGCGTTGGAACGCGGCGCCGCGATCCACGTGGTGGCCCTGGACCAGGCGGGGGCCCTCAGCCGTGGCGAGCCGGAGATCACCGAGGTGGCGGCGGCCGAGGGCCATGACGTCCACGAGGTGCTGGACGCCGCGGCCTCCTTGATGGCCGAAAGCGGCGAGCCGCTGGCGAAGGCCGTTCTGGCGGCCGCGCGGGCGCAGGGCATCCTGCCGCGCCCGGTCGGTCGCGTCCGGCGCGTGCCGGGCCAGGGGGCGATCGCCGAGGAAGCGTTGCTGGCCCTGGGCTCGGCTGAGTTTCTTCGGGCGCACGGCGTGGCGTTGGAGAGTTTCTCGCCTGACTTATTGCGCCGTCAGCATCGGGGCGAGAGTCTCCTTGGCGTTGGGATGCCGGGGGGGGCGCTGCTCGGCGGGTTCGCCGTGGCTGACCGGATCAAGCCCGGTGCGGCGCGCGCAATCGAGGAGATGCACGCCTTAGGGGTGAGGACAGCGTTGATTTCGCCCGAGGGCGAGGCGACGGCGCGGGCGATCGCCCGCCTGCTGAGGATCGAGGATTGGCGGGCTCGCGTCCCGGCCGAAGAGAAGGGGGAAGCGGTCGCCGATCTCCAGGAGCGAGGGGGGGCCGTGGCCTTCGTCGGTGAGCCGCGGGTTGACGCCGCCGTGCTCGGCCAAGCCGACCTGGGCCTGGCGATGGGGGTGGATTCCTCCCCGCGCGGCGTGGCTCTCCTGGCCGGCGACCCGCTCCAGATCGCCGAGGCGCTGCGCTTGGGGCGGACCGTGCGCGCCCGGATTCTGGGCAACGTCGTGTGGCTGGCGATCCACCACCTGGGGCTGGCGCCGCTGGCGGCCGCCGGCCTGATCGGCCCCTTGACCGCCGCCACGCTCAGCGCCGCCACGACGGCCGGCCTGGCGGCGCGATCGCGAGTCTGGCGGGATACGCGGCCACGAGGTGCCCCGGATCGGCGGTAAGGAATTCCAGTATCCGGCCGGTGGGTTCGTCCCGATGGAGGTCCCCGAGACCGTGGAGGCGTCGCTCCTCGGGCCAGCCACCGAATGGACCTGAGCTCTTCGTGGGGCCTTTACAATCCGACGGCGCGGAAGGCGAGGGCGCCGGCGAGGCCGCCCAGGAGCGGAGCGACGACGGGAACCCAGGCGTAGGGCCAGTCCGGGTCGCGCTTGCCGGGGATGGGCAGGAGGGCGTGAGCGAGGCGAGGGCCGAGGTCGCGCGCCGGGTTGATGGCGTAGCCCGTCGGCCCGCCGAGCGACAGGCCGATCCCCCAGACCAGGAATCCCACCAGCAGCGGATTGAGCCCGGTCGAGAAGACGACCGTCAGATCGATCTGGCCGGAGGCGGCGAATTCGGCCGAATTGGCGCCGATGGCGAGGACGCCGAACACCAGAAGCCCCGTGCCGATCACCTCGCAGAGAAAATTGGCCGGCAGCGAGCGGACCGCCGGGCCGGTGCAGAAAACCGCCAGCTTCGTATCGGCGTCGGCGGTCGCCCCCCAGTGCGGCAGATAAGCCAGCCAGACGATGACGCCGCCGACGAGGCCGCCGGCCACTTGGGCGGCGACGTAACCGGGCAGGCGGGCCCAGTCAAAATCCCCGATGGACGCCAGCGCCAGCGAGACGGCCGGGTTGATGTGGGCGCCGCTCACGCGCCCGACGCTATAGACCGCTATCGCCACGGCCAGACCCCAGCCGGTCGTGATGACGATCCAGCCGCCGCCGTGGCCCTTGGTCCGGGCCAGGATGACATTGGCGACGACGCCGTCGCCGAGGATCACCAGGATCATCGTTCCGATGGCTTCGGCCAGGTAAACGTTCACGAGGGGCCCCTCCGCCGGCAGGGTTGCGCCCGGCTCGGCGGCGGGGGCCGCCGTGGGCGATCCGGAGTGGGGAGACTCTGGCCGAACCCGCCCGAAGTTGCAAGGGGCGAAGCCGGAGGGCCGACGGCTGAATGAGATCGAGGGATCATCCATCGGCCGGGGGGGTCTCGGCGACGAGCAGCAGGTCCTCGCTCTCGATGGGGGCGAGCACGTTGGCCTTGCGGTTGATCGTGTTGATCTCGTGTTCCATGCGGAAGGAGGGGAGCGAACGCTGGATGCAATCGGCGCGGTCGCAGAGCCGACAGGTGACGCCGACCTTGACGCCGTCGCGTTCGGGATTCTCGAACTTGAGGCCGCGGGAGTAGGCCATCCGGGGGGCGTCCTCGGCGCGGCAGCCGATGCCGACGGAGAAGGCGTTGGTGACGCCGAACTGGTCGGGATCGTGATCGACGCGGGCAAGCGCCACGCAGAAGTAAGCCTCCCCGTCGGGCATGACGCTGTATTGGCGGCGCAGGATCGACGGCGTCAGGAAAGCCGAATGGACGGCCCACTTCGGGCAACTGCGGCGCCGGTCGTCGATCCGCAGCCCGCTGCCCGAATACTTCTTGCTGATGTTGCCCGCCAGGTCCGTCCGGATGAAGTGAAGGGGGACGCCGGAAGCGCCGGGGCGGGAGAGATTGCACAGGCGGTGGGCGATCGTTTCGAAGGGCATGCCCAGAACGCCCTCCATGGCGCGGATGTCGTAAGCCGACGATTGGACGAGAGCGAAGAAGGCGTCGTACGGGAGGAGCATCGCCCCGGCGAAATAGTTGGCCAGGTTGACGCGGGCGAGGGTGGGGGCCGCCCGATGCCGGAAGCCGAAGCCGTCGATGAGGCCATCGACGATCCGCTCGCGCTCGAAGAGCTTGAGGGCGAGAAAGTGGGCCAACTGGAACTGGAGCCGGTGAGGGCCGAAGGCGTTGGAGACGAAAAGCTGGCGGGTACGTTCGTTATAGAGCCGGAGGAGATGAGAGCCGGGGGGGAAGGACCGGGGGGAGACTTCGACGTCGAACTCCCGCTTGAGTATTTCCGCCAGGAGGTCCGTGCGGCGGCGGTCGTCGGCCCCGGCCCGGCGGAGGAGGTCCTCGGCGAGGGTCTCCAGGTCGGGGAAATAATTCCGGTGGCGCTGGAGGAATTCCGTGACTTCGTCGTAGGCGGTGCGATCCAGGAGGTAAACGTCGTCGGCGCGGTCGCTGGCCTCCTCGCGGCTCTGTTCGTCGGCGTGAAGGCGGCGCTCCAGACGGACGAGTTCGGCCCGGCTGCTCTTGTAGCCCTGGTAAAGCGAGAGCACGAGGTTGGATAAGGTCGAGTTGTCCCTGAGGACGGCCAGTTCGTCCTCGCCCAGGCTGTAGCCCTGGAGGAAGGGGTCCTTGAGCATATCCTGGAAGCGGTGATGGATTTTGACGCCGAGGGAGGCCGAGCGGAAGACCTCCATGTCGATGGCGAAGAAGCTGAGGATGCGTTCCAGGACGTCGACCCGCATGGGGCGCTTGTTGTTCTCGATCAGGTTGAGGTAGGCGGGGGAGATGCCGAGCGAGCGGGCGAGATCGACCTGTTTGATTTTGCGGGCCAGACGCAGGGCCTTGAGTTTGGAGCCGAGGTCCTCGGACCAGCCGGCGGTGTGATGTTTCATCGCGGGGCCTTTCTTTACGATCCCTGTAAATCTGGCATGCGGACGGCTGGGCGGTCAAGGAATGTGGGGGAAGACGACGTTTTTTTCGTGGTTTGTAAATTCGCAATCCAATAGTGTAAAATTTACGGTATATAGGCAGTGATTTTACAGAACGCGGCAATGCTTATCTCGGTAGAAGTCTTGACAGGCTCCATGCTCATATGTAAATTTTCAGGAACGGCAACTGCCATTTCTCAAGGTCCCGTCTTATGGCCTCCGTCACGCATCGTCCCCGTCGTCTTGAACCGCGTTCGGCTCATGAACCCTTGCGGCGCCGACCCCTGAGGCGCGTGGTGGTGCTTGGAGCCAACGGCGCGATGGGCTACCGCTGCGGGGCGCAGTTCGCCGCCTCGGGTCTGGAGGTCACGTTCCTCGCCCGCACGATCGAGAAGGCCCGCGAGGGTCTCAAGGGGGCGATCCGGTCGGTTCGGTCTTCCACGCTGGGGGAGATGATTCAATGCGGCGATTACGTGAGCGACCTGCCGGCGGCGGCCGCCGAGGCCGACCTGATCTTTGAGGCCGTGGCCGAGAATCTGGCCGTCAAGCGGGCCCTCCTGGAGCAAGTGGACCTCTGGCGGGGCGAGGAAGCGATTGTCGCCACGGCCACCTCGGGGCTTTCAATTCGGCGGTTGGCCGAGGGCCGCAGTCGATCGTTCCAGCGGCATTTCATTGGGCTTCATTTCTTCAATCCTCCGAGCATCATGGCAGGGCTGGAATTGATCGCGGGAGAGCACACCGAGCCGGCCCTGGTGGATTTTCTGGAGGCCTTCTGCGAGAAGCGGCTCGGACGGATCGTCGTCCGGGCGGCCGACGCGCCCGGCTTCGCCGGCAATCGGGTGGGCTTCAAGGTCCTCAATGAAGCGGCCCAACTGGCCGAACGTCACGGCCCGGTCTTCGTTGACCGTCTGATCGGGCCTTATACGGGTCGGGCGATGAGTCCGTTGGCGACGATCGATCTGGTCGGGTGGGACGTTCACGCGGCCATCGTCGACAACATCCACGCCAACGCCCCGGACGAAGCCCGGTCAACGCTGCGCCTGCCGGATTATATGCGTTCGCTGATGGAGCGGGGCATTCTCGGCCGAAAGGCCGGCGGCGGTTTCTTCGGCGAGGGGCCGGAGGGTACCCTTGCCCTGGACCCGGCCAGCGGGGCTTATCGCCCGGTGGAGAGCTTCGCGGATTCTTCGCTGGATTTCATCGACGCCGTCAAGCGGCGGCACCACGTCGGGGATTACCGCGGGGGGTTGGCGATCCTGGCCTCAGCCTCGGGGGAGGCTGCCGCGTTGGCGCGCCGGGTCCTGGCCGGTTACCTGAGCTACGCCTTTCATCGGGCGGGGGAGGTGACGGCGACGATTCGCGGGATCGACCTGATCATGGGGGCGGGCTTCAACTGGGCCCCGCCCAGCGCGCTGATCGACGTTCTGGGGCTGCCGGCGGCGGTGCGGCTGATGGATGAGGCCGGCCTGCCGGTGCCGACCCTTCTGGAGGAGACCCTGCGGCAGGGGCGGAAGGGGCCGCTCTTTCAACACCCCCGATTTGACATAGGCAGATTTTTCGTCGCCCGGTAAGATGGGGAACCGGGGGGCGAGCGTGGCCCGGCCCGGCCGGCCCGAGGTTCTGGGGCGGGAGGTTTCGATCATGCAGCCCGGCGGCGTCTTTGTCCTCGGGGGGGAGCAGACCGATTTTGCGCGAAACTGGAAGAAAGAGAACAAGCACTTCGTGGCGATGATGCGCGAGGCGGTGCTGGGCGCGTTGGAGGCGGCGGGGATCGAGCCGGGTCAGATCGAGGTGGCCCACGTCGGCAACTTTGCGGGGGAGCTTTACTGCCGCCAGGGCCACATGGGGGCCTTCTTCCTGGAGATCGACCCGGCCTTCAGCGGTCTGCCGACCAGCCGGCACGAGGCCGCCTGCGCCTCCGGCAGCGTGGCCCTTCTGGCGGCCTCGGCGGAGATCGAGGCCGGGCGGTATGATCTGGCCTGCGTCGTCGGGATCGAACAGATGAAGACCGTGAGCGCGGCCGAGGGGGGGGATTACCTCGGCACGGCGGCCTGGTACGAACGCGAGGCGCACGGCATTGAGTTCCCGTTTCCGAAGCTATTCGGGCGGCTCGGCGACGAATATGACCGGCGCTACGGCCTCAAGAGCGAGCATCTGGACGCGATCTCGGTCCTGAATTACGAGAACGCCAAGCGCAACGCGAAGGCGCAGACGCGGACGTGGTACATGAACAAGCAGCACGCGGCGAGCTCGCCGGAGGATAACCCCGTCATCGGCGGCCGCATCCGCGTCTCGGATTGCTCGCAGGTGACCGACGGGGCGGCTGTCGTGCTGCTGGCCTCGTCGCGCTTCGCCGAGCGCTACGCCCGGCGGCGCGGGATCGCGATCGAGAGCCTGCCGCGGATCAAAGGGTGGGGTCATCGGACCGCGCCGATCATGTTCGAGGCGAAGATCGCCGAGAGCGCGGGGAACCCCTACATTCTGCCGCACGTTCGGCGGACGATCCTGGAGGCGTTCGAACGGGCGGGGATCGACGACGTCCGGGGGGTTGACGGCATCGAGACGCACGATTGTTTCACGACGTCGGAATACATGGCCGTCGATCACTTCGGGATCACCGCGCCGGGGGAAAGCTGGAAGGCTATCGAGGAAGGCTGGCTGGCCATCGAGGGGCGCCATCCGATGAATCCGAGCGGGGGGCTGATCGGCGTGGGGCACCCGGTGGGGGCGACCGGCGTGCGCCAGGTGCTGGACGCGTGCCGGCAGGTTACCGGGGCGGCCGGGGATTATCAGGTCGAGGGGGCGCGGAATTTCGCCACGCTCAACATCGGCGGCAGCGGGACGACGTCGGTGAGTTTCGTGATCGGCGTCGGCTGAGGGCGGGTTCAAATCTGCCGGGCGTGGCCGGAACGCCAGGGAACAAAGTCATCCACATCGGGGGAGGAGCGCGACGTTCGGACTCACGAAGTTCCTGGCGTCCTTGGCGAGTTCTTCATCCTCCCGAGCCTCTCGTGCGATTGAGGTCCTGACCGGCGTAGTAGCCGAGGTCCACCCCGTGGAGGGTCTTGACGCGGAAGCTGATCTGCCCGACGTGATAGGAGAAGTGCTCGACGACGTGGACGAGGATGGCGATTCCCGTCTCCTCGAACCCCTGGACGGGCCGCTTCTCCAGGAGCGAGGCGGGATCAAGTCGCCGGAGCGTTTCATGCGCCTGGCGCAACGTGGCGGTGAGCCGCGCGCGGAGCTCATCGGCCGGGATGGGGTCCGTCGGGTTGAATTCTTCGGCCCGGCGGCGGACGTCGGGGGCGCCGCCGAGCGCGGCCACGATCCACTGGCGAACGTTGCCGCACAGATGAAGGATCAGGTTGCCGACGCTCGGGGTCGCCGCGTTGGGGCGCTGCCAGATTTCCTCTTCGGTCAAGAGCGAGAGACAGCGCTCCAGCCGCGGGAGCGATTCGGCCAGGAGCCGCCGCTCCGCCTCGGCGATCAACGCCCGCCCGAAATCTTCAGCGCCTTTCATTGAGGGGGTCCGCGGCCCGGCCGGCGAAGGCTTCGACGAGGATCCGCCCCCTTCAGCTCCGGAACAGCACGGCCTCGGCCAGGTCGGCGCGGGTGGTGCGGGTCCGGTTGGCGGGGACGGACGGGTCCTCGTAGCCGAAGGAGAGGCCGACGAGGATGCCGATTTCGTCGCCGAGGCCGAACTCCCGGCGGACGAGATCGGGGTAACTGCGCATGCTTCCCTGCGGGCAGCAGGCGATGCCGCGGGCGGTCATCGTCAGCATGAGCGTCTGGAGGTAGATGCCGACGTCGAGGGCGACGGTGGCGCCGAACTCCCGCCGCATGCCGATAAAGGCGACGTGGGGGGCGTCGAAGAACTCGAAGTTCCGCAGGCTGGCCCGGCGGCGTCCTTCCATGTCGTCGCGCACGATGCCCATCTGGCCATAGAGCGCGGCGGCGCATTCGACCTGGCGGCGGCGATAATCGCCCTCGAAGCGGGGCGGGTAATCAAAATCCGGGCAGGGGGGGACACCGCTCCGGATGCGCTCGATCATGGCCTGGCGAAGACGGTCGCGCGCGGCGCCGGAGGCCACCATCACGCGCCACGGCTGGATGTTGCAGTTGGACGGGGCCCGCTGAGCGAGCGCGAAGACCTCCCGGAGAACGGCCTCGGGAACCGGCGTCGGCTGGAATCCCCGGACGGATCGCCGTGCCAGGATCGCCTCCTCGACCGTCATGGCCTTTTTCAACGTCGCCGCCCCTTGATCGATGGTGGCCTCCATCGGCCCGAGCCTCCTGAGTCTCGAAAGTCTACGCCTCGCCGGGCGTCGGTCCCCCCGGGAGGCAGCCGCACCGGCCTGCGGGTCCCACAAGTTTAGCGTTCCGGATGGGAGAACGCCAGACGGGGCCGGCGCCTCAAGGCTCGACGGGCGGAGAGGTCAGGCGCAGCTCGGCGAGGACGGGAAAGTGATCGGAGGGAAATTGCCCGTTCTCGTGGTAGGTCTGGACGGCGATCGTGTCGCATTCGAATTCTGGACTGATCAGAATCCAATCGATGCGGCTGGGATTATCGGTGGAGCCGGTGAAGCCGTGGAACGTGCCGATCTGATCGCCAAGGCGCTCCCGAGCGACGTCCCAGGCGTCGGCCAGATTCAGAGCGCCTTCGAGCGGGTGGAGTAGGGTCTGATGAACGATCCCCCCCTGGGGATGATTAAAATCCCCCGTGACGACGACGGGCAGGACGCGGTTGCGCCCGCGAATTTCCTTAAGCAGCAGCTCGGCGCTTTTCTCGCGGGCGGGCTGGCTTTGATGATCAAAGTGCGTGTTCCAGTGGTAGAACTCCACGCCGGAGGCCTTATCGCGAAAGCGGACCCAGGTAACCATCCGAGGCAGGCGATTGCCCCACGTCTTGCTCCCGACGACGCTGGGCGTGTCGGAGAGCCAGAGGTGACCGTAGGCGCGCGGCTCCAGCCGGGCCCGCCGGTAAAAGATGGCCATGAATTCGCCCCCGGAGCCTCCCTCGCGCCCCTCGCCGATCCAGTCGTAGTCGGGCAGGTCCTGGGCGAGGTCCCGCAATTGAGCGTAGAGCCCCTCTTGAGTTCCGATGAGATCGGGCTGGGCCTCCAGGACGGCGCTCTTGAGGACCGGGCGACGGACGGGCCAGGCGTTGGGGGGTTGCTCGCTGGCGTAGCGGAGATTGAACGTCATGACCCGCAGGTCAATCGTCCGGGGCTCGGCGGCGACGGGCGGCTCCTGCCACCGCAGGGCGGCGCCGTAACCCATGCAGACGCCCAGGACGAGCAACAGGGCCAGGGGATGGGCGGGGGGATGCAGGCGTGGCCGCATGACCGAACCCGGTGAGCCCGGCGGGCGCCCGGGCCAATCAGCTTCGCGCCAAGCGGCGCCGTCGGGCAACGGTTTTCAGGGGCGGCGATCGGCCTCGGGCGGCCAATCGCCGATGAACATCCCCCCCGGAAAGTGAGGATGCTGAAGCCATCGGGCCGAGGGATTCTGACGGAGCAGTTGACGGCCCTCGCCGACGATCGAGGCCACGCGGGCGTCGGCGACGTCGGCCACGGAGAGCAAGAAGGCCTCGACGCAGGCCGGGAGAACGGGGGAGCCGAACTCCAACTGGCCGTGATGGCTCAGGATGCAATTGAGCAGCTTGTCGATTTCGTCGACCGCGCCGGGGTAAGGCGGCTTCTCGCGCAAAGGGGCGGCGACGGCGCGGACCCAAGCGTAGCCGAGCGCCAGATGGCCTTCGAAACGATGGGCGTCAGTGACGTCAGCCGCGGGGGCGAAGGTGTAAGTCTGGATCTTGCCGACGTCGTGGAGCAGGCCGGCGGCGATCAGGAGCCCTCGGTCGACGGGGAGGGTCTGGCCGCCGATCGTCAGGCCGGGGCCGTTCGGCCCGGCGTACATCTCGGCAAGCCCGAGGGCGAGGGTCGTAACGTTGATCGTGTGTTCGAGCAGGCCGCCGGGATACTGCTGGTGATGCGAGGTGGCGGCCGGGGCGAGGGCGAAGGCTTCGCAGAAGCCGGGGCGAGCGAAAATGTCGCGGGCGATCCGGGCGGAGACGCGCCCGGGGTCGAGCCGGTCGAAGAAGGCCTTCAATCGGGCCTGATAATCGGCGCCGTCGACGGGGCTGGCCGGACGGAACCGGGGCAACAGGCGGGCGGTTTCGTCCTTGTCGAGGAGACGGTAATCCTCGATGCGCCATTGGAGGGCCCCCCGATATTCCTCCTCCGTATAGGCGACTTCGATGAGGGTCCCCGGCTGGGGGAGCTCTCGGCCGGCGGCGAGGAGACGATCGACCTGCCAGATTTTGCCTTCGCGCTGAACGCCGGCGTCTTCAGGGCCCAGATTGAGCGAGAGGGTAGCGTAACGCTGACCGTTGCGGGCCTCGCGGACATCGACGCGGCGGACGAGCGCGACTTTTTTCTGAGGCATGGCGTCGGAGGGAGGTCAGGGCGGCCGTCGTGGCGGGGACCACGTTAAGCCAGGCGCGCCTTGAAATAAACGATCAATTTCAGGCGGGCGGGCGACCAAACCCGGCGGGGCCCGGCGGGGGTCGAATGTGATGGCGGCCCTTGGCGGGGCTATGAAATAGTGAACGAGCGGCGGGCGGCGCGGGTCGTTGACGCCACGCGGGGCCGCAATGGCGCGTTACTTCCTGAGCATCCAGAAGAAGTTTCTACTGCTTATCCTGCTGGTCGGTCTGGCCCCGACGGCGCTGGCCCTGTTGGTCATCGCCCTCGGCTCGCAGGTGATTTATGCGCGTGCGATGGCGGGGGCGCTGGAGTCCCGCGCGAGCAAGGTGGCGGCCCAGTTGGGTCGGTTTGGGGAGGAAATCGATCTCGAAATGCGGCGGCTGATGGCCGTGAGCGGCGGTCAGTTCCCGCGCGGGGGGGGACCGATCGGGCGGCCGCGCGTCCCCTTCGCGGCCTTCGTTCGTTATCAGCCGGGCCAGCGCCTGGATATCCGAGGCGTGGGCCTCGAGGAGACCGAGCTCGGCGAGCGGCTCGCCGCCAAAGAGGCTTATTTCGCCTCGCTGACCGAAGGGACGGGGGCGCCGCCGGGAAGCTACATCGACGATCTGTGGATTGAGGGCCGGGGGGAGCACGCGCCGGTGCGCCTGATCTGTTTTTCCTACCCGGAGCCGGAGAGTTCGGGCCGGGTCTTCTTTCTGGCGCCGGTCGATGATCTGCTCCGGCGCGTGGTGGCCGAGCAAGGGGCCGAGAACGAACCGATTCTGATCTACTCCGGGCGGGGTTATCTGCTCACGTCGGCGGCGGCGCCGGCGGGGCTGGCCGAGCGCGCGCAGGCGTTGTTCAGCGCCGGGTTGGAGGCGGTCCCCGGCCGGTTTCACCTGCGGTCGTGGGCGGGGGGCGTGCGGACGTGGCACATCGTGGGTTACGCCGTCATCCCGCGATTGTTGCGGTTGGCCGCCGACGGGAACGCCTCGGCCCCGTGGGTCGTGCTTTCGGTCCATGACATGGAGAACTTTCTGGCCTTTCAGTCGCGGCTGGTCTGGATCACGGTGATTGGGTCGCTGGCGTGGACGGCGGCGTTGATGGCGCTTTCGGTCGTGGCGGCGCGTCGGGTGGTGGGTCCCGTCAAGGCGCTGCGTTCGCAAGCCGAGGCGATGGCCGGGGGGGATCTGAACGCGCGGGCGCGGGTCCGCACGGGAGACGAGATTCAGGACCTGGCCGAGGCCTTCAACATCATGGCCGAGCGGCTGCGCGAGAGCCGGCGCGACCTGGAGCGGCGGCTGGAGGAGAACCGGCTGCGGGCCGAACAGATCAACGTCATCAACGAGATCACGCGGGCCATCAGTCAGGCGCTCGATCTCGATCGGATTTTCGAGGTTCTGCGCCGCCAGATGAAGAACACGCTCCACTACGACGGGATGTGGATCGCGCTCGCCCACAAGACGACCGGCAAGCTGGAGGTCACGCACGCCGAGCCGCCGGAGCTGCTCAAGGCCCTGCGCCGAGGCGAGGCCCCGCTGGAATTCTCCTTTCATGGGCGGGTGATGCGCGAGGCGCGGCCGGATCGGGGCGCGATCGGCCCGGCCGACGATTCCGACGTCTTCGAGTCCGGCGTGTACTTGAGGTTGGGGTTCGAATCCTACTTGGTGGCGCCGCTGCCGTCCGTCGGACGCGTCCAGGGGACGCTGACGGTGGTTTCCAGCCGGGCCGACGCCTATGGGCCTGAAGAGACCGAGATCCTGGCTTCGATCGCCAGCGCCGTGGCGATCGGCATCGAGCAGGCGGAACTGTTCCAGCAGGCGCGCCGGTTCGCCGAGGAGCTGGAGCGCAAAGTCGAGGAGCGGACGCGGGACCTGGCCAGCGCCCAGCAGAAACTCATCCAGACGGAGAAATACGCCGCCACCGGCCGGCTCGCCGCCAATCTGGCTCACGAGATCAACAACCCCCTGGGGATCATCAAGAACTATCTTCGCCTGGCGAGCGATCAATTGGGGCGGGCCGGCGGCGGCCGACGGGTCACGGACCCCAATCTTCAGCATCTATCGATCATCAATGAAGAGATCGACCGGATCGCCCGCATCGTCCGCCAGCTTCTGGACCTGCATCGCCCGCCGGAGCAGACGACGGACGAGACCGACATCGGGGCGCTCCTGAGCGACATCGTGGCGCTCATGGAAGACGATCTGGCGCGCGACGGCATCCGCGTTCATTGCGAGTTCCAGCCGGATCTACCGCGGCTGGTCGTCGCGCCCGATCTGATCCGTCAGGTCTTCATCAATCTGATCCGCAACGCTCAGGACGCGATGCCCGGCGGGGGTGAAATGACGCTCCGGGCCCGTCTGCGCGATCAGTTCGAGGCCGGGCGCTATCGCCGCGTCATCGCCGTCTCGGTCGCCGACACCGGCCACGGCATCCCCCCCGAACACCTCTCTCACATCTTCGACCCCTTCTTCACCACCAAGCCGCCGGAGCAGGGGACGGGTCTCGGGCTTTCCGTCAGTTTCGGCATCGTGCGGATGTATCAGGGTTCGATCGACGTCCAGAGCGAGCCGGGCCGCGGCACGACGATGACGGTGACGCTCCCGCTGGAGGCCGAGCCCGCCGAGCCGGCCCGCGAGGTGGCCGAGCCGGCTCAGGCCGGGGCGACCCTGAGCTGAGCCTTTTGCGGCGCCGGTCGCGTTCCCGCCGCCGCGCGTTGCCTCTCCGTTCGTCCTTGAACCTCGGCCGGGGGTCCGGCGTTGTTCTCGCCCGCGCGCGACGCTCGGCGGGGCGGCCCTTCAGAGCCGTCCTGCGGCGATCGCTTCTAGGCCGTCAAGAAAGCCCAGGACCTGCTCCTCAGCCCAGTGACGGGAGTGACGCGGGGAGCGGCCGTGGACGAAGCCGCAGTGGCCGCCGCGATCGCTGAAGAGAGGCAAAAGGAAGGGATGGCCTTCGGCCAGTTGGCGCGGAAGCGTTCGGCCGGGGTTGAAGGGATCGTCGGCGGAGGAGATCAGGACGGTCGGACGACGAACGCCGGGGAGAAACTGCCCGCATCCGCATGAGGCCCAATAGTCCCACGCGTCCCGGAAGCCGTGAAGGGGGGCGGTGGCGTGGGTGTCGAATTCCTCAAAGGTTCGGGCCCGTCGGACGCCTTCGACGTTCAGGCTGCCCGGGTATTGACGCTCCTTGGCCAGCGCCTTAGGGATGAGCGTCCGCAGAAACCATCGGACGTAGGCGCCGCGCATCAGGCGGTCCAAGTGCGGGCCGGAGATGGTCAGATCGAAGGGAGCGCTGACGACGGCGGCGCCGGCCACCTGGGCCGGGGCCCGCTCGCCCAGCTCCCCCAGCCATTTGGCGATCTGATTGCCGCCGAGGGAGTAGCCGACCAAATAGATCCGCCGGTCGGGGCATTCCTGGATGAGGCGGTTGACGACGAAGGCGAGGTCTTCGGTCCAACCGGAATGATACAGGCGGCGGGCGCGATTCATCTCCCCCCCGCAAGAGCGATGCTCGACGGCCGCCACGGACCAGGCGCGCCGGGCAAGCGCCGCGGCCAGCCCCAGCACGTAATTGGAGCGCACGCAGCCTTCCAAGCCGTGAAGAAGGACGACGATCGGGGACCTCTCCTCGCCTTCCAGGCGGTAGACGTTGAGGAAATCCTCGTCAGGGGTCGTCCAGCGTTCTTTCCGGAGAGGTGGGGCCGTCCGGGTCCGGAAGAACGGACTCCAAATCGTCTGCAAATGCCCTCCGCGCAACCACCAGGGTTCGTTGAAGGGATGACGCCGGAGACGCTTAAGGAGCCGGGCCTTGGCCGGGGAGGCTTCAGGGGTCGGCGTCGGCGGCCCGGGAACGGCGAGGGCAGGGCGGGTCTCCATGAGGGGCGATGGCGGCCGGCGGAGAAGGGGACGGGGTTGGGCGTGGGTTTTGCTCTAGGAGCCTGACCACCGCGACCGGAGCGCCGCCCGGAGACGATCGCTCGGCGCGTTTACAAGGTTCGAGCCATCGGTTAGGATAGCACGAACGAGACCAAGGCGTAAGACGGCGCGAGGAGGTCCGGAGAGCCGATGTCGCCCAAAGTCATGGAAGTCAAAGGAAGCGTGGCCGAGATTCTGGGGGAGGAAGCCGGGGAGTTGCTGGGTCACGAGTGCGCGGGGATCCCGCGGGAGATGTTGCACGTGCCGGGGGGGGACTTCATCGATCGGGTTTACGCCGCGAGCGATCGGACGCCGCGGGTGCTGGCGAGTCTGGCCCGGTTGTTCGGATCGGGCCGATTGGCGCGGACGGGCTATCTCTCGATCCTCCCGGTGGACCAGGGGATCGAGCACAGCGCCGGGGGGTCGTTCGCCCCCAATCCAATCTATTTTGACCCGGAGAGCATTGTCAGGCTGGCGGTTGAAGCCGGTTGCAGCGCCGTTGCATCAACGCTGGGGGTGCTGGGCTCGGTCGCCCGGCGGTACGCCCACAAAATCCCCTTTATCGCCAAGATCAACCACAACGAGTTGCTGACCTACCCCAATAAGTTCGACCAGATCCTGTTCGGTTCGGTCGATCAGGCCTATGATCTGGGAGCCGTCGCGGTCGGGGCGACGATCTACTTCGGCTCCGAGGAGTCGGCCCGACAAATCGGCGAGGTCAGCCAGGCGTTCGAACACGCCCATGAGCTGGGGCTGGCGACGGTGCTCTGGTGCTACCTGCGCAACGCGGCCTTCAAGACGAAGGAGACCGATTATCACGTGGCGGCCGATCTCACGGGCCAGGCGAATCATCTGGGCGTCACGCTGCGGGCCGATATCATCAAGCAGAAGCTGCCGGAGACCAACGGGGGCTTCAACGCCCTCAAGTTCGGCAAGACGCATCCGCTCGTCTATGAGCGGCTGACGTCGAACCATCCGATCGATCTCTGCCGGTATCAGGTGGCCAATTGCTACATGGGGCGGGCGGGGCTGTTGACCTCCGGCGGACCGGCGGGCCGGGACGATCTCCACGAGGCCGTCCGCACGGCCGTGATCAACAAACGGGCCGGGGGAACGGGCCTCATCATGGGCCGCAAGGCCTTCCAGAAGCCGATGGCCGACGGTATTGCCCTGATCCAGGCGGTCCAGGACGTTTACCTTTCGCCGGACGTGACCGTCGCCTGAGGCGGTTGACGGGATCGACCCCCACGCTCATTGTCCGGAAGGGTGCGGCCTTCTGACAACCCGCGATGATGATCTGAACCACCAGGACACCAAGACACGAAGATGTTCCCCCGGGCCGCGAGTTGTCATTCTTCCGTGATTTCCGATCCGAAGCAAAACCGGGATTACTCCACGTCCTTCCATTCATTCTCGGCCGGGTGGCGCACGCCGAAGAGATTCAGGAAGCCGGCGACCATCCGGTAAGTCATCCCCCAGATCGTGTAGCGCCCGAGGTAGGGGAGGCTGGGGAAGAGGCGGCCTTCGGGATCGCGGGGGGCGCGATAAGGGCGGATGTTGGCCGGATCGGCCAGATAATCCATCGAGACCCAGACGGCGTCGGCCACCTCGCCGCTGAGCCGGAGCGGAGCGACCCGCTCCGGGCAGGCGAAGACGAAAGGGGAGACCGACAAGCCCCAGGCGGCCAAGCGCCCGCCGGCGACATCGTCCAGGCGTCCCAGGAGCATCGCCGGGGAAAGGGCCAGGCCCACTTCTTCCCGCGTCTCGCGTATCGCCACGGCCTCCAGCCCTTCGTCGGCTTGATCCTGATGGCCGCCGGGGAACGCCATGTGGCCGGACCAGGGATCGAGCGGGTGTTCGGCGCGTTGGATGAAAAGGGCCTCGACCGGTCCGGCACGCGGAGCCTGCCGCAGAATAACGGCCACGGCGGCCCGGCGCGCGGCTCGCTCCGAGGGCTCGACGTCGGGACGATGAGCCGCCAGACGCTCACCGATCGCCCTGAGCGTGAACTTCGAGGTCACGTCAGCTCTCGGCGCGGCGGGGGCCGGCGGGAGGGGCCGAGCCGCGCCGGCTCGGATCGAGGAGCACGAGGTTATCCCGGTGGACGATCTCCTCGTATGGGCAGGAGCCGAGGCGAGCGGCGATCTGCGAGGTCTGGCGGCCCATGATCTTGCGCACGTCGTCGGCGGGGTAGTTGGTCAGGCCGCGGGCGACGGTCCGCCCGTCGGGATCGCAGAGATCGACGATGTCCCCCTTCTCAAAACTGCCCTCGACGGCCACAACGCCGACGGGCAGGAGGCTGCTGTTGCGGCGGGTGAGCGCCTCGACGGCCCCGGCGTCCAGCCGCAGCCGATTGCCTCGGCTGTCTCGCCCGAAGGCGATCCAGCGTTCGCGGGCGGCCAGGGTTCGGGCTCCCTGGGCCGGGATAAAAGTTCCGGTGAAGTTCCCGGCTCGAATCCGGTCGAGCACGTCGGGATCCTTACCATGGGCGATGACGGTCGGGACGCCGGCCTCGCTGGCCATTCGGGCGGCGATCAGTTTCGATCGCATGCCGCCGGTTCCGTGAGAGGACTGCTCGGGGTTGACCCAGGAGAAGGCCGTTTCGTCGACGCGCTCGATGACGGGGACGCGCTGGCGCGGGGCGGACGACCGACCCCCGCCGCCGGGCGCCGGGCGATAAACGCCGTCAACGCTGCTTAACAGGATGAGCAGATCGGCCCGCATCTTGATGGCGACGTAGGCCGAAAGCATGTCGTTGTCGCCGAAGCTGATTTCTTCGGTGGCCGTCGTGTCATTCTCATTGATGATGGGGGTCGCCCCCAGTTCAAGCAGCCGTTCAAGCGTATGGCGGGCGTTCAGATACCGGCGGCGGTCCTCCATGTCGCCGCGGGTCAGGAGCACCTGGGCGGCCTGAAGACCGTTCTCGCCGAGGGTCTGCTGGTAAAAGCGCATGAGGCTGATCTGGCCGATGGCGCACAAGGCCTGTTTCTCCGGCAGCGTCTTCGGGGCCGGCCGGCCGAGCGTCTGACGGCCCAGCCCCAGCGCCCCCGAGGTCACGACCATCGCCTGAACCCCTTCTTGGCGCAGGGCCGCCAGCGAGCGGGCCAGCGCGGCGAGGACCGTTCCGTCGGGGACGCTCCCCTCGCCGAGCACGACCGAGGAACCCAACTTCACGACGAGCCGGCGAACCTGAAGGGCGAGGCCGGTCCCCGCCACGTCGGCGATGGCGATCACGCTTGAGCCTCCAAACCGCGGGCGCCCGCCGCCGCCGTCGGGCCGGTCAATCCGCCGAGGGCTTCCGCCATCCGTCGTCGGAGTTCTTCGAGCCCCTCGGCGTTCAGGGCGGAGATCGGCAGCGCCTCAATCCCGCCGTCGGCCAGCGTTTCCAGAAGGGCCCGGCGGAAAGGGACGGGCAAGAGGTCGACCTTGTTCAAGGTCACGATTTCCGGTTTGGCGAGCAAGCGCTCGGAGTATTGCGCCAGCTCGCGACGGATCAGCCGATAGGCCGCCTGAGCCGACCGACCCGCCTCGCGCCCGCCGGCTTCGTCCAGGCCGGCGGCGGCCAGAGCTTCCGGCTCGGGAGCGATCAGGTGAACCAGCAATCGCGTCCGTTCGACGTGACGGAGGAATCGATCCCCGAGGCCGACGCCGCGGCTGGCCCCTTCGATGAGGCCCGGGATATCCGCCAGCGTGACGGTGGCGAGGCCGTCGAGAGCCATGACCCCGAGGTTCGGGTGGAGCGTCGTGAACGGATAGGGGGCAATCCGGGGCGTGGCGGCCGTGAGGGCCTTGAGGAGCGTCGATTTACCCGCGTTGGGCAGCCCAATGATCCCGACGTCGGCCAGGAGCTTCAGCTCCAGGATCAGCGCGCGCTCCTGACCCGGTTCGCCGGGGGTACGGTGACGCGGGGATTGGCGGGTGGGCGTGGCGAAATGTTGATTGCCGCGGCCGCCGCGGCCCCCGGCGGCGGCCAGAAAGCGTTGGCCCGGCCGGGTAAGATCGACGAGCGGTCCTTCGTCGTCGCTCACGGTCGTGCCCAGCGGGAGGGCGATCGTCACGTCCCGGCCGTTGCGGCCGGACATGTTCTTGCCGCGGCCGTGACCGCCGCGCCCGGCGCGAATATAGGGGCGATATTTCACGTCGATCAGCGTGGCCAGGCCCGGAACCGCTTCCAGCCACACATCCCCCCCCTGGCCGCCGTCGCCGCCGTCGGGGCCGCCGCGCGGAGCGAATTTTTCACGGCGGAACGAGACGCAGCCGTGGCCGCCGTCCCCGCCTTTGACGCGAATCCGAACGTAATCGACGAAGGCCGAGGCCGAGGGGCTCATCGCTCGCGGGTTGAGAGACCAAGCCCCCCGGGGCGGGTCTGGGATCGCCAGGCCATGACCGGCTGAACTCCGCGATCCCCATTAAACCGCAAGGGCGCGAACGTTGGAAAGCGCGAAGCTGGCGAGACGCTCGCGTGAGGAAGGGCGCGTGGCCGCGTCAGGCCGCCGCCGAGGTCCGCCGCCGGGGTTTTCCTCGCTCGGCCGGGCCGTGCTTTTCGGCGTCGGCGTCGGCGGCGATCAGTCCAAGGACGCGCTCGGCGATCGCCTCGGGCGATAGCCCCGCCTGATGATAAAGGGAGTCCGGGGAGCCGTGGGGGAGGAATCGATCGGGGAGACCCAGGATCACCGGGGGCCGGGCGACGCCGAGGGCGGCCAGGGCCTCGGCCACGGCCGAACCGAAACCGCCGGCGGCGACGTGGTCCTCGATCGTCACGAGCCAACGATAGCGCCGGGCCAGGTTTTCCAGGAGCCCCGTATCGAGAGGTTTGACGAACCGGGCATTGACGACGCCCGGCCGGACGCCCCGCTCGGCCAGGATCGCCGCCGCCTTGATCGCCTGGGCGGCCATGGGGCCGAGGCCGATCAGGCAGACCGCTTCGCCGTCGGCCAGGACCTCGGCGCGGCCGATCGGCAGCGCCTCCAGGGGCTCATCGAGCGGGATGGCTCCCGAAGCTTTGCCTCGGGGGAAGCGCAGGGCGATCGGGCCGCTTTCGTGCAGGAAGGCCGTGTAGGTCATCTGGCGCAGTTCACGCTCGTCCATGGGGGCCATCACGACCAGGTTCGGGATCATGCGCAGATAGGCGAGGTCGAAGGCGCCGTGATGCGTCGGCCCGTCGGCTCCGACGAGACCGGCGCGGTCCACGGCGAGGACGACGGGAAGGTTCTGGAGGGCGACGTCGTGGATGACGGGATCGACGGCCCGCTGCAGGAACGTCGAATAGATGCAGACGAAGGGGCGCAGGCCGTCGCAGGCCATGCCGGCGGCGCAGACGACGGCGTGCGCCTCGGCGATCCCCACGTCGAACGTCCGGTCAGGAAACTCCGCCTGAAAGCTCGTGAGGCCGGTGCCTTCCAGCATGGCCGCCGTGAGCGCCACCAGGCGGCGATCGCGCCGGGCCAGCTCGCGCAACGTATCGACGAAAACCGATGAGTAAGACGGTGGGCCCGGGGCTTTCGGCGGGGTCTCGCCGGTTTCGAGTTTGAAGGGGACGACCGGCGGACTGTGCCAGGTGATCGGGTCGGACTCGCTGTAGTCCCGCCCCTTGCCCTTGACGGTGAGGACGTGAAGCAGGAGGGGGCCCTGCAAGTCGCGGACTTTGAGGAGCGTCGCAATCAGCGCCTCCAGATCGTGGCCGTCGATCGGCCCCAGATAGCGGACGCCCAGCTCCTCAAAGAGCACGCCGGGGAGGATCAACCCCTTGAGGCTTTCTTCGAGTTTGTGGCCCAGGCGGCGGATGCGTCCACCGGCCGGCAGGCGCATGATCAGATCGACCAGCTCGCGGTGACGTTCATTATAGAACGGGGTGGTGACAATCCGGTTGAAGTACCGGGCGATCGCCCCGGTGTTCCTGGAGATCGACATGGCGTTGTCGTTCAAAAGGACGACCATGTCGGTCTTGAGATTGCCCAGGTTGTTGAGCGCCTCGTAGCACAAGCCGCCGGTCATCGAGCCGTCGCCCGTAACGGCCAAAACGCGATAGCGTTCCCCCAGCCGATCGCGGGCCAGCGCCATGCCGAGCGCCGCCGAGATGGCCGTGGAGGCGTGGCCGGCCCCGAAGGCGTCGAACGGGCTCTCGGCCCGGCGGAGGAAACCTGAAAGCCCTCCTTCTTGCCGCAGCGTGGGGAACTGATCGCGCCGGCCGGTGAGCAGCTTGTGGGCATAGGCCTGGTGGCCCACGTCGAAGACCAGCCGATCGCGCGGCGTGTCGAAAACGTAGTGGAGGGCGACGACCAGCTCGACGGCCCCGAGGGAGGAGGCCAGGTGGCCCCCATTGAGCGCGGTGACGCGGAGGATTTCCTCGCGCAGCTCGGCGCAGAGCTCGCGCAACTCGGGCGTCTTGAGCCGGCGCAGGTCGGCCGGCTCGTCAATTTTCGGCAGCCAAGTCGCCATGACGCTCCCCCGTGGAGGCCCCTCTCTCGCGGGCCGACTGACTTTATCACGGCCGGATCGGCGGCTTCCATGGAAATTGCGCCCGCGCTTCGGCTCCGCTGAGCTTGCCGATCCCGCGCGGCTTCCCTAGATTAAGGACGATCACGGCTTTGCGGCGCGTGT
This sequence comes from uncultured Candidatus Sumerlaeota bacterium, assembly GCA_964463045.1. GTDB lineage: Bacteria > Sumerlaeota > Sumerlaeia > MVZB01 > JAJFLK01 > CAYXAU01. Next base: position 187,886 of record CAYXAU010000004.1, on the reverse strand, counting down.
CACGGCCTTCCGGGCGGGCGCGCCCCCGGAGAAAGCCGACGGGGGCCAGGGGTCGGGGGGGTTCTGGATGGGCGGCCCGGAAGGAGGACCCCGACGTCGAGCGCGGCGGCGCGGACGCTTACCGTCAGCCACCATGTCCGGTGACCAGACTACGCCAGGCCATTTGCTCATCGTCGAGGGCGATCCGCAGCTTCGGGATTTGCTCGCTCGCCGATTTCGGGCGGAGACCCCCTACGAGGTCACGCTGGCCGCCGACGGCCGGGAAGCGCTTGAGCGATTCCGGGCCGACCCGGCCGAGGTCGTGGTCACGGATCTGGCCCTCCCCGGCATGAGCGGGCTGGAGCTGATCTTCGAGATCAAGCGGCTGCAGGCGGGGACGCTGTTCGTGGCCCTCGTGGACCCGGCGGCCGCGGCCGCCACGATCCCGGCGATCCGTGCCGGCGCCGTCGACTTTTTTCAGAAGCCCTTCCAGGTCGGCGGCTTGCTGGCCGGGGTGGACCGGGCGTTCCAACAGATCGCCGCCCGTCACGCCCGACGCGCCTTGCAGTCGTATTCGCTGCGCGAAGAACGGCGCCTCCGAATCCCGAATGACCTGGGGTTGATCCCCCACGTGATCGCCGAGCTGACGCGCAATCTCGACCATGAGGCGGGTTTGACGCCGGACGAAGTCGAAGGGGTCCGCGCGGCGCTGCACGAGATGACCGTCAACGCCATCGAGCACGGCAACCTGGGGATTACGTTTGAAGAGAAGTCGCGCCTGATGGAGACCCCCCGGGCCTGGTGGGAGGAGATCCAGCGGCGGGGGCGGGATTCCCGGCTGGCCGACCGGCGGGCGACCCTCACCTTCGAGAACACGCCCGAGGCCGTCGTCTGTCACGTGGCCGACGAGGGGGAGGGCTTCAATCACGCCGACGTGCCGGACCCGACGGAGTTTCCGACGCGGCTCCACGGGCGCGGGATACTGATCGCGCGGATTCACATGGACGAAGTGACTTACAACGCCAAGGGGAACGCCGTCCGGCTGGTCAAACGAAAGCGGGGGCCGAGCGAGCGTGGCGCGGCCCTCCCCAAGGTCGATGAATCTTGAACCCCCAGGACGACATGGCACAAAGTGGAGACCGCCTGGAATCAAGCACTTCCTGGCCTCCTGGAGTCTTTGGGGGCTGACCTTTGGTTGGGTGAAGTTACCTGGCGGCGGGTAATCGAGGGGGGCGGGAAAAGTAACAGGCGGCCGCGCCGAGCAGGCTGAAGGCCGTCAAGCCGATGAAGGCCAAGGCGTAGCTACCGAGCCGATCGTAGACGCGACCGGCGAGCGCCGGGCTCAAGGCGTTGAAAACGCCGGTGACGAGCAACCGGAGCCCCGAGGTCGTGGCGAACGCCCGCCGGCCGAAATAGGCCGCGAAGACGACGGCCGAGCAGATGTAAGCCGAGCCAAAACCCAGGCCCACCAACACGAACATCCAGCGGGCCAGACCGGGCGAACTGGCGAGCATCACGCCGCCGACGCCGACGGCCTGTAGGATGAGCGAAAGCCCCATGACCTTTTGCGGCGGCAGAAAGTCCCCCAGGGAACCCGCCAGCCGCCCCACCGTGCTCATCAGGACCATGAACCCGAGAATCCCGCCGGCCGTCTCGATCGAAAAACCCAGGTCCTCCAGGTGGAGCCGCCCGTGCGCCGCGACGCCCCCCCACGTGGCCGAGAAGGAAGCCGCCCCGAGCGTGATGAGCAGGAATTGCGGCGTCCGGATGGCCTGGGCCGCCGTGAATTCCGGCGCGGTGGCGGCCGGGGCGATCCGAGGGCCGCTAGTCGTGGGGGCCGCCCCGGGCGGGTCCGCGGATTCGGGGGGGTCCGGGGGATCGCCGTCGGGGCGCAGCCCCAGACGTTCCGGCGCGTCCCGCACGAACAGAGCCGAAACGAAGGCCAAGCTGAGGGAGATGGCGGCGATCAGGAGCCAGCCGCGGCGCCAATCCCAGTTCCGCAGCAGCCAGGGGCCGATGCGTTCCTGCATGATCAGGCCGACGACGCCGCCGGCCGTGAAGATGATGGCCGTGGCGCGGGCGCGGCGCCGGATGAACCAGTTGGAGGCGAGCGTCTGGCAAGGGAGGATCGTCGAGAAGCCGATCCCGACGCCGCCGAGGATGGAGAAGCCGAGGAAACACTCGGCCAGCGAATCGGCGCGGCTCATGAGGAAGAGGCCCAGGGCGGTCGAGAGCGAGCCGAGCGTCATGAGCGTGCGCAGCGTGGTCAGACGCAGCGCCCCGCCGACGATCGGGCTGACGGCGCTGTAGAGGAACGTGAAGAGCCCGAAGACGGCCCCGGTGCGGGCCCGTGAGAACCCCAAATCCTCGATCATCTCCGGGGAAAAGAACCCCCAACTGTAATAGGCGGGAGAAATCCCAAAGCCGTAGATGATCCAGGCGACGGCGACGATCGCCCAGCCGTAATAAAAGGGGCGTCTCAGGCTCAAGCGACCCGCTCCCGCCCTGGAGGCCGAACCCCGTCGCGCCGACAGCGCAACGAGGCCGGACTATGGCAGGCGCGCGCGCGAACGGCGAGCGATTTCGCCCGCCTCGCCGGAAGCGGGGTCCGACTACGGCTGGGGCGGACCGATGCAGACCAGACCGGAGACGGTGCGAAGGAACAGCCGGCCGTCGGCGACGGCGAGCGATCCCATGGCCGCCGCCTCGCCGATTTCATTCAGCTCGAGCAGGCGAAACGCCGGCTCGGCGGCCACGACGGCCGTCTCGCCGTCCCGATTGAGGAAATAGAGTCGCCCCTCGGCCCAGATCGGCGAGGCCTTGAAGTCGCCGCCGATCCGCTCCTGCCAGACGAGCTCGCCGGTCGAGCGCTGAAGACACATCGCGATGCCCGAGTCATTGATCACGTAGACGTAATCCCCGTAGGCCAGCGGGCAGGGGACGTCCGGCGTGGCGCGGAGGTATTTCCAGCGGATGCGCTCGCGGCCGCTCGCTTCGAGGTCGCCGGCCTCGATGGCGAACAACGGCCCGCGCTGGCCCGAGGTGACGTAAAGCATGCCGTCGTAATAGGTCGGGCTGACGATCGTCCGATCGCCCCCGACGTCGACGCGCCAGAGGAGCCGTCCGTCGGCCAGGTTATAGCCGGTGGCCCAGGTCCCGCCGGTAACGAAGACCTCCCAGCGATCGCCCGCCCGATAGACGAGCGGCGTGACGTAGGCGTCGCAGGCTTCGCTCGTGGCGGGCGTTTTCCGGGGCGTTTTCCAGCGGGTTTCCCCCGTGCGTTTGTCCAGGGCCAGGACGTAAGACGGCCCCTCGTTGATGACGGTCACGAGCACGAGGTCGTCGTGCAGCACCGGGGAGTTGGAATAACCCCACCAGATCGTGAAGGCGCCGTGATCGGCCTCCAGATGGCGGCTCCAGAGCGGCCGTCCCTCGACGTCGAAACAGAGAAGTTCGCCCGTCCCGAAGGTGGCGACGAGGCGCTCGCCGTCGGTCGCGGCCGAGGCCGAGGCCATGTTCGCCCCGGCGCGCGTTCGGCGCATGCCGCGGCCGGCCTCGCGTTCCCAGACAAGCCGGCCGTCGGCGCGATTGAGCGCCATCACCCATTCGCGCTCGTCCTCAGTCTGCGCGGTGAGGAAGATGCGTCCGCCCCAGATGACGGGCGTCGAACTGCCCGCCCCCTTGACGGCGACGCGCCAGGCGACGTTCTCCCGCGGGCTCCATCGGGTCGGGACGCCGACTTCGCGGGAAATTCCGTTGCCTTCGGGCCCGCGCCAAGCCGGCCACGGCCCGGCCGCGGCCGGGGCGATGAACCCGGCCGCCACGGCGAGCGTGGTCAGAGAGAGGAGGAAGCCGGGCGACCGACCCTGGGTCGGGACCGGAAACGGTGCGGGCTTCGATCTCGTCATGGCTTTCATGCGATTTTGCCGTGGCCGTGAGCGGTTCTTAGCACAAAAGGCGCGCGGGGGGAACCGCAAACGCCGGGCGCGATCGGACTTGCGCGCCTCCTAAGGTCTTCAGGGGGAGTAATAATTCCAGTTCATTTTACCGCGGCGGTAGTGTTGCTGATTCCAGAGGCGGGGTTGATCGGGGCGCGGATTGGGGGCCGGGTTCTGGTAAACGTGGATCTCGTTGGCGCTCACGACGATGATTTCCTCCCTCCAGTCCCCGGCCACGTCGGCCACATAGATTCGATCGGCGCGCTCGGCGAAGCGGGCGACGAACCGGCCCCCGACGGGCTCGAAGAGCCCGACGTCGCCGCTTTGGTGGCGCTCCTTGGCGGCGGCGAGTTGGGTGGCCTCGCCCGTCCAGTCGATGGCGGCGATCACTTCGACCCCCTTGATCGTCCAACCCTCGGGGGCGACCTCGGCCATTTCGTAGCGCGAGATCACCCGGCCCTGAGCGTCGAAGACCCAAGGTTTTTGGTGGGTGTCGTGACGACTGCGGCACCAGATTTCGAGCCCCGGACGGTCCGGATCGAACTCGCCGACGGCGGCGTTCTGCGGTTCCTCGCGCCCGTGGGTTTCCCACCAGAGCAGACCGCGATCGAAATTCACCAGCCCCACGTAGTTGCGCCCCTCCTCGAGCAGGACCACTTCAAGACCGGGCACCTCGGGGCGGACGTCGGCGATGACCAGCGCGTCGATGTGAAACGACGCCCCGCCGGCGAATTCGGGGCTGATCGGCGGATATCGCCAGGCCGGCCGCCGGCCCTGGGGATCGAGAAGCGTGAAGCCGCAAATTTCGTCGAGCCCGTCGCCGTTCAGATCGGCCGGACGAAAGGGGCCGTGGGCGAGCGCGCCGAAATCGGAGACCTCCCATAGCCGGACCGCGTCGAGCCCCTCGAAGGCGAAAGCGGCGACGTAGTGACCGACGCGGTAGCCGCGGGCGTTGGTCGCCTGAAGCGCCAGATCGCGGTCGCCGTGGCCGCGCAAGTTGACCACGGCGAGGTGTTCCCACCGTTCCGAACCGGGGGGGTGATCGATCCGCAGCGCCTTTTTTTCCCTGGCCGTGCGGGCGTCGTGGACGTGAAGGGCGCCGTCGGAGTCCAGGAAGAGGAGTTCGGCCGCCCCGTCGCCGTCGATGTCGGCGACCTGGACGCCTGGGGCGTGATGGCCCGGCAACCCGGCGCTCTCGCTCGGGCCCGCCGAGACTCGGACGTCAGCCTCGAGGCGCCAGAGCCGCATGGCATCGAGCCGATAGGCTCCGATGTGACCGGGGGCGGTGACGACCAACTCCTTGTGGCCGTCGCCGTCGAGGTCGGCGGCGATCAGGCTTCCGCGGCCGTCGTCGGCGAGGCTGAAATCGATCGGGATGACCAGCGGGCGGATGGAGGCATATTCCTGGGCGGCGGTCGAGGCCGCAAAGAGGAGAACGGTCCCGACCGAAATGAACGGGCCCAGGAGGAAGCGATGCGACGCCGCCAGGCGGAACTGATCCACTTGCTCGAGGGTTGACCGCTTCCGACGGTCCGGCGGCCGCCGATGAGCGGCGGATGAGGCGTTCGAGGCCGTCCGGAGCGCCCCGGCGGGATTCAAGAATCTCCTCGTTGCCGGTGGTCAGCCGGCGGCGGCCTCAATCCCTTATTAAACTTTCCGGTCAAAAAGGTTAATCAAGAACGGCGCGTCGGCCCCGGGCGGGTCCCGGTCCGGCGGCGGGGGGCTTGCCCGGCGCAAGGTCCCCCTCGTGAACGCCCACGCCATTTCACTCCCGGAGGCGGCCCTCCTCGGCCTGATCGAGGGGCTGACGGAGTTCCTGCCGATCTCCTCGACCGGCCATCTGGTGCTGGCCGCCGAAGGGCTGGGGCTCGATCTGGTCGACGACGGCGTCAAAGGGTTCCTCATCGTTATTCAGGCCGGGGCGCTGCTGGCCGTGGCGGGGCTCTACCGCCGCAGCCTTCTGATGATGGGGCGGGGGCTCGTCGGGGCCGACCCGGAAGGGGCGCGGCTGGCCGCGCTGCTCCTGGCGGCCTTCGCCCCGGCGGCGATCGCCGGGCCGCTCGCGCGGGGCTTGATCTTCGAACGCCTATTCGCTCCCTTGCCGGTGGCCTTGGCGCTGGCCGCCGGCGGCGTCGCGATGATCGCTTTCGAAGCCGCGCGTGCGCGGCGGCAGTGGCGCTACGTGCTTCCCGACCAGAACCGGGGTTTCGATCCTTTGCGCCTGACGTTTGCGGGCGCGGCGGCGATCGGCCTGGCTCAGGCTTTGGCGCTCTGGCCGGGGATGTCGCGTTCGATGGTGACGATCCTGGCGGGGCTGGCCGTGGGGCTGACGCCCCGGGCCGCCGCCGAGTTTTCCTTCCTGTTGGCGTTGCCGACGCTGGGGGGCGCGATTGCTTACGATCTGGTTCGGGATTGGGAGCACTTGTTCGGCGCGGCGGGCGGGCCGGGGCTTGCGGCCGGATTCGCGGCGGCTTGCCTGGTGGCGGTGTTCGCCGTCCGCGCCTTCGTCGGGTTCGTCTCGCGCTACGGGCTGGCCGCCTTCGGCTGGTATCGGCTGGCGCTGGCGGGCGTGGTGCTGGTGGCCTGGAGCGCCGGATGAGCCGATCCGCGCCGATCCCCTCGCTGGAGACGTTGGCCGAGGCGTTCGAGCCGACGTTGCGCGCCTACGTCGCCGAGGCGGCCGCCGAGGCCGTCCCCGTGCTTCATGAGGGGATGATCTACGCCCTCGGCCTGGACGAAGCGGCGCCGACCCCGCGGCCGAAGCGGATTCGCCCGGCGCTGTGTCTTGTGACGGCCGAGGCGCTCGGGGCCGGGCGGGCCGCGGCCGAGCCGTTCGCCCTCGCCATCGAGCTCGCGCACAACTTCTGCCTCGTTCATGACGACATCGAGGACGGGGACGTGATGCGGCGCGGGCGGCCGAGCGTCTGGAAACGCTACGGGCCTCCGCATGCGATCAATATCGGCGATTACCTTTTGATCCTGGCCTACCGGGCTCTGAGCCGCCGCCGGCCCGGGGAACGGGCCGAGGCGACGCGCCTTCGGCTCGTCGAGCTCCTCACATGGGCCCTCGAACGGACGCACGTCGGCCAGGCGCTTGATCTGGCGGCGCGCGAGCGACGCTCGTTCGCCGTCGAGGATTACCTTGGCCTGGCGCGGGAGAAGACGGGGCGCTATCTGGCCGCGCCGATTGAGGCCGGGGCGATCGTCGCCGGCGCGCCGGAGGCCGTGATCGCCGAGCTGCGCCGCTTGGGGGATTGCCTCGGCCCGCTGTTTCAGATCCGGGACGACCTGCTCGACCTGGAGAGCGCCAAGGGGCGTGAAGCTCCCGGCGCCGATCTCCGCGAGGGGAAACGTTCTTATCTCGTGGCTCACGCCGCGGCCTGCGCCGCGCCCGCGGACGCCGACCGGCTGTTCAACATTCTGGACCGCCCGCGCGAGGCGACGACCGCGGCCGACGTCGCCTGGGCCGCCGACCTGTTCGCCCGCACGGGCGCCCTCGAAGCCGCCCGCGCCGCCTGCGACGGCTTCTTGACGGCGGCTCATGGGTTGGTCAGCCCTCTCCCGCCGCCGCTGGGGGCGGCGTTGTCGGCCGCGCTGCCCAGGCTCGGCAACCGCAAACGGTAACCGCCAAGGGGCTGGAACCCTGACGTACAATTAAACGGGAAAATCGTATGCCTTGTGAGGACATAAGAAATCCGACGCTCTTCCCGGTGTCTTGGCCTCGTTGTGACTTTATGTCATTGTGGTTACATAATATTGTGGGTTCCGGGGAGAGCGGCCGCGCTGCGAAAGTGATATTTTTTTACTCGTATAAGAAGGCTGGTTTTGAAATGATCCTCGCCGGCGAGGCTGCCCTGCAAAGAAAGCATGTTCGGGGGAATGCTGCGGGCGGCTGCGAGGAGTCGCCGATGTTCAAGATGGAGGAGCGATGGCACGGCCGTGATTGAGCCTGCGTCAGGAGGCGCCGTGCGGTCCCATGAGGTGCTCGCGCGGAACTATGCCTGGGATTCCGCCAATCGGATGCACAGCGACGCGGTGGCGCGCGAGTATGGCTTCGCCGGGGGGCTTGTCCCGGGCGTGGCGGTCTACGCTTACATGATGCAACCCGTCGTGGAAGCCTTCGGGCGGGAGTGGATCGAGCGCGGCTGGATCAAAGGGAAATTTCTCAAGCCGCTCTACGACGGCGAGCGGGCGACCGTGCTCGGCCGGCTTGCGCAACCGCGCGGGACGGGCTCGGCCACGTCGAGCCTGATGGAGCTTGAGGTGCTGAACGGCGAAGGGACACTTTGCGCGGTCGGCTCGGCGGGGATGGAGCCTGCTCTCGGCCGTCCGTTCGGGTTCGGAGGGGTCGCCTGGGACGAGGCCGCCGCCGGAACGCCGCGGGCGGAAGATTATCCGGAGGCGCCCCTGCCGGACGAGGCCGCGCGGCCCCAGGCGAGCCTGGCGACGCTCGCCGTGGGCCGCGTGCTGGGATCGATCGTCGCGCCGTTCGAGGCGGCGGCGGCCGCGGCGAAGGCCAAGGAGGATTTTCTGGCCGCGGCGGAGCCTTGGTCGGGCGCGTCGGGGGGCGCGCATCCGGCGATCTATGCGGCGTGGGCCAATGATTTGCTGGCGCGCAACGTCGTCCTGGGCCCGTGGATTCACACCGAAACGCAGGCGCGGCATTTCGGTCAACCGCGCGACGGCGAGCGGCTCGCGCTGCGGGGTCGGGTGGCGGCGGCCGGCGAGAAACGCGGGCACGAGGTCGTCGCGTTGGACGTGGCGCTGTTCGGGGCGGGCGAGCGTCCGATCGCGCGGCTGCTGCACGGGGCGATTATTCGGCCTCGGCGGGCCGGGCCGGCCGCGCCCGCGTAAGGCGGGGACGGACGGATCGGCGAGGTCGGGCGCGTTCGTTCGATGATAATCATCCCACCGAAACCGAAGGAGGCGCCTCATGGCCGTGCGCGTGGAACGAGATGGCAGGGTGACGACGGTCATCCTGGATCAGCCGGAGGTGCGCAACGCCGTCGACAACGCGACTTCGCGCGCCCTGGCGGAGGCCTTCCGCGATTTTGAAGCCGACGAGGCGGCCGACGTGGCCGTCCTCTGGGGGGCGGGCGGCTGCTTTTGCGCCGGGGCGAACCTGAAAACGCTCTCGGACCCGGCGCTTGTGGCCGAACGCTGGCGGTTCGAAGGCGACGGCCCGATGGGCCCGACGCGGATGGAACTCTCCAAGCCGACGATCGCCGCCGTGGCCGGTTACGCCGTCGCCGGCGGCCTGGAACTGGCGCTGTGGTGTGATCTCCGCGTCGTCGAGGAGGGCGCCGTCTTCGGCGTCTTCTGTCGCCGGTGGGGCGTCCCGTTGGTGGACGGGGGGACGATCCGACTGCCGCGCTTGATCGGCCTGAGTCACGCCCTTGACATGATCCTGACCGGCCGGCCCGTCGGGGCCGAGGAGGCGCTGCGGATGGGGCTGGCCAACCGGGTGGTCCCGACAGGCAAGGCGCGGGAAGAGGCCGAGCGGTTGGCGCGCCAGATCGTTGCCTTCCCGCAGGTGACGCTCCGGGGCGATCGGCGATCGGCTCATGAGCAGGCGGGGCTCCCGTTGCAGGAGGCGCTGGCCAACGAGTTCCGGATCGGTCAGGCCTCACGGGATAGCGGCGTGCTCGTCGAAGGAGCGCGTCGGTTCGCGTCCGGGGCGGGTCGCCACGGGAGCTTTAAGGAATTCGAGAGTTAGCGCCGCCGGGGGCGGGGCGTTCCCGAAGTCGGCCGGGGCCGACGGGCCGGCGCGCCTCAGGGTCGCGTGCGCGCTTTCATCCCCGTCGGGTCCAGGTAGGCGCGTTTTTCCTTGTGGTAGGCGAGATTGGCCAGGTGCGGCCCGACGACGGCCAGGTGACCGATCTCGACCGGGGCATTGGGTTCATCACGGCTCTTGACGCATTGGAGAAAGTTATCCGTGTGGGGGCGGGTGGGGATGCCGCCGCGATGGAGGTGGGCGGGGGGCTTGCCGCTTTCCCAGGGGCGGCGTTCGTCGGCGCGCCAGGGCTCGTCGTAAACGCGCCAGCCGTGATCGTCGAGGACCATGGCCCCCTGGGTGCCGAGGATTTCGATCGACCAGCTATTCTGATAGGACGAAGTGTAATTGAGCGTCCATTCGGCGGAGAAGGTGTCGTATTCGTAAATGGCGGTGAAGATATCGGGGGTTTCGGCGCCGATCATTTTATAGACGCGGCCGAAACATTCGGCCATCCGTGGGACTTTGGGTTCGAACTCCTTGCCGAGGAACCACTGGATGACATCCATCAGGTGCGTTCCCTGGTCGGTGATATTGCCGCCGGAGAATTTCCAGAAGTAGCGCCACTCGCGGAACATCATCGGCTCGAAGCGGACGTTGCGGGCCGGCCAGATGAAGGCCTTCACGTCGAGCCCTTCGAGGGGCGAGTTGTCGAGGACGCGGTAATAATGCCAATTCCACTTGGCGCGGGCATGGAAGACCTCGCCGAGGACGCCCTGATCGAACAGCTCCTTGGCGGCGCGGACGGCGGGGGAACTGCGCCGCTGCATGCCGATCTGAACGATCCGGTCCGTGCGGCGGACCTTTCGGACGGTCCAGGCCCCTTCGTCGATCGAGTAGCTCATGGGCTTTTCGCAATAGCAATCGTAGCCGGCCTGGACGGTGGCCACCAGTTGGCGGCAGTGCTGATGCTCCGGCGTGGCGATGAGGACGGCGTCCATGTCTTTCTGGTGTTCGAGCATGCGGCGGAAGTCGGTGTAGGCCGTCACGGTGGCGCCTTCGCGGGCGGCCACTTCGAGCCCCTTGGCCAGGTTCGGCTCGAAGACGTCGCAGACGGCCGAGAAGACGGCCCCGCCGGCCATGAGATCGCCCATCACGCCGCGGCCGCGGCCGCCGGAGCCGACGATCCCCATCACGACGCGCTCGTTGGCGCCGAAGACGCGGGCGGGGATGAAAAGTGGAGCGGCGGCCGCGGCGGCGCCGGCCGCCTGACGCATGAAACCCCGGCGGGAAAGTGAACGTGTCATGGCGATGGCTCCCTTCCTTGGAGGCCTGAACGTCTTCCGGTTCGGACGGACGCCTGATCCGTTCCATGCCAGAAGCGCCGGGGAATTGCAAGCCCGCGTTTGGCGCGCCTGAGCGCGAGGATTCGCGATCGATGCGTCGGCGGAGAGGTCGTCGGGCCATTTTGTAGTTGCCATTATTCAAATCGCCGCCTAGGCTCGTGGTTTGAACGGGTCGTCGCCGGAATGAGGACGGGTGGGACGGCGCGACGGGAGGGAGGGGGTGATTAGCTCAGTTGGTTAGAGCGCTGGCCTCACATGCCAGAGGTCATAGGTTCGAATCCTATATCACCCACCAAGGTTGCAGCGCGCCGCAAGCCGCCGGAGGACCGGAGTTTGCGGCGTGTTATCTTGGCGGCGTGGGCGGCGCATCGGCGGATCGGTGGGGCCGCCACATTGCATCGGTTCGGCAAGGGTCAACGGGGGTTGAGGCCGCCTCAGTGGGTCGTCCGCGCCCGGTCGGGCGACCTTGTCTCGCCCGAAGATGTCGATGGGCGCTCGTCCGGGCCAACGCGTTAATCGAGGAAAGGTATGAGCCTTATGCCCAGACGGAAACGTGATCGAGCCGAAGAACTGATCCAAGGCATCCGCGCCGCCGCGCGGCGTCAGCTTCAGGAGGAGTTGCTGCCGATCGTCCGGGAGATGGCCTCAGCGACGGGCCGACTGTTGGGCGCTCTCTCCAAGGTCGGGTCGATTCAGACGCCCCGCCCGGTCCGGCGTCGGCGCCGTCGCGGCCGACCGCGCAAGGCCGCCGCGGCTCCCGCCGCTCGCGCCAAGCGCGCCGTTGGCGCCAAGCGGGGCGGCCGCGCCCCGCGCGGATTACTCGTCGCGTCCATCCGGAACGCCCTGCGCGCGTCCGGGCCCCTGGGGATCAGCAAGATCCGTGATCGTCTTTTGCAGATCCCGGCCTTCCGGAATCACAACCCGCGCAGCCTTTATACGATGATCACGAACCGGCTGCCCAAACTGAGCGACATCAGCAAGACTCCCCAGGGCTACGCGCTTACCGGCTCGGCCGAGGCGGGCGGTGCCGCTGGTCGGGGGCGGCGTCGGGGGCGGCCCAGGAAGCGGGCGGCCGCCGGCGGCGCCTAGTCGGAACGGGTCCACGGGGGCGCGGCCTCGGCCCCGGAGGGGACGGATCGCGCTCAGGGGGGCTCAGGAGAGGCGACCCGCCCGTCCACGGCGTTGCGCGCCGGGCCGGGCCGAGGTCTCGGCTTCGGCTTTGGCCAGGCGCGAGACGGTGACGGTCATCTGGACGTCAAAGTCGTCGATGCGGCGCTTGCCGAGGGTGAATTTGTTGATGAGCAGGCCGGTGCGCTGGAAGTCCAGCAACAGGTTGACCATTTGTTCCAGGGAGCCGCCGACTTCCAGCTCCAGATTGATGTAATAGTAGTCTTCGGCCTCCTCGATCCACGTGATGTCGGCGGGCTTGATCTTGGGGTTGGGGAAGCCTTTGTCGGTTAACATGCGCGCCAGCTCGGTGCTGAAGGTTGCTTCGGGGGTTCGGTTGGGGAGTTTTTCGGGGAATTGGGCCTCGACGCGGCGATACTCGCGCCGGATGCCCTGCTCCTGTTCGAGCCAGCCGACGGCGTCGTGATACTGGCGTCTCGCCTCGGCCAGCCCCCCGCCGGCGAGGCCCCCGCCGCCGAGGAGGTCCTCCGGCAGAAACCAGACGATCGCCGCCAGGGCGATCACCGCCGCCGTCAGGCCGATGAGCGTCCGTTCGCGTCCGCTCATGAGCGCGTCTCCGGGCGGAGCGGTCGCCCCGCCGGTGGGGCGCCGGCGGCCGGAACGGTCGGCTGAATGGCGGCGGCCTCGGCGGGTCGTGGACGGGCGCGCCGGCCGGGCTCAAAGCGGGGAATGGCGCAGATGAGACGGAAGACATAGATTTCGGGCCGGTTGGTCAACTCGCGCCGGAGGCTCTGCTCACGGATTTCGACCGACGAGAACAGGCGCGTCCCCCGCAGATACTCGGCGAAATCATTGAGATCGGGAATCTGCATGGCGTGGCCGTCGATGTCGATCTGTTCGCCCTTGACGTAAGTGATCGACTTGACGGCCACGCGGCGGCCCATCATCGGATAGCCCCCCACGGCGTCCAGCGTGGCCAGGGCGCTCGTCGGGTCGTCCAGGAAGGCCCGCAGGATGGTCAGTTTCTTCTCTTCCTCGCGCAGGCGGCTGACGCGCGGGCGCATCTGCTCGGTGGCCTCGACGTATTGGGCGACGAGGAAGGCGCGCTGGCGGCGCATCTCGCTCAAGGCCGCCACGCCGAGCCCCCCGACGATCAGCGCCAGCGTCCCCGTCGTGGCGAACCGCCGGATCGTCCGTCGCCGCTCGATGGCGCGGTAATGGCCATCGGGGGTCAGGTCCAAGCGGTAGGCGCCCTTCAGGCGACGCTGGATCGCGGCGCCGAAGACCGTCGCCAATTCCAATCCGCCGAAGGGGAGGCTCTTGAGCGGGCCGGCCTTCATGACGGCGGCCGGGTTGAGGACTTCAACTTCCAGGTTCAGGTTGACGTAGAGGTACTGTTCGAGATTGCGGAGGATGGCCCCTTCGCCGGTGAGGATCACGGCCTGGACTTCGGGGCATCGCATTTCGCGCCGGGCGAAGTCATAGCTGCGGCGCAGCTCCAGGATCAGCCGCTGGGCCCAGGCGTGAACGGCCTGGGCCGCGCGGCGGCCTCCGGCGGCCTCGCCCCCCTCCGGTCCGTACTGCTTATCCAGGTCCATCATGTCGATCATGCGCCCCGCCGCGGCCAGGCGCGGGCGATCGGGCTCCGCCCCCGCCCCGCCTTGAGCCGCGGACCAATCCCGGATGAGGCCCCGCAGGCCGTGGGGAATCGTCCGCGAAAACAACAGCCTCCCGTCATGGAGGAAGATCAATTCGGTGCCGGTCAGGCCGATCGACGCCAGCGCGAGCGTCCGCTCGAGGGCCCGGTCCCCCAGGCATTCCCGGAGGGCGTTGACCAGACAGGCCGAGGAAACAGAGATGCCGTCGTGAAGGATGCCGGCGGCCCGTGTGGCGGCAATTACGCGTTCCAGAACCGGCCCGTCGGCGGCGGCCAGGAGCACCTCGGATCCCTCCACGCCGCGGTCCTGGCGAAGCTGATGAGCGACGACGTGGCGCTCGGCGTTGAACGGCAGATGGCGCTCGGCCTCGAATCGGGCCATCCCCGCCAGTTCCTCCGGTTCGCGACTGGGGAGCGTAACGTAATGGAGGGCCGCCTGGTCCTTGGGCAGCGACAAGGCCGGACGGTCAGAGGCCGGCCTGAGGCGCTTGAGCAAGTTCTTGAGGGCGAGGCCCGGCGCCTCGCGCTCCTCGGCGCTTAGCGGCAGCGTGGCGTAGGCCAGCAGCCGCCAGCCGGCGCGGGCCGGCCGGAACGTCGCCGCCTGCAGCTCTTCGTTCCCGATGAGGATGCCGGTTAAGGGCGGGGTCACCGTCGACTCTCCTAGGGGGGATGGGCGGGGGTTGATTCGCCGCTCGGCGACGAGAAAGCGCCGGTCCCGGACCGGGAAAACACAATTATCCACCATTGCCCCGGCGCCTGGGGCCGCCGAGAAGCCGTCGCAGTTTGAGGCTGACGCGAACCAGTCGCGATCCTTCCAATGCGTCGAGCCGCCGTCGGAGCCCGTCCCGTTCACGGCCGGCTTGATCCGCCTCGGCCAGGCGACGGGCCGACGCCTCGGCGTTCAGCCAAAGGGCCGGCGGTTCGGCCCGCTGTTCTCGCCAAGCTTGCAAATCGGGTGCCGGGCGGGGGTTCGCCGCCCAGTCGAGCAGCGGCTTGAGACAGCGCGAGGCTTCGAAGCGCTCGCCCGAGGCGAGCCGGCGGGCGCGCTCCCGATAGCCGGCCGGGCTGGTCAGGACGCGCAGGATCGCCTCGGCGACGGAGGCCGGATCGCCCTGAGCGGCCCCGTGGGCACAGCCGGCCTGGACAAGTTCCTCGGCCAGCTCGGAGCCGATCGTCGTGACGATGGGGAGGCCGCCGCGCAGCCAGTCCAGCAACCGATTGCGCGTGCCGAGCCAGCCTTCGGCGCCGGGACGATCGACGTTGAGGCCGAGATCGGCCTCGGCGATCACGCGCGGGACGCGGTCCAGGGGGAGCCATCCGAGAGAAAAAAATCGCGAACGGAACGGCGAGGCCGCGACGAGGCGCTGGAACTCGGCGAATGAATGCTCGTCGTGGCCGGGGATCGTCCCCCCGGTTGCGGCGAAGACCAATCGGGGCTCCCGGCGCATCGCCCGGTGGAGGGCTTCGATGAGCGACGGGACATCCAGCCAAGTGTTGAACCCGCCCGTTTGCAGGACGATCAAGGATTCGGCCGGCGCGACGGGCCCCCGCAGAAAGGGGCCGGTCTCCGACGTGACCGGGAGGGATTCGATCCAAGGGTCAAGACAATGCACGAGCGGTTCGCTCGCCGTGAAGCGATTAAGCCGTCCGATGGCGCCCAACTGGCCGTAAAGGGCGCCCATCTGGCGGCGCGAACAACCGGAAAACCGGTCGGCGCGGCGGAGAGCGGGGATGAGCGTCGCCCATTGATCGGCGACGAGGTGATCGGTGCCATGGAGCCGGGCGAGCATCTGGCGCTCGGCCATGGGGTCGCCGAAATAATCGCACCAGAGGGGCAGCGCCGGAGGGAGATCGGCCAGTTCGCGGTTGACCAGGTCGGTCGAGCCCACGGCGGCTGTCGCCTCAAAGCTTTGAGCCTCAGCGGCCAGGACGAGCCCCAGCCGGCCTTCCGGCAGCGGGACGTCTCGGCCAAGCGGCAAGGGCGCCTCGCCCGGTTGGAGGTCCCAGAGGCGGGCCTGATCGAGCGGCCGCCCGGCGAAGCGGACCGTGGCCAGGCGAACGGCGTGGCCGGCCCGCGCCAACTCCCGCGCTATCCCCCAGAGGCGCAGGCCCGGGGCGAAGAGGCGATCGGGGGCCTCCGGGGGTAAGGGCCCGACGCCCGCGACCAGCACTCGGGGTTTCTCTGCCATGCTGATGCTATCGCCCGCGCGCGGTTCTTTCCGGATTCCTCGACCGTCTCCGCTGGCGGCGGGCCCTGATCCGGTCTGCCCTCGCCTACCGCCCCGGGCGTCGTCGGCAGAGTCTCATTTAGGCCGGAGGAGCCGCAGCCCGTTGGCGATGACCAGAAGCGAGGCGCCCATGTCGGCGGCGATGGCCATCCAGAGCGTGGCTCGGCCCACGGCGGCCAGGCCAAGAAAAACGAGCTTCACGGCCAGGGCGAAGGTCACGTTCTGAGCGATGATCGTCAGGCTGCGGCGGGCGTGCCGGACGAGCCAGGGGACCCGTTCGAGGTCATCGGTCATGAGCGCGACGTCGGCCGTCTCCAGGGCGAGGTCCGAGCCGGCCGCCCCCATGGCGATCGCCAGATCGGCGGCGGCCAGGGCGGGAGCATCATTGACGCCGTCGCCGACCATGGCGATCGGGCCGTGGCGGCGACGCCAGGTCCCGAGCGCCTCGACTTTATCCTCCGGCAGAAGCTCGGCCTCGAAATCATCGACGCCGGCGGCCGCGGCCACCTCGGCCGCCGTGGCCCGACGGTCGCCGGTCAGCATGACGACGGCCTTGAGCCCCAGCCGGCGCAGTTCCTCGACGACGCGGCGCGCCTCGGGCCGGGGCTCGTCGGCCAAGGCGATCATGCCGCAGACGTGACGGTCGCTGCCGACGACCACCAGCGAGCGAGCCTCAGGCTCCCCCGCCCGGGCCAGACCGGCGCGCACTTCGGCCTCCACGCCGCGTTCGGCGGCGAACCGAGGGCTCCCCACCCAATAGAGCCGGTCCCCGATGACGCCCTGCGCGCCTCGGCCCTGGAGCGCGAGGACCCTTTCGGCGCGCGGCGGCGCGACGCCTCGCGCGCGCGCCTCGGCCAGGATGGCGCGCGCCCAGGGATGGAGGCTTTGCGTTTCGACGGCCGCGGCCCGCGCCAGCAGCTCCTCGGGGGTGTGACCGTTGAACGGGATCACGCGGCGGACGGAGGGTCGGCCTCGCGTCAAGGTCCCGGTTTTGTCGAAGGCGAGACAATTCAGGCGGGCGGGGGCTTCCAGGAAAGTTCCCCCCTTGATCAGGACCCCGTGGGCGGCGGCGGCCGTCAGGCCGGCGACGACGCTGACGGGGGTTGAGATGACGAGGGCGCACGGGCAGGCGATCACGAGGATGACGAGGCCTTGATAGAGGCCCGCGCCCCACGTCCACCCCAGCGCGAGCGGGCCCAGCGCGGCTACGCCCAGCGCCAGGCCCATCATGGCGGGGGTGTAAAACCGGGCGAAGCGTTCGACCCATTGCTCGCTGGGGGCGCGGCGCGCCTGGGCGGTTTCGACGAGGCGCGCGATCCGATCCAGCGTCGTCGCGCCGGCCCGACGCAGGACGCGAAACTCGAAGGCCGAATCCCCATTGATCGTCCCGGCGAAAACCGTGTCCCCCGGGCGCTTCTCGACCGGCGTCGATTCGCCCGTGATCGGGGCTTCGTTCAAGTGGCTGAGGCCGTTCAAGAGGGCCCCGTCGAGCGGGACGGCTTCGCCCGCCCGCACGCGGACGATCGCCCCCTCGGCCACGTCGGCGACCGCGAGGTCGCGGCTTTGGCCGGAAATCGGGTCGACGACGTGGGCCGTCGCCGGCCGCAGGCTCATGAGCGACCGGATGGCGCGACGCGCCCGCGCCACGCTCCAGGACTCCAACAGAAGCGCCAACCCGAAGAGGAAACTCACCGAAGCCGCCTCCAGCCATTCGCCGATCGCCAGGGCCCCGGCCACGGCGATCATCATCAGGAGATTCATGTCGGGCCGAAGCCGCCGCAGAGCCTGGACGGCCTTCGGCAGAACGAACCAGGCCCCGGCCACGACGGCGACGGCGTAAGCGAAACGACTGGGCCAGGGGAAGGCCGCGTGACCTTCGACGGTCAGCGAAACCGTCAACCCGCCCCGAAGCGCGGCCTGCAGCAGGAAGCCCGTGGCGAGGGCCGTCGCCGAGAGGCCCGTCATCACGGCGCGGCCACGGCGCCCCCAGAGGCTCCAAGGGGCGCGGCTACCGGACGCCTCGCCCGGGGTCGCCCGCAGGCCGGCGCGCCCGACGGCGGCAAGAATGCGGCCTTCCAGGGACGGATCGACCTCGGCGGCGACGATCATCCGTCCGTTGAGGAGATCGAACGTGAGCCGTTCGGCGCCGCCGACGACAGGGCCGACTTCACGGCGCAGGGCGGCCATTTCCTCGGCGCAGTCCAACCCCTCGATGCGATAGTCACGCGTCGCCACGGAGTTCTCCGCTGACGGTTTCCCGCCGCTCAGGACCAAGCCGCCGGACTCGCCGCCGAGTCTCGTTTATCGAGCGGGCTCGGCGCGGCCCGATGGAGCGTCGCCGGTAGTTTAAGCTTCACACCCCCGCCGGGCAATGTTAGGCTTCCCGGCGCGGCGCCCCGGGCGGATAACATCGGCCCCACCGGGATTCATCCTATCGTGACAGCGAGATGAGGCGCCGCGTCGCCGATCGGACCGAAACGCCAAGCGCGGCAGGAGGCCGAACCCATGAGCACGCCCGCCGACGAGGAACGTCCCTCTCCCTGGGCGCGTCTTTATGGCCGGGTGGTTCTTGACGGCCGCTATGTGATTCTGCTGGCGACGGCGGCCGTCGTGACGTTTTTCGCTTTCCACTTAAAAAATTTCAAAATGGACATGTCCAGCGACTCGATCGTGCTGGAGGAGGATCGGGACTTACGTTATTACGACCTTACGCGCGATTTGTTCGGTTCGGACGATTATGTCGTGCTGACGGTCACGCCGAGCGGCGATCTCATGTCCGACGCCGTCCTGGGGGAGTTAAAGGCCATGAGCGATAAGTTTCTGGCGATGGAACGGGTGGAATCCGTCACCAGCATCCTGACCGTGCCGTTGTTTCACAGCCCGAACGTGCCGCTCATGCAACTGGCGACGAATTATAAGACGCTCCTCATGCCCGAATGCGACCACGAACTCGCCCGCAAGGAGCTCATTGAGAACCCCCTTTATAATGATTATCTCATCAGCCGCGACGGCCGGACGACGGCCGTCCAGGTTACGTTCAAGGACAACCCCGAATCCGATCGCCTGAGCAAGGAACGGCGCCAGCTCCGCGAGGAACGCAAGGCGGGGACGATCACGGAGGCGGAGCGGGAACGGCTGGCCACGGTGGAGCGGGAGTATGACGCCGCCCGGGCGGTGAACATCGATAACCGGCGCGAGGACATTGAACGCATCCGCCAGATCATGAATGAGCACCAGGCTCTGGGCGAACTCCATCTGGGGGGGGTGCCGATGATCGTCGCCGATATCATCGAGTACGTGGAGCGGGACATTCTGGATTTCGGCGCGGGTGTGCTGGCCTTCATTTTGTTGATGTTGGCGGTGATATTCCGAAAAGTGAAATGGGTGTTGCTGCCGACGCTCACGTGCGTCCTCACCGTCGTCGTCATGATGGGTTATCTGGGATTCCGGGACTGGCGAACGACGATCGTGACGGCCAATTTCAGTTCGATCCTCTTGATCATGACGATGTCGATGGCCATTCACGTGGTGGTCCGCTATCGGGAAATTTACGCCGGCCATCCGGAACTGCCTAATCGGGAGATCGTGTTGCGCACGGTTCGCCACGTCGGCGTCCCCTGCCTGTTCATGGCGCTCACGACGATTGTGGGCTTTGCCTCGCTCCTGGTGAGCCGGATTCGGCCCGTGATGGATTTCGGCCTCATGATGACGATCGGCCTCGGGGTCGCCTATTTGTTGTGTTTTGTGTTCTTCCCGGCGGCCCTCCTGGTGTTTCCGAAGGGGGCCGTGCCGCCGCGGGAGTTGGCGGAGCTCAAGGTTTCCTTTCAGGCGCGTTTCGCGCGTTTCATGGAAGCTCACAAGGCGTGGGTCGGCCTGGGTTCGCTGGCGCTCCTGGCGGTATGCGCCGTCGGGATCACCCGGTTGAAGGTGGAGAACCGATTCATCGATTATTTCCGCGAGCGGACTGAAATCTATCAGGGCATGACGGAGATCGACAACAAACTCGGCGGGACGACCCCCCTCGAGGTCGTTGTGGAGGGCGAAGGGAAGGATTACTGGATCGAGACGGCGAACCTCGACAGGCTGCGCCACGTGCATCAGTGGTTGGACGATTTGCCGGAGACGGGCAAGGTGATTTCGCCGGTCACGATGCTCGAAATCGTCCAGAAGGTGAATAATGGCCAGCCGGTCCCGACGCCGCTCCTCAAGATCATCCGGTCCCGTGTGCCGGAGGAGATCGCGCGCGCGGTCCTCAAACCTTACGTCTCCCCGGACTACGACCAGGTGCGGATCGCCATGCGCGCCCGGGAGTCCGACAAGACGCTCCGCCGCAAGGAACTGCTGGCCAAAATGCGCGAGCACCTCGACAACAACCCTTATATTGCGGGGGAGAAGGCCCACATCACCGGCATGTTCGTTCTGTATAACAACATGCTTCAAAGTTTGTTCAAGTCCCAGATCCTGACGATCGGCACGGTCGTGGCCGCCATCTGGCTGATGTTCGTCGTTCTGTTCCGCTCGTTTCTCTGGGCCACGATCGCGATCGCGCCGAATCTCCTGCCGGTAGTCCTCGTCCTGGGGACGCTCGGCTGGACGAACATCCCGCTCGACATGATGACGATCATGATCGCGGCGATCACGATGGGTATCGCCGTCGATGACACGATTCATTACATTCATCGGTTTCGGGAGGAATTTCCGCGGGACCGGAATTATCGCGCGACGATGTATCGGTGTCACAACAGCATCGGGCGCGCCATGTCTTACACGTCGGTGGTCATCGTCGCCGGCTTCTCGATCCTGACGTTCTCGAACTTCGTTCCGACGATTTATTTCGGCGTATTCACCGGCCTGGCCATGATCGTGGCGTTGCTGGCCGCGATGATGCTCCTGCCGCTTTTGATCCTGATTATCCGGCCGCTGGGCCCGGGCGAAGCCGAGCAGCCGGCCGGAGCGACGGCGGCGGCGGCGCCAAGCTCCTGAGTCGGCGTTTAAGCGGCGTCAGTCGTAGAGACGCCATCGCCGGGCCGCGGCCCGGGGCGAGGGCGGTGTCGGCGTGGGCTTATCGGTCGGTGTGGGCGTGGGTGTCGCTTTCTCGGTTGGCGTAGGTGTCGGCGTCGGTTCATCGGTCGGTGTGGGGGTAGGCGTCGGCGTGGCCCCCTTGGCGAAGGGGAAGAAGGCGATATCGTCGGCCTGGAAGCGCAACTCGGCGAAGAGCGAAACGGGACCGGCGAAGCAGTGCCAGTAAAGAAAGCGCGTCCGGCTCAGCAGTTCTCCGACGCTCAACCCCTGGGGATTGTTCTCAATCAACGACGGCGATCGCAGGTCGATGCGGACCTCCCTGAACGTCCGTCCGGAGGCCGGAAAGTAACGCCAGTAAAGCGTGGGAAACGTCCCGTCGGGATTGCCCGGGTAGCATTCGAGAAGGACGTTGAAGGCCCGGCCGGTGAGGTTCGGCTCGAAGCAGGCGAGGAACTCAAGCGCCTCAAAGGCGCTCAGATTGCCGGGGCTCACCAGCGTGGAGGCGCCCGCCTCGGCCGGGAGCGGCACCCCGAAACCGGCGTTAATCCATCCGCCCGAGAGCGGGTTCAGGGGGTTGGTCTGAGCGGGGATCGTCGCCCGGAGAGCGCCAATGGGGCTCTGGCCCGGCGCGAGCGTAAGGTTGGACCCCGACAGGCTGATCGTGGTGAGGACGTCGCCCGCGGGCCAGATGAAGTCGGAAATCCAGGCGCGTTCGACCCCCCCAGCAACGAGATCGAGGTCCTCAACGTCGTCGACGAGGGCCGGTCCCTCGGCCCCGGTTTGACCCCCCACCTGGCCCGAGGCCGAGCGCGCGGCTGCCGCGAGCCCCACGGCCGCAAGGGCCAACGCGCTGAATTGGCGCGCCAGGCAGGACTTGAACCTGCGACCTCTTGCTCCGGAGGCAAGCACTCTATCCAACTGAGCTACTGGCGCGCGGCCCGAACCCCTCCCCTTGCTGATACCCTCCAGGCGGCAGGTAAGTCAAGGCTGACATCGGGAGGGGCGCGAGGGCTCGACCCCCCCTCTTCGCGTCGGATGCTTGAGTGGGAAGTCCAACGGCTTCGAGGCCGGGGATCAAGCGGCCAAGGGGCTTGAGCCGATCCCTCGGGGCGGGCTAGAGTGGAGCCTCCGGAGGCTGAAAGGGACGCCGCGCGGCGTTGAACGCTAATCATACACGCAGCGACAGTCTCCCATTCGGCATGATACAGAGGCGACCCCACGTGACTGTGAGCTCTCGATCGGCGGGCCGGGCCGCGATGGCCCATCGGCGGCCCCGGAGGTTCGTGCGTTTGGGGGTCATCGTCGGGTTGGCAGTTTTCGGGACGGGGCTCGGGCGGGCACAACCCACGACCGAGAACGCGATCCCTTGGTCAACAGTGGCGCTGCCCGACGAGCTCCAGTTCGTCCCGGAGCGCCCGTCGGCGACGGTCGTCGCCCGCAGCAGCCTGGGCGAGATGACGTTGGAGCAGCTCATCGAGCGCCAGCGGCTCCATGAGGTTCCGATGGAGCCTCGTCTGGCCCCGGAGCAGGTTGCCCAGGCGCGCTCGACGTGGCTCGCGCGGCTGGCCCGGCAGGTGGCGCTGGATCAGATCGGCGAGGCCAGGATGGCGGCCACTCAGGACGCGGGGCTCCTGGCCGATCGGGCGGCGCGAATCGAGGCGGCGCGCTTGACGCTCACGCTGGCGGCGGTCGAAAGCCGGGTCAAGACGAGCCTGGCCGAGCCCTCCTCGGCGGAGATCGTCCGCTATTACGACGAGCATCGTGAGGATTTCCGCCGGCGGTTCCAGTTCTCGATGCGGCATATCTTCCTCGGCACGTATCGGCGTTACGTCGTGGCCGAGGGGGATACGCTCGAATCGATCGCCGAGCGCGTGGCCGGGGACTTGTCGCGGCTGCCCGATATCCGCAGCGACCTCGGGATGCGCGAGCCGAGGTGGGTCCCGCCGGAAGAACGAGCGACGCGCCCCATGCGGCCGTTGCAGGTGGGGGAGCCCTTGCTCGTGCCGATGAACGAGGCCGAAGCCGACGAGGTGCGTCGTCGGCTTGAGACGATTCTGGAGCAATTGAAGGAGGGGAAGCCCTTCGAGGAGCTGGCGGCGGCGCATTCGGAAGCCGAGGCCGGGGGTCAGGAGATCGGGCCCTTGCCGGCCGGGACACGTCCGATGATTGAGGAGCTGCTTCAGGCGGCGCGGGAGACGCCTCCCGGCCAGGTCAGCCCGATCTTTCGCACCAAGCACGGATTTCAAGTCATTCAAGTGACGGAGAAGCGCGAAGAGGGGTACAGCCCGCTGGAGACCGTCACGGCGGCCATCCGGCTACGGCTGAACGAAGAGCGCCGAGCCGCCCTGGATCAGGCTTTAGCCGAGGAGCTTCTGGCCGCGGCGCAGGCGGGGCCGGGTGTGCGGCTGGAGGCTGAGGCGCTCGCTCAGGCGCCGCGTCTGGCCCCCGAGACGGCGCTGGCTTACGTCGGCGATCGCGCGATCACGTGGGGGCAGGCCTCGATGGCCTGGCCGGGGGAGGCCCGGGCGGCGGCCGATGACGCCCGGCCGCCCCGCTGGCTGCGTCGGGCTCGACCGTTTCAGGCGGCCCTGGCCCTGCCGTGGGCCGAACGGGAGCGAATCTTCGAGGCGGGGGAGTGGGGCGAGCGGCTGGCCGTGGCGGAGCGGGTGGCCTCGGCGCAGGCCGCGCTTTCGGCTGAAGTCGAGGCGAAGTTGGCGACGCTCACGTCGGACGCTGAACTCCAACGGTATTACCAGCGCCACGCGGCCGAGGAGTTCACCGAGCCGGAGACGATCACTTACCAGATCATCGAACTCCGGCCCGGGCCCGATTACGCCTCGGCGAGCGAAGATGAACGCGCCAAGATGCTGGACGGGCTCAAGAAGCGCCTCAACCAGTCCCTGGAGCGGATCAAGACGATCGATGATTTCTTCGAACTGGCGCGGGAGATCAATCAGCCTGCCGAAGGGCCGCCGCTTCCGTTCTCCGGCCCGCCGCCGGCCCCGCTCGTCGGGCGGCGGACGCCGCTCGCGGAGCTGCAAGGCCCGACGGCCGTGGCGGCCCGCGAGCTGCGACCCGGGGACTTCAGCGACCCCTATGTCGAGGCGCACGCCGTCCGTTCGGTCACGGTCATCGATCGCACGCCGGCCCGGCTTCGTCCCTTCGACGAGGTGCGCTCCTGGATCGTCAGCCGGATCCGCACGGAGGCCCGGGAGAGGTTGGTTGAGGAAACGCAGGAGGCGTGGCTGGCCGAAAGTGGGTTTGAGATGGTTCTGCCCCCGGACGCGCCCCCCAACGAGCCGCGACCCTGAGCCCGGAGACCAACGGAGGACCGATGAGCCCTACCCGCCCGATGGCGCGCCGGACCGCACGACCGACGCTCGGGGCTGCCCTGTGGCTTCTGACGGCGGCTGCGGGGGGGCAATCGGGGTCGGGGCAGCCTCCGGTCGATGCCGAGCAATTAGAGCTCGTCCCGCCGCGCGCGTCGCAGACCGTCGTGGCCCGGACGGCGATGGGGGAGATTTCGGTCCGGGACTGCGTCGAGTTCTACGTTGAGGCGCGCAAGGCCTCCGGCTTTGAGTTGCGGGTCGTCCCCATCGTGCCGGAGCAGCGGATAGCCGAGATGCCGAAGGGGTGGGTGGACGTGCTTTCGCAGGAGGTCGCGATCGGGCGCCTGGCCGTTCAGAAGCTCGAGGGGATGACCGATCGGGCCGCCTACCGCCGCCATCGAGACACCGTGGACGCCTATCTGCTCCATTACGCCCTGCCCGCGGCGCACGCCGCCGCCGTGACGAACGCGATTCGGCCGCCGTCGGAGGCCGAGATCGCCGCCGAATATGAGGCCCGTCTGGCGCTTTACCAGCGCCCTTTTCGATTTCATATGCGCGACGTCTTCATATCGACCTACGAGCCCTACGTCGTGGCCCAGGGGGATACGCCTGAGTCGATTGCCGCGAAGGTGAGCGGCGATCCCCGTCAGTCCGTCCGAATCCGCAGCGATGCCGATGGCCATCCCGTCCGATTCGTCCCGCCTGGGGAACGCCCCCGGCGGCTGGAGCGTCCGTTGGAGGTGGGCGAGCGATTGTGGGCGCCGATGGCTCCGGCGAAGGTTGAGGCGGCGCGGCGACGGATGGAAGAGGTGGAACGGCGGGCCCGGGAGGGGGAACCCTTCGAGGGTCTGGCCGAGCGATATTCGGAGTCGCCGCGCCGCGGCAGCCTGACGGGCCCTTGGCCGTCGGGGCTGAGGCCGTTGCAGCCGGCGCTGCTTGAGGCGGCGCGCCAGCTCCCCCCCGGCGGAATCAGCCCGATCCTGAAGACTGAAGCCGGCTTTCATCTGATTCAAGTCGTTGAAAGAGAAGAGGAAGGCCATCTGAGCCTGGCTGAGGCGCGGCCGTCGATCATCGAGGACGATCGCGAAGCCCAGCGGCGGCGGTTGGACCGGGCCTTTCGCCAGGAGGTTTACGGGCTTCCCGATCTCACGATCGAATATGACGTCATCGCGCGGGCGCCCGATCTTCCGGACGAGGCCGTCGTGCTCCGGCTGGGCGAAAAGACGTGGCCCTGGTCGCAATTCCGCAGCACGTGGGAGCGGACGATCGGCCCCGGAGCCGACGAGCGGCGTGTCTTCCGCGGCGTTCAGACGTTCGTGGCCCTGAAGCAGGCCCTGGTGCTGCGCTGGGCCGAGACCCATGGGCTGTTCGACGGGGAGTCCGATGAAGCGCGTGCTTATCGGGCGTTGGAGCGCGTGGTCGCCTCGATGACGGTTTTTGGAGAGGCGGTCACAGTCGCCGCGGCCGCCACGGTGACCGACGATCAGGTCCGCCAGTTTTATGATGCCGTCCGGGAGACGACCTTCCGGGAGCCGCAGAAAGTCAGCTACCAGGTCATTGAGCTTTGGCCGTCGGCGACCACGTCCGGCCGGGAGCGTCGTCAGGACCTGGCCCGCTTGGAGGGCCAACTTGCCCGCCAGCTTGGGGCGATCGACTCGATCGCGACTTTTCAGACTCTGGCCGTCGAACTGAATCCGCGGGTCAGCTCCCCCGCCTCGCCGCTGGCCGGGACGCTCGTCGAGGAGCAGCTTCTGACGGGGCCGACGGCCGAGCAACTGGCGCGCCTGGCGCCGGGCCAGTGGACGCGCAAACCGTATCGCGAAGGCGAGCGCGTCCGCGCCGTCGCCTTGTTGGAGCGCCGCCCGCCCCGCATTCGTCCGCTCTCGGAGGTGCGCCAGGCGATCGTGGACGGTCTGGCCAAGAAGGCTCAGGAAAAAGTCCTGCCGCAGGTTTGGGTCGAATGGTTGCGCGAAATTCAATGGGAGTCGCTCCTGGCCGAGGGGAACTGAGTTTGCGCGTGGGCGTCCGGCGCGCCGCCGCCGTCTCGCCCGCGCGCGGGTTCTCTCCGGTCAGGCGATTCGTCGGCCAGGCGCTGGCGTTGGGGAGCTTGATCCTGTCAGGCTGCGGCGCCGGGCCTTTGGAGGCGCCGTCGCCGCCCCCGAGCCCGACGCCGGAGCCGCGCGTCGCCGTCGAGGGGCAGGTCCTGCTCGCCGGGCGCGGCCAGGCGGGCGGCGTTCAGGTGTTTGTCCCCGGACGAGCCTTGCTGGCCCTGACCGATCCTGACGGTCGATTCCGTTTCGACGGGCTCGCGCCCGGGCCTTATCGCTTCATGGCGCAGCATCCGGGTTACCGCTCGGTGCTCCTTGGGGAGTTGGAGCTTCTGCCCGAGGGCAGGGATGTCGCTTACCAGCTCGCTCCTGCCGTGCTTGACCCGCTGGAGCCGCCGCCGTCACCGACGCCGGCCCCGGCGGCCGTCGGCACGATCGCCGGGCGCGTCCGATCGCTCGTGGATGAGGCCCCGGCCGAAGGGCTCGATTTAAGTGGGGGGCGCGTGGCGCTGGAAGGGACGGCGATGCGGACGGTGACCGAGCCGGACGGGTCGTTTTTCTTCTGGAGCGTGCCGCCGGGGTCTTATCGGGTCCACGCCGAGTTGCGAGCCCATGAGCCGGCGTTCGTCGATCTGGAGCTGGCGGCGGGGCAGACGCTGGAGGGGGTCCTCATTGACCTGCCGCCGCTAGAGTCGCGGCTGGATCGACGGGAGATCACGGGACGAATCGAACTGATCCTTACCGACGGCACGCGCGGGACCGATTTTCAGGCCGTCCGGCTCGGACTGAAGGAGCTTCCCGAATCCCGGCCCCGCTTACAGCCGGACGGGACGTTCCGGCTGGGGCCGCTCGCCCCTCGCCCTTACACGCTACAGGCCTCGGCCGATGGGTTCGCGCCCGTCGAGGATCGCCTTCTGGACCTGGCCGAGACCTCGGCGGCCAACGTCGTCGTCACGCTGGAGGCGACCCGGCCGATGCCGGATCAGCCGGGTTGGGTCGTCGGGCGCGCCCTCAAGAACGACCCCGAGGCGCCTGATCACCGTGGGATCGCCGTGGCGTTGGCCGGCACGTCGATCGTCGGGTTGACCGACGCCGCCGGCAATTACCGTCTGGCGGGGGCCCCGCCCGGCCTGTACGAGGCGCTCGCGCAGGCCGAGGGCTATGAGCCGCAATCCGTGGCCGACGTGCGGGTCGAGCCCGGCGAAGAGGTTCGGCTGGAGGACATCCGGCTGGAGAAGACGCTCGTCTACCCGGAAGTGGTCGAGACGGACCCCGCGCCCGGGACGCGGGATTTTATGGTTCATTTCGAGATGCCGATTTTCGTCCGGTTCAACAAGAAGATGCGTCCGGAAAGTCTGCGGCGGGCCGTGGCGCTCCGGCCCAACGTGGGCTTTCACGTTTACGGCGGCAGGGAGCATCCGGAGTCGGACTTTGACCTGATGGTCGTCGTCATCGACGGCGGGGACGAGCGCCGGCCGGTCCGCCATGACACGGCCTATGAGCTGACGATCTCGACGGCGGCCGAGGATTTCGAAGGGCTCCGGCTGCAGCGTGCGTTCGCGCTCGCCTTCCGGACGAGCCGGCCGGGCGTCATGGACACGCGGCCGGCCCACGGGGCGCGCGATGTCGTCTTGAACCCGGCCGAGCCGGTGATCGTCCGGTTCAACGCGACGATCGATCCGCGCTCGGTCGATCCGCGGATGATCCGGATTCGCCCGTCGGTCCCCGGCGTGCCGACCGTCCAGACGGTCGATGACGTCCGCACCGGCTGGACTCAGCTTCACATTCAGTCGGCCTGGGCGCCGGACACGCGTTATCAGATCACGCTCCCCTCGCGGCTGCGGACGACGACCGGCCAGTCGCTGGCCAACGCTCCCTTCACGTTCGAGTTTCAGACGGCCAAGGCGCGCCCGTTGCCGGCCCTCGACCGACGCGGGCCCCGATAGCCCTCCGGCCGCGGCGGGCGGCCTCAGCCCTCCTGGAGCGGTGGGGCCGTCTTTTTGGGTTGAAGCCCGGCGGCGCGATCGTCGGGCTTGATCGTGATCGCTCGCGGGGCCTCCCGTCCCTCTTCGAGCTCCTCGACGATCGGCACGGCGAAGACGTCGCGGATCAGATAATTGGCCACGGGGATGGCCAGAATGACGCCCCAGAGGCCGAAGACCTGCCCGCCCAGAAACAGGAACAGGAGCACCAGGACGGGATTCAAGCGGAACTGACGGCCGAAGATGACCGGGGCGATGGCGTAGGTGATGACGGCGTGGACGGCGCCGATGGCGACAAGAATCCAGACGGTTTTCGTGAGCCCCTCGATGCCGTAGGTGTTGAGCGCCACCAGGCCGATCGGGACCATTTCAAAGACGACGCCGATGATCGGGATCAGGCTGGTGAAGAAGACGATCGAGGCCAGGAGGGCCAGGTTGGGCAGGCGGAAGCCGAGCATGACGATCGTGGCGAAGACGGTCGTAATGAGCGCGATGACGACGATGGCCTGGAAGCCGCGGCCGATCGACAGGGCGAAACGGACGACGGGCGCCCCCGTTTCTTCGTAGAAATCGCGCAACTTGGAGCTTTTGAGGCTGGCCAGGACGCGCGCCAGGCGGAAGTAATCCAGCGTGATCAGATAACTGAAGAGCGTCGCCAGGAGAAAATTCAGCCCGAAGAGGGCCAGGCGGCGCGCGGCCTCCGGCAGGTTGAGCCGCTCCAGGATCGCCCGCTTCTGCTCGGTGATCAACTGATCGAACTGGCGTTCCTCCATGTAGGTTTGGAGCAGACCGGCGACGTTCGGGTAGGTCGTCTCGTCGGCGTACTTATCGTAAAGCTCGGCCAGGCGTTTCTCAAAGTCCGGCAGCTTATCCAGAACGTTGCCGAACTCCGTCACGAGCTTCGGCGAGACCCAAACGACGAGGGCGGCGAACGACGCCAGGATCGTCAGGTAGATCAGATTGATCGCGGCCAGCCGGGGCAGGCGCAGGCGCTCGACCAGGAAGCGCGTGGCCGGAGCGGCGAAGAAGCCGATGATGAACGTCAGGAAGATGAGCGTGAAGAAATCCCGCAGCAGCCAGATGAAGCCGAACAGGATGACCCAGATGATCACCCGCCGGTTCAGGCGATAGAAGCGGTCGAAACTGAATTCCATCGGCGCGCTCGACGGAGCCGACGCTCGGCCCCCGGCCGCGGCGCATCGTCCGCCGGGGACAACCTCGGCCGGTCAAGTATCGCAGAAGGCGGCCGGAGAGGACAATATGGTTGCCGCGGCGCGCCGGGAAAGTGCTTGCGGGGCCCTCGGCGGCTTTGTATAGAGAGGAGCGGTCGGCGCCGGCCGGCAGCCACCGACGGCGTCCGTCTTCTCCCATCCAGTTGCCCGGCTTCGGATAGGTCGCGCAGGTGCGGCCGGAGGCGTCTTTCATGAGCCCTTCAACGGCTTCGGAAGCCTATCTGGGGTTGGCCCGAAAGTGGCGCCCCCGGACGTTTGAGGAGCTGGCCGGCCAGGAGGCCGTGGCCACGGGGCTCGTCAATGCCCTCAAGGAGGGCCGCCTGATCCACGCCCATCTGATGGCCGGGCCGCGGGGAGTAGGCAAGACGACGACGGCGCGGATTCTGGCGCGGGCGCTCAATTGCGAGGAGGGGCCGACGCCGCGGCCCTGCGGGCGCTGCCGCCCGTGCGTGGAGATCGCCGCCGGGGCCGATCTGGACGTGATCGAGATCGACGCGGCCTCCAACACGCAGGTCGAAAAGATGCGCGAGCTGCTGGAGCGCGTCGTGCTGGCCCCGTTCGCCGCGCGGTTCAAGGTCTACGTCATCGATGAAGTGCACATGCTCTCGATGGCCGCCTTCAACGCGCTTTTGAAGACGCTGGAGGAGCCGCCGCCGCGCGTGATCTTCATCTTTGCCACGACGGAGCTGGAGAAGGTTCCCGAAACCGTCCGCTCCCGTTGCGTCGTTCACGCCTTCCGGCGCCTCTCGACCGAGGATATCGTCCGACGGCTGGAGGAAGTGGCCCGCGGCGAGGGGCTCGCGTCGGAGCCGGCGGCCGCCCGCCAGGTCTTCACGCTGATCGCCCAGTCGGTCGATGGCGGAATGCGCGACGCGCTGGTGGCGCTGGATCAACTGCTGGCGCTGACCGAAGGGCGGCTCGAAGTGGAGGCGGCCCAGCGGCTGCTCGGGTTGACGGCCACCTCCACCCTGGCCGACACGGTCGATTGGGTCGTCCACGGCGATGCTCCGCCGTTGATGGCCCTCGTCGAGGATCTGGTCAGCCGGGGCCGGAGCCTGGAGCGATTCGTCAAGAACCTGACGGGCTACCTGCACGATCTCATGCTGCTTCAGGCGGGCGCGGGGGTCGAGCGGGTGGCGCTGACCGGAGAGCCCCTGGAACGGGCCAAGGCGCAGAGCCGCGAGATCGCTCAGGCGGTTGTCTTCAATCTGCTGAACCAGCTTTTTGACCTCGAGGGGCGGCTCAAGCAATCGACTCAGGGGCGTTTTCTGGTGGAGTTCACGCTGCTGCGGATGGCCGTGATCAAACCGGTGCTTCCCCTCGACGAGATCATGCGGCGGCTCAGGAGCTACCCGGGCGAGGGCGCGTCTAACCCAACGGCTCCAGCCGCCGAGGCTACGGATCGCCCCTCCGTCGGCTCGGCGACTCCCTCGACGCTTCGCCCCGCCGCCGGACCCATGGCCGGCGCCGTCTTGAGGGAAGCCGAAACCTCCGCGGCGGGGGATGCAGCCGCGGGGCCGGCGTCGATCGCCGCGCTGGAGGGGCTCGCCCAGGAGGAGCTCCTGGACCTTTTGGGACCGTTGCTGCCCGATCACGCGCAATTCCTGATTCGCTATCTGCGCCAGGCGGCGGGGCTGCGCGTCGAGGGGGGGACGCTCTGGGCGCTTTGGTCGAAGGAGGATCGCGTCGGCCCGACGATGATCGGCAAGCCCGATCATCGTCGGATCCTGGAGGCGACGCTCACGCGTCTGGCGGGAAGGCCGATCGTCCTGCGATCAACTTTCTCCAACGAGCCGCTGGCCCCGCGCGGGCCGACCGAGCCGCCGGCGGCGGCCCAGCCGATCCTCCGGGACCGGGCCGCGACGGAGGCGTCCGATCTTGTCGAGGAGGCCTCGACCGAGAGTCCCTGGAACGAGGGTCCGGCGTCCGAAGGCCTCTCCTCCGGGCGTCTATCTTCCCGCACGCCCGAGGGGCGAACGACTCGGCCATTGATGGAGATTCTGAGCGGGACGGCGCTCGCCCGCCAATTCGAGGCCGACGGGGAGCTGGCCCGCCGGGCTCGGCTGGCGCGCGACTTTTTCGGCGGTCGCTTTATCGACGCCGAGGGACGGCCCGTCGCCCTCTGAACGGCCTTTCCTGCCTCTGGGCCGCAGACGGCGCCGTCAGGTTCGGGCGCCGGAGGCTCCTCCGGTCTGAAGCCGGGGATCGATCACGTCCCGCAGGGCGTCCCCGACGAGATTGAACGCCAGCACGGCGAGAAAGATGGCCACGCAGGGGGGCGGAATGATGTGCGCCGCCGTGAAGAGGTTATCATAGCCGGAGCGGAGGATGTTCCCCCAGGAGGGGTAGGGGGATTGGACGCCGAAGCCCAGCCAGGAGAGCGCGGCCTCGACGAGAATCGCCGCCGCGATCCCAAAGGTAACACTGACGAGGACGGGGGCGAGCGAGTTCGGCAGAAGATGGCGGAAGATGATGCGGGGCGGGGCGGCCCCGACGACGCGGGCGGCGCTGGCGTAATCGAGCGTCCGCAGGCGGATGAACTCGCCGCGGGCGTAGCGGGCGATGTTGACCCAGCTCGTCAGGCCGATGACGATCATGACGTTTTCGATTCGGGGCGGGAGCCAGGCCAGGATCGCCAACACCAGAAAGAACGTCGGAAAGCACATGATGATCTCGATGAAGCGCGAGATGACGATATCGACCCAACCCCCGGCGTAGCCGGCGATCGAGCCCAGCACGAGGCCGATCACGACGGCGATCCCCATCGAAATGAATCCCACGCGCATGGAGACGCTCGTGCCGTGGATCATGCGGGCGAGCACGTCCCGCCCGACCTCGTCGGTGCCGAGCCAATGGCGGCGGGAGGGGCCCTCCAGGGGCCGCGCCGTGATTTCAAGCGGCCCGTAAGGGACCGGCGGCCAGAGGGCCCAATCGCCGCGCGCGCCATCGAACTCTCCTTTGAAATCGAAC
The DNA here is from genome assembly GCA_964463045.1 of uncultured Candidatus Sumerlaeota bacterium. GTDB lineage: Bacteria > Sumerlaeota > Sumerlaeia > MVZB01 > JAJFLK01 > CAYXAU01. Next base: position 155,314 of record CAYXAU010000004.1, on the reverse strand, counting down.
GTCGCCAGTCGGAACGGCAGCGGCTTGCGCACCCATCGACCGGCCAGCGGGAGCCGCGCGAACGTGTCGATCACCCCCGGGGCGGCGAGTTTTCCGTCGAACCGGCACAGGATCGGCTGATCATGCGCCAACATCGGGGCAAAAAAGGCCACGAGAAACAGAAGACCGACGACGGCCAGCCCGGCGACGCCGAGCCGATAGCCGAAAAAGGCGCGGGTCACGCGCGACCAGAAACCGGGGGAGCGAACGGGCGCCTCAGTCATAAGTGATCCGGGGGTCCACCAGGCCATAGGCCAGGTCCCCGAGCAGCGTGCCGATCAGGACCAGGAGGGCGGTGATGAAATTGAGAGCCATGAGCGTCGGATAATCGCGATTCAGCACGGACTGGAAAAACAACCGGCCCAGGCCCGGCCAATTGAACATTGTTTCCAGGATGACGCTCCCGGAAAGGAGAAAGGGAAATGTGAGGCTCAGGAGCGTGATCAGCGGGATCAGGCTATTGACGAACGCGTGCCGGAGGATGACGGCGGGCTCGCCGAGGCCCTTGGCCCGGGCGGTGCGGATGTAATCCTGCCGCACGACCTCGAGGAGATTCTGCCGCACGAACCGGGAATAATAGGCGAGGCTGCCGAACGTGAAACAGAAAGTAATCATCACATAATGGCGGGCGTAGTCCCAGAGTTGGTCCGCCCGCGAGAGGTGTTCGAAGTCGTCGGACCGCATTCCCCGGAAGGGCAGGACGTTCAGTTTGACCCCGAGATAAAGGATCAGGATCATTCCCATCACATAGGAAGGCACGGAGTATAACATATACAGAAAAGTGCTGAGGACGCGGTCGAAGGCCCCTCCCTGACGGACGGCGCTCACGAGGCCGACGGGGATCGAGATCAGGAAGGCCGCCAGGAGCGAAATAAGCGCCACGGAAAGGGTCGGCCAGAGGGCCTCGCGGATTTTGTGACCGACGCGAAGGCCGTCGTGGAACGAAGCGCCGAAATCGGCGCGGGCGAGCCGCAGGAGCCAGATGCCGTATTGCGTGAGCAGAGGCCGATCAAGCTGATAATACTTGCGCAGTTGTTCATAGACCTGTTGAGAGATGCGCGGGTCCTCGCCGGCGATTTTGATCTGGGCCGGATCGCCGGGGGCCAATTGTATGACGACGAACGTGACGATCGTGATGCCGAATAAGGTGACGAGACCCGTCAGCGCGCGGCGAACAATGTAACGTAACATCAGCGTGGCCCGCGGCGGCCCCAGGGCTCAGGAGCGCAACTGCTGATGCCGGTGAACCCACCAGCCGATGACGCCGGGATCAAACCCCGCGATCCCGCGGGGGGAGAATTGAACCCCGCGGAGGCGCTTATGAAAGGCCCAGGTCGTAGCGCGCGTAAAGAGGAAGGCGTAGGGCTGATCCTCATAGATGAGGCGTTGGATTTCCTGGAAGTAGGCGATTCGGCGGCTCTCGTCGAATTCGCGGCGCTGAAGTTCAAAGAGCTCATCGACGCGCGGGTTCCTGTAGCCGACGTAATTCCGGCCATCGTCGTACGTCGAGGAGTGAAAGATGTTCCATAGGGTGTCCGGATCGGTGCCGGTGCCCCAGGCGGCGATCATGGCCTCGAACTCGTGGCGGCGGTTGAAATCCTGAAACGTGGCCCATTCGATCGTCCGCGTCAGGAGCGAGACGCCGATCCGCTTCAGGTCCTGGCCGAAAATGGCGGCCAGCTTCTCCGACGTGGCGGCCCCCTGAGGGATCATCAGCGTGAACTCGAACTTGCGGGGGCGGCCACGGAGGGTCTGATACCGCCAGCCGTCGTCGGGGCTCTGGCGCCAGCCGGCTTCGTCCAGGAGGCGCGCGGCCTCTTTGAGATCATACTGAATGGGCTTGATGGACGGATCCGCCCAGCGGGCGGCCGGGTGGAAAATGCCGTGGCTCTGTTCGTAAAGGTTATAGCCGAGCGTTTCGATCATGCGGGGAACGTTGAGCGCGTGGGCCATCGCGCGGCGGACGCGGGCGTCAGTGAAGAACGGGTTCGAGCCGTCCATGTTCCAGCCGATATAGGAGTAAGTCCATTCGGGGGCGAAGGCCTTGAGGCCGACGGCGGCGAATTCGGCGTCGGCGGTCTGGGTGGCGAACTGTTGGGCGCTAAGTTGCAGTTCGTCCACCTCGGCCTTCTTGAACAGGAGAAGGGAGGTGTTCGCATCGGGGTTGATCTTGAAGATCACCCGGCGAAAATGGGGCCTGGGGCCGGAGAACCCCTCCCATCGCTCGACGACGATCCGGTCGTTGGGGATCCACTCGACGAAGCGGAAGCGGCCGTTGCCGACGACCTTTTCGCGGTTATAGCGATTGTAATACTCGCTGGAAAGAAGGCTGGGGTCCTTGGCGCGCTCGGCCGGGTTGTCATAAATGTGTCGAGGGACGACCGGAAACATAATGTTCCAGACGTTTGTGGGGAGGGCTTCCTTGTGGACAAATTGAACGGTCAGGTCGTCGACGACGCGGACGTCGTCCAACTGGTCGGTTCCGGAGCGGACCGCCGGGGCCGGGACCCGATCGTCCATGATGAGCTGATAAGAGGCGCGGACGTCGTGGGCGGTAAACGGCTGACCGTCGTGCCACGTGAGGCCGGGGCGAATGCGGACCGTGTCGACCCGATGATCGGCCGAGGGTTCGAAGGATTCGACCATGACCGGGTTAATGGCCCATTCCATCTGAGCATCAAAGGTAAACAAACCTTCGTAGAGGAGCTCCTGCACGTCTCCTTCGACGCGCGCGGAGAAGAAGATCGGGTTCAGGTTCGTCGGGTTGCCCTCCAGGTGGCGAATGAGCGTCTCCCCGTAGGCGATCTCCTCGGGTCGATCCTCCGGGGCCTTCTCAAGAAGCGCCGGCGGATTGACCAGCGGATCCCGTCGGGGATCGTAAACGCCTGAGGCGGGCTCGGCCGGCGGAGCGCCCTCGCTGGGGACGGAGGCCACTTGACGTTCGGCCGTCCCGTCGCTGGCGTCGGTCGCCGGCGGCTCCGGCGGGCCGCCGCAGGCCAGCGCCAGCGCCGCCAGCCAGACTCCCCACCGCCAGGCCTCGCGAGAGGGCATGATGCGTTACCTCCGTCGCCTGCAGGATGGCCGGTCGAGTCGATGGCGCCGGCGTCTCGAATGTACCGGCCACAAGGGTCGAATGCAAGCCGACCCGGCGCGGCCGGGGGCGCCCGGAAGCGCGCGCCGACCGGAGTTGGAGCGCGGCCGCGGAGGGTGATCGCGCGGGCGTGAGGATTCATGTCCCCTTTACGGGCGCGCGCGGCTATACTGCCCGGAGCCGCGCCCCAGCGCGGGCATTCGGAGGATCGGAGCGTGAGGCCGTGAGCATCGCCGGTGAATCGAAGCCTTCGGCCGAGCCGGTGGACCCTCGGCCGCTCAAGCGGTTGGAGGATTGGGAGGATTTTCTCAAGCAACGCTATCCGGGGCCGGGGCCGACGGGGCCCGCCGTGAACCCTGTTTTCCAGACCCCGGACAAGCCGAAAGAGGCGTTCCGCGATTACCGCGCCGAGGCGCGCGCTTCGGTCAAAGAGTTTTACCGGCTGAACCATCAATATCAGACGCTCGCGTTCGTGCGGGCGAAGAAGGCCGAATTTCTGCCGCTCAGGCGGCGGCGGATGGGCCTTTGGGAGGCCCTTGAATTTCTCAATACGCTCGTGGACGACAGCGACCCGGACACGGAACTCTCGCAACTCGATCATCTGCTCCAGTGCGCCGAGGCGATCCGCCGCGACGGGCACCCCCGCTGGTTCATCGTCGCCGGGCTGATTCACGATCTGGGGAAGATTCTCTGCTTGTTCGGCGAGCCGCAGTGGGCCGTCGTCGGCGACACGTTCCCCGTCGGCTGCCGCTTCTCCGATAAAGTCGTCTATCCGGAATTTTTTGAATTGAACGCCGACAGCCGCGACGAACGCTACCGGACCGAGTGCGGCATCTATGCGCCGGGCTGCGGGCTGGATCAGGTTCATCTGTCCTGGGGGCATGACGAGTACCTCTATCACGTCGTCCGGGACCGGCTGCCGCCCGAGGCGCTCGCGATGATCCGGTATCATTCGTTCTACGCGGCGCACCGCGAGGGAGCCTACGGCCACCTGATGAACGCCGAGGATCGGGCGATGATGGCCTGGGTGCGCCGGTTCAATCCGTACGACCTCTATTCCAAGAGCGAGGAGCCGCCGGACCTGGCCCGCTTGCGACCGTTCTACGAGGACCTCGTCGAGGAGTTTTTCCCCTCGGAGCTGGCCTGGTAACGGCCGGCCGCTCCCGCCGCCTGGAGCCCCCCGCCTTGGCGTCGCTGCGGACCTCGGCCTTGCCCGCCTGGCTCGGGCCTCATGCCCGCGAGGCGGGCGGGCTCGCCGGGCTCGCTTTTTTGGGGTTGACCCTCGCTCTTTCGACTCCGCATTTTCTGACCGTCTCCAATCTGTTGAACGTGGCGCAGCAGACGGCGATCAACGCCGTGATCGCCGCCGGGATGACCTACGTGATCATCAGCGGGGGGATCGATCTTTCCGTCGGCTCGATCGTGGCCCTGTCGGGCGTTTTGCTGGCCAAGGCGCTTAAAGCCGATTGGCCGACGCCACTCGCCTTGGCCGTGGGCCTGGCCGCCGGGGCGGGCTGCGGGGTGGTCAATGGGCTCCTCGTCACGCGGGGCCGCCTGCCGCCGTTCATCGCCACGCTGGGGATGATGAGCGTCGCGCGCGGCGCGGCCCTCCGCCTGGCCGATGGCCGGCCGATCTCCGGTTTTGAGGCCGGGTTTCGGTCCCTGGCCACGGCCGAACCGTTGGGGGTCCCGATGCCGGCCTGGCTGATGCTGGGCGTTTATGCGGCGGGCCAATTCGTCCTCCAACGGACCGCGCTGGGGCGTTACGTCTATGCGATCGGGGGGAACGAGGAGGCGGCGCGGCTTTCAGGCGTCAATGTGAGGTTGCACAAGACGGTGGTTTACGCCGTGAGCGGGCTGGCCGCCGGCTTCGGGGCGATCCTGCTGACGGCTCGGCTCAATTCGGCCCAGCCGACGGCGGGCGGGCTCTACGAGCTGGACGCCATCGCGGCGGCGGTGATTGGTGGGGCGAGCCTGCTGGGCGGGGCCGGCAGCCTCGTGGGGACGCTCATCGGGGCGTTGATCATGGGGGTCTTGCGCAATGGGCTCACGCTGCTTAACGTATCGTCGTACGTTCAGCAGATCGTGATCGGCGCGGCGATCATCCTGGCGGTGCTGATGGACCTGGCGCTCAAACGCCGACAAGGTTAGAGAGGCGACTTCCGCCCCATGAAGTTTCGCGCTGGGACTCTCCGGTGGGCGCTGGCGCTGGGGGCGGCGTTGGGCGTGGGCTGCGGCGGGGAATCGGAGCCGACGGCGGCCTCGGGCCCGACGATCGGCTTCGTCATGAAGACGCTCAACAACCCGTTTTTCATCGACATGGAGCGGGGGGCGAAGGCCGCGGCGGCCGAGCGCGGCGCGCGGCTCATCGTTCAGGCCCCCGAGCGCGAGCTCGACATCGAGAAGCAGATGCAGATCATCGAGAACCTGATCGAGCGGCGCGTCGACGCCCTTTGCGTCACGCCGAGCGGCTCGCGCGAGATCGTCTCGGCCATCGTCAAGGCGAACGCCGCCGGCGTCCCGGCGCTGGTCGTTGACACCCGCGTGGACGCCGAGGCGGCCGCCGCGGCCGGGGCCCGCGTCCTCACGTTCATCGGTTCGGACAACGAGGCGGGCGGACGCCTGGCCGGGCGCAAGCTCGTCGAGCTTCTGGGCGGCCGCGGTCGCGTCGTCGTGCTCGAAGGCATTCCGGGCCACGAAACCGGCGATGCGAGGCTGCGCGGCTTCCGCCAGGCGCTGGCCTCGGCCCCCGAGATCGAGATCGTCGCCTCGCAGACGGCTCATTGGGAGCGCGACCAGGGGTTCACCGTCATGCAGAACCTCTTGCAGGCGCACCCGGACGTGGACGGCGTGTTTGCCTGCAATGACATGATGGCGCTGGGGGCGATCGAGGCGATCGCGGCGGCGGGGCGGACCGATCGCGTGCGCGTCGTCGGCTTCGACGCCATCGACGACGCCCGGCAGGCCATCCGGGAGGGACGCCTGGCAGGTTCCGTCGCCCAGCACCCGGAGGCGATGGGGCGGATGGCCGTGGAGATGGCGCTCAAGGCGCTGGCGGGGGAGACGCTTCCGCCGGAGATCGCCACGCCGGTCGAGGTCATCGACGCCGGCAACGTCGCCGCCGCCGATCCCTGATCTCCCGCCCCTGGGCCGGGTACGCGAACGGGATCAGAACGGGGCTCGGGAGTGCGCGGCCTCGCCGGGGCCGAGCGCGCGCGTCAGGAACCGCAACCTGTCGATCGTCCGATCGAGTTCGGCTTCGTCGCGGATCAACCCTCGTCGTTCGAAGACGAGCCCGCCGGAGAGAACCTCGACGCCCTTGGCCTCGCGCATGTGGAGCAGCAGGGCGTCGCGTCGCGCGAGCGTCAGGTATTGACGGACGGCCGCGGGATCGGCCCCCTTGATGAGGAACGCCGCGTCGAAGTGAGGATCGTCGAGCCGAACGTCCTGCCCGCCGAGCGCTTTGCCCACCTTGCCGAGGAACCCCTCATGTCGGATCACGAGCCCCGGGGGCAGACCGGGGATCGTGACCTGCATGCGCGTGTAGGTGGATTGATTCCTGCCGCTTCCCTTGTTCACGGGGCGCATCTCGAACGGCAGACCTTCGAGAAGCCCCTGTACCCCGCCGACGTGAACCAGCGCGACCGGCCACGGGCTGGGTTGAAATTGGAGGCCATGGCGCCCCGCGAACCGGCTCCAGATGGCTTGCGTCGCCTTCACGTGGCGCAGCATGAGCGTGATTACCATGAGGGCGAAGCCGAAAACGCCGGCGATGATCAGGAGCGTGAGGTAGAAGGGCATGGGAACGGCCTTGGGCCGCTTGAGCCGGCGACGCGCGACGTCGAGCGGGCTCGCGCGCCGGCGGAGCCGGCCGGCTCAATCTGTCCCAACCGTTGACTTGGCGCAACCCGTTTGAAACAATCCGCGCCTCACGCCCGAGACCGTTGATGCCGATCGACGAACCGGATGCAGGTCGGCCGGGTCCGGTAGGGTTTCATCCCCTCATGACCACAGCCGCGCCGCCCGCCGTCGCCTGGTATCGAGAGCTGAATCGGTATCATTGGTGGATTCTGGCCGTCTGCTCGATGGGGTGGCTCTTCGACACGATGGACCAGCGGTTGTTCGTCTTGGCGCGCGCCAAGGCCATGGAGGAGCTCGTCGGCGGGGGGGACGCCGCCGCGCAGATGGGCCGGCTGGCGACGACGATTTTCATCCTGGGTTGGGCCACCGGCGGCATCGTCTTCGGCATTCTGGGGGATAAATGGGGCCGGGCGAAGACGATGATGCTGACGATTCTGGTTTACGCGATCTTCACGGGGCTTTCCGGCCTGTCGCGTTCGGCGGTCGACTTCATGATCTATCGTTTTCTCGCCGGGCTCGGCGTCGGCGGAGAGTTTTCAGCGGGCGTGGCGCTCGTGGCTGAGGTGATCCCCGAGCGCCCGCGGCCGTACGCCCTCGGCATCCTTCAGGGGCTATCGGCGGTGGGGAACATCCTGGGGGCGACGCTCGGGTATTTCATCCTGCCGATCGGCTGGCGGCAACTCTTCTTCGTGGGGATTCTCCCGGCCCTCTTGGTCGTGGTCATCCGCCGGCGGCTCAAGGAACCGGAGAGCTGGGTCCGGGCGAAGGCCGAGGCGGCCGCCGGGCGCCGGATGGGATCTTACGCTGATCTCTTTGGTCAGGCCCGCTGGCGTCGCAACGCGCTCGTCGGGGCGACGCTGGCGATCGTGGGGGTGACGGGCCTTTGGGGGATGGGGTTTTATTCGCCGGAGCTGGTGGGGCTCGTTTTGAAGGATCAGGGGTTGGACGAGGGGGCGATCTCCCGGCAGAAGGCCGTCATGGCGCTCTGGCAGGATGTCGGCGCGTTTTTCAGCATGTATGGTTTCGCGGTCGTCAGCGCGCGGATCGGGCGCAAGGCGACGTTTCACCTGGCCTGTCTGTTGGGAATGGTCTCGATTATCGCGGTCTTCGGGCTGCTGGGTCGGCCGGGCCAGGTGATGCCGTTCGGGTTTCTGCTGGGATTCGGGACGCTGGCGCTCTTTGGCGGCTACGCCGTCTATTTTCCGGAGATTTTCCCGACGCGGCTGCGCGCGACGGGAGTTTCCTTTTGTTACAACGTCGGCCGTTACGCCGCCGCCGGGATCAACCTGCTCCCGATTTACGTGCATCAGCTTTTCGCCGGGCGGATGGAGACCGTCGGGGCTTACCGCGCCACCGCGATCACGATGGCGCTCCTCTATCTGATCGGTAACGCCGTGGTTTTCTTCGCCCCCGAAACCAAGGGGCAGCCCCTGCCGACGGAGGAGGAGTCCTCAGGGGCGCCGGCGGGCGGTTGAGTTCGCAAGCCACCTCCGGGAACGCGGGCGTGTCGAGCCGGGGAATGACCGGCCGTAGGACCTTTTTCCTCGGGTCGGCATGGAGGGGGCGGAGGAATTGGGCGATCGGGGCGCGCTTTTCCGCCCGTGTCGCCCGGCTCTCCAAGTCGTCCAATCCCCCGTTGCGGTCGTCTCGCCGGAGGCCATAATCGCTTCGCCATGTGCGGGATCGCGGGCAAGATCGAGTTGGCGCCGGGGCGGCCGGCCGACGTCGAGACGGCGGCGGCGATGACGGCCTTGCTGGCCCATCGCGGGCCCGACGGGCAGGTCGTCGAGGCGGTCGGGCCGGCGGCGCTCGGGCACCGCCGTCTCTCGATCATCGATCTGGCCGGCGGCCGCCAACCGATGCAGTCCGAGGACGGGCGCTTTCACCTCGTCTTCAACGGCGAGATCTATAACTACCGCGGGCTGATGAAAGGATTGATCGAGCGCGGGCATCGATTCGCCAGCCGCTGCGACGCCGAGACGATCATCCATCTCTTCGAGGAGCGCGGGCCCGCCTGCCTCGCCGACCTGCAGGGCATGTTCGCCTTCGCCCTCTGGGACGCGCGGGACCGACGGTTGTTTCTGGCGCGGGACCGGGTGGGCAAGAAGCCGCTCTATTGGGCCACGACGGGGCGGGCGGTCGTCTTCGCCTCTGAACTCAAGGCGTTGCTGATGGAACCGTCGCTCGCGCGAGAGTTGGACCCGCGCGCCCTGGCGCTCTACCTCGCCTTCCAGTACGTTCCGGCGCCCTGGACGATCTTCCGCGGTGTCGCCAAGCTTCCCCCGGCGACGTGGGCGCTCGTCGACTGTTCCGGGCCGATCCCGCCGCCGGTCCGGGTGGAGCGATACTGGAAACTCGCCTATGAACCCAAGCTCGCCTCGGCGCCCGAGGCCGCCCGCGAGGCCGTGTTGGCGCGCCTGGAGGAGGCCGTGGCCGCTCGGCTGGAAAGCGAAGTCCCGCTGGGCGTCCTGCTGAGCGGCGGCGTCGATTCCTCGGCCGTCGTGGCGCTGGCGCGGCGCCGCGCCGCCGGCCCGCTGCGGACGTTCTCGATCGGCTTCCGCGAGGAGACGCACAACGAGCTGCCGTTCGCGCGAGCCGTGGCGCGCCGGTTCGAGACCGAACACACCGAACTGATCGTCCAGCCGGACGCCATCGCGGCGCTGCCGCAGATCGTCTGGCATCTGGACGAGCCCTTCGGCGATTCATCGGCGCTCCCGACGTTCTTTCTCGCTCAGATCACGCGACGGCACGTCACGGTGGCGCTCAACGGCGACGGCGGCGATGAATCCTTCGCGGGTTACGAACGCTATCGCGGGCGGCCGCTGGTGGCGCGTTACGAGCGCCTGCCGCGGTGGGTCCGCGCGGAGCTGCTCGGCCCCGCGGCGCGCTGGGGAGCGCGGCGGTTGCCGGCCTCGGCCTTCCTGGAGAAACTCGATCTCCTGAACGAACTCTCGCTTTCGGACTTTGAACGACATTATCTCGGTTATCTCACCATCTTTCCTCCGTCGATGCTCAAACGGCTCTGGGCGCTGGAGCCGGCGGCGCTGGAGCCGTCGCCGGCCGAATGGGCGATCGAGGAAGCTCGCCGCTTCGAAGCCCCCCGGGGGCTCGATTGGATGCTCGCCTGCGACGTGACGACGTATCTCCCCGGCGATCTCCTGGTCAAGATGGATCGGATGACGATGGCCCACGGGCTGGAAGCGCGATCGCCTTTTCTGGATCACGAATTGATGGAACTGGCGGCTCGCCTGCCGGCTGAACTCAAAGCCCCGGGCGGCGAGCTCAAGGGATTGCTCAAGAGCGCCCTGCGGCCGATCCTGCCCGCCGAGGCGCTCGATCGTCCCAAGCAGGGGTTTGGGGTTCCGCTGAGCCGCTGGTTCCAGCGCGATCTGAACGGCCTTTTGCGGGAGACGCTGCTGGGGGAGCGGGCCCGGCGGCGAGGGTTTTTCCGTCCGGAGGCGGTGCGGCGGCTTGTGGAGCAACATTTGTCCGGCCGGTTTCTCCATGCGCATCGGCTCTGGGCGCTGCTGATGTTCGAGCTTTGGGCCCGGACGTTTCTCGACCCGCCGTCGCCGCCGAGGGGCCCGGTCGCCGGCCTTCCCTAGGTTCACCGCCTCCGCCGGAGACGTCACCCATCCAGGTCTAATCGTTTTCTCATGGACGGCCAAGCCCGAGCGGTTAAGGTTGAGGCGGGGTTCCTCCCTTACGGAGGGTTCGTCAGGAGGGTCGGCGCCGGAGGTCGGGACGGCGGTTCTACAGACGTTGGAGGGTAAGTATGCCAAGGCGTCGTTGCTCGAAGGGGATCCGCCTCTTCTTCTGGCTGGCTCAGGGGGTGGTCCTCGGCGTCGGGTCGGCCGCGGCGGGGCCGAAGAACGCCATTTTCTTCATCGGCGATGGGATGGGGACGGCTCAGGTCACGCTGGGCCGGATTTATCAGGCCAACGCCCGCGACGGAAAGCTCCATCTGGACGCCTTCGAGCGCGTGGCCTTCATCCGGACGTACGCCACCGATCGGATGGTGACGGATTCGGCGGCGGCGGCGACGGCGCTCGCCACCGGACGCAAGACCCGCAATGGCGCGATCGCCCAAGGGCCCGACGGCGAGCGCCTGGAAACCGTTCTCGAGGCGGCCAAGGCCCGGGGTCTGGCCGTAGGGATCGTCACGACCACGACCGTCACGCACGCCACGCCGGCCTGCTTTTACGCGCACGTCGGCTCGCGCGCCGAGGAGGCCGAGATCGCCGCCCAACTGATCGATTACGGACAGATCGACGTCATTATGGGGGGCGGGCGGGAGTTCTTTCTCCCCCAGGGCGCCGCCGACGAAGAAAACGGCCGCCGGAGTTCCCGCCGGGATGACCGGGACCTTGTGGCCGAAGCCGCGGCCCGCGGCTATCGGCTGATCCGCCGGGCCAGCGAGCTGGAGACCCTGCGCGAGGAATTGGCCCGGGGCGAATCCCCCGGAAAAATCCTCGCCCTCTTCAGCCCCGGCATGATGGCCTATGAGATCGAGCGGCACGCGGACTTCTGGGGGGAACCCTCGCTGGCGGAAATGACCGAGGTGGCCATTGAGCTGCTGAGCCGCCACCCGGCCGGTTACTTCCTCATGGTCGAAGGGGGCCGGATCGATCACGCCTGTCACGATAATCGAGCCCACGCCGCCGCGCGCGAGATGCTCGCCTTCGATGAAGCGGTCGGGCTGGCCGTCTCGCGGACCCAATCGGCGGGGGAAACGCTCATCGTGGTGACGGCGGATCACGAGACGGGGGGCTTGGCCATCAATGGCTATCCGGCGATCGAGATCGGCGGCGAGGCCGTCTTCACCGAGTCCGCCCCGCTCGGCCCGCCCGACATCATCACGTTCGCCACGGGGCCCGGGGCCGATCGCGCGGCGATGGAAGGCGTCGAGCGCAAGGCCTCGCGCTATCGGCAGGCGGCCGCCTTCTCGGCTTCGAGCGCGGCTCATACCGGGGTTGACGTGCCGGCCTGGGCCGCCGGCCCCGGCTCGGAGGCCGTCAAGGGGACAATGGATAACTCTGAGTTGGGCGAGGTGATCTTCCGGGCGCTGGAACTCCGTAACTGAGGCCCGCGACCGGCCGGCCGCCGGCGGAGGATGCTTCTCAGGGGTTTCTCCCTAAGGGGAAGCCTGTCTTCGGCGCTGGGGAAACCCTGAATTTCCAGCCTGGGGGGGAGTTCAGGTGTTCGCACCCTGGGGAGGCGGTGTAGGGTTTCATGGGCAGGGCGGCCGCACGGGCCGCGACGGCGGGGGTAGGGACGTTGGCGAGTGAGGACGATCCATCGATGAAGTTTACGCTTGCCGAAGGGGCGAGGCCTGAAAGTGCTCAGACGGAGGGTGAAGCCGCGCGAGGCGTTCGTCGTCGAGCGCAGGTCCGGATTCTGGTTGTCGATGACGAGCCGACGGCGCGGAAAACGGCCGTGCTCATGCTGGAGCGATTGGGTTATCGCGCCGTGGCCGTGGCCGACGGCGCCGAGGCCGTCGAACGCTTCGAGCGCGAGCCGGAAGGCTTTGATCTCGTGCTCTTGGACATGGTTATGCCGCGGATGGGGGGGCGGGCTTGTTTTGAGCGTCTGCGGGCGATTCGTCCGCGCGTCCGCGCCTTGCTTTCCAGCGGCTACGAGACCGAAGCCGAGATTCAAGCGACGCTGGCGGCCGGAGCCGCCGGGTTCCTTCCAAAACCGTATCAACTGGTGGAGCTGAACGAGGCCGTGCGCCGCGCCCTGGGCTGAGGCGGCTCGAACGTGCCGGGCCGGGGGATCTGAGGACGACGTCGCTCGGTCAAAGCCGCCCTTGAGGGAGCCGTCAGCGCGCCCCGGCGACGGTCATTTTAACGGCATAGAGGGATGTGCGGGCCGTGATGAAGAGGAGGTTGCGATCGGGTCCGCCGAAGGCGACGTTGGCCGGAGTCTCCGGCGTCGGGATCGTCTCGATCAATCGGCCCTGAGGATCGTAGACCGTAACGGCCTGCCCTGTCAGGTACACGTTGCCCCGCTCATCCATCGTCATGCCGTCGGAACCTTGGGGGGCGAACTCGCGCCGACCCGAGAGCGAGCCGTCGGACTCGACCGCGTAGGCATAGGTTTTCCCCGCTCCGTGATCGGCGACGTAGAGCGTCCGCCCGTCGGGGGTTCCGATGACGCCATTGGGACGTTCCAGGTCCGACGTCACGCGCGCCGGCGGCCCGCCGCCCGGGGGCAGGTAATAGACGTGCATGCCGTCCTGTTCCAGGTTGTCGGCTGCGCCGTAGCGGGGGTCGGTGAAATAGATTCCCCCTTTGGGATCGATCCAGAGATCGTTGGGGCTGTTGAGCCGCTTGCCGTCATAGGCGTCGGCGAGAACCGTGACGGTTCCGTCGGGCGACATCCGCGTCAGGCGGCGCGCCGTCCCCTCGCAGGCGATGAGGTTTCCGTCCCGGTCGAGGGCGAGGCCGTTGGCCCCGCCGGAGTTCTCGCGGGCGACCGTGAGTTCACCGGCGGCGACCCGCCAGAGGTGGATCCGGTTGTTGGGGATGTCCGAAAAATAGACGTCGCCGGCGGCGTTGGCCACGGGCCCTTCGACGAAGGCGAACCCGCCGGCGAGTTTCTCCACCTGCGCTCCCGGGGCGAGCAGGCTCTGGGCCGTTGCCGAACCGATGCACCCGGCCAGGAGGGCGAGGGTGAAGACCGGCCGCGTCGGAATTCTCAAGCGAACCGCCATGGTCCGTTCACTCCTCCAGGACCGGCAGGAGGACGGCCGAAGGGCGCGCCGCGTCATGATAGATCGTGTTGCGCGCGGCGCGCGGCGCGGACTTCTCCTCGCCCACCGGATCGCCGGTGTTGGGATTGACCTCGTAGCGGGGGCTGTTGCCTGAGGTGACATGCACGGCCAGCCGATGGCCCGTCTCGATGGTGATGGCCGTATGCCAGAGATCAATCTTGAGGAGCTCCGGCTGGCCGGGGGTGAGCAGGCGGACGTCTTCGGTCCGGCGGCCGTGCCGATAGCGCGCGCGGAGGCCCGTGTCGAGAATCAGCGCCTCGTAACCGTCCGGATAGACGTCGACGAGCTTGACGATGAAATCGGTATCCGGCGCGTCGGAGGACGCCCAAAGCTCCAGGTCCACTTTGCCGGCCAACACGAGGTCGCGTCGAAGCGGGTCCGTCTGGAACCGGAGGTAATCCGGGCGCTCCCCGATTTCGCGTTGATCCATCGGCCCCCGCTCCAGCGTCAGGTTCAGGCCGCCGACGGTCGGCGAGGGGATGGCCGGGTCGAACGTGTACGTCGTCGAGGAGGTCGGCTTCGGCGGGGGTTCCGCGGAGAGCCCGCGCCCCTGGCGGAGATAGTAGCGCACGGTTTTGACGCCGTTCGGCGGCCAGGTTTCCGCCGAGCGCCAGCCGTTCTTCGGCGAGGGGTCGCCCTTGCGGGCGGCGGCCATCATGTAGTACTTGACCGGCGGGTCCCGATAGATGCCGGTGTCGACGCCCTTGAGCCAGTAATCGAAGAAGCGCAACTCATCGTCCCGCTCCAGGCGACTCTGCGGATATTCGATGTCGCCGCTCAGCGGGCCGTGGCCGATCGGCCCCATCATGAGCTTCTGCCGCCCGCGGGCCCCCTCCCGCCCCCAGGTCTGCAGGTACTGGAAGTTGCTCACGTTGCCCATGACGAACAGGTCGTACCAGCCGCCGGCGTTATAGATCGGCACGTCGATGTTGTGGCGGTGAAAGATGAGGTCGGTGTCGGCCCAGCGTTCGTCGAGGACGACGCGCTTGCGATAAGCCGCGATTTCCTCCTCGGGGACGCCGTTGCGGCGCATCCAGTTGCCCGTGTCGGCCTCCTTGAAAATCCCCCCGACGAAGCGGCCCTCGTAAAAGAGGCTCTGGGGGGCGACGTTGACATGGACGCAAACCAGATGAGGCGGGTCGGCCGCCGCGGCCAGGTTGGCCGCGATCCCCAGGGCCGAGCCGCCGCTCATCCCCACCTTCCCGTTGCACCACGGCTGGGCGGCCGCCCACTCGACGGCGTCGTAACCGTCGCGTAGTTCGTTCTCGTGCGGCGTGAAGACCCCTTCGGATCGGAACTTGCCCCGCTGGTCCTGGATCGCGAAGGCGTAACCGGCGTCGTTATACCGTTGGGCCGCTCGCCGGCCGCCGTTCTTGTTGTAAGGCGTCCGTTGAAGGATCGCCGGCCAGGGGCCCGGCCCCGGGGGGAGATAGACATCCGTGGCCAGCTTCACCCCGTCGCGCATGGCGACCATGTATTCGGTCGGTTGGCCGGCGCCGGGCGCCCCGGCGTCCTGAGCGACCGCCGGGACAATCAGCAGCGCTAGGACCGCCCAAAGCCCGATGACCCTGCGCCCGATCATTGAGGTTCGATCTCCGATCATGGCTTGCTCCGGTCCGTCGGTAGAAGGATGAAAAGCGGTTTGGACTTCCTCACCATAGAGAGACCCCCCCAGGCGCGCAAACGGAAAATGAGGGGCTGCCCTTGGATCAGGCGCCGGGCGACTTGAAGAACAGCGCCGCCAAGGGGGGGAGCGTCAACGTCAGACGATAGGGCCGGCCGTCGTGGGGCGCGGGTTCGGCTTCGACGCCCCCGAGGTTTCCCTGGCCGCTGCCGCCGTAGCAGGGAGCGTCGCTATTGAGCCGCTCGGCCCAGCGGCCCAGCCGGGGGACGCCGACCCGATAAGCGTGGCGAGGGATAGGGGTAAAATTGAACACGCCCAGGATCAGGTCGCCGCCGTCGCGCCCTCGCCGCAGAAGGCTCAGGACGCTCTGGTCGGCGTCGTGGCAACTGATCCACTCAAAACCGCGGCCCTCGGCGTCCAGCTCGTGCAGGGCGTGCTCAGTGCGGTAGAGGCGGTTCAGGTCCCCGACCCAAAGGCGCAGCCCCTGGTGCAGAGGCCAGGCCAGGAGCGCCCAATCCAGCTCCCGTTCGTGGTCCCATTCGGTCCACTGGCCGAACTCGGCCCCCATGAAGAGAAGTTTCTTGCCGCTCTGGCCGAACATGTAGCCGAGCAGGAGGCGCAGGTTGGCGAACTTCCGCCAGGAATCGCCGGGCATGCGCGCCAGGAGGGCGCCCTTGCCGTAGACGACCTCGTCGTGAGACAGCGGCAGGATGAAGTTCTCAGCGTGAGCGTAAAGCTGGCGGAAGGTCAGCTCGTCGTGGTGGTACTTCCGATGGACCGGGTCACGGCTCATGTATTGAAGCGTGTCGTGCATCCAGCCCATGTCCCACTTGAACCCGAAACCGAGCCCCCCGAGGTGCGTGGGCCGCGAGACCATGGGCCAGGCGGTGGATTCCTCGGCGATCGTCTGCGTCTCGGGGTGATGGGCGAAGACTTCGACGTTGAAGCGGCGCAGGAACTCGATCGCCTCGATGTTCTCCTTGCCGCCATAAGCGTTGGGGATCCACTGGTCGGGGCGGCGGGAATAGTCCAGATAGAGCATCGAGGCGACGGCGTCGACCCGGAGGGCGTCGGCGTGATAGCGGTCCAGCCAGAAGAGCGCGCTGCTGATGAGGAAGCTTTGGGTTTCATGACGCCCGTAGTTGAAGATGTGGCTGCGCCAGTCCGGATGAAACCCCTGGCGGGGATCGGCGTGTTCATAAAGGTGCGTGCCGTCGAAGAAGGCAAGGCCATGCTCGTCGTTGGGGAAATGCGAGGGGACCCAATCCAGGATGACGCCGATGCCGCGCTGGTGAAGCGTGTCGATGAGGAACATCAGGTCCTGGGGGGTTCCGTAGCGGGCCGTGGGAGCGAAGTAGCCGGTCGTCTGATAGCCCCAGGAGCCGTAAAACGGATGTTCCATCACGGGGAGGAACTCGACGTGGGTGAAGCCCATCTCGGCGACGTAATCCGCCAGCAGCGGGGCCAGCCGGCGATAGGAAAGCGGGCGCGAGGGGTCCTCCGGCGAGCGGCGCCAGGAGCCGAGATGGACCTCGTAGATCGAGATCGGGGCCGAGAGGGCATTGGCCCGGCCCCGTTGAGCCATCCAGGCCTCGTCTGCCCACGTGTAATCGAGCGGCCAGACCAGAGAGCCCGTCCGCGGCGGGGCTTCGTGGCGGAAGCCGAACGGGTCGGCCTTGTGAACGCGATAGCCGCCGTAGCGGGATTGCAGGTGGTACTTGTAAAGCGCGCCCGGCCCGATGCCCTCGATCCAGCCTTCCCAGATGCCGGTGTGGTCCCGCGGCCTGAGCCGGTGACGGGAGTTGTCCCAGTCGTTGAAGTCCCCGACCACCGAGACCTGCTCGGCGTTGGGGGCCCAGACGGCGAAGTGCGTTCCCGCGCGCCCCTTCCACGGCCGTGGATGGGCTCCCAGCTTCTCGTAAAGGCGGAAGTGAGACCCCTCGTTGAAGAGATGAAGGTCGAAGTCCGTGAGGATGGAGCCGGGTTCAGCCGCTTCGGGCTCGCCCTGGGCCCTTCGCCGCGGCCCAGGGGGAGACGATGAAGCCTTGGGGGTCATGGCCGGTCGGACTTAGCGCCCGGCGGAAGTCGGTGGCCGTCGGCCACGGGCTGACACCTGGACGACCGCGCGCGGCGATGTCGGGAAAAAACCGCCCCACGGGAAGGCAAGCAGGATCAAGAGAGGGTAGCGGAGGCCGGGATCGAACCGGCGACCTGTGGGTTATGAATCCACCGCTCTGACCAACTGAGCTACTCCGCCACGGAGAGCAGGTCGAGACCCAATATGACGATTCGCGCCGGACGCGGCGCGCCGTTTATGGACTGACCGAGGCGACCCGCGCCGTCGACGTGACCGCCGGCCGCCTCAGAGCCTGAAATTTCTGGTAGCGGGGGGAGGATTCGAACCTCCGACCTTTGGGTTATGAGCCCAACGAGCTACCAACTGCTCCACCCCGCGCCAACTCGCCCGCCGTCTGTCTCTCAGGCCGGGCCAACGGGGCCATTGTAAGGGGCAGTCCCGGGGGCTGTCAACGTTAGTGGAACCGGAATGTCAGGGCCAGGGAACGAGGCCTCGGCGATGAGACCCGAACCGGCGGAACGATGCGTGGCCGCCCTTCTCCGGAACTTCCTCAGCGTCCCTCGAAAGCCGCCGGGCGTTTGGCGACGAAGGCGGCCACCCCTTCGCGGAAGTCCGCCGTCGCGCCCATGGCGGCAATGGACTGGGTCTCCTCTTCCATGTGAGTCTCGGGGGAGTTCTGAAAGCTCAGGTGAAGGAGGCGCTTGGCCCCGCCGAAGGCGCGCGTCGGGCCGGCGGCCAGCCGACGGGCGAGCGCCTCGGCCTCGGCCACCACCTCGGCGTCCGGGACGACCCGATTGAGGAGTCCCCACGCCAGGGCTTCCTCGGCCGAGAGCGTTCGGTTCTCCAGGACAAGCTCCATCGCGCGCCGGAGCCCGACCAGCCGCGGCAGGAAGAAGGTGGAGCTGCCGTCGGGCGTGGCCCCGATGCCCGTATAAGCCATCGTGAACCGCGCGCTCGCGGCGGCGACGGCCAGATCGGCCGCCATGACAAGGGCCATCCCCGCCCCGGCGGCCACGCCGTTGACCGCCGCCACGACGGGCTTTTCCATCCGCATCATGCGGGAGATGGCCGCGTGCAGGGGCGTCGTCATGCGCTTAAGGAGCTTCGGCACGGTGGCGATGTGTTCGTGAAACTCCCGGACGTCCCCCCCCGCGCAGAAGGCCCGACCGGCGCCGGTCAGGAGCACCGCGCGCACGTCCGTCTCGGCTTCGATCTCCGAGATCACCGCGAACAGGTCCTCGATCATCTGCGAGCTTAAGGCGTTATACGCCTCCGGCCGATTGAGCGTCAGCCGAACGACGCTGCCGTCGCGTTCATACCGGATCGTCTTCCATTCCATGGGGTCTGACCTCTTTGTCGCCTGGGGTTGGGCGCCCCGGCCCTGCGCCCCGCGCCGAACGCAAGCCCTCCACCCTAATGGCCTCGATCGCGCCAGGCAACGGGCGCCCGTCCTCGGCGCGGGCCCCCGCCGGGGGATGGGCCCGGCCCGGGCGGGAAGGGCCGATCGGCGTTGGATAATTCCCAGACCAGGCTTTCCTCCCGCCGAAGGGGAAACGATAATGGGCGTCCGATCACGTCCGGAGCGGGGGCCGCGATAAGCGGGGGACCGAACGAAAGGACGAACCCATGGGGCCTGAATACCAGCAGATTCTGTTCGAGGTCCAGGATCGAATCCTGACCCTGACGCTCAACCGACCGGATCGACTGAACGCTTTCACGCCGGTTATGGGGGCCGAGTTCATCGACGCCCTGCGACGGGCCGATCAGGACGACGCCGTGCGGGTCGTCATCGTCACAGGGGCCGGTCGCGCCTTCTGCGCCGGGGCGGACCTGGCGCGCGGAGGTTCCACGTTCGACCGCCGGGAGAGTGCGCCCGGGGTGGACCTCGGCAGCTACCGCGACGGTGGGGGATTGGTGAGTCTGGCCATTTTTGAGCTGCGGAAACCCATTATCGCCGCCGTCAATGGCCCGGCCGCGGGCGTTGGGGCCACCATGATCCTCCCGATGGATATCCGGCTGGCGTCGGAAACGGCGCGATTCGGTTTCGTTTTCGCGCGACGGGGGATCGTCCCCGAGGCGTGCAGTTCGTGGTTCCTGCCGCGTGTGGTCGGCGTCAGCCGGGCGCTGGAGTGGGGCATGACGGGCCGGGTCTTTCCCGCGGCCGAAGCGCTGGAGGCGGGGCTCGTCCGCCGCGTGTTGCCGCCGGAGCAGCTCCTTCCAGCCGCGCGAGAGATCGCCCGCGAGATTGCGGCGAACACCTCGGCCGTCTCCGTCGCCCTGATCCGTCAGGCCTTCTGGCGGCTGCTCGGGGCCGACCATCCGATGGCCGCTCACCGGATTGAATCCAAGGGCATCTTCACGATGGGCGCCTCGCCTGATTGCCGCGAGGGAGTCCAATCCTTCCTCGCCAAGCGCGCCCCTCGCTTCACGATGACCGTCAGCCGGGATATGCCCCCTTACTTCCCCTGGTGGAAGGAGCCCGCCTTTGAGGCCGACGGCGGCTGAGCCCCTCGGCGCGGGCTCCGCCCCCGACGCCGTGCCGAGCGAGCCGACCGAGCCGAGCCGCGTTCGGTGGGGCGACCTCGGGCTTCCCTGCCTGATCGTCGGCTTCGGCGCGGCCTTGCGGGGAGGGCTCTTCGCCACGGGCCGAGCTCCTCTCGACGGCGATGAGGCGATGATGGGGATCATGGCCCATCATCTGGCCGCGTTTGAGCGCCTCCCGCTCTATTTCTACCGGCAGCACTACCTGGGGACGTTGGAATTGCCGCCCGTGGCGGCGCTGATGGCCATCGGTCCCGAGGGCTGGCGACTTTCGGCCTGGCCGATCCGGATCGTCGCCATGGCCCTCTTTTTCCTCTTCGGCGGGATTCATTATCGGCTGGTGAGCCGATTTTTCGGCTGCCGCGCGGCCCGATGGAGCCTCTTTTTCCTCATCCTCGGCCCGGCTTACTGGCTTCAGTACACGAGCCGGCTCCGCCACGTCGTTCTCATGATGACGCTCGGGGAGCTGCTGGCGCTTCTGGCGCTCGGAGCGGCGGAGCAATGGAAGCTGAGGCGGCGACCGAGCCCGGGCCGGCTGCTGCTCCTCGGTCTGATCGCCGGCCTCGGCTGGTGGCATTATCAGCTCATCATCGTCTTCCTGATCCCCCTGGCCCTTCTGCACCTGCTAGACCCGGTGCTGATCCAAAGTTGGCTGCCGCGACCCCGCCTGCTTCACGCAACCTGTCAGACGCTCCTCGTCGCGAGCCTGGCCTCGCTGGCGGGGCTCTCGCTGGGCTGGTGGGCTAACCCGGCCCTCGGCTACCGGACGGTCATTGGAGGCCTGATGGCCGTCGCCGGTCTGGCCGGCGCGGTCGCTTGGCAGGCGATGCGGCGCGAGGCGCGGGCTCCGGCGCCGCCTGGCGGCGGCGCGTGGGAGGCGCCGGCCTTGGGCCCCTATCTCGTCGGGGCCGGGTTTGTGCTGGGTCAGCTTCCCGCGCTGGTTTATCTCGCCACGCTCAAGGAGGAGTTCTGGGTTTCGCCGGTTCGTCCGGAACTGCACGACTTCCTGAGGCGGACGCTGAACTTTCTCCTCCTCGAGGTCGCCGGTTTTCTCGAAATCACGCGCCCCGTCGCGGCGGACTCCTACGTTTACGACGTCGGCTCGATGAGTTTCGTCAACCTTGTCCTTTACGGATTGGCCCTCTACGCGCTGGCCCGACCCCTGTGGGCCCGCCGACGGAGCTCGGAGGCGTCAGGGGCTGCCTACTTTCTAACCTTGCTTGCGAGCCTGATCGCCTTTCACGTGCTGATCTCGCGCCCCACGGCGCTCAACGAACCCCGGTTTCTCCTGCCGGCTTGGGTGGGGCTGGCCGTCGGATTGGGGCTCGCGGCCGAGGCGGCCCGCCAGGCATGGTTCCGGCAGGGGGCCATCGCGCGCCTCAGACCGATCTGGACGGGGCTCCTCGCCGCGGGGGCCGTCGCGCTCTGGGCTCCGGGATGGCTCCGCCTGGAACGGGTGGCGATGAGCTGGCCGGAGGGGCATCGCCGGCTCTCGCGCCAGATGATCCAGGCGTTCGATGACCGGGGCCTTCAGAAGCTCCTGACCCCCCATGGGACGGAACTGACGCTGCTGGGCTATGAGCTTCAGTTCATGTCGGGCCTGCGATTGCGCGTCAATCGAGGGACGATGGGGGATCGATTGGAGGGAATCGTCGATGAGACACGATACACGGGGGAGCGATATTTCCTGAGCCGTCCGGGCAGCCCGAGCCTAGCGGCCCAGAGCGGCCGGGCGGTTTCCCCCCCGCTGGACGATCTCCCTCCCGGCGGGTTCTGGGTGGGGCCGTACTATTTCTATCCGGAGACGGCCCAGCCGGCCGAGCCGGAGCCGATCCTGCGCCTGCCGGTGGCCCCGCGTTTTACCGAATCGAACGGAGGATGACGGTGACGGGGGAACCCGGCGGCGGCAGCTTCGCCCAGTCCATGAGGAACTCCTGAAGCTCCGTCTGGACGGGCCCGGCGTTGTCGGTGATGATCCCGCCGACGCAATCCGACGGGCAGGCGACGCACCCCGAGGGGAGCGCGTTTTCCTCCCCGGCCCCGGTGAAGACCCAATGGGGCGTGTAGGGGCTTTCGACCCATGGGCCATCGACGCGGCGTCGGGCGCGAATCACGTCTTCCAGCGGGAGCCGGACGCGCTCGCCCTCCCGCTCAAACTCGATGGCGCAGAGGATCGGATCCCCGGTCATGAAGTCCTCCGGCTGCGTTCGCGGCGAGAGCCCGCGTCGGGTCATGGCCTGAGGCCAGGTGTAACGCCGGCCGGTGCGCCAACCGAGCTCTTCGCGGGCCGCTCG
Source organism: uncultured Candidatus Sumerlaeota bacterium (assembly GCA_964463045.1). Taxonomy (GTDB): domain Bacteria; phylum Sumerlaeota; class Sumerlaeia; order MVZB01; family JAJFLK01; genus CAYXAU01. The sequence continues at coordinate 133,012 of CAYXAU010000004.1, read as the reverse complement.
ATAGATATCGGCGCGCGAGGCGGCGAGCAGGATGACGAAGTCCCGTTCCTCGCTGCCGCCTTTGACCCCGATGAACGCCGTGCTCTTGCGGGCCCAGGCCTCATGAGCGGGACGCCCCCGGTTGCGCTGCACGACGCCGGCCAACCTGAGCTCGCCGCGCCGGCGATCGATGATCAGAGGGGTGGAGCCGGGGGCGGCGTCGGCGGAGGTCGCTTGGACCGCCGGACTCTCGGCGGCCAGCGTCAAGAGCCCCAGCCCGACGGCGCATCGACGGAACGCACGTTTCGTCATGACGCCTTACCAGTTCATTCGGCCGACGATCTCGTGGGCTCGATTCAGACCGGGTGGAATGTAATGAAGGACGAAGGATTTGCGCGTCAGCCCCGGTTTCTCGACCGCCGCTCCGCCATGGATCAGCATGCCGTGCCAGAAGAGGGCGTCTCCCTTGCGGCCGAGGAAGACCCTTTCCGGGAAGGCCGATCGCGCCCGCTCCAGATGAGCCTCGTAGGCGGCCCGGGCGGCGGCGTCGCAGGTTTTCAGGCTCGTCTCGGGGTAGTTGTCGAAGGCGCCCCAGAGAGGGACGCGGTGCGAACCCGGATAATAGAGGAGCGGGCCGCTCTCCGGAGCGATGTCCTCGCAGGCGATCCAGACGCCGACCAGAAAGTTCGGCGGATGGACCTGGAAGACGGCCGTGTCCTGGTGCAGCCGTTGGCGGCTGCCGTACATGAAATTGATCGAATAGACCGGCTCAGCGGGGCGGCCCAGGATGACGGAGACGCAACGGCGCAGCGCCGCGTGCTCGAAGAGCGCCCGGGCGGCCGCCGAATGATAGTGGAAGCCGAGGATGCGCCAGGGGCTGGCGGCGCGCAATCGAAGCCGTTCGTCGAGCGGCAGGGCCAGCAGCTCCTCGTGCGACAGGGCGGAGACCTCGCCTTCGGTCGGGCGCAGATCGTGGATATGGAGACCGCCGATCGGGCGTTCGGCCGTCCAGACGGCTTCCAGATCGGCGAGCATGGCGTCGATGGTCTCGTGGGGGACCGCCCGGCGGAGGATGCAATAGCCGTCGGCGAGCCAGTCGGCCAGGAGCTCGAGATCGGCGGGCGCCAGGCTTCCTTCGCGCCGCCGGGCCTGAAGCCACTGCTCGGCGTCGGGCCGGTCGAACCAGGGCAACTCCTCGGTCCGGACCCGCCAGCGGGGAGCCTTGCGCTTGAAGAGTCGTCTCAAAATTGGCGTCTCGCGTCGTCCAACGGATCTCTATTTCGATTATTGAGGGAACGGAAATTGAAGGGCGGACGGCTTGCAGATCCTGAAAGGGACGAGGTCGCCTGCGGCAAGCATTCGGTCGTCGGTCGTGTGGAACTCGACGGCGTCAACGTTGAGCCAGCCTGCCGTGGCCCGATGGATGGCATCGCCGGGTTTCAAGCCCATGGCCTTCGACATAGCCTTTCGGATGAGCGACCGCACCGAACGGACGATGGTCGGATGGGCTTCAATAAGATGAATCTCGGGCCCTTTGAGAGTCAGCATTACCCGATCTTTTCCCATGGCGCGCCGTCCCGATCCGATCCAGTTTGCGATCGCCGACTGCGGCAGTTCAAGCCCAATCCTTAAACCCTTCAGGCGGGGGCGGCCCGCCCAAATCGGCGCAGACCGATTTCCTCTCCCCGGGTCAATTTCGTTCGAACCGGAGTAATCGATATGGGATGATCCCCCGCTATGAGCCAAGTCGATCCGGCGGGCCGAGCCTCATCAGGCGAACTTCCAGGCCGGCCCGGCTCTGAGGGCCCGCTTGCGGGTTTGTCCGTGGTTGAGTTCGCCACTTTTGTCGCCGGGGCCTATACAACGACGTTGATGGCCGACCTGGGGGCCGAGGTCATCAAGATCGAGCCACCCGAAGGCGATCCGGCGCGGCTGGTGGCCCCCTATCTGGCCGGCGAAAGTCGCGCCTTTCTGGCCTGGAGCCGCAATAAGCGGAGCCTGGCGCTGGACCTGAAGGCGGCGGCGAGCCGCCCGATTCTGCGCCGGCTCGTCGAGCGGGCCGACGTGTTGACGGAGAACTTCCGCCCTGGCCTCACGGAAAAGCTTGGAATCGACTATGCCACGCTGCGACCCCTTAACCCCCGCCTGATCTATTGTTCCAACACGGCCTTCGGCGCGAGCGGCCCCTGGCAGGAACGCGCGGCCTTCGACGCCGTCCTCCAGGCCATCGGTGGCATCGCCCAGGGGAACGCCCGTTTCGCCGATCGGCCGGTTCTCTCCACGCCGCTCGTCGTCGATTTCCACGCCGCCATGCTGGCGTTCTCGGCCGTCCTGGCGGCGCTTTATCATCGGGAACGGACGGGCGAGGGCCAGAAGGTCGAAACCTCGCTCCTTCAGTCGGCGCTCTCCGTCACGCCGCACTCGTTCGTGCACTCGCCTGACACGCCGGAAGAGGGCCCACTCGGGTCGGCCCCCTACAACCTTTATCCGACCCGCGAGGGGCTCTTGTGCGTCGCCGCCATCACGCCCAAGAGCTGGCGCGCGCTCCTCCAGGCGCTGGAGGCGCCTGAGCTGGCCGAGGACCCTCGCTTTCGGCTCGTGCCCGATCGGATCGCCAACGCCGCGGCGCTCCGGGAAGAACTGGAAAGCCGCCTGAAGGCGCGCACGGCCGAGGAGTGGGAGACGCTCCTGGCCGGTCAGGGGGTCCCTTGCGGCCGCGTTCGGACATACCGGGAGTTCTTCGATTCGCCGCAAGTGGTTCACCTGGGGATGCAGGCCGAAATCCCCCACCCGACGATTGGTCGGTTGCGCCTGCCGTCGGTTCCCATCCACTTTGAGAAGACGCCGGGCCGGCCGCGCCGCCCGGCGCCGATGTTGGGCGAGCACACGGTGGAGATTTTGAGGGAACTCGGCTACGAGGAGCGGGTCATCGAACGGTGGCTCGACGAGAAGATCGTCTTCCAGAAAGCGCTGCCGCATGACGCCCCCACCGTCGGCTGAGCCGGCCGGCCCGCTGGCCGGGTTTCGGGTCCTGGATTTCTCCAGCTTCATCGCCGGCGCCTTCGGCGCGATGATGCTGGGGGATTTCGGGGCCGACGTGATCAAGGTCGAGGGTCGGGAAGGGGACCTCGCCCGCCATTGGGGGCCGTTCCTCAAAGGGGAAAGCCGCTTCTTTCAGGGGTGGAATCGTAACAAGCGATCGCTCTCGGTGGATTTACAGACCGAGGCCGGGCGGCGCATCGTCCACGCGCTCGTTCGCGGGGCCGACGTGGTGATCGAAAATTTCCGCCCCGGCGCCACCGAACGGCTCGGGATCGACTACGCCACGCTGGCGGCCCTCAATCCGCGCCTGGTCTATTGCTCCTCGACCGGCTTCGGGCACGCCGGTCCCTATCGCGATCGGCCCGCCTATGATCCGCTGCTTCAGTCGATGAGCGGGGCCGCGCGGGGCAACGTCCGTTACTCCGGTAAGGTCGCGATCTGCTCGGTGGCCGTGTCGGATTACCAGGCCGGCATGCAGTGCGTGGCCGGTGTGCTGGCGGCGCTGTTGCATCGGGAGCGGACCGGCGAAGGCCAGCTCGTCCGGACGTCGCTGCTTCAAGCCGCGCTCGCCGTCCAATCGCACATGTTCTGCCGGGGGCTTGAGGTCGCCGAGGAGGGGCCGCTCGGGATTTATCCTTATCGGTTGTTCGAAACTCGCGACGATCTGATTTTCATCGCCGCCCCCACCAACAAGTTCTGGCGGCTGCTCTGCCGGGAAATCGGCGTCCCCGAGCTGGCCGAGGACCCGCGCTATCGGGAGAACAAGGACCGGGTCGCCCACGCCGAGGAACTCACGGCCCGGCTCCAACCCCGCTTCGGGGAGAAGACTACCGAGGAATGGACCGGCCGGCTCATTCCCCAGGGTATCCCATGCGGCCCGGTGCTCAGCTACGAGCAATTTTTCGAGGACCCCCAAGTGACGGCGATGGAGATGAACCCCGTCATCGACCATCCGACCATCGGCCCGATGCGCGTCATCGGCGTCCCCGTCGCCTTCGATAAATCCCCCGGCCGCATCCAGCGGGCCGCCCCGACGCTGGGCCAGCATACCGAGGCCATCCTGGGCGAACTCGGCTACGACGCCGACGAGATCGGTCGGCTGCGCCGAGCGGGGGTCATCGGGTGAAGGGGGCACGGGAGTGGACGCCATGGACGGGAGGGACGGGACGGAAGGGAAGGCCGGGGTCCGGGGCGGGAAAGGCCTCCGGGTTGGGGCGGTTGTTTCAGGGTTCGTCGCCGCGACGAGGCCTGCGCCCGGCGCGGTCGGTTGCCGTTGATGTCCGCTGGGGGGGCTGTGGTAAAATTAACGCAGCGCGGGATGGCTGGGGCGGTCGGGTCTTCGGCCGGTAGCGCGTGAGGGCAACGGCTCTGGCAATCGACCAGCAATCTCCGGCGACGGCGGTCAGAACGGGCAGCGTGAGCGGAAGGGGGCGCTTCCGGCCGTCGGGCGCGTGGCGACGTCTGGCGCGCACCGTTGAAGCCGCCGCAGGGCTGGCCGCCGTCTCGGTGGGGTTGGCCTGCGGCGGCGGGCCGGAGATGGGCGCGCGGACGGGGGACCTGCCACCGTCGGGGGTGATCCGAATCGATGAAGGAATGACAATGACCGTGGTCACCAGCGAGGGTCGGCTCTCCTATCGCATCCGGGCGGGTGCCGGCGCCCTCGAAGAGGAGAGTCGGCGGATCGAGCTGGGGGGGCCTGAGGTCGAGATCTACGACGCAGCCGGCGAAGTGAAGGATCGGATTACGGGGCGGGAAGGATCGGCCTGGCCGGTCGAACTGGTGGGGCTCGACGCCGACGGGGTCGAGAAGCGCAGCGTCCGCTATGACTGGGCGGTCCGGGGCGACGTGAGGTTCGCTTCCTCGCAGGGCTATGCGTTGGAGGCTCCGCAGATACAATTCAATCGGGCCGATTACGCCCTCTGGTCCGACGGCGGCGTGCGGTTCCGGCTGCCGACCGGGCGGGGGCTGGCCCTGGAGGGGACGGCTGAGCGGTTTATCGCTCAACTGGACGGCTCGACGGGAGGAATCAAGCGATGGGAAGTCTTCGGCGAGGCCCGGCTGGTCTCGTCCAAAGCAGAGCAGGCGCCATGAAGGGCCTCCGGTGGGCGATCGCGCTGGCGCTTACGGTCGCCGTGGCGGCGGCTCAGGAGCCGGCGCCGGAAGAAGGCGCGGGGTCGGATCCGTTGGCCGACATTTTCGGGGAGGAAATGACGATGAAGGCCGGTCGGATGCAGATGGACTTCGACCCCGAGACCGGCGAGATGACGGTCATGCAGATCGAGGGCGCGGTCGACATCGTCTCCCAGAACATGAATCTGGCCTGCGACAAGCTGGAAATCGACATGGTCAAGCAGATCATGATCGCCACGGGCAAGCTCGTCGATTTCGAGCGCGAGGACGTCAAGGGGCGCTGCGGCCGCCTGGAATACGAAATCGAAACCAAGAAGACGCACTTCACCGGCGTGCCCCGGCCCCGCGTCCAGCAGCGCGAGAAGAGCGGACGCATCACGGAAACCGTGGCCGACCGGATCACGATGATCCAGAACAAGAACAAGAACAATATCCTCTGGGACGGCAACGCCGAGTTGCGCGTTCTGCCCTCCCCCTCGGCTCCCAAAGCCGAATCGGCCGAGAAAAAGCCCGCCGAGCGAATCGACAACGGCTCGGTCGGCCGTCTGCGCAGCCCGGCCGTCGATACGGGGCGCTAGCCCCCGAAAGGACCTCCGTCCCCGCCTGGCCGCCGCGTTTCCCTATTCCAGGCCAAGGACTTGCGAGGGGGGGATGAATCTGACGAGCCGGCCCACGTAGCCTCGGCGGCGCCGTCAGAACCAGATCGAACGGCCGGCGCGGCCGGCTTGGGCGCGGGTGTAAGAGACGCCGTGCGCCTTGAGCCCGGCGGGGTTGAGCAGCGTCAACGTGCCGCCGTTGAGACCCAGGTCCAGCGCCCCGTCGGGCGGCCTCAAGCGGGCCGTGGCGCCCGGATCGAGCGGGGCTGCCGCGAGCGTCCAGGCGTGGTGGTCCTGATCGAGGAACTGCCAGCCGGCGAGGTCGATCGGCCGCCCCCCCGCGTTCAAGAGAGTTATGGACTGGCGTCCGCCGTCGACTTCGCCCGGATGGACGACGGCGGCGATGATGCGCAATTCCTCGCCGGCGGCGGGGTAAACGGTCGCCAGCGGGTCCACGGGCTGACCGGTCCGGTCGTCGGTATGGAAGCTCTGCGAGTGGTAGGCGATGAAGAGGGCGACCCACTGATCCGGGGCGGGGAAATGAAACAGCAGGGCCCCGTCCTGACCGACGCCGTTGGTGGGGGCGAAATCGGCCGAACTTCCCTGGTTCATGTGAATGTCGTGGACGCCGCGGCGGCCGCGTCCGTGAAACAGCTCGCCGAAGGCGTAGCCCCAGGCCTCGGGCGCCCGGAGCGCCCGACGGACGTACAGGTCCAAGAGGTCGGTGATGTCGCCGGCGGGGTAAGCGGCGGCATGCGGCAGCGCCCTCAGGTCCGAAGGATCGAACAGATTGCCTCGGACGTAATCCAGGGCGAGGTCGTCCCGGGCCGGCTCGATCGGCGTCCATCCCTCGGGCAGCGCCTCCAGCCGTTGGGTCAGCGGATGGCGGAAGTTCTCGTCCAGGCGGTAGCGGGCCTCGTGAGGGGGGCGGCGCGATCGGACGTTGACCTGGAGGCGATAGCGCCGGCGCTGAGCGCGCAGGAGAATCACGTAGTGCGGAGACTTCTCATGGCCGTGCGGCTTTTTGCCCGAGATGACCGTCCCCTTGAGCACGCCGTAAGGGTGGATCGGCATCGAACGGTTCCTGAAGGGGCTTCCCCGGGGCCGCCGCCGGCTTCGAGCGCTTGCCTTCGGCCCGGCGTCGGCTCATGATCGGGATTCCAACGAACGTCGGCAAGCGAGGCAAGGAATCATGAATCGGGCGCGCGTGTTGGCCGGGGTCTGGGCGGGGTGGACGCTGCTGGGCGGCGGGGTCGGCGCCGTCGAGCTCAAAGCCGGGGTCGCCAAGGCGGTCATCAGCGACGCCGCCCCGCGCGTGATGGTCAATGGTCGCGTCTCCCAGGGCGTGGCCCACGACATTTACGCGCGGGCGCTGACGCTCAACGACGGGGAGCGGCGGCTCGTCATCATCACTTACGATCTCAATTGCCTGGACGTGGCGACGCCGATCCTGCGGCGCCGGGCCCAGGAGACCTATGGGCTTGATCCGGCGCGCCTGATCCTGCTCGCCACGCATAATCACAACGCGCCGATCCAGATCGTACCGGAAAATTTCGACTACGGGCGCCGGCTGGCCGACCGGCTTCTGGCGCTGATCGGCGAAGCGATCGCCGCCGAGCGCGGCCCCGTGCGGCTCCTTTTCGGTTTCGGCCACGGCTACTTCATCTTTAGCCGGGGGAACGCCCCGACCGATTACGAAATCCAGATGCTCAAAGTGATGGAGGGCGAGCGGCCGCTTGCGCTCCTGTTCAACCACGGAACGCACCCGGCGCAGGGGTCGTTCGCGCGGATCGAGCCCGGCCACCCCGGCTACGCGATGGACGCGATCGAAGCGCGCCTGTCCGGGACGCAAGCGATGTACGCCGACGCCTGCGGCGGCAACCAATACGCCGCCCGGCCGAGCGACTATGAGGCGCGCCTGGCGGCGGCGCGGGAACGGGGCCCCGAGGCCGTGGACGCCGTCATGGAGGAGGTGGCGCGTGGGCTCGGTCGGGAGCTGGCCGAGGCGGCCCTCCAGATCGCCGGCGGGGCGTTTGTGGAGGTGACCGGCCCGCTGGCGGCCTCAATGGAAATCCTCTCGCTCCCCCTGCGGGAGCCGATTTCGAAGGAGGAGGCGCTCAAGCTGGCCGAGAAGTTCCCCCCTGAGGTGGGCTTCGTGCCATATCCGCACCCGCATCGGGGGACGAATTGGGTCCGCATGCTGCTGCGCTATTATGACCGGGGGCTTCCGTTTCCGACCCGGACGACCGAGATGATCTGCACCGACGATACGTATCTCATCCACCGGCAGGATCAGGAGTTCCTGGCGAAATACGACGGGAGCATCGACGACCATTTCCCCTCCGTTTATAACGAGGTCATCGTCGCGCGGATCGGGCCGATGCCGCTCGTGGCCATTCAGGGGGAAGTCTGCGCCCCGATCGGCGCCCGCGTGAAGGACGCCTTCCGGCGCGAGCGGCCCATCATGGTCTTCGGTTACATGGGCGAGCATAACCTTTATCTGCCGACGCGGGAGCTCGTGCGGCTTAACGCCTACCAGTCGCAGGTGATCCAGATCCAGTACGCCTCGCCCGTCGGCTGGTCCCCTGAGGTGGAGGACGTGGTCGTCGAGGCCGTGACGAGGTTGACCGAGCGCGTCCTCGCGGACGAGGGTCAGAATTGAAGCTTCGGCCGCCGGCGGCTTGACATTGCGATAGGAAACCGGTTCGCTGGCGCGGCCGCGCTTTCGGACGGCGGCAGCGCCCCCATGGCGAGTTCACCCCCCACCCCACCCCCGAGCCCCGAGGCGCCGCCGGCTCGGTCCGAGCACGCCCGTTATTGGCGGGCCAACAAGATCATCGTGGGCGTCCTGTTGGCGATCTGGTTTCTCGTTGGCGCCGTGCTCGCCATTTTTCTCGTCCGGCCGCTGAACGGGGTGCGGCTGGGGGGTTTTCCGTTGGGGTTCTGGATCGCCCACCAGGGGGCCATCTACGTTTTCATCGGCTTGATCCTCATCTATTGCCTGCTGATGGAGCGGGAGGACCGCAAATTCCACGTCGAGGAGCGGCGCCGCCGGGGCTCCGGAACATGACGATCCCGCAGTGGACTTACCTGATCGTCGGCCTGACGTTCGGTCTTTATCTGACGATCGCCTTCTTCAGCCAGGCGCGGGACACGAAGGGCTTCTACATCGCCGGTCATCACGTCCCCGCCTTCTTCAACGGCATGGCCACGGGGGCGGACTGGATGAGCGCCGCCTCCTTCATCTCCATGGCCGGGCTGATCTCCTTCATGGGCTACGATGGGGCCGTTTATCTGATCGGCTGGACGGGGGGCTACGTTCTCCTGGCGCTGCTGCTGGCGCCTTATTTGCGCAAGTACGGCAAGTTCACGGTGCCGGATTTCGTTGGCGACCGGTATTATTCGAGCGCGGCGCGCCTGGTGGCCGTCGTCTGCGCCATCTTCGTCTCTTTCACCTACATCGCCGGGCAGATGCGGGGGGTGGGGGTCGTCTTCTCGCGCTTCCTGGGCGTGCAGGTGAACGTCGGCGTGATCGTCGGGATCGTAATCGTCTTCGCTTACGCGGCCCTCGGGGGGATGCGGGCGATCACCTGGACGCAGGTGGCCCAGTACCTGGTGCTGATCGCCGCCTATCTGATCCCGGCGGCGGCGATCTCGATGAAACTGACCGGCGTACCGATCCCGCAACTGGGGTTCGGCTCCAAACTCGTCGAGGGGCCGCACGCCGGGACGTATCTGCTGGAGGCGATCGACGCGCTGCATCGGGATCTGGGCCTGCCGGAATACACGGCGGCATACACGCCGGGCAAGAAGAGCATGCTCGACGTCTTCGCCATCGCGGCGGCGTTGATGGTCGGCACGGCCGGGCTGCCGCACGTGCTGATCCGGTTTTACACGGTGCCGACGGTGCGGGCGGCGCGATTCAGCGCCTTCTGGGCGCTGGTCTTCATCGGGCTCCTCTATACAACGGCCCCGGCGGTGGCCACCTTCGCCCGCGTCAACCTGATCCAGACGCTCAACGGCCGGGCCTACGCCGCCGCGCCGGAATGGTTCAAGAATTGGGAGGCGACCGGGCTGATCCGCTTTCAGGACAAGGACGGCGACGGCGCAATCGCCATCCGGGCGACGAACGACCCGGCCAACGAATTGACCGTCGATCAGGACATCATGGTACTGGCCAATCCGGAGATCGCGCGGCTGCCGGCCTGGGTGGTGGCGCTGGTGGCCGCCGGCGGGCTCGCGGCGGCGCTGTCGACCGCGGCCGGCCTGCTGCTGGTGATTTCGTCGTCGATCTCGCATGATCTGGTCAAGCGCGTCTTGTTGCCGGACATGACCGAGCGCCAGGAGCTGAACCTGGCGCGCGTGGCGGCGGGCGTCGCCGTCGTCGTGGCGGGTTATTTCGGTATCCACCCCCCCGGGTTCGTGAGCCAGGTGGTCGCCTTCGCCTTCGGGTTGGCGGCCAGCAGTTTCTTTCCGGTCCTTGTGCTCGGGATTTTCAGCAAGCGGACGACGAAGGAGGGGGCGATCGCCGGCATGCTGAGCGGGCTGACGTTCACGGCGGCTTATATTATTTATTTCAAGTACGTCGCGCCGGCGGCGGGGCCCGAGGCGTGGTGGTTCGGGATCAGCCCGGAGGGCATCGGCATCGTCGGGATGGCGATCAACTTCGCCGTGACGATCGGCGTCAGTCACCTGACGCCGCCGCCGCCGGCGCCGATCCAGGAGACGGTCGAGGCGATCCGCTATCCGCGCGGCTCGGAAATCTAGCGGCCGGAGCGCGCCGGGCCGCCTTTCCACGAGGGAGGCTGGAGAAGGGTCCCCCATGACGTCGTCCGTCACCGTCCGGCCGACGATTCGCCGCGCGACCGAGGCCGATCTTCCGGCCATCGTGCGGATCTATAACCAGGCGATCGTGTCGAGCGTCGCGACGTTCGATCTGGAGCCGTACGCGGTCGAGGCCCGGCGGGAGTGGTTCGGCCAGTTCGGCGACGAGCATCCGATGTTCGTCGCCGAAGCCGAGGGGAACGTCGTCGGGTTCGCTTACTATCTCCCCTATCGCGCGAAAGCGGCCTACGCGCGGACAAAAGAGACGACGATCTACGTCGATACGGGGTTCCATCGCCGCGGCGTCGGCCGCGCGCTCTACGAGGCGCTGATCGAGCACGCGCGTCGAGGCGGCGTTCACGTTTTGATGGCCGTCCTCGGCGGTCGTAACCCCGCCAGCGAGGCGCTGCATCGGGCCTTGGGCTTTGAGCAGGTGGGGCATTATCGGGAGGTCGGGCGGAAGTTCGGGGGCTGGGTGGATACCTATACGTTTCAGAAGATTCTCTGACGGGGCCGGAGAGAGCCCGACGCAGAGGACGAGCGGCGATGAGCGAGATCGAACGCCTGAAGGGCTGGATGAAGGGGATTTCGCGCGGGCCGGGTTGGCATGGGCCGGCGATCGCCCACGTCCTCAAGGGGGTGACGGCGCGACAGGCGGCCGCGCGCCCGATCGAATCGGCGCACACGATCTGGGAGATCGTCCTGCATATGCTCGCCTGGCAAGCCTGGACGCTCCGGGCCGTCAAGGGCCGACGCCTGAAGCATCTCAGCCCGTCTGCCGCTTGGCCTCCCCTGCGAGAGACAAGCCCGGCGGCGTGGCGCCGGGATCGCGCCCGATTATTGAGCCATTACGATCGATTGCGGGCGGCGCTGGCCGATTGGCCGGAGGCCCGGCTGGCCGAACGAGTCCGCGGGCAGCCTTACACGTTCGGGACGCTGCTTCAGGGGATTGTTCACCATGACGTTTATCACACGGGCCAGCTCGCGCTCCTGAAGAAGGCCGTGGCGGATCGGTCGGCGCGGACGAAGCGTCCTTGATCGCCGGTGTCGGGCGGAGGGCCTTGAAGACCGCGGACTCGGGCGGGCGAAATCCTAGACCGCGCAGACGCGGAGAGCACGGAGCCCTGAGGAGCGGCGATCTGGACCACGGCGATTTGACTTTCCTTCTATCCCCGTTTACCATGAGCGAGTCAATCGTCTAGGCGAAGCTTCTGCCGTGGAGCCGTCTGCCGGCATGTCAAAGAGCCAGGCTGAGATGCTCTGCGGTGGTCCTCAGGGTCGTGAATCAACGAAGGAGGAGCCAAGGTGAAACGCGTGGCGAAGGCAGGGATGGCGGGGGTCTGGGTAGTGGTCGGCGCGTTGGCGTTGCGGGCGGAGCTGGCCCGGCGCGATTCCGTGGCGATGATGACGGCGGCGGCGCGGCATTTCGTCGCCTCGCTCCCCGACGAGCAGCGGGCCAAGGCCGTCTTTCCCTTCGACGGCGAGGTTCGCCTGGACTGGCACTATATCCCCAAGGCCAACAGGAAAGGGCTGCCCTTCAAGGCGATGACGCCGGAGCAGGTCCATCTGGCGCACGCCCTCCTGAACGCCGGCTTGAGCGCCCGGGGCTACGCCAAGGCGGCCACGGTCATGAGCCTCGAATCGCTCGTGCGCGAGCTGGAGGCCGCCCAGGGGCGCTCGACCATGCTCGCCTTGCGCGATCCGTTCCTTTATTACCTTTCGATCTTCGGCGATCCCTCAGGCTCAGGCCCGTGGGGCTGGAGCGTCGAGGGGCATCATCTTTCGCTCAATTTCACGATCGTCGACGGCCGCGCGGCCGCCACGAGCCCGGCCTTCCATGGCTCGGAGCCGCACAATGTGTTGGCGGGGGCGCGCGCGGGCCTGCGCGCGCTGGGGATGGAGGAGGATCGGGCGCGCGCCTTGCTTGCCGCGTTGGACGAGCCTCAACGGCGCAAGACGATCGTGGCCGATCAAGCCCCCTCGGACATTTTTTCGGCCGCCCGACGCAAGGTGGAATTCGAGGGCGCGCCGCAGGGGCTCCCCGCCTCGGAAATGAACGACGCGCAGAAGGGATTGCTCATGGAGTTAGTCGAGGAATACGTGGGCAACGCCGCCGAGGACTTGCAGGAACGCCGGCGGGAGCGCGTCCGCCAGAGCGGCGAGGAGATTTACTTCGCCTGGATGGGGAGCACGACCCCCGGGATCGGCCAGCCCCACTATTACCGCGTCCAGGGGAAACGGTTCCTCATCGAATACGACAACATTCAGAATCAGGCCAATCACAGTCACACGGTCTGGCGGGATTATGACGGCGATTTTGGACTCGATCTGCTCGCTCAACATCATGCCGAGGCGCATGGGGCCGCCCGGGCGGTCCAATCGGCGGGCGGCTTTTGAGCGGCGGCCGCGCGCGACGGTGGAGCCGGACGAGCACGGACCGAGGCGAAGAACCCTCGGGGGCGAGGACGCAACCGGACATCCGCGCGAAGAACCGGACGACCCCGCGGTGACCCGCCGATGAGCGACAAACTCACTCCCTCGGTTCCAAAGTTCCGGCGGCTTAAGGCGTTGCTGGGTCGGATCCTCCGGTCCATCAATGGGGAGCACGTGGCGCCGGACTTCCCCGTCGGAGAAAAGCCATCGGCGACCGCAGCGGCGGGGAGGCCGCCAGCGGCCGGGAGCGGCTCGCCGGCCGTGGCGGCCGAACTCACCGTCGAGGAAGTGCGGGCGATCCTCGCCGAGGACCCGGAGACCCGCCTGCTCGACGTGCGTGAGGAGTGGGAAATCGCGATCGCGGCGCTGGCCGGCGCGCAGCGTCTGACGCCGGAATTGGCCCGGGAGCTGCTCAGCGGCGCGGATCGCGAGCGACGCTACATCTTCATGTGCCATAAGGGGGGGCGGAGCCTCGCCGCCGCGCGCTATTTCGCCGAGCAAGGGTTTACGCGGGCTTATTCCATGCGCGGGGGGATAGAGGCCTGGTCGCAGCGAGTCGACTCGGCGATCCCGCGCTACTGAGCCGGGGGTCCACCGCGCGGCTCAAAGACCGCGCCGGGCGATGACCTCACGGGCGAGCGCGCGGAAGCGCTCCAGATCCCGCCGTCGGGGAATGAAGAGTTCGCCGGCCTCCCATCGGCGGGTCCGTGCGCGATAGAAGGCCAGGTAGAGGGCCTGCATGAGGGCGTAACTTCCGCTCGTGACCAGCGCGGCCCCCACGAGGCCCCCCTCCAGCCGGACGAGGACCCACCACATCATCGGGGCGTTGACGGCGAGCGTGATCCAGGCGATGGCCGAGGGAACCTGCGGTTGCCCCAATTGGGCGCTGAAATAGAGGGCGAGCATCCGCGATCCGGAGAGAAAAAGCGCCCCGGGCAGGAGGATTTGCAGCGGCACGACGCCCGGGGCGTATTCCTCCCGGTAGAAGAAGAGAAGGAACGGCCTCGCCACAGCGACCATGAGGGCCACGCCGAGGCCGTTGATGATCAGGTTCGTTCGAAAGAGTTCGCGCACGAGCCGGGCCGAGGCCGCCGGTTCGGCCGCCGCCACGCGCGCGAACCCGGCTTGTTCGAGGGCCGCCGAAGGTTGAAAGGTGAGGCTGGCGAGCTTGGCCGAGAGGCCATAAATCCCCAGCCCGGCGCGGCCCGGCCCCGCCAGAATGAATAGCTGATCCAGCGTCGTGAGGAGCGCCGTGGCGACGTTGCCGACGAACGCCCGCCCGCCGTAAGCCAACAGCTCACGCGCGCCGGCAAGGGCGCCCCGCCACGTGAGCGGTTCGCGAGCGGACACGGCCGGTTGCCGCCGAATGAGGGTGAAAAGCGTGACCGCCGCGCCCGCCTGACTGGCGAACCAGACCGCCAGCAGCCCCTGCACTTGGGCCCCGGCCAGCCCGACGACGGCCAGATTGGACGCGTTGACGGCGACGGAATAATAGAAGAGGAACCGGGAGAGTTCGCGAACGCGGCCGAGGCCGGTGAGCACCCCCTGGGCGACGAAGTAATAGAGCGAGAAGGGGAGGGCGGCGGCCGCGACGGCGAGTTGGGGCCGGGCGATCTCGTCGAAGACGCGCCGTCGCAGAACGTCCCCGGCCACGAGCAGCGCCGCCAGATCGAGCGCCGCGACCGCCGCAACGAGAAGGATCAGGATCGCGTGCAGGCGCAGCAGGTCCTGGGGCCGCTTGCCGACGAAGAACATGGCCGCCGGCTGGAGGCCCAGATTGGTCAGGTTGACGGCGAGCGTATTGGCGAGGATGACGGCTGTCAGGAGCCCCCGCGCCTCCGGCCCGAGGATGACGGCCACAAAGACGCTGGAGACGAACGTGAGGGCGAAGTTGGCCGCCTGCGCCGTCCAGTAGGCCAGCGTGTCTCGCCCGAGGGTCATCGGCGGGAGTCTGCCGCCGGGGCGCTCAAGAGGCCATGGCTTTTTCGGCTCGCGCCGAGGCAAGCTGACGCCAAGCCGCCTCGCTGGCGAAGCATGAGCGCCTGGACAACGGACAGGCGGCGCACCGAGGGCGCGGCTTGCAGAAATGGTGACCGACCCAGACCAGGAGAGCATGGTATTCGTTGTAAAGCGCCGGATCGGGGCGGGTATGGCGGCTGAAGAAGGAGCGAGCGGCCTCGTAGCCCGATCCCGCCGCCAGCAGCCCGTGCCGTTCGACGACCCGAAGCGTGTAGGCGTCGACAACGAAACTCAGCCGATCGAGCGCATAGAGGAGAATCGAGTCGGCGGTCTCCGGCCCGACGCCCCAGACGCTGAGAAGCTCCTCCCGCAGCCGGTCCGTCGGCCAGGGGGCCATCTCCTCGAACCGCTCCCGCCCGGCGGGAGCGAAGAATCGGGCCACGGCCTTCAGCCGGCGGGCCTTGAGATTGAAATAACCCGCCGGACGGAGCAGCCGGGCCAGCGTCGACGGGCGAGCGACCGCCAGTCGGCTCAGCCTGAGCAAGCCGGCGCGCCGCAGGTTGACGAGAGCCCCCTCGACGTTCCGCCATGCGGTGTTCTGGGCGAGGACGGCCCCGATGATGATCTCGTCTCGGCCGTCGCCGGGCCACCACCCGCGCGGCCCGGCGGCGGCGTAGAGTCGATCGTAGATCGTGGCGACGATGCGGGAGACGGAGCCGGCGCGAGCCACGCCCGGAGTTTAAGCGTTCGCGCCCCAAGGGGAAACGGCCGCGGCGAGGCGTCAGCCGCCGGCGGCCCGCTCGGCCTTCGGGGCCGTCTCAGGTATCATGGAGGCTCGATGCGATCGGTGAGCGTGATCCTCTTGACGCGCGAGCGGCCGGAGAAGCTGCTCGCCTCGCTCGAGCGGCTCCGAGGCCAACTCGGCCCGCAGGATGAAGTCCTGGTGCTCGACACGGGCTCATCGCCATCGGTCCTGACGCGCGTGGCCGAGGCGCTGCGGCCCCGCGAGCGGTTGGAGCGCTTCCCGGGGCCGGGGAGTTGGGCCGAGGCGCGCAATCGGGGCGTTCAGCTCGCGCGTGGGGAGGCGTTGGCCTTCCTGGACGACGACTGCTACGCCGCCGAGGACTGGATCGACCGCGGGCGGAGCGGACTGGACGAACGGGACGCCGTGGGAGGATGGGTCGAGCCCTTACCCGGTCTGGCCTGGCCGGATTGGTGGTCGCCCGAGATGGGCTGGCTGATCGGCCTTTCCGTGCCGGGTCATCGGGGGCCGGACGCCGGTCGGGTTTACTATCCTTACACGGCCAATCTATGGGTCCGGGCGGAGGTGGCCCGCGCCGAGCCGTTTCAGGAGCTGGGGGGAACGTTCGCCGCCGAGGAAGGCGAGCGTTATCGCCTGGGGCGGGAGGACGCCGAATGGTGGAAACGCCTCCGGCGCAGAGGTTACCGAACGCTGTTCGATCCGGCCCTGCGCGTGGAGCATGACATCGACCCGACTCGCCTGCGGCTCTCTTACCTTTTCGAGCGTGCCCGGCGCGACGGCGAGGCCTGGGCCCGGCGCGAAGGGGGCCCCGACGACCTGGAGCCGCTCGCCTACCAGTGGTGGGTGCACGCGGCGCCGGACCCGAGCGATGGTCTGGGCAGCGGCAGAGGCCGAGCTGGTGGGCGCTGGCACGCCTTGATGCGCGCTCGGCATCGTGCGGCCCTCCGCGCTCTGGCGCGAAAGATCGCCGAGACCTCCGACGGGCGGGAAAGCCCGTCCCGGCTGTGGGTCGGCGCGTTGGCGCGGGCGGGGATGGCGCGGCTGCGGGACCGATCGAAAACGACGGCGCGGCGGCTGTGGCTCGCCGTCGATGCGCCGCGGCGGATCGCTCCCCGGACCGCGCCGCCGGATCGGCCGGCGGTGGCCGCCTTCGGCTTTGTGGGGGATCTGGTCATCCTTCAAGCCTGCCTTCGAGGGGTCCAGGGAG
This sequence comes from uncultured Candidatus Sumerlaeota bacterium, assembly GCA_964463045.1. GTDB lineage: Bacteria > Sumerlaeota > Sumerlaeia > MVZB01 > JAJFLK01 > CAYXAU01. The sequence goes on along the minus strand of CAYXAU010000004.1, from coordinate 116,079 downwards.
CGCGTCCAGGGCCGGCGCTCAGCCTGATCGCCCCCTCAACGGCCCGCCCCATCTTCCACGGCCTCGATCGGATCGATCTGGAGACGGTTCCGGAGGGGATCGACCCTCTGAGCGCGGCGGGGCGGGACGTTCTTCTCGGTTGGGTTCGGCGGACGGGGCCGGAGCTGATTGTCGCCCCCTATCTGCATGGCCACTGGGGAACCGCGCTGGCGCGGTTGGGGCGGCGGGGAGCTCCGATCGTGGGGTTCGACCGGGACGAAGGGCTCCGGCGTCAGATGGATCGCGAACGGCTGGCGCTGCGAATCGAGAAGGACCTCACCCGACCCGAGCTGGACAATGTGCGGCGGCTCCTGGCCGCCGCAGGTGTGCGGGTGGAGCCTCAGCCGCCTGAGCTCGCGCCGCTGCCGGAGGCGATCGATCGGGTCCGGGCATGGCGCGCGACCTGGCCGGCGGCGGCTGGCGCGGGGCCGTTTCTCGTGTTGAATCCCGAGGCGGGCCATCCGCAGAAGGAATGGCCGGCGACGGCCTGGGGCGAGCTGGCCCGGCGGCTGCGGGAGAGCTTGCCGCAGGCGCTGGTGTTCAATTCGCGGCGGGCGCATCCGGAGGTTGAGGCCGCTGTTCGGGAGGTGGTCGCCGATGAAGCCGGAATCCTCTGGTTTCGCGAGGGGCCGCTGGAAGATCTGATCGCGCTCATCGCCCTCAGCGAGGGCGTGATCACGGTGGACGCCGGGCCGCAGCATCTGGCTCATGGGCTCGGGCGGCCGAGCTTGACGCTCTATGGCCCGATGGACGAGCGCCGGTGGGCCGATCCCTGGCGGCGGCCGATCCACCGGACGATCCGGGGGGGGATGTTCGACCTGACGCCGGAGGAGCTGCGCGGATTGCCCGTGAACCATCTGATGCGGCTGCTGCGGCCGGAGAAAGTGGCCGAAGCGGCGTTGGCGTGGGCCGCCGAATGCCTGGGAGAAGGAGCCCCGCCATGGGGCTTTATCCCCGGCCAGCCTTTATGATTCCATAGGGGCCGAACCCTCTCGCGTTTTCGCCGTGTTCGTCCGTGTCGGACCGCGTGAACGTGGAAAGGAACTCTCGCATGCATCCGAAGGGTAAAGTCCAAAGACTCCGCACGGCGGCGCCTGCCGCCATTGCGGACTTGCGGGGGCGGCTCACGCTCAAGACCGCGTGGCTGGCGCTCTTCATGTCCGGCCTGGCGGCGGCGGCCGGGGCCGAGTTGCGCGTGGGGACCGGCCTCGGCGACATCACGCCGCCGATCGGAACCCCCTCGGCCGGATACGGCAATCGTCGCGGGGCGGGGATGACGGGCGTTCACGATCGGCTACTGGCCACGGCGATGCTTATCGACAATGGCGAGCGCCCGATCGCGCTCGTCGGCGTCGATCACCTCGGCTTCACCTATGAGATGGTTCAGCAGGTGCGCCAGGCCGTGGCCGACGATCCGCTTCTCTCGCGGACGGAGATTTACGTCGGCAGCTCGCACACCCACGCCGGCGGCGGCGCCTTCCTCAACGTTCCGGGCATCGGGGAGACGCTCGCGGGCAAGTATGACCCGGCGGCGGTCAAGGTATACGTCGATGGGACGGCGGAGGCGCTGCGGAAGGCCGCTGGCGAACTCAAGCCCGCCCGGGTCGGCCTGGGCTACGGACGGCTTGAGGGCCTCAACGGCTACCGAGGGGACTGGCCCCCGAACGTACCGACGCTGCCGGACGTGGCGGTGATCAAGGCCGTCGGGACGGACGGCTCCCCGTTGGCCGCCTTTTTCAATTTCGCGGCTCACCCGACGGTGCTCTCCGGAGCCAACATGTTATTCTCGGCCGATTTCGTGGGCTACGCGCGCGAGCACGTCGGGCGGTTGATCGGCGGCGATGTCCAGCCGGTCTTCTTCAATGGGGCGCAGGGGGACGTCTCGCCGCGCTCGCCCGGCGGGGAGGACGCCTTCGCCCGGTGCGACTCGATGGGGCGGGCTCTCGCCGTCGAGGTCAAGCGCGTCTGGGACGCGACGCCCGTCGCTGAGGCGCTCAAGATCGAGACGCTCAAGGAAACCTACACGCTGGAGCCGAAGCCGACCTCGGCGGGGTTGCTCCTGCCGCTGCCGCCGCAGCCGACGGAGATGAACGCCCTGGTGTTCAACGATCGTCACGCCTTTGTGTCAGTCCCCGGGGAGCTGAGTTGCATTTACGACGCCGACATCAAGCGCTTCGGCGGCTGGCTCGGCTTCGAACACGTCTCGATCCTGGGGCTGACGAACGACGCCCATGGTTATCTGATTACGCCGGAGTCGTGGCGGCATATGACCTACGAATCGACGGTTTCCTTTGGCGGAGAACTCTATGGGGAGATGATCAAGAATACGGCCTTCGCGCTCCTGCACGCCCTTGAACCGGAGGGCGCTTATCAGGCCGATCGGGCCAAGCCGTCCTCGATCCTGACGCCCGCGCCCGCGCCGGCCGCCGCGCCGTAGGGCCGGAACCCTCGGACCCGCGGAGAACGCCGCCCACGCCGAGAGAAGGCCGCGATCGACAGTTCAGGGGCGGGGATGGAGGAACAGGACTAACCACGAAGACACGAAGACACAAAGATGGAAAGGAAAAGGGGGGTGGAGACCATACTTTGAGCTATCCCGCAATGATCGCTCGCGCGCATTCAGGGGTGGCCCCTGATCTTTGCGTTTTCGTGGTCTGAGTTCCCGACGCGCGGCTTTCGGCGCGTAATCTCCCTATTTCCTCAGCGCTCGCCCGGCGTTCTCCGCCTCTCCAGGGTTTAGCTGCAATCACCGTGGCGTGAGCAAGAACGCCAGCAGGTCGGCCATCTGCTGGTGGGAAAGGTCGGCGTCCAGCTCTTCGGGCATCAGGGAAAGCCCTCCGGCGTACATTTCCTTGATCGCCGCCCGGGGGATGACGGTATCCCCCTTTTCCGCCTCGCGGAGTGTTACGCCGGATTCGCCTTCCTCCAAGAGGAGCCCGTTCAGGATGCGCCCGTCCTGAGTGACGATCGTGTAGCCGATATAATGGGTGTCCACGGCGGCGTTGGGGTCGATGATTTCATGAAGCAGCGTTTCGGCGCTCTTCCGGAAAATGTCGGTCAGATTCGGGCCCACCTCCTTGCCTTCGTCGCCGACGATGTGGCACTTGGCGCAGAGGTTCCCGTAGAGCTCCCGCCCGGCCATCGGGTCGCCCGTGAGCGTGAGCGCCGGGCGCATGCGTTCGATCGCCGCCGCGCGGGTCTGAATCTCGGCGTCGCCGAAAAGGCGCGCCGCCCGGCGGCCGATTTCCGGCGACGACCATCGGAGGAGCGTGCGGCGGCGTTCCAGGTCCAGATTGAGCTGCCCGAGCATGAGCTCGCCGTTCTCCAGAGCCGCCAGGAGCAGTTCATGATTGCCGCGCTGATAGAGGAGGATATCGCCGGCGGCCCGGCGCGTCCGCGGGCCGAGCCCCTTCCAGACTTCAAGCAGGCGGCGGCCGATATCCGGCGTTCCGACGCGCGCGAGCTGCTCGACGGCGGCTTCCTGAAGGGCCTGCGGCTGGCGAATGTCGAGCAGCGCCCAGAGCGCGGCCTCGCGGTCGGGATAGGGAGCGTGCTCCAGAAGGGCCAACTGCGCGAGCCGCTCCTGGACCGGGAGTTCGGAATCGAGGGCCGCGCGGCGGGCCCGTTCGAGGGCGCGCTCCTGGGCCGCCGTCGGCCGCTGATTCAGAGCCGCCGTCAGGCTCCAGGCCACGGCCTGGGCGGCGGCCGACGTCGCGCCGTCCAGCCGATCGAGGTTCCGGCGCACCGCCGGCGTCTCGGCGATCGCGCTGGCTTTATCCCCGGAGCGGGAAAGTCCGCGCGCCAGACCTTCCAGGGCTTCGAGGCCCGCCGCCGTCGGCTCGCCCTGGACGGGGAGCGCGACGGCCATCAGCCCGCCGACTTCGGCGGGCTGAGCCCGCTCGCCGATCATTTCGGCCAGCGGGACGAGAATCGCCGTCAATCGGTCGTCGGCTTCTTCCTTGAGCGCCGCCGAGAAGGCTTCGGCGAAGATGAGGGGATGCTCGCCGACGGAGGTCAGCACGGCCAGGCGAGTCCAGGGGTCGGCCCGATCGCCCAGGGCGATCGTCAGCAGCCCCCGGCCGGGGCCGCCTCGGGCCGAGGCTTCGCTGCGGGCGAGGCTGCCCAGAGCCAGAGCCGTCTGGAGGCGGACGCGGGCATCGGGGTCCGTCGCCCGCGCGAGGATCGCCTCGGCGACGGCCGGCGAGCCCGCGGCCCGGGTCTCGGCGATGATCACGACGTTCTCCCGGATCCCGGCCACGGGGTCATCCAGCAGGGTCAGGAGTTCCCCTTCCCGAAGCGAGCCGAGGCCCTCCAGCGTCCAGAGGGCGTGCAGTCGCCCCAACGGAGGTTGGTCCGGCGCGAGGAGCTCGCGGAGGAGCGGCGTCGCGGCGGGGTCGCGCCATTCAATGAGCAGCCGTTGGGCGGTGTCGCGCCACCACTTATTCGGGTGCGCCAGGGCGCCGACAACCCCACGGAGGTTTTGCCGCGTAAGCGGCAGGCCGGCGGCCCAGGCCGGCAGGCCTTCGCGCGGCCGGATGCGGAAGATACGCCCCTGGTCCCGCCCGGCGTTGATGTCCAGGTCGGCCTCGATTTCGTCCGGAATCCACTCCGGATGCTCAATGACGGGGCGATGCATGTCGATGACGTAGAGCGCCCCGTCCGGACCGACCGTCAGATTGACGGGCCGAAAGGCCCGATCGGTCGAGGCGAGAAACTCCCGCCGAGCCTCGCCCCGGGAGGCGACAAAGGAACTGCCTTCGGCGCGCAGCACGTCCCGATGAACCAGGTTCAAGACGACGTCGCAGACGAAAAGATTGCCGTTGTAGCCCTCGGGGAAGGCTCCGCCTCCGTAGAAGGTGATCCCGCACGCTCCGGAAAAGAAGCCGGATTGTTCGGGGTGATTGACGCGGGTTTCCTGCGGGCCGATGGCGTAAATGCGCGAGAGACCCCCGGCCTCACGATGATCGTTGATCTCCGCCAGCGTGCTCCCGCGGATCAGAGCATTGCGGGCGAGATAGGAACCCGGGAACACCAGATGGTGAACGTGATGAAGGTTATGAGTCGAGAAGAGCCGGCCGAAGGCGTCGAGCGCGATCTCGAAGCCGCCGGAGGATTGGCCGATGAACTCCAGACGGCGGCCCAGGGGGTCGATTCGGAAATCCTGCCCCCGCAGGGAGACGGCGGGCTCCGGTGCGCCCGGCCATTGGACGAGGCCGCCATTGCCGCCGTTGGCGGCGTAAATCCAGTTGTCCAGCCCGTAGGTGAGCCCGTTGAAGTTGTGCTGGGTGTTGCCGACGCGGAAGCCGGTCAACAGGACCTCTCGCCTCTCGGCGAGCCCGTCGCCGTTCTCATCCCGGAGATATAACAGATCGGGCGGGCTCGCCACCAGAAGCCCGCCGCGCCAGGGCAGGATCGAATCCGCGCAAAGGAATCCCTCGGCGAAGAGCCGGCGATCGTCATAGACGCCGTCTCCGTCGGCGTCGGCCAGCCGCACGATCCGCCCCGGCAACGGCTCGCCCTCGGGCGGGAAGGGGTAGCCCCCCATTTCGAGCACGTAAAGCCGGCCGCTTTCGTCGAAGTCCATGTCCACGGGATCGAACACGATCGGCTCGCGGGCCACCAGCTCGATCTCGAAGGCCGGGTCGAGTTCGAACGTGGCCACGATGGCCTCGGTCGTTTCAGCCCCGGCGAGCGGTCCCGCCAGAAGCAACGTCAAGGCGGCCGCGAGCCGCGCCGGCCCGCCGGGAGGTCGAAGCGCCGGAGGATTCATCTGCTGGGCCTTTCCGATTTTTCGCTTGGTCGGGGGCGACGGGGAATCTTACAATTCCGGGGTGGGGGCGTTGAGGCGCAGCCGCCCCGAGCGCTCGTCTGGAGGTCCTCAGGTCGTCGTCATGCCCGTCTATGAATATGAACACGCTGGGCCGGGTTGCAAGCTCGGCAAGGTCTTCGAGATCGAGCACTCGATCGCCGAGGCCGCCCGCCGGCAATGCCCCCTGTGCGGCGAGCCGATCGTCCGGCTTATCTCCCGCCCGTTCATCAGCGCGCCGACCTCCGACTCCGATCTCAAATCCATGGGCTTTACCAAGCTCGTCAAGCGCGAGACGGGGGTCTATGAAAACGTGACCCGCCTGCCCGGGGAGAGCCGTTACATGGAAGCCGGCAAGCCCGACACCACCCCCCATATCCGACGTCGAGTTTCGGACTGACCCCCCGTCGGCGGCCCGTCGTCGGCGGGTTTCAAAAGCCGGCGGGCCGGGGGGGCTCGGTCGTGACCGAAACGCTCCTCAGCCAGGAGGGTTGGGTTCGGGTGGGCGGCTTTGTCCTGGCCTTGGCCGCCGTGGGGCTGGCCGAAGGGCTTTTGCCGCGCCGCCGGCGGGACTTCAGGCGGCTGCAGCGCTGGCCGTCGAACCTGGGGCTGGTCGCGCTGGACGCCCTTGTCGCCCGGGTGATCGTGCCGATCCTGCCGATCGGGCTGGCCGCCGTTGCGAGGGATCAGGGGTGGGGGTTGTTCAATCGATGGCGTTGGGCGGAGGCGCTCGAGATCGCTCTGGCCGTCGTGGCCCTGGATTTCGTCATCTACCTGCAGCACGTGATGTTTCACGCGGTGCCGATCCTGTGGCGTCTCCATCGGATGCATCACGCCGACCTCGATTTCGACGTGACGACGGGGATTCGCTTCCATCCGGTGGAGATGCTGATCTCGACGGGGGTCAAGCTGGCCGCGGTGGCGGCATTCGGCCCCACGCCGTTGGCCGTCTTGATCTTTGAAGTTTTCCTGAACGGCACCTCGCTCTTCAATCACGCCAATCTGCGGTTGCCGATGGGCGTTGACCGGGTGCTGCGGTGGCTGGTCGTGACGCCGGACATGCACCGCGTCCATCACTCGGTGCTCTCGGCCGAGACGCACAGCAATTTCGGCTTCAACCTTCCCTGGTGGGATCGGCTCTTCGGGACTTATCGGGCCCAGCCGCGGCTGGGTCACGATGGGATGACGATTGGGCTTCCGATCTTTCGACGACCCGAAGAGCTGCGGCTGGATCGGCTGCTGTTCCAACCGTTCCGGAGCGAATCGGCTCCGACGTCGCTGGAGCCGCCCCACGAAGAGGGCTCCGGCATCTGAGACTGTTGGCGGAAGGCGCCTCCGGGCCGGCGCGATCGGGCGTTTTTCAACTTCGTTGCCGTGAGGCGGCCACGCCGGGCAGCGGCCATGCCGCCTTGCCCCGCCGGGCCATGCCCGGTGCGCGCTCTCGCTCGGCGGCTCCGTTGACCGAGCGCGGGGAAGCCTCTAAAGTGACGCTGCGCCCCGGGCCCCCCGGGCCGGGGCATCCTCGGCGCGCGGGGCTTAGCGTTTGATGGCGGGAATGATGAAAGTCCTCGGCGTCGTGCCTCCCACGGGGAAGTACATTCGGGAGGACCGCTGCCAGACGCCGATCAAGAAACTGAAGACGGTGGCGCTGCGGCCGCCGATCGATCTCATGTACGCTCTGGCGGGGTTCGAAGCCGCTGGTTGCGCCTGTCGGCTGATCGATTACCCCGGCGAGGAGCAGGGCTGGGAGGCGCTGCGGCGGGATGTTGAGGCCTTCGCGCCTCACACCCTGCTCATCAGCGTGACGACGCCGACGCTGAAAGAGGACCTCAGAGCCGCGGCTCTCGCCAAGACGGTCAATCCCTCGATCCTCACGGTGGCCAAGGGGGCGCACTTCAACACGCTCGACGTGGCCACCCTGGAGCGCTTTCCCGATCTGGACCTCGTCCTCAGAGGGGAATACGAAGAGACCTGCATGGAACTGGGGGCGGGCCGGCCGCCGGCCGAAGTCGCCGGGCTCGCCTGGCGCGCCCCGGACGGCCGGATCGTCCGCAACCCGGATCGCCCGCTCCCAACCGATCTGGACCGGCTGCCGTTGCCGGCGCGCGGGCTGGCCAACAACGCCCTCTATTGCCGGCCGGACACGGGTGAGCTTCAGACGACGATCGTGACCAATCGGGGCTGCCCGTTTCATTGCATATATTGCCTCGCCAATCAAGTCTCCGGCGTGCGCAATCGCTATCGTTCGGTCGAGAACGTCCTGGGCGAGATCAAGGAATGCGTCGAGCGGTTCGGCATTCGGAACTTTCTGTTCCGGTCGGACCTTTTTACGCAGAACAAGAAGTGGGTCATCCGCCTCTGCCAGGCCATTCTCGACGCCCGGCTCAGGATCGCCTGGGCGTGCAACTCCCGCGTGGACACGATCACGCCCGAGGCCGCCCAATGGATGAAGCGGGCCGGCTGTTGGATCGTCGCCTTCGGGGTCGAAAGCGGCGATCAGGCGATGCTGGACCGGATGGATAAGGCCGCGAAGGTCGAGACGTCGTTCGAGGCCATTGAGGTCTGCCGCCGCGCCGGGCTGCGATCAAGCGTCTATCTCCTGATCGGCCTGCCCTGGGACAGCCCCGAGACGATCGAGGCGCAGATGGCCTATGCCCGCCGGCTCGATCCGGACATCCTCGAATACTTCTACGTCTATCCTTTCCCCGGCACGCCGCTTTACGATGCCTGCGTCGAGCAGGGCCTCTTGCAGCCGGGCGAAGTCCCGCGCGAGGCTTACGACGGCCCGGCGATGCCGAGCCTGCATCTGTCGGTCGAGGAGCTCAAAAGCTGGCGGCGGCGCGCGCTCCGGGATTTTTATCTCCGGCCGTCGAAGATCCTCCGGACGCTGGCGGCGGCCCGGACGCCGCGCCAGATGACGAACTATCTCCGCGCCGGCTGGGGCCAACTCGTCGATCTCGCCGCGGGAAGTTGATCCGTCGGCCAGCCCTTCGGTCGGTCCCGCGGTGTTCGCCGAGCTGATCGTTCCCATGAATCACGCTGGGACGGAGCCATGAAGCTCCTGGTTACGGGGGCGGCGGGGTTCCTCGGCCAACGCCTTGTCAGTCTGGCCCGGGAGCGGGGCCATGAGACCCGCGGGCTGGTGCGTCCTGGAACGCCTATGCCCGCCGCGACCCCGGGTCCCGGCTGGATCGCCGTCGATCTGGCCGAGGCCGCTGACCTTGGGCCGGCGGTTGAAGGCGTCCAAGCGGTGATCCATGCCGCTGCCCGTACGTCGGCGCACCGGCCGGACCCCGCGCTGAGCCGCCGCGTCAACGTCGAAGCCACGGCGCGACTTTTGGAAGTCGCCGAACGGGCGGGCGTTCATCGCTGGGTTCAGATCAGCACGATGTCCGCCCACGAGGGGTCAACGAGCGTCTATGGCCGGACGAAACTCGAGGCCGACCGGCTTGTCCGACGGTCCGCGCTGGCGTGGACGATTTTGCAGCCGAGCCTTATCTACGGCCCAGGGGGATTGGGGCTGGTGGCCCGAACGCTTCGGATGGCCCGACGCCTGCCGACCGTGCCGCTGGTGGGATCGGGCCGGGAACTTATCCGGCCCGTTTTCGTTGATGACGTCGCCTGGGCGGCGCTGGCCTGCCTGGAGCGGCCGGGGACGTCCGGCCAAAGCTACATGATCGGCGGGCCGGAGGAGGTCCAGTTGCGGGAGTTTCTCGCCCGGCTGCTGCGGGCGGCCGGAGTCTCGCGGCCTTTCGTGAGTCTGCCGGTCGGGCTGGCGATGATGTTGGCGCGGGGCGCGGCGTGGCTGACGCCGAACCCCCCGCTGACGGCGGATAACGTTCTCGGAGTGCGGGAGGCCCGGCGCGTCGAGATCGGACCCGCCGTGGCGGACCTGGGGTTTCAGCCGATGGGTCTGGAGGAAGGGCTCAGGCGGACGTTGGGTCGGAGGCGGGAGGCTTCGGCTCCGAGGCCGGAGGCGTCGCCGTGAGCCGAGCCAGACGCCGCGCCAGGCGCGATTGGTGGCGCGCGGCCTTATTCTTGTGGATGAGCCCCTTCTTGAGCGTTTTGCCGATGGCGCGCTGAGCCCGCTGGACCTGTTCGTGACAGGTAGGCTCGGCGGCGGCGACGGCTTGGGTGGCCTGCTTGAGTTCGGTGCGGAAAGCGGCCCGGGCGGCCCGATTGCGCTCGGTGCGGCCCGGCGTCTGGCGCATCCTCTTCCGGGCCGATTTGTGGTGCGGCATGAACGAGACTCCTTTTGGCTTCCCCCCCGACGCGTCAAACGAGAATTATACGATGTTCAGGGTCGGGGTCAACGCCGGCGATCGATCCGGCTTAAATCGGTTGCGGCGCGCGTGTCCGACGCCGCGGTGAAATTGACCCCCGAGGCGATGTCGATTAGACTGAAGCCGGCCCAGTCTCCCTGAACGTTGTTGCCTCCGGCCGGCGGGCGGTAGAGCAGGGACCCTGAAGGACCCCACGGACGCCCGCGGCTCCGGCCAGCGCGCCGATCATGACCCCTCGGAAGATGCAGGCCCGTCGCCTTTGCCAGCCCCTTCGAAAACGCCTGTGCATCCTGGGCTCGACGGGGTCGGTCGGGCGGCAGACGCTTCAGGTGATCCGCGATCACCCGGAGCGGTTCCAGGTCGTGGGGCTCTCGGCGCATCGATCGATCGACGCATTATCGCGCCAGGCGGCGGAGTTCCAATCCGCGGCCGTGTGTTTGTCGGAGCCTGGGGCGAAGGTCCCCCGATCCGACGGCGGGCCGCGTTGGCTGTCGGGGCCCGAGGGGCTTCTCGACTTGATCGAAGCCGTCGCGCCGGACCTGGTCGTCGTGGCGGTGGTGGGGGCGGCGGGCCTCGCCCCGACGCTCCGAGCCCTGGAGCGGGGCCTTCCGGTGGCGCTCGCCAACAAGGAGACGCTGGTCACCGGGGGGGAGCTGGTCATGGCCGCCGCGCGAGCCCGCGGCGTTCCGATCCTGCCCATGGACTCCGAGCACAGCGCCATCGCGCAGTGTCTGGCGGAGAAAAGTCCGGCGCTCATCCGACGGATCGTGCTGACGGCCTCCGGGGGTCCGTTCCGCGGGCGGACGCGGGCGGCGCTGGAGACCGTGACGGTCGAGGAGGCTCTACGGCACCCGACGTGGCGGATGGGACCGAAGATCACGATCGATTCGGCCACGCTGATGAACAAGGGGTTCGAAATCATCGAAGGCGCGCACCTGTTCTCGCTCCCGGTCGACCGCTTCGAGATCGTCATTCATCCGCAGAGCACGCTTCACGCCGCCGTGGAGTTCCTCGACGGCTCGATGCTCGCTCAGATGGCCGTCCCGGACATGGCCCTGCCGATCGCCCAGGCCCTGGCCTGGCCGGAGCGGCTTTGCTTGGCGCGCCTGCCGGCGCTCGATCTGGCGGCCCTGGGGACGCTCGCCTTCGAGCGGCCCGATCCGACGACCTTCCCCTGCCTGGAGCTGGCGCGCGAGGCGGCCCGCCGGGGCGGGACGTTTCCGGCGGCGCTCAACGCCGCCAATGAAGTGGCCGTGGCGCGCTTTCTGGCCGGGGAGCTCCGGTTCCTGGAAATCCCCGAAGTGATCGAGGCCGTGCTGGAGGCGCACGAATCGCTCGGCGCGGCCGATCTGACGGCGATCTTCGAGGCGGACGCCTGGGCGCGGCGTCGGGCCGCCGAGCTGTCGTTCTCGCGCCGATGAGGGGTCAGCGCGAGAACCCGGAACGCTGCGGACGCCCGCCGGCCGATTGGGATCGCCCTGGAGGCGCCGGCCGCGCGCCGAGGTCTCGATAGAGGGGGATGGAGTTTCCGGGCGGGACGGTTGGGCAATGGGACAAGTCATCTTCAATTACCTGATCATCGGCTTGACGGTTGTTCTCTGCTTCGGGCTCGTGATCTTCGTCCACGAGCTGGGGCATTTCCTGATGGCGCGGCTCCGAGGAGTCGGGGTCGAGGCCTTCGCCATCGGCTTCGGTCCCCGGATCGTGGCCTGGCGTCGCGGGGGGACCGAATACTCCATCCGCTGGATTCCCGCCGGGGGGTTCGTCAAGCTGCATCATCTGACCCGCGAGGAGGCCGCGGAGGCCGAAGCCGAGGCCCAATCCGCCGAACGGCCCCGCTCGCTCGGGGAGCTGGCGCAGGCGGACATGGCCGCCCTCTATCAGCAGGGGTTCCTGACGAAAGTTCTCGTTTTCGGCGGGGGGGTGGCGTTCAACATGTTGACGGCGGCCCTTGCTCTGGCGGCGCTTTACGCCATCGGGTTCATGGAGCCGCTGCCGGGGCCGGCCTGGGTGGGGGAGGTCAAGCCGGAATCGGCGTTCGGCGAGGCCGGGCTCAAGTCCGGGGACTATATCGTCGAGGTCGAGGGCGTGGCCGTGGCCGACGTGGTCCAGGCCAGCCGCGCCCTGGACCGGGCGCGGGATTCCGGAGCGGGGGCCGACGGGCTGGATGTCGCCGTCCGCCGGGGTGATGAACGCCTGAAGCTTCGGCTCCCTCCGCTAACCGAATCCACGAGCGAGACCTATTTCGAGGATTGGAGTCTTGATTTCCCCCCTTCGATCGCCGGCGTGGAGCCTTTCCGGCCGGCGGCCAAGGCGGGCCTCCAGGAAGGGGACCTGATCGTGGCCGTGGACGGCCAGGCGATCGAACGCTGGTCGGAGCTCGTCCGCCTCATTCAGGCCAGCGTGGGCGAGGCGCTTCTGCTCACGGTTCAACGCCCCGGTCGAGAGACGCCCTTCCCGGTGACGCTCGTTCCGGACGAGGACCCGGCCAATCCCGGTCGCGGGATCATCGGTATCCTGCGCGGTTCCGGCCAGTGGGAATTCGTCCGGGAGCCGATCTGGGAGGCCGCGGCGCGCGCGCCGGGGCGGGCGTTCCAGCGTTTCGCCCTGATCTCCTATCTGACTTACGATCTGTTCCGTCAGGCCTTCCGCGAAAGGAACTTTGGGATGATCAAGCGCAACGTCGGCGGGCCGATCGCGATCGTGGCGATGACCGGCCACGCCGCCCGCCGGGGGCTGAGCGAGTTGATGAATTGGTTCGTGAACTTCAACCTCGTCCTGGCCTTTTTCAATCTGCTGCCGATCCCGGTGCTCGACGGCGGGTTTCTCGTGCTGGCGATCGTCGAGGCGGGGCTTCGGCGGCCGGTCTCGGCCCGCGTGCTCGCCCCCATCTATACCTTCTTCGCCTTGCTCCTGATTTCCCTGATGATCCTGATCTCGTATCAGGATCTCCTCAAGATTCTGCCCTAGGAGGTCGGGGCGAACGTGGGGCTTATCGCCGGGCCGCTGAGCGCCGCCTTCTGGCGGGTGACCGAGCCGTTGCCGCCGGACTTCGCCCAGGCCGCCGAACGTCACCTCAAGCGCCACGCCTTCAAGCCCCTGGATCCGGCCCGCGGGCCGGGCCGCTCCGTAGGCTGGGTTCACATAAGCCAGATTCTGGATTCGGGCCTGACGCTCAGGCGGGTTCGCTTCGGGGACGTGATCGCCCTCGGCTTGCGGGTTGATCGGCTTGCTCTGAACCCTCGGCTTTTCCGGGCCGCCGTGGCTCAGGAGCTGGCGCGCGCGGAGCGGGAAAAGGGGGCCGAGGCCGTCACGGGCCGCCTCCGAGCGGCCCGCGAGGCGAAGGTTCGATTGGAGCTGTTGCGGGTTCAGACGCCGACGACGGCCGTTTACGATGTGGCCTGGCATCTGCAGCAGGGGGTGGTCGTCTTCGGCTCGACCTCGGCGCGGCTCAACGCCGAGTTCGGTGAACTGTTCGGTCAGACGTTCGGCGTGGCGATCGAGCCGGCCACACCGCTCGATCGCGCCGTCGCCTGGGCCCGCCGTCAGCGGATGGAGCCCGAACTGGCCGCGGCTCTTCCGGCGGCCTTAAGTCCGGCCATGCCGGGGCCGGCGATCGCCGTTGGGCCGGCCGCCGAAGAGGCCGCCCGACCGTGAACGACAAGCGTTTCCTGGGGCCGGAGTTTCTGAGCTGGTTGTGGTATCGGGCCGAGGTCGATCCGGTCTTTGAGTATTCGTCCGGGCGGCGCTGCGAGATCGAGCTCATGGGGCCGATCCTGCTGGAGGCCGAGTTCGGCGATGCGCGGGCGAGCGCGCTGCGCGGGGAGTCGCCGGGGACCTCGCCCGAGGCGACGACGGCGCTTCTCCAGGGGAAGAAGCTCCGACGCGCGCGGTTCCGACTGCACGCGGGCGAGGTCGATTGGGTGGCGACGCTGGAGGCCGAGACATTGAGTTTTTCCGGTCTCAATGTGCCGCGCGCGGGGCCGCTGCCGTTGGAGGAAGCCCTTCGGCTGCGGCTGGAGTTCGTCCTCGAGTTCGAGGCGGTTCTGGGCGAGCTGTTGGATCGCTTTCTGGCGACGCGGCTCGACGCCGCGGCCTGGGCCGAGGAGCTCGGCCGCCTCCGGGCCTGGATCGCCGGGCGTTAGGATGAGGAATGAAGCGGCCCACGCCGCGCCGTGCCCGGCGCAGAAAGGCCGGCGGCATGGCCGCCGCACTCCATAGACGAAGCCGTGCTTCGCGGCGTCACGAAAGCCCTCCCTTCCGGTTCCCTCTCCGCCCCATCTCATCTCAGGAGCGCCTTGACGGCCGCGCCGGGGCGGTTATCGTGGGGGGTCACGTCCCTTGGTGAGGACAAGGAGCCGTCATCATGAATCCCGAATTCGCCGTCGCTTTCCGGGACATGGAGTTGGCCAATCTGAAGCAGGAATCGGCCACGACCCGGCGCGTGATCCAGGCCGTGCCCGACGCTCGCAAGGATTATCGGCCCGACCCCAAGTACATGACCGCCCATGAGTTGGCTTGGCACATTGTCTCGGCCGAGGTGAGCCTGCTCGAAGGCGTGGCGGCCCGTCAATTCGCCACCGGCGGCCCGCGGCCGGAAAAGCCCGGCACGATCGCCGACATCCTCGCCTGGTACGACGGCCACCTGCCGAAGACGCTGGACAAGGTCAAGGCGATGTCGGGGCCGGAGCTGACCACGATCGTTGAATTCGCCGGGGTCATGAAATTCCCCGCCGTCGCCTATCTGCGGCTCGTTGACGTTCACTCCGTCCATCATCGCGGCCAGCTTTCGACTTACCTGCGGCCGATGGGGGCGAAGGTGCCGAGCATCTACGGGCCCAGCGCGGACGAGGCCTGGCCGCCGCGATGAGCCCGCCGGGGCGCTCGCGGCCGAGCCGCGGCCCGGCCGGCGCCGGCGAGCCGCCATGAGCGACAAGCGCGACCTGCTCCGGAACACAGGCCTCCTCAGCGCGCTGACGCTCCTGAGCCGCCTCACCGGCCTCGTCCGGGACGCGGTCATCGCGGCCCTCCTGGGGGCCACCCGGGCCGCCGACGTCTTCTGGATCGCGTTTGAAATCCCCAACCTGGCGCGGCGCGTCCTGGGAGAGGGGGCGCTTTCGTCGTTCGTCGTTCCCCTCTTTACCGATCGACGCCAGCGCGAGGGGGCCGAGGCCGCCTGGGCTTTTCTCAATCGCTCGATCAACGTGATCGCGCTCCTGACGCTCGGGCTGGTCGCCGCGGGGATGCTCTTCGCCTCGGGCGTCTTTCACGTCTTCGGCGGGATCGGCATGGCCGCCACGGCGAAGGACGCGCCGGCGCCGACCGTCGCGGCCATCCAGGCGGCGCTGGCCGAAGGCGCCTCGCTCACGCGGCTCATGTTTCCTTACCTGACGGCGCTGGCGGTGGCCTCGATCGCCATGGGGGCCTGCCATGCGCTGGGGTCGTTCGCGGCCCCGTCGCTCGGCTCGGTCGTCGTCAATCTGGCGATGATCGTGGCCGGCGGGGCCGCGCTTTTCCTCGGCAAGGAGCCGGTCGTCGCCGGGCGTTGGCTGGCCGTCTCGGTGCTGGCGGGGGCGCTCCTGCGGATCGTCATCATGTTGCCGACGCTCGTGCGGGCCGGATGGCGCTGGCGAGGGGAACTCTCGCCCGCCGATCCCGGCGTCGCTGAGCTGTTTCGGATGATGGGGGCCGGGCTTTTCGGCTTGTCGGTAAATCAGATCAACATCTCGATCGCGGGGATTCTCGCCACCTATCTGGGCGAGGGGCCTAAAACGTATCTCGTGATGGCCAATCGGCTCGTGCAGTTTCCGATGGCGCTCACGGCGACGGCGATGGCCGTGGCGATGCTGCCTCAATTGAGTGGGCTGGTGCTGGCGGGCGAGGACGGCCGTCTGCGCGCCGTGCTCGGCTTCGCCAAGCGGCTGGAGACCGTGCTGATGACACCGGCCGCCCTCGGGCTGATCGTCTTTGCCCTCCCGATCACGCAATTGGTCTTTGAGCGGGGTCACTGGTCGGCCGAGGCCAGCGTGGGGACGTCGATCGCCCTGGCGTTCTACGCCCCGGCGCTGCTCCCCTGGGGATGGACGCGGCTGATCGTTCCGCTTTACTATGCCCGGCGGGACGTCTTGACGCCGGTCAAGGCGGCGCTGGCGGCGATGATCGTTAACGCTGGCTGCGGCGCGGCGTTCGTCTTCGGGACGAACCTGGCTCAGGGTGGCTTGGCATTGGCCTCCACGCTGGCCGCCTTCGCCAACTACGGCTGGCTCGTGTGGCATCTGCGAGGGGACCCGGCCCGGCCGCTGGGCGAGGCGCGATCGGCGGAAACGCTCGCCAAATGCGCCCTGGCGGCGGCCGTGGCCGTCGTCGTGGCCTGGGGGCTTTGTGTCGGGGGGGCGCGTGTCCTGGGGACCCCGACCGGCACGCTCGGACGGGCGGCGTATGTGCTGGCGGCGATTGCGGTCGCGGGGGGGGCGTATTTCCCCTTGGCCCACGGATTCAAGGTGCCGGACGCCGATAAGGCCTGGGATTTGATCAGGCGGCGGCTGACGGCGCGGTGAGGGGCGATGAGCCGGAAAAGCGGGCGAGCAGGACCGATGGAGAAAGGCGCAGGGGGGAGCCGGCGGCGCCGGACGATGCTCGGGGGGCGAGGGGCCTCGTGAGCCCACGTCGGCCGCCGCGTCCCTCAACCTCGCCGGAGGTCGCCTCCAGCGTCCAACGGCATCGCGCCGCCGGGCGCCGGGCGGTCGTCTGCGGCGTGATCACCATCAGCGACACCCGGACGGAGGCGACGGACACCTCCGGCGCATTCATTCGAGACGCGCTCCGGGTCGAGGGCCATCGCCTGGCCTTTTACCGGATCGTCAAGGATGAGCCGGGGGCGATCGTGGCGGCGATCGAAGCGGCGGCGGCGACGGAGGGGCTGGCCGCGATCCTGCTCAACGGCGGGACGGGGATTGCTTCGCGGGACCGAACCTACGAAACCGTCGCCGGGCTGCTGGAGCGGCGGCTGGACGGCTTTGGGGAGCTTTTCCGGATGTTGTCGTTTCAGGAAATCGGCCCGGCGGCCATGCTCTCACGCGCCGTGGCTGGTGTTTATCGCGGGCGGATCGTCTTTTCGATGCCCGGCTCCACGGGCGCCGTCCGGCTGGCGATCGAACGGCTCATCTTGCCCGAGTTGGGCCACGTCGTGGGGGAACTCGGCCGATGAACGAGGTTGCCGACCCGACGGGTAGGCGTGGGTGAACACGGACGGACATGGACCCGCGCCGACGGAGCGACGTTCCGACGGGATCGGTCCGACGATCCTGATCGGTCTGGCGCTGGCGGGTTACCTCGCCATCGTGGACACGGCGGCCGGCGTCGCCGTCGGGTTGGTTCCCGCGGGCCTCAGGTGGCGGGCCATCGAGGCCGCGGCGCTGGCGGCGGGGGCGTTCGCGGCGCTTTACGCCGGCCTCCTGGCTCTCATTGGCTGGCTGGGCCGCCGGCGATGGGGGCTGGAGCGAGGGCCGCTCGCGGCCGGGCTGGCGGGATTTCTCTATCCTCTGATGGTGCTTCAGGCGCCGATCTGGCTCCCCGAGGCGAGTCCGTTGGCTCGTTGGGCGGCCGTGACGATCGGGGGGCTCATTCTGGCAACGATCGGGGGATGGGCGTTCTATCGGACAGCGAAGCGGTTCGCCGGTCGGCGGCCCTCGACGGCGAGCCTCCTGTTGACGAGTCTCTTCGTGGCCGGCCCAGGACCGTGGCTGCTGCTGGATTCCCTGCGAGAGGATTTCGGACAAACGGGTCAGGTTCGTGCGTTCGTGAAACTTGTTGCGTTCAGTTGGGTGCTCGTGGCGCTCGCGGCCATTCCGCCGCGCCGCCCCTTTCGGACCGATGCCGTCTCAGCCGGGACCTTTGGACTTTTGGGGCTATTGTTAGGCTATGCCATGTTCAGACTGTTGACTCTGAGCTGGCCTGAGCCCGGCCGCGCGCCCGCCGGGCGGCCGCCAACGGCAACCCGCGTCCTTCTAATCACGATCGACACGCTGCGGGCGGACGCGCTTGGCTCCTACGGCAACCCGCGGATCGAGACCCCGGCCCTGGACGGCCTGGCCGGGCGCTCGATCCAGTTCATGAACGCTCAAGCCCCGAGTTCCTGGACGCTCCCCTCAGTCGCGACCATCCTGACCGGCCTGGCCCCCGACGTTCACGGGGCCGTGCGGGTCAACACGGCGCTGCCGGAGACGGTTCGGACGCTGGCCGAACGGCTGAGCGGTTCGGAAATCCAGACGGCGGCCTTCGTCAACAATCCCTACCTGGAGCCTCCCTACCGGCTCGATCAGGGGTTTCGGACCTATCAGGCTTATCCGCGCGAGCTGCCTGGGCTGACCGTGGGGGCTGCCCTCCAGCATGGGTTGCTCGGCCGGCCCGTCCGGATAGACGGCTCGCCGGCGTCGCTGACTGACCGGGCGATCGATTGGCTGGGGACCGAGGCGTGGGGGCCTTTCTTTCTCTGGGTTCACTACTTCGATCCCCATATCCCGTACGCGCCGGGGCGACGTTGGCGGCCCGAGGCTCCGCCGCCGGCCGGGCGGACGGTCGCTTTCCACAAAACCGATCCCCAGCCGGAGGACGAGGCCGGCCGCCAGTGGGTTCGGACGCTTTATGAAGCCGAGGTGCGCGGCGTTGACGCGGAGATCGGGCGGCTGCTCGCGGCTTTTCGACGGCTGGGGCTCGAGGAACAAACGCTGATCGTCGTGACCAGCGACCACGGGGAGGAGTTCTGGGAGCACGACGGCTTCGAGCATGGGCACACGCTTTACCGGGAATTGCTCCACGTCCCGCTATTGATTCGACCGCCGGGCCTCGCCGCGGCCCGACGGATCGAGGCCCCCGTCGGTCTGGACCGGCTGGCCCCGACCATTCTGGAGCTCTGCGGCATTCAGGCTGATCCCGACCACTTCTCCGGACGCTCGCTCGTGCCTCACTGGTCCGAGGCCGAGGCTCCGCACACTCAATCGATCTTCGGCTCGACGGCCCTGTTCGAGCGCGAGCTCCGGTCGGTCCGCTCCGGGGCGTTCAAATTGATCGAAGAGGTCGACGGGGGGTCCGCCGAGCTCTACAACGTTCTGGACGATCCTGGAGAAACTCAGCCGATGGCGGGCGAACCCGAACGGATGGCCGACCTGCGCCGACAGCTTCAGGAAGGGCAAGCCGCGGCCGAACGATTGAGAGAGCAATTGAACCTCGGTCCGCCCCTCCTGATCGAGGTCGATCCGGAGGCGATGGCGCGACTGCGCGCGCTGGGGTACTTAAAATAAGGTCCCCGCCGCCCGGTTGTCTCGCCGAGGTCGGTGGCTCGCCCCGGATGTCGTCCTCGCGCCGAACGCTCGTCAGCTCGTCGTCCACATGGAGCCTCGTTTTTTGGGCCGCCGGCGGCGGGTTGACCCTGGGTTTCATCGAGGGGCTCGTTCTTCTCCTTCAGGGTCACGGGGCCGGGATGCGGCGCGAGCTGGCCTGGGGGATCATCGCCGCCGATTTGGTGCTGGCGTTCCCGATCGCGTGGGGCCTGCTGGTCGGCGGAGCGTTCTTCCTGGAGCATCGGCGCGGCTGGCCGGCTCAGGCGGTCCGCGCGGGGTTGACGGCGGGGCTCGTCGGCGCCGGCTGGCTCGCTTCGCCCGCCGCCCGCGCGATGGTCGGTCTTCGGGAGCCCTCGGGGGCGGCGTTTCTCGGAGCCGAGATCATCGTGCTCGTCGCCGCGATCGCCTGCGGGATGGCTGTCGTCTGGTCGGCTCGGCGGTTGCCTTCCATGGCGCCGGCCCGTCTGGGGTATGGGTGGCCAATATTTCTGGGGCTTCTATTCTTCTTTTCTCGCGCGTGGGCTCGCGCGCCGGAGGAGGCGTCGTTCGTGCGCGCCGCCGGGCTCCGCGGGGGGTTCCTTGTCGGCCTGATGGTTTTGGCGGCGGGGTTGCTCCGGTCGCGACGGCCCGGCCCGCTCCGGCTGGCGGTCCTCGGCTTGATCGTGGTCGTCTTCGGGCTCGTCGGACTCCCGGGCGGGAAGGACCTGGCGCGGCCCTCGGCGGACGCCGAGCCCCCGTTCATCCTGCTGCTCACCGCCGACACGATGCGAGCGGACGCGCTCGGCTGCTATGGCGCGCCTCCGGAAAGGACGCCGCATCTAGATCAACTGGCCGCCGATGGGTTCTTGTTCGAGGACGCCTGGGTTCCCTCGCCCTGGACGAAGCCCTCGTTCGGCTCGATCTTGACGGGGCTTGATCCGGATGTGCACCTGGCGCGCGGCGTGAAGGATCGGCTGCCCGAGGCGGCGCCGACGCTGGCCGAGCGGCTTAAGGCGGCCGGCTACGTCACCGCCGCGTTCGTCGAAAACCCTTTCCTGCGGCCGACGGCCCACTTCACGCAGGGCTTCGATCGTTATGAGAACTTTCCCCGCGGGCGTGGGGCACCCTCGCTGGGGGAGATCGTTCTGGCGCGCCTGGCCCCACGCGGCAGCCGCTGGCGTCCCCCCTCGAGCGATCAGATCGAGACGGCGATCGATCTCATCGCTGCTCACCGCCGCGCCCCCTTTTTCCTCTGGCTGCACATTTTTGATCCCCACATGCCTTACGAGCCGGGGGAGCGATACCTCCCCCCACGCGAGGAGCGGCGCGGCTTGCCGACGCGATTCGTCCGGCGTCAGCGGCCGCCGCCTGACGAGCGGGGCCGGCAATGGGTTCGGCGGCTCTACGAGGCGGAGGTCCGGTCAGTGGATGACCGGGTCAGCCGGCTGATGGCGGCGCTCAAGCGCTGGGGTCTTTACGAGCAGGGGCTTATCATCTTCACCAGCGATCACGGCGAAGAGTTCTGGGAGCACGGAGGTTTCGAGCATGGTCACACCCTGTATGGAGAGCTGCTGCGCGCGCCGCTGATCATCAAGCCGGCCGGAAGGCCTGCCTCCGGGCGGATCGTCGATCCCGTTTCGCTCACCGACCTGACGCCCACGCTCCTTGAACTCTGCGGCCTGCCTTTCGACGCTGAGACGCTCAACGGGCGGAGCCTCGCGGGGTTCCTGCGCGGGGCGGCCCCCCCGCCGCAGGCCCGATACGCGGGGGCGCTGCTTTACGGGGCCGATCGGGAGATGTTGGAGGAGGGGGGCTTCAAGTACATCGGCCCCTCGGCCGAAGCCCCCGAGCAACTCTTTGATCTGAGCGTCGACCCCGGAGAGAGGCGTTCGGTCATCGCTGATCGGCCGGAGCTGGCGGGGCGCTTTCGGCAGGCGTTGGAAGAGCGCCGAGCCCGATCGGAGGCGCTTCGGGCTCGACACGGGCTCAACGCCCCGGAGCCGGTCCCGCTGGACGCAGAGACCGAGCGGCGCCTGCGGGCGTTGGGTTATCTGCGATAAGTCGCCGGCGGGGGCTCAGCGACTCCCGCGGACGAGTTGGGCGGCGTGGAGGAGGGATTCGAATGTTCCGGCGTCGGTCCACCATCCCTCGACGACGTCATAGGCGAGCTCGCTCTGCTGGAGATAGTAGTTGTTGACGTCGGTGATTTCGAGCTCGCCGCGTCCGGAGGGCTTGAGCGTCGGCAACACATCCCAGACGTGGCCGTCGTACATATAGACGCCGATGACGGCGTAATTGCTGGCCGGAATGGCGGGTTTTTCGTCGATGCGCGTGATCCGGCCCTGTTCGTCGAAGGCCGGGACGCCGAAACGCTGCGGATCGGGGACCTCCTTGAGCATGATCCGGGCGCCGCGGCTCTGCCGGCGGAAGGCCTCGACGGCGGGTCGGATTGAATGCTCCAGGATGTTGTCGCCGAGGATGACGACGCAGCGCTCTCGATCCACAAAATGCTCGGCGAGCTTGAGGGCGTCGGCGATCCCGCCTTCGCCCTGCTGATAGGCGTAATGGATTTCCTTGAGGCCGAACTCGCGCCCGTTGCCGAGAAGCTGGAGGAAATCGCCGGCGAAATTGCCCCCCGTGACCAGCATGATGTCGTCGATCCCGGCGTCCAGGAGCGTATGGATCGGGTAATAGATCATGGGCCGGTCGTAGACCGGCAGCAGGTGCTTGTTTGTGATCTTGGTCAGCGGAAACAGCCGGGAGCCGAGACCGCCGGCCAGGATGATCCCCTTCACGCGCGCGCCTCCTCGGCCGCCTTGAGCCGCCGGCCGTAGTAACGATCGTAAAAGTTCTGGTATTCGCCGCTCAGGATGGCCTCCCACCAGGGGCGGTGATCCCGGTACCAGGCGACGGTGGCGCGCAGGCCGGCCTCAAAGTCCACGCGCGGGCGCCAGCCGATCTCGGTTTCGACCTTCGTGGGGTCGATCCCGTAGCGGCGGTCGTGGCCGGCGCGATCCTCGACGTGGCGAATGAGCGAGGGGGGCTTGCCCAAAATCTCCAGGATTTTGTGGACGATTTTCAGATTCGGCCATTCGTTGCGCGCGCCGACGTTGTAAACCTCCCCGGCGCGCCCCCGCTCGGCGATCATCACGAGCGCCCGGACGTGATCCTCGACGTGGATCCAATCCCGGACCTGGAGGCCGTCGCCATAGACCGGCAGCGGCTCCTCCCGCAGCGCGTTCTTGATCATCAGCGGAATGAGCTTTTCCGGAAACTGGTAGGGCCCATAGTTGTTCGAGCAGCGCGTGATGACCAGATCAAGCCCGAAGGAACGATGGTAGGCCAGCGCCAGCAGATCGGCCGCGGTTTTGCTCGCCGCGTAAGGACTGTTGGGGGAAAGAGGGGTCGTCTCGGTGAAGAGCCCGGAGGGGCCGAGCGAGCCATAGACTTCGTCGGTCGAAACCATCACGAAGCGCTCGACGCGGGCCTCCAGGGCCGCCTGAAGCAACGTCTGCGAGCCGAGGACGTTGGTGCGGATGAACGGGGCGGCGTCGGTGAGCGACCGATCGACGTGGGATTCCGCCGCCAGATGCAGCACGACGGACGGGCGGTGCTCCTCGAAGACGCGGCGGACGCAAGCGGCCTCGGCGATGTCGCCTCGGACGAAACGGTGGCGCTCGGCCTCCTCCGGCGGCAGATCGGCCAGATTGCCCAGGTTGCCGGCGTACGTGAGCGCGTCCAGATCGACGACCGTCAGCTCCGGCCGCTCCCGCAGCAGCCATCGGACCAGATTCGACCCGATGAAGCCGCACCCGCCCGTGAGAAGCCACGTCCGTTCAGCCAACGCGTCATCCCCTCTTGGCCCCCGGCGCGATCCTGCCGCCGAGGGTCGGTCGCCGCCTCAGCCGCCAAGGCTCTTGGGAGAGAACTTAGCCCAACCGGCGGGGCCTTTCCAGCCTGACGCCACGCCGCAAGGGCTTCACGGGGGGGGCCGCCGGGTGAACCTGCCGTCGGCTGTTCGTCTCGAAGTAATCGTGGAGCCGCAGTCCTCGGGTTACGAGCCAGGCCCCTTCGATCACGACGGCGCCCGTCAAGGCCGCTGCCGCGGCCAGCAGGAGTCGGCTGCGGAGCGACCATCGGCGCCGCCGCAGGGTTCGGCCGGTCGAGGGGGAGGGGGCGCTCATGCTCCGCCGCTTCGGTTCAAGATCGCCGGCCCCCCGGCGCTTGACAGCCAGACCAGGGCAGGGAGGAGAAACCAGATCGTCGGGAGCGTGACGGCCAGCGTCTCCAGCCGCATGAGGCTCGATCTCCAGTAAGGGGCTGACGTGAAGATCAGCCCCGCCTCGGCTGAAGCTTCGGCGAGCGTCACCACCAGGCGCAAGCTCGAGAAGGCGAGCACGGCCGGCAGACCAAAGAGGAGCGCGCGCCGACAGGCGGCCCGGTCGGTGAGCGCTGCGCACAGGGCCAAATACACGGCCAAGGGGACGTAAAGCAGATGGCGGCTATTGAGGGATCGCTCGCCGAGCGGGGCGCCCGCCGGGTCCCGGAACGCCAGCCGCGTGTCCGCCCGACGAGCTTGAGGCGTCGGGCCGATCGGGAGGCGAACGGCTTCCAAAACCGTTCTTCCGGGATCGAGCCAGAGCCCCGCCAACGGCGGCCCGAGAGAACGGACGACCCAGCCACAGGCGGCTTGCAGTCCCGGCCAGGGGGCCAGAAGGAGGGCGTAGATGATCAGCCCGCGCGCGATGCCGCGGCGGCCGAGCTTAAGCCCCCGAGGCGGCAGGCTGAGCCCGTTGGAGGACGCCTCGGGCCCAGAACCACCAGAGGCCGAGGGCGAAGAAGACGAAGAAAGCCTGCCAGAACTCATGGTGAAGCGTCTCGAAGGCGGCCGGAAAGTGAATCCCGGTCAAGAAGAGGCTGAGAATGCGGACAAGATTCATCAAGCCGATGAGGAGCAGGCCGGCCGCTAGGCCGATCCCCCGGGCCGTCCAAGCGGCCGGGAAAGCCAACACGCCGGAGGCGAAGATCGCCGCGGCGTCCAGCCCGTCGCATCCTCGATCGACCCGGACGGCGAAGCGGGCTGAGGCCAGCGTTGTCCCTTCGGCGCGCGACTCAGGCTCGATCCGGGCCAGCGTCGCCGCGGCGAGCCGGGTTTGAAGCCGGAGATAAGGCTCGAGGAGGCGGGCGTAGGGGGCGGTGACGGTGGCGGCGAAGTAAAGCCCCAGCAGGAGAAGAAATCGCGCCCAAAACAAGACCGGGGCTCTTGCCGTCGGCCAGAACCCCGAGCTTGATCTTTCTGGGGTCATCCCCGCCGACGGTGATGGGCTCGCCGCCGTGGCCAGCGGCCTCCGGGCCGGACCCTCTCCGGCGCGGGCCGGCCCGAAGGGCACTTTAAGCCAACCGGCGACGGGCCAGGAGCGTCCCGCCCACGACCAGGATCAAGCCGGCCAAACCGATCAGACCCCATCCGGTCAGCGTCGGGATCGGCGTCGGCGTGGGCGTCGGTGGCGTGTTGACGATTACCCGCCCCTTCATGCCGTTAATGTCGTGCGGCTGGCAGATGTAGAAAAAGGTGCCGGCCGTGTTGAACGTCCGAGAAAACGTCGAGACGGAGCCCGCCGGGCCGCTGTTGAACCCCCCCGGCAGCGGGTTGTTGCCGTTGTTGGCGTTCCAGTCGCTTTCGGAGATCTGAACGACGTTATGGACGGGGGGGACGGCCAGATTGGTCCATTGGACCGTGTCCCCCACGTCGATGGTCACCGTGGCCGGGTTAAACGTCAGATTGGTCGAATTGGCCGAGACCGTGAACGTGGCCGCGCGGGCGGAGCCCGAAACGCCGAGGACGCAGCCGGCGACGGCCAGGCTCGCAAGCCGCTTGATCAAGTTGGACATGGATCGACGTACCTCCGTGCGCGGAGAAGGACCGGCGGCGACGTATTAGGGAAAGAGTGCTTGGGCAATCGGAAAAAACGCCCGCCTTCGCCGCGCGCTGCTTCGCTCCGAAAGGTAGCCTCCGGAGCCGGGGGGTTCTCACGCCGCCGGAGAGGCGTCGCCCCGGTGGTTGTCCTCACAATCGACGCCAAATCGGCGGGAATGTCAAGCCTCACCGGCCGACGCCTGAGGGCGGCTACCGATCCAGCAGCACGTCAGCGAGCCCCCCGGCAAAAATGAGCACGCTCACCCACCCGTTCACTACAAAGAACGCCCGCCCCAGCCGCGAGAGGTCCCCCGGCAGGATCAGCCGCTGCTCATAGACCAGCAGCCAGCCGCAGGCGGCCACGGCGGCCAGATAATACGCTCCCAGCCGCGTCAGCGGGATCATGGCCAGGAACAGGCCGACCGCCAGGGCGTGACAAAAAGCCGAGGCGGCGAGCGCCCGCGCCCGGCCCAGACGCACGGGCAGGGATTTCAACCCCAGGCGGCGATCCACCTCGTCGTCGGCGAGCGAGTAAAGGATGTCGAAGCCCGCCGTCCAGAACAGCACCCCCAGGCCCAATAGCAGCGGCGGCCCGCCCAGCTCGGCCCGCACGGCCACCCAAGCCCCCACGGGGGCAATCCCCAAGGCCAGACCGAGGAAGAAGTGCGATCCCCAGGTCAAGCGCTTGGTCACGGAGTAACCCAGCAAAATGGCCAACGCCACCGGCGAGAGCGCCAGGGCAAGGCCGTTGAGCATCGCCGCCGAGAAGACGAATCCGGCGATCGAGGCCAGGCAAAAGACGAAAACGAACCGGCGGCTCAGGAGACCTGCCGGCAGCGCCCAGCCCTGCGTCCGCGGATTGAGCCGGTCGAAGGGCTCATCGTGAAGCCGATTGAAGGCCATCGCCGCCGAGCGGGCGAAGACACAGGCCAGAATGATCCAGAAGAGCTGCGCCGCCGTCGGGAGCCCTTCGGCCGCCAGAATCGCCCCCAACAAAGCAAACGGCAGGCCGAAGATCGTGTGCTGGAATTTGATCATCTCCAGCGTCAGGGCGACCTTGCGGCCGAACCCGGCCGAGGCCACGCCCGCCGCCCCGGCGGCCCCGCGGGTCGGCCGACGGGCCGCGGCCGGCGCGACGTGGCCGGCCCGACGGGGCGTCGGCGGCCGTCGGCGCGCGTCCAACATGTCCCCCTCCGGAGCCGTATCGGCCTGAGTCGGCGGGGTCAAGCTTCGTCCTCGCGCAAACGGCGGAGCATTTCGGCGGCGTCAACGATCAGGTCGCGGGGCTTCGAGCCCTGGTAAGGACCGACGATCCCACGTTCTTCCATCATATCCATGAGGCGCCCGGCCCGCGCGTAGCCGATCTTGAGCCGCCGCTGGATATAAGAGACTGAAGCCTTGCGCGTTTCCAGGACCAACCTGAGCGCGATCGCGTAGAGGTCCTCGTCGGAGAGGCTTTCCATGTCGGCGGGGGGGAGAGGGGCCGCGCTGACGCGTCCGGCCGTGGCCCATTCCAGACCCGGCTCCGCCGGGGAGTCCTCTTCGCCGCGGGTCTCGTCATCCTGGGCGTTGGCCCCAGGGCCGAGGGCGGCGGCGAGCAACTGCTCGCGCGCGCGTTGGGCGGACGTCGGCTGGAGGTCGAAATCCTCCTTGGCGTAGCGGGCCGTGGCTTGAGCGCGGATGCGATCGGCGAGCGCTTCGACCTCGGCGTCGGAGACGAAGGCTCCCTGAAGCCGCAGCGGCTTGCCGCCGCCGGGGGAGTAGAGCATGTCGCCGCGGCCGAGAAGGGCTTCGGCGCCGTTGGCGTCCAGGATCGTCCGGGAATCGACCTTGGAGGAGACGCGGAAGGCGATCCGGGTCGGGAAATTGGCCTTGATGATGCCGGTGATGACGTTGACCGAGGGGCGTTGCGTGGCCACGATCAGATGAATGCCGACGGCGCGTCCCATCTGCGCCAGCCGGATGACGTATTCTTCAACCTCGTTGCGCGAGATGATCATGAGGTCGGCCAACTCGTCGATGACGACGACGATCTGCGGCAGGAAGGGGAACTCTCCGGCCGCGCCGCGCCGGCGGGCGTCCTGAGCCCTCACGAGCGCGTTGTAGCCCTCCAGGTGGCGCACGCCGACCCCTTCCAGCATGCGCGCGCGAAGGTCCATCTGTTGGACCACCCAGGCCAGCGCCGAGGCGGCCTTCCGCGGCTCGGTCACGACGGGGACCAGCAAGTGCGGAATCCCCTGATACATGGAGAGCTCGACGCGCTTGGGGTCGATCATCACCATCTTGATCCGGTCGGGCGGGTTGCGGAACAGGAGCGAGGAGATGATCCCGTTGATGCAGACGGATTTGCCGGAGCCGGTCGCCCCGGCGATCAAGACGTGCGGCATCATCGCCAGGTCGGCGATGACGGCCTCCCCGGAAATGTTCTTGCCCAGGGCGAACGCCAGCGGCGCCCTCGAACGCTGAAATTCCTCGCTCGCCAGAAGCTCCTTGAGCATCACCGGGTTGGTGCGTTTGTTGGGGACCTCGACGCCGACGGCGGCCTGGCCCGGGATCGGCGCGAGGATGCGGACCTGCTGAGCCCGGAGCGCCATCGCCATGTCGTTCTCCAGCGCCAGAATCCGACTGACGCGGATGCCGGGGGCCACTCGCAGGGCGAACCGCGTGACGACCGGCCCCTGGATGACCTCGGTGACCTCTACGGCGATCTTGAACTGGGCCAGCGTCTCTTCGATCCGCCGGGAGAGACTCTGGGCCTCCTCCTCGCTCATCCGGTAGTTGGTCGGCGGAGGATCGGCCAGGAGATCGAGGCAGGGAATCTGGTAAGCGCTGGGGAATAGCCCCAGTTCCGGTTGAATCGACGGGGGGCGACGTTCCAGCTTGGCCCCTTCGATCGCCCCGAAGTTCGCCCCCCCCGGCGTTCCACGGCGCGTCCCCTCCCATTGCTCTCCCTCGGCCCCGGCCCGACGCGGGACGTCCTCGTCCCGCGGCCCGGCGAGGCCCTCTCCCTCCTCGTCGTCTTCCTCACGGTCATCTTCGATGAGCCGGCCGTTGACCTCGTCCAGCTCCAGAAGACGCAATTCGCCGATGGGCGCAGAGGAGATGACCCGGCCAAAGGGCCGCTCTCGGCGGAACTCAATCCTGGCCAGAAAGCCCCGGAGGGGCCGCAGCGACAAGGCCGAGCCGAGGGCTCGGCCGGCGCCCGCCAGCCAGGCCGGGACGCGCGGCCTGAACTCGGGCAGCAACCACCGGAGCGGGCGGAGCAGGAAGCGGCCCATCTCGCGAACCAGGCGTTCGGTGAAGAGCACGAGCCCCAGGATCGCTAGGCCGTAGAACGTCACCAAGGCGCCGGCCGTCCCCAGATAACGCGGCGCGTTCAGCCCGCGGGGATCGATCAGGAAGCCGCCGACGATCCCCCCGGCTTCGAACATGGCCTCGCGTTCTCCGGCCGTTCGCAGGTTCATGTGGATCGTGAACAAAGCGCAGATCGAAACCAGCAGCAGGGCCGCTCCCGCCGCCCGGGCGCCCGATCGCATGCGGCCGGCCAGCGGCGGCGCGCCCACCAGCGCCAGCAGCGCGTCCAAGGCCAGAATCCCCGGCACGACATAGGCCACGTAACGACCCAACACCAGACGCAGCGCCGAGGCCAGGGCCGCTCCGACCGAGCCCGCCCACGGTGGATCGGCGGCCGCCGAGACCAGGGCCAGAAGGATCAACGTGGCCGCGACGGCTTCAAGGATGCCGACTATCTCGCGCCCGAAGAAGCGCCTTTGGGGGACTGAAAGCGAGGATAGGTCGACGGGAGGAAACATCAGCGGCAATGACCAGCGTCATCGGCCCCAAGTGCGGTCAGGGCCTCGGCGTCAACGGCGAGCCCCCCTCCCCGGGCTCGGCCTTCCATCCTACTCCAGCCCCCTCGGCCAGGGGCAAGGGCTAATTCCCGTTCCACCGGGAGGTCGGGTCGACGCTCTGCGGCCAGCGGACCTAAACAGAGCTTGACGGGAAGGCCTCAGCGACGTAGTCCACGCTCGGCTTGTGCCCCCGGCGCTCGGCGGGCGGCTTCGGAGCGCGACCTGGAGCTTTTCACCCTCCTGGAGAGCCGGGTTCAAGGTCCGGATCAGGAGCAAACAGGTCGCTTCCCGGTGATCGCGCCGGTGTGGTAGCTTGGCCCTTGGCGGCGGACGCGGGATGGGACGGGTCTCCTCGCTCAGGGTCTTGGGCCCGGACCCGTCTCTACCCCCGGTTTGGACCCCGGATCGCTCACCCATTCGCAGCCGAAAGCAGGTCTCGACGTTCTTGAGGCGCCGTCGGGCTGAGAACAAGGGGCAAATGTCCCTCCGGGGTCGAACGCGAAGCGCCGTGGCCGGGGGGTTGATCCTTCTGTCGGCGATCTGCCTCTCTCCACGCGCCGCGATGGCGTGGCCGGAACCGACCTCGCGCTACGTCGCGCCGACGGGGACCGACGCCGGGGATTGTTCCAACGCCTCGACCCCTTGCCGGACGATCGCTTACGCCTTGGGCCAGGCCGGCTCCGGCGACGTCCTTAAATTGGGCCGGGGGACTTATCCCGAGCTGGTTCTCATCGAAAAGACGGTTACGATCGAGGGGGACTATGCGGCGCCGGGCTTCACGCGTCCCTCGCCGGTCGATCCCACGCGCACGGTCCTGACGGGGTCGCTCTCGGGCCGGCCGTTGACGATCAACGGGGCCGTCACCGTGACGCTGGACGGGCTGCGCCTGACGGGGGGGGACGCCACCAGTCACGCCTCGCCGGATGCGACCTACCGCGGCTATGGCGGAGCCGTCCTCGTCGCCGGAGGAGCGACGCTCTACGGCATCGATCTTCAGATCGACAACAACGTGGCCCGGACGGACGCCCTGGGGGGAGCCGGCTTCGGCGGAGGGCTGGCGATCCGGGACGGCGAGGCCGACCTGGCCCGCGTTGACTTCTTCGACAACACGGCCAAGAGCGCCGGAGGCGGGACCGGCAGCAACGGCTTCGGCGGCGGGGTTTACGCCGCGGGCAATGCCGGCTCCGGCCGCGCCGTCCTGACCCTGCGCGATTGTTTCTTTGAAAATAATATCGCTCTGGATTCGCCGACGGCGATCGGCGTCGGGTCCGGCGGCGGCTTGCACCTGGGCCCGAGCGTCGATACGCGGCTTTATCTGGAATACAACGAGTGGGTGACCAACGTCGCCCGGAGCGCTGCGGCCTCGGCCGGGGACGGCTTTGGCGGCGCCATCGCGATTGACACCGGGACCCTCGGCGGCCAGATCGAGGCCGCGGGTGATTTTTTCGACAGTAACGTCGCCAATGCGTGCGACGGGACGACAACCACCGAGGCTGCCCGCGGCGGCGGGCTCTATTTCCGCGGCGCCACCACCGGCACGCCGACCACCGTCGTCTTGAGCAGCGTCACCTTCCGGGACAACGCCTCCAAAACCGGCACGGGCCTGGCAACGGGCGAGGGAGGAGGCCTCTTCGGTCAGAACGGCTCGCTCACGATCTATGGGGGGACATTCTACCGGAATTGGGCCGGCAGCAACGGTTCACGAGCCGGGGCGGGCGGCGGGATCGCGCTCGTGCAGGCCACGGGGGAGCTCGAGTCGGTCGCTTTTTTCGATAACGTGGCGCTGGTTCAAGGCGTCGCCCCCGTCCCCGCGCCCTCCGGGGTGGTCGCTCCGCAGGGGCGCGGCGGGGCGATCGCCGTCGCCAACAGCCTCTCGACCGAGGGACGCCTCCAGGTTACCAACGGCATCTTTGGGGACAACCGGAGCTCCGACTCGGGGACGTTCGATCGTCTCGGCGAGGCCGTATATCTCTTTAATCCGAACATCGCCGAAACGTCGGCGCTGATTTTCTCGACCGTGGCTAATGCGACGCTCAACCTGCAACGCGCCGTCCAGGTGGACGCGGGTAATCTCGCCGTCCGGAACGTCATCCTCGCCGGCTTTGGAACCGGCCTTTTCAACAACGGCGGTTCGATAACGGAGGAATACAACCTTTTCTCCAGCGTGGGCTCCCCGACGGCCGGGAGCCCCGCCGTCTCCAGCGGCGGAGGGAGTTTCGTCGGCGATCCGGCGTTCCTCGATCCCCCGAGTCGCGATTATCATATTGGAATAACTTCCGAGGCGATCGACCGGGGGGCCGATCGCGGGGTCTATTATGACATCGACGGCGAACCCCGCCCCATGATCAACGGTTTCGATATCGGCGCGGACGAATTTCCCCCGCCCCGGAATGATAACTGCCGCTCCGCGATCGTGATCGACCGTTCGGAGACCTACACGGGCGATACCACCTTCGCCACGACCCAGGGGCCGGTCGCTTCGTGCGATCCGACCTCCGGGAAAGATGTGTGGTACGTTTACACCCCGCGCACGAGCGGCCTGCTGACGATCTCGTTGTGCGGGGACAACTTCAATACGGTGCTCTCGATCCACGACGACTGCACGGGCGCCGGCGTGAACGAGCTGGCCTGCTCGAACGACCCCTGCGGCGTGAATCCTCAACAAGTTACGCTGAACGTCGTTGGGGGCAAAACGTTGTTTATCCGCGTGGCGGGGGCCGGCGGCGCGGGAGGAAGTTACACCTTGTCGCTCTCGGGTCCGTCGGGGACCATCCCGATCTACGAGGCGGAACCGAACGATAACCCGACCGACCCGAACGTCGCAACGTTTAACGTTATTCAGAACGAGCTCCTGGGGACGTTTTCGGAGAATCTGCCGCCGAGCCTGGATTACTGGGGATTCGCGGCCACGGCCGGGACGACGTACGTCTTCGACGGCCTCCCGTTCGATTGCGTGGATAACGGGAACGACCCGGACCTCGTGCTTACCATCTTTAACGGCGCCAATCAGCTCATCGCGGGCCCGGCCGACGACCGCGGCCGTTGCCTGACCGACGGCGGCCGCGAAACCCTCATGTGGACGGCCCCAACATCCGGTGACTTCTACTTCTCGATCGGCGAAGCCACCGCCACCTCCGATAGCGGCATCTCCTTCTATCGCGTCACCAGCGCCATCATGGGCGCGGCCACCCCTACCCCCACCCCGACGCCGACTCCCACGCCGACGCCCACGCCCACCCCGACTCCGACCCCGACACCTACTCCTACGCCGACCCCGACCCCGACGCCGACTCCCACACCCACGCCGACCCCGACCCCGACGCCGACCCCCACACCCACGCCGACGCCGACGGATGGCCCAACGGCCCCGACGGGGCTCACGGTGCGCCCCGGCGCCAATTCCGTGCTGATCCGCTGGAATCCAAATCCGGAATCGACCGTCGTTGGGTATCACATGTATCGAGACACGAATCCGGACGGGGCGTTCGCGCAGCGGCTCACCTCGACCCCCGTGCCGACGATCGAGTACACGGACGACGCGGTGACGCCGTTAACGGTTTATTACTACAAAGCGTCGGCGGTAACCAACGAGGGAATCGAGGGGCCCAGGAGCGCGCGATCGCCGAGCGCCACGCCGGGCTCGGTGACGGCGACGATGAGTAACGTGCGCGCCCCCGCCGGGGAGCGGGCCCGTCTGAGGGTCAATCTGGAAAACGCCACGGGGGTGATCGGCAACGGCATCCAGATCCGGATCACGTTCCCGACGAACCTCCTGAGCGCGCCCGCGCTCGAACGGACGATCCTGACGCAGAACTTCAACTTCTTTAATAACGTTCCGAGCCCCGGCCAGTTCTCGATCGTCGCCCTCAGCACGACCGCTCCCGCTATCACCGGTGAGGGTCACATTCTGAACGTCCTGTTCGACGTCAACCCGTCGGCCCAATTGGGCGAGACCGGCGACTTCACCTTCGCCGAAGTTAAACTGGCCACCTTGCGCGAAAACAAGCAGGGTCAGGAGGTGACCGTTGAGCTTCAGGTCGACTTCACCGATCAGGCGTCGTTCACGGTGGCCCGCAGCCGCATTCTTGGCGACATCGACGGGGACGAAGACGTTGACGTGGTCGACGCGCTGAACGCGCTGCGGTTCGCCACGAACAAAGCCACGCCGACGCCGCAGGAGCTTGACGCCGGCGACATCAACGGCGACAACGTGATCGACGCCGCCGATGTCACGCTCGTCCTCCGCCTCATCGTCGGCTTGCCGATCAATCCGGGGGCCGGGATGAGCGCGGCCGACCCGGAGCGGCTCACCGCGCCCGCCGGTTATCTGATCCGCCTGGACGGGCCGGGCCAGGAGGTCGCCGTCGGGGACGTCGTGACGGTTTCGATGTTCATCAACGACGCGACGTCACTGGCCGGGACCGATGCCATCGTCACTTTTGAACCTGATATCCTGCAATTGCTCAACCTCTTCCCCGGCACGCTCACGAGCAACCCCGAACAGCCCTTCACGGTCGATTTCAACCCGGCGGCGGGCATATTAACGATCTCGCTGTCGACGACGGCGGGGCTCTCGGGCGGGACGGGGACGTTGGTTACCTTCACGATGCGGGTGATCGGGGGAGCAGGCCGGCAGACGCTGGTCAATCTGGCCTTCGTCAAGCTGAGCGGCCAGTTCGGTCAAAACCTCGCCTGGAACAACTCGGTCGATAAGGAAGGGGCCTTCGTCCTCACGATCCGGCCGGCCAACGCCGCCCCTCGGACGTGGCGGCTTTATGACTGAGCCGGCGCGCGCCGCCGGGCGGGTCGGCGCGCCGGATTGCTTCCTCTGGGGTTAAGTTGATAGGATGGGGGGAGGAGCGGCGGACATGGCGCTGGCCACGAGCGAAACCATCGATCCGGGCCTCGATCTTTTCGGCGAGATCGAGCGGCTCAAGGCGGAGCTTCATGCCGTCATCCTGGCGCACTATTATCAGGAGCCGGACATTCAGGACGTGGCCGATCACGTGGGGGATTCGCTCGCGCTGGCGCGCCAGGCCGCCGCGACCGACGCCGACGTGATCGTATTCGCCGGCGTGCACTTCATGGCCGAGACGGCCAAGATTCTGAACCCCGGAAAGCAGGTGCTCGTGCCGGACCTGAGCGCCGGTTGCTCGCTGGCCGACGCTTGCCCGCCGGCGGCCTTTGAAGCCTTTGTCCGGGCGCATCCGGGCCACGTCGTCCTGACCTACGTCAACAGCTCGGCGGCCGTCAAGGCCCTGAGCGACGTGATCGTGACCTCGACCAACGCCGAGCGGATCGTCCGCAGCTTTCCGGAAGATCAGCCGATCATCTTCGCCCCGGACAAGAATCTCGGGGCCTATCTGAACCGCGTCACGGGGCGGCGGATGGTCCTTTGGGAGGGGACCTGCATCGTGCACGAGATGTTCAGCGAGCGGAAACTGCTGCAACTGAAAGCGCTTCATCCGCGGGCCCTCGTGATCGCCCATCCCGAATGCGAAGCGGCCGTGCTCCGGCACGCCGATTACGTCGGCTCGACGAGCGGGCTCATCGAGTTCGCGGCGTCGAACCCGGCCCGCGAGTTCATCGTCGCCACGGAGGTCGGCATCCTCCACGCGATGGCCAAGCGCGCCCCCGGCAAACGCCTTATCCCCGCCCCGCCGCGCAATCAATGCGCTTGCAACGAGTGCCCACATATGAAAAAGAACACGTTGGAGAAGGTCTATCTCTGCATGCGCGACCGGGCGCCGGAAATCACGCTCGACCCTGATCTCATCCGGCGCGCACGCCTCCCCCTGGAACGGATGTTCGCCCTCACGGGTTGAACGTTCGGCTCGGAGGATGGGAGAGGGGCCGATCCGGTTGGGAATCCGATACAGGCCGCCCGGCGGCGAGGGTTGAAAAGGGACCCACCAGGACGCGAAGAGATGAAACATACTTTAACCATGGACCGATCGCGGCGAGACCGTAGTCCGAAGATACATTTTTATGTTATTTTGATGTCTTTCCGTTCTTGCGTCAGTGGGGGGAGTCATCATTCGCAGCGCTCACCGCGCCGGCGCGGGCGGCGTTGACGATGGCTCAGCAACACCTGCCCCTGCCGGCCGCCCAGAAGCCGACCCCTCTGCCCGAGGGCTTTCTCTTGTCGGTGCTGGTGCCCGTCTATAACGAGGCGGGGACGCTGGAGACGCTCCTGAGCCGGGTCGAGGCGGTCGCGCTGCCGAAAGAGATCGTCGTCGTGGACGACGGCTCGACCGACGGCACGCGCGAGGTCCTTCAGCGGCTGGCGGACGAAGGGCGGCCCGGGCTGCGAGTTTTTTTCCACGCGCGGAACCGCGGCAAGGGGGCGGCGATCCGGACGGCGATCGGCGAGGCGCGGGGGACGCATTGGGTCATTCAGGATGCCGATCTGGAGTACGACCCGGACGATTACCCGACGCTGCTGCGGCCGATCCTCGAGGGCAACGCCGACGTCGTTTTCGGGTCCCGTTTCAAGGGTTCCGGCCGGGTTTTCCTGTATTGGCATTACGTGGGGAATAAATTCCTGACGGGCCTGACGAACGCACTTTATGGCTGTAATCTTACGGACATGGAGACGTGTTACAAATGCTTTCGCCGGGAAGTGTTCGACAAGATCAAGCTCCGGTCGGACCGCTTCACGATCGAACCGGAAATCACGGCCAAGGTGTTTAAGAGCAAGTTCAAGGTTCACGAAGTCCCGATCCGCTATAGCGGTCGCGATTTCCATGAAGGAAAAAAGATCACGTGGCGAGACGGTCTGGCGGCCATCTGGGCTCTCGTGAGATTCAGGTTCAGGGATTGACCGGCGAGCCCGATCCGCACGCCGCCGAGGCCGCCGACCGGCGCCCGATCCGCCCGCTGCCGCCGTGGGCGTTGCTTTTGACGGCGCTGGTGGCGGGGTTGCCGTGGGCGCGGCTGCCGCTCGCCGCCACGCGCGATCCGTTCGCCGATCCGAAGTGGCCGCTCTTGGCCGGCGCTTTGGCCGTCTGGCTGGCGATGACGCAACGGTCGGCGGCGCGGCGCCGCGTCGGACCCTTCGAGCTCGCTTTGGGTCTGATCGCCGTCGGCCTTGTGATCTCGGTCTTATTTTCTCCAGCGCCCCGGCTCGGGCTCAGACTCGCGCTGCGTGAGGGGTTGTTCCTCGTCCTTGCGTTTCGGTTGGCCGAGCTCGCTGTTTCCCGCGGTTGCGTACTCGGACTGTTCGGGGCTTACGCAGCCTCGGCGGCGGCTCAGGCGGCTTTGACGTTGTATCAGTGGTTCCCCGGCGGTCCGCCGCCCAACGGGCGCATGGCCATGTGGGGAACGCTCGGCAATCCCGAATACGTCGCCGGATGGATGGCGCCGGCGTTGGCCGCGGCGATGGCCTGGCTGGCGCACGGGGCCTCCGCGCCGAGCCGCCGATGGGCGCTGGGGGGGGCGGTCATGCTTATCGGCGCCGCGCTCTTCTTGAGCGGCGGGCGGGGCGGCGCGCTCGGCGCGGTGACCGGCGCCTTGGCCGGCATCTTTGTCGGGCGGCGGGGCGGGGCCGCCGAGCGTGGGCGGGCTCGGCCGAGACGTCGCTGGGAACGTCTGGCCTCGCCGTTGGGGGCGGGGCTCGTCGGTTTGTTGGTGTTGGTGGGCGCGCTGGCGCTCGTTCTCGGCCCCGAGACCCGGCGGCAGACGCTGCTTGGCCGGCTGGCCGAACTGGCCGATCCTTACAGTCTTTCGACGCGCCACCGCGTGGGCTTGATGGTCGTCACGTCGCGGATGATCGCCGAGCAGCCGATCGTGGGCGTGGGACCGGGACGATTCGGGGCGGCCTTCGATCAGGCCCGAGGCGCGTTGGCGCGGGAAAGTCCGACGCTCGGCCCGTGGGTGTTCAATGATTTGATGCGTGACTACACGGCCACCGAGGCTCACTGCGATCCGCTGCAGTGGTGGGCCGAGTACGGCCTTCTGCCGCTCGTGGGGCTTTTGACGCTGCTGACGGCGGGGATCGGCAATCCGCTCCGGCGGCTACGGACCGAGGCGGGCGGCATCGAGGACCGGCTGATCCTGGCGGCGCTGGTCGCTCTGGCCGTGGTCATGCTCTTCAGTTTTCCGCTGCATCGGCCGGCCCGGGCCACGACGTTCTGGGTTCTGATCGGTCTTTCCCAGGCGAGCGGCCGCCGCGCCCCGTCGAGTTAAAGAAAAGCCTCACCCGGAGGCAAAGACTCGAGGAAAAGCGGGCGCTGGAGCCCCTCGGGTCCTTGCTTCCTGGGGGCTGCCGTTTCGAGAGTTGGTTTTACTTCCCTTCTTCGCCCGGGTGGTAAGCGGCCACGGTGTTGGCGAGGACGTCCGGCCAATCGAACCACGCCGGTTTGAACTGTCGGCGGGAATAGAGCTGGGCCTGATCGAAGAAATGCGGCGAGCCCGGGTGAGCGCTCTGGCCGAACGGCAGGAGCGTCTCGGCCTTGATCTTCTCCCCGAATTCATAGACCGCCACGAAGGAGTGCCCGACCGCTCCGTAGCGCCGTTTGCGTTCCGGCGTGGCCGGCGTGTAGTAGGTGTTGAAGACGACGCCGAGCGGACCGGGCGCGCCGAGGCAGGGGACGCTCTCGGCGGCGTCGCTGAAGGGGATGAGGGCGGCGTCGGCGTAGTTGGCGTGGCGTTGCAGCCGGCGCGTTTCTCCCCACGGAACGCGCCAGTCCCCATAGAGCCCCTGGAGCGCGTCGGCGGCCCGGACGAGCGCCTCGAACCGGGCGTCCGGGTCCTCGACGTAGGGGGCGCGCAAGGTTTCGGCGGGGTACCCCGGCCCATAGAGTTCGTCATACCATTGGGCGCAGAGCGTGGCCTGCGTCGAATCGGCCGTGACCTTGCAATCCCAGTCCAGGAGGTGATCCAGGTAGGGGCGGACGCGGGCGGCCAGATCGGGCCGACGGAGGGCGAGGGGCTCCAGGGCGCGGGCGTAGCGGGGGAGTTCCGTGAGCGGCCAATAGAGCGTGGTGTCGAAAGCCAGGCGCTGCCAATCCTCGAAAGTGACATCGCGGGCATCCCGCAACAGCATGCGGGAGACCTTGGCCCGCCGTTTGTCGTCATTCTGGTCCTCGGCCAGATAGGGAGGAAAATCGCGGGGCGAGGGGTTGCCGTCGTCGGTGGTGGTGAAGGGGGAGGAGTTGCAATTCTGAACGTAGCCGGAGGGGGGGTTCAGAATCTGGGGGAGTTCGTCGAAAGCGTGCAGGCCGTTCCATTCGGCGGCGGGATCGGCGCCGTCGACTGGGCGGGTCCAGTCCAACCGGGGATCGCGGCGCGGGACGGCTCCGTTATAGACGTAGAAGATGTTGCCGTCGGCGTCGGCATAGACGGTGTTGAACATCATGAGGCTGAGGGCGCTCATGGCCGTCTTCCATTGCTCAAAATTCCGCGCCTTGATCATGGCGAGCGTCTGGCTCAGGCGGTCCCCCTCGAAAAGTTGGGCGATCCGGACGGCGATCCAGCGTTGATCATCTTCTTTGACGACCAGCGGCCCGTGATGGCTCTTGCGGAATCGGTAGCGGCTTTCTTCGACGCCGTCGGCCGTGCGAACGCGAATCGTCTCGGCCCATTCGGTCGCCTGGCGGTAACCCTCCCCGTAGCGATACTGAAGGGGGTTTTTCGGGTCGTCGAAGGTGACCCGAAAGGCGTCGGCCACGTCGGGCTCATTGACCGTATGCGACCAGCCCAGACGCTCGTTGTGGCCGATGCTCGGCAACGGCGAGCCGAAAAAGCCCGCCCCGGCGAAATGGAGTCCCTCGCCGCTTTTGAGGTGCGCCTCATACCACTGGCCCGAGCCGAAGAAGGGCTGATGCGGGTTGACGAAGAGCATGGCGCGGCCGGACCGGGTTCTGGCCGGGCCGATCGCCCAGGCGTTGGAACCGGTCGGCTCCGGCGCCCGCAGATCGCGGGTGTTGGGCCGCCCGACGTGAGCTTTGCCGTAAACGAACCCCAGCAGCGTCTGGCGAGAGAACGCCAGCACCATCCAGGGTTCAAATTCGCGGATCAGCCGGGGGACTTCTTCCGGATGGCGGGCCAGATAATAGTTAAGCCCGGCCACGTAGGCTTCGTAGAGGACTTTAAGCTCGGCATTGACGGCCGCGTAGTCCGCCCGGCTGCGCGGGACGATCTCAAAGGCCCGATTGAGCAGGTCCGACCCCAGACCGGCTTCGCCGACCACTTCGGCGTAGCGTCCGATGGCCTGCAGGTACGTGTCCTCGATCTGCCAGAAGTAATCCTCGGCCTGGGCGTAAGCGTAGCCGAAGACGACGCCGGCGTTGGTGGGGGCTTCGATGTGAGGGACGCCGAACCGATCCCGATGGATCGTCGTTTGCGCGGCGAGCGCCGGGGCCTCCAGGGCGCGGGCGCTCGAAGCGCCGAGCGTTAAGAGGGCGACGATCAGCAGTCGTCGCCGCCGCATCGTCCGGTCCGCCTGAAACGTCCACATGGCCGCTCCTCCTCGCGGGTTCCTGCGGTTGACTTTGCCGTCCGAGCTTGACCCAAGGGCGCCCGCCTGGCAAGGCGGAACTGAGGGGCGGGGACTCTAGAAGCCTCGCCCCTGGACGCGATAGAGGTCGCCGCGGCTCCAGAGGCCGTTGGTCGGGTCGTAGGTGACGTCAATGAGAGCCGCCGGAGGATTCCACATGTAGGGGAAGTCGCTGACGATGTCGTAGAGACGCTCGACGCGGGGGCTGATCTGGCCCGGTCCGTCGGGGGCGTTCTCATCCCGGTCCGGTCCCAGGCTGAAGAGAATCCATCCCATGTTGCTGGCATGAGCGAAGTAACCGAGGGAGCCGCCGCGCGTCCCCGCGAATGGATCGGTCTCGAACCGGAGAAGGTACGGCACGGGCGTCGTCAATGACGCCAGCGGCCTGAGGGAGTCCGGCTCGGCGGGGCGGCCTCCGGCCAGGCGGAAGGTCACCAGTCGGGCGGCGCCGCTCCTTTGGGAGGCGAAGGCGTTGATCGTCAAGACCCCGGCTTCGATCTGCGCCCGCTGCGGCGGCTGCCAGAGTTGCTGGGCGGGGTATTCGCGCGTTCGGCCGACGGCGGCCCCGCACGCTGGATAGAATTCGTGGTCCAGGCGGTAACTTTCGAGCGCGATGGCCGTCGCGCGCATTCGATCCTGCGCCTGAGCCAGCGCGGCCCGTTCGCGGCCTCGGAGCCACGATGGTCCCACGGCCATCGCCAGGACGGCCCCCATGAGGAGGCCGGTAAGGAGCTCGGCCGGGGTGGGCCCTCGCAGGAAGAAGGGGATCGACGCCGATTTCATCCTCGAAGCCTCGGTTTCAGAGAGAACCGGACGTTCGAAGCCGCTCGCGGGCGATCCAGGCGGCCCCCAGGGCCCCGGCGTTGTCTCCCAGACGGGCGAGCGCCACCTCGACCTGGGCCATGGAGGCCTCGTAGACCCGGCGCTGGACGGCCTCGCGCACCGGACGAAGGTATATCTCGCCGAAGGCCGTGGCCATCCCGCCGCCGAGGACGATCAGCTCGGGGTTCAGGAGGTTCGCCGCTGACCCGAGGGCCGCCCCCGTCCAGCGAATCGCCCGATCGATGACGCGGCGGACGAGCGGATCGCCCTGGTCGTAAGCCTCGCGGAGGGCCCCGGCCCGCGTCGAGAGCGAGCCGTCGGGTTCCCGGCCCAGGGTGCACGTTTCCCCGGCGACGACGGCGGCGGCGATGTCTCGAACAATCGCCGCCCGCGAAGCGATCGCCTCGAAACATCCCTGGAATCCGCAGTCGCACCGGGGGCCGTCGGGGTCCAGGCATAAGTGGCCGATCTCGCCGGCGGCGGAGGTGGCTCCGGCGTAAAGCCGCCCGTCCAGAATCAAGCCGGCGCCGATGCCGGTGCCGATGAAGACGCCGAGGAGGTGGTGCTTGCCGCGTCCGGCCCCGAACTGGTGTTCGGCATAGGCCCCAAGATTGACGTCGTTGTCGATGGTCGTCGGGATTCTGAATTCATCCTCGACGAAATCCCGGATGTTGAACTGTCGCAGGTTGAGATTGGGGGCCAGATCAATGAAGCCGGAGCGGGGATCGACCGTCCCCGGGATCCCCATGCCCAGGCCGCGCACCGCCGACGGCTCCAACCCCGCCCGTTCCAGCAGATCCCCGATCACCGAGGCGATCCGTTCCAGGACGCGCTCCGGCCCGCGCGCGGCCTGAGTCGGTCGCTTCACCTTGGCCAGGATGCGACCGTCGCCGTCCAAGACCAGGCCGAGGATTTTCGTCCCCCCGACGTCAACCCCGATGACGTGCTGGTCGCTCAAGGGCTCAGAGGCGTCCATGGGCGCGGCGGGGGCCGGAGCGTAACCCCGCGCCCGGCCCTCCTTACGTCATTGTGCGGAACAACTCCTCCGGCGGGCAAGCGGCGCCCGCCGCCCCTCAGAAGCGCTGGCCCGCCAGCTTGCCGAGGACGGAGAGCGCCAGCCCGAGCGCCAGCAGCCCGACGCTGCCCAGGAGGGCCGTCGCCGGGTTAAGTTGAGGCCGGTCAGCCCATTCGACGATCACGCGGGAGAAGGCCGCCAGAGCCGCCCCGACGACAACCAAGGCCGGCCCGAGCGTCCGAGAAGAGAAGGCCGAGATGACGAGGCCGATCCCCGCCACCAGCCCCAGCATCGTTCCGCCCCATCCCCAGCCGAAATAGCCCTCGGCCGTCAGCAGACCGCCGAGGGTGGGGAGCTGAACGTCCTGGGTGGCCGCCAGGCTCGCGCTCCAGGCGCCGAGCATCGCCAAGCCGGCCACGGCGCGCGCCAGGCGGAAGGCGAACGCCCAACGGCGACGGCTCGGACGGGCGAGCCGGGCCTGCTCGGCGAGAGCGCGGCGCTGAACGTCGCGGGCCTGCTTGCGCGGGTCGGCGGCGAGGATACGCGTGGCGGCTTCGGCGGCTTGACGGGAGGCTTCGGCGGCGCTGACGCCGGCGGCCTTGAGCCGGCGCGCCTCGACGCGGGCCAATTGGCGCCGTTCGCGAGCCGTCCGGCGGGCTTCTTCCACGGCGTCCAACCAACGGGCGATCGGGTCGCGCAAGACGGCGTGCTTGCGGCGGGGCTTGATTTTATCGGCCGCGGCCCATTTGCCCCGGGCGAGGATCATGGCTTCGTAGCCGAAAAGCTCCTCGAAGAAGGCTTCCCAGACCTCGCCGCTGAAGCGGCAGGCGAAATCCTGGAGGGCTTCCTCGGCCACGCCCCGCAGGCGGAGTTCCTTGAGCAGAGCCTGCGTGGTCGCGATCGGCTCGGCCCGCTCGGCCCGCAGCGGCTTCAGGACCAGCCTTTCATAGGCCACGGCGAGGCCGACGCCGACGGCCCCCACCAGGATCCAGGGAATCCACCAGCCCAGGACGTAGAGCGCCCCGGCGCCGAGCACCGTTCCGCCGAGAACGACGGCCCAGCTCTTGAGCGGCATGCCGAAGAACAGGCTGCGGACGCGTCGGAAGAAGTAACCTTTGCCGCGAACCCCGTCGATCACGAAGTGCGCCGCCGGCGCCAGCGCCGCCAGCCCGATCGTTCCCCCCAGAAGCCCCAGATTACGGAGCAAGACGGCCACCACCGTGAGGCCGCCCATCATGGCGAAAAAGCCGGTCAGCGCCAGACGCCGACGCCGGAGCGAGGGGGCCGCCTGATACCGGGCGGCTTCGGCTTCCAGGATCGCCACGTGCTGATCGCGCGGGCGATAAGGCCCCTTCTCGC
This sequence comes from uncultured Candidatus Sumerlaeota bacterium, assembly GCA_964463045.1. Lineage (GTDB taxonomy): Bacteria > Sumerlaeota > Sumerlaeia > MVZB01 > JAJFLK01 > CAYXAU01. The sequence continues at coordinate 73,172 of CAYXAU010000004.1, read as the reverse complement.
CCCCCACCCCGAGGTAGGCTTCCAGATCGCCGATGACCGCCTCCATGTCCGGATAGCGTTCTTCGGGTTGTTTGGCCAGCATCCGCTCGATGATGCGGCTGAAAGTCGGCGGGACGCCGCGGACGTGGACCGTGAGCGGCGTCAGCGGTTCATTGAGATGTTTGCTGATCAGCTCAAAGGCCGTCGTCCCCTGGTAAGGGGCCGCTCCGGCGCAGAGGTAATAGAGCGTGCAGCCGAGAGAGTATTGGTCGGCGCGGGTGTCGACGCTTCGGGCGTCGCGGGCCTGCTCGGGGGCCATGTAAGCCGGCGTGCCCATGGCGACGCGATGAGCCGTCAGCTCGGGCGAGCTTTCCCGCAGGAGGCTCTCGCGGTCCAGGGCCTCGCGGCCGTCGGTTTCCACGTCCCGGAGGCGTTTGGCCAGGCCCATGTCGGCGATCTTGACGACGCCCTGATCGTTGACGAGGAGATTGGCCGGCTTGATATCCCGGTGGATGATGCCCCGCTCGTGGGCGTACTTGAGCCCGCGCGCGGCCTGGAGGGCGAAGCCGGCGGCGTCGTCCAGCCGGAGCCTTCCGTGGCGGCGGATCATGTCGCCGAGCGTCTCGCCCGGGACGTACTCCATGGCGATGTAGTAGAGGTCTCCCTGGTTCCCCACGTCGTAGACCTGGACGACGTTGTGGTGATTGAGCTGAGCGGCGCTCAAGGCCTCGCGCGTGAAGCGGGCCATCAGCTCGGCGCTGGCCGCCCAGCGCGCGGGGAGAAGCTTGAGCGCCACTTTGCGGTCGAGCGAGAGCTGGTGAGCCAGAAAAACGGCCCCCATGCCCCCCGCGCCGAGCAATTTCTCGATCCGATAGCCATCGACGACCCGGCCAAGGAGATGGGCCATGTCCCTCGGGCCCGACCCTCCGGCGGGAGTTTCCCCTGGAGCGGGCGGCGCGGCGGCGGCGGCCGCCGACGGCCCGGCGGCGGGCCTCAGCCCTTCGGCGGAGACGCCGGCCGGCTCCGGCAGGCGGGTCGGGGCGTCCGAAGGGTCCTCCGCCGTCGGCAGGACGGTCGGCTGCGCCTCCTCGAAGACGTCGAGGCGCCCGGCGCAGCGTGGGCACCAGACGGAGGATTGTTCCTCCATCAGGTCCTCTTCCCAGTCATGGCCGCAGTGGGGACAGCGGAGCAACATGGCGATCGGCGCGCGGCGTCAGCTCAAACGGGTCCCTCGCGAGGGCTCGTCCGGGTCACTCGACGAAGCTGAAGACGGCCGAGGCGAAGAGGGGGACGATGAGTTCGAGCGGGCCGGCGACGTGCCAGGCAGCCGCTTGGCCCGGCAAGTCGGCGACCGGCGCGACGGGCTTGCCTAAGCGGGCGACGCCGAACCCGGCCGGTTCGGCTCCCAGATTGCGCGCCGCCCCGAAGGCGTTGGTGAAGACCTCGGCCAGCGCCGCCGAGCCGTGCGTCGCCACGACCAGCCCCCCCTCGTTGAGCCCCTCGATCCGCCCCGCCAGAAGCTGCAAGTCCTTAAGGCTCCCCTTGCCGAGCATGGCCCCGTCGGCCAGGGGGTGGCGATGGAACCCGTCGACGCCGAGGGTCAGGTGCACGGTGCAGGGGACCATGCGCGCGGCGCAGGCGGCCATCAGACTTTGCTGGAAGTGCTTGGGCTGGCGATCCAGGATGCCGCGCCCGAGGCACTCCCCCAGGCCAAACCCCCGCTTGACCCCTTCGTTGATGATGCCGTTCATCCCTTCGCCCGTTTCGCGCGTCAGGCCGTAGAGGCCGTCCTCAAGGCCAGGCTGAAGGTCCTCGCGGGCGGCTCCGTTGACGGCCAATTCGTAATCCAGAAGCGCGGCCGTCCCGGTGAGGGCGAGCGTTCGGATGAACCCCCGGTGGATCAGCCGGACGAGCAGCGGGGAAAGCCCGGCGTCGATGGCACGTTCGTCGATCAGCCAGATGAGTCCGCGGTGAGCGAGGGCGGCCTGGGCCGTGGCCTCGGCGGCGGCCAAGAGATCGTGGGCGGCGCCCAAACGGGGCAACGTCCGCAGGAAGGCCATCACCGGTTGGGTCGGCTCCGGCGGGAGCCCCTGCATCTGAACGTTGAGGCGACAGAGGCGCTGGCGCAGGCTGGTCGTGCGTAGCAGCGACAGATCGAGAGGCTTCTGTCGGAAGATCATTGACGGAGGCCCGCCGGCGTCGGGCGATTCCCAGTGAACCACTCGGCGGGCGCGAACACAAGCCGCGCGCGGCGGCGGCCGGCCTGGCGGCTTGTCCGCGTCGGTCCCTCGTCGTTGGCCGGGGCCGCTCAGGCCCCCTGCGGCGGACGGCTCAGCCCGAACTCCTCGTGGACGGCGCCGACGGCGGCCTCGCCGGCCTCGGGGTCGATCAGGCAGGAGATGCAGATTTCGGAGGTCGAGACCATGTCGATGTTGATGCCGGCGCGGGCCAGGGCGCGGAAGACGCGGCCGGCCACGCCGGCGTGGGACTTCATCCCGACGCCGACGACCGAAACCTTGGCGATCCCTTCGTCGGCAGCGACGCCGAGCGCGCCGATCGCCCGGCAGGCTTCCTCGGCGATCCGATGAGCCTGGCGAAAGTCCTCGTGTTGAACGGTGAAGGAGATGTCATTGCGGCCGTCGGAGCCGACGTTCTGGATGATCATGTCCACCGGAATGTTGGCCTCGCCCAGCCGGGTGAAGATCTCGGCGGCCATCCCCGGCCGATCCGGCACCCCCAGGACCGACAGCTTGGACTCGCCCCGTTTGAGGGCCACCCCGCTGACGACGAACTGTTCCATGTTCTCGTACTCCCGGACGACGAGCGTTCCCGTCCCCCGATCAAAGCTCGAAAGCACCCGCAGCGGCACGGCGTAGTTCTTGGCCAGCTCGACGGAGCGATGATGCAGCACCTTGGCCCCGACGCTCGCCAGCTCGAGCATCTCGTCATAGGTGATGCGCCGAAGCTTGCGCGCCTGCGGGACGATCTTGGGATCGGCCGTATAGACGCCGTCGACGTCGGTGAAGATGTCGCACCGGTCGGCCTTGAGCGCGGCGGCCAACGCCACGGCCGTCGTATCGGACCCTCCCCGCCCCAACGTCGTGATCTCCTGGTCCTGCGTCACGCCCTGGAAGCCGGCGACGATGACGATCCGGCCATCCCCCAACGCCCTGCGGAGCTTGGCGTCGTTGATGTGAACGATCCGGGCCCGTCCATACTTGGGTTCGGTCTCAATGCCGACCTGCGGCCCGGTGAAGCCGATCGCCCGGCGGCCCAGGGCGTTGATGGCGATGGCCAGAAGGGCGACGGAGACTTGCTCCCCCGTGGCCAGAAGGAGATCGACCTCGCGCGCGGGGGGATCGGGCGAAAGCTCGTGGGCCTGGCGGAGCAGATTGTCCGTCGTCTTGCCCATGGCCGAAACGACGACCACGACCGCCGAGCCCCGATCGTATTCCTCGATCACGCGGCGGGCGACGTTGCCGAGGCATTGCGCATCGGCCACCGAGGAGCCGCCGAATTTCTGAACCACAATCGCCATGCAGGTTGCCGGGGGGCCGGCTCTTAAACCCCATAGTGTCGCCGACCCCGTCCGGTGGATTCAAGCCTGAGGCTGAAACTCACTTCAGCGCGCCGCCGCGATAGCCTTCGAAAAACGCCCCGCGCAGAAGCCAGAAGACCGCCAGCGGCGGCACGGCGGCCGCGCAGGCTCCCGCCGCCAGCAGCCCCACGTCCGGGCCGAACTCCGATTGCGCCAGATAGGCCAGACCCACCTGCACCGTGAATCGACTCTCCGAATGCAGAATCACCACCGGCCAGAAGAAATCCCCCCAGTAATGCTGAAAGGCCAGAACGCCCAGAACGGCCAGCGCCGGGCGGGTCAAGGGAAGGACGACGTGGCGGAACGTTCCCCACGCCCCGGCCCCGTCCAGCCGCGCCGCTTCCAAGAGACTATCCGGCAGCGTGAGCATCGATTGACGCAGAAGGAACACGCCGATCGCGTCGCCCAAACCCGGCAACAGGAGCCCGGCGAAGGTATCGGCCAGCCCCGCGCGGCTCATGCCGAGGAAGAGGGGAACGAGCGTGACCTGCCGCGGGATCATGAGCGAGAGGAGAATCAGCGCGAAGACCACCGTTCGGCCGCGGAACCGCCATTTCGCCAGCACGAAGGCGGCCATGGCGTCCGCGAGCAGATGAAACCCCACGGAGAGGCACGCCACCGCGCCGCTCACGATCACCCAACGCGAGAACAACGGGGCCGAGCCGGCCAGCCTCCGCCAGGGCCCGCCCACCACCGGCGGGCCCTCGCCCCCGGGGCCGAGCCCGCCCGAGGCCGAGAGCCCGACCATGTAGATCAAGGGGAAGAGATCGAGAACGGCCAGCAGGCTCAAGCCGGCGATGACCGTCAGCAGCGCGCGGCGGGACATCGTGGCTCCCGGTCGGTCGGGCCTCCGCGCTTGCGCGGCGGGGCGGCATTACCGCCGTTGGATCATCCGGGCCAGTCGCGGGGCGAAGTAGGTCAGATAGAAGTCCGCGCCGGCGCGTTTGATGGCGAGCGCCGCCTCCCAGATGATCCGTTCCTCATCGAGCCAGCCGTTGAGCGCCGCCGCCCGGATCATCGCGTATTCGCCCGAGACCTGGTAAGCCGCCAGCGGAACCGAGAAGGTCCGCCTCAAGGAGGCGAGCACGTCCAGATAGGGCATCGCCGGCTTGACCATCAGGACGTCGGCCCCTTCCAGAAGGTCCTGCCGCGCTTCTTCGAGGGCCTCGCGCGCGTTGCCCGGGTCCATCTGATGGGACTTCCGGTCGCCGAACTTGGGGGCCCCTTGGGCCGCGTCCCGAAAGGGGCCATAGAAAGCCGAGGCGTACTTGACGGCATAGGCCAGGATGGGGAGGTCGGTCATTCCGTGCGCGTCGAGCGTCTCTCGGATGACGCCGACGCGGCCGTCCATCATGTCCGAGGGGGCGATCACGTCGGCGCCGGCGCGGGCCTGGGAGAGCGCCGTGCGGGCCAGAAGCTCGAGCGTGGGATCGTTGGCCACTTGCCCTTCGGCCGAGAGGACGCCGCAATGGCCGTGGCTGGTGTATTCGCAGAGGCACGTGTCGGCGATGAGCAACAACCGATCGCCGAGGGCCGCCTTGATGGCCCGAAGCGCCCGCTGAACGATGCCGTCCTCGATCCAGGCTCCGCTCCCTGCCTCGTCCTTGCTTTCGGGGAGGCCGAAGAGAATGACGCCCGGGATGCCGAGGTCCGCCACGGCGCGGCACTCTTCAACCAGTTCATCGACTGAGAGATTGTAAACCCCGGGCATCGAGGGGACTTCCTTGCGGACGCGCTCGCCCGGGCAGACGAACAGCGGATAAATCAGGTCGTCCACCTGGAGGGAGGTCTCGCGGACGAGATCGCGCACGGCGGGCTTCATCCGCAGCCGTCGGGGCCGCCGCCGCGGGAAGCCCGTCGTCGCCTCGGCGGGATCGCGCTGAATCATCGCCGGGAAGCTCCTCCCTGGGTCCGAGGACCCGCTCGGCGGCCCCGCTGACCGCCGGCCGAGGCGCCGTCGCGCCGTGGGCGCCAGCTCTGGGCCAGCTCGTAATCTTCGGGCCGCCCGACGTCGAGCCACGCCCCGTCGTGGGGAAACGCCCGAACGGGCCGGCGGCGGTCGAGCAGGCGCTGGATCAACTCGTCGAAGCCGAGCGGGCGGCCGGGCTCGATCAGGTCCAGGCACCGCCGATGCAGGGCATAGATGCCCATTGAAACATCGTAGGGGATCGAGGGTTTTTCGACGAAGCCCCGGACGCGAAGGTCCCGGCCCCCGTAGCGGATCACGCCATAATCGACGTTGACCTGCCGCCGGTAGGTGGCCACGGTCAGGTCGGCGCGGGAGCGGAGGTGGGCGCGCATGAGGCGGGCCGGGTCGAGATCGGTCAGCACGTCGCCGTTCATGACCAGAAAGTTTTCGCCAAGGTCGGGGACGAACGCCAGGGGGCCGATCGTCGAAAGCGGCACGGCCTCGACGACGTAGTCCAGCTCCACCCCCCAGGCGCGGCCGTCGCCGAAGAAGGCGCGAATCAACTCAGCGAGGTGCCCGACGCAGAGCGTGACCCGACGAAACCCCGCCTCGCGCAGCCGGTCCAGGACGAATTCCAGGATCGGCCGGTCCTCAATCGGCACGAGCGGCTTGGGGATGAGCGTCGTGTAAGGCCGAAGTCGGGTCCCTTTGCCTCCGGCCAGGACGACGGCCCGATCGATCGTGCGCGGGCCCGGCGACGCGATGGAGCCGGCTCGGCGGCCCCTTCGCGGCCGCGCGCGGGGTCCCGCCGTCGGCGGGGGCAGAGTGGAGATTCTCGGCATGGAAAACCCGTCCGGAGGCTCCTCGCCTGCGCGGGCGGCGTTTGAACGGCGTGCGCCGCGGGTCGCCCTTATCCCGGAAGCTCATTGTTCGGCCGAGGGCGGTCGAACGCAATGAAAACGGACGGGGCGCCTCTTACCGGTTGGGAATCCTTGGCGGGGGCGAGCGCGGCTATGTTAGCGTCGTGCGCGCCCGGACCCTCACGGTGGTTTCGCTCCCGATCGTCCTCGAAGACGCTGCCCGCGCCCCGGCGCTCTGGCGCCGATGAGCCGCCCCGAGCCGGTCGAAGAACTGATCCTCGCGTTGCCGGCCTACAACGAGGCCGCGGGCATCGGCGACCTCCTGACGCGGGCCGCTGATGTCTTGAGCGGCGAAGGTCTCCCGTGGCGGATTTTGGTCGTGGATGATGGGTCGACCGACGGGACGGCCCGGCTGGTGACGGAGTTCGCCGCCGAGCGGCCCGGCATCGAACTGTTGCGTCACGACGCCAACCGCGGGCTGGGGCCGGCCATTCTGACGGGCTTGAAGCGGGCGCTGTTGCTGACGGAGGGACGCGTCGCGCTCGTGATCACGATGGACGCCGATCTGACGCATCCGCCGGAGACAATCCCCCTGATGCGCCGGGCCGCCGACGCGGGCGCCGACGTCGTGATCGCCTCGCGGTATCAGCCGGGCAGCCGGGTCATCGGTCTCAGCCGCCCGCGACGGTTCCTCTCCTCGGCGGCGCGGCGCGTTTTCGGCCTGCTGTTGCCGATGCCGGGGGTCGAGGATTACACGTGCGGGTTCCGGGCCGTCCGCAGCTCCTGGCTGCGCCGCGCGTGGGAACACTATGGACCCGAGGGGCTGATCACCCGCCGCGGGTTTGCCTGCACGGATGAACTGCTGGTAAAATTATTCTTGTTGGGGCCCGTCATTCAGGAGGTCCCCTTCACGCTGCGCTATGATCTCAAGCGCGGCCGGAGCAAGATCCGGCTGGCGACGACCACCCTTGAAACGTTGCGACTGATCCATTGGGCGCGCCGTCAACGTCGCCGACGCTGACCGTCGGCCCGGCTACGTCCGGAGCCCGCACCCCGGCTTTCCTCTTCCCCGGCCGGGGTTGGCGCGCCCGACCCGCGCTCGGGCTCGCCTTCGCCTGGCTGGGCATCCTCGCCTGCGGGGATAAGGGCACGGTCTCAACCGAACGGCCCGGAACGACGGCCCTCGCCGGGGAGCGGGTGAATCCTCCCCGGCGGATCGTCAGCCTCGCCCCCAATCTGACGGAGATGGTCTATGCCCTTGGGGCGCAGGACCGGCTCGTCGGCGTCACCCAGTATTGCAAGTTTCCCCCGGAAGCCCGGGAGAAACCCAAGGTCGGGGCGCTCGTGAACATGAACTACGAGCGGCTTCTCGCCCTCGGACCCGATCTGGTGCTGTTGCTGCCGGGGCACGCGCAGGTGGAACGGGAATTGAAACGCATGGGCCTGCCGACGCTCACCGTTCGGACCGAATCGATCGAAGATATCCTGGCCGCGCTGCTCACCGTCGGCCGGGCCCTCGGGTTGGAAAGCCGGGCGCAAGAGCGGGTCGATGAGCTGAAGGGACGATTGGCCGCCGTTGAGGCCCGAGTCCGCCCGCCGACCCCCGCGGACGCCTCCAGCGCCGCGCCGCCGCGCGTGCTCTTCGTCATCGGCCGCAACCCCGGAACGCTCCAACAGATCTATGCTTGCGGCCAAGCAAGCTACCTGGGCCAATTGCTGGAAGCCGCCGGGGCCGTCAACGCCGTCGGCTCCACCGCCTCCCCCTGGCCCGTCATCAATAAGGAGACCCTCCTCAAGTTGGACCCCGACGTTATCCTGGACGGCTCGCTTTACGGCGGTGAGGAAGCTGCGGTCGACTCAGCCGTCCACATGGCCGCCTGGGATCAGATGGGGACGCTTTCGGCCGTGCGGGCGGGCCGGGTCATCCCCGTCGCCAACGAAAGGCTTTTGATCCCCGGCCCGGGCGTCGCCGACGGCGTCGAAGAGCTTCGGCGGCTCATCGCCGGCGTCCGGGCGGGCGAGGCTTCCCCCTCTGCCGCCACGCCGCCATGAGCGGCGATCGAGGACTCACCGAACCTCGGGGGAGAGCCTTGATCGGGCGCCTCCCCTGGCTGATCCTCCTGACGGCCCTCTCGCTGGTCATCCTGGCCTATCCCTTGCGCCTCAAAGATGAGTGGCGCCTGCCGCTGACCGATGCTTGGCGCCGGGGCGCGGAAGGTTCGGTCTGGGCGCGGCTGGCGATCGCCGAACTGGAGCCGATGATCGAGTGGTTTCACTCGGCGCTCGTCCTCAAGGGGGCCCTGGGGGCGGTCGCCCTGCTGGCGTTCGTCGCCGTGAGCCTCGCCCTGGGCCAGATGGCGCGCCTGGCCGGAGCCGGCGGCGCCGATCGGGCGCCTCGCCCGCCGGGCAACGCTGCTTCTCCCCCCTGGGCCTTTGGCTTTTGGTTGGGGTTCGTTTTATGGGCGGCCCTCTCGGCCTTCTGGACGCCGGCTCGGTCGATCGGTCTGGCGGGGGCGCCTTGGGTGCTGGTCTATGGCCTGGCCGGTTATTTTCTGTTCCGCCGAGGCATAACCGAAGGGGAAGGGCGGGAGCTGGCCGGGCTGATGATTCTGCTGGGGGCGATCGTGGCCGTCATTTCGGCGCTGGAGTCGACTCAGGCCTTCGGCGGGTTCGTTTTTGATTTTCTTCCCCGCTGGAGCGACCCGCGGAACATTTACGGCTCCCTCATCGGGCACAATACGGACCTCTCATCTTATTTGATGGCGACGACGTTTCCCGCGATCGCCTGGGCCGTCCTCACGCGCCGCCCTCTCCTGCGGGGGTTGTTGTTGGGTTATCTGGCTCTGACGGCCTACGTCGTGGTGGTGGGCCAGAGTCGGGCGATCTGGGTGCTCCTGCCGCCGCTGACGCTGGCTTTTCTGGTCGTGGTCGCCCGGCGGCGGCCCAGTCGTTTGACGCGCGCGCTGGCCCCGGCGGCTTTGGCCGTGGGGGTGCTGGCGATCGGCACTCAGGCGGTCCGCGCCCCCTGGAACCCCTTCTTCGTCGCCGATCCTCCGGTGACGGAGCGGCTCAAGGCGCTCTCCCCGGCCGGACTCCTGAGGGAATCCCGTCTGCGGTTGCTCGTCGTTTCCCTGCCGCTGATCGCCGAACGCCCCATCGCCGGCTGGGGGCTCAACGCCTTCCGGTCGATTTACCCCACGGCTCAAGCCGAATACTTCGCCCTGCATCCGAACTCGCGGCTCAACATCACGATTCACCGCTCCAATCTGGCGCACAATGACTATCTGCAAATTCTGATCGAGCAAGGGGGAGTGGGTCTGGCCCTGTTCCTGGCGGCGTTGGCCGAGATCGGTCGCCGTGGCCGGCGCGCCGCCCAGGGTCTGTCCGAACCCGGCCGCCTCATGCACACGGCCTTCGGGTTCTCGGCGCTCGGCTTCGGGCTCCATACGCTCTCACACTTCCTCCTCCATGTTCCGCAGGTCGCCCTTCCTTGGATCGTGTGCCTGGCAGCCTATGGGTCGGCCCGGCCGGAGAGGATCGCCGAAGCCGGCGCGACGGCCGGCCTGGGCCAGATTCTCCGCCTGGAACGGGGCTCGCGCGCCTTCCGGCCCGCCCACGTGGCCCGGCTGACGCTGGCCTGGATGATGATTCTCCTGATCCCCTTGCCGGCTCTTCCCTTTTTACAGCTTTATCAGGCCGACGTGGATTACTCCCGGGCGAGGGCTTATCTGGAGGCGTTGCGGAGCCCTGAGGTTCCGATGTCGCCCGCGGCCCGGGCCGGCCTGATGGACGCCACGTTCTTTCACCTGGAGCGGGGTCTGCGCCTGATGCCCGTCCACGACGAAATGCGTTACCTGCTGGCCGAGGCCTACTATCTGCGCGCCGACGATCGGGCCCGCGCCGCCCAACGTCACGGCGGCGGTCAAGCCGCCGCCGGCCCGGGGGCCGCCACGTTGCTCAACGAGGCGCTCGCCCAGCTTGAGATCACCCGCCGAACGCTCGCCTATCACGACACGTTCTATCTGATGGCCCGCTGTTACGGGGCGCTCGTGAATCTCGATCCCGACAACGAGGCTTACCGAACGGCCTACCTCCGCAGCCTGGAGACGACGCTCCTCTACGCGCCGACCCATCCATCGGCCATGTATCTCCTGGACCGATGGTTGTCGTTTCAGCCCGATCCGGACTTGGGGCGGATCGTGAACCTCCGGCGCAAGCTCCGGGCGCATTGGCCACACTATTTTGATCAGTGGTACACCTCGCGGGCTTACGAGGCTCTCAAGGCGCGGGACTTCGAGGCCGCCGCCGCCGCCGCCGAGAACCTCCTCGAGGTCGACGGGCAGAACCCCGAATTCCTCAACCTCGCCCTGGAGGCCTACGTCTGGTCCGGCCGCCCGGAGGCTCGACCCCGGGCCCGCCAGTTGATCGACGCCCTGGAGGGGGGCCATCGCGGGCCGAGCAGCCTGGCCGTCCCGCCGCCGACGTTTGCCGGGGCTTATCGGGCTTTGCTGGAGGAGGATTGGCCGGGGCTGTTGGCCTGGCTTGCCCCGAATCGGATGGATACCCCCCGCCGACGGGCTTTCTTCTGCACTCTGGAGACGCTCGCCCGTGGGCGCCTCGGTCGCGAAGCGATGCCGACGCGATATCCTCGGCCGCGGGGGCTGGACCCGGCGGCCTGGGAGGCGCTCCTGGCCGAGGAGCAGGCTTATCTGGCCGCCCGCCTCCTGGGCGATCGGGCGTCGGCGCGGGAGGCCTTCGAGCGCCGACGGGCCATCGTGGAGCCCCCGCCGGAGGCCACGTTCTGGGTCGAATACGCCCTATGGGCGGAACGGGTCGGAGAACCGGAGGCGGCGCGTGAAGCCTGGGAAGCCGTCGCCCGCCTGGCGCCGGCGCACCCGATGCTGGCCCGTCGGTCCGCCCTCGGAGCGGTCGATTTTCCCCCCGCCGGGGACGAGAGCGTTGGGCGTTGACCCTCGCCCGCGGGTCTTCCTAGGATGGAGACGGGAGCGGCGCCCCTGAGGTCGCCGGAGCGAGGGAGCCAACGATGGAAGATCCTGCACTGAACCGCAATCTGGAGGAGACGACGGAGCTGCACGCCCGATGGGGGCAGTTTCACGATTTCTTCACGATGGCCATCAAGGCCCCGCAGAAAATCAACCCTCAGGCCGAGATGAAGTTCCTGGAGCTGAAGACCCGCATCGCCATGCTGCACGACGGATTCATGCAGTCGCTCAAGCACGATCACAAGGTGGGCCAGCAGGTCCTGGACATTCTGCGTTCCTGCATCATGTTGAAGCGCATCCCGCTCCTCAGCAACGCCGAGGTTCAGAAGCTGGAGTTCGACTGGAACGAAGCCTATCTCCTGATGACGGAGACGATCTCGACGCTTCAGGAGGAGCGCGAACGCCTGCTGACGGTCAATGAGCGCGTTTACAAAATACGCCAGGCGCGGGACCGCATGGTGACCAATGTCCATAATTTCTTCTCGGGCCCTTATTTTCGCGCCCTGATCATCCTGGCCGTCGTCGGGTTCGTCATCGTCGGGGTGCCGATGTTCGGCATTTATGACTACACGAACTTGAAGGACGACCTCCCGTGGACGGCCCCCGTTTACGACCGGGCGATCGTCTGGGTCCGGTTGTTCAACCCCGAAGTGCGTTATCTGGAGATCGATGACGTCGTCAATCAGAGGTTCACGCATGACATTCGCGGTTACGGCTGGGACGACCGGGCCAAGGAGACGTTGACGCCGCAGCGGCTGATCGAGGAGTCGGCCAATATGGGCTTCGCCGCGGCCGATTTCCCCGAAGTGCGCGATCTGATTCAGAACCGCCTGCGACGCTTCGACAAAGAGGTCGCCACGCAGCGCGGCACGCTCAGCAAGGGCAATTGTTATTATCTGTTGTTTCAGTCCACGGCCGACGCCCGCCGTTTCGTCGAACTGCGCCGGCAGGGCATGGCCAAGCTCAGCAAACGCCAGGTCGATAACATCGACGCCATCATCAACGTCGCGCGAAAGGCTAACTTCGTCGGCGTTTTCGCCTCTGACGCCGAGGTGCTCCGGATCGACTTCGCGCGGGACAAGTGGGCCTTCAAGGACGCCCAATTGCGGCTCTGACGGCCCCGCTTCCTCGCCGAGAACCTTCCTGGCGGGCTCGCCGTTTGGATGATCCTTCCTCAGGGTTGATCGCCGAAGCCTGGGTTCGCCTGGCGCTGACGCCCGAGATCGGACCCCGGCTCGCCCATCGCCTCCTGGCGCGGTTCGGCTCCCCGGAGGCGGTCTTTGAGGCTTCGGAGGCTGAACTGGCCGGTGTGGAGGGGATGGGCGAGAAGCGCCGCCGGGCGTTACGCCTGCCCGAGCCGCGCGAAGAGGCCCTGGCGGCGATCGAGACCGCCGATCGCGTCGGGGCCCGGTTGATCACGCTGGCGAACCCTCATTATCCGATCGCGCTCAAGGATCTGGCCTGCCCGCCGCTCGTGCTCTATGTTCGCGGGAGGCTCCTGCCGGAGGATCGGCTGGCCGTGGCCGTCGTCGGGCCGCGCCAACCCAGCGAATACGCCCGGATCATGACGCGGAGCCTCGTCCCGCCGCTGTGTGCGCGCGGCTTGACGATCGTGAGCGGCCTGGCCCACGGCGTCGACGCCGAGGCCCATCGGGCGGCCCTGGACAGCGGCGGCCGGACGTTGGCCGTCCTGGCCCACGGGCTCGACGTTCCGGTTTATCCCGCGGCGCAGCGGCGGCTTCTGGAACGGATCGTGAACGAGGACCGCGGCGCCGCCCTTTCGATTTTTCGGTTCGGCGTCACGCCGGAGCCCGGAGCCTTCCCCCAACGCAACGAGGTCATCGCGGCCCTGGCCGTGGGGGTTCTGGTCGTCGAGGCCGGCGAGAAAAGCGGCGCTCTGATCACGGCCGGCCATGCCCTAGAACTCGGCCGTCACGTGTTGGCCTGCCCTGGGGACGCCACCCGGCCCAATGCGCGGGGGGCCAATCGCTTGATCGCCGAGGGGGCCGCCCTGATCCAACGGTCCGATGACGTATTGGCGGCGCTGGCCGAGGAGTTGCGCCGTCTGCGGGTTGAACTGGGCGGTGGAGAAGGTCAGACCGTGGAGACCGAGGATGCCGCAGCCGCGCCGCCTCCGGCGTGGGTGGGAGCCGCCGGCTGGAGTTCGGACCTGTTGGACACGTCGATCCGCGAGGCGCTCACCGAAGACCATCGGACGCTGGACTATCTTCTGGAGGTCGGGGCGCGCGCCGGGTACGCCCAAGGGGCCATCATTCAGAAGCTCCTCCTGCTGGAGCTTTCGGGGCTGGTCCGTCAGCTCCCGGGCAAGGTGTTCTGTTTGTCGCCTTGAGCGGTCGGGGGGGGCCGCGCGCGCCCGGGTGACCTAGGGTGGCGCGCTTCGCGCTGACCCTGGGCTGAGGGATCACACCCGTTCAGGGGTTTTCCCTTCGCCGGTCGGTCGAAGATCGATCTCGGGGGTTCCCTGTTGCGTCACCGGTGGATCGAATCCCTGGGGGGTGGGGGTGCCTCCCATTATGCGCGAATCATACACATCGCGGCCAAGGGCTTGACGCGGTATTCTCGCTAGACCTAGGATAGCTGCAACCTTGCGAATCCAGACACGGTTTCCGTGCCGGGATTCGTCGTTGATCCGTCAGAACGGGCGACCCCAGGGAAAGGAACTGCCGCCTTGAGTACTTCGGGAGAAATCAATGTACTCAGCGATGACATTGAGCGAGCAATCCGCGATATCGACTCCCATATGGCGCTCGGAGACAACGTCGTGAAGCTGGCCCCAAGTGAGACCGGGGCCCCTACCGCGGTCGTCTACCGGAATGTGACGACTCCCAGGGTTTGTAGAGATGCCCTCCAGATGCTGTTTCATCGCATCTCGGTACTAGCGGAGATGGTTAAAAACTTTGCGAAGTCCCTGGGGAAAACAGACAACGAGATAAAAGGCATGATTAAAGACAGCAGAGCTCTCTGCATTTGTCTGGATCTCGACAACAGCCGCAAACACGCAGATCGTCCGCTCCGGCCTGGGAGCCAGGGGTGGAGCGGTCAGCGGCCGCGTCTGAAGAATGTCGAAGTGGTTATTCCCTCCTCGTCTCCTGAGAAGCCCGAAATCAGGGAACAGGGCGTCATCTTGACTTTCCCTGGCAGCACTTTTTCAGGGAAGATTGATTGGAACAAAATGGAGATTAAATACCCACAACCAGAGCTAGTCCGCTTCCAAGCCCCTGTCATAGACGATCGAGAAAAGTGCTTGGGAGAAGGCCTCCAGATCGCGAGGGACGCATTTGAGTGGTTGCGGTCGAAAATCAATGATTTGCTCCCCCCTGGCCCACAGGCCTGATGGCGGATGAAGGTCTGGGTGGGTGGCCGTCACACATACCGCCGCCAGCGGCGGCGGTTCTTGGCCGCGTGGACGAAATGGTAGAGGGGGCTGAAGTAATAACGGAAGCGCCAGGCCGAAGTGGTGTTCATCACCATCACCCGGGGCAGGTAATAGCGTTGTCCCCGCCGGATGCGGTTATCCCGGATCACCGAGCAGGCGCCGGCATAGCCCGCCTCGCGCGCCAGTCGGGCGATCTCGGGGCTGAAGCTGCCGCTGGGGTAAGCCAGCCAGCGGACGGGACGGCCCAGGATCGCTTCCAGCCGAGCCTTGGAGTCGATCAACTCCCGCCGCGCTTCGTCGAGCGGCAGCCGGGCCAGCCGCCGGTGGCTGACGCCGTGGGAGCCGATCGTCATGCCGGCCTCGGCCAGCTCGCGCAGGTCGTCTTCGCTCATGAAATCTCCCGCCTCAGGGCTCTCGCGCCCGATCCAGCCGGTCGTCACGAAGAACGCCGCCGTCAGGCCGCGCCGCCGCAGGAGCGGGAACGCCGCCTCGTAATTATCCCGGAAGCCGTCGTCGAACGTGATCGCGACGGCGCGAGACGGCAGGTCAACCCTCTCGAAGCCTTCGCTCAATTGGTCCAGCGAGATGACCTGGAACCCCGCCGCCAAGAGCGTGTCCAACTGGCGGGCGAAGGCGTCGGGGCTGACGTAGAGGCTGGCCTTGTCCGCCCCGGCGGGTCGGGCGGCCACGTGATGATAGGTGAGCAGCGTCGCCATCTCAGGGCGGAGCGTCGGGGGCTTCGGCGGGCTCGGCGATCGGCGGGCCCGCCTCACGCCGAAGGAAGGCGAGGGCTTCTTCACGCGTCCGGATGCGCCCTTCCAACTGCGCCTCGCGCAGGGCGTCGAGCCACCGGCGGAAGTCGGGGCCCGGCCGATGGCCGAGCGCGATCAAGTCCCGACCGGAGGCCAGCGGCGGCGGCTCCAGCGCCTCGCCGTGCTCGACGAGCAGCTCCCGTCGCTTCTCCAGGCAGTACTCGTAGGCGTCGAGGTCGCCGTGGCTGGCGAGCGAATCGGCCCGATGCAATTCCAGATGAAGCTGGAAATCCGGCCGGGCCAGCAGGCGGCGGAGATTGGCCTCCCGCATGCGGCGCACGTCCATGAAGCGCATATGGTAATGGACGAGGTCGGCCACCTGATCCGTCAGTTCATTGGAAAGCCTGAGCCGCCGGCAGATCGCCCGCGCCATCTCGGCCCCCAGCGTCTGATGCGCCGCGAACGTGATGCGTTCGGCCTCGCGCTTGAACGTCCGGGGTTTGGCGATGTCGTGCAGGAGCGCCCCCAGCGCCAACGCCGGGTCCGGGTCCGGTGGCAGGGCGTCCAGCGCTCGCGCCGTGTGCTCGAAGACGTCCCCTTCCGGATGCGCCTCGTTCCCCTGTTCGCAGCCGCGAAGCTCCTCGACCTCGGGGATCGTGACGGCCCAGAGGCCCAACGCCGACATGAGGCGCATCGCGACGCCGGGTCGCGGCCCGGTCAGGATGCGGAGGAGTTCCTCGCCGATCCGCTCGCGGCTGATCTGGGCCAGATTGGGCGCCTTAAGCTGAAGGGCCCGGCGGGTTCGGGGCTCAATCTCCAGCTCGTACCGGACGGCGAATCGGACGGCCCGCAGCAGCCTGAGGGCGTCTTCCTCGAAGCGCTTGACGGCCGGCCCGACGGTCCTGAGGACCCGGCGCCGCAGGTCGAGCGCCCCGGCGTGGAAATCTTTGAGGACGCCGGCGAGGGGATCGTAGTAAAGGGCGTTGATCGTGAAGTCCCGCCGGGCGGCGTCTTCTTCGAGCGTTCCGTAGTGAACCTCGCGCGGCCGGCGGAAGTCGATGTATTCGCCGTCGCGGCGGAACGTCGCCACCTCGTGCGTGACCCCTTGATGCCGGACCAGGACGACGCCGAAATGGACGCCGACCTCGCGGGTCTCCTCGAAAAGCCCGATGATCTCCGGCGGCGTGGCCGAGGTCGCGATGTCCACGTCGTAGTGTTCGATCCCGAGCAGCCAATCCCGAACGAAGCCGCCGACGAAATAAGCCTGGTGACCGGCGCGTTGCAGCCGCATGACCACGTCGCGGGCGGCCACGACGTAAGGGTTCTCCGGCAGCGGGGGGAGCCTCGGGCGGGTCGGGGCAGCTCGCGTCCGGGCGATGGGTTCGCGCGCGCTCAGAGGCGATACTCGTCGGGATGAATCTGGGCCAGCCGGGGGGCGAGCCAGTCAACCGTGCGGCGCAAGCCTTCTTCCAACGGCGCCGCGGGCCGCCAGCCGGTGGCCTCGCTCAGTTGCGAGGCGTCCCCGATCAATCGCTCGACCTCGCTGGCCGGGGGGCGGCGTCGCTCGTCGCAGGGGAGGATCGGCTTGGTCGCCCCGGCGATTTCGAGGGCCAGCCGCGCGATCTCTTCCACGCTCCGGCCGCGCCCCGTGGCCAGATTATAGACGCGCCCGGCAACCCGTTCCAGCGGCGCCCGTGCCAGCGCCAGGTAGCCCCGGGCCACGTCTTCGACGTAGGTCCAATCGCGCACGGGTTCGACCGAGCCCAATCGGATGGCGTCGCATTCGGGGGAGAGCGCCTGGCCCAGGATCGTCGGGATCACGGCCCGGGTCGATTGCCTGGGGCCGAAGGCGTTAAACGGCCGGAGCGTCACGACCGGCACGCCGAAGCTCAAATGGTAGGCTTGGGCGAGATGATCGGCGGCGATCTTGCTCGCGGCATAGGGGGACTGCGCCGCCAGCGGGTGCTCTTCATCCATCGGCGTCCGGCGCGCCGAGCCATAGACCTCCGAGGTCGAGGTCACGATCACGCGCTCGGGCTTGGCCTCGCGGGCCGCCTCCAGCAGGTTGAGCGTTCCGACGGCGTTGACCTGAACGTAGCTCGATGGGGCGCGGTAGGAGTAAGGGACGCCGATGAGGGCGGCCAGATGGAAGACCTGATCGCAGCCTTCAATCAGTTCCCGCAGGCAGCGCCCGTCCAGAACGTCCCCGGCGACGATCGTCAGACGCGCTTCGGCCGAGCCGCTCTCCCCCGAGGAGCCGCCCGCGCCGGTCACTTCGGCCAGATGACCGATCGAGCCGAGCGCGTTATAGTGAACCAGCGCCCGGACGCGCAGGCCCTGACGCAGGGCGAGCTCCGTCAGGTGGCTGCCGATGAAACCGCCCGCCCCGGTGATGGCGACGGTCAGGCCCGCTGAAACCTGGGTCATGGCCGGACGATCTTAGGCGGCGCGTCCGGGCGGGGCAAGGCCGCCCAGGGGAAAGCGCGAACGAACACCAACGATCACGGACCGACACCGACGGCTGAGGCCGCCGTGGGAGGGGTCGCAGGGCTCCTGCTGCTGGCCTTGTTCCTTTTTCCGCAGCGGGCTTACCCCCTGGAGAGCCTCATCCTGACGGGGGCCGTGGTTCTGGCCGGGGGCGCGCTGTTGCTCACCCCCCGCGGGCGGCCCGCCCCTAGCCTGCGCCGGATGCTGAGGTCGCCCGGTCTCCTCGCCGTCGCCGGTTTCGCCCTCTGGTCGTTCGCCCGCTGGCGGGCGCAGGTGATCGTTCCTCCGGGGGGGGAGGCTCCCCCGCTGGCGATTCCGTCGGCGGGCCGGCCGGCCGTCGTTGCCCGTCTGACGCTCGTGGCGGGGCTCGTCCTGGGGTTGGGGCTGTCCCGCGCTGAGCCCGTGGCCAGAGGCGAACGCTGGCGGGGGTTCCGAGTCGCCTGGGCCCTGGGGGCGGCCGGCTTTGGCCTTCTGGCGCTTTATCAATACGTCTGGGGTTACACACGGGCGCATGCCTCTCTGACCGAGGGGCAGGCCTCATCGCTTCTGCTGACCGACCTGATGCGTCAGAGCCTCGAGCACGCACTGCGGGAGCGGCGCGTCGGCGGGCGCCTTGGGGACAGCAACCTGTTTGCGGCGCAGATGGCCGTTCTCGGGATGATGAGCCTCTCGCTCTGGGAGGGTCCCGTTCGCTCGTGGACGCGGCTCATTGGAGCCGGCGGTTTCGGCATGGCCGCCCTCGCGGTCGCGCTCTCCGGCAGTCGCGGCGGGGGGCTCACGTTTCTGGCGGGGGCCGCGGCCGCCGTCGTATTTGTCTTCCGGCGGCGGGAGAGGGAGGGGCGCGCCCGATCGTTCGGGATGGGGCCTGGCGCGGTGCTGGTGGCCGGGGGTTTCTGTGGGATGGCCGCCGTCGCGCGGGCGGCTGACCTGTGGGCTCGCCTGGGCAATGTCTCGACGATTCGGGAACGGCTTTATTATTGGAGTATCGCCACGAAAGTCTGGGGGCAGGACGTTCTGCTCGGGGCCGGCCCCGGCGCTTTCGCTCTCTATTACGCCGCGCTCAAGCCTCCGGCCGCGCGGGAAAGCCGCTACGCTCATTCCTGGATTTTCCAGGCTGCGGCTGAGACGGGGCTGGTGGGGCTGGCTTTGTTCGGCTTCTTTGTGGCTTCGGTGGTCTGGGCCGGTTGGCGCTTGTACCGCGGCGCAGGTCTCGCGCCCCCTGATCAGGGACACGCCCCCGCGGCCTGGGCAGGCCTCTGGTCGGCGCTCGGGGCAGCGCTTCTATGCCTCAACGGCCTCGTCGAGCATTCCCTCGATCAGCCGGAGTTCCTGCTCTGGCTGGGGGCGCTGGCCGGGGGGGCCCTTGTGTCGGCGGTCGAACCGGCGAGGTCGGCCGAGGGGAGCCCGCTCGGATCGCCGGGGCATCAGGCTGCCTCAGGCGCCGGCGCCGTTGGCCTCGGGCTCTGCCTCAGCGCCCTGGGCTGGTATCTGCCGCCTCAGCAGATCGCCTATTTTTGGGAAGGGGAGGCCGTCCGGGCGGCCGAGGCGGGCGACCATGCCCGCGCCGCCGAGCATTATGCTCGGGCCAGGGTCTTTCTTCCCGATCACGAGGGCTATCTTTCGGGCGTGGCCATGGCGACCTTCTACGCCGATGCGCGTAAAGCCGGTCCGGCGCTTGAGCTTCTCCAGGGCGCCATCGAAATGAACCCGCTCTCAGCGGCGCTGCGCCGAAATCAGGCTCGCGTGCTGGAGGGGATGGGTGATCTTCCGGGGGCGCGAACGGCCCTGGAGGCCGCCGTTGGGCTCTATCCTCACGACGCGGGGGGGCGGCTGGAGCTCGCCCGCGTGGCCTTGGAACTCGGGGACACGGCCGCCGCCGCGGGCGAGATCGAGTTCATTGTGGAGAAGGGCCTCCCCCTCTGGGAATTTCAACGCCCTCTCTTTGAGGAATTGCGAAGCGCCGTCTCGAGGGCGGAGGGTTCTGCCGACGCAGATTCTACGCCTTGACCCGGCATGGAGGTCGCTCCTATGGCCACGCTTAACCTCAATTTGGCCATCGCCATCCTGCTGGCTCTCTTCAATTTCGCGGCCGAGAGCGATGATGTTCGGGTGGATTTTCTGGACCCCGCCGGCGAACGGATCGAAACGGTGCGGCTGGCCCGGTCGGCCGGCGACCGGTTCGATCTGCTGGCCAAGTCCGAAGGGGAGTGGGTCAAAGCGGGCGATGTCGCCAGCGTGTCCGGCCGTCCGGGGGTCTATCGTTTCGGCGGGGCCCCCGCTGACCAGGCGATCGACCTGGCTGCGGTCATCGCCGATTGGGCCGCCGTGAGCGACCCGACCGTCGAGCAAGCCGCCTTTGAGGCGCGTCTTGCCGACAAGGCGGTCAGGATCCTCCAGGTCCGCAGCGCCGACGTGATCTTGCTGCTCGATTCGGCGGGTCAGGTTGCTTTTGTCCTCCATCGCGTCCCCCGGGCCGCTCCCTGATGGCGAGGCTAGGAGGCGGGGGGTCCCTGCCGTCCGGTTCGGTTTGAGTTTTCGCGCTAAATCCAGCAGAATGAGCCCGGAGAAGCGGTGTGAGCGGTGGAAGGGTCCAGCTGGGGCGGCGTAGTTCGGGATGGTTCTCGACCTGGGCAGCGGCAGCGATCGTCCTGGCGGCGGCCTGCGGGGGGGAGGGGGGCTCGGGCGACGGCGCCGGGCCGGCCCGATCCCGGCGGGTGGTCGTCTTCACCCCCCACGGTCAGGAGATGCTTGATGAATATGAGGCGGCCTTCGAGGCGGCCTATCCGGACATTGACGTCGTCGGGCGGTTCATCCCCACCGGCCAGATCCTGAGCCAGCTCCGGATCGATCGGGCCTCGCCCAAGGTGGATGTCTGGTGGGGGGGGACGACGGCCTTTTTTACGCAGGCCAAGCAGGAGGGGCTGCTGGAGCCGTATCGTCCAAGCTGGGCCGAGGCGGTCGAACCGGACTTCCGCGACGTTGACGATGCCTGGTACGCGCAATTCATTCAGGCCCCGGCCATCATCTACAACGTCCATATCTATGACCCGCGGGACGTGCCCCAGACCTGGGAGGAACTGCTGGACCCGAAATGGGCCGGCAAAATCGTGATCCGGGAACCCCTCCACTCCGGGACCGTCAAGACCATCTTCACCGGCCTGATCTGGGCCATGGGAGGGCCCGATCGCGACACCGGCCCCGGTTACGCGTTCCTGAAACGGCTGGACGCCCAGACGCGCGCCTACCTGCCGGACCCTCAGGCGCTCTACGATCGCGTCGCCCGAAGCCCCGCCGGCTACATCTCGCTCTGGAACGTCACCGACGCGATCTTTCAGCGCGAGGCCAACGGCTATCCCTTCGGCTTCGTCATTCCGCGTGGCCCGGCGCCGATTTCGCTCGATCCGATCGCGATCGTGGCGCGGGGGCCCAACCCCGCTGAAGCCCGTCTGTTTTATGAGTTCGTTACCTCCAAGGAGGCTGGCCTCCGGATGGCCCGCGATCACTTTCGCCTGCTGGCCCGGCGGGATATTCCCCCCGAAGCCGTTCCGGAAATCCTGGCCGCCGTGAAGTTCGAGCCCTTGCACGTGGACCTGGCCGAGTTCGACCGTTTGCAGGTCGAGTGGATGCGCCACTGGCAGGACCACATCCGCAGCCCGGAGAAGTAAAGCGATGGCCGACCTGGCCGTTCACGGCCTGCGCAAGAGCTATCTCGACCAGACGGGCCGGCCCGTTCTGGCGGTGGACGACGTCAGCCTGGACGTCCGATCGGGCGAGTGTTTCTCGCTCCTGGGGCCGTCAGGCTGCGGCAAGACGACGCTGCTCAGAATCCTGAGCGGGCTCACGCCGCCGGATGAGGGACGGGTTCTGATGAACGGCCAGGACGTGACCGACTGGCCCCCGGAGCGGCGCCCGACGGCGATGGTGTTTCAGAACTACGCCCTTTTCCCCCACCTTACGGTGGAGGGGAACGTCGCCTTCGGGCTTCGGCTGCGCCGGCTCCCCCGGGCCCAGCGGGAGGCCAAGACGCGAGAGGCGCTGCGGCTGGTTCACCTGGAGGGGCTCGGCCGGCGCCGGGTGGACGAACTCTCCGGCGGTCAGCAGCAGCGCGTGGCGCTGGCGCGCGTTCTTGCGGTCGAGCCCTCGATCCTGCTGATGGACGAGCCGCTCTCCAACCTGGACGCCGAGCTCAGGCGCGAGACCCGCTCGGCCATCCGTCGGCTCCAGACCGAACTGGGGCTCACGCTCATCTACGTAACGCACGATCAGGAGGAGGCCCTCCTGATCTCCGACCGTCTGGCATTGATGAGCGGGGGACGGCTTCTGCAAGTCGGGCCTCCGTGGGAGCTTTATGAGCGCCCGGCAACCGCCGACGTGGCCCGCTTCCTCGGCCATCGCAACATGATTCCCGGCCGGGTCCGGCGCCTCGGCGAGGATTGCCTGATCCTCGCCCTCGACGGCGGCGACCCCGATCAGGTCGTTCGCCTGATGGCGAGCCCGGCCGAGGGAACACCGGTGCCCGGCGACCCCGTCTGGTTGGCCGTCCGCCCCGATGAGCTCGAACTGGACCTGGACGTCCGGCCCTCGGCCGAGGGGTGGCCCGGGGAGGTCGTCCTGGTCGCCTTTGGCGGGTCCTCCCGCGAGGCGGAGGTCCACCTGGCGGGCATGGCCGAGCCGGTCCGGGTGGCCCTGGCGGCCCCGGCCGCGGGCGCGGGCCTCATAGCGCCGCCCGCGGGGGAAGGTTCGGTCGGGCCGATCCGGCGAGGGGATCGGGTGAAGCTGACCGTCCTCCGGGGGCGGGGCTGCGTCTATCCTCGGTCGGCCCCCGCCGTCCATGAGGCTCCATGAGGGTCGGCGTCCCCCTGGTTGAGTCCTACTCGTCGACGGTCAGGTTCATGACGGGCATCCGCTGGGAGCGGATGATATCGCCGTCGCTGATCGTCCCGTTGGTCGGGTCGTAGGGGACGTTGGTCTTGGTGTCGCGGGCCTTGTCCCCGTCGGGGCCGGCCCCATAGAGCCGCCAGCCACCATAGGTCAGCGGGATCAGGTGGGCTTTGGCGCGCAGGGCCTCGGGTTTGCCCGGCGAGAGAAAAATGTACATCATCTGATCGCTCTGAATGTAGCCGTAGCGCTTATAGAGCCCCGAGAGGCTCTCGTCGACCTGGAATTCCTCCTTGAGCATGATGTCCTCGGGGACGGTCGAGATGTAAGCGATCGGCGTCGTGACGCGGGGGGCGGGCAGGTATTCGACCGTAAAGACCCCGGCCTTGGTGGCGGGATAGTTATGCTCGACGAAGGCGCCCGAGGCGTTAAAGATGAGTTCCCCGTGGGGGGGATATTCCCCGTAATCGACGTGATAAGCCTCCAGGGCCGAGGCGATCGCGCGCATGTCGTTCATCTCGCGGCTGACTTTGCTGCGAGTCTGCGCTTCCAGGAAATTGGGGACGGCGACGGCGGCCAGAATCGCCAGGATGGCCACCACGATCAGCAGCTCGATAAGCGTGAAAGCCGTCTCGGGCCATGCCGCTCGCCGCGTTCGGTTCATGAGCGTCCTCGGAGGCGGCCCCCCGGGCCTCAGCCCGTGGGGACTGGCGCGGATGTTACGATGAGCGCCGCCCCCGCCGCAAGATCAACCCGCGGGCCGGAGACAAAAAGGACTGGAGAATTGGACGGCTCTGCCGTTTGCTGGCGCTTCCCGCGGCGATCGGGGCCCCCCAAGGGCCGAGGGCCGAACGCCCGGCGCGGCCGATGCGCGGGGCCGTCATGATCCTGACCGGTCCGGAGATCATCAAGCGAATCGAGGCGGGGGGGATCGTGATTGAACCGTTCGATCCGGCGCTGATCAACCCCAACAGCTACAACCTCCGGCTGCACGACGAGCTGATGGTGTACGCCGATCAGGCGCTCGACATGCGGCGGCTGCCGGCCACCGAACGGATCAAAATCCCCACCGAGGGTCTGTGGTTGGAGCCGGGGCGGCTTTATCTGGGCCGGACGCTCGAATACACCGAGACACACGGCTTGGTGCCGATGCTGGAGGGGCGCAGCTCGGTCGGCCGATTGGGGTTGTTCGTCCACGTCACGGCCGGCTTCGGCGACGTTGGCTTCCGCGGGTTCTGGACGCTGGAGATGATCTGCGTCCATCGGATACGGATCTACCCCGGCGTCCAGATCTGCCAGATTTTCTATCACGTCCCGCAGGGGGAAGTGATGGACTATCGAAGCGACAAGTACCAGAACAATCGGGACATCCAGCCCAGTTTCCTCTATAAAGAGTTCGAAAAACGCGCCGCCGGCTGAGCCGCCCGCGGCTCCTCGGTCAGGTGGTCACCACCTCCGGGCCCTCGGGCGGCCTCTCCCCCCGGGCCTCGCGGAGTTCCCGACGGAGGGCGCCGGCCATGATGGAGAGATCGCTGCAGACGCTGACCATCTGAAAGCCTTCGGCGATCCTCCGGCGCGCGTCCCGGCCGGAGGAGCAGTAGAAGCCGGCGGGTTTGCCCGCCCGCCGGGCCGCCTCCCGGATCCGCCCGATCGCCCCCTGGACGGCTTCGTGATCGAGATCGGGGAAGTGGCCCATGTCGAGCGCCAGATCGGCCGGGCCAACGAAGACGGCGTCCAGCCCCGGCACGGCCAGGATCGGCTCCAGATTCGCCAGCGCCTGCCGATTCTCGATCTGCACGATGACCAGAATTTCCTGATTGGCCCGCCGGTAGTAATCCATGAAATCCATGTCGTAGCGCGAGGCGCGGAACGGGCCGATCCCGCGACCCCCTTCCGGCGGATACCGGCAGGCGGCCACGACGCGGGCCACCTCCTCGGCGTCGCGGACTTGAGGCACCAGCACCCCCTCGGCCCCCATGTCCAGGACGCGCTTGATCGGCAGCAGATCGCTCGTCGGCACGCGGACGACGGCGGCGGCCGGGGCGCGGCTCATCGCCTGCAAGAGCGGCTGCATGTCCTCGTAGGAGGCCACGCCGTGTTCGGCGTCGAGCAGAATCCAATCCAGCGGCAGCTCGGCCATCGCCTCGACGATCGCCGGGCTCCCCAGATCGGCCCACATGCCAAGCGCCGGTTGCCCTTCGGCGAGAAGTCGCTTCAGGCGATTGGGTTTCATCGGCGGGGATGATCTCCGACGGCGGTCAAGGGGTCCGAATCCTAACACGCCGGGACGGCCGATGAAGACGAAATTGACGCCGGTCCAGAGGCTCGCATATCATCCCCACCGCTGAAGGGTTCAGACTCAACTTGGCGCCGCAGTGGGGAAAGGTCGCCGCCCATGCCCGATCCGCCATGTCGATCTCAGCCGAACAGGCCTTCGCGCGGACGGACGAGGGCCGCTATGACTTCATCAAGCTGGGGCATCTGCGGCCCGAACAACGGACGCTTCTGCAGACGGTTTTCGGGGCGGGGGCGGGGCTCGTCATCGAGCCGCGTCCTCCGGACGCGGGCCACGCCAGGGAGTTGGATCATCTGGCGATCGACTACGCCGCGGCGGAGCTCCCCGCTCGGCGCGTCCGATTTGTCGCCCTTCTGAACGCGCTGCCCCGGCTGGAGGGGCCGCATCGCGCCTTCGTCGTTCTGCGCTCGGCAGCCGGCTGGGCCCGCGATTTCCTGCACATCCGCCAAAGCAATTTCGACGACGACGCCTATCTGGCCGGTTTCGGGCTCAAGATGTTCTATTCGGATTGGGGTCGAAACCGTTTCCACATCTCGACGGCCCAACTGGAGGCGCTGCTCCGGCGGCTCGACTTGACCGATTATCGGCTGCTCCTCGGCGGGTTGACGTTGGAGTCCTCCGATCCGTATCTCCACCCGCTGGAGTCCCCCCCGGATCAGACGCAGTACGATCCCGGACGCCATCCGTTCAAACCGGCCCTCGGCTTGGGTCGGCCCGTCTTCAAGCAGGTCGTCTGCGACGTGAACCTGAGCGGCGCCTCCGATTTCCTCAAGACGCTGCCCGCCGAGCCCGAACAGTTCCGCAAGCCCCGGCCGCCGCTATTTCAGGCCCCTTGGGGTTCAGAGGCCCCCGCGCGGCTGGCGCAGTTGGACGAGCTGACCTCGCTCTTGCTGCTGGAACGCCGCTGGGCTTATTTGCGCTATCGTTACCTGCGCTCGGCGCTTGAGCGGATCGGCCCGGTCGGGTCGGTTTTGTCCGTGGGGGCCGGGCGCGGCCTGGCCGAGCTGGCCCTCGCTCTCGAGCATCCCGAGACGCGCTTCCACATCACGGACGTGGAGCCGAGTTACGGGCTGGGGCAGTCCCTGGCCGAGGTCAGGAAGGCGCCCAACGTGAGCTTCGGCCCGTGGGACCTGACTCAACCGCCGGGCGAGGTCTATGATTTTGTCGCCTGCGTCGAGGTGCTCGAGCACATTCAGGACGACGCGCCGGCCTTCGAGCATCTTCAGGCTGCGGCCGCCCGGGCCGTTTTCGTCCTCGTCCCCTTTGCCACGGCCGCCGATAACGCCGACCCCGCCCTTCTCAGCCGCGAGTGGGAGGCCCATCGCCACCATCGCGTCGGCTACGACGAGGCCGAGTTGCGGCGCCGCTTCGCCCGGCTGCTCGACCTCCAGGGTTGCTACTGGCGGCAGGGGGGAGCAATATGGCGTTCGCACATGAACGGCATGACCGATGAGGCCATTCTCAAGGCCAAAATGGACCTGATGACGTGGGCCGAGCTGGACGATCGGCCCGGAATCCCTCAATCGCGCGAGGAGGCCTATGGGCTCTGGGCGCTGGCCGCCGGGCTAGCACGCCCCGCCATAGAGTCCACGCGCCCGCGATGGCGAGGTGATCCATGAATGGGAGGATGGCAAGCCGTCTGAGGTTCAGCGTCGCGTTGGTTGTGGCGACGTGGGTGCCGTCGGCCGTTTCGGCCGAAACGGTTACGATTCATCGCGATCTTTTCGGCACTCCCCATATCTTCGCCGAAACCGCCGAGGGGGCCGTTTTCGGCCTCGGCTACGCTCAGGCTCAGGACCGGCTGGAGGAACTGCTCAAGAACTACCGCAAGGCCGAGGGGACGATGGCCGAGGTGTTCGGGGAGGAATGGTTCGACCACGACGTCCGCCAGCGCATGTGGCGTCATCGGTATTTCAGCGAGCATGATTACGCCCGCAAGCCGGCCAAGATCCGCGCCCTCACCGAAGCCTTCCAGGCGGGGGTGCGCCGATTCATGGCCGAGCGACCGGAGAAGGTTCCCCCCTGGGCGCCGCCGATCGAGCCCTGGCAGGTGAGCGCCCTGGGGCGCTACATCATCTGGGGTTGGCCCGAGGGAGACGCCGCCGACGATCTCCGCCGCGGCGGCGTGGCGTTCGAGCCCGTCCAAAGCGAGTACCGTGGGTCCAATCAATGGCTCATCGCCCCCGGGCGGACCGAAGCCGGGGCCGTCATCGCGCTCATCGACCCTCATCTTTCCTGGTATGGGCACTTTCGTTTTTACGAGGCGCGGCTTTACGGCGGCGAGCTGGCCTATTCGGGCATGGGGATTCTCGGCCTGCCGCTGGCGACGCTCGGCCACGGCCGATATTGCTCCGTGGCGCTGACGACCGGCGGGCCGGACACCGGCGACGTTTACGCCGACGTCGTGCACCCGGAGGATCCCCTGAAGTACCAGTACGACGGCGACTGGCGACGCATGACGGTCGTCCGCGAGCGGATCGGCCTCCGGCGGACCGATGGGTCGGTCGAGCAGCGGGAGATCGAGCTGCACTACACGCACCGGGGGCCGGTCGTCGCTCGCCGCGGCCAGACGGCTTATTCCATGGCGCTCCCTTATTTCGACCAGATTTATCACCTGGACCAGATTTACCGGATGAACACCGCCCGCAACCTGGAGGAGATGAAGCAGGCGCTTTCGATGCTCCAGTACATGGCCCAGAACATCATGGTCGGGACGGTTCAGGGGGATATCTACTACCTGCGCAACGGGCGGGTCCCCGTCCGGCCGGAGGGCTTCGACTTTACCCGACCCGTCGCGGGCGAGACCTCCGCCAGCGAATGGCGCGGGCTGCACCCGCTCCAGGATCTGGTTCAAATTCACAACCCCCCGCAGGGCTACATGCAGAACAACAACGTCTCCCCCTGGGCGATGATGAAGGAGAGCCCCTTGGCGCCGGAGAACTATCCGGCCTACATCTACAACGCCGGCCGCACGCCGCCGCATCAGCGCGCCGCCATGACCCTGGAACAGCTCGACGCCGATGCTCGCGTCTCCAAAGCCGACGCCCTCCGCATGGCCATGAGCACCGAGGTCTACGGCGCCGGAGCCTGGCAGGCGCGCCTGGAACGGGCCTGGACGGGCTTGAACGTCGACATCAACGAGGACGTGAACGCCACGGTCCTGCGCGCCCTCATCCAGGAGTGGGACCGCCGGAGCGATCCGGACTCCACGGGGGCGCTCGCCTACAAATACTGGAAGGAAGCCCTCTGGGAAACCGTCTTCACCGATGCGGATAAACGCGCCGATCGCTTCGGCGACCCGCCCCGGGCCACGCTGACTGACGAGGAACTTATCGGCGCGCTCAAAACGGCCGCCGCCCGGATGATGGCCGAGCACGGCTCCGTTGAGGTACCTTTCGGCAACGTTTATCGCGTCGGCCGCCAGGGGGGGGCTCACTCCTGGCCCGTCGGCGGGGGAAACCCCGGCTTCGGGATGGCGACGCCGCGCAATATCGGGTTCGCGCGGCAGGACGACGGTACGTTTCTGGGGCAATCGGGCCAGACCTCGACCCAGGTCGTGGTGCTGACCGACCCACCGGAATCCTGGACCTACCTGCCGCTGGGGGAGAGCGACGATCCGACCTCGCCGCACTTCGACGACCAGGCCCGCCAACTCTTCGGCCCCGGCCGGATGAAGCCCACTTATTTCCTTCGGAAGGGCGATCTGTTGAAGAACCTCGAATCGACGACGGAGTTGGAGTACGAAGAACGACGGCTATGATGACCCCCCCCATCAAGACGAGCCGACCACGAACCCTCAGGGCACGAGACAACGGCAACGTGGAAGCTTCGCACGCGCGCAGAGCGAGGCGAACAGCGCCTTCCGCCCGCTCAGGACGGGCCCGGGCTCATTGGGCCTTGGGCGCCAAGTCCTGATTTTTGCTTCGCATGAAGGACCCAACGGCCACTGGCTCCTCCGGCTCCGGCGTCGAAGAAGACCTCTGGCGGGGCACGCCGTCGCACTGGACCGGCTTCTGGGTTTACGCCCTGGGCGGCGTGTTCCTTCTGGCCGGGCTTGCCGGGGCGGTCGTCGGCCGGTGGGGCGCGCGGGCGGCCGTTCCGCTCGGCCTGATCGTGATGGGGATTCAGTATCTGGGGATCAATTTCACGCGCTATCGGCTCACGTCCCAGCGGCTGATCCTGACCCGCGGCATCTTCAACCGGCACACCGAGGAGATCGAGCTCTTTAGGGTCAAGGACCTCTCGATGACCGAGCCGTTTTTCTACCGGCTGGTCCGGCTCGGGAATCTGCACCTGGTGACGACAGACGCCCGGACGCCCACCGTCACGCTTCGAGCCGTTCCGGGCGTGGAAACCCTGCGGGACCTGTTACGCCTGGCCGTCGAGCGGCGCCGCGCCGAGAAAGACGTCCGCGAGATCGACATCGAATAATCGGGCGAGGTCCCTTTCCCGCGTTCGTCGGTAAGTTTTCGCGCCCGTCCGTGAGGCGCCCGCCGGCGCGCCCGCGCGCCGCCCGCTTCATGAGCAACCGATCGAATTGCCGCAGTTGAGGCACTTGTAGCAGGAGCCGTTCCGGACGGTGATGTGGCCGCAGATGTCGCAGAACGGCGCGTCGCGCATCAAGGCGCTCAATTGGGCGTCGAGGGCCTGGTTTACGGTCAGGGCCCTGGCGGCGCCGCCGACGCCGGCCGGCTGCGGGCTCGGGGCCTCGGCCGGGGCGCGGCTCAGGGCTTCGGCCTCCGTCGAAGTCTGGGTGGGGGCCAGGCGTTGGGCCTCCAGTTCGAGAGGGGCCGGCTTGACCTGAACGAGGTCGGTCCGGCGCAGGTAATCCAGGGCCAGCACGCGGAAGATGTAATCCACGACCGAGGTGACCATGCGGATGTTCGGATGATCGCAGGGGCCCTGCGGCTCGAAGCGGGTGAACGTGAACGTGTCCACGAATTCTTCGAGCGGGACGCCGTACTGGAGGCCCTTGCTGACGGCGATGGCGAAGCAGTTCATCATCGAGCGGAAGGCCGCCCCCTCCTTGTGCATGTCGACGAAGATCTCCCCCAGCGTTCCGTCTTCGTATTCGCCCGTCCGGAGAAAGATCTTGTGCCCCGCCACGCGGGCCTCGACCGTGTAGCCCTTGCGACGGGCGGGCAGGCGCCGCCGGACGGCGCGGGTCGGGAGGGCCAAGGGGGTTTCCTCTCGCGCCGGCAGGGCGGCGCGCGTCTCGACGGAGGCGCTCAGCGGCTGGCTGAGCTTGCACCCGTCGCGGTATATCGCGATGGCCTTGAGGCCCATCCGCCAGCCCTCGGTGTAGATGCGCTCGATGTCCTCGACCGTGGCGTCCCGCGGCAGGTTGACCGTCTTGCTGATCGCCCCGGAGATGAAGGGTTGGGCGGCGGCCATCATGCGGACGTGCCCCATCGGCTCGATGAACCGTCGGCCTAGCTTGCCGCAGCGATTGGCGCAGTCAAAGACCGGCAGGTGCTCCTCGAGCAGATGCGGGGCTCCCTCGATCGTCATCGTCCCGCAGATGTGCGTGGCGGCCTCATCGATCTGCGTCTGGGTGAAGCCCAGCAGCCGCAACAGGTCGAAGCCGGGCCCGGCGACGATCTCCTCGCTGAGTCCCAGACGCTTGAGGGTTTCCTCGCCGAGTGTCCAGCGGGTGAAGGCGTTGGGGAGATCGATCCCGGCGCGCAGCGCGTTTTCGACCTTGGCGAGGTCCTCGTCGGTCAGGCCGCGCGCCTTGAGCGCCACGTCATTGACGTGCGGCGCCCCGCGCAAGGTCAGCGTACCGGTCATATGGACCAGCATGTCGCGGATCTGGTTGCTGTCGTAGCCGAGCTTGCGCAGGGCGCGCGGAACGGACTGATTGACGATCTTGAAGTAGCCCCCCCCGGCCAGCTTCTTGATCTTCACGAGCGCGAAATCGGGCTCGATCCCCGTCGTGTCGCAATCCATCAGGAGGCCGATCGTCCCCGTGGGGGCGATGACGGTCGTCTGGGCGTTGCGGTAGCCGTGGCGTTTGCCGGCCTCCAGAGCGTCGTCCCAGGCCGCCCGCGCGGCCCGCAAGAGATAAGAGGGGCAGAACTCGGCGCTGATCCGATCGACGGCGTCCCGATGCATCTGCATCACGCGCAGGAACGGCTTCTCATTCTTCGGATAGCCGGGGAAGGGGCCCTTATCGGCGCCGATCCGGGCGCTCGTGGCGTAGGCGTGGCCGGTCATCAGCCCCGTGATCGCCCCGCAGACGGCCACCCCTTCGGGGCTGTCGTACGGGATGCCGTTGACCATCAAGAGGGCCCCGAGGTTGGCGTAGCCGAGCCCGAGGGGGCGGTAATCGTGGCTGTTGCGGGCGATTCGGGCCGTCGGGTAGGAGGCGAAATCGACCAGGATTTCCTGAGCAAGGATAAAGAGCCCGACGGCGTGGCGGAAGGCCTCAACGTCGAACTCCCCCTCCTCATTGACGAACTTCATGAGGTTGAGCGAGGCCAGATTGCAGGCGCTGTCGTCCAGGAACATGTATTCCGAGCAGGGATTGGAGGCGCGGATGCGATCGGTGTTCGGGCAGGTATGCCAGCGGTTGATCGTCGTATCGAACTGGAGGCCGGGGTCGGCGCACTGCCAGGCGGCCTGGCAGATCTCGGCCAGCAACGGGCGGGCCTCCAGGACGTCGCAGACCTCCTCCGGCTTCGTCCGCAGGTAAGTGCGCCAGGGTTTGCCTTCGAGGGCGGCCTGCATGAACTCGTCGGTCACGCGGACGGAGTTGTTGGAGTTCTGGCCGGAGACGGTGTGATAGGCCTCGCCGTTAAAGTCGGCGGCGTAGCCGCCATGGTCGATCAGGATCTGGACTTTGCGCTCTTCCCGGACCTTCCAGCCGATGAAATCCCGGATTTCCGGGTGATCCATGTCCAGGCAGACCATTTTGGCGGCCCGGCGGGTCGTCCCGCCGGATTTGGTCGCTCCGGCGGCGCGGTCCAGCACCTCCAGAAACGACATCAGGCCCGAAGAGGTCCCGCCGCCGGAAAGCTTCTCCTGCCGCCCCCGGATGCGGGAGAAATTGGTCCCCGTGCCGCTGCCGTACTTGAAGATGCGCGCTTCGGCCTTCACAAGCTCGAAGATCGACATCAGGTCGTCCTGAACGGATTGGATGAAGCAGGCCGAGCATTGGGGGCGCTCGTAGGAGTTCTCGATCTGGGCCACGTCGCCGGCCTCAAGGTCCCAGACCCAGTTGCCCCCGGTCCCCGTGATGCCGTATTCATGCCAGAGGCCGCAGTTGAACCAGACGGGAGAGTTGAAGGCCCCGATCTGATGGATGAGCATATAGGCCAGCTCGGCTTCGAAGGCTTGGGCGTCGTCCTCGCCGTCGAAGTAGCCCCCCAGCCGGCGGCCCGCCTCGGCGATCGTGTGGACGACGCGGTGGACGACCTGGCGGGCGCTCGTCTCCCGCCCGGTTTCGCAGGGGACGCCCGCCTTGCGGAAGTACTTCGAGATCAGGATGTCGGTGGCCAGTTGAGACCAGCCCTTGGGCACCTCGGCCTCCTTGGCCTCGAAGACGACCGAGCCGTCGGGGTTGGTGATTACGGAGGCGCGCTTCTCGTATTCGACCTGATCCAGCGGGTCGATCCCGGCGGCCGTGAAACGGCGGGTCAGCTTCATCGGGCAGGCCTCCTTCCGGCAGGGATAGACTAACCGAGGGCCGGGCGGTCGGGCAAACGGCGGGCGAAGCCGTTCCCCCCGATCGGCGGCAGGCTCGCGCCTCGGAAATGTTTAGCGGTTCGTCTCAACCGGCCCAGCCGCCCAAGCCGGCCGGGCCTGAACAACCAACAACGCCGCGCGCTCCCCCGGCGCCGACGCCGAGCTCGATTCGTCCGGGTCCAAGAGCAGGGCCGAGCGCGAGGGGAACAGGGGCGGAAGGCCACGGGTCACCGGATACATCGGCTCAACCTCGCTCCTTGACGTCGAGAACTCTCTTTACGCCCCGGCTTGGGGGAAGTCAAGCTTGAAAATCCACATATTGTGCTTAAACTTTCATGCTGCCTACAAGATATTGAAAGTTCACCTTTACATCTGATTCTATTGGACTTAGCAGCGCTGTCGGCCCTCCGGGCCTATCCTTCGGACACCCTCTCGCCGAGGCATCCTCCGTTCCCTCGATGAGCCCGCCCCAGGTCAGTTACGTCGTGGCGCTGTACAACCACGAACGGTTTATCGCGGCGTTGATGGGGTCTATCCGTGAGCAGGATTTTGAGGATCTGGAAGCGATCGTCGTGGACGACGGCTCGACGGACGGATCGCTCCAAAGGGCGCGAGAGGCCGTAGGCGAGGACCGCCGATTTCGCCTCCTGACCCAACCCAACCGGGGGGTCGTCGCGGCGCGGAACCGAGGTCTCGCCGAGGCCCGCGGGGAGTTCGTCTCCGTCGTCGATTCCGACGACCTCCTGCCGGGCGATCGCACGCGCCGGCTCGTCGAGGCCCTTCAAGGTCGACCGGGTGCCTCGATGGCTTATGGAGACGCCTGGATCATCGACGCCGACAATCGCCGCCAGGCTCGGTTCTGGGAGATTTACCCTCCCCAGCCCGGCGACCTGAGCCAGGCCTTGTTCCTCCACTATTGCTTCGTCCCCGCCGTCTCGGTCATGGTCCGCCGCAGCCCCTTTGAGGCCTCAGGGCCCTTCTGGGGCCCTGGGGCCAACACCGACTACCTCAAGTGGATCGAGCTGGGGCTTTTCGGCGAGGCGGTTCGGCTGACCGGAGAACCGCTCGGCTGTTGGCGGTGGCACGGCGCCAACGTCAGCCAACCGCTCCTGTCGGCCCGGATCGAGCAGTATCATCGCCTGCGCGAAGGGCTGGCCGAGCTTTTGCAGCGGCGGCCGGAGCTGGCGGCTCGCCTGCCGGAGCGGCTTGTCCGGCGTCGGTATGGCCGCTGTCATCTCATGGCGGGCTTCTACGCCGGGGTCGAAGGCCAGTGGGCCATGGCGCGCCGGGAATTCGCCGCCTCCTTCAACTATGAGCGCCACTGGCTCGCTTCGGGAGCCTGGATTTCGACCTGGCCCCCCATCAATCGGATCAGCCAGGCCCTCTACGCCGGCCTGGCTCGCCGGAGGCTCAGGCAGCCGGCGTGACCTCCCCCGCGACAGCCCCCTGGCGGATCACGATCGACGCAAGCCTGCTGGCTTATCCGCGCAAGACCGGAATCGCCCGCTATCTGGAGGCCCTGCTGCCCCGGCTGGCGCGGCTGGCGGGTTCGAAAGCGGCGTTCACGCTGCTGGCGGGAGGGCCGATCCGGCATCCGACGGCGCTGGGGCTGCTGGCCGAGGGGGTCGTCCGCGCCCGGACGTTTCGCTCCCCCTCGCTGCATCTCTGGCAACAATTGGGGATGGGGCTCCAGATAGGACGCTGTCGGGCCGAGGCGCATCTGGCTCCCGAGGGCCTGCTGCCCCTGGGCGTCCGATGCCCGACCGTCGGGGTCGTGCACGACCTGATCTGGGCGCGCGTGCCCGGGGCCGCGGCGGCTCACGTCCGGCTGGTGTTCCGGCTTCGGCAGCGGCGCAGCCTGAAACGCTTCGACGTGGCCTTCGCCGATTCAGAGTTCACGCGCCGGGATTGCCTGCGCGCCTTCGGACCGGTCGCCGAGCGGCTGGAGGTGCTGCCGCTGGGGGTCGACCTGGAAGTTTTCCGGCCGCTGGCGGCTGATGAGGCTGAGTCGGCGGCCCGCTTCCGCGCCCGGCTGGGGCTTCCCGAACGCTTTCTTCTGGCCGTGGGCAATCCCCAACGGCATAAGAACCTCGGTCGGGTGCTGGAGGCCGTGGCCCGTCTGGACGCCCAGGGCGCCCCGCGGCCCATGCTGGCCATCGTCGGCGTCGGCGGGCTGCAGCAGCTTCGCTCGGCGGGTCCCTCGGCGCGCCCGGACAGGGTGCGATGGATCGCCTCGCTGGAAGATGACGACATGGCATGGGCCCTTCGGACGGCCGAGGCCATGATTTTCCCTTCTCTGTACGAAGGCTTCGGGCTCCCGGTCCTGGAGGCGATGGCGAGCGGGACGCCGGTGCTGTATTCGGGCCGAGCGTCGCTGCCGGAGGTCGCCGGGGAGGCCGGGCTCGTGTTCGACGCCGAGGACCCGTCGGCGCTGGCCGAGGCGATCCGACGGCTCCTCGGCGATCCGGCGCTTCGGGCGGAGTTGGGACGTCGGGGCCGGGCCCGGGCCGAACAATTGAGCTGGGACCGTCACGCTCGGCGCTGTTGGGAGGCGCTGGCCGAGCTGGCCGAGCGGCGTCGGGCTCGAAACCGCGGAGATCGCGCCGGCTCATGACCGTCGGGGCTTCCCTCGTCAGCGTCGTCATCCCCGTCTATAACGGCGCGCCGACGATTCGTTCGGCGCTCCGAAGCGCGCAGGGCCAGACTCATGAACGTCTGGAGATCCTGGTGGCCGACGACGGGTCCGCCGACGCCACGGCCGAGATCGTCCGTCAGGCGGCGGCCGAGGACCCCCGCATCCGCCTTCTTGAGGGCGCGCACACGGGTCTGCCCGGTCCGACGCGCAACCGCGCCCTCGCCGCCGCCCGCGGGGAGGCGATCGCTCTCCTGGACGCCGATGATCTCTGGTCGCCACGTAAGGTCGAGCTTCAGCTTCAAGCGCTGGCCCGAAAGCCTGAGGCGGTTCTCGCGCACACCGCCGCGCTTGAATTTTCGGACGAGGCGACCCTGCCCGACCCGCTGACGGAGCTGCCGCCCGGGCGGGCCTCGCCGCTCTACGGCCGTGAGCTGGCGCCCGGCCCGAGAGGTTACCGGGAGCTCCTGACGCGCCGGCGGCTCCTCTGCACCCCCTCGGCGCTTTTCCGTGCGGAGTTGCACGATCGGATCGGAGGCTTCAGCGAAAACGAGCGGTTGCCGTGCGCCGAGGACCTGGAGTTTTTCGCCCGGGCCTGGGAGGCCGGGCCGTTCGTCTATCTTCCCCAGGTTTGCGTCTTCGTACGAAAACATGCCGGCAACGTAACCGCCGGGAGAGCCTGGCCGGCGGTCTTCGAGTGCCTGAAGGAAGTCGAGGCTCGCCGACGCTTGCCGCTGGCGACGCGACGGGCCGCTTGGAGCGCCGCCTGGCTCGTCCGGGCCGAAGAGGCACTGGCCGCCGGCGAGACCGGCTGGCGGGCGGCGATGGCGCGGGCGTGGGCCGAGGAACCCTGGAACGTCCGCCGGTGGCCGGGCCTCGTGAGCGCCGGGCTTCCGACCGGTCTCGGGCGGCGGGCGTACTTTGCGTTGCGCGGCGCCGCGCGGCCCGGCCGTTAGAGGCTTGGCGGCGCGGAGGGGCTGGCCCAGCGCCGAGGCTAACGATCGGGTTTGAGATGCTTCGGGCCGAACCGACGGCGAAGGAAAGGGCGAAGGAAGCGACGGTAGATCGAATTGTCGGTCAGGGGCCGGACGAGGCGGGTCATGTAGTCGAGCTCGTCATAGAGCTGCTCGATGAGCTGCCGGGCGTCCTCGGCGTAGCCCCGGCGGAACAAGACCTCGCTGATTTCGCCGTAGCAGGCCCCCATGGCCCGCTGAGTCTTGGCGTCGGCGTGGACGCGCTCTTCGGCCAGCGGAGCCTCGATGAGGTCAAAGGCGCCGATCTCCCCCAGCTTGACCCAGAGGTCGAAATCGAGGGCATAGCGGAGCGATTCGTCGAGCCCGCCGGCGCGCTCGAAGGCGGCGCGAGAGAAGAAGCAGGCCGGTTGAAGGAAGGCGTGGGTCCGCCATTGCCGCAGCGTCCGGCTGTTGAGATCGGGCCGCGGGGCGACCGGTCGCCGTTCGCCCGTTCGCTCCAGGGTCTGATAGCCGCGGCCGATGACGGCCACGGCTGAGGGGTCCGCGGCGGCCCGTCGCCCGACGGCGGCCAGCGCCCCCGGCAGCAAGAGATCATCGGCGTTGAGCCAGCCGAGCCAGCGGGCCGCCGGCAGGCGGGCGAAGCCCTTGTTGAGGGCGTGACTCTGGCCGCGGTCGGGCTCGATCACACAATCGGTGAGGCACGTGGCGTATTTCTCCAGAATCGCCCGGGAACCGTCCGTCGAGCCGCCGTCCTCCACCGCGTATTGAAGCGACGGGTAGCCCTGGAGGAGCACCGAGCGGATCGCCCCCTCCAGGTAGCGGGCTTGGTTCAGGTGAGGGGTGAGAAGGCCGATCGGCGGCCAGGGCCGACCGTCGGGCAGGGTCGGGGGGAGCGGCTCCGGCTCGACGTCCCAGGGCCAGCCCTTGACGCCCGGCGGCGGGTCGGGCAGGTCCGCCAGCCGTCGCGCCGGCAGATATTCGCGCACTTCGGACACCGGGGGCCGTTTCCTCCCTTCTCAACAGCTCTCCGAAGGGCGCTCGGAGAGCTGTTCGGTCCTTTCGCCAATCAAGCTGTCGAGTTCGGCCTGGTCGAGCCGACGGCCGCCGGCAAACGCGGCCAAGAGCCGCTCGTAACGGGCGGCCTGACGGTCGAGGTCATACTCCTGGCGCGCCTCGGCGCGACAACGTTCGGCATAGGCGGGCCATTCGGCTCGGGCCGCCAGCGCCGCGCCGATCGCCCCCGCCAGCGCCTCGGCCGTCGGGGCGGCGGCGAGCCAGCCCGTCCGCCCCGGCCGGACCATCTCCGGCACGCCGCCGACCGGGAGGGCGACCACCGGCAGCCCGGCCGCGAGCGCCTCGGCCACGGCCAGCGGTTGATTGTCAGCCAGGGAGGGATGGATGAGCAAATCCGCCGCGCCGTAGACGAGCGCGAGAAACGGGTCGCCGCCGGCTTCCTGAACGTAGCGCACCTCGATGCCGGCCGGCGGCTCGAATGGCCGCCCCCGGCCCAGGAGCGTCAACCGCATCGGGGCGGGCCGCAGGCGCCGCAGCGCTTCGATCAATAAGGGGAGCCCCTTGCGTTCCTGGTCCCAGAATTGCGCGACGACCAGCGCCGTGGGACGTCCGTCGTCGTCCAGCCCGAGGGCCCGCCGGCATTCGGCGCGGCTCGGCGAGGCGAAGATGGCGGTGGGGAGCCCGTTGCTGATTCTGAGGACGGGCACGGCCGGCCCGACGACCGCGC
The DNA here is from genome assembly GCA_964463045.1 of uncultured Candidatus Sumerlaeota bacterium. Lineage (GTDB taxonomy): Bacteria > Sumerlaeota > Sumerlaeia > MVZB01 > JAJFLK01 > CAYXAU01. The sequence goes on along the minus strand of CAYXAU010000004.1, from coordinate 34,980 downwards.
GCGCCAAGGCCGCCAGCCAGGCCGAGGGGGCGACGAGCGCCAGGCGGGGCCGGGTGGCGTAGAAGCGGCGGCGGCGGCGGTGGGCCGGGCCGATCATGTGAGCCGGGAGCGTGGGATACTGGCCAAGCTGCGGGCAGCGCCGGTCGCAGGCCGTCTCATATTTGCGGCATTCCATCGGGAACGCGCACGAGCCGGTCAGCGCCCAGGCGTCGTGAAGCGTCCAGACGGTCGGCGCGAGCGCCTGGCAGCGGGCCATGAGCTCGATGTCCCAGCCCGCGCCGTGGAGATTGTGGGCGTGGATCACGTCGGGGCGGAAGGTCGCGAGCGCCTCGGCCAGCCGCGCTGACCACCGACGTTGGACAAAGCGTCGCCAGGGTTCGATCTTCAGCACCGTCGTCAATCGGGCGACCCAGACCGAGGGCTCCGCCAGCGGGAGCAGCCGATCCGCCGTATCGGCGGCAGGGTAGTCCCCGGCCAGATAGAGCCGGGCGACGGTGTGCCCGCGGCGGCGCAGGCCGACGCCCAGCCGTGTGGCGGCGATGCTGGCCCCGCCTTTGGAGCCTTGGTCGGTCAGCACGGCGATGTTCATGGGCGGGAGGCTGACCGCCGGAGGCCCGAGAGACCGACACGGACCGAGACAGACAACGGGGGAGGAACGGGCACCGCAACGGAGCGAAATCGACCCATGGGCACGCTCATGACCGGCGCGCCCCCAGGGATGGCCAGCGACGGCGCGCCCATGCCCCGAGGTCACCCGCCCAAGCTCGCAGCCGGGCACGGAGGCCGGGCCGGAGGTCGAACTGGCGCCGGAGCCCGCGGGTGACGAAGGCCGGCGGCGGCGCCTCAGCGGGGGGCCAGGGGCGCTCAGCAAATTGGGCATAGGCCAGCCGGCCACGGCGGAGGTTCCAGGCGGGGTCAGGCCGTCGCGTGTGGACGGCCGTTGCGTCGAAGCCGATGTTCTCCACGAGCGAGGCGAGCGGCAGGATGGTATGGGCTCGGTGGAGGTAGTGCGTGAGCGTCCAACCGAGCGTCCAGATGTCGGCCTGGCCGTCGCGCACGCGCGGATCAGCCAGATAGCCGGTGATGTCGGAACCGGCCTGATTGAGATCGATTCCCTCGGCGCGGCAGCGGTTCTCGATCTCCCCCAGGTCGTTGCTGTAGCGCGCCCATCGGTCCGCCCACGTCCCCCAGCCCCAGGAGGCGAATCGCGGACTGAGGACCGCTCGGAAGGGATAATCCGGCGGGACGGCGATCGTCGGGGCGAGATGGGCGCCGACGCTCAGGACGGTGGGATGGTCGCGATATTGATCGAGGGCCTGTCGCATGAAGGGCCAGAATCCTTCCAGGGGGAGGCAATCGTCCTCAAGGAAAACGGCCGCCGGGTGCCGGCTGAGGGTCTCGGTGACGCCGGTCACGAGCGAACGGGCCAGGCCGAGGTTGCGATCGCGCGCGATGAGGCGCGTCTCGACGAAGTCGACCCGCGCGATCAGCTCGCGGACGGCTTGGACGGCCGGGGCGACGGCCTGGTCGGCGGGGCCGTCCGAATAGACGTAGAGCAAGCCCGGCCCTCCTGCCTGCGCCCCGCCCGTCGCGGCAGGCAGGGCGGATCGTAAAGATTCCAGGACGCGAGCCGTGTGCGCCGGTCGGCGGTACACGAACAGGACCAGCGGGATGAGCGTCGGCTGCGTCATCGAGCCGGCGATCGAGTTCGGGCGAGACCCAGGACCGGGGCGGCTGACTCCATCCCGCGCAGCCACAACTCCAGCACCAGCGCCTTGAAGGAGATCGGAGCGATCGCCTTGGGCGGGAAAGGGCCCTCGGCCAGCTCGCGCGCCTTGCGGGGCCGGAGAACGCCCGCCTCGACCAGCCGCCCGCCCGTCAGCAGCCCGCCATAGGTGGCGAACAGGGCGCGGTGCCAGCGGAGGACCGGCGGGGTGAATCCCCGCTTGGGACGGGCGAAGACCCACTCGGGGAGCAAGTCGCCCACGGCTTCTTTGAGCCAGGTCTTCGGGGGGAGGTTCAAGTCCGAGCGCACTTTCCTGAGACCGATGACGGTTTCGACGAGCCGATAGTCGACGAGGGGCAGCCGCAGCTCCACCGAGGAGGCCATGCTCAGCCGGTCGGCCTGGGCGATGCCGTTCTCCAAGAGGTAGGTGTCGCAGATGAGGCGCGTCATGAGGGGAGGAACCGGCGGCCAGGGGGCCGGCAGCGTGAAGACATCGGCCGGGTCATCCCCGGCGATCTCCCGTCGAAAGGGCTGCTCATAGAGGGCGGGCATCTCGCGGAGCGCAATTTGATAGTCCGGCGTCATGTCGTAAAACCGCAGCCGGTCCGGCGGGTCTTCGCGGCGACGTTGCAGCCAGCGCCAAGCCTGCGCCAGTCCGGCGACCGGGGGGTTGCCCTCCTCGGTCGCCAGGGCCGTCGGAGCGGGGATCGCCGCCGGCGATTCGGTCCGCGCTTGACGTTGGGCCTTGCCCACGGTTTCGATCGCCGCCCGCCCCACCCAGGGATACCCCCAGAAGAGTTCGTCCCCGCCTTGGCCCTGCATCATGACCGGGACGCCGCGATCGCGGGCCAGGCGCATGACGGCATAGTAGCCGTGGCCGGAGATGTCGGCGATGGGATCGTCGCGGAGACTGACGAGCGTCGGAAAGAAATCGACGACCTGATCGACCGAGATCTCGACTTCATGGTAGGCAAGACGCAGGTGCTCAGCCAGTTGGCGCGCCTCGGCGCGCTCGTCGGTGGCGGGACGGCCCGGATAGCCGACGCTGAAAGCCTGGAGCGTGCCGGGGTAAGTCCGGGCGGCGAGGGCGGCCACGGCGCTGGAATCGATCCCCGCGCTCAGGGCGATGCCGACGGGGACGTCGGCGCGGATGACCAGCCGGCCCAGCTCTTCCAGCTCGGCCCGGATCGCGCGCGCGGGGTCCTCCTCGCGCGGCGGGGCGTCCAGCATCCGCCAGTAGCAGGTCTCCGAGACGGTCCAGCTCTCGGCGTCGATCGTGAGCCAATGGGCCGCCGGGAGCTTGCGCACGCCGGCCACGGGGGTCCCGGGTTCCGGGACGTATTGATAGTGGAAGTAACGGTGCACGGCGGCGGGGTCGAGCTTCAGATCGATCCAGCCGCAGCGCAGGAGCGCGCGTAGCTCCGAGGCGAACGTGAGCCGCCCAGGCGAGAGGTGGAGATAAAGGGGTTTCTCCCCCATGCGGTCCCGCGCGAGCATGAGGCGGCGCCGGGGGCCGTCCCAAAGGGCGAAGGCGAACATCCCGCGCAAGTGTTCGAGGCAGCCGGTCCCATGGTCCTCGTAGAGATGCAGAATGGTTTCGCAATCGCTGCCCGTGCGGAAGCGGTGGCCCCGGCACTCCAGCTCCTGCCGCAGCTCGATGAAATTGTAGATTTCGCCGTTGGCGACGAGCGCCAGCGTCCCATCCTCGTTGGAGAGCGGCTGGCCGCCGCCCGGCACGTCGATGATGCTCAGCCGGCAGGCGCCCAGGGCCACGTGGGGGGCGCGAAATCCTCCCACGCCGTCGGGGCCGCGATGCCGCAGGGCCCGGAGCATGGCCGCCACCCCCGAATCGTTTATTTCAGGCTCGCGGCGCAAGACGCCGCAAATCCCGCACACGCCATCATGGCTCCCTCCCGCCCTCGACTGGATGGTTCCCCCCGCCCGGACCCAGGAGCTGCTCATAGAGCGTCCCGAGCCGCTCGACATATGGAATCACCCGCTCGCGCAGGTAATTCTGATAGTAGGGAAATTGGCGGCGATCCCGCAGGAGCGTTCCGACCACGGCGTGGCCGCAGCATCGAAAGAGGGCGCCGGGGAGGGCGGAAAACGCTCGGGCGCGGGTGGAGCGTCGATCGAAGACGTAACGGGCGTAGCGGCCGCTGACGAAGGCCTGGCGAAAGATCCAACCGAGCCGCATTTTTTCGGGCGGCACCAGGTGCTCAACCGTCAGGCGCGGCTCGTAGAGAATCCGCTCGTCCGGGGCGAGCCGCCGCAACCGCCGTTGGAACTCCGTCTCTTCGCCGTAGCCCAGCGCGGGCCCGTTCATCCCCAGCCGAACGTCAAATCCCCCGAGTCGGTCGAGAACGTCCCGCCGAACGAACAGGTTGGCCCCGTCCAGGAACTCTCCCTCCCCCAGGGGTCGGGCCCGGTCTCCCTGGTCGTGGCCGCCGTAGCGATACCACGGGGGTTTCTGCGTGAGAAAGAAGGGGAGATAGGGGCCGCCGAAGAGAGCGGCCTCGGCCGAGCGGGCCAGTTCGATCGCGGCGGCCAGCCATCCGGCCCGCAGGCGGCAATCGTCGTCCAGGTAGCCGATGTAGCGCCCCCGCCCCTCACGCCAGCCGCGGTTCCGGGCGTGGGCGAGCCCTTGCCTGGGCTCGATGACGTGTCGGGCGTTGGCGTGGCTCTCGCAAAAGGCGCGAGCCCGGGCCGCCGTCCCGTCGGTGGAGCCGTTATCGACGATGAGAACCTCAAAGTCCCTCCGGTCGGCGGTCTGCCGGGCGAGGTCCTCGAGGATGCTCTTCAGAATATCCTCCCGGTTATACGTGCAGATGACGAGCGTGAGGAAAGGCCGCCTCGGGCCCTCGCCAGGGCTCAGTTCGGGTCGCGTTTCGGCAGCGGAGGCTTGGGCCCGGGGGGGTTGAGTCATGAGGGACGATCGGGGCGGCGGGGCCAGGCGTGAAGCGTCCGCTCGTAAAGGTCCAGCAGCAGGTCGAGGGCGCCCTCGGGGTCGCGCCGGCGGGCCAGGTCCATCACGGCGGTCTCCATCCGGCGGCGTTCCTCGGCCCGCAGGCTCAGCGCCCGGCGCAGCGCGGCGGCCAGCGACTCGGCGGAGCCCGGCTCGGCGAGGAATCCGGTCACGCCGTCCTCGACCAACTCTTCCAGGCTGGATGACGCGCTGGCGACTACGATCTTACCCAGGGCCTGAGCTTCCAGGCAAGCTTGGGGGTAATTGTCCACGCGCGAGGGGAGGACGACCAGCGCCGCATGACGCAGGATCGGCCAGAGGCGCGTCTTGGGTTGGGTCGCCAACACGTGAACCCGATCGGCGCACGCCTGAAGCGTCTCGGCGATCATGGCCCGGCAGGCCCGACCGTCCGGCAGGCCGTCGTCGCGCCCGATCAGGACGGCATGCAGCTCGGGGTCGTCGGTCATCACCGCCGGGAGCGCCTGCGCCAGAACATCAACCCCCTTGATGCGGCTCAGATGGCCGAAATAGAGGACGTAGCGTTTGCCGGCCAGGAGTTCCCGATGGAGCGTGTCGTCCTCGTCGATGCGCTCGGGGAGGTAGGGGGACGGGACGACCTCGACGCAGAGGGCCTCGTAGCGTTCGAGCACGGCGGCCATGAAGCGGCTGGGGGCGAACCGGGCATCAGCCGCCTGCAAGGCGGCAACCTCGAGCCAGTCGGTCCGATGCTCCGCCGGCGTCCGGGGGCGGCCCCAGGCCGAACGCAGGAGGGGGCTATAGCTGGAGACCCGGACGACGTGGGGGGCCGGGCATCGCCGACCGAAGCCGCCTCCCACGGCCCGGTAACTGCTGGATTGGATCAGGTCGAACGGCCGGAGGGCGTGCTCGCGGCTGAGGCTCCGGGCCAGACGTTTGGCGTCGTCGAGGAGTTTCCAGGCCAGACGGCGATCGCCCCACGGGCCCTTGAGCCACGGCGGAAGTTGGCGGCACCGGACAAGCCGCACGGCGACGCCCTCATCCTCAAATCGGTGGTCGCCTCCGGCGGCGACGAAGACCGTCGGCGCATGCCCGCGCTGGGCCAGCAGGCGCGTGACTTGACGGATATAATTGGCCAGCCCCCCTTCGGGCTGCTCCGGCGTGGGATATTCCGGCGTCAGGAAGGCCAGACGCAGGGAGTTCATCGCGTGGGCCGCCGCTGGAGCCGTTCCTCAAGTCGCCCGCGGAAGTCTTGCCACTGGGCTTCTTCCGGCCAGAGCCCGCCCGCCACCCACCTCAGCGGAGCGTCCGGCCCGTTGTCGAGGCGCCAATGACCCGGACAATCGTGGACCGCCCAACTGGCGTAGGTGTAACTGATTTCAGCGATCACCGGGGCTCCGGCGCGATAGAGGCCGTCGATCGCGCAACTCTGGGCGCGAAGGGCCCGGGCAGTGCGAAAGGCCAGCCGAGTCATTGCCGGATCGATGGCCTGAGGATCGAAATCGAGCCGCCCGGAGCCGCTGGCGCGAAAGTCCTGAGGCCGATTGAACCGCCGAAAGCCGAAAGCCCGCTGGCCGATGACCGTCAGGCGGGTGTCAAAGGCGTTATCCGGGAGAAATTCCTGAAAGAGGACATAATTCTTGTGGCGTTCCCAGGCGTCGCCTTCGGGAGGCAACGGCGAGCCTAGAAAGAGGTGGACCGCGGCGCGCGCCCGGGCGATCAGCCCCGCCCGCCCTTGGGGCTCAAGCTGCCTCAGGTCCTCCACCCCGCCTTCGAAAAGCCGTTTCACCAGGCGGCACCCTTCGGCGGGGGACCGGACGAGCCGGACGTTGGAGCTGCCGGCTCCGGACCAGAGCTTCACCACCAGCGGGAACTCGGCGGCGCCAAGGAAGGCCTCGGCCTCGGGGCGGCGCCAGAAGAGCCAGGTCCGCGGCGTCGGGAGTCCGGCGGCGTCAAGGAGATAGGTCTGGGCGATTTTGTCGTCGTAGTGCCAGGCGGTGGCCAGATCGGGATAAACACACAGGCCGAGCTGGGTTTCCAGGACCGGCAGCAACCGGCGCGCCACGGCGCGATCCCGGCTGAAATGACCGTGGCGCCACATGAACCCGACGCAATCGGCCAGCCGGGCCAGGATGTCCGGAGCGAACACATCGACCCGGCGCACCTCATAGCCGTCGCGCTGGGCGTATTCGGCCCATCGTTCCGAAGACGATTCCGGCCGGCCGTCCCTCCCGGCGAATTGATCGGGTTGAATGGCGATGGTTGGGGGCATGCGACCTTGGCGGCGTTCCGGGCCGGCTCAGTCCAGATCGTCTTTCCGGGCCAGGGCGAGAACTTCCGGCGAAAACCACGGATGAGACAGATGCAATCGGCCGAGGACGAACTCCAGGGCTCGGATGGGAAGGAACAAGGGGCGGCTCCAGGGGCGCACGCCGGACTGATCCGTTCGGACCCAGAACGTCATCTCGCGCGTGTAGCGGGCGAGCATCAGGCGGCAGCCGGGGCAGGCGGCCACGGCCGAGCGCAGCCGCCTCAGGTTCATCGCCGAGAGATTATGGGCCGTACAGACTTCACGCCAGCGGGATCGGGTATAGATCAGCCGCCGCAGACCCGCCTGAACGGGGCTCCAGGCCGGGATCGTCAACAATAAATACCCGCCGGGCTTGACCCAATCCCAATGGCGACGGATGACGCCGCTGAAATCCTCGAAGTGCTCGACTACGCCGAAGGAGCACACCAGATCGAACGGCTCGGGAGGGGACCACTCCAGAAAATCCGCCTGAATGGCCGTGACCTCGACCCCTCGTTCGGCGAAGAGCCTGGGAAGGGCAAGCACCTCCGGCCGAGTGTCGAGCGCCGTCGGACGGTAGCCGTGATCCAGAGCGAGCCACAGCAGATGGGACCCCGGGAAAGCGCCGACCTCCAGGGAGGTCCGCCCCCGCCCGTCGGCCAGCAGACGGCCCACGTAGCGTTCAAGCGTCGAATCGGCGCCCAACCGCGACGGGAGAGCCGCCCCCCACTGGCGCCAATACTCCCCATCGGTCAAGGCGCCGGGGGGCGCCGCCGTCGGGGGTTCGAGCGGCTTCGGTGCGGAAGCCATGGCGAGGCGGGCGGAGGCTCCTGGATCAGCGACCGGGCCAGGCGCGGACGTAGCCTTCAAGCTCGTCCAACCGGCGGCTCAAGCTGTGACGCTCGCGGATGAGTTCTCGTCCGGCCCGCCGGATTTCCAACCATCGCGGGTCGTCCGGGGCCTCCCGCCAGGGGCGCACTTTCTCATGAAAGTCAGCCTGGGAGAAGACCAGACAGTTGAGGCCGTCGGCGAACCCGGCCTCGGCGAGATCGTCCGTTGTCTGGGCCACGAGCAGACTCCCTGCGGCCGCCGTCTCGTAGTATTTGGGGGTGGTGAGGCGGTAAGCGGGGGATTCGGAGCCGGCGGCGATGACGGCGTCGAAGCCCTGGAGCCACTCAAAGAACCGGCGGTCGTCCATCACCTTGTTCTCGACGCCGCTCATTTCGTACGATCGCACCCCCGGCTGGCGGCGACACCAGTTGCGGACCGTGTAAGCCTCGCCCTGAGCGGCGCCGAAGATCATCAGCTCGCGCTGGCCATGATAGCGGATCGGCCCGGTGTCGATCCATGGGTCGGGGACGGCCCAGGGGAAAAAGATCACCTTTTCGGGCGGCAGGCGGCCGAAATGATGAAGCGTCGGCCGCCGGTAGTAGGCCAGGACGAAATCTACCCCCTGGTCGAGGATGGCCGCCTCGCGCCATGGTTGGAGGTGGGGGTCGCTCAGGCCCCAGAAGATGGGGCCAGGCGGCAAACTGCGGCGCAGCCGGCCGGCCCGGGCCAGCCGGATCATCGGCGCGGCGAAGGTGGGATGAAAGTAATAGATGAAGTCGACTTCCCAGCAAAGAGCGTCGTAGCGGCGCTGATCCCACAGAAGGCGCGTGTCGAAGCGCCGGCACAAGGCCTCGATAAAGGGGGGCGTCAGGGCGCAGACGCTTCGGCCGAGCATGTGGAACTCGGGGTCGATGATGAGGCCGAGCCGCATTTTCGCCATGGGGAAGGGCCGTGGGACGGGAGCGTGGGCTCGCCGGTCAGGGTTTCTGGGCGCGATAGAGGCCGATCCAGGAATCGCGCACGTGAAGGAGCGGTTCGGTCAGGCGGCGCTCGTGGTAAAGGCGGTCCAACGCGCGACAGACCTCGTCGATCCAACCGAAAACGCGACGCCGGGAAGGGTCAAAGTCGTGCCAGAGGATCAGGCCGCCCGGGGCCAGGTGGGCGAGGACCAGAAGCGAGTCCCGATAAACGAAATCCTCGTCGTGGCAGCCGTCGATGAAGGCGACGTCAATGGGGCCGAGATCCGGTTTCCAGCGGCGCGTGTCGGCGAAGATCTGGCGGACGTTGGTCAGGCCGCGCTCGCGATAGCAGCGCCCGATCGTCTCGCGGTTGGGGGCCGCCGTTATCAGCCGCCCGCCGCCCGCGGCTTCCTCGGGGGGGATGTTAACCGTATAAACGGTGGCCTGGGGGGCGTTGACCGCCATGAGGGCGGTTGAGACCCCCTCGCCGGTGCCGATCTCCAGAAGCGTGGCGCCCGCGGCATTGCGGCAGGCCGCCCCGAGGACTTCGGCGTCCCGGAGCGGGCGATCGTTCAGGTCCTCCCAATAGCGAAACTGATCGAGGGGATGGCCTTCGAGCAGGGGGGGCGCCGTCCAACCCAAGGCCCGGCTCAGCGCGGCCAAGTCCCGGACCTCCAGGAGGTGAGCTTCCAGATGCGCCAGGGGATCGAGGGCGGGCCGTCGCCAAAGCCGGGGCCAGCGCTTGAGCCTCATGAAGCCTCTCGGCGCGAGGTCCGCCAGGCGAGCGGCGGAAGGAGTTTGCCGCGGATCGGTTCCTGGGGATAGGCTCGATTGACGCGCGAACTGCCTTCCACGCGCAAAGGGACGATGACGCCGCCGGGAAAGATGCTGCGGACGTTGTAGATCGTGGCCTGAAAGAGAAGCTCATATTGGCGGGGGGCGAGCAGGTCGGGCGGCAGGACGGCGACCGAGACGTAGCGCCCCGGGGGGATCAGCGCCGGCTCATCCTCGTCCTCATCGTTGAAGGAACGGAACAGGATATTCTGATCCTCGTCGCGCAAGTCCAGGAAGAGCCGCAGCCCCGGCGTCGGCTCCAGGACTTCGTACTCGATGCGAATCTCCAGCGGGAGTCCATTGAGGACGACGTTGGCGGGGCGGCCTTGCTGCCGGAGCTCGATCCCGCCCAGACGGAAGACGGGGTCGAGGGGGAGCCGCCCGGCGATCTCCCCGAGGTCGGCCGACGGCCGCAGCCGGGGGACATCCTGAACGTAGGCGTCGGCCACGGGCCCGGCGGGTCCGCGTTCCCGGATCCGCCCGTCGGCGATCCAGATCGCCTGACGGCAGAGGGCGCGGACGGCGGCCAGGTTGTGACTGACGAAGATGACGGTCCGTCCGCCGCCGGCCACGTCGCGCATTTTCTCCAGACACTTTTTCTGGAACTGGGCGTCGCCGACGGCCAGGACTTCGTCCACGACGAGGATCTCCCCCCTAAGGTGAGCGGCGATCGAGAAGGCCAGCCGCACGTACATGCCGCTCGAATAAAACTTGACGGGCGTGTCGAGGAACGTTTCGACGCCGGCGAATTCGACGATGGCGTCGAAGGCGCCGTCGATCTCGGCTCGCTTCATCCCGAGGATCGCCCCGTTCAGATAGATGTTCTCGCGGCCCGTCAGCTCACGATGGAAACCCGACCCCACTTCCAGGAGACTCGCCAGGCGGCCGCGATATCGGACCGTCCCGACGCTCGGCGTCGTGATCCGGCTCAGAATCTTAAGAAGCGTCGATTTGCCGGCCCCATTGCGGCCGATCACGCCGAGCGTTTGGCCTCGATCCAGCGTCAGATCGATGTCCCGCAGGGCCCAGAACCACGGCCGTCCGCCGCCCGGGCGCCGCCGAAGGGCCCCCCCAAATGCCGTCATGATCGCTTCCCGAAAATTCTCATTGAGGTGAGATCGTTCGCCGAGACGGTATCGCTTACCGACCCCTTCGAGCCTCACGGCCCACGGCGCGGCGACGGCGGCGGCGGTTACGCCGGCGGCGAGCATGATCTCACCCGGCGCCGGGCCTGAACGACATCAAACCACGGGCGACACCTCGGCACGATCGGTGGTCCTTCGCGTCTTTGGGCTTTTGTCGTTGGAGCTGGCATTGGAGAGGCGGCGCGCCGGGCGTGGCTAAAGGATGTCGGCCATGCGGGCCTCCCGACGGGCGAAGAACCAAGCCCCCCCCAGCAACCCGACGAGCGCCACGAGCGTTCCCTTGAGTAACAGAGTCCCCGGAACTGCCTCGGCGTTCAGGAGCGCGCGATAAGTTTCCACCACGGCCCCCATCGGATTATAGGCCAGCAGGCTCGAGACGGGGCCAGGCCACTGATCGAGCGGCAACAACACGGTGAGCAACATGCCGACCTGTAACAGAAACGGGATGGCGTATTTCACGTCCCGATACTGGGCATTGAGCGCGCCGAAGAAGAGGCCGACACCCAGGGCGAAACCCATCTGGAGGGTCAGCAGGAGGGGGCCGGCGAGGACGAGCCCCCAGCCGAGCTTGCCCGCCGCGGCGGCCAGGGCGAGGAGAACGGCGAAGCTGATGGCGTAATCGAGCGTCGCGCCCAGGACGTATGCCGCCGGAATTGCCATCCGGGGGAAATAAACCTTCGTGATCAGGTGAGCGTGCGTTTCCATGCTGAGCGAGGCGTTCTGAACGGCCGAGGCAAAGCTCGTCCAGGGCGCGAGGCCCGCGACGAAAAACAGGACGGCCTCGACGGCGCCCGCCTCGGCCATGAACCCCAGCCGCATGAAGATGAAGCCAAAAAGCCCCCCGGCGACCAACGGCTGCAACACGATCCAGACGACGCCCAGGAACGTTTGTTTATAGCGGACCTTCACGTCACGCAGAACGAAGGCCCAGAAGAGGTCCCGGTAACGCCAGAGATCGCGGACGGTTTGAAGGAGGCGCGCCCCGGCGTCGGCCGTAACGACCGTCTCCGGCGGGTCCCCCGTCTCGACGGCCTCCGGCGCGGGGCACGGGGGGGCGGCGGGCTCTCGCGCTTCGGCCGAAGCGCCGGCGTCGGCCATCTCGGCGGGCGTGGCGGGCAATGGCGAAGCAGGCCTCACGGGCGAGCTTGGGCGGCCGAAACCGCCGGGCGATGCTCCAGATACCAATCGATCGTCCGGCGCAGGCCTTCCTCGAAGGGCATCCGGGCCTCGAAGCCGAAGAGGCGGGCCGCGCGGGAGGTGTCCAGACAGCGACGGGGTTGGCCGTCGGGTTTGGAGGCGTCCCAGCGAAGGCGACCTTGATAGCCCATCAACCGGGCGAGGGTTTCGGCCAGGGCCTCGACGCTGATTTCGCGGCCGGCGCCGATGTTGACCGGCGCGTCGCCGTCATAGCGTTCGGTGGCCAGGGCGATCGCCTCGGCGCAATCCTCGACGTAAAGAAACTCGCGCGTGGCGCGCCCCGTCCCCCAGCAGACGACCTCGGGGGCATCGGATTCCAGCGCTTCGGCCAGCTTGCGGATCAAGGCCGGAATGACGTGGGAGCTCTCGGGGGCGAAGTTGTCGCCGGGGCCGTAGAGATTGACCGGCAGGAGGTAAATGGCGTTGAAGCCGTATTGGCGGCGATATGCCTGAGCCTGGACGAGCAGCATCTTCTTGGCCAGGCCATAGGGAGCGTTCGTTTCTTCCGGATAGCCGTTCCAGAGGTCTTCTTCGCGGAACGGAAGGGGGGTGAATTTGGGATAAGCGCAGATGGTGCCGACGGCCGTGAATTTCTCGACGCCCGCGCGGCGGGCTTCTTCCATCAGTTGCGCCCCCATGATCAGGTTTTCGTAGAAGAAGCGGCCCGGCTCGGCCCGGTTGGCGCCGATGCCGCCGACGACGGCGGCCAGATGAATGACGATTTCGGGCCGCAGATCGCGGAACAGCCGGCGCACGTCGGCCACCTCGACCAGGTCGTAATCGGCCCGCCGGGGAGCCGCGACCGAGGCGCAGCCGCGACGCGCCAGAGCCTCGACGACGTGGCGACCGAGGAAGCCCGCGCCTCCGGTGACGCAAATCCGCTTTTCGATCAGGGGAGAGGGGGTTCTCGGCAAAGGCTGTCGCCTTAACGCTCTTCTTGACCGGCGCCGCAAGGGCGCTCGTCGATAGCCTATACCATCCCGCCCGCTCATGGCCACAATGCTCAGCCGCCAGCCGCGACGGCCCCGGACCCGTCGGTTCGCAAAGACATCGCTTGGACCGCCGGCGACGTTCTCGGATTGAGGCTCCTCGAGGTCCCGTATAGTCTTGAGTGTGAGTCATCATGAGCAGACCGGACGTCTTTTCCCACGCCGACGACCGATGACCCCCGCGGTTCAGCACGTGACATGACCCGCTATCTGATCACTGGCGGGGCGGGGTTCATCGGTTCGCACCTGGCCGAGGCGTTGCTACAGGGGGGTTGCGGCGTCCAGGTTCTGGACGATCTTTCGACGGGCAGCCTGGAGAACCTCCGCGACCTGAAACCGCGCGAGGAGTTCGGCCTGACCGTCGGAGACGTGGCCGACCCGGCGGTGGTGGCCCCCTTGATCGAGGTCGCCGACGGCGTCTTTCACCTGGCGGCCGCCGTGGGGGTTCGGCTGATCTTCGAAAATCCGACCCGGGCCATCCGGACCAATATCCGGGGGGCCGAGGTCGTGCTCGACCTGGCCGCGCGACGGAAGAAGAAGGTTCTGATCGCCTCCTCCTCGGAGGTTTACGGCAAGGGGATCCGAATCCCGCTGGCCGAGGCGGACGATCTCAAACTGGGACCGACGACCTGCCCGCGATGGGCCTACGCCTGCTCGAAGGCGATCGATGAGTTCCTGGCGTTGGCTTACTGGAAAGAGCGCGCCGCGCCGGTCGTCATCGCCCGATTCTTCAACACCGTCGGCCCGCGCCAGTCGGGCCAATATGGGATGGTCATCCCGCGGTTCGTGCGGCAAGCGTTGGCCGGCGAGCCGTTGACGGTCTACGGCGATGGGCGTCAGACGCGGTGCTTCGCCCACGTGGCCGACGTCGTTCGGGCGGCCATCGAATTGATGGAGAGCCCCGCCACGGTCGGCGAGGTCTATAACGTCGGGTCGGAGGAGGAGATCAGCATCGGCGAGCTGGCCCAGCGGGTCGTCGCCCTGACCGGGAGCGACTCCGAGATCCGCCACGTTCCCTTTGGCGAAGCCTTCGGGCCGGATTTCGAGGATATGGAGCGTCGCGTTCCGAACGTGGCCAAGCTCCGGTCCGTGATTGCGTGGACCGGCTTGAGGAGCATCGACGACATTCTGCGGGACGTGATCGCCTGGGCGCGGGAAGCGGCAGCCGCCGTCCCCGCCGGGCCCGCCGCCGAAAGTCCACCTCGGTAAGCCCCGCGCGCTTCAGGGGGCTTCCAACTGAAGGCCGGTGAAGTAGAGGCGACCGTCGGCGGGCGAGGGGCGCCGCCCATTGGGATAGACCCAGAGGATCGGCTGAACGGCGGCGACGCCCTCGGGGACGGGCCGAAATTCGACGAAGCGGACCCAGTCGGTCGTTGCCGTGAGGCCGGAGCCGCTAACGATCGCTTCTCCGACGGGCCGGCCCTCGGCGTCCAGGTAGCGGGCCCGCATGTTGATCGAGTGATTGATGAGATTCTCGGCGCGCAGCCGGGCGGAGAAGTAACCGAGCCTGGCGGGGCCGACCGGTTGCGGCGGCGCGGCCAGCAGCAGGCCGTCGGCGAGGCGCGGGATCGTCGCCGAGAACACCCCCTGGCCGGTCTCGGCGTCGATCTGGATCGTCGGGCGGAGGTCTTCCCGGGCGACGTAGGCCCAGCCCTCGACGAGCTCCGCGGCGCCGGGTGGGTCCAACGGGACCGGCCTCGGCGTGCCGACAGGGATGAAGAACCGCTCGTCGGGGCCGGGGGCGACGGTCGGACGCAGCGTGATCTCGCGAAGCCAGCCGTCGTGCTCGAGGTCATCCGGCGGCCGGCGGCCGGGGGTTCCCGACTTGAGGAAGCGCGCTTCGAGGACATGGTCGCCGGGCTCGATCTCCAGGTCAAACCCGAGGCCACGCCATCGCCCGTCGCGCCGGCCGAACTCGAGGACGCCGACGGCACGGTCGTCCAACCGCAGTTCCATCCAGATGGGTTCCGGCGGGTCGTCGCGACCCTCGCAAGTCAAGCGGTAGCGCCCCCCTTCGGCCAGGCCGAGGGCGTAACGGGCCGAGGCGTCTCGCTTGAAGGCGAGAACGCGCCGGCCCTCCACGAGGGGCGTCCAGGTCCAGACGTCGGGCGAGACGTCGAAGGGGAGGGCGGCGTCGACCCGAATCAGGCCCTCCGGGAAGCGAGGAATGACTTCGATCCGGTGCACCATGACGGGGGGGCCTGAGAGGTTCCAGGAGAGATGATGCGGGCCTGCGGTGAGTTCGACCTGCCCGCCGAGGAAGTCTTCGCCGGCGCCGGAGCGGCCTGGGACGAGCTTCAAGGTCGCATTGTCGATCTCGACGACCGGCTGCTCTCCGGTTGGGAGGTGATGCGGGTAGAACCGAATCTCGTAAGGGAGGGTCTGCTCAACGACGAGGCCGGTGGCGTAGAGCGAGGCGGCATGGCCGGCATGATGTGCCGGCTCGATCCGGAGGATGCGCGGCGGCAGGACGTATCGCCCCCCCAGGGTCCATTTATAGGCCGTGAAGTCGTTGGCGGGCTGGAGGACGTTGATCGAGGCGGCGACCGGCTCCAACCGCGACGCCGCCCAAGCCAGCGCCTCCGGCGAATGGTTCTCGTGCCAGCTCGCCACGTAAACGAGCGTCGGCGTGCGATAGCACAGGTCCATGAGCTCGGCTTGGGCGAAGGCGGGCCGGTCGGTGGTGAATCTCAATCGGCGCGCCTGAGCCGGATCGAGGCCGTATTTGGCCAGGTAATAGGGGACGATCGGGTCTTCGGGCTGCGTGGTGTAAATGAAAGGGGCGTCGTGACGCACCTCGGCAAGCACCCGGGGCATGACCCGATCCCAGTTGCGTCCTTCGCCCGTCACCAGCGCGGCGGCCAGGAAGCCGAATTGCGGCAGCGCGAAGACCACGGGGGCCACGGCCACCGCCACCCGCCAGGGGGAGCTCACCGGCTCCATCAGGCGATCCAGGGCGAGCGCCACGCCGAGCCAGTAAAGGGGGACGAGCGGGCTGAAGTACCGAATATGGAAGAAATGGCCGCTCTGGAAGTTGAAGATGACCCCGAAACTCAGAAGGAAGGGGAGGGCCAACACCCCGGCCCAGGCGGGACGCCGCCCCCAGGCGAGAGCGACCCCCCCGAGGAACAAGGCGAAGATCGAATAGGCGCCGATCAGGGCGAGGCCTTGCTCGGCCGGGGACGCGTTACGCGTCACGAAAGTGGCCGGGCCGACCCGGCTCAAGTACGTTGTCAAGAACGCCAGGGAAGGCTCGGCCCCTTCCGGTGAGCTACCCAGGCTGAGCATCCCGGCGAAGTCCACGGCAAACCCGCGAAGCTGATCCCACGGGCCGGGGGCCAGGAGGGCGAAAAGCAGGATGCCCACGCCCATCCCCGCCGCGAGCCCCACCCACCCCATCAGGAAGGCACGGCGAAGACGGGCCGACCCTTCGGCCCGGAGGCGTTCGGCATGGGACCAGACTTGAGCCGGCAACGCCACAACCGCCAGGCCGACGAAATAGAGCGCCGAGAAGGGATGGACGAAGAAGGCGAGAACGGCGCAGGCGGCCAGGGGAGCCCAGTAGCGGAACCGGCCGGTCTCCACGAGCCGCAGCGTGAGGTAAAGTCCCAGAAGCCCCCAGAACATCAGGTGGGCATAGTACATCGCGTCGATCGAGTAATTGATGAAGTAGGGAACGGCCGTTAGAAACCAGGCGAACAGCACGCCCACCCGACGGCCCCCGAGCCGCGCCCCGACGACGAATCCCAGGGGGATCGACGCCACGCCGAAGAGCAACGAGGGAAGGCGGAGGAGCGGTTCCCGGTCCGCCAGCGAGAGCAGGGCCTTGACGGGGATCACGTGGGCCCAATGGACGTTTCGAAAGACGGCGGCCCAGGGCTGAGCGGCGTAGCCGTGAAGCGTGATCTCGTCCAGCCAGAGGCCGAATCCCAGGACGCCAGGCAATCGGAGCGCCAGGGCCAGGATCACGAGCCTCCAAATCACCGGCGGAAGCTTCTCACGACCCCGCGGAGGGCCTTCCCCCGAGGGGAGGCTTGGATCAACGGTCTGCCGCCTCACCGGGCCGTGGCCGGCGCCCTCGGACGGGGCAGGGGACGATCCCTTGGCCTTCGAGGCGGAGTCGGCGGGGGGGGACTTTGCGGGCCGGCGGCGGCGGTGACTCACGAGGGGAAGCGTCCCGACGGAAGATCAGAGGCGCTGGGCAGTCTAGCCGGGGCCGTTGCAGGGCCGCAAGGCGGGGAGGGGGGCGGGTCGGTGAAGGCGGGAGGCGGGGGCCCGGGGCGGGCCGCCCCCAGAGGGCCCCTCCCGGCCTTAAACTGGGCATTGACAGTCTCGTAAAGGCCGGCCATACTTTTACAACTTAGCGCACCACGCCCTTGCGCCGTCAGGGGTGGTCAATTGTCAAACGGAGAAAGACCATGCAGCGTTCGAAGGGAATCTGTGCGCTCTTAGGGGCGGTGGGTCTGACGATGGGTCTGGGGAGGGCGGCGTCGGCGGCCGACGACAATGCGCCGGCGCAGCGCGTGACGTTTTACAAGGACGTCCTGCCCATCCTTCAGAACAACTGCCAGGACTGCCATCACCCGGCGGGCAACAACATGGCCGGCATGGTGGCCCCGATGGCCTTGACGACCTATCAGGAGGTCCGTCCCTGGGCCAAATCGATCGCCAAAGAGACGGGCGAGCGGCGGATGCCGCCCTGGTTCGCCTCGCCGGAGTTCAACGGCGTTTTCGAGCTTCAGCGCGGGCTGACGGATGAAGAGATCGCCACGCTGACGACCTGGGCGAATACCGGGGCGGCGGCGGGCAATCCTGAGGACGCTCCAGCGCCTCGGCACTTCAATTCCGGAGCCGGCTGGACGTTCGGCGAGCCCGACATCATCATCAAAATGCCGGAGCCCTATTGGGTGGCCGACGAGGTTGAGGACATCCAGCCCAGCTTTGAGGTCGTCCTGACGCCGGAGCAGTTACCGGAGGATCGGTGGGTCCACTGGATCGAGTTCCGGCCCGGCAGCGAGATCGTGCATCACGGCGGGGCGCGCGTGACCCCCTTGGACGCCAACGGGCAACCGGTGGCCGACCCCATCTGCGGCGGCAAGTTGATCGGCACGGCTCCGGGGGATGGCCCCGACCTGTGGCCGGTCGGTTACGGCAAGATGGTCCGCAAGGGTTCGCGGATCACGTTCGGGATGCACTACCACAAGGAGCCGGGGCCGGGGACGGGCCTGTGGGATCAGTCAATGATCGCCATCAAGTGGCACACCGAGGCGGTCAAGTACGTGGTTCGGGCCGCCGGGGTGAGTTCCCGCGGTTGGGAGATTCCGCCGCACCACGGCAATTGGGAGGTCGGCGCGGCGCACGCCTTCCAGGAGGATTCCTTCATCATCAACATGATGCCGCACATGCACTGGCGGGGGAAGGCGGCCCGGTATGAGCTGGTCTATCCCGATGGCGGGCGCGAGGTCATTCTGGACGTTCCCCGCTACGACTTTAACTGGCAGTTGACCTACACGTTCAGGGAGCCAAAGTTCGTCCCGGCGGGTTCCCGCCTGGAGGTCCGGATGTGGTTCGACAACTCGACGGCCAATCCCCTGGTCGAGGACGCTGGCCGGGCCGTCGGGTTCGGCGGGATGACGACCGATGAGATGAACATCGGCTGGACCGAATACGCCAACGCCCGCCCGATCGAGGACGTTGCCTCTCACCATTTCGGGCCGGGCGGGACCGGCGTGGAGGACCTGGACAGGTTCGATTGAGCCGAGGTCGGGGAGAATCCCCGGCGCAGGGACGCGTCGCCCGAAGGCGAGGATAAACGAGCCGATCACCCATCGAGGAAAGCGAGGTCGAAACAATGAAGTGCGGATGGAGGCTGATGGTGGTGGTGGCGGTCGTGGGCGTTCTGGGGTCGGCGGCGGCCCGCGCGGCCGACGACAACGCCCCGGCCGGCCCGGTGACGTTTTATAAGGACGTCCTGCCGATCCTGCAGCAGAACTGTCAGGCGTGCCATCGTCCCGACGGGGACAATTACACGGGGATGGTGGCCCCGATGTCGCTTCTGACGTTTGAAGAGGTCCGCCCGTGGGCCAAGTCGATCGCTCAGGTGGTCTCCGAACGCCGGATGCCCCCGTGGTTCGCCTCGGAGGAGCAGGCGGGCCACTTCCTGAACGAGCGCCGCTTGTCGGAAGCCGAGATCGCGACGCTCATCCGGTGGGTCGAGCTGGGCGCTCAGCGGGGACGCGCCGAGGATGCCCCGCCGCCGCGGGATTTCGCTTCCCGCGGCCCGTGGATGATCGGCGAGCCGGACCTGGTCGTCAAAATTGAACCCTATTTCGTCGAGGACAGCGTCGAGGACCAATACATCACGTTGCGCGCCCCGGCGCTCACGGAGGAGCAACTGTCGGAGGACCGGTGGGTGCAAGCCATCGAATGGAAGGGGGGCAGCCCGGTCGTTCACCACATCGTCGGCTATGCCTTCGCCCCCGGCTCCGAGATCGATGAGTCGCGCCGGTATGGCCTGGGATCGATCGCGCCGGGCGAGGAGCCTCTGGTTTTCCCGCCCGGGCACGCCAAACGGCTCCTCAAGGGTTCGGTCATCGTCTTCAGCATGCACTATCACAAGGAGCCGGGCCCGGGGACGGGCCAGTGGGATCAGTCGATGGTGGCCTTCAAGTTCGTCCCGGAGGGAGAGAAGGTCGAGCATCTGGTGGACTACAACGGGATCAGCAACGGCGGCTTCGAGATTCCGCCGGGTCATCCGGAGTGGACGGTCGGGGCGGCCCGGACGTTCCCCGAAGACACGACGATCCTGGGCTTCCATCCCCACATGCATCTGCGAGGGAAGGACGCCCGATACGTCGCCTACTACCCGGACGGCACGAAGGAGGTCCTGCTTCACGTCCCCCGGTGGGACTTCAACTGGCAGACCTATTACGCGTTCCGGGAGCCGAAGCGGATTCCGGCCGGCACGCGAATCGAATACACGGCCCGATTCGACAACTCGGCGGCCAACCCGGCCAACCCGAATCCGACGATCCCCGTTCGATTCGGCGGCCCGACGACCGACGAGATGATGATCGGCTACATCAGCTACACGCACACGGAGCCGCGCGATCTGGATAAGCTCTACGCCGAGCACGGCGAGGCGCTCATCGCCGGGCGTCGTTGAGCCCTCCGGCGACCCAACAATGAACCTTGCCAGGCGTGGCGGGCTCCTTCTCAGGGCCGCCACGCTCGGCGTTTTCGGGGGTCCGCGTTTGGGTCCGAGCAACGAGGCTATCGCCAGCGAAGCCGGAAAGGGAGCCAGATGAAATCCTCGCGCGCTTCTTCGAGTTCGGGACCCCTGGCTGTTCGGTATGCCTATCTCAAATCCCCGCTGGGGGACCTGCTCGTCCTGAGTGACGCCGAGGGATTGCGGCGGATCGACATGGTGGAGGGCCGCCGCGCCGTGGAGAGCCCTTCGCCGGATTGGGTGGAGGCTCCCGAGGCCTTCGTCGACCTGACCGAGCAACTGACGGAATACTTCGGGGGAGCCCGCCGTGACTTCGACCTCCCCCTCAAGATCGAGGGGACCCCCTTTCAACTCGCGGTCTGGGGCGCCTTGGCGGAGATCCCTTATGGGACGACGTTGAGCTATGGGGAGCTGGCGCGCCGGATCGGTCGGCCGCAGGCCGCGCGGGCCGTCGGCGCCGCCAATGGCCAGAACCCGTTGCCGATCGTCATCCCCTGCCACCGCGTGATCGGCGCCGGCGGGGCGCTGACCGGTTATGGCGGCGGGATGAGGAACAAAGCCTTCCTGCTTGAGCTGGAGCGCCGCCACGCGCCGGTCCCGATGGAACTTGCCCTCATCTGAAGGCTGAATTGAGACGGACGGCGGCCCCGGCCCCGATCACATGGCTAGGCCGCCGTCGATCTGAAGCACCGCGCCGGTGATGTAAGCCGCGGCCGGGGAGGCCAGAAAAAGGACGGCCCCGGCCACATCTTCCGGCGAGCCGAAGCGTTCGAGCGGGATGGCGGCTTTGAGCCGCGCCTTGACCTCGGGGTTCAAGCCCTCAGTCATGTCAGTCTCGATATAGCCGGGGGCGATGGCGTTGACGGTGATCCCGCGCGAGCCGACCTCCTTGGCCAGGGCTTTGGTGAAGCCGATGAGGCCGGCTTTGGCGGCCGAGTAATTGGTCTGGCCGGGGTTGCCGACGATCCCGGCCACGGAGCTGACGTTGATGATCCGGCCCCCCCGTTGTTTGATCATGGGCCGGAGCGCGGCGCGGGTCAGATAGAAGACCCCTTCCAGGTCGGTCTCGATTACCGTCTTCCACTCCTCATCTTTCATCCGCAGGAGGAGGTTGTCTCGCGTCAGGCCGGCGTTATTGACGAGGATGTCCAGCCGGCCGAACCGTTCCAGGACCGCCGCCGTCAAGGCCGGGGCGGCCGGTTCATTCCGCGCTTCCCAAGGTCGGCCCTCGATCCGGCCCTCCGTGGCTTCGGCGAGACCCTGGGCCGTGGCGACGGCCGCCTCGGCCGTCCGGGCGGTCAGAACCACGGAGGCTCCGGCCCGGGCGAGCGCCCCGGCGATCGCCCGGCCGATCCCACGGGAGCCTCCGGTGACGAGGGCGACCCGACCTTCCAGCTCAAGTGAACCCATGCTCGGCCCCGGCGCCGCGCGCGCCCTGAATGGGCAGGGAGCCTCTTGCGAAGAATCTACCGGCGGGGGAGAGGGAGCCGGGGCGCCTCAGGCGCTCGATCCCTCGTCCGCTTCGGCCCCTTCGCCGGCGCCGCCGCCTTCGGCGTAATCCTCCCGGCCGGCCTCGGGCAAGATCAGGTCGATCAGATGGCCTTTGGCCAGGCGCTTGCGCCGCGTTTCGGAGAGCCGAGCCTTCTTCCCCCGAAGCTCGCGGAGGTAGTAAAGCTTGGCGCGGCGGACTCGGCCGTGTCGAATGACCTTGATGGATTCGATGCGGGGGGAGTGAATCGGAAAAATCCGCTCCATCCCGACGCCGAAAGAAACCCGCCTGACGGTGAAGGTTTCATTGAGGCCGGACCCCTGGCGGGCGATGCACACCCCTTCGAACCGTTGAATGCGCTCCTTGTCCCCTTCGACGATCCGGACGGCGACCGAGACAGTGTCCCCGGCCCGAAAATCGGGGATTTGAGCCTTCAGGTAGGGCTTGGCGATCTCGCGGACGGTCGGATTCACAGTCCGAAGCCTTCATCCCCGGCGCAAAACGGACGATCATACACGCTTTGGCCCCCAGGATTCAAGCGCCTCCCGCCGCCACGCCCCCACCCTCCGCTCCCCGGGGGGCGACGTTGACACGCCCCCCCCTGGGATATACGCTTTTTGAGGGCGCAGAGGCTTCATGGGTCTTAAGTTAGCCGACCGCCCGGGCATGGAGCCGACCGTCGTCGGCCGCCGGGGATTCACGATCGTTGAGTTGCTGACCATCCTGGTGCTGGGGATGGTGTTGGCGGTGATCGGCTTTTCCGGGACGCGGCTGTTCGATCGGACGCGTCCGGTGGAGAGTTCGGCCCGGCGATTCAGTCACGCGCTCTCAACGGCGCGAGCCCTGGCGATCGCTCGCAACGGCTTTTTTCAGGTCACGCTGGATTTGGGAGAGCGGAACTTCTGGGTCGATGAGGTGACGGAGCCGCCGGAGGAGGATTCGCTGCCCGGGACGGCGCCGGGCGTCGTGCGACCCAAGGTGGTCCCCGCCGAGGCGTTGCATTCGCACGTCCGCGTGGTCGGGGTTGAGGATACGGGGGCCCAAGCGCCGGCCACCTCGGGGTTGCAGCGGTTCGTGTTTGGGCCGGACGGCAGCGCGAGCCGCGACAGTCGGATCGTCTTCGTGCACGCGCGGGATGACCCCACGGTCCCCGGCAACCTCTACACCGTGCGCCTATACGGGCCGACGGGGCACAATAAACTGTTCGAACGTCGATCGGCCTGAGCCGGCCTCAGGCTTGAGCGCGGAGCGAGCGTCGTGGCGTCAGCGCCGGATCGCCTGGGGGGGAGCCGCCCGGAGCCGGCGGGTTTTACGCTGTTGGAAATCCTGGTAAGCGTCGTCGTGCTGACGGTGGGCGTGCTGGGGGTCGTCACGCTGTTTTCGTTCGTCCTGCGCGCGAACGAAGAGGCGGAGTTGCGAACCATCGGCGCGGCGCTGGCCATGATGAAAATCGAGGAGATCCGACGGGACAACGACCGGGACGGCAAGCTACTGGAGGCAATCCGGATGCTGGAGGCGCCGACCGACCCGGTCCCGTTCGCCCTTGAAGGGCGGTTGGCGTATCGGTTCAGCTCGACGACGTTGCTTTATCTGCGACGCGGCGGCTCGGGGGCGCCGATCGACGACCCGGATGATCCGCGCGACGATCCCGGGGTGGCCCGCGTCATCATTCAGGAATCCCCGGAATTCAAGCCTCGGCCGAAGATTCTGGACGAATACAGGTTCCAGTAGGCGATGCGAGGGCGGCTCCAGAACGCTCAGTCCGCGAGCGCCCCCCCGGCGGTCCGGAGCCGCAGCCCGGGCTTCACGATTGTTGAAGCCTTGGTGGCCATGGCGATCGCGACCGTGTTTCTCGGGGCGCTTTACACGACCTTTCTCCGCATGATTCAGACGTCCAATCGCTCTCAGGCGCGCGTCGAGGCGTTCCGCAACGGACGCGCGGCGTTGATGACGATTTTCGACGAGGTCAAGGCGATCAACCGGGCCGGTGGGGAATTTCTGCTCCTGGGAGTCAACCGCACGCTGGAATTCGGCGACGGAATCGACAACGACAACGACGGCCGGGTGGACGAGGAGATCCTGAACGGCCGGGACGACGACGGCGACTGGGTCGCCGCGCGGGACGATCTCCACGCGCGGATCGGCGGAGAGGGAGCCTTCGTCGAGCGCTTCCAATATACGACGCAGGGACGCTTCGGGACGCTTTACTCCGGGCCGAAGGACGACCTGGGGGACCGGCGCGTGGACGAGGACAATCGCTTCGGACGCGACGCCGTCGTCTTCAGCGTCTTCCCGCCGCCCGGGCCCTCCGAAATCCTGCTTCAGACGATCACCTATGCCATCGACGCCTTCGACGGCGAGCCGGCCGTGCTGGTGCGTCAGGCGCGGACGGAATTCGTGGATCCGGCGACGCAGCCGGTGGAGACCGTCGCGCCGCTGGCCTTCGGCGTCCTCGGGTTGGACATTTTGTATTATGACCCCAACGGGAATCCCAACCCCGGCGCGCCGCGGGAGGATCGGCCTTACTGGGTCGAGCGATGGGATTCGACCGACTTTCGGAATTTCCGTCCGCCGCGGCTGCCGTTGCCGGCCAGTCTGTTCGTCGGCCTGACGCTCTACGCCGATCCGCGGCCGTTCGAGACCTATCGGGAGGGGACGCGCGTCGAAACGGTTTTTATCTGCACGGTGATCAATATCGAGGACACGATCGACCGCGCCAATTATCCGAGGCCGAATCTATGATCGGGCGCCGCCGTCCTTTCCGCGCCGGCCGCCGTCGGGCCGGGGTCTATCTGGTCGTCGTGGCGATGCTGGCCGTGGTCGCCTTGCTGGCCGTCACGCTCTCTTATGTCGCCCGCAGCGAACTTGTCTCGGCCCGCAACGCCGCCGACGCCGTCCAAGCCCGTGTGGCCGCCCTGACGGGCCTGCCGCCCCTGACCGTCGCGGCGGGATCGCCGGCGGGCGCGGTCTCGGAGGCGCTTCCCGTCCGTTTCGACCCCAGCACCGGCCGGTGGTCGGCGAGCGAGGCGCGAGCGCCCCTGCGCCTGGCGTTGGCGCCGAGCCCGATCGGTGAGAGCGAAGGGCGCGTGTCGGGCGGGAGGCTTCGACGAACAGCGACCGGCGGCGACAGGAGGTCATCGGCCGGGGAGGGGGATCGCACGGCTCCGTTTCTGGCCGAGAGTTCTCTGGCGCGGAGCCTCGTCGAGGATGAATCGGCCAAGCTTAATCTGAACGCTCTCCTTCCGGCGCGGCCCGCTTCGGTCGTTCCGGCGCGCGGGACGGCCCGCGGGGCCGATCCCCAGGCCTTTGATTTTGACGACGAGGAACCCGCACGCGCTCCGCGCGAGGAGCATCTGGCGGGGTTGATCGAACGGGTGGTGAGCGCCCGCGGGCTGAGCTTGCGCCGGTCGGCCGGTGATATCGCTCAAGCGGTCTCTCGCCGCCGCTTCGGGGCGGACGGCCGGCCGGGCGTGGCCGGGCGGGACGACAACGCCAATGATGCCGGGGCCCAACCGGCCTCCGACGGGCTGGATAACGACGCCGATCGGATCATCGACAATCCCGAGGAGGCGGGGCTTGCATGGGGGGCCGACGGGCGGGACAACAACCGCGACGGCCGGATCGACGAATCGGGAGAGTCCGCCGGCACGGACGGGCGGGACAACAACCAGGATGGAGGCGTCGATGAACCGGGCGAGGCGATTGATGAATTCGAGGAGTTCATCGCCGACCTGCGGTTGCCGCCGCGAGGCGACGACCGCCCCTTCACCCGTCTGGAGGAGCTGCTGGACATCAATGGCGTGACGCCGGAGCTGCTGGAGGCGCTCCGGCCGTATCTGACGGTGTTTTCGGCCTCGGCCGCGGCGTTCGAGGATCCGATGCGTCCGGGATGGGGTCTACCGCAAGCCGATCTCAATACGGCGCCGCCGATCGAGTTATACGAGACCCTTCGGCGCCGGTTCCCTTCGGTCTCGGCCGATCTGATCGGTCAGTTCGTCGTCAACCTGGTGGACCGCCGCGATCCGGATCACGTCCCGACGGAATTCACGGCGCCGTCGAGCGGGAAGAAGTTCTGGGGCGCCGAGATCACGCCCCTGATCAATGAAGTCTGCGCCGATTCGATGTCCCTCGACGAGGACGGCGACGACGGCCAGTTCGTCGAGATCATCAATCCCTGGAGCCGGACCTTGGACCTGACCGGCTGGCGGCTGGAAACGGGCCGGAGTTGGGTCACGCTGGAGGGGGTGTTGCCGCCGGGGGGAATCCTCGTCGTGACGGACGATTACGACAACTCGCGGGATCCGGAGCCCGAGCCGCGGGGGACGGGTTCGTTTTATGACCTCTATGGCGTGGTTCCGGACGGCGTCCGGCGGCGGCTGATCGAGGATGCCGACTTCGACCTGCCGAATCTCGGCGGGGAGGTCCGCCTCTACGATCCCAAAGGACTTTTGATCGACGCCTTCGAGTATGGGTTGGGCGGCCTTGCAGGGCCGGGGTTTTCCTTCCAGCGGCTCGACCCCCGGCTGCGCTACGCGCGGCAAACGCTGCCGACGCCGCTTGAGCCCAACGAGGGCTCCGCGACCTGGGAGGTCAGGAACAACGCCACGCTCCGGTTCGTCGAATCGCTTCACGATCAGCCGTTCAAGTCGCCGCTGGAGGCCATGCTCGTTTCCACGGCCTTCGCTCCCGAGGACCCGTCGTCGAGGACGCCTCCGGCGCACATGGGCTGGCGATTGCCGGTTCTGGAAGGGGCGGGGCCGGACAACTTTGACATCGCCCTCGTTGACGGTTTCGCGATCGACCCCCCACCCTCCTCCGCCCCGGCCCCGGCGGCGCCCGCGCTTTCCCTGGAAAGTCTGAGTCCCGAAGGCCGCCGCGACGCCGCGCGGGCAGCGGCCCCAGAGGCGGCCGGCTGCTCCCCGGCGATTTTCGGACGAATCAACTTGAACACGGCGGCCCCGGTCGTGTTGGCGGCCCTGCCCGGGCTCGATGAGGAGCTTGTCTATCGGATCGACCAGGCACGACGGGGCCACGGGGCGCTTGCAGACGACCGCGGCGAAAGGGGGGAGCCGCCCCACGTCGATCCGGCGCTGGTTCAGGCTTACGCGCGCTCGCCGGATTGGTTCTGGCCGCGTTCGCCTCTGGTGGGGGCGCGCTGGGGGAGCTTATCAGCCTTTGTCAAGGACGGGGGGCTTTGGGGGGAGGCCCCCTTGGCGGAACGAGTGCGCCGCGTTTATCCCTTTTCGCGGATCGTGACGTTCGATTCGTTGAGCTTTAAGGCGACGACGCGGAACCTGGTCGCATCAGCGAGCGAGGACCCGCTGCGACGACCGAGCCGCCGTCGCGCCGAGCGGATCATCGCCGGGGACCGCGGAAGCCTGGAGACGGTCACCTTCCGGTCTTTGGATGAGACGCGCGCCTCAGGGTCGGCGCCGGACCTCGCCTTCGCCCTTCCGGCTGATCCGGCGGGCGATCGAGCCCTCAGGTTGCTGCGCGAGGTGAATCCGGCCTGGCCCAAACTGAGAATGGCGGCGCGCCCCCCCGCGGTCGATTTGCCCGGGGATGAACTCCCCACCGGAGCGCTCGGCGCCTCGCGGGCCATGATGCCCGCCGCTGGCGAGGGCGGGGCGGTCACGGCGCCTCGCCGCGCGCCGCTCCGCGCTCGGTGATGGGTCGCCTCGGAGCGCCCCTGAAGGGCGGTCTCAGGCTCCGGCCAGGCGCCGCAAGGTCGCCAAATTCATACGATCTTCGGCGAGGTCCTCGCCTTTGGGGGTTTCGAGAACGCGAGGAAGGCCGGCCAGCCTCGGCTCGCGCATGAGGGCGGCGAAGCCCGGCTCGCCGATGTGCCCTTGGCCGATGTGAGCATGGCGATCCACGCGAGAGCCAAGCTCGCGGTTGGAATCATTGAAGTGGAGGAACCGGAGTCGGTCGAGGCCGACAACGCGGTCGAAGCCCGTGAGCGTGGCGGCGACGGCTTCGGCGTTCCGCAGATCGTAGCCGGCGGCGAAGACGTGGCAGGTGTCCAGACAGACGGCCACCCGATCCTGGGCCGCGACCCTGTCGATCACGTCGCGGAGATGCTCGAACCGATAGCCGAGCGAAGTCCCTTGGCCCGCCGTCGTTTCCAGATAGATGGCGACGCGGCTGGCGCTCGTGCGGTCGAATAATCGGTTCAGTTCATCGGCGACCTGGTGGATCGCGGGGGCCTCGCCGCGCCCGAGGTGCGCCCCCGGGTGCAGCACGACGCCGATCACGCCGAGCTGCTCGGCGCGCAGCAGATCGTCCAGCAGGTTCTCGCGGGAGCGGCGCAGGAGGGGGAGGCGGGGTCCCGCCAGGTTGACGAGATAGCCGGCGTGGGCGACCGGCGGGGCAAGATCGCCGGCCGCGATCTCCCGACGGAAACGCTCGATCGCCTCGGGCGAGAGCGGTTTCCCCCGCCATTGATTGTTGTTCTTGAGAAAAATCTGGAGCGCCGTGCAACCGGCCGATCGGGCGCGGTCGATCGCCCGATCCACGCCGCCGGCGATCGACATGTGCGCCCCCATCGGGGGCAACGCGATCCGCGCGCATGGACCCGCTGCCGGCCTCCGCTTGCCCGCGGTTGAATCGGACGAACGTCCCCGCGTCATGGGAAGGGCGGCCTCCCGGGGCTTCACGCAGCCTGCCCCTGAATCAGATTCTACGGGGACCGGACCCGGGCGGCGAAGCAGGAGGACGGCCGGCAAAGAGCCGCGCGAACGCCGCCGCGCCAGAATGCGCGAGCGGCGATCCGCACCGTCAAGGGGGATCGCCGCTCGTGGAGGCTTGCGCGGCGCGCGGCGGGGGGCCGCCACCTTTGCGCCAGGCGATCAGGTTACTCGGTGGCCGAAGCCACGTCCTCGGCCGCAGGCTCCTCTCCCTCGTAGGAGTACGAGAGCCAACCGAGGGCCATTTCGTCGGTCGTCGGGCCGCCGAAGCGGACCGCCCGGGAGGGATTAAAGCCGTTATCGGAGCCGCGCTCGGCCGTGTTGTTGAACTTCATGAGGACCTCCAGCCGGGTTCCGGCCGGGATGAGCTTCGGCTCGCGGTATTCGTAGCTGGTCTGCCAGTTGAAGTCATAGCGGGGGACTTCGAGCAGTTCCTCAACCCGGCCATCCGGATAAAAGGCCGTGTATTTGGCGTAGGCGCCGCGCAGGTGCATGTGCGGCATCAGGAAATGGATCTTGATGTCCCGGTCGTAGGTCTTGGCCATGCCGACGGTCCACTCCGGATGGAACGGCGGCACTTCGAAGCCCATGTTGCCGATGGCCTCGATGTGGACCTGCTTGGGGGCGACGCCGGCCGGATAGAACCGCAGGCCGACCTTGGAGCGGTCCGGGGCGGCCGTGCCGGGGCCCTTTTCCTTGTGATAGTGCATGGCGAAGACGAACTTGGAGCCGGCATTGAGGCGGAAGCCGTAGCCGTCGGCGAAGGCGCTGGCGTCATTGCCGGGGGCGATGCCGCCGATCATGCCGCGCTCATTGTTGAAATCGACTTCGCCCTGATTATAGACGTAGCCGATGATGTGATGGACGACCGTGCTGCCGGGTTTGAACTGCATGGCCCGAACCCACCGGTCCTCGGTCAGGCCCGTATCCACCGTGAAGTTGACGTAGAGGTCCTCGACGTCATCGGCGACGGTGAACGGCCCCGGCATCTCCAGGATGAGGTCCGGCTCGCCAATAGCCCATTCGGTGCTGGACCAGGCCACGGGAGCGGGCGCGTCGGCCTTATTGCCGGCGATGGCGCCCTGCTTGACCCACTCCAGAATCGTCGCCCGCTCTTCATTCTTGAGCGTGCGCTCGTTGGCGAAGACGCCGTGGAATTGATCGGTGGCGTGCCAGGGAGGCATCTGGCGCTCATCGATCTGGCGCGCGATCGACTTGGCCCACGGGCGCGCTTCCTCGTAGGTGAGCAGAGACATCGGGGCGACCATGCCGCCCAGGTCCGCTCCGGAAGGCCGGTGGCAGACCTGGCAGTTGTTCTGGAGGATCGGCAGAACGTCCTTATAGAAGGTGACGCGGGTGGCCGGGGCGTTGTCGTCGTCGGCCGAAGCCGTCCACGTCATGCCCAGGCACGCGGTCGCCAGAAGCAAGGTCCCGAGACATCGGCGCGCGCTCATGAGGGTCTCCTTTTCCTGGGGAGGTCTGGCTAAGGGACAAGGCCTTCGCAAATTAATTTTCTTCCCCGTTTTCAATGTTAAGTCTAGCCCCTCCATACGTGGCCGGGCAAGGAAAATTTTAACGCGATCAGATTTTCTCGGGGCGCGGCCCAGCCCCCGGCGAACCCGCCCCGGAAAACGGTCAAGGCCGGGCGGGGCCTCGGTCGGGCCCCGCTCGGCCTTGAGGAAGGTCCTCCCCCTGACGGCGCGGCGGGCCCGCGCCGTCGGGGGGGGGAGAATTTATCGGCTGGCGACCCCCTCGGCGGGGGTCTCTTCGGTATAGGCATAGGCGATCCAGCCGAGGTCCATCTCGTCGGTCGTCGGGCCGCCGAAGCGGATGGGGCGCGTCGGGTCGATCCCGGC
Organism: uncultured Candidatus Sumerlaeota bacterium; assembly: GCA_964463045.1. GTDB lineage: Bacteria > Sumerlaeota > Sumerlaeia > MVZB01 > JAJFLK01 > CAYXAU01. Next base: position 4,809 of record CAYXAU010000004.1, on the reverse strand, counting down.
GAGCTCGCCGCGTTCGGGGGTATTCTCGAACCACATGGTGTTTTCCAGCCGGGTCCCGGCGGGGATGCGCCGGAGCTGATCGGCGGGGTACTCGTAGGTCAGTTGCCAGTTGAAGTCATAGTTGGGGACCCAGAGCAGGACCTCGGAGCGGCCATCCGGGTAGAAGGCCTCGTATTTGGCGGCGCGCCCGCGCAGGTGCATGTGCGGCATCATGTTCAGCAGGATGACGTCCCGATCGAAGATTTTGGCCGAGCCGACTTCCCAGTACGGGTGCATCGGGGGAATTTCCCAGCCGAAGCGATTGCCGATCGACTCGATATGGATCAGTTTGACCTTCGTCCCCGGCTCATAGAATTTGAAGCCCACCTCCGAGACGTCCTCGGCGGCCGTGCCGGGGCCTTTCTCCTTGTGGTAGTGCATGGCGAAGGTGAACTTGCCGCCGGCGGGCAGGAGGATGCCGTAGCCGTCGGGGTAGGTGTCGGGGTCATTGCCCGGGGCGATGCCGCCGATCATGCCCCTATCGCCGCGGCCAAAGCTCTCCCCGCTGCCGATGGCGTGGCCGATGATGTGATGGACCACCTGGCTTCCGGGGCGGAACTCAAGGGCCCTGATGAACCGATCCTCGGTCGTCGGAATGTCGACGGTGATGTTGGCGTAGAGGTCCTGGACGTCGTCGGCCACGACGAAGGGCTTGTCGAACCGGATCACGAGATCTGGCTCGCCAAAGGACCAGCCGCCCGACGGCCAGACGATGGCCGGCGGCGCATCGGCGGGGTTGCCGGCGGGAGCGCCGGCGGTCGCCCAGCGAACGAGCGTGGCGATCTCGTCCTCGCCGAGCGAGCGCTCATTGGCGAAAACGCCGTGGAATTCCGGAGCGGCCAGCCAGGGGGGCATGACGCGCTCCTGGACGACGCGGGCGATCGACTTGGCCCAGGGGCGAGCCTCCTGGTACGTCGTCAGGGCCATCGGCGCGATCATGCCGGCCATATTGAGGCCGGAGGGCCGGTGGCATTCCTGACAATTCTTCTGAAGGATCGGCAGGACGTCCTTGTAGAACGTCGCCGGGCCGGGCTCGGCGTTGTCATCGGCTAGGGCCGCCCCGCCCACCCACATCAGCGCCGCCAGCGCCATCGCCGAGAGGATCGTACGGGAGAGTCGCATGACTCTGGTCCTCCCTTCGCATGCCTTTTCGTCAAGAGCTAAGGACGGTTTCGTCGTCTTAAGGACTTCCGTCTTAGGCTTGGGCTCATGCTAGCCAGAAGCGCGGATCCTGGCGAGATTTTTTTACAGGATAAAAAGATTTACTCGGCCCCCCTGAGGAATGCCCCCTCCGGTGTTTCCGCCCCGCCGGGGGACGAGCCCACGGGCTGCCGGAGCCTAGGGGAGCGCCGCGTGATTCACGTCGACTTCCTCGGCGTAGTCGATCCAGCCGAGCATCATTTCGGCGGTCGTGGGGCCGCCGAAGCGGACGGGCTCATGGATGTTGATGTTGGGGACGTAGGCCCCGCGGGTTTCCGAGTTGTCGAACCACATGGTGACTTCAATGCGCGTGCCGGCCGGAATGCGCTTGGGCTCGCGGTAGGTGTAGTTCGTCTGCCAGTTGAAATCGTAGCGCGGGACGTCGAGGAGCGTCTCGACGCGGCCGTTGGGGTAGAAGGCGACGTAGCGGGCGGCCTTCCCCCGGAGGTGGGCGTGCGGCAGAAGGGCGAAGATCGTGGTGTCGTGCGGGAAGACGCGGGCGGCCCCGACCATCCAGTTGCCGTGGGTGGGCGGGATTTCAAAGTCCCGATTGCCGACGGGGCTCCACTCGACGTTGCGCTTTATCGGCTGATCCTTGGGATGGAACTTGAAGGCCATCTGGGAATGATCCCAGACGCCGGTGCCCGGGCCGGGCTCCTTGTGGTAGTGCATCTGGAAATACATCTGGGTGCCGGGCAGCAGCAGCCGGCCATAGCCTTCGGGCAGAATGAAGGGGTCGGTCCCCGGGGCCATGCCGCCGATCATCCCCTCGGCCCCCGGCTCCTCGGCGTCGCCGTGGCGACGGGAGCCGATGATGTGATGGACGACCTCGCTGCCGGGCTTGAACTCCACGGCGGCGATGTAGCGGGGCTCGGGGAGCATCTCGACCGTGATGGGCTCGGCCTTGAGCGAGATGTTCAGGTCCTCAACGCCGTCCTTGACCCAGAAGGGCTCGGCCAGGCTGACGATGAGATCGGGCGTGCCGATCGACCAGCCTTCCTCGGTCGTGTTCCAGCTCACCGGGGCGGGGGCGTCGGCGGGGTTGCCTTCGGGGGCGCCGGCGGCGACCCAGCGGACGAACCGATCGACCTCGGCGTCGGTCAGCGTGCGTTCATTGGCGAAGATGCCGTGAAACTCCTTCGAGGCGAACCAGGGGGGCATGGTCCTGGCCTGGACCTGTTGGGCGATCGATTTGGCCCAGGGCCGCACCTCGCGATAGGTCATCAGCGGCATCGGGGCGATCATGCCGGCCATGTTCTCCCCGGCCGGGCGATGGCAGACCTGACAATTCTGCTGAAGGATGGGCAGGATATCCTTGGCAAAGGTGACGGTCTCGCGCGCCGGGGCATTATCGTCGAGCGCGGTGGCCGCCGCCGACCCCATGGCCATCATGCCGAGGGCAGCCAAACCGGTTAAGCCGAGCCGTCTCATGGCCTCATCTCTCCTTTTCGCAGCGGCGATGACCTGAATTGAGGTGCGAAGTTGCCTGACTCAACAGAAGGCGATATACGCCCGCCCGTTCCAACGGACAGCGCTTATGCTGGCCGACACGGGTGACTTTTTGCAATGGCTTTTTTGCGGACTTTCGGCTGAGCGGCCCCCGAAGGGTCCCCAAGACTCAGGATGATCTCCCAGGCAGCCCCCCGTTGACCTCGAAGATGGAGCCCTGGCGCTTCTGGATTGACGTGGGGGGGACGTTCACCGACTGCCTGGCCTGCTCGCCGGCCGGGGAGCTTCAGTTCTGCAAGGTGCTGAGCAGTGGAGCGGTCCGGGCCGAAGTGGCTGCGCGGGCCGAGGGCGGCTGGTGGGTGATGCCGGCGCTGGCGGGACGTCCGGAAGACCTTTTCGCGGGTTATCGCGTCCGGCGCGTCGGGGAGAAGTTGCCGGGGCAGGAGGTCTCGATCCTCCATTCGCGGGGGAGCGATGGGGCGATTCGGCTCGCGGCCGGCGCGGCGGCGGATTGGGCGGTCGGAGCGCGCCTGGAGCTTTCGGCGGGGGAACCGGCGCCGATCCTGGCCGTGAGGTTGCTCTGGGGCAAACGGCTGGACGAGCCGCTCGCCGGCGCGGAGCTGCGCCTGGGGACGACGCGGGGGACGAACGCCCTGCTGGAACGGCGGGGGGCTCCCACCGCCTTCATCACGACGGCGGGCTTCGGGGACGCCCTGCGGATTGGCCATCAGGATCGCCCGCGGCTTTTCGATCTGCGGATCGTGAAGCCGCCGCCGCTCTATGAGCGGGTCATCGAGATTGACGAACGGATGGCCGCTGATGGAACCGTGCTCCACGCCTTTGGCCGGGATCAGGCGCGGGCGAGCCTCCGCCGGCTTCGGAGCGAGGGCGTCGGGGCGGTGGCGATCTGTTTCCTTAACGCTTATCAGAATCCGGCGCACGAAGCCGAGGCGGCCGAGCTGGCCCGCGAACTCGGTTTTGATCAGGTCTCCGTCTCGTCGGAGATTTCGCCGACGATCAAGTTCATCGCGCGCGGGGATACGACGGTCGTCGACGCCTACCTGGGTCCGGTGATTCGGGATTACGTCCGGTCGATCCTGGAAAGACTCCCGAGGGGCTCGCTGCGGCTGATGACGAGCGCCGGAGGGTTGGCCGAGGCGGCCGCCTGCGGCGGGAAGGACCTGATCCTGAGCGGCCCGGCGGGCGGGGTCGTGGGATTTTCCGCCGCCGCTCGCCGGGCCGGATGGGATCGCGCCGTCGGCTTCGACATGGGCGGGACGAGCACGGACGTGAGCCGCTACGACGGCGAGTTCGTCTATGAGTACGAGACGGTGAAGGCGGGGGTCCGGGTCGTGGCGCCGATGCTGGCGATCGAAACGGTGGCCGCCGGGGGCGGGTCCATCTGCGATTTCGACGGCCAGAAGTTGACCGTCGGCCCGCGCAGCGCCGGGGCCGAACCCGGACCGGCCTGTTACGGCGGCGGGGGGCCGCTGGCGGTCACGGACCTGAACGTGTTCCTGGGTCGATTGCCGACGGATCGATTCCCGTTCGAGCTGGACGAGGGGGCCGTACGGCGGCGGATGGATGAGCTACGCCGGCGGGTCGAGGCGGGGACGGGCCGTCGCCTCAGCCGGATCGCGCTGGCCGAGGGGCTTACTCGGATCGCCAACGCCAATATGGCGGCGGCGATCAAGAAGATTTCGGTCGCCCGGGGCTATGACGTGCGCGAGTACGGCTTGGTGGCCTTCGGCGGAGCGGCCGGCCAGCACGTCTGCGCGGTTTGCCGGGATCTCGGCGTTCGGCGGGCGCTGGTTCCGCCGTTGGTCGGCGTCTTGAGCGCCTTCGGGTTGGGGATGGCCGACGTGAAGAAGTTTGAGGTGATGAACGTGCTACGGGAGCTGACGCCGGCGACGCTGAGGGGTCTGGAAGACCCTCTGGCCGCCATGGAGCATCAGCTTGGCGAAGCGATCGTGGCCGAAGGGATTCCACCTGAGCGGTTGGGGTCCCCTCGGCGGCTGTACGATCTCCGGTATCGGGGCCAAAGCGCCGTCATCACCGTCGAGTTTCCGCCCGACGGCGATCTGATCGGCGCCTTTGAGGGGCTTCATCGCCGGCTTTACG